>CAWFMW010000001.1:0-30558 GCA_963816815.1 uncultured Alphaproteobacteria bacterium
CCCATGCTTCGAGGAATTCGGAAAGCCTCATCAAATTGGCTCGGCAAGGCTGTGATGGCCGTCGTGATGGGCGTCTTGATCGTCAGTTTCGCAGTCTGGGGCATTGCCGATATCTTCAAGGGGTTCGGCCAGTCGTCGCTCGCCAAGATCGGCAAGACCGAGATTTCGACCGAGCAATTCCGCCAGATCTATACCGAAAGGCTGCAGCAGCTCGGCCGCAGTTTCGGCCGTCCGCTGACCTCGGAACAGGCCCGCGCCTTCGGGCTCGACCGCCAGGTGCTGCAGCAGACCATCCAGGAAGCCGCGCTGGATGAGGAAGCCCGCCGCATGGGGCTTGCGCAGTCGCAGGAAGAAACCATGCGGCTGATCTACGGCGATCCCAATTTCAAGGGATTGGGCGGCAAGTTCGACCCCGCACGCTTCCAGGCCACCATCCGGCAGTTCGGCTACACCGAGCAACGCTACCTCGCCGAACAGCGGCGCCTCGGGCTGCGCCGCCAGATCGCCAGCACCGTTTCGGCCGGCGTGGAGCCGCCAAAAGTCCTGATCGACGCCATGACCCAATTCCAGAACGAGCAGCGCTCGATGGAGTACGTCAAACTCGAGGCCGCGCAGGCCGGCACGATCGATCCCCCCTCGCCCGAGGCGCTGGCCGCCTATTTCGAGGACCGCAAGACCCAATTCCGCGCCCCCGAATATCGCAAACTGTCCTTTGTCGTGATCAACCCCGAAGAGATCGGCAAGTGGACCGAGGTCACCGACGAGGATGCCAAGAAGATCTTCGAACAAAACCGCGACCGGCTCGGCACGCCGGAGAAGCGCGAAGTGCAACAGATGGTGTTTGCGAACGAGGGCGAGGCGCAGGCCGCGCGCGCGCGCATCACCTCGGGCACGTCGTTCGACGACGTCGCCAAGGAGCGCAATCTCAATCTGGCCGACGTCGACCTCGGCATGATCGCAAAGAGCGCGATCATCGATCCGGCGATCGCGGATGCGGCATTCTCGCTGCCATCAGGCGAAGTCAGCCAGCCCATTCCGGGGCAGTTCGGCGTGGCGCTGGTCAAGATCGGCAAGATCGAGCCGGGCGTGACGCCAACGTTTGAAAGTGTCGCAGCCCAGGTGAAGAAGGAACTCGCGACCGAACGCGCGCGCGCCAAGGTCAGCGAGATCCAGAACAAGATGGAAGACGAACGCTCCGGCGGCGCCAACGTGGTGGAGGCGTCGCAGAAGCTCGGCCTCACCGCGATCACGATCGACGCCGTCGATCGCTCCGGCCGCAAGCCGGACGGCCAGCCCGTGACCAACATTCCGCGCGGCCTCGACGTGGTCGCGCAGGCCTTCAACAGCGATGTCGGCGTCGACAACGAGCCGATCCAGTTTGCCGGCGGCTATGCCTGGTACGACGTGCTTGGCATCACGCCGTCGCGCGAGCGCCCGCTCGACGAGGTTCGCAGCCAGGTCGAGGCGAAATGGCGCGAAGACCAGATTTCGAGCAAGCTGCGCGCGAAGGCTGCCGAGATGGTGCAGAAGGTCGAGCAAGGCAGCACGCTCGCGACTGAGGCGGCTGCGGTCGGAGCGAAGGTCGAGACCGCGACCGGCTTCCGCCGCGACGCTTCGCTGTCAGGCGTCCCCTCGGCCACCATCTCAGCCGCGTTCCGGACCGCCAAGGACGGCGTCGGGCAGACGCCGGGCGCCGGTGGCAACGAGTGGATCGTGTACCGCGTCACCGATGTGACCGTGCCGCAGGTCGATGCCGCCTCCGACGAGCTGAAGAAACTGAAGGACACGCTGCAGCGCGGTCTGGCCGAAGAACAGGTCGCGCAATACGTGACGAAGATCGAATCCGAGATCGGCACCACCATCAACCAGGCCGCCTTCGCGCAGGTGACGGGCGCTAACAACTGAGCATGATCGGCACCCAATCCTGAAAGCCCAAGCGATGGACGACCTCAAATCTATCATCGGAAAAGTCGCCACCGGCGCGACGCTGTCGCGTGACGAGGCAGCCTCCGCCTTCGACAGCATGATGTCCGGCGAGGCCACGCCCTCGCAGATGGGCGGGCTGTTGATGGCGCTGCGGGTCCGCGGCGAGACCGTCGACGAGATCACCGGCGCGGTATCGGCGATGCGCGGCAAGATGCTGCGCGTCGAGGCGCCCGCGGACGCCGTCGACGTGGTCGGCACCGGCGGCGACGGCTCCGGTTCGGTCAACGTCTCGACCTGCGCTTCCTTCATCGTCGCGGGCGCCGGCGTGCCCGTCGCCAAGCATGGCAACCGGGCGCTGTCGTCGCGCTCGGGTGCTGCCGACGTGCTGGCTTCGCTCGGCGTCAAGATCGACCTTACGCCCGCCCAGGTCGGCCGCTGCGTGGCCGAGGCCGGGATCGGCTTCATGTTCGCGCCCGCCCATCATCCCGCGATGAAAAACGTCGGCCCGACCCGGGTCGAACTCGCCACCCGCACGATCTTCAATTTGCTCGGACCGCTCTCCAATCCGGCCGGCGTCAAGCGCCAGATGGTCGGCGTGTTCTCGCGGCACTGGGTGCAGCCGCTGGCGCAGGTGCTGAAAAATCTCGGCTCTGAATCCGTCTGGGTGGTGCACGGCTCCGACGGGCTCGATGAAATCACCCTCACCGGGCCAAGTTTTGTCGCCAGCCTCGACGACGGCAAGATCACCACGTTCGAGGTGACGCCGGAGGACGCGGGCCTCACTTGTTGCAATGGCGACGCGCTTAGGGGCGGCGATGCCGACGCCAATGCGATCGCACTGCAAAGCGTGCTCGACGGCAGGCCCAGCCCCTATCGCGACGTCGCGCTGCTGAACGCCGCGGCGGCGCTGATCGTGGCCGGCCGCGCAAAGGATTTGAAGGAGGGCGTAGCGATCGGGACCCAATCGCTCGACAGTGGTGCCGCGGCGGCACGGCTGAAGCACCTGATCGCGGTCTCACGCGGCTGATCCGAGGGGCGCCAGAGATGTCCGATATCCTGACCAAGATCGAAGCCTACAAGCGCGAGGAGATCGCCGCCGCCAAGCGCGCGCATCCGCTTTCCGACGTCGAGGCCCGCGCCAGGACGGCGTCGCCCCCGCGCGGTTTCGTGCGCGCGATCCGCGAAAAGCTCGCTCGCGGCGACTACGCGCTGATCGCGGAGGTGAAAAAGGCTTCGCCGTCCAAGGGGCTCATTCGCGCCGATTTCGACCCGCCGGCGCTGGCCAAGGCCTATGAAGCCGGCGGCGCGGCCTGCCTCTCCGTGCTGACCGACACGCCCTCCTTCCAGGGCCATCTCGATTTCATGGTGGCCGCGCGCGCGGCGACAAGCTTGCCGGTGTTGCGCAAGGACTTCCTGTTCGACACCTATCAGGTGGTCGAGGCCCGCGCGCATGGCGCAGACTGCATCCTGATCATCATGGCCGCGCTGGACGACGGCGCTGCAAAAGACATCGAGGACGCAGCAATTGCGCTCGGCATGGACGTTCTGATCGAAATCCACGATCGCATCGAGCTCGACCGCGCGCTAAAACTTCGCTCGCCGATGATCGGCGTCAACAACCGCAACCTGCGGACTTTTGAGACCACGCTGGCGACCAGCGAGGCGCTGGCGCCGCTGATCCCGCGCGACCGCCTGATGGTCGGCGAAAGCGGCATCTTTGCGCCTGCGGACCTCGCCCGGCTGGAGCGCGTCGGCATGTCGACCTTCCTGGTCGGCGAAAGCCTGATGCGGCAGGCCGACGTGACCGCGGCAACCCGCGCACTGCTGGCACGCACCGCCAGCCCGCGCGCCACCGGGACCGGCTAACCCATGGCCGGCAAGACTTCCAAACCCAAAGCTTCTAGCGACAAGGCTTCCAAAGGCGGCTCCGCCCTCACCCACATCGATGCGTCGGGCGAAGCGCGGATGGTCGACGTCTCGGCCAAGGCCGCGACCGAGCGCACGGCGGTGGCGGAAGGACGCGTCGTCATGACCAGGGCGACGCTGGATTTGATCGTCTCCGGCAACGCCAAAAAGGGCGACGTGCTGGGCGCGGCCCGCATTGCCGGCATCATGGCTGCCAAGCGCACCTCGGAGCTGATCCCGCTGTGCCATCCACTGGCACTTTCGAAAGTCACCCTCGACATCACGCCCGACAAAAAACTGCCCGGCTGCATCGTCCGCGCCACCGTCAAGGTCACCGGCCCCACGGGCGTGGAAATGGAAGCACTGACGGCGGTGTCGGTCGCCTGCCTCACGATCTACGACATGATAAAGGCGGTCGAGCGCGGAGTTCGGATCGAAGGCATCCATCTCGTCGAGAAGATCGGCGGCAAGTCCGGCCATTATCGCGCAGGGTGATGAGCCGCGACGGCCTGGCCCTCGTCACGCTTGTGTGACCGCGAGACGAAGGAATGAGTCCCACCTGCCGGGGTTGTGTCTTGCGGAACCTTCACAGGGAGGAATCCGATGGCGATCTACAGGCTTCTTGGCGCGGCGGCCGCTTTTGCGGTAATGACAGCGCCCGCAGCGGCCCAGCAGGTCATGGGCGAACCCGGTTATTGCGCGTTCTACTATCCAAACGCCAATTGCCAGAACAAGGGCCCGGGCAATCCCTATACCGGTGACGCCTGGCTGCGCCTCAACCAGGGCGGCGCCATGGCGGGCAGCCCTCAACCGAACCGCATCGTGAAAAAGCGAACGCATCGATCCCTGACATCCATGCAGTGACGGCGTCGCCCGCTCGAACGAATCCCGCAGCTCTCGCAACCTCTGCAATCGAGCGGCGGATCGCCGACGTCCGCTCCGCCGATTTGCGCGGTCACGCCAAACCGGTTCCATGGCTGGACGGCAGCCGCCTGTAGTTGCCGGCGGCACCCTCCGCCACCGGATAACGCTTCATTAACCAGACTTGCTAACGTCAACTCCATTTCGGCGCGATATCGAAGTCGTGGGCCGGGGGTGGGAGAACTCCGCGTCCGGAAGTTCAGTTCTCGGCAGCGATTGCGTTCAATGGCTTCAACCCGCACCATTCCATTCAGGATTGCTTCCGCCTTCCGCGGCGAGCCAATCCGCTGGCTCATCGTGGGTGGCACGCTCCTGATCGCCGCCATCGCCATCGGCGCGACTGTCATGGCCGGCAATTTCCGCGAGCGAGCGCTGCGCAACAGCGAACGCGAGCTGGAAAACACCGTGCTGCTGCTTGCCCGCCATTTCGACCAGCAGCTCGAAGACTTTCAGGTCGTGCAAAACGACCTGATCGCATTCATGCGTGCCAGCGGGATTTCGACCGTCGAGAGCTACAAGCGCCGGATGTCCGGCCATGACATCCATCTGATGCTGAAATCCAAGATCGAGGCGATGTCTTATGTCGGCGGCGTCAACGTGTTCGACGCCGAAGGCAATTTGATCAATGCATCCGCCGGCTGGCCGCTGCCTGCCGTCAACGTAGCAGACCGCCCCTACTTCAAGACATTCAGGTCCGGCCTCCATTCGCCGGAGATGCTGGTCGAGCCGGTCTACAGCCGCATCACCGGCGCCTGGACCACGGTGATCGCGCGCAAGATCACCGGGCCGAAAGGCGAATTCCTCGGCGCCATCGGCCGGGGCATCGAACCCCTCAACTTCGAAAAATTCTTCGCCACCGTGGCGCTTGGACCCGGCGCCACCATTGCCATGCACCACAGCGACGGCACGCTGCTCGCCCGCTACCCGCATGTGGCGGAGCTGGTCGGCAAGAACTTCAAGACCGGTCCGGCCGTCCAGCGGCAGATCTTCGAACAGCCCCGCAGCACGACCCGCCTCACCAGCCCGATGGACGGCCAGGACCGGCTCGTCTCGTCGCGCGCGCTGATGAACTTTCCGATCGTAATCGTCGCTTCGACGACGACATCGGCCGCACTGGCCGACTGGCGCGAGCAAATCGCAATGCTGATCGCGATCGCCGGACTTTCCGCGCTGGCGATTGCCGCGCTGCTGTTTCTCGTCGTCCGCAAGCTTTCGCATCAGCACCGCGCGTCGAAGCAGCGGCTGTCGCTGGAGAAGCAGCGCCTCGACACCGCCGTCAACAACATGACGCAAGGGCTGCTGCTGTTCGATGCCAAGCAACAACTCGTCATCTGCAATAAGCGGTATCTCGATATGTACGGCCTCTCGGCCGAAATCCTGAAGCCGGGTTGCAGTTTCCGCGACGTGATCGCCCACCGCAAGGAAACCGGCTCGTTCGTCGGCGACATCGATCACTACATCGAGGAGGTGCTGGACGACATTACGCGCCGCAACGCCATGGTCATATCGACGCCGGACGGCCGCTCGATCCAGATCGTCAACGAACCGGTGCCCGACGGCGGATGGCTGGCGACCCATGAAGACATCACCGAGCGCCGCCGCGCCGAGGAGCGCATCACCCACCTCGCCCATTACGACGCGCTGACCGACCTGCCGAACCGCGCGCTGTTCCACGAACGGCTCAAGCGCGAGCTTTCCCACGCCGCGCCGGACCGGCAACTGGCGGTGCTCTATATCGACATCGACGAGTTCAAGAGCGTCAACGATTCGCTCGGCCACATGATCGGCGATGCGCTTCTGAAGTCGGTCGCCTCCAGCCTTGCCGGCTGCGTGCGGAAATCCGATTTCGTGGCGCGGCTGGGCGGCGACGAGTTCGCCATCGTTCAGACCGGGATCGAGGATACCGACGACGTGATGATGCTCGTCAGCCGGATCTTCGAGTCGATCCGCTCGCCCTATGAGTGCCTCGGCCATCAGGTGACCACCGATGCCAGCATCGGCATCGCGATGGCCCCGCGCGACGGTTCCGATATCGACCGGATCCTGAAGAACGCGGATCTGGCGATGTACGCCGCCAAGGCTGCCGGCCGCCGCACCTACCGCTTCTTCGAAACCGACATGGAGGCCGAGGTCCGCGCCCGCCGCAGCCTGGAGATGGATTTGCGCCAGGCGCTGGTCGACGGCGGCTTCGAGGTCTACTACCAGCCCTGCGTCGGCCTGCAGACCAACGCGATCACCGGCTGCGAGGCGCTGGTGCGCTGGCGCCATCCGCAACGCGGTATGATTTCGCCCGCCGAGTTCATCCCGCTGGCCGAGGACACCGGCCTGATCAACCAGCTCGGCGAGTGGGTGCTGAACACGGCCTGCAGGGAAGCCGTGAGCTGGCCCGGCAATATCCGCCTCGCGGTCAACGTCTCGCCGATTCAATTCAGGAGCGGCACGCTGGCCCTGAAGGTGATGGCGGCGCTGGCCGATTCCGGCCTCGCCGCGGATCGGCTTGAGCTCGAAATTACCGAAGCAGTGCTGATCCGCGACGACGAGGCGGCGCTCGCCGTGCTGCATGATCTGCGCACCATCGGCGTCCGCATCGCGCTCGACGATTTCGGCACCGGCTATTCCTCGCTGAGCTACCTGCAGCGTTTTCCGTTCGACAAGATCAAGATCGACCGCTGCTTCATCACCGACATCGCCGAGCCAGAAGGCTCGTCCAGCATCGTGCGCGCGGTGGTGAACATCGCCGCCGATCGCCACATGACCACGACGGCGGAAGGCGTCGAGACCGAGCAGCAGCGCGATCTCTTGCGCGAACTCGGCTGTGCGGAAATGCAGGGCTATCTGTTCAGCCGGCCGAAGCCGGCGGCGGAGATCCGGCCGATGCTGCTTGCGGATCGGCAGGGCCCCGACGCAGCCCAGCCGCGCGGGCGCAAGCCGGTGGCGCGGTCGGCGTAGCTGCTTGAAGCCCTGCGTACGGACGTTTCCTCGTTAGCCCAACGAAGACCGTCGTGCCCCGCGAAGGCGGGCATCCAGTACGCCGCGGCGTATCGAATCCATCATTGCTGTCTCTGGAATACTGGATCGTCCGCCCCAGTGCGCAATTGCGCACAAGGCGGACGATGACACTTGGCCTGCAGCGCTCGTCCGCACTCTCCTCACTACATCCGCGCCTTCAGCGGCACCCGAAACGTCCGGAACCCCTCGACCCCGGGAAACAGGTTGGCTATTTCGCGCGTGGCAAGCACGACGGCGGCCGGGACTTCGCCGCTGATCAGCCGGTCGATCGCACTCGCTTTGACTTCGCTGAACTGGACTTCGGCGGCTCCCGCCGCCATCAGCGCCGCGCTGACGCGTCCGCTCGAGGCGGATTGCTTCTCCGTGATCGCGATGCTCTTGTTGTTCAGGTCGGACAACGAATTGATCTCGGGGCGCGTCAGTACGAGCGCGACCATATTATCCGGATCATCGGGCGATGCGGCTGCGGTCTTTCCGATTTCCTTGGCCTTGTCGGACGCCGTACCGGGAGCGGGCGCAGCCGACGCGGCGGCAATATCGAGCGTCGCCGGTGGCGGCAAGGCGACCTCGGGCTTGACCTCCGATGCAGGCGCCTTGGATGTGGGCGCCTCGGCGGGCGGCTGCGACATGGCGATGGCAGCTGTCTGCGCCGGCTCCGGCGAGCTCTCCGCCCTGGGCTCGGGCTTTTGAATGGCGGCGGCGGTCTCACCCACGACATTTTCCGGAGTCACAGTCGCCGTGGCCGCTGGAATTTCCTTCCTCGGTGTTTGGGGCGCTGGATTGGCGGCGATCTTTTTGCTGTTCGGCGCCTTGGTGTTCGGCACCTTGCCATTCGACGCCGCATTGCCGGCGTGCGGCGCGGTGCGGGCAACCGGCGCGGCATGCCGTGCCACACGCGGGCGGGCTACCGGTTCGATCCGATCCACTTCCGGCACCGCGGCGCCGGTCTCGCGTTCCTCGTGGTGCCGAGCAGACAACGCCCGATAAGACCAAGCCATGTAGGACTGGCACGCGTGGTTGCACGGCTTTCCGTCGATATACACGACGCCCGCCGAATCGAGCGGTTCTGCCTGCAGCGTTCCAGTCGAACCGAGAAGCAGGATCAGGGCCGGCAAAGTCCAATTTCTCGACATGACTACTCCGTTTGAACGCGCATGGAGCGGGAACCGGCTTGTTTAAAGGTTCTCGCGCGCGAGCTACGGTTGGGTCAGAGGCGGAGTTTCAAAAAAGGGACACCCATTCTACTTTGCATGGGGTTGTTTTCGAGATTTTGTGTCCGGGGGCTTCAGGCGTGCCCCCGAAGGGCATCGGCATGATGTCGTTGCGGGGCAGACGGAAGCAAGTAGCCCGCATGAGCGCAGCGACATGCGGGAGAGCTCAACGCAAAAACCCGGATATCGCTTCGCTCATCCGGGCTACGCGGCGAATTCCGACTGCGAGAATAGCGCCGGGCTACTCTCAGTTCGGCACCGCGCGCTTCGCCATCGTTGGCGCGTTCGCGTTCACCGTCACCCCGCGCAGCAGATTGAACGCTGCGTTCAAGGCCTTGTCGTCCTTCTCGTTCGGCGGGACCCAGGCTTGCGAGCCGGCCTGCTCGGCGCCGTCAGCCGCGAGGTGGCCGCGCATCGAGGCTTCGCCTTTCAGATCGGCGCGGCCTTTCAACTCGTCCGGCACCTCCTGCAGCACCTCGACGTCGGGCGCGATGCCCTGGGCCTGGATCGAGCGGCCTGAGGGAGTGAAGTAGCGCGCCGTGGTCAGCGCCAGCGCGCCATTGCCTGATCCGAGCGGGATGATGGTCTGCACCGAGCCTTTGCCGAAAGTACGCGTGCCGATCAGGGTGGCGCGCTTGTGGTCGCGCAAGGCGCCCGCCACGATCTCGGAAGCCGAAGCCGAGCCGCCGTTGATCAGCACGACCAGCGGCTTGCCCTTGGTGATGTCGCCGCCGCGCGCGGTGAAGCGCTGGGTTTCCTCCGCGGTGCGGCCGCGCGTCGAAACAACCTCGCCCCGCGACATGAAGGCGCTCGACACCGAGACGGCCTGGTCGAGCAATCCGCCGGGATTGTTGCGGAGGTCGACGACATAGCCTGCGAGCTTGTCGGCCGGGATCTCCTTGGCGATGCTGGCGATCGCCTTTTTCAGGCCCTCGGTGGTCTGCTCGTTGAAGCGGGTGATCCTGATATAGCCGATATCGCCGCCGTCGGTCCGGTGGCGGACCGGCCGCACCCGGATGATCTCGCGCACGATGGCAACATCGATCGGCGCGGCGGCCCCCTTGCGCGCGACCTTCAGCCGGATCTTGCTGTTGGCGGGGCCCTTCATCCGGCCCACCGCTTGCTCCAGCGTCATGCCCTGAATAACCTCGTCGTCGATCTGGGTGATCACGTCGCCCGAGAGCATGCCGGCCTTGGCCGCGGGCGTATCGTCGATCGGCGTCACCACCTTGACGAGGCCGTCTTCCATCGTGACCTCGATGCCGAGTCCGCCGAACTCGCCATGCGTGGTCTCCTGCATGTCGCTCCAGCCCTTCTCATTCATGTAGCGCGAATGAGGATCGAGCGCGGAGATCATGCCGTTGATGGCGCCTTCCATCAGCTTGGAATCGTCGGGCTTCTCGACATAGCTGGTCTTGATCCGCTCGAACACGCTCCCGAACAGATTGAGCTGGGTGTAGGCGTCGGTGCGGGCCGCGGCCTTTGCCGCCGCCACCAGACTAGCCCCCTGCGGTCCCGTCACGGCAACGGCCAGACACGCGCCCGTCACCGTGCCGAGAAGAAAGGCAAAATTCCTGCGCATGCTGGGGCGTCCCTTGTTCTTTTTGCGGACGCCCGCGATTCCCGTGAATCGGCGCCCCTGTCCCGAGCCACCAACTCACAATGGCTTTTTGGTCGGATCAAGGCATGCCGGCCCGGACCATTACGGCTTTGTCTCGGCCTTTTTTTGCCGGCCGGTAGCCCGGATGAGCGCCAGCGATATCCGGGGCCGCTCCACCCGCATATCGCTTGCGCTCATGCGGGCTACGGATACTACGGATTTGGTTGCCTAATCGGCTTCCTGCAGCCCGTTTTGCCAGGTCGAGGGCATGGTTCCAAAACCGCGCTTGGCGCGGGTGCCCAGCCAGTAGCCGAATTGCGGCGGAACGTTGCGGAACGGGCTCTCGACGCCGAGCTTGAGCGCGGCATCCATCGGCCAATTGGGATTGTTGAGGATTTCGCGGCCCACCGCGATCAGATCGGCCTGGCCGTCGCGCAGGATCTGCTCGGCCTGGTCGCCATGAATGATGAGGCCGACCGCCATCGTCATGATGTCGGCATGGCGCTTCAGATATTCCGACAGCGGCACCTGGTAGCTGTATTTTATTTCCTTGCCGAGGATCGGCGCCATCTCGGTGATGCCGCCGGACGAGCAGTCGATGACGTCGACGCCTTTGGCTTTGAGGATCTTTGCCAGCCGCGCGCTCTGCTCCGGGCCCCATCCCGCATTGTCCTCGACCGAGAGACGGACGAACAGCGGCTTGTGGTCGGGCCAGTGCGCGCGCACGGCTTCGGTGATTTCGGTGATGAAGCGCATGCGATTGGCTTCCGAGCCGCCATATTCGTCCGTGCGCTGATTGGAGCGCTCCGACAGGAACTGATGCACGAGATAGCCGTGCGCGCCGTGCAGCTCCAGCACGTCGAAACCGGCTTCGTGCGCGCGCCGCGCCGCGTTGCCCCAGGCCTGCACCAGATCTTTCACTTCGTGACGCTCCAGCGCCTTCGGCACCGGCCATTTCTCGCTATGGGCGATGGCGCTCGGGGCCACCGGCGACCAAGCGTCCCAGTCCTCGATATCTGGTGTCCGCTGCAGCGGACGGTCGCCTTCCCACGGCCGTGTCGCGCGCGCCTTGCGGCCGGAATGGCCGAGCTGAATGCCGGCGACTGAATTCTGCTGCTTGATGAATTTCACGAGCCGGCCGAGCGGCTCGACGAAGGCATCATCCCAGATGCCGAGATCGCCGACCGTGCCGCAGCCGCGCCGCTCGACCTTGGTCGATTCCACGACAACGAGGCCGGCGCCGCCGGCGGCGAACTTGCCGGCGTTC
This sequence comes from uncultured Alphaproteobacteria bacterium, assembly GCA_963816815.1. Taxonomy (GTDB): domain Bacteria; phylum Pseudomonadota; class Alphaproteobacteria; order Rhizobiales; family Xanthobacteraceae; genus Bradyrhizobium. The sequence continues at coordinate 11,840 of CAWFMW010000001.1, forward strand.
ATCAGGTGCCAGTCGGTCGGAAAGCCCTTCACCGCCGAATATTGATGCATCGGCGGCACCACGATGCGATTCTTCAGCGTCACGCCGCGGATCGTCATCGGGGAAAACAGCAGCGTTTCCGTCATGTAGCTTCCTCTCATCTGGACACCATTGTCCCGGCATCGACGCCGGGAAGTGTCATCTTGTTACTTTGCCGCGCCCTCGGCGGATTTCGCCTTCGGCTTGGCCGGCGGCGCCTTGACGGCTGCTTTCGGCGGCGCGCTGTCGCTGCGCACCGTGCCCCAGGGATCTGTCTTCTGCTGTTCCGGTATGTTGCCGAGTGACCTCCGGTAGGCCCGCTCGGCGTCCCGTCTCGGCCGCGATTTCCGCAGGCGTCTTGGGCTTGTCCTCCTCGCCATATCTGGCAGGACCTTTTTGGGCCCAGGCAGATCCGGCCAATAAGGCGATCACGGCGACGGCGCCCAGAATTCTCCCAACGGCTTGCATGCGACTACTCCCTGAGACAGGCGACAGCCTTAGCACAGCTCGCGCACGGGCTTAAGCGCCGGAATGGGCCTGGAAGCGAATCCCCGTGGGGCCCGTTGCCCAGCCGGGTCCAGTTTTGTAAACGATTGCCATGAATTTGCCGCCAGCGCCCTCCTCCGTCGATGCCCTGCTGTTCGACCTCGGCCGTGTCGTGCTCGATATCAACTTCGATTCCGTGATGGCGAACTGGGCGCAGCACGCGGGCTGCGCGCCCGCCGATCTTGCGGGGCGTTTTGTCGTCAACGACAGCTTCAAGCATCACGAGACCGGCCGGATCGACGACGCGGCGTTCTTTGCGGGCCTGCGCCAGTCGCTCGGCATCGGCCTCACCGACGCCCAGTTCCTCGAAGGCTGGAACGCGATCTTCACCGGCGAGATGCACGGCATTGCGCCGCTGCTGGCCGGCGCAAAACAGCGCCTTCCGCTCTATGCGTTTTCCAACACCAATCCGGCCCACGTCGCGCATTTCTCGCAGGCCTATGCCGGTGTGCTCAGCCATTTCCGCGAGATATTTTTGTCCTCCAGCATCGGTTTGCGCAAACCCGACGCGGAAGCCTATGATCATGTGATAAAAGCGATCGGCGTGCCGGCGTCGCGGATCCTGTTCTTCGACGACTCGGCCGCCAATATCGAAGGTGCGCGGGCGCGCGGCCTTTGTGCCATCCACGTGACATCGATGGATGACGTGGCGCGGGCACTGACCGCACTCGAAATCTAGGAGCTGTGCCCGTGGCCCTGATGCCCGTCACCGATGCGCTTGCTGCAATCCTTGCCGGCGCCGACCCCCTGCCCGAGGAAATGATCGCGCTCGACGATGCCTTTCATCGCATCCTCGCACGCGACATCGCCGCGCGGCGGACGCAGCCGCCGCAGGCGATGTCGGCGATGGACGGGTATGCGGTGCGCGCGGCGGATGCCGCCGACACCAGCGCGCGGCTGAAGGTGATCGGCGAGGTCGCCGCCGGCCGCCCGTTCGAGCGCAAGGTGGGCGCAGGCGAAGCGGTGCGGATCTTCACCGGCGGCGTGATCCCCGACGGCGCCGATGCCGTCATCATCCAGGAAGACACTGCCGTCGACGGCGACCACATCACCATTACGGAAGCCGCCGTTCCGGGCCGGCATATCCGCGCCGCCGGCGTCGATTTCCGCGAGGGCGACGTGCTGCTCGCGCGCGGGCGCCGCCTCACCGACCGCGATTTGTCGCTCGCCGCCGGCATGAACTATCCGCAGCTTGCGGTGCGCCGCCGCCCGAAAGTCGCCGTCCTCGGTACCGGCGACGAGCTGGTGATGCCGGGCGTAACGCCCGGCCCCGGCCAGATCGTCTATTCCAACGGCTACGCCTTGCGGGCGCTGGCGCGCGCCGAGGGCGCCGAGGTGGTCGATCTCGGAATCGCCGCCGACACGGTCGCCGCCACCGCGCAAGGCATCCGCCGGGCGCGCGAGGCCGACGCGGATATCCTGATCACCATGGGCGGCGCCTCGGTCGGCGACCACGACCTCGTCAAGCGGTCGCTGGAGGCCGAGGGCACGGCCATGGCGTTCTGGCGGATCGCGATGCGGCCCGGCAAGCCGATGATGCACGGCAGGCTGGGCGCGATGCGGGTGATCGGCCTGCCCGGCAATCCCGTCTCCTCCTATGTCTGCGGCTTCCTGTTTCTGGTGCCGTTGATTCGTGCACTATCAGGCCGCGACACCGTCCACCATGCGCGCGAAACCGCCGTGCTGGGGCGCGATCTCGCTGCCAACGACCAGCGCGAAGACTATCTGCGGGCACGGCTCGAGCAGCGCGCGGACGGCGCGACGGTCGCAGTGCCGGTGAACCACCAGGACTCGTCGCTATTGGGGAATCTCGCTGCGGCACGGGCACTTGTGATACGCCCGCCGTTCGCGCCGGCTGCCGCAAAGGGATCGCCATGCGAATTGCTCCGGCTGCCGGAGTGACGCCTGAGCGGCGCCTTTGACGGTCTCGTCAGCCCAAGCCGTAATGCGTTCACCTGAAATTAAGTGGTTGCGGAACACATATCGAACATATAGTGTCCGTTCATGATTTGTTTCGACTGCTAGTGTCTATGGTTGGGAGTTTTGGGGACTCCCGCGATGGACCCTGACGATTCGAGACCGAAGACGAAGCCAACCGGGGGAATGCTCGAGATGCTTACGCGCAAACAGTATGAACTTCTGCGTTTCATCAATGAACGGCTGAAAGAGGCCGGCGTACCGCCCTCCTTCGACGAGATGAAGGACGCGCTCGACCTGCGCTCGAAATCCGGAATCCACCGCCTCATCACGGCGCTGGAGGAGCGCGGCTTCATCCGCCGCCTGCCCAACCGCGCCCGCGCCATCGAAGTCATCAAGCTGCCGGAGCTGGCGGCCGCCGGCAACGGCCGCCGCGGCTTCACGCCGAGCGTCATCGAAGGCACGCTCGGCAAGCGCACGGTGAGCGCGACGGCTGCTCCAGGACGATGGCAACCGTCCGGTCGCGGTGCCCGTGATGGGCCGGATCGCCGCCGGTACGCCGATCGAGGCGCTGCAGACCCGCAGCCACACCATCAGCGTGCCGCCCGACATGCTCGGCTCCGGCGAGCATTACGCGCTCGAAGTGCGCGGCGATTCCATGGTGGATGCCGGCATTCTCGACGGCGACATGGCGCTGATCCAGCGCAACGAGACCGCCGACACCGGCGACATCGTGGTGGCGCTGATCGACGAGGAGGAAGCCACGCTAAAACGCTTCCGCCGCCGCGGCGCCTCGATCGCGCTGGAACCGGCGAATGCCGCCTACGAAGTCCGCATCCTGCCGCCGAACCGGGTCCGGATTCAGGGCAAGCTGATCGGGCTGTACCGCAAATATTGACCTGCCGGTTTGCCGGCATGACCGCGACGCAAACCGCACCCCGGCCTTCGGCCGGGGTTTTTTGCTGAGCGCGCGGAACCCCAAACTGCGTTATCGCGTTTGTGATTTAGGCGCAGTGTGCCAAGCCGCAGAATTGCCCAGAAGCAGGAAAAGGCTGTGCGCCAAGTCAGCTCTGAATATGTCCACTCTGATAGAGGCCTGTGCCTCTTCAAGACACGGGTCAGCTATCTCAAACGAGGGAGCCATCCGATGTGTGACTATAGCCTGCATGCTGTGAAGACGCGGCCGGCCCAGGTCGGCGAGACGGTGATCACCACGACATTCCGCGGCACATCGACCCGCGGCTTTGCGTCGGAACGCGAGCCGGCCGTGGCGGTCTGCATGCTTCCCGGCACCGAACTGGCGTTCGCCCAGGACGTCAGATACGACAACCGCTGGATCTGGACGCGAACCACCGACTGGCGGGTCGGCAAGTTCAACCAGATCGAACCCGAAGTGGCCGATCGCCACCATGACGCGATCGAATTTCCGGACGGAAGCCATGTGCTGGTGACGCAGCTTTGCGAAGGCCAGCGCGCGACCGTGCTGCAATTGCCGGTGACCGAGGGCGAACGTGCGGCGAAGGTGACGGAAGCGCCGCGAACCGAATCCATCGTGACCGGATAAAACGACGCGCATGCGATCCGCCGGTTCAGGCCGGCGGATCATGGTGATATGGTTTTTCGAGGAAATCGGCGCCGGGGGGCAGTCGGTGGTCAACAAGGTCACATGGCAAAAGGCCGGACGCGTCACGGAGCCCGGACGGTACATGTTCCGGTACGGCTGGCTCACCGTCACGGCCGAAGATCTCGCGATCTGGCGGCAATTCCCCGAGGCGTCGTTCACGCTGGTCAACCTGCCGTCGGACCCCAACTCGCCCGAGGAGTTTCATCTGGGCGCGTTCGAGATCCCGGCCCACCCCTCAAGTCCCTCGCTCGACGAGCACTGAAGGTGGTCTACTCCTCCGCCTGAAGGTCGGCCTCGGCCGGGGTGGCGTCGACGGCGCGCGGCGGCACGACGCGCGGCGCCAGAACGCTGGCATCCGCCTCGCTCTCGTCGGCGATCGCCGGTGACCACGGGCGGTCGATCCCTCTCGGCTTGACCGCCTCGACGACAAATCCCTCACGGCCTCGCCGCAGCGCCATCGCGCCCTGCCGCCGCAGCCGGTCGGCATCGATGACGGATGCCGCGCATGAAGCGGGCGCCTGCCGCAGCGTCACGATCAGCGCCGCGCGCTCGCAATCGTCCGAAAGCGCCTCGGGCTTGAATGCCTGCGCGACCAGGCCGCCGCCGGCCGATTGCATCACGCAGCCGAGATCGTCGCATGAAACGCCCGACGTGAGCGAAGCGTCAGCCGCCGTACGCGCGTCCGCATCCGCCGCCAGCCACTCCTTCAGCAGGAATGAATCCCGCGAGCCCTTGACCGCGTGCATCAGATGCAGCCGTCCATCCCCACCGCGAACGCCGACATGGCGGCCGTCGGCGGAGATCAGGATCTCCGGCTGCGGCGCCCCCGCCGCCCACAGCGCGGCCACCAGCACCAGCACGACGCCCGACCAGCGCAGCGGGGTTCGCAGCAGACCGAGCAGGATGATGCCTGCGCTGGCCGCGATCAGCGGGCCGATACCGAACGCCGGTACCCGACCGACCGCGCCGGGCAACGCCGCGACCCATTGCGTCACAGAAATCATCCAGTCGATGCCGATGCCCATGATCGCCCAGAACACACCATCGAAGCCGAACGGCATCGCGACGAGGCCGAGCAGGCCCGCCGGCATCACGACCGCCGACACCACCGGCATCGCCGCGAGATTGGCCAGCACGCCATAGGGCGTGACCCGGTGGAAGTGGAACGCCGCATACGGCATGGTCGCGAGCCCCGCCACCAGCGAGGCCAGCAACAGCATCGTCAGTTCGCGGCCACCCCACAGCGCCGCACGCGCGCTTGCGGTGTGATCGGGCGTCGCGAACAGGCGCGGCATGCCGATCTGCACCAGCGCCACCAGGCCGAGCGTCGCCGCAAACGACATCTGAAAGGATGTTTGTCCGTTCTGATATCATTTGCTTTCTCAACATGTTAGCTTGCCTTTGTTACCTTGCTCCGGGACTTTTTCCGGGATTTTGCGAGCCGCTCGACGGCGGCGGCCACGTCCTCGTCAAGAACGTGCGCGTAGCGAAGCGTGCTCTTGATGTCGCGATGGTTCAGCGCCTTCTGCACCAGCTTGAGATTGCCGCTGTCGCGCAGCAGCTTGGTCCCGAAGTCGTGACGGAAGTCGTGAAATCTAAAATCGGCCACGCCGGATATGGACCGCAGGCGCTGCCATGCCGTCTTGGCGCCGTTGTAGGTCAGCGGGTATCGCTGCCCCCTCACCCGGCCAAGCCGTCGATTGCCGTAGACCGCCACGTAGGTGAAGACGAACTCGGAGTGTTGCCCCTGTAGCGGGAACAGGATGTCCCGAACCGCCGGAGTGATCGGGAATACGACGCGCCGACCGCCCTTCCCCGTGCGCACGATCTGCCTGGTACCAAAGTTTACCTCGGTCCATCGAAGCGTGACGCATTCTTTCAACCGCATGCCGCTGGCGCGGGCGTACCCTACGAGCGGCTGCTGCAGCCCGACTACTGGGGCAAGTTCTTCGCCCGCGAGATGAACCTGCACGATGAAATCGACGCCTATGATGCCGCCGGCACGTATGGTGCTCGCCTGCTCGTGGTCGGCGTCGACGCCGGGCGCAGTCAAGTGACCGTTGTCGAGCGGCATGCGAAGCTGGATCTGCAGCCGATCGCCTTCGAGCCGTTCATCTCGGGCGATATGGTCGCCGCGTATGAAGGCCCGATCAAGAAATGGACGGTCCGGCGCCAGGCCGACAAGATCGTGTTGGCGGATCGCATCTCCGATCGCGAGGAAGGCTGAGCGAAAGGAGGCGCCCGTGCGGGTCGTGTGCGATAGGCCGGCCGGAGCTCACGAGCGACTTGAGCGCAGCAACCGCATAAGGATCGGTCACGACACCGGCACCAATGGCGTTGTTCAGGATGTCGGAGGCATGCTCCAGCACCTCGTCACCACCGGATGCCTCGGCGAGCGCGAAGTACACGGCACCCAACGCCTGTCGGAAGGATTCCATTTTCGTTTCTCCAAAGAAAAACCGCCCTGCGGCGGAATGCCGGGGCGGTCGGATCGGACGCGAGGTGCGCTATCACACACCCCTCTATATAATAGGGTAGTAAAACTACTCGATCTAAACAACGCAACAAAATCAATCGTTTGGGCGAATTATCCGTTACACAAGCGTTACGGATGACCCTTTGATTTGTCAAAAATGGTGAAGCCGCCACCGGCTATCATCTCTGACCAAGGATCAACACCGCTCCATGTGGAGTGGCCGGCCAGGCGACCATCCGGTTCCTCCAAATCGTCATCCCACCCCCACGAAGACGGCAGCCGCGGATGGCTTACTTTCGTTCGCCACTCGGGATCTTCTACAAAGAGGGCTAGGCGGCGCACTGGTCCATTCAGCAGTGCGCGGCACTCCTCTTCTTGCTGTCGACGCCTGTAAGAGACACCAAGTGACTGCCTCGTGAGGGCATCGACCACAGCCAAGGTCACCTCAGGGTCGCCTGCTTCCGGATTTTCGGGATCGTGCTGGAGTTCCTTGAACAGAACGAACGGCTGCGGCTTCCACGGCAGGACTTCCGCCGGCAATCCGTCTGTCCAACTGTCTGCGCGCTTGCTGTGCACGGCCAGTACACCCTTGCGCGTACCTATAAACCGGATGATCCTAATTCCGCACGTTTCGGCCTGATCGTTCTGCATCCCGGCCTTGTCCTGAAAATATTCCAACATCACGGCTTCATCCGCGACGTTTCGCGCTATCTGCTCTTGCGTCCTGAAAAGGCTCTCAGCCCTTGCTTTGGCATCCTTCCTTCGATGGACGGTCACTCGGCAGCGAGGCGAACAAGTCTCCGCGTCAATGCGCTTGGGCACAAAGTGGTTTTCACAGCCCGGGCAGACGCGGCGTCGCATGACTGCCGATCGTAAGTTCTTCATGTTGCCTCATATGGTGATGACGGAACACGCAATGCAACTATGGCCGCCGTGACTCAGCGCGGGCCGTGGATTTGTTTTGATGGCCAGTCGGTACTGACCTAGCCCTCACGCAAACGCGCATCAGCGACTCTCTCATTCGATTTGCCGTGCACCCGGCCTCTATTGGTGACTGCAGCCGGTCTCGCATCGGCGGGCCTACAACGACCCGAGCACCTGCCAAACGGTAGCCACCACCAGAATGGCCGGCATGGCGTAAGCGGTCCTGCGGCCGATGCGGTTCACTTTAGTAGACCCGGCGATGCCGCCGATAGCCCCCGGGCTCTTTCGCGCCCGCGAAATATGGATTGATGAGGCACTGTGCAGAGCGGCCCGAGGCCGACGCGTTGCACTGTGGCAGCGTCGTGTAGGTGCAATCGTAATAGTCGTTCGCCCAGGTCCAGACATGCAGGCAAACCGGGTAAGCCGGATCGTACGTCTGGGCGCCCGCCGGCCCTATTGAGACAATCGCCAAAATCGCTAAAGCGAGAATGCGCATCAGAGCCTCCTTGTCATTGGTCCCTCTTGAGCTTCCGTTTGCCCCAGTGGGTATCTTTGCGAGCGGGATTGAACACCCGCTGCACATGACGGTTCAACGCCTTCATGACCCCGATCCGCGCCAGTATAGGATCGCCACCGCGGCTGCACAACATCAGGACTTCAATCGCCGTCTGCCATTCACAGCCCTGGATGGCCTCGTGCGATGCGGATCGCGTTGCTCATGCAGCGACCCGTTTGGCTACCTTTGCAACGGTAGCGCGGCTACAGCCCGTCATGTCCTGAATGAAGCTCCAGGAGCGGCCTTCCGCGAGCAAGCTGGCGATGCCGGCGTTGCGTTCTGTGTCCTCTGGACGGCCCTTGTACTTGCCCTCAGCGATGGCCTTGGCCTGCCCCTGTGCCTGACGTCGGCGCCGATCGTCGTAATCCTTGCGAGCGACAGCCGCGAGCATATCGAGCAACATGCCATTGATTGCCTCGAACATCCGGCCCGTGAACTCGTCGGTGTTGTTGGTCGCCATCATCCAGGATGTCGGCAGATCCAGCGCCACGACACGGACACGGCGCGCGGTCAACTCAGCCTTCAGCTTCTCCCAATCCACGCTCGTCAGACGCGACAGACGGTCGACCTGCTCAACAAGCAAGATGTCGCCAGGCTGTGCATCAGCCAGCAGCCGGAACAGCTCAGGCCGCGCCAGCTTGGCGCCGCTCTCGTTCTCGACGTACCAGGCCGCGATCGAAAGGCCGCGCTCAGCCGCAAAGGCTTTCAACTGATCCCGGGCGCGGTTGGCGTCCTGATCATCGGTGGAGGCCCTCAAGTAAGCTCGGACGAACATGTGAAACCCCTGTGAGTTTGTTTTGTATGGTTCACATTATGTCAGTCTGTTTTGGATTGTCAAACGCTATTATTGAACCAGTCTGCGGGTGGTGTAATTTAGGCACACCCAAAATGCACCAGTAAAAGAGCAACTGCGTCGGCATTCGCTCGTTGACCTCAGTCGGCTGCGACCACGTAGGGTGACTGGAAGCGGCCGGCCGGGGTCGCCGTTGTGTCCCCACTCCGGCGGCCTAGCTCTGTAGGTAAGCATTACTGTCCCATCGTAGGCAGTGGGTGCAGTCCCAACACGCCGAACCACACCCACCACCTCCCAGCGGGTAAGTGGTTGAAACCGTGATAGGTCGTAATGGAACGGAACTTTCGGGTAGCGTGAGAAGATGAATTATAGTGCTTGTGATGTGCGTCACGCTGGCATGACCTTTGCGTCAACCTCTGTTAGCGTTCCCGATCCATCCACCGTGATTTCTGTGCCGCACCAGAAAGGGGCCAATTTCGCAAAGTTGGTCCGTGAGCGGGTACCAGGCCCTAAATAGGTACTAATTCGGTCCTATCTTAAGTTCTGTCTAGTTCCAACCACAGCGCACACAGCGCATAACAGCGCATTTCTCTATAGAAGGTCCTTTGGTGACCAAGCCTCTATTGGGAAGTGGGCTGTGGTGCGCTGTGCGCTGTGGTTTCCGTTTCATGGTTTCCACCAGCGTTTGCCCTGCCAGTCGACGCCTTGGCGCTTCCAGTTGAGGCGCTCCATGATGGCGGTGATCCGTCTCTGGTCCGCTGTGCCGATCTTTGCCGTCTCAATGAACAGCGCTTCTTTGGCGACTTGTCCGACGGTGACCTGGGTTTTGGTCGTGAGATACCCCTCGATACTCTCTTGCCACGCGTCGGCTTCGTATCGGGCGGCCTGTTGCGGGGCGATGTGCCGTTGCTCGAAGTCTCGATCCGGCCACCATTGCTCGCCGCTCTGGTAGAGGTGAACCGCTTCCGCGAAGAGTTGCTCGCGGTCCGCGGCCAAGCTCTCGGTATCGATCTTGCCGACCTTCACAGGCCAAAAGCGTCGACCGCCAGTCTCGTCGCGCAGGTAGGTTTCCTTGTTGGTGGTGCCGATGAAGACGCACTGGCGAGGCTCTGTGACCTCCATGCGTCCATAACTCGGCCGGTACCGCTCGACCTGTCGGGTGATGAATGCCTTGAGATGAGCGCTCTCCGCCCGGTTCATGGCGTGCATCTCGCCGATCTCGATCAGCCATTTGCCGCGCAAGTGTTGCGACACGTCCTTGCCGTCGCCGATCTCCGGCAGATTGTCAGAGAAGAACTCGCCGCCGAGGATGGCACAGGCCGATGACTTCATAGCGCCCTGCGGCCCCTCCAGCACCGGCATGTAGTCGACCTTGCAGCCCGGCTCGAAGATCCGCGCCACCAGCGAGATCAGAAACATCTGTCCGATTGCTTGCGTATACGAATTTAGTTCGGCGCCGAGCTTGGTCGTCATCCAGACGTTGGCGCGTTTCTGTCCGTCCCAGACCAGGCTGCTCAGCCACTCCCCGATCGGGTGATAGCTTTGCTCCCGCGCTCGCACGTTAACGGCATCACGCACCGTTTCGCGGGCGATGCGCTTGATTCCTGCCTTCTGCAGGAACTCAGTCGCCACCGTGATGTCTTCGTCGGTGGCGGGCCTGCGATCGAATGGCGCCATAGGCTGGCCGATCTCCTGCATCATCATGACGCAACGCTGCATCTGGTCGTAGGCGAACACGTCGCGCAGACCATGATCGCGGCGTAGCCCCACCAGTGCGTTCGTGACAATCGGTAGCGGCCGCCCATTCTCGCTGATGCACTGCGCGATCCAGGTGTCCATCACGGGGAATTTGGTGACGATGTTCATGCCACCACCCCCATCGATGCAGCGACGGCATCAAGGCAACCGGGAGCAACATCCTCGGTTCTGGCGACCGCCTCCTGAGGCGTGATAAGCCCTTTCTGCAGGGCGAGGCCGGTCAGAATTACCTCTTCGTCAATCATCTTCAGCCGCCGGCTGGTGCAGCGAAGGGCTGCAAGCAAGAACTCGGCATCGGCAGGGGACTTTACCTGTGCATTCATCGCGGTCCTCCCGCGAAGGCCAGGCTCGCAATCGTGCAGGCGGTGGCGCGGCACAGAAAATAAAGCCGGCGAAGTTTCTCCGCTTGAAAGTCGGAGGTCGCTTCGGTAGAATCTTCAGTACAGGGAAGCTGAATTTTGCGATCGGGGCTGCCTGGCAGGGCGGCCCTTCGCATTTCTGGGTCAGGCTGCATGCAGCACCTCCCCAGACGAACAAGCCCAGAACGCAATCCGGGACTTTTTCCGGGACTCTGCGCCGCCGAATGCGGATTTCAGTCCATTTCCGACCAGTTTTTGTTCACGGCACCACTTGAAGCCGCGCTGCTCAACCGCCTGATCCTCAATACTTTTTGGGTCGCTTTCTGAGCGTTGGATACTTACGCATCCACGCTCTGAAAACTCGGATGCACCAGCGCTTCCGGCGCCACCGTCAGCACGATCAGGGCGGCGACCGCGAGCGTGCGAAACGTAATCGCGCGGCGATCTACCATCACCGCGATCAGCACCACGGCCGTCATGAAGAACGAGCGTTGCGTCGCCACTTCCGCCCCCGACAGCAGCAGATAGAACGCGGCAGCAACGAGCGCTGCCGCCGCCGACCATTTCTTGATGGCGTAGCCGACCGTGAGCGTCGGAAACAGCGCCAGCAGCGCCCGCACCGCGAAGAACACGACGCCGGCGACGACGGCCATGTGATAGCCGGAGATCGACAGCACATGGCCGAGGCCCGAGATGAACATCGCGTCATTCACCGACGGCGAGATCGCGTCGCGCCGCCCGGTGAGCAACGCGGTGGCAATCGCGCGCTTGTCACCTTCCAGCGTGGTCCTGATCCGCGCGTCGATCGCATCACGCAAGCCCTGCATCACGGCCGAATAACCCAGCCGCAGCCCGCCGCCCGTGGCGGGCGGCTCCGCCGTCTTGATCGCCCCCATCGCGAAGCCGGAGGCGCCGATGCCGGCGAAGAACATGTCGCGGCTGAAATCATAGCTGCCCGGCCGCACGGGCGTGAGCGGCGGCAACAGCCGCGCCTTCAGTTCGACAAAGCTGCCGACCGCGGGCGCCGTGCCCTTCTTCACCGACAGCCGCACGCGTTCGAGCTTTGTCGTGCCACGCGCGCTTTCCATGGTGACGACGCGCAGCACAAAACGGTCGGTGCGCTCGCGAATGTCGCGGGTTTCGACAAAGCCTGTCAGCGACACCGAAAACATCGGCCGCGCCAGCACGCCATGCGCGATCCGCGCCGTCTTCCAGGTCGCGATCGCAAAGCCCGCCGCGACGGCAGCGATCATCACCGCGACCGGAAAGAATTCTTGTCGCCGCAACAGCACCGCGACGGCGCAAAGCACGATCGCCAAAACAGCCGCCACCGACAAAACCGGCTCATGATCGGCGGCAAAGTAAAACGCAATGCCGGTTCCGAACGCCACCGGCACCCAAGGCAGCAGGCGGCCAGCGCCGGCTTCCGTACGCGCCCACGCGCGCAACGTTTCGATCAGCGGCGGCCAGAAGGCGGGACGCGATGGTGCAAGGCCGCCAATCGGCGCCGCCGCACGCGGCGGCCAGGTCCCGGCGTAGCCCCGCTTCCGGCCCGAAATGTCGCCCTGCTCCGCCACGCAACCACACCTTACGATACTGCTCAGGTCGCAAGACTACCGGACGTGGCACGCCGCCGGGAACTAGAACGGATGCAGAAACCGGAAGAAATGCACGTCGGCTGGCGCTACACTGGAGCACGCTGGGAATCAGACAAAGGCCGGAAATCACATGAAGCTTGCGGCCTGGATTTCGATTGCGCTGGCGATATCGGGTTTGCCGTCTGCACAGGCTGCGCCTGAGCAATGCCGTTTCATCGAGGCGCGGCCTGAGCGCGAAGCGTGCTATCAGCGCCAGGAAACGGCGCGGGCCGCGCGGCAGAAGGCCCTGGAAACCCAACAGGCCGCCCAGCCAAAGCCGTACGAGCCGATGACGGAGGAGGATGCCCAGTTGGCAAAAGCCATCCGGGGCATTTGTCGGGGTTGCTAGGCGGTGCCGCGCTCGCCCTATTGCTCGATCAGCGGCGTCTTTGACGAGACGTGATGGCTGACGATCTTCCAGTCGCCGTCTTCGCGAATGATCACCCAGGTGATTTTGACCTGCAGAGGCTCGGCATTCGCCTCGACGACAAAGGTCGCGGTGCCAGCGACGTTGATCACGTCGGCCGCGGCGTGCACGGTCCTGACATCGGTGAATTGCACTGTCGGTGAAGACCAGCGCGGCAGGTCCTCGAAATAGGCCTGCACGCCGTCATTGCCGCGGTAGAGCTTCGGGTTCGAGCCGAAGAAGAACGCATTGCGTGCGAATAGAGCGATGCGAGCGCGCCGGCATCGAGTTTGCCGAACGCCGTCGCCCATCTTCCCATGATGGTGGAAACGATGTCGTCGGTCGCGCTGCGCTCGGAGGATGCCATCGATCGACTTCAACCCTTCCCGCCGACTTCCTTCGCAAACGTATCGCGCAGGCCGATGGTGCGGTTGAACACGGGCTTGCCGGGCGCGGAATCCTTGTCGCGCACGAAATAGCCCTGCCGTTCGAACTGCATCACCTCGCTCGAATTGTCTGGCGGCGACCGATGGCTCGATCCGCGCGTCGGGCAGGATTTCCAGCGATTCCGGATTGAGGTCGGCGGCGAAATTCGCCGGCGTTCGGGCTGGGATTGGCGAACAGCTGATTGTAGACGCGGATTTCCGCCGGCACCGACTGCGCGGCCGACAGCCAGTGCATGGTGGCCTTGACCTTGCGTCCGTCCGGCGCGTTGCCGCCCTTGGTCGCGGGATCGTAGGTGCAGCGCAGTTCGACCACTTCACCGGCGTCGTTCTTGATGACGCCGGTGCATTTGATGAAATAGGCGTAGCGCAGCCGCACCTCGTTGCCCGGCGACAGGCGGAAGAATTTCTTCGGCGGGTTCTCCATGAAATCGTCGCGCTCGATATAGAGCTCGCGGCCGAACGAAATCTTTCGCGTGCCCAACGAAGGATCGTCGGGATGGTTGACGGCCTCGAGTTCCTCGACCTGGCCTTCCGGATAATTCTCGATCACGACCTTCAGCGGCCGCAGCACCGCCATGCGCCGCTGCGCGGTCTTGTTGAGATGTTCGCGGATGCAGAACTCCAGCATGCCGACATCGACCACGCTGTTGGCCTTCGCCACGCCGATGCGCTTGACGAATTCGCGCACCGCCGCCGGCGGCACGCCGCGCCGCTTCAGGCCGGCAATGGTCGGCATGCGCGGATCGTCCCAGCCGGAGACGTGGCCGTCGCGCACGAGCTGCGTCAGCACGCGCTTCGACAGCAGCGTGTAGGTGAGGTTCAGCCGGGCGAATTCGTACTGGCGCGGTTTTGACGGCACCGGCAGCTTGTCGAGCAGCCATTCATAGAGCGGCCGGTGGTCCTCGAATTCCAGCGTGCAGATCGAATGCGTGATGCCTTCGATGGCGTCCGACTGGCCGTGGGCATAGTCGTAGCTCGGATAGATCGACCATTTGGTGCCGGTGCGCGGATGCTCGGCATGCAGGATGCGATACAGCACGGGATCGCGCAGGTTGATGTTGCCGGAGGCCATGTCGATCTTGGCGCGCAGCACGCGGGTGCCGTTCGGAAATTCGCCGGCCTTCATGCGGCGAAACAGGTCGAGGTTTTCGTCCACCGTGCGGTCGCGGAACGGCGAGTTCTTGCCGGGTTCCGTCAGCGTGCCGCGCTTGACGCGGATTTCCTCCTGCGACTGGTCGTCGACATAGGCGTGGCCGGCCTTGATCAGGCCTTCCGCCCAGTCGTACAGGCGGTCGAAATAATCCGAGGCGTAATAGAGATCGGTTCCCCAGTCATAGCCGAGCCAGTGCACGTCGGCCTGGATGGAATCGATATATTCCTGCTCTTCCTTGGTCGGGTTGGTGTCGTCGAAGCGCAGATGGCAGCTTGCCGGCGAATTCCTGCGCGATGCCGAAATTCAGGGCAATCGACTTGGCGTGGCCGATGTGCAGGTAGCCGTTCGGCTCCGGCGGAAATCGGGTCACGATCCGGCTGTGCTTTTTGGAGGAGAGGTCGGCCTGGACGATGTCGCGGATGAAATCGCGCCCCGCCTCTGCCGCTACCGGTTCTGTGGTCATTCCTGAGTTCCTGTTAGGGATTAGCGAACCTTCTGCCAAATTCGCCCCCCCGAGCCAAGCCTACTTTGCCCCTGGGGAGGCTTTAGTTATGCACCGTTCCTGCTATACACCACCGCCGATTCATGCATAGGCCCCGCCCCGGTAATGACCGATCCCGTCGTCACACGCTTTGCCCCCTCGCCCACCGGCTTCCTCCATATCGGCGGCGCCCGCACCGCGCTGTTCAACTGGCTCTACGCCAGGAAGACCGGCGGCAAGATGCTGCTGCGGATCGAGGACACCGACCGCGAGCGCTCGACCGAGCCGGCGATTGCCGCCATTCTCGACGGGCTGAAGTGGCTGCGAGCTCGATTGGGACGGCGACGTCATCTACCAGTTCACCCGCGCCGCCCGCCACCGCGAGGTCGCCGAGCAACTGCTCGCCAGCGGCAAGGCCTATCGCTGCTACGCCACGCGCGGAGGAACTGACGGCGATGCGCGAGAAGGCGCGCGCCGAGGGCCGCACCCGCCTCTATGACGGGCTGTGGCGCGACCGCGACCCGGCCGAGGCGCCCGCCGGCATGAAGCCGACCATCCGCCTCAAGGCGCCGCAGACCGGCGAGACCGTGATCGAGGACCAGGTTCAGGGCCGCGTGGTCTGGCAGAACGAGAACCTCGACGATCTCGTGCTGCTGCGCGGCGACGGCAACCCGACCTACATGCTGGCGGTCGTGGTCGACGACCACGACATGGGCGTCACCCACGTGATCCGCGGCGACGATCATCTGATCAACGCCGCGCGCCAGAAGCAGATCTACGATGCGCTGGGATGGGACATCCCGAACATGTCCCACATCCCGCTGATCCACGGGCCGGACGGCGCAAAACTGTCGAAACGCCACGGCGCGCTCGGCGTCGAGGCCTACCGCGCCATGGGCTATCTGCCGGCGGCGCTGCGCAATTACCTGGTCCGGCTCGGCTGGAGCCATGGCGACCAGGAGATCTTCTCGACCCAGGAAATGATCGACGCGTTCGATCTGCCCGCGATCGGGCGCTCCGCGGCGCGGTTCGATTTCGCCAAGCTGGAGAACCTCAACGGCCACTACATCCGCCATGCCGACGACGGCGAACTGGTCGTCCCAGTTCGAGAGCGTGCTGGATTACGTCCCCGAAGGCGCCGAGCTGAAGGCAAAGCTCAACGACACCACGCGCGCCCAGTTGCTGCGGGCGATGCCGAGCCTGAAGGAGCGCGCCAAGACGCTGATCGAGCTGATCTCCGGCTCCTACTTCATCTTTGCCGACCGACCGCTCGAGGTCGAGCCGAAGGCCGCCGCCCTGCTGACGCCGGAGACCCGCGTCCTGATCGGCCAGCTCCGCACCGCGCTGGAGGCCGTCACCGACTGGCGCGCCGAGACCACCGAAGCCGCCATGCGGAATTTCGCAGAGCAGAACAACCTCAAGCTCGGCGCCGTCGCCCAGCCACTCCGGGTGGCGCTGACCGGGCGCACGACCTCGCCGGGTATTTTCGATGTTCTGGCGGTGCTGGGACGGGAGGAATGCCTCGCCCGGCTCGCCGATCAGGCGGCCGGCTGACGTCCCTGCCATATGCGGACTGCGGCCATCTTGCAGTGCACAGGGCAATAAGCTACGCCTTTGATGCCGCCTTCTAGACAATCCGGCCTCCCTTGCTTCTGCCGAAAAATGGCACCAGGGTCGGCGCGGTTTTCGCAACGATTTCATCGGGGACTTCACGATGGACGCAAAATCCAGCAACAAGACTGCAACGCTCACGGTAGGCAACAAGACCTACGATTTCCCGATCCTCAGCGGCACCGTGGGGCCGGATGTCATCGACATCGCCAAGCTCTACGCCCAGGCCGGGATGTTCACCTACGACCCCGGCTTCACCTCGACCGGCAGCTGCCAGTCGAAGATCACCTATATCGACGGCGACGCCGGCATTCTGGAATACCGCGGCTATCCGATCGAGCAGCTCGCCGAAAAGGGCGACTTCCTGGAAACCTGCTATCTGCTGCTCTACGGGGAGCTTCCGACCCCGGCCCAGAAGCAGGATTTCGACAGCCGCGTGATCCACCACACCATGGTTCACGAGCAGATGGCCCGCTTCTTCCAGGGCTTCCGCCGCGACGCCCATCCGATGGCGATCATGGTCGCCGCCGTCGGCGCGCTGGCCGCGTTCTATCACGACAGCACCGACATCAACGATCCGAAGCAGCGCATGATCGCCTCGATGCGCATGATCGCGAAGGTGCCGACGCTGGCCGCGATGGCCTTCAAATACACCATCGGCCAGCCCTTCATGTACCCGAAGAACTCGCTCTCCTTTGCCGAGAACTTCCTGCACATGTGCTTCGCGGTGCCCTGCGAGGACTACAAGATCAATCCGGTGCTGGCTGACGCGCTCGACAAGATCTTCATCCTGCACGCCGACCACGAGCAGAACGCCTCGACCTCGACGGTGCGTATCGCCGGCTCCTCCGGCGCCAACCCGTTCGCCTGTATCGCCGCCGGCATCGCCTGCCTGTGGGGCCCGGCGCATGGCGGCGCCAACGAAGCCGCGCTTGCGATGCTCGCCGACATCGGCACGGTCGACAAGATCCCGGAGTTCATCAAGAAGGTGAAGGACAAGAACACGGAAGTCCGCCTGATGGGCTTTGGCCACCGCGTCTACAAGAACTACGATCCGCGCGCCAAGATCATGCAGAAGATGTGTCACGCCGTGCTGGCCGAGACCGGCCATGGCGACGACCCGATGCTGAAGGTGGCGCTGGAGCTGGAAAAGATCGCGCTCAGCGACCAGTACTTCATCGACCGCAAGCTCTATCCGAACGTCGACTTCTATTCGGGCATCACGCTGAAGGCGATGGGCTTCCCGACCTCGATGTTCACCGTGCTGTTCGCGGTCGCCCGCACCGTCGGCTGGATCAGCCAGTGGAGCGAGATGATCGAGGACCCGCAGCAGAAGATCGGCCGTCCGCGCCAGCTCTACACCGGCGTCGCCCGCCGCGATTACGTCGAGATGGACAAGCGGAAGTAAGCGCTGGTCGCACCACAACTCAGAAAGCCGGATGCGATCGTCGCATCCGGCTTTTTTGTTTCTTGGATTGCGCTCCGAACGATTCACGTCATTGCGAGCGCAGCGAAGCAATCCATTGCGCCGCAAGTGGAGATGTGGATTGCTTCGCTGCGCTCGCAATGACGACCTTTTGGGAGGCACCATGCTGACTGGAAACTGCCTGTGCGGAAGCGTGGCGTATGAAGTCGACGCCGAGCCCGGCACGATCGTTCATTGCCACTGCGGCACCTGCCGCAAGACGCATGGATCGGCTTTCTCGACCGTCACCAATGTCCCCCGCGACCGCTTTCGCTGGATCAGGGGTGAAGGCCTGCTCAGAGGTTTTGAGTCCTCGCCCGGCAAGACGCGGTATTTCTGCAGGCAATGCGGCTCGCATATCGTCGCCGCGCGCGAAGGCAAGAATACCATCCTGCTTCGGATGGGCTGTCTCGATACGCCGATCGCCGATCGCCCCAAAGTGCACATCTGGCGATCGGATGGCGCGTCGTGGTTCGACCCCAAGGATCAATTGCCGGAGTGGCCGGAAGGTACGCCGCCGAAGGGGTGACCTGTCAGACCTCATCCTGA
>CAWFMW010000002.1:0-180974 GCA_963816815.1 uncultured Alphaproteobacteria bacterium
TTGGCCGTCGAGGCCGGGCTCGACCCTGATGCGAAGATCGACCGGCCCGGCCAGCGGCCGATGCCGACCTGGTGCCTGTTTCGCGATGCCGCGCGCAAGGAGAAGCTTGCGCGCGATGCGCAGGGCGTTGCCGCCGATATCGCGCTCAATCCGCAGGCCGCGCAATACCAGAACAGCCCGCTGAAGATTTTCGGCCAGCACGACGACGCGACGATCGCGCAGATGCGCAATTGCATGTCGGTCGGCAATGCTGTCGCCGGCGTGATTTGCGCCGACGGGCATCTCGGCTATGCGCAGCCGGTCGGCGGCGTGATTGCCTATGAGAAGCAGATCAGCATCTCCGGCGTCGGCTTCGACATCGGCTGCGGCAACATGGCCGTGCGCCTCGACACGTCGTTCAGCCAGATCGAAGGCAACGTCGGCGCGATCATCAAGGACGTGCACAACGTTATTTCGTTCGGCGTCGGGCGCACCAACGACGAGCGCGTCGAGCATGAACTGTTCGACGACGCCGATGCGTGGCGCGAATCCGACATGGGCGCCTATCGGCAGAAGGCGGTCTCGCAACTCGGCACCGTCGGATCGGGTAACCATTATGTCGACCTGCTGCGCGACGAAGCGGGCTTTGTCTGGATCGGCGTGCACTTCGGCAGCCGCGGCCTCGGCCACACCAGTGCGACCCGCTACCTCAAGGCCGCCGGCGGCAAGGACGGCATGAACGTGCCGCCCGCCGTCATCGACGAGGACAGCGAGATCGGACGGCGCTACATCGCGGCGATGCAGCTCGCCGGGCGCTACTTCCTATGCCGTCGCGATCGGTGATCGAGCGCGTGCGCCGGATCATCGGCGGCGAGGTCACCGACATGGTTCACAACCATCATATTATGCGTGGCGGGAGAACCATCGCGGCAGGGATTTGTCGGTGGTGCGCAAGGGCGCAACGCCGGCATTTCCCGGCCAGCGTCGCTTCATCGGCGGATCGATGGGCGACGATGCGGTCATCGTTGAAGGCGTCGACAGCGATGAGGCGAAGGCTTCGCTCTACTCGACGGTGCACGGCGCGGGCCGTTTGTTCGGCCGCAAGGAGGCCAAGCGACCGTTCACACGGTCCGAGATCGACGCCTCGCTGCAATCGCGTGGCGTGACGCTGGTGGGCGCCGATCTCGATGAAAGTCCGATGGCCTACCGCAGCTACCGGAGGTGCTGGCAGAGCACGCCCGCTCGATCAGGGTGCAGACCACGCTGCGCCCGTTCGCTGTCGCCATGGCCGGTGAGACGAGTTCGACCCGTTCAAGGACTAGCGATATCGACCCTTGCGAGGGTATTGCTTCGCTGGAAAACGCTTTAATGCCGCAACTTGGCCCGATATGGGACATCCGGTGCAAAGACACACCGGATTGTCCCTGTTTGCGATGGAACTCGCCGCATCATAAGGAACCAATTTCCTCAATAGTTCCATGCATTTGTGCTGCGCCTTACATCCGCCGGGGTTTAAGCCTGATTTAACTAAAAGTCGCCTTAATGGCGCTCTGTGCCTCTGCGAGATGCTGTTGGGGACGTATCCGAACGCAGCATCAAATGGGGGAGTTGTTGGAATTGTTGTTCTGGGCGTTGTGTGAATGAGTAAGCGTATGCGTGCGTTCGGCCCTGCGGTGCACAACCGCAGGAAACCTTCTCGTAGGGGCATTCCCCAACATTTCCTCGGCGGTGTCGCGGTCACGGGCCTCGTGCTCGGCTGCGCCTGGACCGTTTACACCAACGTGCTTGGTGCCAACGTCTATCCTGCCGTGAACAGCGCCGCCTTCGAGACGCCCGTCGTCAAGAACCCGGCCACCGCCGCTGCCCGTCCGGTGCAGCCGGCTTTCAACGACATATTCGCATCGCTGGAGCAACGGCCGCTGGTGATGCCCGCGCCGGAGAACGTCGCCAGCTCGCTGATGTTCAGCGAGCGGTTTGCCGCGTCGGCGCCGCAGGGCGAGCTGCCCAGATCCGTAGCGTCCCGACCTGCCGAAACGACGAAGCTGGCAGAAGCCTCGCCACCGTCCGAAGTGCCGAAGGCCGTTCAGGCGTCGAAGACTGCCGAGACGGCGAAGCCGAAAGTTTCCGCACCCGCCACCAAGCTTGCCTTGAACGTTCCGGCCGCGGCCCCCAAGGAGGCCGAAGCCAAGGCTGTGGAGGACAAGACCGCGAAGGCATCCGGATCTTCCATTCGCGACATGGCGCAGCGCGCCAAGGCTGCCGTGATGTCGATTGCTTCCAGCGAGAAGCAGGGCATGGTCGAAAAGCTGTGGGGCAAGCAGCCGGCCTCGGGCGGGCTTCTGGCTTACGCGTCCGCCGACGCCAGCGTCACCGGCAGCATCATCGATACGCGAAGCCAGAACCCGATGATGGGCGGCGCGCCGCCCTATGACCGTCAGACCGCGGTGTACGATATTGCCGCCAAGACGGTGTATCTGCCCGATGGCACCAAGCTCGAAGCGCATTCGGGGCTCGGCTCCAAGATGGACGACGTGCGCTACTCGCATGTGCGGATGCAGGGCGTGACGCCGCCGCACATTTACGAGCTGACGCCGCGCGAGACGCTGTTTCACGGCGTGCCGGCGCTGCGGCTGACGCCGCTCGGCGGCGAGGAAAAAATCCACGGCCGCGACGGACTGCTCGCGCACAGCTACATGCTCGGGCCGAGCGGTCAGTCCAACGGCTGCGTCTCGTTCCAGGACTACTACGCGTTCCTCGACGCCTACAAGAACAAGGGCATCCGCCGTCTCGCGGTGCTGGCGAAGGTGCAGTAGACGAGGGGCGTAGCGCTACCGCGCTAGACGGTCAGATTTGATTTTCGAACAACTGCACAAGGCTGTCATGCGCCGCCAACGGGTCGGCCGAATGGCCGCCCGATGACAGGCTTCGGCGGGGCATCCAGTACGCCGCGGCCTATCGTGTTTGAGCACGAGGCCGGACGTGTCTGGAACGAGACACGATTGTGGTTATATTTGCTGATCCAGCGTGAGTCTCCGCTCGACAATCAGTCTGGCGCGAAGCGACAGGTGTTCCGCAATGCTCGTCGAAACTCTACCGCCTTTCGCGACCGAGGGATTCGTCGATGCCGCTGCGGCCGTTGCCCGTCTCGAAGAGATCTACGAGCGCAACACCCGGTTCCTTCGCGATCGGTTCGAAGCCTATGTCAATGGCGGGGCGCTCACGAGCCGCGTGCGAGCCTGTTATCCGTTTGTGCGGATGACGACCTCCACCCATGCGCGGCTCGATTCGCGTCTCGCCTACGGCTTTGTCGCGGGGCCGGGCGTGCATGAGACCAGCGTGACGCGCCCGGATATTTTCCGCACCTATCTCACCGAGCAAATCGAGCTGTTGGTCAAGAACCATGGCGTGCCGGTTGAAATCGGCGAGTCGAACGAGCCGATCCCGATCCATTTCGCCTATCGGCGGGACATCAACATCGAGGCGGCGCTGACGATTGCCGACAGCTCGGCCTTTACGCGAACGCTGCGCGACGTGTTCGATACGCCCGATCTTGCCGCCATGGACGATGCGATCGCCGACGGCACATTCGAGCTGCCCCCCGGAGCACCCGAACCGCTGTCGCTGTTCCGGGCGGCGCGGGTCGATTACTCGCTGCGCCGGCTCTATCACTACACCGGCACCGATCCCGAGCATTTCCAGAACTTCGTGATCTTCACGAACTACCAGCTCTATGTCGATGCCTTCGTACAACTGTGCCAGCAGCGCCTCGCATCGGGCGCGATAGGCCCCGATGCCTTCGTTGCGCCCGGGAATACGATCACGCGCAATGCGCGGCTTGGCGGTGGAACGACCGGGATTACGCCTGAGCGCGCGCCACAGATGCCTGCCTTTCATCTCGTCGAGCCCGGCTATGGCGGCATTACCCTGATCAACATCGGCATCGGTCCGTCCAATGCGCGCAACGTCACCGACCACGTCGCAGTGCTGCGGCCGCACGCCTGGCTGATGGTGGGGCATTGCGCGGGCCTCAGGAACACGCAGCGGCTCGGCGACTACGTGCTCGCGCATGGTTACGTCCGCGAGGATCACGTACTCGACCATGAGCTGCCGCTCTGGGTCCCGATCCCGGCGCTTGCCGAGATGCAGGTCGCGCTCGAGGAAGCGGTCGGCGAGGTGACCGGGCTGACTGGCTTTGAACTCAAACGGGTGATGCGCACCGGAACGGTCGCAAGCGTCGACAATCGCAATTGGGAAATCAGCGGCGCGTCGGTCATTCGACGGCTGTCGCAATCCCGCGCTGTGGCGCTCGACATGGAGTCCGCGGCGATTGCCGCCAACGGCTACCGCTTCCGCGTCCCCTACGGCACCTTGCTGTGCGTCTCCGACAAGCCGCTGCACGGCGAAATCAAGCTCGCCGGCATGGCCAGCGAATTCTACCGGCGACGCGTCGGTCAACATCTCGAGATCGGCCTGAAGGCGCTCGAACGGCTCAAGCAGCAGGAATCCGAGCGCCTGCATTCGCGCAAGCTCAGAAGCTTTGCCGAAGTCGCATTTCAGTAGGCGATAACGTTCAGGTCCGTGGGCAAAGCGGAGCGTGCCCACCATTTCTAAGCGCGCTCGACGATGGATGGTGGGCACGTCGCTGACGCTCCTTTGCCCACCTTACGAAACTGCGAAGTTGGTTAACGTTGTGACGACGACGACACAGCGTCTCCTCGATCGCGAAAAAATCTTCTCAGCGCTCTTGCAACTGAAAGATGTTTCGTTTATTGACCCGCTCCTTCGCTAGGCCATGGGTTCGGGCTCTCTGAGATCCCGACTGGCGCGGGCCGGTCTCCGGTTTCGTGTTCCGCCGAATGAAGATGCGAGACGTAGCTCATGGAGAGCGCCGGGCGAAACCCGGAGGCATCGGTTCGATTCCGGTCTCTTGCGCAACAGAAGGATAGCTCAGTGGTAGAGCAGATGACTACGAATCATCGTGACGCGGGTTCGAATCCCGTTCCAACGCTCCGGCTCAGCCTGAAAAGCTGATTCCCATTGAAGGGGACCGGACGCGCGCTTCAGTCGCAGTCCGGCCGTATTGCCGCAAGGCTTTTCGTCCGAACTTAAGACACTGTGAGACCGGCTTTGCGCCGCGGTGGATACCGCTTGCGTTGATGCCGGGTGGCAACGTTCGACCGCTCGACGCAAGTCGAGTGATCGCGCGCGTGCGCCCGCTATCTGCGCAAGCTCAAACCCGGCCCGCCGAGCTTTCGGGAAGCGTCGTCCGCGTCCTCACGTCCTTTGCAAAACGAAACCCGCTTTCCGACCCTGCGAGGGCCGGAGGGCAAACCATGGAGGCGTGCCATGACCTGGCATGTGCTGATGAAGACGCTGACGGTGAAGGATGGCGAGCGCGCGTTGCTGACGCGCGACGGCAGGATCGAACGCGTGCTCGAACCCGGCCGTCACCGGCTGTTCGATTTCAAGCGTCAGTTGACGGTGGAGATCTTCAACGTCGTTCGCACCGAACTCCCCGCGGAGCGTTACGCGGTGCTGAAGGCTGCGCGGCCCGATCTGGCCACCGAGCTGTTCGAGGCGGTGGAGACGAAGGCGAACGAGATCGCCATCGTCAGCCTCGACGGCCGCCCCGTGCACCTGATGACGCCCTGGCAGGCGCGCGTCTACTGGAAGGTCGCAACCTCGGTCGATGTCGAGCGCATCGATGTGGCGGACGATCCCCGCGTGACCGCACGTCATTTGGCGATGATCGAGCGCAACCGTCCCACCATCGTGACGGAGGCGGTGGTCGAAAACCACGAGGCCGGTCTGCTCTATGTCGAGGGCCGGCTGGTGGAGCGGCTTGCGCCCGGACGGCACGCCTTCTGGATCGCCAGCCGCAAGATCGAGGTCAAGCGCCTCGATCTGCGTCCCCAGGCGGTCGAGATCACCGCGCAGGAAATGCTGACCAGGGATCGCATCGCGCTGCGTGTGACCCTGACGGCATTCCGCCGGATCGCCGACCCCGAGCGCGTGGTAGCGGCCGTGCCCGACGTGGATGCGTGGCTGTACCGGCTGGTGCAGTTCGCGATCCGTGAGGCGGTTGCCGGCCGCACGCTCGACGAGGTGCTTTCGGCGAAGGCTGCACTCGACGCGGAGCTGCGCGACTACGTGCGCGAGCGCATCGCCGACAGCGGCGTGGAGGTCACGGAGCTCGGCGTGAAGGACGTGATCCTGCCCGGCGAGATCCGCGAGCTCGTCAACAAGGTGGTGGAGGCGGAGCGGGTCGCGAAGGCGAACCTGATCCGTCGGCAGGAAGAGACCGCGGCAACGCGGTCGCTCCTGAACACCGCCAGGCTGATGGAGGAGAACCCTCTGCTGTTGCGGCTCAAGGAGCTGGAGTCGCTGGAGCGGCTGGTGGAGAAGGTCGGCCGCATCGACCTTCATGCGGGTGACGGGCAGGGTTTTGACGCCCTGCTCACCAAGCTGGTCCGCCTGAAGCCCGCGGAGAGTGCGTGACAAAGTGCGCGTGACAAAACAGAAGGGCCGTCCACGGACGGCCCTTCGCAGGCATCACATGACAACAGGAGCGCGTTATGGCTGAGGTCTATTGGAGTGCGGACAACGTTGCCACCATCGCCGGCTTCCTCTCGGCTGCCGAATGCGACGACTATATCAGGCTTGGGGAGGCGACCGGCTTCGAAGAGGCACCGATCACCACCTCGCGGGGGATGATGATGATGAAGGACGTGCGCAACAACGACCGGGTCATGATCGACGATCCGGCGCGGGCGCTGGCACTTTATCAGCGGCTCTCGGACGATCTGGCGCCCCGCTTTCAGCGGGCATGGACACCGGTGGCGTTCAACGAGCGGCTTCGGCTCTACCGCTACGATATCGGGCAGCAGTTCGATTGGCATCGTGACGGCTACTTCCAGAGGCCGAACGGAGAACGCAGCTTCTTCACGTTCATGGTCTACCTGAACGACGACTTCGACGGTGGTGCGACGTCGTTCAGCGACGATGGATTCGGTTTCCCCGGCGGAATGCTGCGCATCACGCCGGCGAAGGGCATGGGGCTGCTGTTCCACCACCCGATTCTGCATCGCGGCGATCCCGTCACGACGGGACGCAAATACGTGCTGCGTACGGACGTGATGTACCGTCGTGTGGAGACCGTATGACGGCAAGCGTCCTCCTGGAATGACAAGGGGGCGGCGTTTGATTCAAACAAGGAGTGCGCGGTTTGCGCCGCGCCCTCTGCATTTGTCGAGGCGAAACCATGAGCGTATCTCAGACCATTGACGGCAACACCTTGACCGCCTGGGGCTTTCGATCCGGGCGCTGGTTCAGGGATGCCCTGGAGACCGCCAGCATCATGCGTGCCGGCGGCGCCGGCTGTCATTCGTTACGGGCGGGTTGGCACGGTGGTGCAATAGCGTGACACTAGTGGCTGCATTACAACGCCAGCGCACATTGAGAAGCAACGGCCTACCGTACGCCGGAATTGGAACCGAAGTACTCCCGTAAGCTTACGGTGTTACCCATGCGCATTTTTGGGTTGCGTCCGAAGCCTCACTTGCATCTAACTTCGCAAGATCACGCGAACAGTCCGCCTCACACCAAAGCGTTTGCCGTTAGAGTTCAGGAGCTTGTTTGAGCGGGTGTGCGTAGAGAGAGCAGATCTAAACTCATGTTCAGGCCGCCGTTCCGGGATACTCCAAATGGCGATGGTCGCGCGCGCTTCACCGGGGGGTCTCAACAGTGACGCGCTCTACGGCAATAGGTAATCGCCTGCTTGCAGCGTTGCCGGCATCGGACTTCGATCTGCTGAAGCCCGAGCTCGAGGTGATCGCGCTTGATCAGGATGCGGTCATCTCGCGGACGGGCGACGCGATCGAATACGTCTTCTTCCCCTATAGCGGCGCCATCTCGCTGATGATCGATATGGCGGACGGGCATACGGTTGCCGTCGCCGCCGTCGGGCGCGACGGGGCGGTAGGCATTCTTTCGGTGCTGGGGCCGTCGTCTGCAGACAATACCGCGGTGGTTCGTGCGGCCGGCACCGCCGCCCGGATACCTGCATCGCGATTTCACACCGCTTTCAACCGCAGTCCTGCGATACGGCACGCGGTCCAGATTCATGTCAAGGCGATGCTGAAGCAGCTTCAACTCGGGTCGGCCTGCAACGCGCTTCACCCGGTCGAAGCGCGCATGGCCCGCTGGTTGCTTCAGATTCGCGACCGCGTCGACCATGATGTGCTCCCGCTCACCCAGCAGGCGCTCTCGCAAATACTCGGGGTGCGACGTACGACCGTGACGCTGCTGATGCGCAAGCTGCGCGAGCGTGGAGCGATCAGGTCCGATCGGCGGGGCCTGATCGAGATCGACCCGGCGCGGCTCGCGGCGGCAGCGTGCGAATGCCACAAGGCCATGCATCTCGAAGTCGAGGAGATGTTTGGGATGCATCCGGCCCGATCTCGCGCGGAGGCTCTGCCGAAAGACCGGCGCAGTCCCGGAATCAAATCGAGCGGTGCGCCGTGAGCGCTTTTTCGCGCAATCGCTCGACCTGCCGCATTCGCGAACTGCCGCTGCGGCATTGCGGGAAGGCTCATCAAACAGCGGATTCGCCGCCCCGTCCGGTTCTCAGCCGCCAATCCTGGTCGGGTGCCGCCTCGAGCCTCGCGAGTTCTCGCAGCACCTTCGCCGTCTGGCGCAGGTCATTGCGCTCAGGACCCGGCTTCAGCCGTCGTGCCTCGTAAAGAAAGTCCCTGGCCTGCAGCAGCCAGGCGGACGTTTCAGTCGAGATCTTCATTTGCGCCATGGTGTCCCCCCAATCGCGGTCATCGCCTGATCTGTGTCGACGCTTATGCCAGGGAATTCTCGCTGTGCCGGACCCGGCTGATCGGCTCGTCGACCCAGGCTTCCCGCGCGAACCAGGCGTGATCGGCGCGGCAAAGCGGGCAGCGGGTGCGCGCAAAAAACACCGCGCTACGCGCAAAGCTGTCACGATCAGTCTCGATACCGGTGGGGATCGCCTGTCCGGTTTGCGGACACTTGACCATGACCATACCCATAACGGCCTCCTTGGAAATCATTCTTGTGCAGAAAAGTACCGGCCGGCTGGAGTGCGCCTCTTGTCGGTGCGGTGTACTTGGGGGGCATCGCGCACCTTGTCTGATCGAGCATCGGGCAGTGGGGCTCATGCTCGTCACTGGGCTTATTCCTACCGGCCGGATCCCTCCTCAAACGAACCTTGGCGTTCAGCGTGATTTTCCATTCTCTTTCACTTACGGCACGATTGTCCCTTTCAGGCGAGAGCATTCCGCGTGACGCTCGGTAGCGTCACGAGAGCTCGCGCTCCATCAGATTTTTGGGTGAGCCTTGAGCCAGCCTTACCGTTATTTTGAACTACAGAATGGCGGACTGTCGGTTCGGTTTGCGACTCTCGCGCGAATTATTTTTTTGAATTGTCAATACACACAATCGTATATTTGCCGAGCCGTGTGCATAACAAGGATATCCCAACGAGGGTGAAGCCTTGTCCTCAGCGTGACGTTGCGAATTTTTCAGAACGTCCAACGGCGTTGGCATTCACTGCACAGGAGCGTCCGTCCGCACCGTCTGCCCAAACAAAAACCCCGGCATAGCTGCCGGGGTTTTGCATTCCTTGAATATCGCCTGAGAGGCCGGACTTAGAAGTCCATGCCGCCCATGCCGCCGCCCGGAGGCATGCCGCCGCCGGCTGCGCCACCCTTCTTCGGCAGCTCGGCGATCATGGCTTCGGTGGTGATCAGCAGAGCCGCGACGGAAGCCGCGTTCTGGATCGCCGCACGAACCACCTTGGTCGGGTCGATGATGCCCTTGGAGACCAGGTTGCCGTATTCGCCGGTCTGCGAGTCGAAGCCGTAAGCGTACTGCTCCTTCTCGAGGATCTTGCCGACGATGACGGAGCCGTCTTCACCGGCGTTGATCGCGATCTGGCGGGCCGGCGCGGACAGCGCCTTGCGCACGATCTCGACGCCGGTCTTCTGGTCGTCGTTCGCGGTCTTGATGCGCTTGAGCTGCTCGGAGGCGCGGAGCAGGGCGACGCCGCCGCCCGGCACGATGCCTTCTTCAACCGCCGCACGGGTCGCATGCATCGCGTCATCCACGCGATCCTTGCGCTCCTTGACTTCGACTTCGGTCGCGCCGCCGACGCGGATCACCGCGACGCCGCCTGCGAGCTTGGCCAGACGCTCCTGCAGCTTCTCACGGTCGTAGTCCGAGGTGGTTTCCTCGATCTGCGCCTTGATCTGCGAAACGCGCGCCTCGATGTCGGCCTTCTTGCCGGCGCCGTTGACGATGGTGGTGTTTTCCTTGTCGATCATCACCTTCTTGGCGCGGCCGAGCATCTGCAGGGTGACGTTCTCGAGCTTGATGCCGAGATCTTCCGAGATCGCCTGACCGCCGGTCAGAACCGCGATGTCCTGCAGCATGGCCTTGCGGCGATCGCCGAAGCCCGGAGCCTTGACGGCCGCAACCTTGAGGCCACCACGCAGACGGTTGACGACGAGGGTGGCCAGGGCTTCGCCTTCGACGTCTTCCGCGACGATGACCAGCGGCTTGCCGGTCTGCACCACGGCTTCGAGCAGCGGCAGCAGCTCGTTCAGCGAGGAGAGCTTCTTCTCGTTGATCAGGATGTAGGCGTCGTCCATTTCAACGCGCATCTTGTCGGCGTTGGTGACGAAGTAGGGCGAGATGTAGCCGCGGTCGAACTGCATGCCCTCGACGACGTCGAGTTCGGTCTCGAGCGACTTGGCTTCCTCAACCGTGATGACGCCCTCGTTGCCGACCTTCTTCATGGCATCGGCCAGGAACTTGCCGATTTCGGCGTCGCCGTTGGCGGAGATGGTGCCGACCTGGGCGATTTCCTCGTTCGAGGTGACCTTCTTGGAGTTCTTGACGAGGTCGGCGACCACGGCTTCCACCGCCAGATCGATACCGCGCTTCAGGTCCATCGGGTTCATGCCGGCGGCAACCGACTTGGCGCCTTCACGGACGATCGCAGCCGCCAGAACGGTCGCGGTGGTGGTGCCGTCGCCGGCAGCATCAGCGGACTTCGAGGCGACTTCGCGCACCATCTGCGCGCCCATGTTCTCGAACTTGTCCTCGAGCTCGATCTCCTTGGCGACGGTGACGCCGTCCTTGGTGATGCGGGGAGCGCCGAACGACTTGTCGAGCACGACGTTGCGGCCCTTCGGGCCGAGCGTGACCTTGACGGCGTTGGCGAGAATGTCGACGCCGCGCAGCATGCGGTCGCGGGCATCGACGCCGAATTTGACTTCTTTAGCTGACATATTGGATTTCCCTGAGTTGATGCTGGTTCTCACCCTGTCGGGGAGGCGCCTCGCGGGCGCTCCTCAGGGTGAGCGATGCGGGCGAAGCGCTTAGGCAGCCTTCTTCTTGCTGGCGGCGGGGACGTCGAGCACGCCCATGATGTCGCTCTCCTTCATGATCAGGAGATCTTCATTGTCGATCTTGACCTCGGTGCCCGACCACTTGCCGAACAGAACGCGGTCGCCGACCTTGAGGTCGATCGGGATCAGCTTGCCGGCTTCGTCGCGGCCACCCGGGCCGACGGCGGTGATTTCGCCCTGCGAGGGCTTTTCCTTGGCACTGTCCGGAATGATGATGCCGCCAGCGGTCTTCTCTTCGGCGTCGATGCGCTTGACCACGACGCGGTCGTGAAGCGGACGGAATTTCATGCAGTCCTCCTAAGTTTCTGAAGATGTTGTCAGATTTTGAAATTTTGGCAGTCCGGGCCGGCGAGTGCCAGCTCGGCTGCGGCTGATTTAAGCCAGTCTTGTTCGGGGGACAAGGGCTTCTAGCAGAAAATTTGGCACTCAAATATGACGCCTGCCAATTTCATTCATCATGATTAATCGGCGGGCGGGGCCTTCGGACCCCGTATTAGCACGTGCGGTAAGCTGCTGCTAACGCGACCTTTTTCAACAGATCGTTAAACATTTAGGCTTGTGATGGGTTGGTCTCGTGCGTCACATTTCTCTCATGTGAGCGCATCTCCGCCGGGGTGGCTCGGTGTATGGCCACCACGACAAATGCGCTCCAGCAATGGAGGTTTGGCATGGTCTCGCGGGTTGGAGTTGCTTCCGACGATTTCCGGAAGCAGGTGCTGGGTTACGGGCTGACGACGGCGCAAATCCTGTATCGGATGCCGGATCATCCCTCATTGCTGCAGACCTATGTCTGGCAGAATTACGATCTGTTTCCGAAATTTCCGGCGCTGAAGGATTTCCTCGCCTTCTGGCAGGAAAAGCTCGATGGCCCGCTGTACTCGGTGACGGTGGCGCATTCCAAGCTGATCAAGCCGGCCGAACTGCGCGCCGTGGATGGCGTGTTCAGGCTGCATTGAAGGCAAACGTCGGCGCCGTAGGGTGGGCAGAGCGAAGCGTGCCCACCATGTCAACGTCGATCACGCTCTTGTGATGGTGGGCACGCTGCGCTTTGCCCACCCTACGAAATCCAATTTGTGTTAGCCTCCCGCCACAAACAAAAAAGGGAGGCACCCATGGCCAAGAAGAAAGTCGCGTCGCGCGCCGCGGCGCAGCCCGCTGTGAAGAAGAAATGGTCGGGCCACAAGACGGCAGCCAAATCCTCAGCCCGCAAGACCATCAAGTCGAAGGCGAGGGGCGTTCCGGCGCCAAAGGCCAAGCCGGCCAAGAAGGTTCGGCCGAAGCAGCGCATCGCGATCAGCCATCACCGCGAGGAGGATTTCAAGGCCGACGGCCTGCGCGCTTACGCGCAATACCGCGACCTCGGCATCGCGGACGCGACGCACGGCCTGGCGCAGGCGCATGTGATCCGCCTGATCGGCCCGTGCAATCCGGCGGAAGTTTCAAAGCTGCATTTCCACGACGTCGAATTCCAGATGGTCTATGTGCTCAAGGGCTGGGTGAAGACTTACCTGGAAGGCCAGGGCGAGACGCTGATGAAGGAAGGCAGCGCCTGGACCCAGCCGCCGCGCATCAAGCATTTGATCATGGATTATTCCGACGACGTCGAATTGCTGGAAGTGATTTTGCCGGCGGAGTTCAAGACGGTGGAATTGGCGGGTTGACTCTCCCCGTCATTCCGGGGCGTCCGAAGGACGAACCCGGAATCCATCGTCACTTGGTTCCCGGGTTCGGTCGGTGCTACGCACCGCCCCGGAACGACGGAGGAAGCGCTACGTCAACACCCCCACGATCGCCCCCATCAGGCACGTCGTCAGCGTGCCCGACACGATCGACTTCAACCCCAGCGCATTGATCTCCTCGCGCCGCTCCGGCGCCATCGTGCCGAGGCCGCCGATCATGATGCCGAGGCTGGCGAAGTTGGCGAAGCCGCACATCGCGTAGAGCATGATCAGCCGCGAGCGCGGATCGAGCGCATCAGCGCCGAGCTTTGAAAGTTCGACATAGGCGATCAACTCGTTGAGGATGGTCTTGATGCCCATCAGGCTTCCCGCCGTGATCGCTTGCGGCCATGGCAGGCCCATCAGCCAGCACACCGGCGCCATCAGGTAGCCGAGCAGCCGCTGCAGCGAAATTTTGGCGCCGCCGATCTCGGGCAACAGCCCGAGGATCGCGTTGGCGAGATAGACCAGCGCCACCAGCACCAGCAGCATGGCGATGATGTTGAGCAGCAGTTCAAGCCCGGCCGTGGTGCCCTTGACGATCGCATCCATGGTGCTCGAGGTCTGCATCTCGGGATCGCCAGCGACCCGGGGATCTTCCAACGATCCGCCGGTGCGCTTGTCTGACGTCTCCGGCACCATGATCAGGCTGACCAGGATGGCCGCCGGCGCGCCCAGCACGGATGCAATGACAAAATGCGCCGCGGCGTCCGGGATCAGCGGCGCGAGGAAGGTGGCGTAGAGCACCAGCACGGTGCCGGCGATGCCGGCCATGCCGCCGGTCATCACCAGGAACAATTCGCTGCGGGTGAGCTGCGCCAGATAGGGGCGGATGAACAGCGGCGCCTCGACCATGCCGAGAAAGATGTTGGCCGCGGTCGACAGCCCCACCGCGCCGCCGACGCCGAGCGTGCGCTCCAGCAGCCACGCCATGCCGCGCACGATCGGCGGCAGCACGCGCCAGTAGAACAACAGCGTCGTCAGGACGCTCATGACCAGGATGATCGGCAGCGCCTGAAACGCCAGGATGAAATCCGCGCCCGGCGCCTTGAGATCGAAGGGCAGCGCGCCGCCGCCGAGATAGCCGAACACAAAGGACGTGCCGGCGCGCGAAGCCGCCGAGATCGTGTTGACGGCGTCGTTGATGGCGCCGAATGCTTTCGCGACCGGCGGCAGCTTGAGCAGCACCAGCGCGGTGACGACGGTAATGGTAAGCCCGAGGGCGGTTTGACGGAGCGATACCGCGCGGCGGTTCTCACTGAGCGCCCATGCGATCGCCAGCAATGCCAGCACGCCAAACGCCGATTGCAGTTGCAGCATGAATCCCCCAAGACCCCGGCAGCGATTATGCCAGCGCCGCGCAGGCGCGCAATGCCGTGTTGCGGGGCCGCCCGTTGACATCTGCATCCCGCTCGGCCACCGCTCTTGCCCATGTCCTCAACGATGCCGGTCGGCGCCCGCGAATTGCTCAGGCACGGGCCGTTCCTGTTCTTTCTGTTGTCGCGCAGCCTGTCGCGCTTCGCGAGCCAGATCGCGGCGGTCGCGATCGGCTGGCAGATCTACGACCTCACCGGCAGCGCCTTTCAGCTCGGCATGGTCGGGCTGGTGCAATTCCTGCCCACGGCGCTGCTGGTTTTCGTCGCCGGCCACGCCGCCGACCGGTTCGAGCGCAAGCGCGTGGTGCAGCTTTGCCAGGTCGCGGAAGCGGCGACGGCGCTGTTTCTGGCCGTCAGCACCTTTGCCGGCTGGCTCACCGTGCCGCAGATCTTCATCGCCACCTTCGTGATCGGCATCGCCGGCGCGTTCGAGAGCCCCGCCACGGCCGCGCTGCTGCCGCTGATCGTGCCGAAAGGCTCGGTGCAGCGCGCGACCGCGATCTCCTCCGGCGCCGCCCAGGTCGCGACCATCACCGGCCCCGCGCTCGGCGGGCTGGCCTTTGTGTTCGCGCCGAGCCTGCCTTACTTCGTCATTGTCGCCTTCTGGCTCGTCGGCGCCGTCCTCACCGGCTTCATCCACGCCGAGAGGCAGGAGCTCGCGAAAGCGGATTCGCTCGCGGACGATGTCTTTGCCGGCGTCCGCTTCATCCGCAACAATCCAGCGATCCTCGGCACGATCTCGCTCGATCTGTTCGCCGTGCTGTTCGGCGGCGTCGTGGCGCTGCTGCCGATCTATGCGCGCGACATTCTCGAGGCCGGGCCGCTCGGCCTCGGCATCCTGCGCGCGGCGCCCGCGGTCGGCGCACTGCTAATGACCATCGTGCTGGCGCGCCACAGCATCAATCGCCATGTCGGATTGCGGATGTTTCAGGCCGTGATCGTGTTCGGTGCGGCGACGGTGGTGTTCGCGCTGTCGCAGTGGATGTGGCTGTCGGTGCTGGCGCTGGCGGTCCTTGGCGCGGCCGATACGATCAGCGTGGTGATCCGCTTCTCACTGGTGCAGCTTGCCACGCCCGACGAGATGCGCGGCCGGGTCGGCGCAGTCAATTTCCTGTTCATCAATGCCAGCAACCAGCTCGGCCAGTTCGAAAGCGGCGTCACCGCAGCCTTGCTCGGCACAGTGCCGGCCGCCGTGCTCGGCGGCGTCGGCACCGTCGCGATCGCGCTGTTGTGGATGAAGCTGTTTCCGTCGCTGCGGAAGGTGGAACGGCTGGAGTAGGGGCGCCCGCCGAGGGAGACAATCGGAAGGTGAGCGGTTTCCGGATTACTAACGCAACCGAAGGTTTTATCTTCGGTCCTTGAGGGCGAATTAAGGGATCTCAGCTAGGCTTGGCGCATGATCCGGGTTGGACAGCGCGAACTGGAAGTGCCGGTGTGGATGTGGGCGGCGGTGCCGTTCGCTTTCGTCGGCCTTGCGGTTCATGAATCGACCAGATTTGGCGGGATCGGCACCGAGCCCGACGTCTACTACCTCCATATCGTCACGCGATGCGCGGTGGCTTCTGTCGCAGGCTTCCTGCTGATGGACCTGATGCGCCGGGCGAGCACGCCCTGGTACGGTCTGCCCTTCCTGCTGATGGCAAGCTTTGCCGCCGCGACGCTCGCAATCGCCTGGCTGAACGACTCGATGCGGGAGCTCATGGCGATCGTGGTGGGCGCCGCCATCACGGCGGCCGCAGGGCGCGGCGGCATCGGTGCGGCGGGACTGCTGCTGATGGGGATCACGCTTGGCATGCCCCTGATCGCCGGCGTGCTGCTGACGCTGTTGTTCACGCTGGTGAGCCGCTTTATTGCCAGCCTGCCGCTGTGGTCGAGCGACGCGCGGCGCGAACTGTGGGCCAATCTCGGGGCGATGGTGCTCTGGCTCATCGTCGCCTTCGGCGGCCACATCGCGATCCGCTTCTACTTCGGTCTCGCACGTGGAGTTTCCGCTGCCCTTGTGCCGCACTGGCTGCCTGTCGTCGCCGCCGTTCTTGCCGCCGTGCTGGTGACATTAGCTCATCTTGTATTGGCCCAACGCGCCCGCCGCAATGAATTGAACGAACGGCATGGCTTGAAAATCTGGCTGCTTGCGGCGATCAGCTTGGCCGCCTACTTCTACAGCCCATCGCTGTTCGGCTTGACGGGCTACCGCTTCATGCAGGACCAGATCCGCCCGGCGTTGCGCGCGATACACGTGCTTCCGACGCCGGTACTTTCCATCGCGTCCTACGTCGTCGACGTGCCCTACCACGATAACAGGACGAAACTGGGCAAGGCGATGCCTGATGGCAAGCCATCCTACGCCTACGCGCCGCTGCCGAGCGAATATGGGCTGACGTCTGACAAACTCCGTCCGACTGTGTTCATCCGTCGCCGCGACATCACGCTGCAGGAGACCTCAAACGTCTCGATCGACCAACGCAAGGCGCTTGAGGAGAAGCAGGCGAAGGAGCCGGGCCAGGATGCGGTCATTCGCTTTCCCGGGCCGCGCGGGCCGCTCGGGATTCTCAGCGATCAATATCCCGACGTCGATTTTCTGCTCGGCGATCTGGACGCTTCGGTCTCGTCCGACGTCGCCGAGCAGGCGCTCCGCCGGTTTATCCGGGAGCACCTGCGGCGAGTGAACTAGGGTGCGCCGAGGGCGGCGCTAACCCCGTCCCACGAACGGCATCTTGCTCGCCATCACCGTCATGAACAGCACGTTGGCGTCGAGCGGCAGGCCGGCCATGTAGGCGACGGCGTCGCCGACCGCCTTCGCGTCCATGCGCGGCTCTTGTTTCATCGTGCCATCGGGCTGCATCACGCCGGGGCCGGCGACCATGCGGTCCGTCATCGGGGTTGCCGCGTTGCCGATGTCGACCTGGCCGACCGCGATATCGTACTTGCGGCCGTCGAGGTTGGAGGCCTTGGTCAGACCGGTGATCGCATGCTTGGTCGAGGTGTAGGCCGCGGAGTACGGGCGCGGCGCGTGTGCCGAGATCGAGCCGTTGTTGATGATGCGGCCGCCGCGCGGGGTCTGGTCCTTCATGATGCGGAAGGCGTGCTGCGTGCACAGGAACGGGCCGGTGAGGTTGGTGTTCACCACCGCCTGCCATTGTTCGAGGCTGAGGTCCTCGAAATTCACCGGCGGCGCGCCCATGCCGGCATTGTTGAAGAGCACGTCGAGCCGGCCGTAGGTCTCCATCACCTTGGCGAACAGGGCGGCGATCGAGCCGGGGTTGGTCATGTCGGCGGACACGCACAGGCTCTTGCCGACATTGTCGCCGAGCTTCTTGGTTTCTTCCAGCATCTCGATGCGGCGTCCGGCGAGCACCACGGTGAAGCCGGCATTCATCAGCGCCAGCGATGCGGCGCGCCCGACGCCGGTGCCGGCACCGGTGACGATTGCGATCTTGTTTGTTGCGTCGGCCATTGTTTCCTCGCCTTCAGTTTTTTGCTTCTGTTTCGGATTTGTAGGGTGGTCTTGGAATATTCTGGTGCGCCGCGCGCAGCGCCGCCGACCAGCGCGAGCGCAGGTCGTGGAAATAGGGCTCGCCGGCCTCGATGCGGTGGTTGAGATCGGCCTCGCAGGCATCCGCGCGCACCACCAGCACGTCGATCGGCAGGCCGACGCCGAGGTTGGAGCGCATGGTCGAATCCATCGAGATCAGGCCGGTCTTCAGCGCCTCATACAGTTCGACGTCGTAATGCATCGCGCGGTCGAGCACCGGCTTGCCGTATTTGTGCTCGCCGATCTGCAGGTACGGCGTGTCGGTGGTGCATTCGATGAAATTGCCGGCGGTGTAGACCATGAACAGCCGCATCCGCGAGCCCTTGATCTGGCCGCCGAACAGGAACGAGACGTCGAAGGAGACGTCTTCGGATCGCAGCGCCGGGCCTTCGGTGGCGTGGACGAGGCGGATGGCGCGGCCGATGCGCTGCGCGGCCTGGAACATGGTCGGCGCGTTCATCAGCGTCTCGATATCGCCGGTGTCCGGGTCTTCGAGCCCCTCGGTCAGGGTCGACAGCACCGACTGGCTGATCGCCAGATTGCCGGCGCTGGCGATCGCCATGATGCGCTCGCCGGGCTTGGAGAAGATATGGAGCTTGCGGAAGGTCGAGACGTTGTCGAGGCCGGCATTGGTGCGGGTATCCGCGATCATGACGAGACCGTCCCGCACCAGAATTCCGCAACAATAGGTCATTCCATGTCCCCGAACGCGCCCGATTTTTCCGGCGGCCAAACTAGTAGCCAATTTCAGGGGGGCATCCAACCCCAATTCCCGCGGTGCGGCATGCAACGGGCAGGCAAAAAGCTGCCTTGGCGGGAGGCGTGGCGGCTCACACCCGGAGACCATCCGTCGCCTGGGTCTATCCCGGCGCCCAAACCGGGATCATCATCCACGCGCTAGGACGACATGCGCCTGGATCTTGGCGGCGACCTCGCCGCTGCCGTGCTTGCGCGCGATGGCGGATGCGGCGTGTTCGGTGGCGGCTTCGAGCTTGTCGGCGCCCCGGGCCTCGATCTCGTTGCGCAGCGGCGTGCCCTGGCAATAGGCGACCGCCACATGACGGGGCGAGGGCGCGCGGCTTTCTTCCGCCCTGGTTTCGATCGTGACGTTCGAAAAGCCTGCCTTCGCCAGATCGCTGCGGATCAGCGCGGTGTCGTGATAGCCGTGCGGCGTGCGCGCCATGAAGCGCGGAGGATCGCTCGGGAAAAATTCCGCGAGCGCGTTGGTCACATCGTCCGCGAACACGTTCTCCTCGATGCGGTCCCAGGCGTTGAACAGGAAACATCCACCCGGCTTGAGCACGCGCCGGGCCTCGCGGTAGGCGGACGGGCGATCGGGGAAGAACATGACGCCGAACTGGCAGCAGACCAGATCGAAGGCGGCATCTTCGAACGGCAGCGCCTGTGCATCCGCCTTGCGCCAGCTGATGCGGTCGTCGGCATCTTGCCGTGTGGCGGCATAATCAAGCATCGGCTGATTGAGGTCGGTCACGACGTAGCTGGCATCGGGGGACAGTCCCGGCGCCAGCGCGCGCGTCACCACGCCGCTGCCGGCCGCCGTTTCCAGCACGGCTTTGGGCGAAAGTGCGGCAGCCCTCCGAGCAATGTCCCGGGCGTAGCTCTCGAAGATCAGCGGAACCATGTAGCGGTCGTAGTTTTCCGGGATCGAGCCGGCAAAAACCTTGTCGCCTGCTGACATGGCCTGTCCTCTGCGCTACCGTTCGATCTCATCGCAGTTCTACAGATCTACAGAAAAAGAAAAGACATTGGGAGGCTGAATGCGCACCAGCAATTTGCCGGGCAGGTTACACGCCGCGCTCACGATGCTGTTTTGCATCGCACTGGTCGCCGCGAGCCCCGCCGCCGCGCAGAAAAAGGGCGGCACGCTCCGGCTCTATCACAACGACAATCCGCCCTCGACCTCGCTGCTGGAAGAATCGACCATCGCCTCGGTGATGCCGTTTGCGGCTGTCTTCAACAATCTCGTGGTGTTCGATCCCGCCAAGGTCCACGAAAGCATCGAGACCGTCATTCCCGATCTCGCCGAAAGCTGGTCGTGGGACCAAACCAACACCAAACTGACCTTCAAGCTGCGACAGGGCGTGAAATGGCACGACGGCCAGCCGTTCACCGCGAAGGACGTGCAATGCACCTGGCGGATGCTGATCGGCAAGGCCGAGACGCAGGATTTCAAGCGCAATCCGCGCAAGGTCTGGTACACCAAGCTGCAGGACGTCAGCGTCAACGGCGACTATCGAGGCGACGTTCGAGCTGAGCGAGCCGCAGCCGAGCCTGCCGGTGCTGCTCGCGAGCGCGTTCTCGGCGGTCTATCCCTGCCATGTGCCGCAACAGGTGATGCGCACCAAGCCGGTCGGCACCGGCCCGTTCAAATTCGTCGAGTTCAAGCGCGGCGATTCGATCCGCCTCGTGCGCAATCCCGATTACTTCAAGAAGGACCGGCCCTATCTCGACGAGATCACGGTGCGCACCATCGACAGCCGCGCCACGCGCATGCTGGCGTTCTCGACCGGCGATTACGACATCACCTTTCCCTCCGACGTCAGCATTCCCCTGATGAAGGACGTCAAGGCGCGGGCGCCGAATGCGATCTGCGAGATGATCACGACGGGCACGCTGATCAATCTGATGGTCAACCGCGTCAATCCGCCGTTCGACAATCCGGATATCCGCAAGGCGATGTCGCTGGCGCTCGACCGCAAGCCGTTCAACAGCATCCTGATGGAAGGAACCGCGCGGCTGGGCGGGGCGATGCTGCCGAAGCCGGAGGGCGAGTGGGGCATGCCGGCGGAGATGCAGGCTTCTCTGACCGGCTACGGCTCCGAAGCGGAGAAGAACCTCGCCGAGGCCCAGGCCATCATGCAGAAGCTCGGCTATAGCGACGCCAAGCCGCTGCAGATCAAGATCCAGACGCGCAACCTGCCGACCTACCGCGATCCCGCCGTGATCGTCTCCGACCAGCTCAAGAAGATCTACATCGTCGGCGAACTCGACATTCTGGATACGCCGCGCTGGTACGCCAGGCTGCAACGAAGGATTACACGATCGGCCTCAACGTCACCGGCGTCAGCGTCGACGATCCCGACGGCAACATCGTCGAGAATTATTCCTGCAACTCGGAACGCAACTACACCCAGTATTGCAACGCCGAGGTCGACAAGTTGCTGGCGGCGCAGTCACGCGAACTCGACAAGGAAAAGCGGAGGAAAATGGTCTGGGATATCGAGCGGATCCTGGTCGAGGACGCCGCGCGTCCCGTCATCCTGCACGGTTCGGCCGGCAATTGCTGGCAGCCGCACGTGAAGAACTTCAAGCCGCACGACAACAGCCAGTACAACAATCTGCGGTTCGAGGACGTGTGGCTGGATAAGTGACGTAAACGTAGGGTGGGCAGAGGAGCGAAGCGACGTGCCCACCATCCATCACCGAATCCGCTGAGAGATGGTGGGCACGCTTCGCTCTGCCCACCCTACGAGTTCGGCGATCTGCCTTACGACTGTGACTGGCTCTGCCACTGCCCTGGCCGCCCGGCCTGTTCGACCTTGACCGCGACCGTCAGCGTCTCGGTGCCGCCGCCATAGCGGGTGCCGCGCACCGGCGCGGCGCCGAGGTAGTCGAGCCCGATCGCGACGCGGGCGTGGGCGTCGGTGGTGCAGATGCCGTTGGCGGCATCGAAGCCGACCCAGCCCAGATCAGGCACGAAGGCCTCCGCCCAGGCGTGGCCGGCCTGCTGGTGGATGGTGCCGTCGGAGCGCAGGAAGTGCCCGGAGACGAAACGCGCCGGAACGCCGCCGGAGCGCGCGCAGGCGATGAAGATGTGCGCGTAGTCCTGGCAGACGCCGCGCTTGAGCGCGAACGCTTCCGCCGCCGAGGTGCCGCAGTTGGTGGGGTCCTCGTCGAACGTCATGTGCTCGTTGATCTGCACCATCAGCGCATGCAGGAAGCCGAGCACGTCGCCGTCGGACTCCGAGCGCATCTCGCGGGCAAACGTCGCCATCGCCGGATTGACTTCGGTGAGCGCGGTCGGGCGCAGGAACAGGCTCGGCGGAAAGCGCTCGTCGGTGCCGCGCAGCACGCCGCCGGTGTCGTGGGTCTCGATCAGGCCCTCGACATGGATGGTGAGGTCGGCGATCGGCCCGTGCGTCAGCACATGCGTGACGTTGCCGAACGCGTCCTGGTGCATGTCGAGCCGGGAATCGGTGGAGACGTCGATCTGCCATTCGGCGACATATTGCCCGTCATGGCTGCCGGGCGTCATGCGCAGGATCTGGATCACGCCGGAGGCCGGGCGGCTCGTAGCGATAGCTCGTGGTATGGGCAATTCGCAGGCGCATGGCGGAACCGAGATTTGTGATCGTCATGCCCGGCCATAGCGTCTAAGCAGACTGCGTAAACTTGTCTGCGATGCCGGGCATCCACGTCTTTCTTTACCCATTCAAAGCAAGACGTGGATGGCCGGGTCAAGCCCGGCCATGACGGAGAAGGCCTTAAATCAAATATTGCTTCGTGATGATCTCACCCAGCCGTGCGTTATCCGAAATGAATTCCTGGATGAATTCATGGACGCCGTGCTGGAAGATATCGTCCATATGGCTGTGTTCAAGCCGGTTGCGGACGCCGCGGGCGTGGCGCTGGGAGGCGCCCTGGCGGCCATAGGCGACGCCGATCTGGTCGAGGTTGCGCACCAGATTGCTGTAGCAGCTCGCCAGCGACCGCGGCAGCGTGTCGTTGAGGATCAGCAGGTCGGCGATCAGCCAGGGTTTCAGCGTCTCGCGATAGACCCAGTGATAGGCCGTCAGCGCCGACACCGAGCGCAGGATCGAGGTCCACTGGTAGTAATCCAGCGGACCGCCGACATGTTCCTCCTCGGGCAACAGCACGTGATATTTCACGTCGAGAATGCGGGCGGTGTTGTCGGCGCGCTCCAGATGTAGCCCGAGCCGCGAGAACCAGTAGGCGTCGTTGCGCAGCATGGTCCGGTAGGCCGAACCGTCGAAGCGCAATGATGTCTCCTGCACGAAGCGCAGGAACCGCGCCAGTTCCTCGCGGCTCGAGGTGCCCTTGCCCCAGAGCTCCCCGAGTTCGATCCAGGCCGAGTTGATGGTGTCCCACATCTCCGATGTCAGCGCGGTGCGCACCGAGCGCGAATTGAGCCGCGCCGCCTCGATGCAGTTCTTGATCGAGGAGGGATTGGACGGCGAGAACGCCAGATACTCGACGACGTTCTGCTCGTTGGCTTCCGGATAGGCCTCGTAGAAGCTGGCGCTGACACCGGCGGTCAGCAGCGCCGATTCCCACTCATTGGTCTTGCCGATATAGGCGGCGGGGAGCGCGGTGACACGCAAGGTCGCGTCGATGGTGCGCGCGATATATTCCGCGCGCTCGACATAGCGGGCCAGCCAGTACAGGTTTTCGGCGGTGCGCGACAGCATACGAAAATTTCGCTCTCTATTCGTCCAGTATCCAGGTGTCCTTGGTGCCGCCACCCTGGCTCGAATTGACCACCAGCGAGCCTTCCTTCAGCGCCACCCGCGTCAGCCCGCCCGGCACGATGGTGACGTGCTTGCTGCCCGTCAGCACGAACGGCCGCAAATCGACATGGCGCGGCGCGAGGCCGGACGCCGTGCAGGTCGGGCAGGTCGACAGCGCCAGCGTCGGCTGGGCGATAAAACCTTCGGGCTCGCGCTTGAGCTTGTCGCGGAACGCCTCGATCGTCGCCTTGGTCGCGGCAGGGCCGATCAGCATGCCGTAGCCGCCGGAGCCGTGCACTTCCTTGACCACGAGGTCGCCGAGATTGTCGAGCACGTAGGACAGGTCCTTCGGCTCGCGGCAGCGCCAGGTCGGCACGTTCTTCAGGATCGGTTCTTCGCCGAGATAGAATTTCACGATCTCGGGCATGTAGGAATAGATCGCCTTGTCGTCGGCGATGCCGGTGCCGACCGCGTTCGCCAGCGTGACGTTGCCGGCCGCATAGGCCGACATCAGCCCGGGCACGCCGAGCGCCGAATCCGGGCGGAAGGTGAGGGGATCGAGGAAATCGTCGTCGACGCGGCGGTAGATCACGTCGACGCGCTTCAGCCCCTCGGTGGTGCGCATGAACACCTCGTCGTTCTTGACGATGAGGTCGCGGCCCTCGACCAGCTCGATCCCGAGCTTGTCGGCCAGGAACGAATGCTCGTAATAGGCGGAATTGTAGACGCCGGGCGTCATCAGCGCGACGGTCGGCTCGGCCGAGGCCGACAGCGGCGCCACCGAGCGCAGCGCCGACAGCAGTTCGTCGGGATAGCGTTCCACCGGTGCGACGCGGTGGCGGGCGAACAGGTCCGGAAACAGCCGCATCATGATTTCGCGGTTTTCCAGCATGTAGGACACGCCGGACGGCGTCCGCGCATTGTCCTCCAGCACGATGAAATTGTCGGCGTCGACCCGGACGATGTCGATGCCGGCGATGTGGACGTAGACGTCGTGCGGCACGTCCTGGCCGTTCATCTCCGGCCGGAACACCGGGTTCTGGAAGATCAGGTCGTCGGGAATGATGTTGGCGCGCAGGATGTCGCGGCCGTGGTAGATGTCGCGCAGGAACATGTTGAGCGCGCGGACCCGCTGCTTCAGGCCCTTTTCCAGCAGCGTCCATTCCTTGGCCGACATGATCCGCGGGATCACGTCGAAGGGGATCAGCCGCTCCTGGGCTTCGGCGTCGCCATAGACCGCGAAGGTGATGCCGATCCGGCGGAACAGCAGTTCCGCTTCCTGGCGGCGATATTCGAGGGCGTCCGGCGGCGTCTCCTTCAGCCAGCGGGAGAGTTCCTGATAGGCCGGGCGGAGGTCCCCGCCGGGGCCGTTCATTTCGTCGAAGGCAACTGCCATAAATCCTGACTATCCCCAAAGCCACACACGTGCATGACCTGAAGGGATGGTAGCAAGGGCCGGGCCAGCGCGATATGCATTGGCTTGCGGCATTTGGTATGGGTAAGTCCGCCGCGCTGCCCTAAAAAACGGCTGCCGGGTGCTTATTTCGGCAGCAAACCCCCGTGACTTCAATGCGTTGCTTGCGCAAGGTACGGGGACAGGTGGGGAGAAGTCATGAGCGAGATCGTCACGGCGGGTATTCTGGTCATTGGCGACGAGATCCTGTCCGGCCGGACCAAGGACAAGAACATCGGCTTCATCGCCGAATACCTGACCAATATCGGGATCGACCTCAAGGAGGTCCGCGTCGTCGCCGACGAGGAGACCGACATCATCGCTGCCCTGAATGCACTGCGGAATCGCTACAACTACGTCTTTACCACCGGCGGCATCGGGCCGACCCATGACGACATCACCGCCGACAGCGTCGCCAAGGCGTTCGGCGTCGGGATCGACCATCACCCGGAGGTGGTGGCGCGCTTCCGCGAACGCTGGACCGAACAGGATCTGAACGAGGCGCGGCTGCGCATGGCTCGCGTCCCCGACGGCGCCGAACTGATCCAGAGCGCGACCATCCTGGCGCCCGGCTTCAAGCTCGGCAATGTCATCGTGATGGCCGGCATCCCCTCGATCATGCAGGCGATGATGGACATCGTCGCGCCCAAGCTGAAATCGGGCGTGCGGATGCTGTCGGACACGGTCCGCGCCAACGCGCGGGAAGGCGACATCGGCGGACCGCTGCGCGAGATCGCCAACGCCCATCCCGACACCATCATCGGCAGCTATCCGTTCATGGACGACGACAAGAAGCCGAACACCAACCTCGTCGTCCGCTCGCGCGATCCCGAAAAGCTCAACGCCGCGATGGCCGCGGTGAAGGAGATGCTGGCGGGTTTGAATCTCACCCGGTAGAGCCTTGGCGACGGAAATTCGCACAATACAGGAGTAGACAATGGCGGCGGATGCTCCGGAACTGAGCGCGCAGGAGCGGGCGGGCAAGGCATTTCCGGT
Source organism: uncultured Alphaproteobacteria bacterium (assembly GCA_963816815.1). Lineage (GTDB taxonomy): Bacteria > Pseudomonadota > Alphaproteobacteria > Rhizobiales > Xanthobacteraceae > Bradyrhizobium. Next base: position 25,982 of record CAWFMW010000002.1, read on the forward strand.
TTCGTGGGACCAGTTTCACCGGGATTGCCGGGCGCTGACCTGGCGGCTCAACGAGGTCGGGCCGTTTCATGCCGTCATCGCGATTACCCGCGGCGGGCTGGTGCCGGCCGCGATCGTCGCGCGCGAACTCGGCGTGCGCGTCATCGATACCGTCTGCATCGCCAGCTACGACCACGACAAGCAGGGCGATCTGAAGGTGCTGAAGGGCATTTCCGCCGAAACCGCAAAGCTCGGCGGCGGCACCGGCAAGGGGCTGTTGATCGTCGACGATCTCGTCGATACCGGCAAGACCGGACGGCTGGTCCGCGACATGATGCCGGACGCGCATTTCGCCACCGTCTACGCCAAGCCGAAGGGCAAGCCGCTGGTCGATACCTTCATCACCGAAGTGTCGCAGGACACCTGGATTTTCTTTCCCTGGGATACCGCGCTCTCGTTCCAGCCGCCGATCCGCGACGGCGCGGCGTGATGGACGCGCCGTCATTCCGGGATGGTCCGAAGCGACCAGACCCGGAATCTCAGATTCCCCGATGCGCAATTGCGCATTTGAGGTTCGATGCTTCGCATCGCCCCGGAATGACGGTAGAGAGAGCGTACGCGCCCGATGCCCCTGCAAAACCGCGTCACGCCCACAGGCGACATCATCGCCACTCCGCATCGCGGCCTGTTCACCGGCAATCGCGGCATCATCCACGATCCCGCCACCAAGACCTTGCTGAGAAAACGCTGGTCGAGCCCGGCCTGGATCACCTGCGTCTGCGAGTTCAGGGGCTGGCGGCGCCAGGTGATGGGCCGGCGGAGCTGGACCGAACTGTTCTTTCTCGACGAAGCGACCGCGTTCGCCGCCGGTCATCGGCCATGCTTCTTCTGCCGCCGCGACGACGCCAACCGTTTTCGCGCGGCGTGGGAGAAGGGCAATGGCGTTGCGGATATTCGCGCGCGGGAGATGGACGCCGTGCTGCATCGCGAGCGGCTGGAGCGCGGCAAGAAGCGGCTGCATCCGCTGCCGATGCCGGTGGAGCAAGTTGCCCGACGGCGCGATGGTGCAGGCGGGACGAGGAGAGTTTTCTGATCGTGCAGGGCAGGGCGCTGCAATGGTCGATGGCCGGCTATCGCGAGACGGAAGCCGCAATCGAAAATGCGATGCTGCTGACGCCGCCATCAACGCTGCGCGCGATGAGGGTGGGCTATCGGCCGGTGCTGCATCCAAGTGCGAGTGGTTAGTGACGAAGGTGGCGCCGCTTGCGCGGTCTGCCCTCTCTCCCGCTTGCGGGGGAGAGCTGGAGTGGGGGTCTCTCCGCGAGTCGCACTCGTGGAGAGAGCCCCCACCCTAACCCTCCCCCGCAAGCGGGAGAGCGAACGGAAACATCACCCCAACCTCTGCCGCGCCAGCTTCGCGCCCGCGCCGAGCGCCGCGAGCTTCGCTTCCGCGATATCCCGGCGCATCGGCGCCATGCCGCAATTGGTGGTGGCTACGATGTTGCTCTTCGGCACGAATTTCGACACCGCCTCGATCACCTTGACGACATCCTCGGCGGTCTCGACCGTGTCGCTGGCGACGTCGATCACGCCGGCCTGGATGACCTTGCCGGGGAGAGCCGCGAGCAGATCCAGCGGCACCTTCGAATTGCGGCACTCGATCGCGACCTGCTGGATCGGGCTTTTGGCGATCGCCGGAAAAATATCCTCGTACTGCCGCCACTCGCTGCCCAGCGTCTGCTTCCAGTCGGTGTTGGCCTTGATGCCGTAGCCGTAGCAGATGTGCACGGCGGTGGTGCAGGTCAGGCCTTCGGCGGCGCGCTCCAGCGCCTTGATGCCCCAGTCGGAGACCTCGTCCATGAAGACGTTGAAGGCGGGCTCGTCGAACTGGATCACGTCGACGCCGTCGGCCTGCAAGCGCCTTGGCTTCGTCGTTGAGCAGTTCGGCAAAGGCGAACGCCATCTTGACCTTGTCGCCGTAATATTTGTCGGCGACGGTGTCGGCGATGGTCATCGGGCCGGGCAGGGTGAATTTCAGCTTGCGGGTGGTGTGGGTGCGGGCGACGCGGGCTTCGTCGGCATGGACGCGGCCCTTGAGCGTCAGCGGCGCGATCACCTGCGGCACCATCGCCTTGTAGCGGTCTTTCCGGATGCCCATCTCGACCTTGTGGGCGAAATCGATGCCGTCGACCTTCTCCAGAAAGCCGTGGACGAAATGCTGGCGGGCCTGTTCGCCCTCGGTGACGATATCGACGCCGGCATCTTCCTGCAGCTTCACCGCCAGCATGGTGGCGTCGCGCTTGGCGCGGGCGAGTTCGTCGCCCTTCGACTTCCAGGGCGCCCACAGCGTATTGGGCTCGGCCAGCCATTCCGGCTTCGGCAAAGAGCCTGCGATGGTGGTTGGAAACAGCATGAGGGCCTCCCGGTCGGTTCTGATTGAGCGCCTGTCTGCCATGTCTTATGATCGAGGTACAGAACAACAAAAGTCGCCCATCACGGGGAATATTTCCCGTGCCGGCAGCCAGGGGAGCCATGATCGACCTGCATTACGCGCCGACGCCCAACGGCTGGAAAATCTCGATCATGCTGGAGGAACTCGGGCTTCCCTATCAGGTCATCCCCGTCAACATCCGCGCCGGCGAGCAGTTCAGGCCGGAATTTCTGGCGATCAGCCCGAACAACCGCATTCCGGCCATCGTGGACCGCGCGCCGGCCGACGGCGGCGAGCCGTTCTCGGTGTTCGAGACCGGGGCGATCCTGATCTATCTCGCCGACAAGACCGGGCGCTTCCTGCCGAAGGAAATGCGGGCCCGGTCCCGCGTCATGGAGTGGCTGATGTGGCAGATGAGTGGGCTCGGGCCCATGCTCGGCCAGCACGGCCATTTTGCGCTCTATGCGGCGGAGAAGATCCCGTACGCGATCGAGCGCTACCGCGACGAGGCGGCGCGGCTCTACCGCGTGCTCGATACCCAACTCGGCAAGACCGGCGCCTATGTCGCCGGCGACTATTCGATCGCCGACATCGCCTGCTTCCCCTGGACCATGACCCACAAGGCGCAGGGCTTTACGCTCGACGATTATCCGAACGTCAAGCGCTGGTACGCCGAAGTGCGCGCCCGGCCGCAGGTGCAGGCCGGGCTCGCGATCGGCAAGTTCGTGAAGGAGCCGTTCGACGAGGAGGCGCGGAGGAATATGTTCGGCGCGCGGGCCAAGGAGATGGCGGGGAGGAAGTAATTGCGACCCTCATGGTGAGGAGGCGCGCAGCGCCGTCTCGAACCATGAGGCCACAGACGGGCCTTCATCCTTCGAGACGCGCTGCGCGCTCCTCAGGATGAGGATCGAAAATCAACAAAGGAAAACCCCATGATCGAATTCTTCTTCGACTGTTCCAGTCCCTGGACCTATCTCGCCTTCCACAACATCCAGCCGCTCGCCAAGGAGCTCGGCGTCGAGATCACTTGGCGTCCGATCCTGGTCGGCGGCATCTTCAACACCGTCAACCCGAGCGTCTACGCCTCGCGCGAGACGCCGGTGCCGTTGAAGGCGCGCTACATGAAAAAGGATCTCGCCGACTGGGCGCGGTCCGCCGGCCTTGCGATCAAGATGCCGCCGACGGTGTTTCCGGTGAACAGCGTCAAGGCGATGCGCGGCTGCATCTGGCTCGGCCAGTAATTGGCGAACGCATGGTGCCGTTCGCCACCGCGGTGTTCGAGGCCTATTGGGGCGGCGACAAGGACATCTCGCAGGATTCGGTGCTGACGGAGGTCTGCAAGAAGGCCGGCGTCGATCACGTCAAGTTCTTCGAGGGCATCGGCCAGCAGGCGATCAAGGACCAGCTCAAGGCCAACACCGATGAGGTGATGGCGCGCGGCGGTTTCGGTTCGCCGACGATCTTCGTCGACAAGACCGACATGTATTTCGGCAACGACCGGATGCCGCTGATCCGCGAGGCGCTGGAGCGCCTCGAAAGCGCGGGCCGCCTGATGCCGAAAGCCGTCGTCTGCCGCGAACTCGGCCCGCCCGAGAACCTGCGCCTGGAAACGTTTGCCGCAGCGCCGCTGGCGCCGGGGCAGGTGCGCGTCGCTATCCGCGCCGCCGGGATCAATTTTCCCGATATCTTGATGGCGGCGGGCGAGTATCAGCTCAAGCCGCCGCTGCCGTTCACGCCGGGCGTCGAAGCCGCCGGCGATGTGGTCGAAGTCAATGCAGCCGAGGGTGTCGCTGTTGGTGATCGCGTGATCGTCAAGATGCGGCACGGCGCCTATTGCGATGAAGCCGTCGCCACGCCCTCGCAGCTCGTGAAGCTGCCGTCGACGTTCGACTACGCCGAGGGCGCGACGTTCCTGGCCGGCCATGGCACCGCCTATCACGCGCTGATCGACCGCGGCCGGCTTCGAGCCGGGCGAGGTGCTGCTGGTGCACGGCGCCGGCGGCGGCGTCGGGCTCGCCGCCGTCGAGATCGGCAAGATGCTGGGCGCCACCGTGATCGCGACCGCTTCGAGCGACGAGAAGCTGGCGATCGCGAAGGCGAGGGGCGCCGATCATCTCATCCGCTACGACCAGGAGCCGTTTCGCGATGCCGTCAAGCGCATCACCGACGGGCAGGGCGCGGACGTGGTGTTCGATCCCGTCGGCGGCGAGGTGTTCGAGAACTCGATGCGCTGCATCAACTGGGGCGCACGCCTGCTGATCATCGGCTTTACCGGCGGCATCGGATTGGCAAAAACCAATCTCCTGATGATCAAGGGCGCCAGCGTGCTCGGTGTTCGCGCCGGCGAAGCGGTACGGAAAAATCCCGCGCTCGGCGAGGTCAGGATCAAGGCGCTGACGGAATGGGCGGAAGCCGGAAAGATCCGTCCCAACATCTCGCACCGGCTGCCGCTGGAAGATTACGCGAAGGCGATGCGGCTGTTGATCGACCGCAAGGCGATCGGGCGCGTGGCGCTGACGATGGGGTGAGTGCGAGGCGTTGCTACAAGCGCGCCGCCTTGATCCGCTGGCTCAGGAAATCGATGAACATGCGCGTTTTCGCAGGCAGCACGCGCGTTCCTGACCAGGTAGCGTGAACCGGAATCGTTGGTGGCGCAAATCGGGCGAGGGCCACTTCGACCAGCCCTTGATCGATCAATGGCCGGATATGCCAGAGCGGGGCGATGGCAATTCCCAGGCCTCGAATTGCCGCCTCGTTGACGACACCGGCGCCATTGGCGCGAAAACGCCCGGACACCTTGATCGTCCGGACCTTGCCGTCCACCGTGAATGGCCAGATATCCGCACCGACGCGTGCCGTGCGAACGATGCATTGATGCTTTGCAAGATCCTGCGGGTGTTTCGGCCGGCCGTATTTGGCGAAATAGTCTGGTGCGGCAAAGAACACCCGTCGGAGGTCGGCAAGGCGCTTGGCCTTCGCCACCGAGTTGGGCAGCGGCCCGATATGAACGGCAAGGTCGAGGTTGTCTTCGACGAGATCGACATAGCGGTCGTAGGTACTGATTTCGACTTCGATTTTGGGATGGAGCTTGAGGAACGCAGCCGTCGCCGGAACCAGATGCAGCGCTGCAAATCCGGTTGGACCGCTGATCCGCAGCAACCCGGATGGCTCGAGCCTGCGATGGGAAACCTGAAGCTTTGCCTCTTCAATATCCTCAAGCGCGGTCTTCAGGCGCTGATAGTAGGCAAGGCCGGCTTCCGTCGGGTTCGAACGACGCGTGGTCCGGCGTATCAACTCGACCCCGACGTCTTGCTCAATCGCCGCCAGTGAGCGGCTGACGGATTGCAGCGATCGGCCAAGCTGATGCGCGGCGCTTGTCAGGCTGGCCTTTTCGACCACGGCGACAAAGGCCTGAAGATCGCTGATCCGGCTCAATCTCATTCTCCCGAATTTCGAGATAATATATCCAATTAATAAGTGATTGTCTCGAAGGGAAATAATTGATCTTAGGTTCGCAGACTGAGCAACCATTTCGCCAATCGCCAACCGAGGATCTTTCCGATGTGTCGCGCGCTTTTCGCCGCAGCTCTTGCAGCAATCGCTCTGCTGGGCAGCTTTTCGCCATCGATGGCCGCTGAGCCCCTCACCCATTATCGGACGGTTACTGTTGGCGATATCAAGGTCTTCTATCGCGAGGCGGGCGATCCCAAAAAGCCCGTGCTGCTGTTGCTGCATGGTTTTCCGACCTCATCGCACATGTTCCGTAATTTGATCCCGCTGCTGGCGGACCGCTATCACGTCATCGCCCCCGATTACCCGGGATTCGGTTTCTCCGATGCGCCGGACCGGACACAGTTCAAGTACACGTTCGAGCATCTCACCGAGGTGATGGATGGGTTTACCCAAGCGGTCGGTCTCAAACGCTACACCATGTACATCTTCGACTACGGCGCGCCGGTTGGATTGCGGTTGGCACTGGCGCATCCGGAGCGCGTCACTGCCATCATCTCGCAGAACGGCAACGCCTACGAGGAGGGGTTGAGTGCCGGCTTTGCAGGCCGCCTGAAGGCTTCGCGGGAACCTACGGAACAAGCCCGCACGGCGTGGCGTGCGGCTTTGACGCCGGAGGCTGGGCAACGGCGCTATCTGACAGGAGTTTCCGTGGCGCACAGGGTTTTGGTGGCGCCGGAGGCCTTTGCACTCGACAGCGCTCTGCTCATGCGGCCCGGCAACGATGAAATTCAGCTCGATCTATTGATGGACTATGGCAGCAACGTCGCGCTCTATCCCGAAGTCCAGGAATACCTCCGCCGCACTCACCCGCCTGTTCTCCTCGTTTGGGGCAAGAACGATCAAACCTTCGTCCCGGCGGGCGCAGAGGCCTTCAAGCGCGATGTGCCTGGCGCGGAAGTGCATCTTTACGATACCGGCCACTTCGCGCTCGAGACGCATCTCCACGAGATTGCCGGCGCCATCCGCGATTTTCTCCGCCGGAAGGTGGACCGTCTTCCTGCTACGATCGGCGGAATTCCCCGTCCTGCAGGAACGCAATCGTCTGCTCGATCGCAGGCCCATTCCGCACCAGCCATGGGTGCGACGTCTCCATAACGATATGATCGGCCATGCCGTCGAGCTTGGTGTTCTCGACCGACACCCTGCCATCGTGCGGTTTGGGCAGGAATGTCGAGCTGATCGGATAGATCGACCGGTTTCCGGCGATGACGCCGACAGGATAATCGACCGGCGGAAACAGCGCTTCGATGGCAGCATCCCGCTGGGTGCCGAGTTGCTGCCCCGCCGGTCCGAAGAACGCGCGGTAGACTCCAATATTCTTCAGCCGGTCGGCGATTTCGCTGCCGCTGTTCGGCGTGCCCAACATCACGACGCGGCCGAGACGTTCTGGCCGATGCCTGGCGATGTAGACGCGGGCCAGCAGGCCCCCCATGGAATGGCAGACGAAATGAATGGAGCCGTCGGTGCGGTCGGCAAAGGGCTGGATGGCGGGATGAATGTCCTCCGCCAGCCCCTCCAGCGGCTTGCGGCGGCTCGGATAGTCCAGGTTGAGGGTGGTGAATCCGGCGCGTTCCAGCGCCAACTGCATCTTTCGAAACGATAGCGCCGTCCTGCTGATGCCATGCAGCAGGACGACGCCGTCTTGCGTCGCTCCGGCCGGTGCGTGCCGTTCGTTCACTTATATTCGCGCTCGTTCCACCACGGGAAATAGTCCGGCATGTCGCTCGAAACCTTGTCCTTGAATTGCGCCGGGCGCTTTTCCAGGAACGAGACCACGCCTTCCTTGACGTCGCCGCTTCGTCCGCGCGCGTAGATGCCGCGGCTGTCGACCTTGTGGGCTTCCATCGGATCGTCGGCGCCCATCATGCGCCACATCATCTGCCGGATCAGCGCCACCGACACCGGAGCGGTCTTGGCGGCGAATTCTTTTGCCAATGCGCGCGCGGTCGGCAGCAAATCGTCCGGCGGCACCACCTTGCTGACGAGGCGGCCGGCGAGCGCTTCCTGCGCCGGGAACACGCGGCCCGAATAGCACCATTCCAGCGCCTGCGAGATGCCGACGATACGCGGCAGGAACCAGCTCGAAGCGGCCTCCGGCACGATGCCGCGCTGGGAGAACACGAAGCCGAAGCGCGCGGCTTCCGACGCAATGCGGATATCCATCGCAAGCTGCATGGTGACGCCGATGCCGACGGCGGGGCCGTTCACCGCCGCGATGACGGGCTTCAGGCATTTGAAGATCCGCAGCGTCACCTGGCCGCCGCCGTCGCGCACCTGGGGATCGCTGTAGTCGACCGCGCCGCTGGCGAGCCGCTTCACCGGCCCGCGCCGCGCGTCGCGGTCAAAGGTGTTGGCGCCGGAGGAGAGGTCGGCGCCGGCGCAGAAGCCGCGGCCTGCGCCGGTCACGATGATGGCGCGGACATTGTCGTCCTTGTCGGCCGCGTCGAACGCGTCGATCATTTCCTGCTGCATCGTGCCGTTGAAGGCGTTGAGCTTGTCGGGCCGGTTCAGCGTGATGGTGAGGATCTGATCGTCGACCTCGTACTTGATGGTCTCATACGCCATGGGTGGTTCCTCTTCTGTTCTGTTTTGTGATTGTGCACCGTCATTCACGGGCATGCGTCCGAAGGATCGACCTCGGTGTACACTGTCCCGGATTCGAACAGGTTCGTCGGCTCGCGACGGCCCGGCATGACGGCAGAATTTACTTCTTCGGCGGCGAGGGCCACGGCCGCTGCGGGCCGCGCAGGCCTTCGAAGGTCTTGGCCATGCCGAGCACGCCGAGATCGTCGAAGCGGCGGCCGACGATCTGCACGCCGATCGGAAAACCCTTGGCGTCGTAACCGCCATTGATCGAGATCGCGGGATTTTCGGCCATGTTCCACGGCACCGTATAGGCAATGTGCTCGAACGGCTTGTCCGGATCGTTGACCGGGGAGGCGAATTCGGCGGGGAAGTTCACCACCGGCGAAACCGGCGAAATCACGTAATCGAGGTCGTGGAACAGATTTGCCGCCGCCGCGCGGATCGCCATCGTGGCGTTGAAACCCCTGATGACGTCGACGCCCGAAAGCTTCGCGGCGGATTCGGCCCATTTGTGGATGTAGGGCAGCGTCTTGCCGCGCTGCTCCGGCGGCAGCTTTGAGAGATCGTCCCACATCCGGGCGCGCCAGAAATGGTCGAGCCCGTCGAGCATTTCGCGGGTCAGGATGCCGTCGATCTCGGTGACGACGGCGCCGGCGGATTCGAACGCCTTGGCCGCCTTGACGGCAACGCTTCGCACCTCGCTTTCCAGCGGCTGTCCGGTGCCGGGATCGAGCATCAGGCCGAGGCGCAGCTTGCGCGGCGATTTGTCGAGTCGCCTTCCAGTGAATGCTGCTGTCGGCCGGCAGGCTCGTGCCGTCGCGGCGGTCCGGCTTCGACAGCACGCACATCATCAGCGCCGCATCATCGACGGTGCGGGTCATCGGGCCGGCGACGCGGCCGACATAGGGCGGATCGAATGGAACGCGCCCAAAACTCGGCTTCAGCGCAACCAGGCCGCACCATGAGCCCGGCAGCCGCACCGAGCCGCCGATGTCGGTGCCCAGATGCAGCGGACCGTAACCGGCAGCAGCAGCCGCGCCCGCGCCGGAGGAGGAGCCGCCGGCATTCTTGGTCAGGTCCCAGGGGTTGCGGGTGAGGGGATGGAAGCTGGAGAGGCCCGACGACAGCATGCCGTAATCCGGCATCGTGGTCTTGGCGAAGATGATCGCGCCGGATTCACGCAACCGCGCGGCGGGCGGCGCGTCCTTCTCTGCCGGCACCAGCTTGACGCTGGCGGCACCCAGCGGGACCGGCTGGCCTTTGGTGGCGATGTTGTCCTTGATGGTGACCGGAATGCCGTCGAGCGTGCCCGCGGGCTCACCTCTCTGCCAGCGGTCGGTCGAGGCCTTTGCGGCAGCGCGCGCGCTGTCCGGGTCATACAGATAGAGCGCCTTGATGTGCGGCTCCCACGCCGCGACGTGCTCGATCACTTCCTCCAGCACTTCCGAGGGCGAGAACTGCTTGGCGCGATAGCCGGCGATCAGATCCGTGGCGGAAAGATCATGCAGCGAGGTGATCTCTTCTTCGGCGGCTGGTTTATGCATGCGAACCTACCGGCAAACGGGTTTCGATGATGCGGGCGAACATGCTGGCGCCGATCGGCAAAATCTTGTCGTCGAGGAAATAGCCGGGATTGTGCACCGGCACCGAGCCGTCATGGCCGATCCAGAAATAGGCGCCGGGCACCATCTGCATCATGTCGGCGAAATCCTCGCTTCCCATCTTCGGCGTCGCGCGCGTCAACACGTTGGCCGGATCGACCACGGTCTTCGCCACCGCCTCGACTACCCTTGACTGCTCTTCCTCGTTGACCAGCACGCTGAACGTGTCGCGGATGTCGGCGGTGATCTCGCACTGATAGGTCGCGGCGATGCCGGCGCAGATCGTCCGCATGCGTTCGCGGATCAGGGCGCGCACGCCGTCGTCGAACGCGCGCACCGTGCCGCCCAATCTGGCGTCGCCGGGGATCACGTTGTTGGCGGAGCCGGCATGGATCTGCGTGACCGAAAGGACCGCGGACTTCAGGGGATCGACGTTGCGGCTGACGATGGTCTGCAGGGCCTGCGTCAACGTCGTCGCGATGATGACCGCATCCTTGGAGCGTTCGGGCATCGCGCCATGCGCGCCGTAGCCCTGGATGGTGATGTCGAAAAAGTCGGCGCCGGCCATCGCCGGTCCCGGCAGGATCGCGATCTCGCCGTGGTTCAGGTCCGGCGCGTTGTGCAGGCCATAGACTTCGTCGCAGGGGAATTTCTCGAACAGGCCGTCCTTGATCATGGCGCGCGCGCCGCCGAGGCCTTCCTCGGCGGGCTGGAAGATGAAATGCACGGTGCCGTCGAAATTCCTGGTCTCGGCCAGGTAGCGCGCGGTGCCGAGCAGCATGGTGGTGTGGCCGTCATGGCCGCAGCCGTGGAAGCGGCCGGGAATCGTCGAGCGCCATTTCAGGTTGGTATTCTCCTCCATCGGCAGCGCGTCCATGTCCGCGCGCAGGCCGATGCGCTTGCCGCCGCTGCCCTTGCCCTTGAGCACGCCGATCACGCCGGTGCCGCCGAGGCCGCGATGCACCTCGATGCCCCAGCCCTTCAGCTTCTCCGCGACGATGCCGGAGGTGCGCACTTCCTCAAAGCCGATCTCGGGATGGGCATGCAGATCGCGTCTGATGGCGGTAAGTTCTTCGGCATAGCCGTCGATGCGGTCGATGGTTGGCATGTCTGTTATCTATCCCGTGACTGTAGATGTTGAGCGAGATTGGGTGGATGGCGCGAAGGCAGGGCCGTTCGGTTTGATGCGGATGCCCGGGCGTAGCCGTGTCCATGGTAGTGCTGCCGTATCGGCCGGCATCGCGCCGGGCGCGGCGCAGATCAGCAGTTTCTCGGCGATCGGTTCGAAATCGGCGCGGAAATGCACCGAGCTCTTGTTGATCAGGATTTTCTGTTCGGTCGGCTCGATGCCGACATAGCGGTACATCGATTGATCCGCAAGCTGCGCCTTGTAGGAGCTGACGACCGCCCTGACTTCACCGATGCGCAGGCAGGCCGACAGTCCCATCTCCATGTCGCGGCCGCGATAATAGGGGCCGGACGCCACGAACTTGCCGTCGGACAGTTTTTCGACAACGAAAGTTTCTTTGTAGGGCGCGTCGCCAGGAATGCCCGACTTGCCGCCAAGATCCAGCGTAATCGTGGCGCCGACGCCGGCCGCATGCGCAGCGCTGGCCGATTCCGGATCGTAGATCACGCCGATGGCACCGGAGGCCTTGTTGCGCACCAGCGCGCGCAGCATGCCCGTGGTGTCGGAATCGCCGCCGGCGCCAGGATTGTCCTGGGTGTCGGCGATGACGATCGGCTTGCTTGCCGATTTCGCCAGCTCCATCGCGAGGCGCACGCCGTCGTCGGGCGAATAGATGCGGCCGTCGAAATCGTCCTCATGGCTCTCGACCAGCGCCACCAGTTTGTCGGCGGCGGCATCCGCATCGGCTTGTGTTCTTCCATAGGCAAACACACTCGGCCCGCAATCCCGAAAATCCGCCGCCGGGAAACCCGGTGCAAAGGACAGCGTCGGCACCGCGTCGCTTTCGAGCGCCGCGAGCTTTTCATAGATTCCCTTGGTCGGCTGGTCGTTGGTGCATTGCCAGGAGATCGGGATCAGAAACGGCAATTGCCGGAACGCTTTTGCAAAACGCGCTTTCGTCTCCAGCATCAGCGCGAGGTGTCGTGCACAGGCGCGGCCGGTGTCGGCCATGTCGACGTGGGGATAGGTGCGGTAGGCAATGAGCGCATCGGCATGCGTCATCATCTCGGGCGAGACATTGGCATGGAGGTCGAGGCTCACGACCAGCGGCAGGTCCTTGCCGATCACCTTGCGTACGCGGGCGAGTGTTTCGCCTTCACCATCGTCGTATTGTTCGGTCACCATGGCGCCGTGCAGGTCGAGATAGACGGCGTCGATCGGTCCTGCCGCCGCGATGCCGTCGATCATCTCCTTCATGACGCGTTCGAAGGCATCGTCGGTGACATGCGCCGAGGGGACCGCGGCCGCCGAAATTGTCGGGACCAGCTCCCAGCCATTGGCTTCGGCCGCCTCGACGAAGCCGGCCAGGCCGACATTGATCTTGCGCATCACCTGGAGCACGTCGGCGCCATGCGCCATCGACGGCCAGCCGCCGCCATGGACGAAATCGTCATAGGTCGCCTTGGTTGGCGCGAACGTATTGGTCTCGTGCAGAAAGGCGCCAACGGCGATGCGGGTCATTAAGTGTCTCGGCCAATGCTTTTCATTGGGGGCGACGTTAAGCGCGTCATCGTGGCAAGCGCAAGCGGGGGAGCAATTCCGTTTTGCATGCCGCGTGGGCGTTAGTAATTGCCTTGCACTGCAATTGGCCGCGTCATTGCCTGCGACAAACGCGAAGCGTTTGCGCAAGGGAGCGAAGCGACGAAGCAATCCATGCCTCAGCAGGCGGCAGCATGGATTGCTTCGCTTCGCTCGCAATGACGGGTAACCGTGGGCCGCTCACGTCAGCGTCGCTAGCAAGCCCGCCATCAGACGGCCGCGCTCGGCGAGGCTGTCGACCTCGATATGTTCGTTGAGCGTATGTGCGTCGGCGCCACGTACACCCAGGCCATCGAGCGTGGGGATGCCCATGGCGCCGGTAAAATTGCCGTCGGAGCCGCCGCCGGCGCTGCCATGCGGGAGCTCGAGGCCCATGCTCTTCGCTATCCCGCGCGCGTGTTCATAAAGCGCCATCGTGCCCGCGTCAGGTTCCCACACCGGCCGGGTCACGCCGCGGCTGACCTTGAACGTGACATCATTGCTGCTGCCGGAAAGCGCGAGCATCCGTTCGACGCCGCGATCGAGGTCGGCCTGCCGCTTGGCCATGCTGAGCGCCTCGCCGCTGCAGGTAGTGGCAACGCAATTGACCCATTGGCCGCCATGTACGACGCCGACCGAGAAGGTGCAATCTTCGGTCGTCATGCCGTCGATGGCGATAATCTGGCGTGCCATCTCGCGGATCGCGGAACGGCCCGATGAGAGCGTGGCGCCGGCATGGCTCGGCTTGCCGATCGCCTCGAGATTGAATCGGGCAATGGCATATCGTCCGGTCACCACGCCGTTGTTGGGACGGCCCGGCTCAGGCACCAGCACATATTTGTTGCGGGCGGCTTCGGCTTCGATGATGTCTCGCGTCGAGGGAGTCCCGACCTCTTCGTCCGGCGTGAACAGCACGGTGATCGGCAGCGGCGTCGTGAACGCGGCACGGGCCAGTTGCCGGATCGCTTCGAGGGTGAGGTAGTTGCCGCCCTTCATGTCGAAGATGCCCGGGCCGTAGCATTTGTTGCCTTCGCGCCGCCACGCCAGCTTTTCCAGCGTGCCGACCGGATGGACGGTATCGAGATGGCCCGCGATCAGGATTCCAGGCTCGCCCTGCTTCGGATGAGGGAAACGCGCGCGGACGCAGCCGGCAAAACCCTGCCGCCCGGCGATGCGTTCGATGGTCGCACCCAAGATCGCCATTTCGCGCGCGGCAAGGTCGAGCATACAATCGACTGCACGCGCATCCCAGGTCGGGCTTTCGCATTCCACCCAGGCTCGCAAACCCTGCAGCATGGCGTCGGAATCGAAGGGAAGGTTGGCAGGATTCATCATGGGTCCTCCCGGTTGAACCGGAATGTTTGGGTTCGATGTGGGCCCTTTACGAAAAGGATCGGCGGCGAATTTGTAAAGGGAAAAACATGGCGCGTTCGGAGCTATCAGGTGCGCGGTCAGCCCAACGGTAATTCTGGCATCATTCTTGATTGTAGACTTGTGAGAAGGCGCGTTGGCGGAGCTGAACCGGGACTACAATCCATCCGGCGGCGGGCGCAAGCCGGCCTTGATAAGGACCTGTCCGGAGGGCTGTCCTGATTTCTGCCTGAGCGCCAGCGTCACCAGTGTCGTCGGGTCAAAAGGTGTTGTGAAGCTGAATATCGACCCTATAGTCCGGTCAGAAACCGGGCAGGCGCCCGAATAATAGGCTTTCGGGCCATCGAGACGACAACGGAGGTTAAGGAATGAATGCGTTCAGAAAAGCAATTCTTGCTGCGGCATGTGTCGGCAGCCTCGTGGCCGTGGCGGCGCCGGCGTCTGCCCAGACCACGTTGCGCGCCGTCATGCATTCTGATCTGAAGATTCTGGATCCGATCTGGACCACGGCCTACATCGTCCGCAACCACGGTTACATGATCTACGACGTGCTGCTCGCGCAGGATGAAAAGGGCGAGATCAAGCCGCAGATGGTGGAGAAGTATGAAGCCTTGCCCGACGGCAAGGGCTACACTTTCACCTTGCGCGACGGACTGCTGTGGCATGACGGGCAGCCGGTCACGTCGGAAGATTGCATCGCATCGATCAAGCGCTGGGCCGCCAAGGATTCGCTTGGCCAGAAGATGATGACTTTCGTCGACTCGATTGCCGTTGTCGATGCCAAGACTTTCACCATCAAGCTCAAGGAACCGACAGGTCTCGTGCTTCTCGGCCTGTCAAAGCCTTCGTCGAACGTGCCGTTCATGATGCCCAAGCGCGTCGCGGAAACCGACCCGAACAAGCAAATCGAGGATTTCACCGGATCCGGGCCCTTTGTCTTCCTGAAAGACGAATGGAAGCCGGGCGACAAGACCGTTTATGCGAAGTTCGACAAATACAAGCCGCGCAGTGAGCCGGTGTCCGGCATGGCCGGCGGCAAGGTCGTCAAGGTCGACCGCGTCGAGTGGCGGGCGATCTCCGACGCGCAGCAGGCGGTCAACGCGCTCTCCAAGGGTGAAATCGATTTCGTCGAGCAGCCGAGCCACGATCTGCTGGGCACGCTGAAGAAGGACCCGAATGTCTCGGTGATCATCTCGCCGCCGCTGAAGGGACAATACGTCTTCCGTCCCAACCATATTCACAAGCCGTTCGACAATCCGAAGATCCGCCAGGCGCTCTGGTACGCCTTCAATCAGGAAGACTTCCTGATGGCGACGATCGGCGACGCCGACTACATCAAGGAGTGCAAGGCGCTGTTCATCTGCGGTACGCCGTTCGCGTCGACCAAGGGGATGGACGGACTTCTCACTTCCAACACCAAGAAGGCGCAGGAGCTGCTGAAGGAAGCCGGTTACGACGGCACCCCGGTCGTGCTGATGCACTCGACCGACCTCAAGGTGCTGACCAACCTTGCACCGGTCGCCAAATCGCTGATGGAGAAGGCGGGCTTCAAGGTCGACATGCAATCGATGGACTGGCAGTCGGTGGTCGCACGCCGGGCCAAGAAGGACCCGCCCAATGCCGGTGGCTGGAACGCGTTCCTGACGGCCTGGGTTGCCGCCGACGTGATGAACCCGGTGTCGACGGCCTATCTGAACTCATCGTGCGACAAGGCGCTGTTCGGCTGGCCGTGCGATGCCGAACTCGAAAAACTGCGCGATGACTTCGCACGCGAAACCGACCCGGCCAAGCAGAAGGCGATTGCTGAGGCGGTGCAACTGCGCGCCATCGAGACGACGCCCGAGATTCCGGTCGGCGAATACGTGCAGCCGGTCGCGATGCGCAAGAACGTCAAAGGGTTCGTCATCGCGCCGGCGCCGGTATTCTGGAACATCGAACTCACCAAGTGATGTGAGCGGCGCGGGCGGGGGACATTCCTCCGCCCGCGCTGTTCGAAGATCGGGCAAACCATGTCCATGTATGGCTACCTCTTCCGGCGACTGCTTGGCACCATTCCCGTGATGCTGGTCGTCGCCGTCTTTATTTTTCTGATGCTTCGCCTGACGCCGTCGGATCCGGCGGCGATCCTTGCCGGCGACAGCGCCAACACCGAGCAGATCGCCCAAATCCGCCAGCAGCTCGGCCTTGACCAGCCGATGCTGCAACAGTTCTTCATCTGGTCGGGGCGGGTGCTGACCGGTGATTTGGGCGAAAGCTTCTTCTTCAAAAAGACGGTCGCCGCGCTGATCGGCGAACGCATTGAGCCTACGCTGTCGCTGGCCTTCTTCACCATGCTGATCGCGGTGTGTGTGGCCGTGCCGCTCGGTGTAATGGCGGCTCATTGGCACGGTAGCTGGCTCGATCGCGTCGTGATGGGATTTTCGGTGCTCGGATTTTCGGTGCCGGTCTTCGTGGTCGGCTATCTCCTGATCTATGTCTTCTCGATCTGGCTGAACTGGTTGCCCGTGCAGGGCTATCAGCGGATTTCCGAAGGCGTCGGCGGCTGGGCGCTGCGGTTGCTGCTGCCCTCGGTGACGCTGTCGGTGATTTATGTGGCGCTGATCGCGCGCATGACCCGCACCAGCGTGCTCGAGGTTCTGTCGGAAGATTACATCCGCACCGCCCGCGCCAAGGGGCAGACCGAGCGGAAGGTGCTGTTCCGCCATGCGCTGCGCAACGCGGCGGTTCCGATCGTCACCGTGATCGGGCTCGGCGTGGCGCTCCTGATCGGCGGCGTCGTCGTGACCGAAAGCGTGTTCACGATCCCCGGCCTTGGCCGGTTGACGGTCGACGCGGTGCTGGCGCGCGACTATCCGACGATCCAGGCCGTCATCCTGCTGTTTTCGTTTGTCTACGTCATGATCAACCTGGCGGTTGATTTGCTTTATACCGTGCTCGATCCCAGGATTCGCTACTGATGGTGGATGCGACGATCCTCGAACCCGTTCTGCCGGCGAGCCCGGTCAAGTCGGCCGCGTATCGCAAATTGCTGCGTAATCCGGGCGTGATGTTCGGCGCCACGATCATCACGATTGTCCTGCTGATGGGCCTGTTGGCGCCCTGGCTCGGCACCATCGACCCGACAGCAATCAGCCCGATCGCACGCAACAAGGTTCCCGGCGCGGAAATCACGATGCGGACGGATACCGGCGAACGCATCAAGATGATCGCCAAATTCGGCACGGACGGCCTGGGACGTGACGTCTACAGCCGCGTCGTCTATGGCGCACGCGTCTCGCTCCTGGTCGGCGTTTCGGTCGCGCTGATCAGCGTCTCCGCCGGCCTATTCATCGGGCTGTTGGCCGGCTTCTTCCGCATCCTGGATGCCGTGATCATGCGGATCATGGACGGGTTGATGGCCATTCCGGCGATCCTGCTGGCGATTGCCATGGTGTCGCTGTTCCGCTCCAGCGTGTTGACCGTGATCATCGCCATCACCGTTCCACAAATTCCCGGCGTCGTCCGGCTGGTGCGCTCGATCGTGCTCTCGGTGCGAGAGGAGCCTTACGTCGAGGCCGCGGTCACGCTCGGCACCTCAACCCCGAAGCTGCTGTGGCGGCATGTGTTGCCGAACACGATCGCGCCGATGATCGTGCAGGGCACCTTCATCTGCGCGTCCGCTATCCTCATCGAAGCCATTCTGTCCTTCCTTGGCATCGGCGTGCCGCCGGAAGTGCCGACCTGGGGCAACATCATGGCCGCGGGACGAGAGGTGTTCAGCCTGTTCCCGCACAACATCATCTATCCCGGCGTCTGCCTTGCGCTCACGATCCTTGCCGTCAACGTTCTCGGCGACGGCTTGCGCGATACGCTCGATCCCAAAATGGCGAAGCGGGTGTGATGTGAGCAACACCGTCCTCGAAGTCTCGAATCTTTCCGTCGCCATCAAGGGAGGCGACCGCACGCATGCGGTGCAGGGCATCAACCTGACCGTCGGTGCCGACGAGATCGTCTGCGTGGTCGGCGAATCCGGTTCCGGCAAGTCAGTGACGGCGCAGGCCGTGATGGGCCTGTTGCCGAAGGGCGCGATGCAGGTCGAGAGCGGGTCGATCCAGCTGCAGGGCGATCAACTGCTCACCAAATCAGACACCGAGCTGCGCGCGATCCGCGGCACCCGCATGGCCATGGTGTTTCAGGAGCCGATGACCGCGCTCAATCCGGTCGAGCGGGTCGGCGACCAGATCCGCGAAGTGCTGGAGATCCACACTGGCCTCGACCAGAAGGAGCAGCGCGCGCGCGTGCTCGAAATCATGCGTGCGGTGCATCTGCCCGATCCCGAACAGATGATCGCCGCCTATCCGCACCAGCTCTCCGGCGGCCAGCGCCAGCGGATCATGATCGCGGCGGCGCTCGTGCTCGATCCCGCGCTGCTGATCGCCGACGAGCCGACTACCGCGCTCGACGTCACCACGCAGGCGCAAATCCTCAAGCTGGTGCGGGAAATGCAGGGCCGCAAGAAGACCGGCGTGCTGTTCATCACCCATGATTTCGGCGTCGTTTCCGAGATCGCCGACCGTGTCGTGGTGATGCAGATGGGCCGGATCGTGGAGCAGGGTCCGTGCGAGGAGGTGCTGCGGAATCCGCGCGAGGACTATACGCGAATGCTACTGGGCGCGGTGCCGAGCATGACGCCACCAAAACGGTCGCCGGTGACCGGCCCGGTGGTTCTGCAGACCGAGAATCTTTTCAAGACCTACGGCAAGCGCTCGCTGTTCCAGCCGAAGGCGCGCGTGGTCGCCGCGGTCAAGGACGTCTCGCTGACGATCCGGCGCGGCGAGACACTCGGCATTGTCGGCGAGTCCGGGTCCGGCAAGTCGACGGTGGCGCGCTGCGTCGCGCGGCTGGTCGACACCACGGGCGGCGGCATCAAGATCGACGGCATCGACATCGCGGCGATGCGGGAATCAAAATTCCGCCCGATGCGCCGGCGTGTTCAGTTCATTTTCCAGGACCCGTATCGATCGCTCAACCCGCGCCGTACGGTCGGCGAGGCAATCATTGAGGGACCGATGAACTTTGGCCTCAGCCGAAAGGAAGCATTGCAGCGCGCGCGCGACCTGATGGCCGTGGTGCATCTTCCGCCGGCCGCGATTGATCGCTTCCCGCATCAGTTCTCCGGCGGCCAGCGTCAGCGGATCTGCATTGCGCGGGCGCTGGCGATGGAGCCTGAGTTGCTGATCGGCGACGAGCCGGTGTCGGCGCTCGACGTCTCCGTGCAGGATCAGGTGCTGAAGCTGTTGGACGAGGTGCGCCGCAAGTTCGACCTGGCGGTGCTGTTCATCACCCATGATCTTCGGGTGGCAGCCCAGGTCTGCGACCGCATCGCGGTCATGCAGCGCGGGGTGATTGTCGAGCAGGGCGCCACGGCGGACGTCTTTGCCGCGCCCCAGCACGAATATACGAAAGCTTTGTTCGACGCCGCACCCGGCCGCCATCAGGAATTTGCTGCCAGCGCGTAATTGCGACGCGCAAATCTATCCCACTCGTCATTGCGAGCGAAGCGAAGCAATCCATTCTTTCTTTGCGCGGCAAAGATGGATTGCTTCGCTTCGCTCGCAATGACGCAATCATCAGCAGTGGGTATCCCGCATCTGTTCCAGGCCATCGCTGGATAGCGGCGAGGGGATTTGCGGTTGTGGATGGCATGACTGCCGATCCGGGGATAATTTGCGCTTAGGCGCGGCAGGTTTGCCCAAGGGTTGTTCGGTAGCCATGTCGTCATACTCCTTTTGTGCATGACAACATTTTTGTGTGCGTTGCGTTCCTCAGGCTGGATGCGTGGCGAGGTGTTCCAGCATTAATTCGCAGACACGTTCCGGCGCCTGATCTGCCGCAAAATGCCCGACGCCCGGAAGCACCTCGAAACGGTAGGGCGCGGCGATGAAATCGACCGTGCCTTCGGCGGCGGCGCGGCCGACGGTGTCGTCGGCGTCGCCCCAGATATAAAGCGTCGGAATGCGGATCGGGCCGAGCGGTCCGCGGATCGCACCGCGGGCACGATACCAGGCGAGCGCCGCTTCCATCGCTGGCTTGTTGCCGAGCACCGCGAGATGCCGCTCGATCGCATCGGGAGGCACGCCGTTGGCGGTCAGACGCTCGCGCAGCCATCTGGCGTCGTCGGCCAGCACGACATCGGCGGCATCTGGTTCCAGAAACGCCTTGTGGTGCTTCGAGCGCTGCGCCTGTTCGCCATCGGTCGCCAGCGCGCGATTGAACGCATTCGGATGCGGGCGGGAGAGGATGGTGAGCGAGGCCAGCTGCTCGTGGTGGCGGTCGGCGAGGCCCCAGGCGATGCTGCCGCCCCAGTCGTGGCCCACGAGATGAAAGCGCGCACTTCCATAGCCCGCAGCCGCCGCGATCGCCATGGCGTCGTCCATCAGGCGGTCGATCAGATAGTGCGAAAACTCACGGGGATCCGGCCGGGCGCCCGGCGAATAGCCGCGCTGGCTCGGCGCGATGGCGCGATAGCCCATGTCGCCGAGGGCCGCGACCTGCGCGCGCCAGCAATGCATCGATTCCGCAAAGCCGTGCAGCAACAGCACCAGCGGCGCCCCGGGCGCGCCGGCCGTGATGGCATCGAAGACCAGATGCGGCGCGATGGCGATTTGTTCTGATACCGGCATGAGGCGATCCTTGATGGGCAATCGGGCCAATCCATGGTGAGACATATTTCAACGGGGTGGCTGGAATTGTGCAACCTGGGAAAAGTGCTGTATTGGAAGCCGCATCGAGGCCCGAGGGGATAGACGTTTGCATTATCTGAGGTCGATACTGTTCGATGCGGCGGTGGTGATCCTGACGCTGGTCGTTGCGCTGTCGATGCCGTTCATGGCGCTGTTCAAGGCGAGCAGTCCGACGGTGCGGGCGGTGTCCCAGGTCTGGGCCGGCGGCATCTTGTTCCTGATGAAATCCGTGGTGGGGTTGGACTATCGCGTCGAGGGGCGCGAGCACGTTCCCGATGGACCTTGCATCATCGCCTGCAATCATCAGTCGCTGTGGGAGACCGCGGCGCTCTGCGTGATCTTCCCCGATGCCAGCATCGTCGCCAAGAAAGAGCTGAGAAAGCTGCCGCTCGTCGGCTGGTTTCTGGAGCGCTATCCGATGATCCTGGTGGACCGGTCGGCGGGCCGGCAGGCGCTGCGCCAGATGGTCGATGAGGCGAAGCGTGCGGTCGGCGAGGGACGCAAGGTGCTGCTGTTTCCGCAAGGCACGCGGCAAGCGATCGACCAACCCGTGACCTTTCAGTCGGCCGGCATCTCCGCGCTCTACACCAACCTCGACGTCCCCGTGGTGCCGGCGGCGTGCAATTCCGGACTGTTCTGGGGCAAGAAAACCCTGATGATGCATTCGGGCACCATCACGCTGTCCTTCCTCCCGCCAATCGCGCCGGGCCTGCCGCGCAAGGAGTTTCAGGAAAAGATGGAGCGCATGATTTCGGAGGAGGCGAGCCGGTTGCTCACGGTGAGCGAGGCGAAGGTTTCGCGCTGATCCGCGCGGCAACCCAGCCCGCAAAGGGCGAGAGAAACGCCAGGCACCAGATGAACTGCGCGGCCGTCGGTGCGACGGAGGCCACTCCCGTCGCGAGCACGAACACGAATAACGGAAACAGCGCGGTGACCATCGAATAGGGATCGTGGCGGCCGCGTAGCGCGAGAATCCACAACAGCGCATTCACGACGGCGATCAGCGTCAAATGGAGGCCGTACATCACCGCGACCACGGCATCGAGCCGGTAGCTGCCATAGAGGCCGTTGGTCACGGGCAGGATGATGATGGTGAGCAGGAAAAACAGGTTCAGGAACACCACGCCGCGCCCGGCTTCCGGCGCCACCGCAAGGCGCCGGTGATGGCTGAACCAGAACAGGCCGGCGACGACGAAGCTGATCGCCAGCGCGATGACGGGTTGGGCATAGACACGAACCAGGTCGATCCAACGGGGCGCGGCGGCAAAGCTGCTGGCTTTCGGCAGATCATAGGCGAGCAGCGTCATGGCAACGCCGAAGATGGTGTTGCTCAGCATCTCGATCCGGCGCATTTCGAAAAGATCGGTTTGTGGCAATGGGGTCCCCGGTCTCACCAGTCTGTTGTCGCTTTCGCTACGCCGGACACGCGCCCTGACAGTCTCTGCGGGGCTACGCCACATCTAGCCTGACCGGTCCTAGCCTCACCAATCCGTCGTCGCCCTCGCTGCGCTCAGGCTATGCCGGACACGCTTCGACCTTGAGGTCTCCGCGTGGCTGCGCCACGCGTAGCCCGTCAGGGCGAAGCGTGGTGCGGGCGGTGGGACTCGAACCCACACGACGTTGCCATCGAGGGATTTTAAGTCCCTTGCGTCTACCAGTTCCGCCACGTCCGCTTTAGTCTTAAGAGATCAGATACTTAGCGCGTTTTCCGGAGAAGTGGAATTGGGATAGTCTCCCCCAGAACACTCCCCACCTTTAAGTGAGGGCGCGCGCCAAAGCAAAGCCTCAATGCGGACACTTGGGGTGTTTACCTGCGGCGAGCTTTATAGCGTTTTCCAGCGAAGTGGAGACCGGTTCGCGTCAAGAAAACGCGTCAAATTAAAACTAAAGCCTTTTCCGTTCCGATTCCATCGGACCGGAAAAGGCTTTAGGCAATCTCAACATAATCCACTTAACGAAGGTCCGATGCCCAACGTGCTGTCCCATCGCCAATTGTTCTCGCGCAGCCTTGCCGCGCTGGCGCTGGTTGCGCTCGGGGCTGGCCTGTCCGGCTGCGCCGGGATGAGCGACACCATTTCGCCGGCCTTCGCCGATCCCGCCAAATACGATCTCTACGATTGCAAGCAGCTCGAGACTGAGCGCAAGAGCCTCGCTGCCCGCACCGCGGAATTGCAGGGGCTGATGACGAAGGCCGAAACCGGCGTCGCCGGATCCGTGGTGGCGGAGATGGCCTACCGCAATGACTACATTGCGGTGCGCGGACAATCGAAGCTGGCCGAAGAAGCCTGGCAGAAGAACCGATGCCAGGACTCGAAGCCGGAAGCCAGGCCGGCGCCGGTCCCGCCATCGATCGCGTCGGCTCCCGCCAAGGGCAAGCGCTCGAAGGCCAGCAGTGCTGCAAATTAAGCTGCCGTAGCCCGCATGAGCGGAGCGATATGCGGGACCTACCCGGATATCGCTCCGTTCATCGGGCTACGGGATTCCCCCTCACACCCGCCAATCGTAGATCCAGTCCTGCCGCGCCAGCATGCGCTCGGGGCCCATCGCCTTGATGGCGAGGTCGCGCGCCAGCGCCAGCGGTCCGGTGAGATGATAGATGCGCCCCTGTTGCCGCGCGGCGCGCTGCACCCGCAGCACGCGGCCGCGCCGCAGCCGGCCATAGCGCTTCAGGGCCGCCGGGATGCCGGCGATAGTGTCGCCCGGGCTTTCGCTCAAGCACTTTGCGAGCACGGCGGCATCCTCGATCGCCATGCCCGCGCCCTGCGCGGCAAACGGCAGCATCGCGTGCGCGGCGTCGCCGAGCAGCGCGACCGCGCCGTCCGTCCATTCGCCGAGATCGGGCAGCGTAAACAGCGCCCATCGCCGCCATTCGTCGACGGCGCCGAGCAGCATCCGCGCGGTCGCGGGCCAGCGCTGCGAGGCGAACGCGTTCTTGAGTTCGTTGGCGTCGCCGGGCGCGCTCCAGCCCGGCCTGTTCCAGGTTCCCGGCACGATGGCGACCACGTTGATCTGCCGCGCGGCCGAGATCGGGTAGGCGACCAGATGCGCGTCCGGTCCCATCCAGAGCTGCACCCGCGGCGCGGTATATTCGCGCGGCAGCGTCGTCGCATCGAGCGTTCCGCGCCAGGCGATCAGGCCGGAAAATTGCGGTTGCACCTCCGGGAACAGATGGTTCCGCACCGCGGACCAGATGCCGTCGGCGCCGACCAGCGCCACCGCCAGTTCCTGCTGTCGCGCATTGCCGCGGCGCTGGACCACGGTCAGCCCCTTGGCGTGCGAGGTCACGTCCTCGAACTGGCAGCCGAGCCGCAGGTCGATGTCCGGATGGTCGTTGACCTGGGCCTGCAGGGCGGCCTGCAGATCGGCGCGGTGCATCACCCAATAGGGCGCGCCGGCACGAAGGCTGGCGGCCTCGCCGAGCGGCAGGCGGGCGATCTCGCCGCCCGCCCGCGCGCTCATGATGTTGATGGCCTCGGGCGTCACCGCGCGCGGCGCAAGCCGCGGCCGCAGGCCGAGGTCGACCAGGATCCGGCTGGCGTTGGGCGAAAGCTGCAGGCCGGCGCCGGCTTCCTCCAGCCGTTCGGCCTTTTCCAGAATGACGACGCGAAAGCCTTTTGCGGCGAGCGCAAGCGCTGCCGTCAGTCCCCCGATCCCGGCACCAGCAACGATGATGGTGCGCGCGGCAGCCACCGAAAGGTCAGGCGACCTTGTCCTTCAGGACGCATTCCGGCGGGCGGGCCTCGCCCGCGGCGAGGTCGGCGGCAAAGCGATAAAGCGTCGAGCAATAGGGGCAGATGATCTCGTTGTCGTTGCCGAGGTCGAGAAACACGTGCGGATGGTCGAACGGCGGGTTGGCGCCCACGCACATGAATTCCTGCGAGCCGATCTCGATCACCGAGACGCCGGCGTCGTTATGGAAATGCGGGACGACATGGTCGGACATCAGCTTCACCTTGGATGGCAACGACGGGCGGACGCAATCAACACGACGCGGCAGCTTCGAAATGCCGCGCACCATAGTGGCGGGTGCCGATGATTCCTAGAGCCGAATCTTGGAGGTCCCGGCCGCACATTTGCTCATGCAAATTCGACACAATCTTGTCGTGGGAGAAAAGCCCTTCTTTCGTCGGGGCGGTTGTGTCTTAAAAACGGCATACCATCTTGAGAAAGGCGAAAACATTGGGCTTTTTTGGATGAGACGGTTGCGGCTCGGTTCAGCTCTGGCAGGAATGGCGCTCAGCGTTGCGGTGTGCGCGGCGCTGTGGCCGCACGCCCGCGAGGCCGGCGCCATTCTGGCGGCGCAGGACGACCCCGCGGCGCTGTCCGATATCCAGATCAATTCCGCCCTGCGGAGCAACCAGGCGCTGGTCGCCGAAAATATCGAGGCAGCGCTCGCGGCGGGCGATTCCGATCTCGCCAACAGCTTCGTCGAACTCGCCCGCGACAAGGGCATTGCCGTCAGCGACGAACTGTCGAAGCGCGTCAGCGATGCGGTTACTGACGCCGGTTCGACGTCGCATTTTGCCAAGCGCTTTGCCACCGGTCTGGTGACCGGCAATGCCGACGACGTCGCGAGCCTGTCGGGCACGGTCGCCGGCGATCTCTTCGTGTTCGGCGACATCAGGGACGTCGTGCGCGAGGGCAAGCATCTGGCGACCGGCGAGGAGGTGGACCGGCTGGTGCTGGGCCTGGCGACGGTAGGCCTTGCGGTGACCGCCGCGACCTATGTCTCCGTCGGCGGCGTCGGCCCGGTGCGTGCCGGTCTTACCATGGTCAAGGATGCCCGCAAGGTCGGGCGGCTGGGCGAGGGGCTGACGCAATGGGCCGGCCGCTCGGCGCGCGAGGTCGTCGATGCGCCGGTGCTGCAGCAGGCGGTCGCGAAGGGTTCGGTGCTGCGGCCCGGCGAGACCGTCAGCGCGATCAAGGCGGCGTTCCGCGCCGAGAAGGCCGGCGCGCTGGTGCGGCTGGCGAAGGACGTCGGGCGCGTCGGCGAAAAGGCCGGCACGCGCGGGGCGCTCGATACGCTGCGCATCGCGCAAGGGCCGAAGGACGTCGCGCGCGCCGCGCGGCTTGCCGAATCCAAGGGCGGCCAGACCCGCGCGATCTTGAAGGTGCTCGGCCGCGGCGCGCTGCTGCTGGCCGCCGGCACCTTCAATCTGACGATGTGGGTGTTCGGCGCGCTGTTGGCGCTGTTCGGTTTTCTGTCGTCGATCAAGGCGACCACCGAGCGGGCCACCGAAGCGTGGCTGCGCCGCAAGAAGGCGCGGCGATTGAGAAGGCAGGCGGCGGCGGCATGCTTGCCGTCCGGCCCGGCTCTGGCAGGCGCTGCCGCGTACGGCTAGACTTGCCGTCATTGCAAGATCGCCCATTTCGATCCCCAAAACATGGAACTGCTGATGCCGAGTTTTCACAACGGCGACGTCGAAATTGCCTATCTCGACGAAGGCGAGGGCGATCCGATCGTTCTCGTGCACGGCTTTGCCTCCAGCAAGAACGTCAACTGGGTCTATCCGACCTGGGTTTCCGATCTGAAGAAAGACGGCCGCCGCGTGATCGCGCTCGACAATCGCGGCCATGGCGATTCCGAAAAGCTCTACGATTCCGCGGATTACGAAATCGCGATCATGGCAAGCGACGTCATCGCGCTGCTGGATCATCTGGGAATCGAGCGCGCCGACGTCATGGGCTATTCGCTGGGATCGCGAATGACGGCGATACTGGCGCGCGAGCAGCCGCAGCGGCTGCGCTCGGCGATCCTCGGCGGCATCGGGATCGGATTGATCGAGGGCGGCGGCCCCGGCGAGAACGTGGCCGTGGCGCTGGAAGCGCCGTCGCTGGACGACGTCACCGATCCGGTCGGGCGGACGTTTCGCGCCTTCGCCGACCAGACCCGCTCCGACCGCCGCGCGCTTGCCGCCTGCCTGCGCGGTTCGCGGCGGCTGATGACAGCGGAGGAAGCCGCCGGGATCGGCGTGCCGGTCCTGATCGCGGTCGGCACCAAGGACGAAATCGCGGGCTCAGCCGCGGCGCTCGGGAAAATCATTCCGGGCGCCGAGGTGCTCGACATTCCGAACCGCGATCACATGCGCGCGGTCGGCGACAAGGTCTACAAGGTCGGCGTCACCGACTTCCTGTCGCGGCGGCCATGAGCGGTCGCGCAACGCGTTGTCACCGGTGAGTTGCCGGATCGCCGCGATCAGCACCACCGTGGTCGCAAGCCACGCCATGCGCGCGCCGTAACGATCGTGCGGGCCGGAGATCACGGCGCAGACGAACGCGTTGCCGAGCACGGCTGATGTGACCGTGCCGGCGAGCAAGGTGAGATCGTCGAACGGCCGGCGCAGCACGCCGTGGCCGAAAAGCATCGCAGCCAGCAGCATCGACGCCAGCGCGACGGGAATGTGAATCCGGTTGATCGCGGTGAAATCGAAATGCCAGCGCTGTTGCTGCGCCGCGCGCATCGGCTTCACCTGTGCGGGGAGAAAGCGCTCGACGATGCCGTAGGTATGGCCGAGCCAGACACCGACGCCTTCGCCGGTGGCGACCTGGCCGAGTTGCTGCACCATTCCCGTCAGCGCCAACTTAGCCTGCCAGGCCGGATATTCGGCCAGCGAATGCAGCACGATAAAGCCCATCTCGTCGTTCAGCCCCCGAAATCGGCCAAGCGTGTTGAACATGCTGTTGCCCCACAGGAACTGGTCGGCGGTGGCCGGAAGCTGATCGCGATAGGGGCAGAGCTTGAAGCGCTGCTTCGGGCAATGATCGCGCAAATATTGCGCGACGATGCCATCCTGCAGCATGCGTCCGAAGGCGACGCCGTAACCGCCGGGTGTCCACGCCAGCTTTCCGGACAATGCGAAATTGGTCGAAAACAACAGCGCAGCGCCGGCGACGATGGTGAGGCTACCTTGCGTCAATCCGGAAGCCGAAATCCGTCCGCGTAGGAAGGGACGCGCGATCCAGCCGAT
Source organism: uncultured Alphaproteobacteria bacterium (assembly GCA_963816815.1). GTDB lineage: Bacteria > Pseudomonadota > Alphaproteobacteria > Rhizobiales > Xanthobacteraceae > Bradyrhizobium. The sequence goes on from CAWFMW010000002.1 coordinate 53,860, forward strand.
GCAGCACAATCCGAGCAGCACCGCGAGCGTTGCGCTATGCGTCGCAGCGGCGAAAGCGGTGAGGCCGAACAGCAGGCATTTTTCCGGGATCGACGTCCGCTCGCCATGCGCGACCAGGATGAAGAGTGCCAGCACGGACAGGCCGGCGAAAATATCGGTCAGCAGCGTGCTGGCTAGCCAGGGCAGCGAGGTGGTCAGGACCAGCACGAGACTCATGGCCAGGAGCCGCAACGGCTGGGACTGGCCCAGCACGCGCAGCGCCAACTGCAGGACCCACAACGTTGCCAGCGCGTTGATCCCGAGGTTGATCCAGAAATTCGAATCCTCGCCGAAATGGAGATAGAGGCCGAACGTTGTCGAGCGGCTCGGCACCAGGTAGCCTTCGTACCACCGCGCCAGATAGCCGCCGGTATCCCACTGGAGCAGGGGATAGCCATTCCACAGGGCGGGGGCCAGCAACATCAATGGGATGGCGATGGCCGCGATCCAGGCCGACCGCGCGTTGGCAGCGGTCCGCGCCCGCAAAATTTGCGTGCTGATGTGGCTTCCCCCATTTTAGCCAAGCATGCCGGGAATGGCGGGCCGGCCGAAATTCACCAATAGTCGGACCGCTATCCGGCTTGATTTTCCGGGATCGCTGACCACCTTGATCTGACCCCGGTGGCGTTCGGCGGGGGTCTGCCTTGGCCTGCGCCTGCCCGGGACAGCCGTCCGCCCGCCGTGCTATAATATCAACCAGACAAGCGAATTTGCGAGAGCAATCATGGCAGTGCATCAGGTCAATCCGCAAGGTTCGAAACTGGCCGCGCTCGATCCGATCTGGGACCGCGTCCGGGGCGAGGCGGAGGACATCGTCCGCCGCGAGCCCGAACTGGCTTCCTTCATCTATTCGACCGTGCTGCATCACGAACGCCTCGAAGATTCGGTGATCCATCGGATCGCCGAGCGGCTCGATCATTCGGCGTTGTCGGGCGACTTGATCCGCCAGACCTATGACGAGGCGCTGCGCGACGAACCCGATCTCGGCAACGCGTTCCGCGCCGATCTGGTCGCGGTCTACGATCGCGATCCCGCAACCTCGCGCTTCATCGATCCCTTGCTCTACTTCAAGGGCTTTCACGCGCTGCAGACCCATCGGCTGGCGCACTGGCTCTATCAAAAGGGCCGCAAGGATTTCGCCTACTATCTGCAGAGCCGCTCGTCGGCGGTGTTTCAGACCGACATCAACCCCGCCGCCAGAATCGGCCGCGGTATTTTCCTCGATCACGCGACCGGCTTCGTCTGCGGCGAGACCGCTGTGATCGAGGACGACGTTTCGATCCTGCATGGCGTCACGCTGGGCGGCACCGGCAAGGAGAACGAGGACCGTCATCCGAAGATCAGGCGCGGCGTGCTGATCGGGGCGGGCGCGAAGATTCTCGGCAATATCGAGATCGGCCATTGCGCGCGCATCGCGGCGGGCTCGGTGGTGGTCAAGCCGGTGCCTCACAACGTGACGGTGGCGGGCGTCCCCGCAAAGATCGTTGGCGAGGCCGGCTGCGCGGAGCCGTCGCGCACCATGGATCAGATGCTCGGCGCAATCGGCCTTTGATTTTCCACACTTTCTGGCGGCCGTATTTGTGAAGTTACGGCTGGCAGTCTGCGCCGTCTCGTCCTAAAACCTCCCGGAAATTCAAAGAATCCGATTGGAGACCGCCGTGGACGTTCAGGAAGTCAGGAAGCTCGACGCCTATCTCAAGCGCGTATTCGGCAATCCCAAGATCCGCGTCGTGCCGCGCCCGAAAAAGGACGACTCCGCCGAAGTCTATATCGGCGAGGAGTTCATCGGCGTGCTGTTCGTCGATGACGAGGACGACGATCGCTCGTTCCAGTTCCAGATGGCAATTCTCGAGGAAGATCTGGCCGACGTCGGCTGAGGCGCGTGCCGTGACGTCGTAGGGTGGGCAAAGGAGCGCAAGCGACGTGCCCACCATCTATCACCGAGTGAGCTACAAATGGTGGGCACGCTTCGCTTTGCCCACCCTACAAATTGCGCGCTAACCCCTCGGTCCCTGCATCTGCGCCGTCAGGCGGTCCATCGCATTCGCAACGTCGCGCCATTGCGACAGCCAGCTCCGCGGAAAGCGGAACGTCAGGTCGGCGCCGTCGACGCGGCGCTCGCTCAGGCACATGCCGGGCGTCTGACCGTCGCGCGAGCAGCGCGCGTTGAGGTTCGGCGTCGCGGCGGAGAACAGATCCTCATTGGCGTAGGGCGAGCCGTCGCGAAACGTGCGCATCGTCAATCCGTCTTCGACCGGCGTTGAGGTCTGCGCGAGATAGCGCGGATAGATCGTGCGGACCCGCGCGTCGGGCGCCAGCGTGTCGTGGTGGGCCGATATCGACACGAAGATCCGGTCGATCGGCTGTATCTTTTCTTCGACCGTATCGGCGCTGACGTGCTTCGGCACGTCCGGCGGTTCCAGCGACGGGAAGACGAAACTGAGATCGACGCGCTCCTGCGGACCGGAGTGGCGCTGGATCTTGCGGCGGATCGCCGCTGTCGGCACGTTGAAGAGCGTGGCGCCGACGCTGACCGGCAACCGGTCGGGGGCGCTGGCGGGGCGCGCCACCCAGGTCGGCCACAGCAAATAGGCGACCAGCGCGATGGCGCCCGCGGCGATGGTTACCGCGACCATGATCAGGACCATGTGCGAGCGCGGGTCCCTGCGGGTGTCGCGGGCGAGGTGCTGGGCCGTCGAAAGCAGAGTCATGAACGAAGCATCGGTCGAGGAGGAGTCAGGCGAATCATCTTGGGCGAATATGCCATGGCGAACGCGATTTCCTCATGATTTCGCGGCAGTTCCTGCCGCCGTTAGCCATGCGCAAACGCCGTCCCGGCGAACCGCTGTTAACCTTTCCTTAAGGATGCTGTGGCGGCGCCCGCCCGATTTTGCGAAAGCAGGGCGCCGGTTTTTGAGTAGGGGAAGTTTGTCATGTCGCCCGATGCGTTGAATTCCCTGTTCTCCCTGTGCATCGGCTTTGCGCTCGCAGGCGCGCTCGCCAGCGGCTATCAGGCGATGGCGGCGCGGCCGGCAGGGTTCGGGCTGCTTGGGGAAGGCGTGGCGCCGAAGACGTTTGCGGCCGTGCCGTTTCTGGTTTTCGCCGCGCCCTTCATCATCATGCGCAACACGTTGCGCGGCGCGCAGATCGAGCGCCGCCGCTTCGAATTCGTGATGATGGCGACCGTGCTTTCAGGCTTCTGGAGCTTGATGTCCGGCACGTTTTTCCTGATGACACTGCGCGCCACCGGTGTGCTGGCCTGAAACTCGCCGGCCTGCTCGCTTGATCCCGCGCCAGCGGCTGTGCCAAGGTCTCCGGCAACGGAGACCTTTTTGCCATGGCGATCTACGAACTCGACGGACAGGGACCTGAACTCCCCGCGGACGGAAATTATTTCATCGCGGATACCGCCACCGTGATCGGCAAGGTGCGCCTCCTGAATTCGGCCAGCGTCTGGTTCGGCGCGGTGCTGCGCGGCGACAATGAGTGGATCGAGATCGGCGAAGGCTCCAACGTGCAGGACAATTCGCACCTGCCACACCGACCCCGGCTTTCCGCTCACGATCGGCACCAACTGCACGGTCGGCCACAATGTGATCCTGCACGGTTGCACGCTTGAAGACGACGCGCTGGTCGGCATGGGCTCGATCGTCATGAATGGCGCGCGAATACGCCGCGGCAGCGTCGTCGGCGCCGGCTCGATCATTACCGAAGGCAAGGAGTATCCCGAATATTCCCTGATCATCGGCTCGCCCGCGCGCGTGATCCGGACGTTGACGCCGGAGCAGTCTGACGGCGATGGGGCGTGCCGCGAAGTCCTACCAACGGAACGGACCACGATTCAAAAACGGACTGAAGAAGATCGGCTGACGACCGCTGATGTGCGAACGCGGCTAGCTACCTTCGCTCTCGTTCGCCTCGCGCGCGCCGGCGACCTTTTCATGGCCGGCGGCCCACAGCGCATGCTGCTCGCTGCCGTCCTGATAGGGATTGGCTTCCGCCGGAATGTTTTCGCGTGCGGCGCGCTCGCCTTGCTCGAAAGGGTCGGGGTCGGAATTCATGCTGGCGCCTTTCCGGTTTTCGATTTCTTCGGCGCCGCGGCCTTCGCGAGTCCTGCACTTTTCCGCAGCGCATCCTTGAGGTCGACGGGAATGCCGTGCTTCTTGAGCAGGTCGGCAAAGGCTTCGTCGGCCAATTCCTGAAACGTCCCCATCCGGTCGCGTGCAAGCTGGGTCAGCTTGTCCAGCGTGTCATCGTCGAAGGCGATCAATTTGCGCAAGCGCGATCACTCCGTGCGTCGAGCGGATGTGGATTAATCATCCAGTGGGGGAATCGTTCCGGCAGGAACAAGGGCGCGGGGCTGTCGTTGCTTCGAAAAGGAGATTTCCGATGAAGCGATCGTCCGCCGCCGCCGCCCTTACTGCCATCGCACTGTTCGTAATTCCAGTTGCTTCCCTTGCCCAGAACTCGGGCGGATCGGCAGGCGGTTCCTCTGCCGGCAGCAGCAGCGGCAGCGCCGCCGGCTCACCGAGCGCGGGCTCTGCCGGTGCCGGTTCGCAAAGCATTAGCGGCGTGCCTTCCGGACCCGCCGCTCCCGGAGGACTTAACAATGCCGGCGAAGATCCAAGCGGCGCGGGGAATTCCTCCAGGCAGGCGACGCCGTCCGCTCCGGGCACCAACAGCTCAGGCACAGCGCAGTCGTCAGGCGCCGGCGTCAATACCGGCAGCGGTGTGACGACCGGCTCGGGAAGATCGGCGAAATCGGGCGCTGATATGACGGGTCCGCAGCGCAGCGGTGACGCGGCGATCAATGACGAGAACAAGGAAGTCGACCGCAAGATCAAGAGCATTTGCCGCGGCTGCTGATGTGGACGTCTCACAGTCGCGCAGAAGTGAGCAAGATTGCCCCGTTACCTCCGAGAAGTCGTCTTAGAGTTGATTTGGGATCTGTGAGGATCCGACGCCGAAGCGCGTCGAGACTTCGAACGCAAGATCACGGAGGATGGGTGATGTTACGCACAATGATGATCGCCTTGTTCGCAACCGCATCGGTCGCCATGCTGGCGCCGGACGCGGCTTCGGCTCGTGGTGGCTTTGGTGGTGGCGGTGGCGGTTTCCACGGCGGTGGCGGTTTCGGCGGTGGCGGTTTCCACGGCGGTGGCGGCGGGTTTGGCGGCGGCTTCCGCGGCGGCGGGATGGGTATGGGCGGCGGGGGTTTCCGGGCTGCCGGGATCGGCGGCGGCGGTTTCCGTTCGGCCGCGATCGGAGGCGGTGGTTTCCGTGCGGCCGCTTTGCCGGCTGCCGGATTTCGCGGCGGCACGCTTGCCGTCAACCGTTTCCACGGTGGCTTCCACCCCGGTTTCCGGCACCGGAGATTTCCGTTAGTTGTGGGGGCAGTCGGACTAGGTTTGGGCTACGGCTACTACAACGACTATTATGATTACGGCTATCCGTATTACGCCGGCTATGACGATTACTATGGCGACAGCGGCTGCTACATCGTGCGGCGGAGCGTGCGGACGCCGTATGGCTGGCGTATTCGGCCCGTGCAGGTGTGCGGCTGATCGGGTTCAGCCGGGATGAATGGCACGGCCGCGGTGTTATTGCATCGAGGCCGCAGTCGATTGCGTTTGCTGGTACGTCGTTTGCATCGCACCAGGGATGTTGAACATGCTCACAGCCCCGGCTCTGACATTGGTGTTCCTGGGCGTCGTCGCAGGTCTGGGCACGGCCTTCGTCTGGATGTTCTGGGAGATGGAACAGGCGATGTCAAAGCCGCGTCGCAGCGACGTTCGTCGCGGATAGATTATCCCGTGCCCCGGACGCACGCAGCCAGACTGCTGCGCGCCTAATTCTACTTTGCATGGGGTTGTTTTCGAGATTTTGTGTCTGGACCCTGCAGCGCAGGCCCCAGTCTAGCTCAGCACCCCATACTTCTTGAACCAGGCCTGCATCTGGCTCCAGGCGTCCTCAGCCGCGTCCTTGCGGTAGCTCGGGCGATAGTCGGCGTGGAAGCCGTGCGGTGCGGCGGGATAGATCTTGAACTCGGCCGTCTTCTTGTTTTCAGCCAGAGCCGCCTTGAGGGCTTCCACCGTGGCGACGGGAATGCCGGTGTCGGCCTCGCCGTAGAGGCCGATGACCGGCGCTTTCATTTCGGGCGCGAGCTGGGTCGGGCTCTTCGGCCAGACCGGATTCGGCGGGTCGACCGGCGGACCGTAGAACGCGGCGCCCGCCTTCAGCGTGCTGCTGTGGGCGGCATATTCCCAGACCGTGCGTCCGCCGCGGCAGAACCCGATGATGCCGAGCTTCGACGTGTCGCCGCCCTCCGATTTGGCCCAGGCCACGGTGCTGTCGAGATCGGATAACAGCTCGGCGTCCGGCTTCGAATTCACGATCGGCAATAGCTGCGGGATATCCGTGATTTTGGTCAGGTCGGCGCCCTTGCGGTAATAGTAATCCGGCGCCACCGCGAACGCGCCGAGCTTGGCCAGGCGCCGCGTCACGTCCTTGATGTATTCGTGCAGGCCGAAAATCTCCATCGCCACCAGCACCACCGGCGGGTTGCTGACGCCGGCCGGCCGCGCGAAATAGCCGGGCATCTCGCCGTCGGCGACCTTGATTTTGGCATCACCGGTGACGAGGCCGCTGGTGTCGGTCTTGATCACGTCGGCACGCACCGGCCCGGCCGCAAGCGTGTAGCCCGCCGTCACGGCGGCCGACGCGGTCATGAAGCCGCGTCGCGAGAAGGGTGCGACCTTGGTCAGCCCGATAACGTCAGATGTCGGCAGGGATTCGGCGCTCATTGCAGCTCTCCTTTTTGGGAGGCGCATTCAGCTTGCAAACCGGCGCGAACGCAAATCACCTGCTTGCGAGATGCCAGAGCTGGTAGGGGGAGCGCGCAGCGCAACGGGGCCAAAAATCATGTAAAAAACAAGGCCGTCGACGCAGTATACCGTCAACGACCTTGCCAGCCCCGGATATTGAAATCGGCTCACGCCATCCGGTGAACTACAGGATGCCCGGGATTCTTGCCGGTATGTGTGAACCAGTTCACAAAGGCGGAAAAAAGTTGCGGGAAGGCATGCGGTAACGGTGGAAAATATCCCGTTGCTCGGCCGCACGAAGCGCCGCCTTTCAAGAAGCCTGCAACGACGGTCGTTGTAAGGCAGCTAGACAGGCAAGAACCGATCAGCCGCGCGCCTTGGCGCGGCTGCGGTTCGCGCTGCGGGTCGAGCGCGGCTTTGCCTTGGCTGACCGTTTGCGCGGCGCGGCAGCCGCGGAGGGTTCGGAGGCCTGTGCGCTGGCAAAGGATTGCCGCAAGCCCTCGACCGCTTCCGTCAGCGTTCCAACCTGCTCGGAAAGCTTCTTCGAGTGTCGGTCTGCTGCGCGGCGAGCAGGCGGCGTACGGTCTGCAGCTGATCCTGCACCATTTGCAGCTGGTCGATCAATTCCTGCTGCGTCACCTCCAGACCCTTGGTCTTCTCCACCAGTTGTTCGGACGCCTGCGCGGCGCGCGCCTGCAACTGCCGGGTCGCGACCACGCGATCGGTCTCGGGGACGTTGCCGGTATAGCTGCGCCAGAAGGTGATAGAGCCTACGCCGAGGACAACAATGACGAGGGCCACTGCGGCGATCGCAATCGGCTGTCCGCCGAAACGCGCGATGGGGTTGGCACTCCGGGGGGCGTGTTCAATCATACGACTTCAAATCCGGACGTGATTCTAAAGTTCCAAAATAGCACAGGCCGAGGGGACGCTAAAACCCGGGATTTGCCCGGAAGTCGCGGAAATTGCGGGCAGAATCCCGCGAGATCAGGGTTTCTGCGGCAGGGATGGCCGCCAAGGCTAACGGATATGCGCCCGGATGAACTGGCCAGCGTAGACCAGCGCGCGCCGGCCGTCCTGCAGGCCAGCATTCCAGACCGGCCAGGCATGGATCATGTGCGGCCAGATCTGCAGCGTCACATCGACATCAACCGCGCCTGCGGCCTCGGCAAGCCGCGTCGCGTCCGCGAGCAATGTCTCGGCCGATCCGACCTGAACCAGGACCGGCGGAAGGCCCGCCAGATCGGCGAACAGGGGCGAGATCAGCGGATCGCGGCGATCGATGGACGGCGGCGCGTAGGCATCCGCAAGTTCTGTCGAGATAGCCCTTGTGAATCAGCGGATCGACCGCGTCCTTGGTCGCAAGCGTGCTGCCGGACATGGTGAGGTCGGTCCACGGCGAGACCAGCCAGGCGCAGGCGGGCAATTCCTCGCCGGCCGCGCGCAGCCGGTTGATCAGCCCGAGCGTCAGGTTGCCGCCGGCGCTGTCGCCGCCGACGGCGATGCTTCTCGCCGCAATGCCTTGCCGGCGCAGAAAGCGCCACGCGGTGAGCGCGTCTTCATGGGCGGCGGGGTAGGGATGTTCAGGGGCAAGCCGATAGTCGATCGCAAGCGTGCGCGTGCGTGCCGCGCGCCCGGCCTCCGTCACCAGGCAGCGGTGGCTTACGATCGAGCCGGAGCAATATCCGCCGCCGTGGAAATACAGCAGCACGCGCGAAGGCTCGCTGCCCGGTGCAATCGACCACTCGCCGGCGACGCCGTCGCAATCGACGGCCTCGCATTGAATGTCCGGCGCCACCGGCCAGGTCGATCCGACCTCGTCGAGACGCTGCCGCCGCTCCGACCAGCCGACCGGCCGCGGCTTCGAGCCCAGCAATGTGCGGATGGCGTCGATCTCGCTTCAGCCATGTCGTGCTCCCGATTGTCCGCGCTATAGCAGCCCGCGATAAATGCCGGGCTCGGAGCCCTCGATCGGTATCGCGCCGACCGTCCTGGCATAGAACTCGGCAGGGCCCACGCCGCCGATAATGGCGTAGCCATATCCCTGCTGCTTCATGGCTTCGAGGCAATTGAAAAGCAGTGCCTTGCCGATCCCGTTCTTTCTCTCGTTCGGGTCCACACCGGTAGGCCCGAAGAAGTTCGGGCAGGTCGCGTCATGGCAGGCAAACCCCAGAATGCTCTTTTGCCTGATGGCGATGAAGCAGGAGACGGGTTGCCGGGAAAACGCGACATCGACTTCGCTGGCCCAGGCTTCGCTGAAATTCTGCCGGACCCAGGCGACGACCTTGTGCTTTTCCGGCGCAAGCGCGCGCCGCGTCGTGATGGCCGCCTTGCCCAGGCGCTCAAACACGTCGCGGGAGGGAGGCAGCGCGTAGAGCTTGACCAGCATGTCCATCGGCGGCGGCTTCCTTCAAGGGATCAGCCTGTGCATTATCGTTGCTGGGCGAGCACTCGTAAATCCGTCGGCGGCCGTCTCATGGCCGGCGTGCAGCTGCTTGAGACGCCTTTTAACCCGGTGAAAAAGTGAACGGCCGGCCAATGGGCCCGCCAAAAAAGTTGCGGCCAGCCTTTGGGGGAAGGCTGGCCGCGCGCGAACCGGTCTGGGACGGGGAGGGGTGGGGATGTGACCGGGTCGCGGGTTCGTAAATCCTTGTTTCGTTATCGATCGCGTGACGAAGCAGTAGCGACTGCCGGACGGCTGTCACCGAGCGAGACCCACACATTGGGATCGCTCTGCGACTGACGCTTGACGAAGCGGTAGCCGGTGTCGGTCCAGGCCAGGACGTTTTCGTTCTGGTTGTCGAGAACGAACTCGCCCTTGTCGCTCTTCACGGTCAGCACCGCGTGGCCTTCGCCCTTCTTGTCGCGCACCACCGTGATCAGCAGCGCTTCGCGCGGCCATCCGGCGTCGATCAGCATCTTGCGCTTGAGAAGCACATAGTCCTCGCAGTCGCCGTAACCGTCCGTCGGCAACGACCATTTCTCGATCACACCCCAATGATCCATGTCGGTGATCGGCTTGACGGACTCGTTGACCCACTTGTTGACCCGCAGCAAATCCCGCCACGCCGTCTGCGACATCACGATGTCGCGCGGCGCAGAAGTGCCGCCGCGGCATTCGCTCGCATTCTCGGCGCAGAATTCGACCCAGCCGATCGGCGAACGCGCGGTCTCGCCAAGGCTGGCATAGAGAGCGTCGCCGGCTTTCGCCTGGACGCTCATTGAAGCGTTTAACCCCATCAGGACGGCGATGACCGCCAGTCCCTTCCCCTGTCCCCTGAACAACATGGTCGCCCCCGTTTCTTGTTGGGACCATGTTTCGCACGAAGGATTTGCGCCGCCGCTAAGTCAGGCAAGTACATTTGACGCGAATACTAGTAAAACGAGCGGCTAATTCGATCTATACTTGAATCGAATTCGACTAAAATTTGAGACAACTGCAATTGATTCAAATTTTATACATTAACGCGCGCGCGGCTGGCGCCAGCGGCAGATAAGCGCGTGAAAGCCCGCCGCGTTAACCGCGTTTTGCGGGCCCCGGATATGGCAAAGGCGGTATCCGTGGGTGCGGATACCGCCTGTTAAGGATGGAAAACCGGGATTTTCGGCGGCTGGCGCTTTACCGCGCGGTAACCGCTTCTTCGAGCGCCTCGCCGACCTGCTCGTGGACGAACTCGAGCGCGAAGCCTTCCTCGAGGTTTCGCACCACGCGGGACTGCACCTTGCCCAGCATGACCAGCGATTTCAGCGGCGGGCGGTTTTCCGCGGCAATCGCGGCGCCCGACAGCGAGAGGTCGATGATGCGGCAGGTCATCTTGCTGCCGTCCTCGAGCGTCATCAGCGCGATCGGGTTGCGCGGCACGATACGGTCGTGGCGGCGGTCTTCCGGCAGATTGAGGATATCGCGGTTGGCCAGCCAGGTGAGCTGGGCGGCCAGCTTGTCGCGCTTGCGCGCGGTCGCGCCGACCGTCATGGCAAAGCCATTGTCGATGATACGGGTGATTTTGCCCTCGACCCGGCCGATATGGTCGAGATAGGCGATCACGCGGTCGCCGACATTGCCGATGCCGGGCGCCAGCAGGGCCAGTCCGCCCGGCGACATGTTAATAATCTGGCAAGGAAATTCGCGGCGGTCCGGCAGCATGTAGCGGCCGAGCAGGTGGACTTTGACACGCTGAAAGCGCCGTCGCTCCTCGGCGGACGGCACAGTGGTTGTTTTCTTTTGCGCAAACGACATCTTCGCCACCAGACGGCCGGTCCTTCGGCGTCATGAAGACCCTAAGGCCGACAGGGTTAACGATGTCTTATCGGCGGTGGCATGAAGTGCGAGCCAGGATCGGGGATGAGCCTCGTCGCCATAATCCGGCCGAGTTCCTCCCGACAGCGGCGGCGGGATCTCCCGCAGACCCGTGCGGGGGTTACGCCAGGAGCTGTTTCTCGATTTCGTAAACCGGCATCTTGACCAGATCCTTGGCGATTTCGCCTTGAAGAGCCTTTTGAACCGCCGCTGAATAATCTGACCTGATCATGCCCAGCGCGCGGGGCGAGGCGACCACCGTCACTGCCGAGGTTTCGCCGGTCGTGACCGCAACATCCAACCGCTCTGCCAGAGTCTTCAGGAATGATCGCTCCGATTCGTCGTGCCAGTCCGTCTGCTCGACCGAGCTTCGCGCGCCGCCCATCGACGGGTGGACGCGACCGGGAGCGTCGCTTCCTTGCGCATGCGTGGACAGGTCCGGCTGCTCATGCACTTCCCTGGTATGCAGGTTTGGAAACATGCGATCGCCGAGATTTTCGAGGATGAGTGCCTTGCGGCCGTCGCACACGACGATCCAGTCGCCAGTGCCGATCTTGATCTTGGTCATTTTGAAATACTCCCGGATAGTTTGACGTCGAACGGGATCAGAGCGGCGCTTCGAAATCCTCAAATGACTTGCCGAACTGTGACAAGGCCTCTTCCAGATAATCGGCAAGCATCGGCGTCTCGATCAGGTAACGCGCCGTACGGCTGTTGTGCGCGCGCGAAGCCTCCCGGCGCAGATCTATCCAGCTGTCGAGATCGCCGTCGCCGCGGCCGAGCCACATCAGGGCGACCAGGTCGACCTGCTCGTCCACGTTCAACCCGCGGATAAAGCCGGAAAGCTCCGAGCGGTCCGTTATGCTGCTGTGGTCCGCGAAGCCATGGACGGCATCGTCGTCGGCAGCGGTGGAATTGGCATCCAGATCGGTTGCGGCGCCGTCGGATTGACGCGACTTTGCGATGATGAAGAACACTTTTTCCGGTGAGATCGACAGGCTGGGGGCTGTTCGCATTGTGAAATCCTCGCGCATTAATCGCTTAGGTAAAGACCGTGGGGCGGCAGCACTTTGCGCAAGATCAAAAAGAAGCGAGAAACCCGGCCGCTCGGCGAGCAGGCGTGCCATGTCGGCGCGGCGCTTGATCCAGCGCAAAACGGCGTCGCGGATACCGGTCGATTGTGCCGTGCGGGGAGGAACGCGCATGGCTATCGTAGATCAGACACCGGCGGGCGGCCCCATCGCGGGCGCCGGGCATCAAAGCTGGATCAGGGCCAACTGGGGATTGCTGCTGGCGGTAGCCGTGCTGACCGTTATCCTGCTGCTGCCGACACCGGCGGATTTGCCGGTCGCGGCCCATCGCATGCTCGCCATTCTCGGCTTCGCCGTCATTATCTGGATGACGGAAGCCATCGATTACGCGGTTTCGGCGATCGTGATCGCCGCACTGATGGCGTTCCTGCTCGGGCTGGCGCCGAGCGTCGCCAATCCCAAGGTGCTGATGGGCACGAGCGCGGCGTTGGGACTTGCGTTCAGTGGCTTTGCCAACACGGCGCTGGTGCTGGTCGCGGCGGCGCTTTTTCTGGCGGCCGCGATGACGGCAACCGGCCTCGACAAGCGCATTGCGCTGACCATCCTGTCACGGGCCGGCACCGAAACCCGAAACGTCGTGATCGGCACCATCCTGGTCGGGTTCGTGATCGCGCTGATGGTGCCTTCGACCACCGCGCGGGTGGCCTGCCTGGTGCCGATCACGCTCGGCATCATCGCAGCCTTCGGCGTCGACAGGCGCGGCGCTTTTGCCGGCATGCTGATGATCACGACGGTGCAGACGGCCAGCATCTGGAATGTCGGCATCAAGACCGCCGCCGCACAAAACATGGTGGCGATCGGCTTTATCGAGAAGGCGTTCGGCAGGACCATTACCTGGCTGGACTGGCTGATCGCGGCCGGGCCGTTTGCCGTGCTGATGTGCGTCGCCTTGTATTTCGTGATGACGCGGATGATGCCGGCGGAAGTCGCGCAGGTGCCGGGCGGCCGCGAGGGGATCCGCAGATCGCTGTCGGAACTCGGGCCGATGAAGCCGTCGGAGATCAAGCTGTTGCTGCTTTCGATCGCCCTGATCGGGTTCTGGGCGACCGAAGGCGTGCTGCATAAATTCGATACCAGCACCACGACTATCACCGCCGTAGCGCTGATGTTCCTGCCGGGTTTCGGCATCATGAGCTGGAAGGAGGCGCAGCCCAGGATCCCGTGGGGCACGATCGTTCTGTTCGGCGTCGGTATCAGCCTTGGTACGGCGCTGCTGCAGACCACGGCGGCGACATGGCTCGCCAACATCGTCGTCGATGCGTTTGGTCTGAAGAACGCGACGGCGTTGTTTATCCTCGGCGTGATGAGCCTGTTCCTGGTCGTGATTCATCTTGGCTTCGCCAGCGCCACGGCGCTGGCATCGGCCATGATTCCGATCGTCATCGCCGTGCTCAAGGGCGTGGCGACGCCAGGCATCAACGTCATCGGCATGACCATGCTGCTGCAGTTCGTGGTGAGCTTCGGCTTCATCCTGGTCGTGAACGCGCCGCAGAACATGGTCGCCTATGGCACCGACACCTTCAGCGCGCGCGATTTCGTTCGCACCGGTCTGGTGCTGACGGTGATCGCGCTGGCGCTCGTGATGCTGCTGGCCGCGACGTACTGGCGCTGGCTGGGCTACGTGTAGGCCAGCCAGCCTTCTCCGCGATTGCCCGGCTCGCCCATTTCGGTCAAACCCGCACAAGCCGATTGTGCTCCGCTGCGTTGTTTCGGTACCATCAGGGTAATCTGTCGTGCCCGTCCGGGCCGGCCCGAAAATGTCAGCAGGCGGAGAAAAGAGATGCCGGGAGTGAAGCGGGAGCGCGACGACAGCGTCGGCGTGCTGACACTGGATGAGCCTGAGACCCTGAACGCGATGACGCCCGATCTGCTGGGCGATCTCGCGACAGCCATCGGCGAGATTGACGCTGACCCGCAGGTGAGGGCGCTGGTGCTGACCGGCGCCGGACGCGGCTTCTGTTCGGGTCAGAACCTCAAGGCCGCGCAAATCCTCGGCGACGACATCGCCGCCGGCGTGATGAAGTATTACTGGCCGGCGTTCAAGGCGATGCGCGAGTGCCGCGTGCCGATCGTGGTGGCGGTCAACGGCGTCGCGGCCGGCGGCGGGTTCAGCCTTGCGATGGCGGGCGACATGATCGTTGCCGCGCGTTCGGCGCGCTTCATTCAGGTGTTCAGCCGCATCGCGCTGGTCCCCGATCTCGGTTCGACCTGGCTCTTGCCGCGCCTCGTCGGCCGGCAGCGCGCGCTTGAACTGATGATGACCAACGAACCGCTCACGGCCGAACAGGCGAAAGAGTGGGGACTGGTCCGCGAAGTCTTCGACGATACGTCGCTTCGCGACGGCGCGCTTGCGCTGGCGCGCAAACTCGCAAGCGGCCCGACGCGCGCGCTGGTCGCGACGCGCCGCCTGATCGACGAAAGCGAACACGCCAGCTATGCCGATCAGTTCCGCCGCGAGATCGAAACGCAGGCGGAAATCCGCCTCAGCGCCGACGCAATGGAGGGGCGCAACGCCTTCCTCGAGAAACGTGCGGCAGTGTTCACCGGACGCTGACAAAGGATCGTGCCACATGAAGATCGACAATGTCGCAGACCTTGTCGCGGAGACGCTGGCCCAGGCCGGCGTCAAGCGCATCTTCGGCGTGGTCGGCGATAGCCTCAACGGCCTCACCGACGCGTTGCGCAAGCGAAAGGCAATCGACTGGATTCACGTCCGGCATGAGGAGGTCGCAGCCTTCGCCGCCGCGGCTGAAGCGCAGATCACCGGCGAGCTTGCGGTCTGCGCGGGGTCGTGCGGTCCCGGCAATCTGCATCTCATCAACGGCCTGTTCGATGCGCATCGCAGCCGCACGCCGGTACTGGCGATTGCCGCGCAGATTCCGTCCGCCGAAATCGGCGGCGGCTATTTTCAGGAGACGCATCCGCAGGACCTGTTCCGCGAATGCAGCCATTATTGCGAACTGGTTTCCGATCCGGCGCAATTGCCTTACGTCCTGGAAAACGCCATTCGCGCGGCCGTGGGGCGGCGCGGCGTCGCCGTTATCGTCATCCCCGGCGACGTTGCGTTGCGTCCAGCGCCCAAGCGCGGCATCTCGCCGAATGCCGGGCTGCTGCCGGCAGCGCCGATCGTCCAGCCGGCCGAAGGCGAACTGGAGGCGCTGGCCAAACTCCTCAACGGCGCCAGCCGCGTCACGCTGTTCTGCGGCCGGGGCTGTGCCGGCGCCCATGACGGCCTGATGCGGCTTGCCGAGACGCTCAAGAGCCCGATCGTGCATGCGCTCGGCGGCAAGGAGCACGTCGAATACGATAATCCCTACGACGTCGGCATGACCGGCTTCATCGGTTTCTCGTCCGGCTATGCCGCGATGCATGCCTGCGACGTCTTGCTGATGCTCGGGACTGATTTTCCCTACAAGCAGTTTCTGCCGACGGACGCCAAGATCGCCCAGGTCGATATCCGGCCTGAAAATCTCGGCCGCCGCTGCAAGCTCGACCTCGGCCTTGTCGGCGACGTCGGCGCCACGATCGCGGCGCTGTTGCCGAAGCTGAAGGCGAAAAGCGAACGCAAGCATCTCGACGACAGCCTGGCTCACTACAAGAAAGCCCGCGCCGGGCTCGACGAACTCGCGCAGGGCACGCCAGGGCAAAAGCCGATCCACCCGCAATATCTGGCGCGCCTGCTGGGCGAGCAGGCGTCAGAGGACGCGGTGTTCACGGCCGATGTCGGCACGCCGACGATCTGGGCGGCGCGCTATCTCGCCATGAACGGCCGCCGGCGCCTGATCGGCTCCTGGGTCCACGGCTCGATGGCCAACGCCATGGCGCACGCGATCGGCGCGCAGGCCGCGCAGAAGGGACGGCAGGTGATCTCGATGTCGGGCGATGGCGGGTTTGCCATGCTGATGGGCGACCTGATCACGCTGACGCAGATGAAGCTGCCGGTGAAGGTCGTGATCTTCAACAACGGCGTGCTGGGGTTCGTCGCGATGGAGATGAAGGCTTCCGGCTTCATCGAAACCGGCGTCGATCTCAAGAATCCCGATTTCGCCGCGATGGCCCGTGCGATGGGCATTCATGCGGTGCGGGTGGAGGATCCGGGCGAGCTCTCGAACGCGATCCGCGACGTGCTGGCCCATGACGGTCCCGCGGTCCTCGATGTCGTCACCGCCACCCAGGAATTGTCGATGCCGCCGGCGATCACGGCCGAGCAGATCAAGGGTTTCAGCCTTTGGGTGCTTCGCGCCGTGATGAGCGGCCGCGGCGACGAGGTGATCGACGTGGCCACGACCAATTTGCTGCCGCGGTAGCGCTGCCGAATTGCCCGGCGAGCTACCGCAGGCCTTCATACACCATGAAGCCGCGCGCGATCGCGAGCTTGCGCAAGGCGCGCGGAACGAGCTTTTGCGGCCGGTGCAGATAACGCCACGACGTCACCTTGAAATCCGTGATCGTGCCGAGGTCGCCTTCGAACGGCGCCAGCACGCCGGTCAGGCTGATCGGCGCATGCGCGCGGTTGTTGAATGGCAGCAGCAGCAGTTCCAGATGCGCCGTCGTCCCGTCGTGCGAAGTCGCGGTGATGCCGGCAATCGCCGCCAGCATTTCCTCGGCGACGTAAGTGACGATGTCCTCGATCTCGCGGCGGCTGTCCGCCGTGAACAGCGCGGAGAAGCTCGTATCCTTGAGGTCGCGGCCGAGCAGGGCGCAGACCCGCGTTCCGGCGACGCGAAACGGGTAGCCGGCATCGTTGTCGTAGGACAGCACGAAGATGTCGCCGAGCAGTTCGCGCACCGCGCCGGGTTCGATCTCGCTGCGGTCCGGCGCCCGCGCATCGCCGCGCTTCGCATCCCAATAGGCAAAGAACTCGCGGCTCGATGGGTGTTTCATAACTGATCCTCGCCCCCGGGTTGCCCAGGCGAGACACTTCTGTCCCGCTTTTGCGCAACACGGCTTCCCTTGACTGTTGTGCAGGACAGGCTTTGCAGCGTCCATGCCGGGAACGCGATTTGGCCGCTCGAGCCGCGGCTTTGCGTTGTTAACGTTAAATTAACTATGAGGTTGGCGAAGGCGGGGCGGCGTGCGTAGTGTGGAACGCATCGGACGGCGCCGGATTATCTGACTAGGTTTCTCGGCGCAGTTGGTACACAGGTGGCGTCGAACAGTTTGGTCGTCGCGCCGGGGAGGGGTGGGGATGTGATCCCGGCTCCAGGGCGCGAGAAGATCAGCAAGACAAGGGAGGATGTTCTCAGCATCCTCCCTTTTTCTTTGCCGATTGTACAGATCTCCTGTCCCGGACGCGGTGCAGCGTTCTTCACGCTGCTCCGCAGAGCCGGGACCCAGATGCCGCCAACCGGGTCCCGGTTCTGCGTCGCATCATCACGTGCCGCACCGCGTCCGGGACATGGTCGGCCGTGATTGTGCACTTGCACAGGGCAGGCAAAGCCGCCTATCTGAACCGATACGCCACAAGCCGCCTTGCAAGGTCCTGGCCTTTGGAATCCCAGTCTTATTCATCCCCGGTCGAGCCGCCGGACGCTCCGCACGAGCCGATCCTGACGCTGCCGGGCGCGCTGACGGCCTATGTCGTGCTGATCGCGGCGATTCATCTGCGGGTGCTGCTGCCGGTGGAGCTGGAGAACTGGACCATCGACGTGTTCGGTTTCATTCCGAAGCGCTACGATTCCACGTTGCTCAACATCACCTTTCCCGGCGGGGCCGGCGCCAAGGTCTGGACCTTCGTCACCTATTCGCTGTTGCACGCCAATCTCAGCCATATCGGCTTCAACGTGCTGTGGCTGTTGCCGTTCGGCAGCGCGCTGGCGCGCCGGTTCGGTGCTGTCAGGTTCTTCGTGTTCATGGCGGTGACGGCCGCGGCCGGCGCGCTGGCGCATCTCGTCACCCATGAGCACGCGATCGCGCCGATGATCGGCGCCTCGGCCTCGGTATCCGGCACCATGGCCGCCGCCATCCGCTTCGCCTTCGTGCAAGGAAGTTTTCTTTCGTTCAGCCGGGGCGATGCGGATGCCGCGGCGAAGGTTCCAGCGCTGTCGCTGGCCCGGGCATTGCGCAACACGCGCGTGCTCGGATTTCTGGCGGTGTGGTTCGGCGTCAACATCATCTTCGGCGTCGGGTCGATTTCGATCGGCACGGAGGGCGCCAGCGTGGCCTGGCAGGCGCATATCGGCGGATTTCTCGCCGGCCTGATGTTGTTTTCGCTGTTCGATCCGGTGCCGCGTGCGATGCCGCATGCTGCTGATGCTTCATCGCCGGACGAACCTGGCCGCGTCTGATCGTCGCTTGCGGCGCGCGGCGATTTCATCCATCATCCGCATAAGTTGTAACGCAAGCCAAAGCGCTGCGGCGCATGACAGCCGCTTGTAAACCGTGCCCTGAAACGAAACCGGCGCGGAACTGTTGATTGAAGACTCGCGAACAAGTCGGGCTCTCGGGGCACGAACGGATTCAGGGAGGCGACAATGACGGTACGTTCAATTCTCGACACCAAGGGCCACCAGATCCTGAGCATCGAACCGGACGCCAAGCTTTCGGCGGCGGTCAAGATCCTTGGCGAACGCAAGATCGGCGCCGTGCTGGTGATGAACCAGGGACGGCTTGAGGGCATCCTTTCGGAGCGCGACATCGTTCGGGTGCTGGGCGAGCGCGGCGCCAGGGTGCTCGATGAGCCGGTCGGCACGGTCATGACGCGCAAGGTCGTGAGCTGCCGCGAGTCCGACACCGTTGCCGGGATCATGGAGATGATGACGATCGGCAAGTTCCGCCATTTGCCCGTGGTCGAGGAGGGCAAGGTGGTCGGCCTGATTTCGATCGGCGACATCGTCAAGCGCCGCGTCCAGGAATACGAGACCGAGCAGGAAGCGCTGCGCGACTACATCAAGACGGCCTGATCGTCATTCCTTCTCGGCCTTTTCCACCGCCGGCGCGGTGTCGTCCGCCGTCGGCGGCGCCAGGATGTGGATCGCCTCCTGGATCGATTCGATGGCGCGTTCGGCCGCGCGGCGCCGTGAGCGATCAGCTCGTCGGCGCGGTGAAAATCGAACCAGCCGATCTTGCCGACGCGGGGAGAAATCAGGAGGTCCGGCGGATCGCCCGCCAGCCGTGCGCGGGTAATGCGGTCCTGCATGATGTTGAAGGCATCGACCATGACCGAGGAGATGCCCGGCCGTCCGCCGCCGCCGAAGAACTCACGCTTCATGGTGCGCTCGGCGGAGAAGAATTTTCCGATACCGCGTTTCCGCGGCTCGGGTTCAGGTACCGCTTCCGGCATTACCGATACCGAAACGCCTGACGTCGGGCCGTGGGAGTAGATCGTCGTGGAGTGCGTGAAGACGTCGCTGGAAAGATTGGCGGCGATGACGATCTCCGCGCCCAGCGCGCGCGCCGCCGACACCGGCACCGGATTGACCAGCGCGCCGTCGACCAGCCAGCGGTCGCCGACCAATACCGGCGAGAATATTCCCGGCAGCGCATAGGAGGCGCGCATCGCGTCCACCATCGGACCGTGGGTCAGCCAGATCTCGTGGCCGGTGCGGACTTCGGTCGCAACGGTGGCGAATTTCATCGGCAGGTCTTCGATCAGGATCTGGACCCATCGCAGCCTCGATTTCGGCCGCAAGCTTGGCGCCGCCGATCAGGCCGGAGCCGTTCAGCCGGATATCGAGATAGGAGAGGATATTGCGCGGCTGCAGGCTGCGTGCCCATTCTTCCACCGCGTCGAGATGTCCGGAGGCATAGGCGCCGCCGACCACGGCGCCGATCGACGTTCCCACCACGACGTTGGGAATGATGCCATGAGCTACCAGCGTCCGGATGATGCCGATATGGGCGAAGCCGCGGGCGGCGCCGCCGCCCAGCGCCAGTCCGATCACCGGCCGGCGGATGCTGCCGAGCCCTACCTTGTCGTGGGCATCGGAGCCCTTTTGGCCGCGACCCATCCAGCTATCCAACACGCAAACTCTCCTGCGGCTTCAACGATATTCGCCACGGCGCGGCAGCGCCAGAATCATCCATTCCGATCCAGATGCATGGTTTATGCCCGGCCAAAGCGGCCTAGGCAGGGAATGTGACTGGACCACGACCGCCGCATTAACATTGGGTGCCGTTGCGGGTTCCGCTACTATCGGCGGCCGGCGGCTGGCATGGAGGCTTGAATTTGCCGCGTTTTCGGTGAAAAGCATGGCCATGATCTCAGGCTGTAACGGCATCGTTGGATTCGGGCGGGGCGGATGGCCTGTCCCGGGGCTGGCGCTTGCCTTCGCACTTGCCTTGGTGCTGACCGCGCTGCTTCCGGCCCCGGTGTCGGCGCAGATGTTCTCCGATCGCCCGCCACCGGTACCGCCGGCCGCGGTTCCGGATGTCCAGACCCCGCCAGCCATGAATTTGGCGCCGCCGTCGGGGACGGGAACGATCCCACCGCCGCCATTGAACCAGCCGACCATCGTGCCACCGACGATCGCAACGATCCCGCCGGTTGCGCCTCCGCCGGCACCCGCGGTTCCAACTCAGGGGGTGCTGTCGCTGACGGCGCGCTACGGCAAGGATCTGCCGGTCATCAATGGCGGGCTGGTGTGGCGGGTGTTCGCCGACAAGCCCGACGACACCGGCACGTTCAAGCTGATCCGCGAGGAGCGCGGCGCGACCCCGAACATCGTGCTGCCGCCCGGCAATTACGTCGTCCACGTGGCCCTCGGCCTCGTCAGCGCGGTGCGGGCCGTGAGCCTGAAAGCGGAGACCGATCGCTTGGCCTTCGTGCTTCCGGCCGGCGGACTGCGCATCGAGGGCCGCGTCGGCTCGAGCAAGATTCCGCCGAACCAGATTTCGTTCGCGCTCTACAAGGGCAGCCAGTTCGAAGGTGGCGCCGGCGCCGAACGCCAGTCGCTGGTGCCCAACGTCGCCGCAGGCGACGTCGCGCTGCTGCCGGAGGGGACCTACTACATCATCTCCAACTATGGCGACGCCAACTCGGTGGTGCGCTCCGACATCCGCGTCCAGGCCGGCAAGCTGACGGACGTGACCGTCAGCCACCGCGCGGCGGTGATCACGCTGAAGCTGGTCAGCGACAGGGGCGGCGAGGCGCTCGCCAACACCGCGTGGTCGGTGATCACGCCGGGCGGCGACGTCATCAAGGAATCGATCGGCGCGTTTCCGCGCGTCGTGCTGTCCGAGGGCGAATACCGCGCGATTGCCAAGAACGAAGGCAAGGTGTTCGAGCGTCCCTTCAACGTCGTCAACGGCGTCGACGGCGAGGTCGAGGTCATCGCGCGCTAGCGGCGGGATGGGGTGGCGATACACCGCGGCGCCCGAACACAAAATCGCGAAAACAACCCCATGCAAAGTAGAACCCGGGGCCGATCGCGGCGTTTCGGCTTCAGAATCGCGTCACGATATCGGACAGCACCGGCCGCGGGCGGTCCTCGGCAGGCTTTGCCGGTGTGCCGATATGGATGAAGCCGGCGAGCTTTTCGTCCGCCTTCACGCCAAGCCCGTCGAGCACGTCGCGGTCGAACGCGAACCAGCCGGTGAGCCAGTTGGCGCCATAGCCGAGCGCGGTGGCTGAGGTGACGATGTTCATCGCGCTGGCGCCGGCGGACAGTTCCTGCTCCCAGGCCGGTACCTTGGGGTGCGGCTTGGTAAAGCTGACCACCGCGATCACCAGCGGCGCGTCCATCAGCCGGCCTTTTTCGGCCTCGATATCGGCGATCGGGGCCGCCGGATTCTTCTTCGCAAACACCTGCGCGATGATCTCTCCGGCCCGTGCCCGGGCGCTCGCCCTCGAACACGATGAAGCGCCACGGCGTCAGCTTGCCGTGATCCGGCACCCGCGCGCCGATGGTCAGGATGGTGTCGAGTTCGGAAGGCGAAGGGCCGGGCCCGCTCATCTCGCGGGGTTTTACCGAGCGGCGGATCTTCAGGAGTTCAAGGGCGTCGGGCACAATGGGGTACTCTCGCAGGTCTTGAAATTGGTATCATGCAGATATGTAAGCGACGCGGCGTGCGGAAGCCAATTTAGATCGATTATGATAACAAGACCCGGCATCCGCCACTCGAGGTCTCGCTGTGTTTATCGGGCAGATCAAATCTGATAACGACTATCGCCTAACCCTCAAAGAGATAGAGCGATTGATGAGTGCTAAGGCCGATTCGTCCGAGGGCGAACGGCTTGATGTCCTCGTTGCCCGGGTGCAAGCATGGGAGCGGAGGTATTATCCGCTCCACAAGCCTGACTAGACATCCCGCATCCGCTTCACGTCCGGCGGCGTCGCTTCCTCGACCAGGGCGGCGATCGCCTCGTCGGTCGGCATCACCTTCTGGCCGTCGCTGCCGAGCCGGCGGATCGAGACCGAATGGCTTTCGGCTTCCTTCTTGCCGACGACGAGCAGGGCCGGGATTTTCGCCAGCGAGTGCTCGCGGACCTTGTAGTTGATCTTCTCGTTGCGCAGGTCGATTTCGACGCGCAGGCCGGCGCGCCGCGCCGCGGCCGCGACCACCTTGGCGTATTCGTCGCCTTCGGAGGTGATCGTCGTGACCACGACCTGGATCGGCGCCAGCCAGAGCGGGAAGTTGCCGGCAAAGTGCTCGATCAGGATGCCGATGAAGCGCTCCATCGAGCCGCAGATCGCGCGGTGCACCATGACAGGCACCTTCTTCGATCCGTCGGCATCGATATAGAACGCGCCAAAGCGTTCCGGCAGGTTGAAGTCGACCTGCGTGGTGCCGCATTGCCAGTCGCGGCCGATGGCGTCGCGCAGCACATATTCGAACTTCGGCCCGTAGAACGCGCCTTCGCCGGGGTTGATCGCGGTCTTGATGCGGTTGCTGCCGCTGGCCTGGATCTCCGCCAGCACGGTCGCCATCACGCGCTCGGCATGATCCCACATCTCGTCGGTGCCGACGCGCTTGTCCGGCCGGGTCGAGAGTTTGACCGTGAGTTCGCCGTCGAAGCCGAAATCGGCATAGGTCGACAGGATCAGCTCGTTGATCTTCAGGCACTCGTCGGCAAGCTGGGCTTCCGTGCAGAACACGTGGGCGTCGTCCTGCGTGAAGCCGCGCACGCGCATCAGGCCGTGCATGGCGCCCGACGGCTCGTAGCGATGCACCACGCCGAATTCGGCCAAACGTAACGGCAGGTCGCGGTAGCTCTTCAGGCCGTGCTTGAAGATCTGCACGTGGCCGGGGCAGTTCATCGGCTTGAGCGCAAACCAGCGCTTGTCCTCGGCCTCGTCGCCGGCGGATTGCGCCGCGAACATGTTCTCGCGGTACCAGTCCCAATGGCCGGAAGTTTCCCACAGCACCTTGTCGAGGATCTGCGGCGCGTTGACCTCGCTGTAGTCGCCGGTCAGGCGGCGGCGCATATAGGCGATCAGCGCCTGGAAGATGGTCCAGCCCTTCGGGTGCCAGAACACCACGCCGGGGCCTTCCTCCTGGAAGTGGAACAGGTCGAGCTCGCGGCCGAGCTTGCGATGGTCGCGCTTCTCGGCCTCCTCGATCTGCTTGAGGTAAGCGTCGAGCTCTTCCTGCTTGGCGAACGCCGTGCCGTAGATGCGCGTCAGCATCGGGTTGTTGCTGTCGCCGCGCCAATAGGCGCCCGCCACCTTCATCAGCTTGAAGGCGTTGCCGACCTTGCCGGTCGAAGACATATGCGGCCCGCGGCAGAGATCGAACCAGTCGCCCTGGAAATAGATCTTGATCGGCTCGTTGCCGGGAATGGCGTCGACCAGCTCGACCTTGAAGGCCTCGCCCTTGTCGCGGAACACCTGCTTGGTCTTTTCGCGATCCCACACTTCCTTGGTGAAGGGTTTGTCGCGCGCGATGATCTCGCGCATCTTCTTTTCGATCGCTGCAAAATCTTCCGGCGTGAACGGCTCGTTGCGGAAGAAGTCGTAATAGAAGCCGTTCTCGATCACCGGGCCGATGGTGACCTGCGTGCCCGGCCACAGCGACTGCACGGCTTCGGCGAGCACATGCGCGCAGTCATGCCGGATCAGTTCCAGCGCGCGCGCGTCGTCGCGGTTGATGAGTTCGATCTTCGCATCGCCCGATATCGGATCGTTGAGGTCGGTGACCACGCCATCCAGCGCCATCGCCACCGTGCGCTTGGCCAGCGACGGCGAGATGCCCTTGGCGAGGTCGAGTCCGGTGATGTCCCTGGGATATTCGCGCTTCGCGCCGTCCGGGAAGGTGAGGGTGATCTTTTCCAAGGGCTCGGCCGGTTTCAAATTCGCAAGGCCGAACTGGAATCCGGATGCGGGCGGGTTCTGGTCAGACATGTCATTCTCCTGAAGCTCACTCCTGCGAACGAGCGCAGGTAAGCGGGAAGCAGCGGTATAGCAGGCGATTCGGCTCCTGCAATCGGGCAATATCGAGAAATTCAGGTCAAATCCTGCTTACAATCAAGGGTCTCGGTCCTATCGTTCAGGAAGCCGCGCGAGAGGTGCGGCGACCAAAGGTTGCGGTGTCGGCGGGCATTGGCTAGCTTCACCTGCGCCATTGCTTCCATACCCCGTTGAATACGCCGGTCATGATGCTTCGCATTTTCCTTCTCGCAGTCCTGCTGCTGGCACACGGCGAGGTGCGTGCCGAAACGCCGGCCGAAAAGGCCGGATTTCCGCCCAGGCTGATCATTTACAATGCCAAGGGCCCGGCCAATGCGTGCGGCCCGGGTTGCGATCGCTGGATCGCGGTCGAGGGCCAGGTCGATGAGGGCGCCGCCGCGCGCGTCGGCCGCTTCCTGCGCGACGTCAAGGACAGCAGGCGGCCGATCTATTTTCATTCGCCGGGCGGCTCGGTCAGGCCGTCCTATGTCATCGCCCGCCTGCTGCGCAGCAGGAAGGCCGTCGCCCGCATCGGACGCACCATCGCAGCCGGCTGCGCCGGAGGAACCCAGGTCGACGCGGCGTGCCTCAAGATCAAGACCGCAGGCGGAGAGGTCGAGGCCGAACTCACGACCCGCAACGCCATGTGCAATTCCGCCTGCGGCTACCTGTTTCTCGGCGCCACGACCCGCGAAGTCGCGCCCGATGCCGCGATCGCTGTACATAACTCCAAGCTGACGCTGCTCGCCCGCGGGCCGTTCTCGGCGCAGCAGATTGCCGAGTTCAAGCAACGCAGCATGGCGAGCGCCGACCGCGAGCGCGCCGCCTTCGTCGTTTCGATGGGCATCAGCCGTGAGCTGGACGATCTCATCAAGACGGTGAAATTCGAAAGCCTGCATATCCTGACGCGCACCGAGCTCTATCGCTTCGGTATCGATACGCGCCCCTTGCCCGAAACGGCGTGGACACTCGAAGCCGCGTCGCGCCCCTACATCCGCAAGATCGCCGCGGCAAAACAGGGCGACGGCGCCTCGTTCCGAACGATGGAGTGGCGGCTGTTCTGCGAGAACAAGGATCGCGCCCGGCTGATGTTCGTGCGGGAATCCGATCAGGCCGCAGGCGGCCTCAAGACAATGATGCTGATGGCGGGTTCGGATAAGTCGGTGGCTTTCGGAAGGTATCCCGCGCGCGTCGGCAAATATGAAGTGTGGAGCGATAACGTTGCGCCCGATGCCATGCAGGCAATGCTGGCAGCTTCCAGCCTTCACATGGGCGAGGGCACGCTCGACGCGGAAGGCAAAACCAAGCTCGCGACGTTCGACATCGATACGCTTGGTCTCGGCGCATCATGGACACAGCTGCTGTCGTCGTGTCCGGCCAGCACCGCCCGGCCGGCGGCGTCGTCGTCCAGTCTCAACGTCAACCCTGCTCCGGTAATTCCGGTGACGCCTGCGGCTCCCGCAACTCCGGCGAAGTGAGCGCAAGGGCGCGTAATCAATAACCGGCCATGCAATTACATGCAGTTGCATTAAAATCGGCAGCTGCTATACGCGCGGCGTGAACCGCTTCGCTCCCACCGCATTGATGCTCGGCAATGTCGTCACCGGTTGCTCGGTGCTGGCGCCGGCAGGCATGCTGAGCGAGCTGTCTTCCGGTCTTGATGTCTCTATCCGCACCGCGGGGCTGCTGATCACCTTCGGCGCGGTCGTGCTGTGCGTCGGCTCGCCGGTCACAGCGTGGCTGACGTCCAAGATCGAGCGCCGCACCCTGCTGACGGCGACGATCGCAGTGCTGGCACTCGCCAATTTCGCCTCTGCGCTAGCGCCTGACTACGCGAGTCTCCTGGCCATTCGCCTCGTCATGCTCAGCGTCGGCGCGCTCTATACCCCGCAAGCCGCAGGAACCGGTGCGCTGATCGTAAGGGAAGAAAAGCGCGGCAGCACCATCGCCTATATCTTTCTCGGCTGGTCGCTGGCGGCAGCGGTGGGCCTGCCGGCGATCACGTTGATTGCCAGCCGTTACGGCTGGCAGGCGGTCTATGGCGCCATCGGCCTGATCGGGTGCCTGAGTTTCCTGCTGCTGGTGTGGCGTCTGCCGCGCGGCCTGATGGGCGCGCCGGTCGACCTGAAGACCTGGGCCGCCATCGGCCGCAACCCGATGATCCCAGCGTTGCTGTTGATCACGACGTTGCAGATGTCCGGCCAGTTCGTGGTGTTCACCTATATGGGGCCGTTGCTCGCGCGCCTGACGGGAGCAGGGCCGGACCCGATTGCCCTGGTGTTTGCGTGCTACGGCGCATGCGGCGTCATCGGCACTTTCATCGGCTCCCGCATCGTCGATTCCTGGGGCGCCTGGAAGACGTCCCTGCTGTTCATGTGGGTGTTGCTGGCCGGCCTCGCGGGCTGGGCGCTCAGTGCCGGCAACTATCCGCTGATGGCCGTGGCGGTCGCGATCTGGGGCATCGGGTTTGCCTCGACCAATTCGATGCAGCAGGTAAGGCTGGTCGCCGCCGCGCCCGCGCTGGCGTCCGCCTCGGTGTCGCTCAATACGTCGGCGCTCTACATTGGGCAGGCAACCGGCTCGGCGATCGGCGGTTTTCTGTACGCGCGCGATCTCTTCTACGCCTCGGGCTACGTCGCCACGGCCCTGGTGGCGCTGGCGGTGATCGCGGTGATCCTGACGAAGCCAAGAAAGGGCCGGGGCGCGTAGCCACCTATGTCGGCTTGGGGTTCCGATTGCAGGGCCATGGCTGCGGCAGCTAGACCGGAGCGCGCATCACAATGCTGGTCGTTCGGTCAAACCCTTCGTGGGAGGTCTCGGCCGTCTTGATAAATCCCATCCGGGCGAATGCCGCGTGATTTTCCGTCAGCTCGATCCGGGTCTCCAGCTCGAGCATGCCGATTCCGCGCCGTCGCGCTTCGCAGCGTGCGGCTTCCACCAATTTTCGACCGATACCAGCGCGTTGCAGGGTCGGGCCGACGGCCAGCTTGCTGACGTAGAGTGCATCGTTCTTTTGGTGCAGAAATAAGCAGCCGACCAGATCACCCGCGCTGTAGGCGAGCAGCAGGGCGCCGCTTTCGGCGCTAGCCTGGACCGATTTCGGCGTTAGCCTCAGGGCCGATGAGGGCGGATCAATGCGCGGCCCCATGTAGGCAAACGCATCGAGGATCAGCTGACGCACGTGCTCCCAGTCGCTGAAATCGCGAGCAGCAGGTCGGATAATGATTGCCGGAGCGTTGGTCACCATACCTTTGTAGCTCTACCCTCGACGGGGTCGGGAGTCATTATTTTCGAACGGAGTTGAACACAGCAGACTCAGGCAAGTCCGAGCAACGTAATCACAAGCCGCGACTGTCGGCCGGTCACTTCGCGAGATCGCCGACGAACTGCCTGATGCTGTCGAGCACCGCCTGCCGATCACCAGCAAAGGCCCAGTGATCGGCGCCGTCGAGCTCGATGAAACGCGCCCGCGGGATGTGGTCGGCAAGATGTCTTCCCGCGCCAATGCGGACGGCGCGGTCGCCGCGGCGGTGCATCACCAGCGTCGGAACGGCGACCCGCTTGAGAAGATGCCGCACATCGGTATCGCGCAAGGCCTCCAGCACTCCCTTGATGGCGCCCGGGCTTGAGGCCGCACGAAGCAGGCCGGCCCACCAGGCTCTCGCTTTGGCGTCGCCGGCGAGACTCGGCGCGAACGTCTCGATTCCCGCAGGCCCGCCCCAGGCCGACACGAGCTGCTGTAGCCACGCATCATATTGATCGGCGTGCAACGCATGCGGATAATCAGGTGCAAAGCTTCCTTTCGCGAGCGAGTCGAACAGGATCAGCCCCGCTACGCGGTCCGGATGTTCGGCCGCGAAGCTGATGCAGGCCGGTCCGCCTTCGGATGCGCCGAACAGCACGATCCGGCGCGAGCCCGCAGCATCGAGCACCGTGCGGATGTCCTGTGCGGTCGCCTCTGCGCTGGGGCTGAACCCGACCCGGTCGGAAAGGCCGACGCCACGGCGATCGAGCAGAATGAGACGGCCCATCTCCGCCAGCGCGGAAAGGAACGCCCGGCACCCTGCGTCCTCCCAGACCCGTTCGACATGGGACACAAAGCCGGGCAGCATCAGGATATCGGTAGGCCCTTTGCCGTAGGTTTGGAATGCGAGATGCACGCTGCCGCCGCTGACATATTGCGTCGGCGGCGGCGCCGCGGCATCGGTTTCGAGCAGCGCGTTGGTCTCGGCTTCGGGCGCTACGTCGAGTTCGTCGCGCAAACGCTGTGTCAGCGCCTTGAGCTGACGCTCGGCCGCGGCCCGATCGCCGCCCAGCAACAGGTTGCGAATGAGGTGGCGTGCATAGATTTCGCTGAGCGGATCGAGCGCCACCAGGCGGCCGGCATGCGCGGCAGCGGATGCATGGTCGCCCGCCGCTTGCTTCTCCTGCACCACCCGCTCGAGTGCCTGGATCGCGCGGCCGCGCAGGGCCTCCTTTCGGAAGAACGCCCACTCGTCGAATTGCGGACAGTCGCCGGGCGAGAAGCCGTCGAGAAAGTCCGCCTGATAGAGCGCGCAGGCGCGCTCGAACGCGCCGCGGTCGCAAGCCTCTTCGAACAGGCGTGAATCGATTTGCAGATCGATCGTTGCGGACAACCGGACCGTGGATCTGTCGGATGCGAGGACATCGCCAAGCACCTGATGTAGGCGATGCAGCAGCCGGCGCAGCCGCGCCCTTACCACGTCCGCCGGGCTTTCCGGCCACAGCATGGTTGCGATCACATCGCGCCCGACCGGGCCCCTTGCTTCGGCCAGATAGACCAGCAGCGCGAGGCCCTTGCGCAACGCCAACGGGCACAGCCGGTCATCACAACGGATCTCCGGGAACCCGAGCGTCCGGACGCTGAACGAAGCCATGGCGATGCGATCTTCAGTGGGGGCGTCCGGGAAACGCGGTGGCGTTCCGGGGACGCGGTGGCGCCCCCGGGGACGCTGAGGGGACGCTGCGATGATAGCACCGCTGGAATTGCACCGTCACCTCTGGAGAAACCTCATGACTGGACGCGCCGCCGCCCTCGTTTATGGCCTCGCGAGCTACCTTATTTTCTCGCTTTCATTTGCCTACACGCCGGCCTTCCTCGGCAATTTCCTGGTCCCGAAGACGATCGACACCGGACCTGACAGCTCCCCGGTTCACGCAATTCTGATCAACGCGATGTTGCTTGGCCTGTTTGCGATCCAGCACAGCGTCATGGCGCGCCCCGCCTTCAAGCGCTGGTGCACCCGCATCATTCCGGCTTCCTGCGAGCGCAGCACCTACGTGCTGATCTCGAGCGCGCTGTTGATCCTGATATTCTGGCAGTGGCGCCCGATCGCCGCGACCGTCTGGCGCGTTGAGGGCTGGCCGGCAGCGATGCTCACGGCGATCTTCTGGATCGGCTGGCTGATCGCGCTGCTTTCGACATTCCAGATCGATCATTTCGAGCTGTTCGGCGTGCGCCAGGTCGTCGACGCGCTGCGCGGAGCCGCCGGTCGCATGCAGGCGTTCAAGACGCCGCTGCTGTACCGGCTGGTGCGTCACCCGCTGATGCTGGGCATGCTGCTCGCGTTCTGGGCGACAGCGCATATGACGGCGGGACATCTGTTGTTCGCCATGATGAGCACCGCCTACATCCTTGTCGGCGTCAGGCTGGAGGAGCGAGACCTCGTTGCCGCGTTCGGCGCGAGCTACGAGCAGTATCGCCGGCGCGTTCCGATGCTCTTGCCGCGTCTCTTCGGCGGCAACTCCGTCGCGTCAAAAGCGCGTCACGGAGGCTGAGATGCGCGCCATTCTTTGCAACGCCTTTGAAGGCATCGAGGCCCTTGTTTTCACCGAGGTCGACGAACCACGCCCGGCAGCAAACGAGGTTCTCGTTGACGTCCATGCCGCGTCCGTCAGCTACATGGACTACCTGATGAGCTGCGGCGGCTATCAGATGCGGCCGGCGCTTCCCTATGTGCCGGGAACGGATGCTGCCGGAATCGTGCTGGCCTGCGGCGACCGGGTTACGCGCTTCCGACCCGGAGACCGGGTCAGTTGCGGCGACTGGTTCGGTGCATTTGCGGAGCGCATGGTCGCCAAGGAGAGCAGCGTCGCCATGCTGCCGGCCAACGTTGATTTCACCGTGGGGTCGACGGTGATGCACACCTATCTCACGGCCTGGTATGCACTGATCGAGCGGGCGCGGCTGCAGGCCGGTGAGACGGTACTTGTGACGGGGGCCGCCGGCGGCGTCGGCCTCGCCTGTGTCGAGATCGCGCATCTGATGGGCGCGCGGGTCATTGCCGTCGTGGGCAGTGCTGCGAAGGCAGCCCTGGTCCGTACACGCGGCGCCGCCGAGGTCGTCGACCATTCGTGCGAAGACGTGCGGGAACGTGTGAAGTCCCTTGCAGGGGGCAGGGGTCTCGACATCTGCGTTGACAATGTCGGCGGCGCACTGTTCGCGACGCTCGCGAGGTTCATGGGCTGGAACGGGCGGCTGCTTCCGATCGGTTTCACCAGCGGCGAGATTCCATCACTCGCCATGAATCTACCTTTGCTCAAGAACTATTCGGTCGTCGGCGTGTTCGTCGGCGCCTGGATGGAGCGTTACCCGGAGCAAGCCGCCCGCGCCGCGGAATCGATCATGGCGTGGGTCGGCGAGGGCAAGCTCCGCCCGCAGGTCGATCGGGTGCTTCCGCTCCAGCGTGCCGGTGAGGCGATGGGTCTGGTGG
This sequence comes from uncultured Alphaproteobacteria bacterium, assembly GCA_963816815.1. Taxonomy (GTDB): domain Bacteria; phylum Pseudomonadota; class Alphaproteobacteria; order Rhizobiales; family Xanthobacteraceae; genus Bradyrhizobium. The sequence continues at coordinate 85,171 of CAWFMW010000002.1, forward strand.
CGAACAGGAGCGCGATGGGGCGGATCGTGCTGCAGGTCAGGCCAGACGCCTGACCGTTTTACCGGCTCGCTGCAGGCGCGCTGGCGACCCGGGTCAAAGCGGGCGTTGCCGCCATCTTGACCAGCACGTCCTTGACCGGATGTTTGGTCCAGGCCTGCGTGACGTAATCGCGGTGGGTGACGCCGTCAGGCGTCTGCACGAACACGACGCTGCCGGGCCGCAGCGCGCCCGTCCATGCTCTCGGTGACCGTGATGCCCCTGTCGCGGAGCGTCTGCATCAATTCCTGGTCATGCCGCTTGGTGTAGCGGGTATACGAAGAGACGAAGAAGCCGGTCCGGTTTTTCTCGATCCAGGACGCGAACTTGTCGAGTTCGCCGTAGACGGCGTCGAGCAGGAACACGCCGCGGACCCGGTCGGGGACGCCGCCGACCTCGAGGCTCCAGGCGGTCGGCAGGAAGCCGCCGCTGTAGCCGACGATCACGATCGGCAGGTTCGCGAACGCCTGCGCCGACTTCGGATCGCCGTAGAGGCGGGCGAGGTGGCTCGCCGACTCATCGATGAAGCGCTTGAAGCCGCCCGGCTGCCAGAACTTGCCGGCCGAGGAGTCGGCGGCGTTCACCGCGAGCTGCGGCGCCAGCAGCACGGCGTTGACGCCGGAATCCGAGATCTGCTGCGGCACCAATTGCCGGTCGCGGACGTCGCGCTCCAGCGTCGCGCCGTTGCCGTGGAAGAACACCACGATCACGCCCGGCTTCCTGACGTCGAACGTCTCGGGGACATGCACCAGCACGCGGTTGTCGTTGTAGGTCTCGTCCTGCCAATAGACCCGGCCGCCATAGCTGCGGTGGCCCTTGCGGTCGCCCTTGGCGATGTTGAGGAACGGCTCTTCGGAGCGCGGATTGGTGCCGAAATAGGGGAAGGCCGAGGACTTCATGCTGACCAGCGTGGTCAGCTCTTCGCGCTCGGTGCGGGGTAGCGTCAGCGTCGGCGTGAGCGAGGCGAGCCTCACGGGCTCGGTACGCACCGTGCGCGGCGGCTGCGGCGCCAGCGCGACCTGGCGCTGGATCTGCGGCAGGCTTTCATGGGCGGTCGGGAAACGGTCGGCGAATTGCAGCGTGGGGAAGCGGTCCTCGAACGTATCGATCGAAGTCCTGTCGCCCGAAGCTTTGGACTTGGCGGTCCGGAGTTTTGCGCCGTCCGTGTTCGCCGCCAGCATGTCGGCGTTCGGCGCCTTGCCGAAGTGGACCAGGACAAAGGACAGCGGCACGAACAGCGCAGCCATCGCCACCCAGTGCCATCGCAGCCGCAAGCGGAACGGCAGGGCACGGCGCGGCGTGACCGGGGGCTTCGCCCGGCTGGCGCGATCAGCTATCAGGAATTTCGGAATTTCTCCGTCCATCCACCCCAATGCCCCAAGATCCACCGTCAACCGGCGTAAGCTCGCACGCGTTTAGGCGACGTTAAGCGTCCGGAAAAACTCCCCACGTCCGGAAGCCCCGAGGAGGACCATGCAATCGTGTCGCGATTGTGGGAGCGTCACGATGTTTCACTGCGGCTGCACGGAAGTGAGGCGGTATCATGGAACCTATTTCGCGCCTCAATTTAAACCCTTGTTAACATTGCTTGAATTGAGGGGCGTCAGCCTGCACGATGCGGCTTCTGGCTGCGGCGCTGAAGGTACGGTCCGACATGGCGGCATCAGAAACGGGAAGCGCGGCGTGGCCCGGCTCGCTCTCCGGCGGCGGCTCGACCGTTTCGGTTCTGGTGGCGGTTGCCATCGTCGTTGCCGACATGGTCGGCGTCGGCGTCTTCACCAGCCTCGGCTTTCAGGTCAAGGACATCCCCTCCGGCTTTTCGATCCTGCTGCTGTGGACGATAGGCGGCATCGTCGCGTTGTGCGGGGTGTTTTCCTACGGTGAACTTGGCGCGATGTTTCCGCGCTCGAGCGGCGAATACAATTTCCTCGGCCGGGCCTATCACCCGGCCTTCGGTTTTGTGGCGGGCTGGGTGTCGGCCACCGTCGGCTTCGCCGCGCCGGTCGCGCTGGCCGCCATGGCATTCGGCGAGTACGGCAAGTCGGTCTTTCCCGACGCGCCGCCGCTGGCGCTGGCGATCGGCGTGGTCTGGCTGGTGTCGCTGGTGCAACTCACCGGCGTCCGGCACTCCTCGACCTTTCAACTGATCGCGACCATCCTGAAGGTGGTGCTGATCGTGGCCTTCCTGGTCAGCGGCTTCGTGATCGGCACGGCGCAGCCGGTGTCGTTCGCGCCATCGGCCTCCGACTTCACCCATATCGTCAGCGCGCCGTTCGCGATCAGCCTCGTGTTCGTGATGTATTCGTTCTCGGGCTGGAACGCGGCGACCTACATCATCGGCGAGGTGACGTTGCCCGAGCGCAACGTGCCGCGGGCGATGCTGATCGGAACGCTGATCGTGCTGGTGCTGTATGTCGCGCTCAACGCGGTGTTCCTGCATACCGCGCCGATCGACAAGCTGGCAGGCCAGCTCGACGTCGCCCGGATTTCCGGCAGCTACATCTTCGGCGAATTCGGCGGCCGCATCGTCGGCGCGATGATCTGCTTCGGACTGATCTCCTCGATCAGCGCGATGATGTGGATCGGGCCGCGCGTCATGATGACGATGGGCGAGGACATTCCGGTGCTGCGGCCGTTCGCCCGCAGGTCGACCGGCGGCGCGCCGGCCTACGCCATCCTGTTTCAGCTCACGGTCGCGAGCCTGATGCTGTTTACGCGCAGCTTCGAGGCGGTGCTCGATTTCATCCAGTTCGCGTTGTTGTTCTGTTCGTTCTTCACCGTGCTCGGCGTCATCAAGCTGCGCATCACGCATCCCGACCTGCCGCGGCCCTACCGCGCCTGGGGATACCCGGTAACCCCGGTGGTTTTCCTGCTCGTGACCGGCTTCATGATGTACTATCTTTTGACCGAACGGCCGCTGCAGTCGGTCCTTGGTATTTTGATCATGTTTTCAGGCCTCTTGATTTACGCCGTTTTCCGCAAGCGGGCAGATCAAGGCCCCGTGGCCGTCTCCGCGGGTCGCGAATGAACATGCTGCATTCCCTGCGCATTGCGACGCTCGCGGCTGTCATGCTGCTGGCGGCGGTGGCTGCGCGTCCTGCCCAAACCGCAACGGTGGACGATACCGCGAAATTTCTGGCCGGCATGATGCCGTCGGCGGATTCGCCGCTGACGCCGCTGACCAAGGATCCGGCCTGGCAGCGTCACGCCAAATTCTTCGACAGCGCGTTCGCGCAGCTCGAGCAGCGCCAGCTGTCGCGGATCCGCGCCTGGTCGGACACCAATCTGGCGGCGCCGCGGCCGACCATGTTCTACATGTTCTCGGGCCCGGACTTTCTCTACGCGAACGCGTTCTATTCCAAGGCGTCGACCTACGTGCTGAGCGCGCTCGAGCCGGTCGGCTCGGTGCCCGACCTCTCGCGATTGCCGCGCGGCGGCATCGCGTCAGCGCTCTACAATGTCGAGCGCTCGCTCGGTTCGATCCTGAGCTTCAGCTTCTTCATCACCAAGCAGATGAAGACCGATCTGCAGGCGGGCCAGATCAGCGGCACCTTGCCGATCCTCTACGTGTTCCTGGCGCGCTCGGGCATGACCATGAAGAGCGTCAGCCCGATCGCGCTGGACGACCAGGGCGCGGCGTATTTCGCCGGCGAAAATGCCGGACCGAACGCCGTGCGCGGCGTGCGCATCATCTTCGCCGGCAGCGACGGCCAGGAAAAGACGCTGTATTATTTCTCGACCGATCTTTCCAATTCCGGCGTCAAGGCGAGCGGCTTCCTGAAATTCTGCGCGACGCTCGCGCCCGGCAACAGCCTGATCAAGAGCGCGTCCTATCTGCTGCATTCCGGCAACTTCACCACGGTGCGCGACTTCCTGCTCGCCAACAGCGCCACCATCATCCAGGACGATTCCGGAATTCCGCTTGCCTATTACAGCGCGAAGAAATGGCGCTTCTTCCCGTTCGGCCGCTATCTCGGACCGATCGACGAATTCCCCGGACGCTATCAGGAATCCTATGCCGCGCTGTTCCGGCGCGCGCAGCCGATCGATTTCGGCATCGGCTATCGCTGGCGCACGCATGAATCGAATTTGCTGCTGTCGGTGAGGCTGCCCGACGACGGCTCGCCGCCATCGACGCCGCATCATCGGCCGCGGCGCCACCAGCGCCACCACGCTCCGCGCAAGCCCGGCCGCCGGCGCATATCGGGTCGCGGCCGCGTAGCGGCTTCTTCTGGCCGCTGGCGCTCTGCTCGCGTTAGAACAGCCGGACTTCACCAGCGCACGCTTTGGCTCGGCACGATGAAGGCCGCCTGTGCTTGGCGGTTCGGAGTGCGTGCCGAAATAATGCCACGCCGCGACGATGACGATGAGCAGCGCGAGGATCGCGAGCAGGTCGTTCTGCCTGCGATCGTGACCGTGGTGGCTGATTTTCCAGCGCATCGTTTGTTTCCTCCCTTGAGGAGCACCAAATCAATGCGGACGGGAGACCGAAGTTCCGCAGCGCATCAGCAATGCGCGTTGCATCAGCGCGTTGACGCCGCGCCAGCGCCCGTAGCGCCACGGCAGATACCATCGCGCACCCGGCGGCCTCGTCAGCGGCACGTTGTCGATGCCGGATGTGCCCCAGGGCTGGCAGCGCAGGATCCGCGCCAGCGTCATCCATCCGCCGCCCCACAGGCCGAAGCGTTCGATCGCTTCGTCGCCATAGACCGAGCATGTCGGCAGATGCCGGCAGTTGTAGCCGACCAGCGGCGACAGCGTGTGCCGGTAGATCCAGATCAGCGCGCGTCCCGCGTTGCGCGGCAGACGGCGCGCGGTGCTGGCACAATCCGTGCATGATTTCGGAGGTGACGATGAATGATCGGTGGGCGCCATGCTGAACCATATACGTAGTTTTGCGGGAGTTCCCAAGCAAGGAACTCGATGCGTGCAGATATTTGCGCCACACTTCGCAATTATCGCACTGCGAAGCGCCGTAGCAAGCAAAGGTATTATGGACGACACGGGTCAGCACAGTTACCGTTTTGATAACGCTTCGATGACAGAATCATGTTGCGTTGAAGTGGGGCCATTGCCGTTGCTCGTCTGACGGGGCTTGGGGGAAGGAACCAAATTGAGGTTTGTGAGGTCGCTGAAATTTCGCGGCTGGGCGCTCCTCGGCGCCACCGCCTTTTGTCTCGCATTGCCTGGCGCGATCACGACGCTGGGCAATTCGGCCCATGCCGGCGGCACCCTCGAAGAACGCAAGCAGCCGATGCATTTCAAGTGGGTCGCGTGCCAGCCCGATTGCAGGGGCTGGGTCTCGGCCGTCGGCATCGTCACATCGGATAGCCCGAAGGAGTTCGAGGAGTTCGCGCAGGGATCGCCAGCTCGCCGGCGCCACCATCGTGCTGGATTCCAGCGGCGGCTCGGTCAACGATTCCATCGCGCTCGGCCGCCGGTTCCGCGGTCTCGGCGCGCTGACCACGGTCGGCGCCACCGTGCGCACGCAGACCGCGCAGGGCGAACGCGCGAGCGTGATGCCGGAAGCCTATTGCGAGTCGATGTGCGTGTTCCTGCTGCTGTCGGGCAAGACCCGCTACGTGCCGCCGTCGCGCATGTCCGCGTGCACCAGATCTGGATGGGCGATCGCGCCGACGACGCCAAGGCGGCAAGCTACACCGCGCAGGACCTGATGATCGTGGAGCGCGACATCGGCCGGCTCGCAAAATACACCTTCGACATGGGCGGCACCGGCGATCTGCTGTCGCTCGCGCTCAGCGTGCCGCCGTGGGAAGATCTGCACGAGATGTCGCGCGGTGAATTGCGGCTGACCAATCTGGTCACGACCGACGCGGTCGCCGACGTGTTCCCGCAGGACAATGCGTCGGTGCCGATGGCCGAGGCGAAGCCTGCCAAGCCGCAGGATCGCTTCGTCAGTTCCGCCGTCGAGGGCGACGCGCAGCCGCAGCCGGGCAAATCGACCAAGACCGCCGAAGCCGCGGTTCCGACCGGCGGCTCTGCCGCCGCGCCGGCTCAGCCGCAGAAGTAGGGCTCCGCCCCAACTCAAGGTGTCATCATCCGCGAAAGCGGATGATCCAGTACGCTGAGGCGTCTGAAATTGATCGAGATTTCCCGGCGTACTGGATACCCCGCCTTCGCGGGGTATGACGACGGTATGCTGAGCTCGCCTCTTACGCCGACGCCGCCTGCTTCGCCCGGGCTTCGATCTGGCCGATGGCGTCGACCACGGCGTCGAAGGTCAGCATGGTCGAGGCGTGGCGGGCCTTGTAGTCGCGCACCGGCTCGAGCAGGGCGATGTCGGCCCATTTGCCTTGCGGGGGAGTGCCGTTTTCCTTCAGCATCTTGCGCACGGTTTCTCGCAATTCACGTAACTCGCCAGCCGTCGAGCCGACCACATGGCTGGCCATGATCGAGGAGGAGGCTTGTCCCAGCGCGCAGGCCTTCACGTCATGGGCGAAGTCGGTGACCACGGGCCCGTCCATCTTGAGGTCGATCTTGACGGTCGAACCGCACAGTTTGGAGTGGGCGGTGGCGCTGGCGTGGGGGTCGGGGAGGCGGCCGAGGCGGGGGATATTGCCCGCCAGTTCGATGATCCGCTTGTTGTAGATGTCGTTCAGCATGAGATGAGGTGTCCCGGGCGGCGGCAGAAGCGCCCTTGGCGGCTGGGTTTCATCGTCCTATATATGGGCAGGAACGGCGGAAAAACAGCCCGGCCGTTTGCGAAGGCCGGCCGAAATGAAACCAATTCGGCAGTCGACGTATTTTGAATGGGACTCAGGCGCCCGGCGGCAATACCGCCCCGTCTGCCCGGTGACACTCCGGCCTTTGCGGCCGGTCGAACGGAGAAGACATGGACGCATTGATCAAATCCCTCCGCCCCGGCAAGGCCGCTTCCGAAGTGAAATCGCCCGACGTAGCCCCGGAAACCCGTCCGGCCGAGCTCGATCCGGCCGAATTCCTGGCCGCCGCCGTCCGCGCCGACCTGCCGCGCCCGTCGCGCGCGGAGGCCGAACAGGCCGTGCACGTTCTGCTCAGCTATATCGGCGAGAACACCGGCCGCGAAGGCCTGCTGGATACGCCGCGCCGGGTGGTCGAAGCCTTCGACGAACTCTATCAGGGCTACCATCAGTGCCCGGCCGAGGTGCTGGACCGCACCTTTGGCGAAACCGCCGGCTATGACGATTTCGTCCTGATCCGCGACATCGAATTCACCTCGCAATGCGAGCACCACATGATGCCGTTCTACGGCAGGGCGCATATCGCCTATACGCCGGTCGAGCGGGTGGTCGGATTGTCGAAGCTGGCGCGGCTCACCGATATCTTCGCCCGCCGCCTGCAGACCCAGGAGCATCTGACCGCGCAGATCGCGGCCGCGATCGACGAGGTATCTAAAACCCCGCGGCGTGGCCGTGCTGATCGAGGCGGAGCATACCTGCATGTCGGTGCGCGGCGTCGCCAAGCATGGCGCGACGACGTTCACCAGCCGCTTCACCGGCATGTTCCGCGACAATCCGGCGGAGCAGCAGCGTTTCCTGTCCCTGGTGCGAGGACCGAGCCGGTAACCTCGCCGAATTTTCTCGCGAGGCTTTCGTGTCCACATCTCCAACGACCAACGAGCGCGAAGAGGGGCTGGCCTTCCAGCCCAAATTCGACGCGTCCGGGTCTAGTGACCTGCGTCGCGACCGATGCCGCGACCGGCGACGTGCTGATGGTCGCCCACATGAACGACGAGGCGCTGCGCAAGACGATCGAAAGCGGCGAGGCCTGGTACTTCAGCCGGTCGCGCAATGCGTTGTGGCGAAAAGGCGAGACGTCCGGTCACACCCAGCGCGTGGTCGAGATGCGACTGGATTGCGATCAGGATGCGATCTGGATCCGCGTCGAGCAGAACGGCGCTGCGTGTCACACCGGGCGGCATTCGTGCTTCTATCGCAAGATCGACGCGGCCGATGGTGACACACGGTTGTCATTCGTCGACGCGGACAGGCAGTTCGATCCGACCAAAGTGTATCGCAAATAAATTCAGCTGATCCATGCGCCAATGTCGCAGCTCTCGGCGCGAGTGCTGCGTTGCCTCTGTTGGTGCGATGTGCGAGGGTTCCATCTTGCGGTCGAGATGGGGCATCACGGTGGCGCAACGATTCTCTTCGGCACTCTCCCTGCTTGCTTCCTCTCTTCTAGCTTCGATCGTGCTTTCGCTGGGCGAGGCGCGAGCCCAGACCACCCCACAACCGCCCGACACCATGGCCGCGCGCGTCCTCGCCTGCGCTTCGTGTCACGGTGCGGAGGGCGAGGGGACCAGCGACGTGTATTTTCCGCGGCTGGCGGGAAAGCCTGCAGGCTACCTCTATAATCAGCTGTTGGCGTTCAGGGACGGACGCCGCAAATATCCGCCGATGAACTATCTGCTGGATTTTCTGCCCGACCCCTACCTCAAGCAGATGGCCGAACATTTTGCCTCGCTGCGGCCGCCATTCCCGGCGCCCGCTATTCCCTCCGTCAGCAAGGATATCCTCGCGCGCGGCGAATCGATTGCCGTCAATGGCGATCCGCAGCGCGGCGTTCCGGCCTGCGCCAGTTGCCACGGCGCGAGCTTCGGCGGCATGGAGCCGGCGATACCCGGGCTGCTTGGCCTGCGCGCCAGTTACATCAGCGCGCAACTCGGCGGCTGGCGTTACGGCACCCGGACTGCCGCGGCGCCCGATTGCATGCAGATCGTTGCCGGCCTTCTGACCGAGGACGACGTCAAGGCTGTTGCGGCCTACCTGTCGTCGCGTCCCGCGCCGACGGACCCGTCCTTTGCCAAGCGGGGCAGCCTGCCGATGCCGCTTGCCTGCGGCAGCCAGCCGAACTGAAGGGGAGATCGTGCAGATGCCGAGAACCTTGAAAGCTCTGCTACCGGCTTTGCTCGCTGCGTGGCTGTTGATCGGCGCGTCGCCCGCAATGGCGCAGGATGCGGCCCTGATCGCCAAGGGCGAATATCTCGCCCGTGCCGGCGATTGCATCGCCTGTCATACCGCGCGCGAGGGCAAGATCTTTGCCGGCGGCCTGCCGATGAAGACGCCGTTCGGCACGCTCTATACTTCCAACATCACGCCCGATCCGCAGACCGGCATCGGAATGTGGACGTCCGACCAGTTCTACCAGATGATGCACAACGGGCGTTTCCCCGACGGCGGGCTGGTCTATCCGGCGATGCCGTTTGCCTCCTATACCAAGGTGACGCGCGAGGACAGCGACGCGATCTATGCTTACTTGCGCTCGATCCCGCCGGTGAAGCAGCGTAACCGCGAGCACGATCTGAAATTTCCCTTCAACAACCGCTCGCTGATCCTTGGATGGCGCACGCTGTTTTTCAAGGAGGGCGTGTACAAGCCGGATCCGACCAAATCGGCGGACTGGAATCGGGGCGCCTATCTGGTCGAAGGCCTCGGCCATTGCGGCATGTGCCACACCGCGATCAACGCGCTGGGCGGCAGTTCGGAATCGCAGGCCTTCGAGGGCGGCTTGATTCCGATGCAGAACTGGTACGCGCCGTCGCTGACCTCGAACAAGGAAGCGGGTCTCGGCGACTGGACCATCGAGGAGATTTCCGACTATCTGCGCAAGGGCGTCTCCGCCCGCGGTGCGGTCTACGGGCCGATGGCGGAAGTCGTCTACAACAGCCTGCAATATCTCAACGACGACGACACCCGCGCGATGGCGATCTATTTGAAGAGCCTCGCACAGGGGACGTCGCCGGATAAGCCGGCAACGCCGCTGCCTTCGGCGGAGAGTAGCCTGCTGCTCTCGCTCGGCAAGCAGATCTACGACCGCGAATGCGCGAGCTGCCACGGCGCGGAGGGGCTCGGCATGCCCCCGCATTATCCGCCGCTCGCCGGCAACCAGTCGATCCAGATGGTTTCTGCCGTCAACGCGATCCGGATGGTGCTCAATGGCGGCTATCCGCCGGGCACGGCGGGAAATCCGATGCCCTACGGCATGCCGCCGTTCGCGCACCGGATGTCCGACGACGAGGTCGCGGCCGTCGTGACCTACATCCGCACATCCTGGGGCAATCGCGGCGCAGCCGGTCTCGGCGCGACAGGCCAATGAACTTCGCGCGGCAACGCTGAACTGAGGGGCGTCATGATCAACTCATCCCCGCCGCAATCGTCGACGCTGGGCTCCGAGGAGGAGCGCGTCGACGCCATCGTCCGCTCCGGCCCGGGCGGCGCCATTGCCGTTGCCGGCATCGCGACCGCGATCGTGATCGGATTGTGGTTTGCGTTCTATCTCCTGGTATTCCTGCCGGCCGCAGCGAGCGTCTGAACATGGTGAGCGCCTGAGCATGACGGAGACGGATCACGGCGCCGGCGAAGCGGTCGCAGCCCGAATCGAGCGGCGATGGGCGATCCTGTCGATCGTGATCGTCGGCTTACTGGTCGGCATGGCGACCTTCATCGGCATCCATCAGGCGACCATGCCGCAAGGCCGGGTCGAAACCTCCGACCCCAGGACGCTGCATCTTTCCGGCGAATTCGTCGAAAGCAATCTCGGCAGCACGCTCGAGGCCGACGGCTCGGTCACCGTGCGCGCGATCGGGCAGCAATATTCATTCACGCCGCAATGCATCGTGGTGCCCGCGGACACGCCGATCACCCTGCGCGCCACCAGCGCGGACGTGGTGCATGGCCTTCTGATCGAGGGCACCAACATCAACACCATGCTGGTGCCGGGCTATGTCGCTGAGCTGCCGATCCGCTTCAAGGCGCCGCGCGAGCATGTGATGCCATGCCAGGAATTCTGCGGCATCGGACATCAGGGCATGTGGGGCAAGGTCAAGGTGGTCGACAAGGCCGCCTTTGCCAAGCTTGCGGCGGCGCGGCGGAGGTTGACCTGTGTTGACTAACAAGCGTCTCATCCTCTGCCATTTCTGGCTCGCCTTCATCGTGTTCGGCGCGGCGCTGGCGCTTGGCGCCTGGCAGATGTTCGTCCGCAGTCCGCTCAATGCCTGGCACTTCAATCCGGAATTCTATTATCGCTCGGTCACCGCGCACGGCTCGGCGATGGGCTATGTATTCCCGACCCTGATCGCGATGGGCTTTGGCTATGCGATCACGGAAGCGGCGCTGGAAAAGCCGCTGGTCGGCCGCCGCTGGGCCTGGGCCGGCTTTTTCCTGGTCGCGGTCGGCGCCGTGGTCGCGATGATCCCGGTTTCGCTCGGCTTAGCCTCGGTGCTCTACACTTTTTATCCGCCGATGGTCGGCAATCCCTTCTACTACATCGGCGTCGTGATGGTGGTGGTCGGCTCATGGATCTGGGTCGCGCTGATGTCGATCAATCTGGCGATCTGGAAGCGGGAAAATCCGCAACAGCCAGTGCCGCTGGCGATGTTCGCCAATGTCGCGGGCGCGTATCTGTGGGGCTGGACCGCCGTCGGCGCGGCACTCGAGATCATTTTCCAGATCCTGCCCGTGGCGCTCGGGCTGCGGTCGACCATCGATGCCGGGCTGGCGCGGGTGTTTTTCTCCTGGACGCTGCATGCGATCGTCTATTTCTGGCTGTTCCCGACCTACATCGCCTATTACACCATCTTCCCGCGCGCGATCGGCGGCCGGCTCTACAGCGACGCCATGGCGCGGATTTCCTTCATCCTGTTCGTCGTGGTGGCGATGCCGATCGGCGTGCATCATCTGTTCGCCGATCCGCAGGTCGGCGCCGGCTTCAAGTTCATGCATTCGGTGTTCACCGGGCTGGTGGCGCTGCCGACACTGCTGACGGTGTTCACGATCTGCGCGTCCGCCGAGATCGCCAGCCGGCTGCGCGGCGGCCATGGCGCGTTCGGATGGGTCAGCGCGCTGCCCTGGCAGAATCCGATCATGCTGGCGACCGCGCTGTCGCTGGTCATGCTTGGCTTCGGCGGCGCCGGCGGGCTGATCAACATGAGCTATCAGCTCGATGCCAGCGTCCACAACACGCAATGGATCACCGGGCATTTCCACCTGATCTTCGGCGGCGCCATCGTCATCATGTATTTTGCGATCGCCTATGATCTGTGGCCGCATCTGACCGACCGCGCGCTGGAAAGTTTCGGCCTGATGCGAACCCAGCTCTGGCTGTGGTTCATCGGCATGATCGTCACCACGTTCCCGTGGCATTACGTCGGGATTCTCGGCATGCCGCGCCGCATGGCGTTCTACGACTACGCCAATCCGGCAATCTCGCCGCAGGCGTTTTCGGTCTCGATGTCGGCGATCGGCGGCTTCATTCTGCTGGTCTCGGGCGTCCTGTTTCTCACCGTCTTGGTTCGCGGCCAGCGGGCCGCGCGGAGCGAGGCGGGGGCCTACCGGTTTGCCGTGCCTTTGCACATGCCGGCGCGGATCCCCGCCGCGCTGAACAGCTTTGGGCTGTGGCTTGCGCTGATGATCGGACTCACCGTCGTCAATTACGGCTATCCGATCGCACAGTTGATGGCGCTGAAGGAAACCAACGTGCCCGCGGTCTATGTCGGAGCGAGCCGATGAGCGAGCAGCCGCTGTTCTCGTTGCGCAATCCGTGGTTCAGCGCGAGCGTCGGCGTGACGGTTGCCATCGCGGTGCTTGCCGCACTCGCCGGGCTTATCTGGCTGCCGCTGGCGCAGCCGGACCTCAAGCTGAGCGGCATCTGGGACGCGATCTGCAGCGCCGCGGGTGTGCCGCGCGCATCGAAGCAGGTCGAATTCCATCCAGCCCGACTTCAAGACCTCGAACGTGGTGATGACGTCGGAGATGCTGACGCGGCACGATCAGGTCTCGATCGGCCGCGGTGCCACGCTGGCGCAACGCTGCGCCATCTGCCACGGGCCGCAGGGCGTCAGCGACGCCAATTCGCCGAACCTGGCCGGCCAGTTCGCCGCCGTCACCTACAAGGAGCTGGTTGATTTCAAAACCGGTGCGCGGGTCAATGTGGTCATGAGTCCGTTCGCGGCCAATCTCAGCAATCAGGACATGCTGGATATCGCGGCCTATTATGCCTATTTGCCGCGCGTGCCGTCGAACAAGCTCGATGCGGCGCTGGCTGCGCCTGCGATCGTCACCATCGGGGCGCCGATGCGCAACATCGCGCCCTGCGGCTCCTGCCACGGCGACATCGACAACAAGGCCGGCAGTCCATGGCTCGGCGGCCAGTCGGCCGTCTACATCAAGGCGCAACTGCAGGCTTTTGCGGCCGGCACCCGCCGCAACGACATCAGCCAGCAGATGCGCAACATCGCGCGCCAGATGACGGCGGAAGAGATCGACCAGGTCGCCCGCTATTACGAAGCCCAGCCGTAAGCGGGCGGCGCCGGCCATTCCTTAACGCTCCATTAACCATAATTGCGGCAGTCTCGCCCGCGTATAGGCGCTGATTGCCGGCGCTTTAAGAGCCCGCGCGGTCGTTTCGCGAGGAGCGGGGCACCAGAGAAATGTCGGTCGACACAACAAGCGCCACGGCTGCGGCAGGTGTCGATCCCACGCGCGCGCAGATCGCGGGCTCGATCAAGCAGGCTGCCTCGACCACCGGCGCCAGCTTCGAATATCTGCTCGCCACCGCCAAGATGGAATCCAACTTCAACCCGAAGGCCGCCGCCAGCACCTCGTCGGCGCGCGGGCTGTTTCAGTTCATCGACCAGACCTGGCTCGGGACGGTGAAGGAAGCGGGCGCCCATCTCGGCTACGGCAAATATGCCGACGCCATCACCAAAAATCCTTCCGGCAGCTATTCGGTCAGCGACCCCGACGCACGCGCGGCGATCATGAAATTGCGCGACGATCCGGAGGCCGCCTCGTCGATGGCGGCGGTGCTGACCCAGTCCAACAGTTTCAAACTGACCGGCAAGATCGGCCGCCGCCCGACCGACGCCGAACTCTATATGGCGCATTTCATGGGCGTCGGCGGCGCCGGCAAGCTGATTCAGAACGCCGAGGACAATCCGAACGCGTCCGCCGCGCAGATGTTTCCGAACGCAGCGGCGGCCAACCAGTCGATCTTCTATGATCGCTCGGGACAGGCCCGCAGCGTCTCGCAGGTCTATTCGGTGCTGAACACGCGCTACGCCAGCGCCGCCAATTCGCCGGTGACGCGCACCGCGATGGCGGCTGCCGGCGGCGATCTGCCGAGGCGCGTCACGGTCGCGAGCAACGCGGCGCCGGCGGCGATCGACAACGCGGCCTATCTCTCGAGCTTCCCGGATCAGCGCAGCGTGACGCCGGTGGCGGCCACATCGCAGGCAAATATGAAGACCGCCTCGGCGCAGTCCGAACCGATCTTCCGCTCGCTGTTCCAGGCCGGCGAACGCACGCAGCCGATTTCGCCGGCGGTGCAGGAATTGTGGGGCAGCAATTCGTCGCTGACCTCGGCGAATACCGTTTTGTCCGAACATAAGCCCGAGGTTCGCGCACCCGGCCGGCTCGATCTCTTCAGCGACCGCAACGGCACGTTCAGCAGCTGACATTGCGCCGGCATGTTCGGCCGCCAACCTTCATGGTGAGGAGCCGCGAAGCGGCGTCTCGAACCATGCGGCCCGACTAGTGTGCGTGGCCATCCTTCGAGACGCCGCGCGAAGCGCGGCTCCTCAGGATGAGGGCGGTGCCTGTGCCGGGCTACCTCGCACCCTTAACAAAACGTCAATAAAACCAGCCGTTTATGGTGAACCCTTTGTTAAGCGTCATGGTTTATTTTTTCTAATAGTGGCACCGCGTCACGGTGTCGTCACAGGTTGCGTAGCCAGGACCATGATCGTTCGGCAGTTCATAAGTTGGATTCGTACCGCTCCGGCAGGCGAGCGGGCAGAGGCGACGCGGGCTTTGGCGCGGGCCTGGTTGATTTCAGATCTCAGCGAGGACGATCGCATCGCCGCCGAAGGCGCGCTGCTGATGCTGCTCGACGATCCATCGCCGCTGGTTCGCCAGGCCATGGCGGAAGTATTTTCGCGAAGCCCTGACGCGCCGGCCACCATCGTGCGGGCGCTTGCGGCCGACCAGCCGTCGATCGCGCTGCCGGTGCTCGAATATTCGCCGCTTCTGATCGACGCCGACCTCGTCGATATCGTCGCGACCGGCACCAGCGACATGCAATGTTCGATCGCCCGCCGCATCAATCTGCCGTCGTCGGTTTCCGCCGCGATTGCCGAAGTAGGTTCGGCGGCGGCAGCGCTCGAATTGATCGAAAACGCCTATGCCGAGCTTGCTCCATTTTCCTGGGACCGCATTGTCGAACGGCATGGCCATCTCGCTGCCATCCGGGAAGCGATGCTGTTGCTGGAAGGCTTGCCGGCCGCCACCCGCGCGGCGCTGGTCGCGAAACTGTCCGATACGCTGGCGCAGTTCGCCGCCGCTCGCAACTGGTTGAGCCCCGAACGGGCGGCGCGGCTGGCGGACGAAGTCCCGCGAACGCTCGACCATCAGCATCGCGGCGCGCTCGCGCGGCGAGGACATGCAGGGCCTGGTGCAGCATCTGCGCGCCACGGGGCAGCTCACCGCCGGCCTGATCCTGCGCGCGCTGTTGTCGGGCAATCTCGAACTGTTCGAGGCCGCGCTGGCCGAACTGGCCGACCTGCCGCTGGCCCGCGTCACCGCGCTTGTGCATGACCGCGGCGACGCCAGCCTGCAGGCGCTGCTGATCCGCGCCGGCCTTCCGGAATCGACCTTCGCGGCGTTCCGCGTCGCGCTCGAGGCCGGCCGCGAGACCGGCTATGTCGATACGCACCGGCGGGGCGGAGAGACTGCGCCGCCGCATGGTCGAGCGCGTTCTGACCCATTGCGAAACCGACGGCAAATCCGCCGAGCCGCTATTGATCCTGCTGCGGCGCTTCGCAACCGAGTCCGCGCGCGAAGAAGCCCGCATGTTCTGCGAGGAACTGGTCGCCGACGAAGCGCACGTTCCGCCCGCGCGCGATCTGATCGCGGCTTAGGCGATCCTGCGACAACACATTCGCTGTCGTCCCTGCCTAGTGCGCAATTGCGCACGGGCGCAGGGACCCATAATCACAAATGGTTACGGTTGCGCGAAGTCGTCGACCAACGTGTTCTTAATCGAGAAGCCGCGGCGTATGGGTCCCTGCGTTCGCAGGGACGACGGCGTGGAGATATCGCCAGCTACTCCGCCGGCACGATGCTCGGCGCCAGGATCGCTTCGAGATGTTCGGGGCGGTCGCGGTTGACCTTGACCAGGAATTCGTCCGCGACGCCGCGCAACTGCGTGCTGAGCGTGCTGGCCATCTTGGCGGTGTCGAGCTTGGTGCGTTCGCGCACGATCGCCTGAATGGCGTTGATGTGGTGGGTGATCAGTTCCGCCGGGACCAGATCGAGGTCGGGCGCGTGTTCGATGATGCGGCACAGGCTTTCGGCGGCGGCGCCGGCGGACGGGAAGCCGAACGTGGCGGCGTCGCCCTTGATGTCATGGGCGGCGCGAAACAGCTCTTCGCGGTTGTCGACGGTGAAGCCGTCGCGGAGCACGGCCGCATGCGCCGCCGAGAGCCGGTCGGCCTCGATCGCCATCCAGTTCTTGAATTCGCCGGACAGTCCGGCGAGCGCCTTTTCCGCGCGCGCGACGGGATCGTCGAGGTCGGTTTCGGGAACGCGCAGCAACACCTTGCGCAGCGGATTGGGCTGCGTGATCACGTGGTGATCGCCGAACGACTTGACCTGTATCGTGCCGGGCTTCTGTTTCGTCATGATGGTCTCTCCAGGCCGGCGCTAGACGGCCGTGCGCGCCTTGTCGAGCAGCGACGGCTGTTGCATGACTTCGACCTCGCCGCCGACGCGGCGCTCGGGGCCGATATAGGCGTTGACGGTATTGCGGCGGCGGTCGGGGCCGAAATAGGTCTTGGTCTTGATGAAGGGGCGCGGGTTGGCGACGACGTTGAGAATGCGCTGGTAGAGTCCCTTGGCCGAGATCGGCTTCGCCAAAAACTCGGTGACGCCGGCATCGCGCGCGACGGTGACGCGGCGTTTCTCCGAATGCCCGGTCAGCATGATGATCGGCGCGTAGGGGTTGCCCTTCGATTCCGGCTGCCGGATCATCTGCGCCAGTTCGAGACCGTCGAAGATCGGCATCGACCAGTCGGTGATGACGATATCGGGCACGTAGTGGCTGTACATTTCGAGCGCGGTGGCGCCGTCCTCGGCCTCATAGGCCTCGCGCGCGCCGAACGAATGCAGCAGCGTCCGCAGGATGCGGCGCATATGCGGATTGTCGTCGCAAATCAGAAATCGCAGCTTGTTGAAGTCGATGCGATACATGGTCCGGCCTGGCCCAGCAAAACAGTATACTGGTGTTAACCATATCGCGGCGCTCGTTAAGGAAGGGTTGAGAAGCGGGTCTATCAGGCTCGCGTCAATACCCGATGGCGCCACTTTTTTCGGATAGGACCCTGGCTCGAGGTCACCGGATGGTCACCGGGCGGGCGTCAGGACCCGAACTGCTCGCGCAGGATGCGTTCCTCGAGGCTGTGACCGGGATCGAACAGCATCCGCATCGAGATCGTCTTGTCGGACAGCACTTCGACGCGCTGGACGTCGCGCACGTCGTCATGGTCGGCGGCGGCCGCGACCGGGCGCTTCTCGCTTTCGAGCACCTCGATGACAACGAAGGCGGAGTTCGGGAGCAGGGCGCCGCGCCAGCGGCGCGGGCGGAAGGCGCTGATCGGGGTCAGCGCCAGAAGTGCTGCGTTGATCGGCAGGATCGGTCCCTGTGCCGAGAGATTATAGGCGGTGGAGCCGGCCGGCGTCGCCACCAGGATGCCGTCGGCGATCAATTCCGCCATCCGCTCGTGCTCGTCGATCAGGATGCGCAGATGCGCGGCCTGGTTGGTCTGGCGAAACAGCGCGACCTCGTTGATGGCGTGATGCAGATGCACCGTGCCGTGGATGTCGGTCGCGCGCATCAGCAGCGGGTTGATCAGGGATTCGCGCGCCGCCGCCAGCCGCGTATGCAAATCATGCGTGGTGTATTCGTTCATCAGGAAGCCGACGGTGCCGCGATGCATGCCGTAGATCGGCTTGTCCCGAGCGCATGTGGCGATGCAGCGTCTGCAGCATCAATCCGTCGCCGCCGAGCGCCACCACGACGTCCGCAGTCGTCGGCATCATGATTGCCGTACAGCTTGACGAGATTAGCCAGCGCGGCCTGCGCCTCGGTGCTTGCGCTCGCGACAAAGGCGATCCGGTCGTATCGCTTGGGGGTGGCCATCGGACGCGAACTCACGGGTGGCGGCAGGATTGGGAGGCGCCGGATTGCGCCGCGCTCGTCTATACACCTTGTTGGGGCTTGTCGAGATCAACCCGCGCGACTTTTGCAGGCAGAAACGAAATTGGGCGACCGCCGGTGGCGGTCGCCCAATTAAACTGCTCGATTTGGCCTCGGCGCGGACGCGACCGTCGCCGGATTAGTACTTGATCAGTACTTGGCGACGACCGTCGTCGGTCCGAAGCGGTAGTTCAAGCCGACCTTGACCTGGCTGATGTCGGCCCGGTCGCGGATGATCGTGGTGCCGTCGGAGGCCAGCGCGGTGTGGCTGCCGAACGAGATGTAGTCGTATTCGGCCTTGGCCGACCAGTTCTTGCCGAGGTCGAACTCGGCACCGTAGCCGATGGTCCAGCCGACGCGCGTGCTCGAGGTCCCGAAGCCCGTGCCGTTGGCAAACACCACGCCCGCCTGATTGAAGCAGAAAGTGGGGGCAGCAGGAGGCTGCAATGCCGGGCCTTGCGGATTGAAGCAGGTCGCAGACACGCGGCTGTTTTCGAACGCGGCGCCACCCTTGCCGTAGAACAGGGTGCGGCCCACGGCATAGCCGACGCGGGCCGTCGCCGTGGCCATCCAGGAGGTCTTGTCCTGCAGGCCAAAGAGAGACGAGGTCATGCCGGGCAGGGCGACCTGAGTGCCGGCGCTGCGACCGCCATGGACGTCGGCGGCGCCGATGTCGCCTTCGAAGCCGAGAACCCAGTTGTTGGGGAACTGGTAGTTGTAGCCGAGCTGGATGCCGCCGATCGGTCCGAATACCCACGGACGGTTGGTCGCCTGCGGCGAGCCCGGGAACGCGATGTCGGTGCGGCCTGCAGCGGCGCCGAAGAATCCGCCAGCATAGAAGCCGGTCCAGTTCGTTACCCCGATGACCGGGATCGGCGACCTGGGAGCCTTGGTCGGCATGACGGCAGTAAGCGTCTCGGGCGTGAACTGGTAGCGAATGCCGGCGTTGCCGGTCCAGCCGTCGATGTGCTCGCCATTGCGATAGTCGACGCGCACGAAGCCGAGCCAGCCCGTGTTCACGATCTGCCCGGCGAGGCCGAGCGAATACTGGCCGTACGTGCCGACGCGGGAGGTCGTCGTTCCCTGGTTGAACGTCCTTGCGATGTTGCTTGTCACCGATGCGGCCTGGGCCGAGAAGCGCGTGGCGCTGGTTGTCGGTAATTCGAGCTACCAGACCGTTCCGCAACTGCCCAACCCATCGCGGGACGCGAACGCGGTCGCCAAGATGTTCCGCGATGCCGGCTTCGACACGATCGATACCCTGATCAATGACGGCAACCTCGAATTCAAGCGCGCGATCCGCAAGTTCGAAACGATCGCCGATCAAGCCGATATTGCCGTCGTCTATTATGCCGGCCATGGTCTCGAAATCAGCGGGGTTAATTACCTCATCCCGATCGATGCGCGGCTGGCCAGCGACCGCGACGCCGAGGACGAGGCGATTCCGCTGGAGCGGCTGGTTTCTTCGGCTGATGGCGCAAAGCGCCTGCGGCTGATCGTCCTCGATGCCTGCCGCGACAATCCCTTCGTCAAGGCGATGCGCCGGGAGCGCAAGACCGCCACCCGGGCGGTATCCGCGGGTCTCGGCAAGGTCGAGCCGACCAGCACCGACACATTGATCGCCTATGCCGCGAAGGCCGGCTCGACGGCCGATGACGGCGATGGCCTGCACAGCCCGTTCACGACTGCGGTTCTGAAAAATCTCACCGTTCCCGGTCTCGACGTTCGCCTGGCTTTCGGGAGGGTCCGGGACGAGGTTCTGAAAATGACCGACAGCCGGCAGGAGCCGTTCGTCTACGGGGCGCTTGGTGGCGGCAATATCGCGCTGGTGCCGGCACCGACGGTGGCGCGAGAGGCGCCGGCGAGTGACATCAAGGCCGATTATGAACTGGTTCAGCAGATCGGCACGAGGCGGGCCTGGGAAGTGTTTTTGGGCACGCACCCGACCGGCTTCTATGCCGATCTCGCGCGCGCGCAGATCGAGGCTCTGAGCAATAAGGGCGACGTCAATCTCGCCGCGCTTCCGCAGCCGCCGACAGCCAGCCGCGAGATGCCGACGAAAGAATCGCTGGAGTGGGACCGGGTGAAAGACGCTGCGGATCCTGCCGCGTTGCAACGCTTCATCAGGCGCTTCCCGGATTCACCGCTGACGGTCAACGCGCAGCAGCGGATCGACGTCCTGAAGAAAGGCGCCGAGGAGCGCGAGGCGCAGGCCCGGGCCGAGCGCGAGGCGGCGCGCAAGGCCGCGGAAGAAGCCCGGCGCCAGGCGGCGGCGGTCAAGGCCGAACAGGCCGCGGCGAGAAAACGCGAAGACGACGAGCGCCGCGCCAAGGTGGCGGAAGCCGCGGAAAAGGCCAGAGCCGCGGAAGCCGAACGCAGGGCCGCCGAAGCCAAACAAAGAGCCGAACAGGCCGAAAAGGATCGAGCCGCCGCGGAAGCTGCGGCGCAGCGCGCAGCCAGCGAACGACAGGCCAGGGCAGCGGAGGCCGAACAGAAGGCCAGGACGGCAGGCTGCCGAGCGCAAGGCGAACGAGGAAAAGCGCAGGGCTGAGCTGGAGGCTGCCGAGGCCAGGGCAGCAAGCGAGAAGCAGGCGCGGGAAGCCGAGGAAGCGCGCAAGAAGGTTGAACTCGCCGCGGCGAAGGAGATCGTGTGCAAGGACGAGCAAGGCAGGCTTGAGCAGATCACCGCCAAGGGCAGCGAAGGCTCAGGCATCGAGGATTTGAAAGCCCTTGCCAAAGCCCTCAAATGCGATCGGCTTGGGGGACTGGTGGTTGCTGCGCTGAACACGTTCACGGCCGAAGCCGCCAAGCGTGCGGCGGCGCTGCCCAATTCACCTGAACTGGTTCGTTCGGCGCAGACCGAGCTTGTCCGGCTCGGCTGCTTCAGCGGCAAGCCCGACGGCACCCTGAACGCGCCGACCAGCGCGGCGCTGGGGCGGTATATGTCGATCGGAGGTCAGGCGCCGGGCAATATCAGCGTGACGACGGAGCTGGTCGCGGAACTCGCCAAGCACACCACCCGCGTGTGCCCGCTGGAATGCAAGAGCGGCGAAACGTTGAAGGGTGAGACCTGCGTCGCCGATGAGAAGCCGAAGGCGCCGGCTATTGCCACGCGCAAGAATGACGACGAGGAGGACACCCGGTCGCGGCGCAAGCAGACGAGCCGCCAGCCCGATCGCGAGGAACCGCGGCGGGCACGGCCTGCGCCGGAACCGGTCCGGGCCCGCCAGCAGGCCGTTGCCCGGCCGAGCATCGTGAGCGGCGGCGGGGGCGGTGGTGGCGGAAGAGCCCAGGCGATTATTGGCGTAGGCTTCTGACGGTTGCCACATTGTTGTGGGGTGATGCAGATTGTGCCGCAATCTGCGTTTCATCACGCGACCCGGGAGGCTTCTCCGATGGCCAGCTACGTTCGCTTGATATTGCCCTTCGCCGTGGCCGTCGCCGCTGTGAGCGTGCTACCGATCGCACCGCCGGCTGCGGCCGCCGGATTTACCAGCGGCGCCGGTGAAGCCGGCAGCGCAAACGCAATGGGGGCGCGCCCTGACGTCAGGCACCGGACGTCGCAACGAATTCGGCTCGCTGCGTCACGCGATCACCGTCGCGATCGATACGTCCGCCCGATCCGAAACGACATGGATTGCTCCGGCGCCTGGTGCCGCCGGCAATTCGTGCTGATGATCGGCATTGCTTATTGAGCGGGATCGGGCAGGACCGCTAGCCCGGGCGATCAGTTCGATTATTTCTCCTGCAACGTTCGGATCGGGTCCCAGTCGCCGCCCGGCGGCGCTTCTGCCAATTCGCGGGCACGATCGCGAAACAACGCGGCCGGTCGATCGATGCCGGCCGAGCGACCGAAGCAGGTCGCGGCACGGTCGAATTCGCGGGCGCGCCAGTGCGCAAGTCCTTCGGCGTAGTTGGCGATCAGGAGCTTTCGCTGCGAGGACGTCAGCTCGGCCGCGCGCGCCAGCAGTTCGTAGATCTTCAGCGCCTGGATTCGCCCCTTGACCCTGATGGCGTCGAGTTCGCGCCAGGCGAAGGCTTCGCCGGTAAGGGCGACGGTGGTCTCGGAAGCGATGACGGTGGTGCCGTAGAACTTGTTGGCGCCCTCCAGCCGCGATGCCAGGTTCACCGCGTCGCTCATGACAGAGTAGTTGAAGCGCCGCCGCGATCCGAAATTGCCGACCAGCGCCTCGCCGGAATTGATGCCGATCCGCTGCGCCAGCTTGTATTCCTGGAAAGCGGCAGAGGAGGCGTTGAGTTCTGCAAGCTGCGTGCAGCAATCCAGCGCGGCGCGCGCCGCGTTGGCGGCATGATCAGGATCGTCGGCCGGCGCGCCGAACACCGCCACGATGGAGTCGCCGATATATTTGTCGACATATCCGCCGTGACGCTCGATGACGTCGGTCATCGCCGACAGATATTCGTTCATCAGCTCCATCAGGCTGTCGGGCGACATCTTTTCCGCGATCAGCGAAAATCCCTCGATGTCGGAGAAGAACACCGTCACGTTGCGGGTTTCGCCGCCGAGTTCGGGCAATTTGTTCGACGACAGCATGCGGTTGATGACGTGCGGGGCGAGATAGAGCGCAAAGCTCTTCTGCAGCAGGCGGCGGTCCTTGTCGGCGACGACGAAGCGGAAGCCGATCGTGGCGGCGAGCGCGAACAGGCTCGCCAGGAACGGCTCGGCGATCGGCAGCGCCAGCGCGTGGTTGAAGGCGATGGTGGCGCCGGCGATGCCGGCCACGATCACGGCCATCCAGGCCAGCGCCGCGCTGAGCGGCCTAAACCGCCACGCGGCGACGGCGGCCAGCACCGCAAACAGGGCGGAGATCAGGAAGCGCACCAGCGGGCCGGGTTCGACCACCGCGTTGCGCGAGATCAGATTGTTGACCGCGGTGGCATGGATATAGACGCCGGCGATCGTGCTGGTCCGGAAGCCTGCGGTGACCGGCGTGCTTTCGGCCGCGCAGCGCGGCGCACGCGCGCCCTCGATGCCGGTCGCAAAGCGCTTGGACGTCATGTCGACGATCTTCGATATCGAGAACGGTAGCCGAAGATGACGACCTTGCCGTCGAACCAGCGCCGGAAATAATCCTTGTCGTTCTTGACGGCGCACGCACGCAGATCGGCAAACGAGAAGGTCGGGATGTCGTCGGCGCCGCCCTCGAAATTCAGCGTCATCGTGTTCGGCACCCGGCCCGGAACCCGGTAGCCGGCAAGCGTCATCC
The DNA here is from genome assembly GCA_963816815.1 of uncultured Alphaproteobacteria bacterium. GTDB lineage: Bacteria > Pseudomonadota > Alphaproteobacteria > Rhizobiales > Xanthobacteraceae > Bradyrhizobium. Next base: position 108,687 of record CAWFMW010000002.1, read on the forward strand.
TGCCGCGCTCGTCGAATTGAGGCGCGGTCGCCCAGCGCCCGTGACGCCAGCTCGACCGCCATGGTCGGCACTTTCGCGCCGTCGATGGCAAAGGTCAGCGGCAGTCGGCGCACGATATCGTCGCTGTCGGTATGGACGTTGAGCGGCCGGATATTCTGCTGCTGGCGTACCGCGACGCGCTGTCCTGGCGATGGCATGATCGGCGGCCGCCGAGAACTTCGCCCAGCACCACCTTGCCGTTGGCGGACGCTCCGGCAAGCGCACGCAGAAAGTCGCGGTCGAAACCGCGGACCTTTTCGCCCAGCATGCCGTCTGCCAAACGGTATCTCGGATTGCTCGAGCGAATTCGGAATCACCACGTCGAAGCCGGCCACCTTGGCGCCGCCTTCCAAGCGTCGCAGCCAGCACGCGGCCGATCTCGCCGGTCCAGGTCAGCATCGGCGAGCCCTTGAACGGCGCGGTGCGCAGGCTTTCCTCGTCGATCGCGACGACGACCGCCGGCGAGGCGGCCGGATCATGGCTGCGGCCGAACATCTCCCAGCGCAGCGCGGTGAGGATATCGAGGGAGAGCCCGCGGATCGGTCTGGCCACCGGAGAAACCGAAGCCGCCGCGCAGACCAGCGCGATGGCGGCAACCACCATCCTGTTGCGCGTGCTGCGCCGGATTCTCAAGCGGAATGGCCCGTCACGCCTATTCCATCCGCAGCAACCGGCCGACGATCGGCGTCGCGCCGGGCTTGGCCTGCGCATCTACCCGGAACACGATCTGCGATGATTTGAACGTGGCGGCGTAGAGGCCGCCGGGGACCAGGGCGACGTTCTCGCTGGCGAAATCGAAGAAGCGTCCCTTGAGCTGGGTGCCGCCCAGATTGATCTCCTGACGCTCGCCCGGCACGTCGAGGCGCCGGATGACCAGCTTGCCGCGCCCTTTGGCCTCCACGAGCGGCGATGCGCCGTAAAGCGTGAGCTGTGGCTGCGGCAAGGTGGCCAGCGTCGACGCTGCGCAGCACGGTGGCGGCGACGCCGCTGGTTTCGCGCGTGGTCGCGTTGGCCTGGTTCGGATCGCAATTCGTCTTCTCGGCCTTGACCTCGGCGAGATGAACGGCGCTCTCCTCGGTGCCGACGATGACGGTGCCGGCACCGCTGATCGTCTCGCGCCGGCATGACTTCAGGTAGCTGAGAATGACGGAGCCGCCGTCGCCGATCTTGATGACCGCCTTGGGCGTCACATAGTCCATGAATTCTGCGCCGGTGACCTTGCCCTTCATGTCCTCGACCACCGCGACCGGCGAATCTGCCGCCGCCGGAGAGGCCAGCGCCAGCAGGCCGAGACAAACAGCAATCGAACGTTTCATGTTGAGACCCTATCGCAAGGCGCAGGTTAATTAGTCGCGCCAGCGCCTGAATGGTTTCATGGATGGATCAAAAATAGCCGGTTGGTGCGCCGACGGAACCGACCGATAGCACCTGACGGTCGGCAAGGACAACCACCGGACGCATCGACCGCTTTCTCACGCGATGCTGTCGGGATTGTGATTTTCGAAAAAGTTTCTGCTTGTTGTGCACCACGGCCTCATTGTCGCACTGTCAAATGCATAATTCACGCGGCGCGGCTGGATCGCGGGCGCGCATAGGGAGCAAACGGCATGGCTTTTCGTTTCACGGCGACGCGTCCCATGCGCCTTGCCGCCACCCTTTTGATCATGTGCTGGGTGAGCGGTGCGCGTGCCGAGGAAGCAAGTTCGCCGGCCTCGGAGCAGCAACCTGCGGCCACGCCGTCACCGTCGCCGTCGGGCCAGAAGGGCGGCGCAGGGCGGGGCACCGCCGCGACGCCGTCGCCTGCGGCCGAACAACATCGCCTGCCGCCGGATTCGACCACCAAGCAGACGCTGGCGCTGCCCGGCCGCACGCTCGACTTCACCGCCACCGCAGGCTCGATCCGGCTGTTCGACGACAAGGGCGAGCCGCAGGCCGACATCGCCTATACGTCCTATCAGCTCGACAGCGTCGATCGCGCAAGCCGGCCGGTGACGTTTCTGTTCAACGGCGGCCCGGGCGCGTCCTCGGCCTGGCTGCAGTTCGGCGACGCCGGCCCCTGGCGCGTGTCGATATCGGGCGAGGGCGCGGTGTCGTCGGCGACGCCGGATCTGCTGCCCAACGCCGAGACCTGGCTCGACTTCACCGATCTCGTCTTCATCGATCCCGTCGGCACCGGCTACAGCCGTTTCGTTGCGTCCGGCGAAGATGCGCGCAAGCGGTTCTATTCGGTCGACGGCGACGTCAGCGCGATCGCGCTCGTGATCCGGCGCTGGCTGGAAAAATACGATCGCCTGCTGTCGCCGAAATTCGTCAGCGGCGAAAGCTATGGCGGCATTCGCGGACCGAAGATCGTGCGCAACCTGCAGACCCAGCAGGGCGTCGGCGTGCGCGGGTTGATCATGGTCTCACCCTTGTTCGACTATCGCGACTTTTCCGGCTCTAGCGTTCTGCAATACATGTACACGCTGCCGAGCATGGCGGCGGTCGCGCGCGAAGCCAAGGGAGCGGTGACGCGCGCCGATCTCGCCGACGTCGAGCGTTACGCGCAAGGCGAGTTTCTCGCCGACCTCATCAAGGGACAGGCCGACAAGGAGGCGACGACGCGGCTTGCCGACAAGGTGGCTGCGCTGACCGGTATCGATCAGGCGGTGAGCCGCAGGCTGGCCGGGCGTTTCGAGGTCGGCGAATTCCGCCGCGAATTCGACCGCCGCAACGGCCGCGTGACGGGACGCTACGATGCCTCGGTCTCCGGCTTCGATCCCTATCCGGATTCGAGCTACTTTCATTTCGGCGATCCCTCCGGCGATTCCCTGACGGCGCCGCTGACGAGCGCGGCCGTCGAACTCACCACGCGCAAACTCAATTGGCGCCCCGACGGCTCGTATCACCTGCTCAGCGAGGCCGTGAACAGGGCCTGGGATTTCGGCCGCGGGCCGGCCGAGTCGGTTTCGCAGTTGCGCCAGATTCTCGCGCTCGATCCGAAAATGAAATTGCTGGTCGGCCACGGGCTGTTCGATCTCGCCACGCCCTATTTTGGCTCGAAGGTGATTCTCGACCAGTTGCCGGCCTATGCGCGGTCGGACCGGGTGAAACTCGTCGTCTATCCCGGCGGCCACATGTTCTATTCGCGCGACGCCGCACGCCAGGCATTCCGCGCCGAGGTCGAGAAGGTGATGAAGTGAGTCAAAAGAAAACCGGTGCAGTCTTTTGAACTGCGCCGGTCGTTTTTGTTCGTCATTGCGAGCGGAGCGAAGCAATCCATGTCACGGCATAACGGATAGGTGGATTGCTTCGCTGCGCTCGCAATGACGTGGAGACGTCAGTGCCTCAGTAAACCAGTCCGGTGCCCGGCGGCTTTTCCAGCGCGGCGGCGAGCGAGCGATATTCTTCGCTTGTCGTGCCGGTGAGCTGGGCGATCTTGTTCAGGTGATACTGCGCCTGATCGCGGTTGCCCTGTTCGACCTGCCACAGGCCGTAATACTGCCAGGTCTTGACGTGGTTCGGATCGGCCTTGAGCGCGCGCTCGTACCAGATCTGCGAGACCTTGTAGTCGCCGAGCTTGCGATAGGAGTAGCCGATCAGGTTGGCGACGGCGGCGGTGTCGTCACGGCCGAGCGCCTTCAACTGCTCGATCGCCGAGGCGTAGTCGTGACGGTCGTAGATCGCGGCATAGGCGGCGCGATAGCCATCAGCGAATGCGGTTTGCTCGATGCCCGGACGGGCTTCGCTGGATTTCTTTTTCTTCTTGTCCGGCGGCGGCGGATCGTTGTCGGGCGCTGCGTAGACGACGCTGACGACGGGGGCTGCCGCGAGCGTGAGCGACAACATTGCAAGAGTCAAAAGCCTGATCGCAAGTCTGTTCATGCATCTCTCCTGATGGCCGGTTCGGCAATCCTACACCGAAGCCCGTTGATTTGAACCCCCGGCGCCTGAGAACATTCCAACGCCTCTACCTCTATTCCGCCAATTTTCACCGGCGGCCCATCGCCAACGGACATGACGAAGATGTCATTCAGATGAACGAAGTCCGACAGTCCGCTTCAGCAGGGGTTCAGCGCGCAGTCGCTAGCGTCGCCTGCATGATCGGCGAGCACCGCCTTTCGACCGGAAGTGCCCGCGGATCCAAGGGGCAGACATAAGAGGAGACAACCATGCTCAAGACCATTTCCGCAGCGCTCGTTGCCGTTTCCGTTCTCGCCGCGCCCGCGCTTGCCGGCACGCCGGGCAAGACCGCGCAGGCGCCGGCGAACAAGACCACGCAGGCACCTGTCGTGAAGGCGGAGCAAGGCAAGGCGAAGCTGCTGAACGCCAATGCAACGATGGACCGTCATCACAAGCATTATCGGCATCATCGCCACCACAAGCACATCGGCCTGCACAAGACGCATGCGAAGCACATCGCGGTCAAACACGTGACATCAGCCGCAAAACGCGGCTGAACCTGATTCGCCAGGCGCGCGTTTCGTCCCCATTGCCCGGCGCGCCTGCGAATGACAGACCAGCCCACGCGCCATTTGCTTTGCAAATGGCCGTGGGCTGGCGCGCTCAATTTTTCGCGAGCGAAAGTGGCGAGATAACCGAGTTGCGAATTCCATTCTTGGGCCAGGCGGTCTAAGAAACGGCGGAGGGCAGGGGAAGAGTTCGCTTGAGACGTTCGGCCAAATTTGCGGCGATGATGTTGCTGCCGATCGTGCTGTCGGCCTGTGCCGCCAGCGACGACGGCAAGTCGATCACCTATACCGACGATCGCGGCGTCTCCAACCAGCCGTTTCCCAAGAATTACCGCACCGAAGTGCTGGCGTTCATGAAGACCTATCTCAACAATCCCGTCGGGGTGCGCGACGCCGTCATGGCCGAACCGGTCCAGCGCGTCGTCGGCGGGCGGCTGCGCTATGTCGTCCTGCCTCCGGTTCAGCGCGCGCGAGCCCGACGGCGGCTACCGCGAGCCGCGTGAACGCGCCATTCTCTTCGTCGACGGCCGGCTCGACCGCATCGTCGAAAACGCCGTCGAGCCCTGTGCGGGCGTGGCGTACGCGCCATTCGCGGACCTGGAGAAGATGACGCGCTGATTTCGCGCCCGTCTGCTTGAGAACGCACGAGAGCTGTGATGCTTCACAGCTGACCGATGCATCGCATACGATCTAATCGCATCAAATAGCGAACCGGAGTGAGATCCATGTCCGAGCAGACCAGCCCTGACCGCCGCCGCTTCCTTGGCGCCGCCGCCGTGACGCTGGCGGCCGCGCCGTTCGCCATGAGCGGCAGCCTCTTCGCGCAATCCGGCGAGCGCAAAGCCGGGGGCGGGCGCGGGCAGGTCGGGCACCCACACCTCGTTTGCCGCGCTGAAACAGATCGAGGCTGGCGTTCTCAATGTCGGTTACGCCGAAGCCGGGCCCGCCGATGGTCCCGTCGTCATCCTGCTGCACGGCTGGCCCTACGACATCTACACCTTCGTCGATGTCGTCCCGGTGCTGGCGCAGGCCGGCTTCCGGGTGATCGCGCCCATGGCTGCGCGGCTACGGCACGACGCAGTTCCTCTCCGCCGATACGCCGCGGAACGGCCAGCAGGGCGCGCTCGCGACCGACGTCATCGCCCTGATGGATGCGCTGAAGATCGACAAGGCGGTGCGTCGCCGGCTTCGACTGGGGCGCACGGACCGCCGATATCGTCGCGGCGATCTGGCCGGAGCGGGTCAAGGCGCTGGTCTCGGTCAGCGGCTACCTGATCGGCAGCCAGGAGGCCAACAGGAAGCCGTTGCCGCCCGCGGCCGAACTGCAATGGTGGTACCAGTATTACTTCGCGACCGAACGCGGCCGGCTGGGCTACGAAAAATACCGGCGCGAGTTCTCAAAGCTGATCTGGCAGCTCGCCTCGCCGAAGTGGAATTTCGATGACGCCACTTTCGAACGCAGCGCGGCGTCCTTCGACAACCCGGATCATGTCGCCATCGTGATCCACAACTATCGCTGGCGGCTTGGTCTCGCCCCGGGCGAGGCGAAATACGACGAGCTGGAAAAGCGGCTGGCCGAATTTCCCGTCATCGCCGTCCCCACCATCACCCTCGAAGGCGACGCCAACGGCGCGCCGCATCCGGACCCCAAGGTCTATGCCAGGAAGTTTTCCGGCAAATACGCCCACCGCCTGGTCACCGGGGGCATCGGACATAACCTGCCGCAGGAGGCGCCGCAGGCCTTTGCCGACGCCGTCGATCGAAGTGGCTCGCGCTTGAAGCGGGGTTGGCCCGGCCGGCGAGCCTGCCGGCGTGCGCATTGCGGAGTTCCCGGGACGGAACCGTGAACGAAATTCGGATCACTTTTCGGCGAGGGTTGAACCTTGCCTTAGTCATCCCGGACATCAACTAAGCGGGAGACCACCTCCTTAACGGAGGAAAAAACCTTATATGCGAGGGAACTAAAGCGCTTTGTTGCTGCGCCGTCACAGTGGCGCGCCATCGGGCCGCGGGCACTTGCCGCAAAGCAACCTAAATGAGGTCACGTTGTTTGGATTGGTATCTGCAACGTTCGTAACGGGGATAGTAAAATGAAGAAGTTCGTGCTCGGCGCTGCCGCGCTGGCCGCCATGGCGGCTCCAGCTTTTGCGGCCGACATGCCGCCGCGGCCCTATACCAAGGCGCCGGCCTATACCGCGCCCGCGGTCGTCTATAACTGGACCGGGTTCTATATCGGCGGCCATGTCGGCGGCGCCTTTGCGGGCAACAACTCCCTGCAGGGCAGCGACGCCCGCTTCCTTGGCGGCGTGCAGGGCGGCTTCGACTATCAGTTCGCGCCGAACTGGGTGATGGGCGTCGAAGCCCAGTACAGCTGGCTGCCCAGCTCCAATAATAACGGCGTGCTGTTTCCGGGCGGCACGCTCGTGACCTCCAATACCGACCAGCTCGGGTCGGTGACCGGCCGGCTCGGCTACACTTGGGGTCCGGCGCTGCTCTACGCCAAGGGCGGTTACGCCTGGCGCGACGGCAACAATCTCGGCGTGTCGGTGGCCGGGGTGCCGGCGGCCTTCACCACCAATGGCAGCCACAAGGACGGCTACACCGTCGGCGGCGGCCTCGAATACATGTTCGCCCCGAACTGGTCGGCCAAGGCCGAGTACCAGTATTACAATTTCGGCAACACCACCTTCACGACCGGCCCGGCCGATATCGCCGGCCGCAGCTTCCGCAACGACGAACACACCGCCAAGGTCGGCGTGAACTACCGGTTTGGCTGGGGTGGACCCGCTGCCTCCAGATATTGATACGGCGCTTCGTATCGAGACGCGAAAGGCCGGCGTCACGCCGGCCTTTTTTTGCCCGGACGCCGGAGCGGCTATGCCTCGTGCGCCTTGCCTCCGACATTTTGAGTGCGCGAAAAAATAATTTTCGCGGTGCACGCAACTTTTCGTCATGATGCGCTATTATGGTTTCAGCCGGTTGGGTTGGACAATCAAACATGCGTGTTTTTGCGTTAGGGCTGATCTTTTCCGCAGCGGCGTTTCCATGCCTTGCTCAGACCGTCCTGAAATCCGAACCGCTTATGCTTGCTCCCTATGAAATCGCCTTCGTGCAGGATCCGTCCTGCGGGGCCGGCAAGGTGCTCAAGGTAACCGGCGCGATCAGGGGACTGCAGCGGCGCAAGGCCTGCGTCACGTTGGCTGCGGAACAGGCATCGCTGGTCTCGGCGACGCCGTAGCACCGATTTAGCGCCTCGGATGTCGTCCCCGGCGAGCGGGGATCCATATGCCGGGTCGGTTCGCGCCGGCCGCGGCCGCCGATTGCCCTCACGACGCCAGCTGCAACTCCGTCTGCGCTTCGCGCTCGGCTTCGGCCTTGTTTCGGGCGGGGTCTTCATGCGGCTCGGGCTGGCACGGCTTGATCTCGTAGTCATGGTCCAGCACCGGGATGCGGGGCCGTCTTTGTCCTCCTCGGAGACGACATCGACCACAAGGCCGCTCTTCTGGGCGATTTTCCAGACATCGGCCTCGGTGGGATAGGCCTTGCTCAGCTTGGCATCGTTTGAGAACAGTGCGTAGGGCATTGTCGGCTCCGGTAAAAACGGTCAACGCGGAAGCGGGGGCCGGGTTTCAGGCTTGGCTGCCATGCCGTCATTCGACGGCTTGTTTCTGGAGCAAATTGGCTCGTTTCGGCCCATTTTTGTGGAGTCTCTGAGTCGTTAACGAGAGGTAAATCCCGCAAAAAAGAATCCCCGAGACTCACCCGCCAGAATCGCCGGATGTTTCCGGCCATGAGAACGATCCTCCAGACCTCCTGCGAGCGTGTCCAACTCACGCTCACCGTCTGCCTGTTGGTCGCCTGCGCGGCCAACGTGGCGCTGGTCTGCGCCTGGCTCTAGCCCCGGCCGGTTGACGGCCGACTTATTCCGCTGATCATGACCGCCAAAGGCGCGAGCCGCACGAAGCGGCCGGCGGATCGCAGGGGTGGGGCAGGAAATGATCGAAACGCTGCAGCAGCGGGTCAATGACGACCAGGGCCTGGTCCGGCGCGGCCGCTATCTGACGACCAGCTTCCTGCTGGAAGTCGGCGCCACGCCCTGGCTGATCTCGATCTTCGAGGGCCGCATCGTGTCGGTGACACAAGGGCCGTTCGTGATGCCGTCTTCGTCCTTTGCGCTCCGCGCGTCCGAGCAGGAATGGCAGAAATTCTGGAGCAGGCGGCCGCCGCCGGGCTCGAATGACCTGATGGCGCTGATCAAGCGGCGCGCGCTGAAGGCCGAGGGCAATCTGCAGGTCTTCATGTCCCATCTGCGCTACTTCAAGGAAGCGCTTGCCAAGCTGCGCGCAAGGGAGCCGCCGCATGAGCGCGAAATTCGAGCCGATCATCGGCCGCTACATGCATCTCGATCTGTTCGGCCGGCCGCACCGGATCTATGTCGAGGAAGCCGGCGAGGGCACGCCGCTGTTGTGCCTGCACACCGCGGGCAGCGACGGGCGGCAGTATCGCGGCCTGATGAACGACGCGCGGGTCACTCGAAACCATCGCGTGATCGCCTTCGACATGCCCTGGCACGGCAAATCCTCGCCGCCTGCCGGCTGGCATGACGAGGAATATCAGCTCACCTCGGCGCAATACACGACCATGGTGCTGGAGATTTCGGCAGCGCTTGGGCTCGACAAGCCGATCCTGATCGGCTGTTCGATCGGCGGCCGCATCGCGCTGCATCTGGCGCTCGAACATCCCGAACGATTTCGCGCCATCATCGGCCTGCAGGCCGGCGCGCATGTCGATCCCTATTACGATCTCAACTTCCTGCACCGGGCGGACGTGCATGGCGGCGAAGTCTGCGGCGCCATCGTCTCCGGACTGGTCGGCCCCGATGCGCCGGACAGCGAGCGCTGGGAAACGCTGTGGCATTACATGCAGGGCGGTCCCGGCGTCTTCAAGGGCGATCTCTATTTCTACAAGCTGGACGGCGACATCCGCGACCGGGTCGCGCAGATCGACACCAGGCGCTGCCCGCTGTTTCTGTTGTCCGGCGAATACGACTATTCCTGCACGCCGGAGGAGACGCTGGCGGTGGCGAAAAGCATCCCCGGCTGCGAGGTCACCATCATGAAAGGGCTCGGCCACTTTCCGATGAGCGAAGACCCGCAGGCGTTTCTGACGCATCTGCTTCCGGTGCTGGAGAAGATCGCGGGCAAGTGAAGCAGCGGTACGGCGCGGGTGCCCCGACCCAAAATATCGAAAACAACCCCATGCAAAGTAGAACGGGCTCCGGCTCACGGCACCTATGCCGCTTGCGTCCAAGACGGGACGGCAGGCTACTTGCTGAGCCGCGGCGGCGGCAGTTCGCCTTCCTTCAACGAGGCGTGGACCTTGGCCATGGTGGCGCTGCAATAGGCCTCGCGCTCGCGGTTGAACCGCTCCTGATGGGCGCGGAAATTGGCGACCCGCGCCTTGATCTCGGACTGGAAATCCTCCCGCAGGTCGGGACGGACAACGGGAACCGGCGTCGGTATCGCCCGTGGCGTTTCCACGAACACTTCTAATGTCGGCGCTTGTTCTACTGTTGGCGCCCGGGCGGCAGGTGGCGTTTGCGCCAGCAGCGCCGCAATGTCGGAAAGGGCTGTGTCGTAAAGGGCTGTGGCCGGACTGGTGGCTTCGTATGCCTCGACGGATAGCGGTGACACCGGCGCGCTGACCGTCTTCTCGGCCTCCGGCGTCTTGCCGGTCACCGATTGAACGAACGCCATCGTCTGCGCGATCAGGAGATCGCGTTCCTTCATCCATTTCATGAAACACCTCGGCCCAAGTCACTCCATCAAACGACTTTTGTGGAAGCAAGCGGGTCGGGAGGTGAGCGGTGGATAACTGCCACGCTTTTGCGCGCAAGGTGACAAAACGGTGACAGTTCGTGACCGCCAACGTGCACATGGCGCGTCGTGCGACGACCGCGTTCGGCGCGCGGTGCGAGCGAAGCAGAACTTAGCGTTCGCGCGGATTGGTGTTGGGCACGAACGGCGCGCCGACCACGCGAACCTGCGGCTGGTCGCCGACGAACGATGATTCGCTTGCCAGCGGATAGCGGTTGCGCGGGAGCGGTTGTTCGATCGGCGAGCCGCGCCGCTTTACTGTCGGCTGGCTCGACCAGCGTGGCGCCACCCGCGACCGCTACGGCGAACAACGTGACGGCAGCCAGCAGCACCATGTTGCAGTTTTCTTCGCGAATTCTCATGCGAGCAAAACCCGCAAGAGGAGGGGGAGTTCCTGCTGGGAAGGGAGAGAGGGGCGCGGCGGCGGGGTTGGCCGGTTGAACAGGGCACGCCAGGCCACCGGTGAATGCCTTGGAACCGGGTCTAGCCGTCGGCCCGTACGGCAGATCAATTTGATAGTGTTGTAGCGTGAAATAAACTTACGGATAGTTGCGGTCTAAATGGGCAAGTTGCACGAATTGGCAGCGTGCGGCCCCACGAGTACAGGCTGACGAGTTTTTTCGCCCATTCGCGCATGAACGTCATGCCGTTTCAGGGCTGGCACAAGCAACTGCCTATAACCATAACTAATATAATCAATTGAGCTGGTCCGGATCGCATCCGATATGAACGTTCGTTTTGACCCCGGGGGTTGGGTTCAATGGCCTGACAGTGAAGAATTCTCGATCGAGTTCATGAGGCTGCTCGGCGCAGCGCAGGAAGGCGGTTCGATGATCTCCGAATGCTTCCTTGCCGCAAGCCGGATAGACCCAAACGATGGCGGCAATTCCTGGTATCGCGAATGGATGAGGATGGCCGACCTCAGCAATGAGCGCGCCAACGCTGCGCTCACGCTCGGTCATGTGCTGACCGCACAAAGTAACTGGCTTCGCGCCATCAACTACTATCAAGCCTCAGCGTTCGGGTTAGACGTCGCCGACACGAAACAAGAGCGTGCGCTCCGAAACATGCGAGGCTGCGCCCGCCACTACATCGCGCATTTGACCCCCGCCGGCGAGGTGGTCGAGATTCCCTGGTTGGAAGGCCATACGTTGGAGGGCTATTTTTTGCCTGCCCCCGCCGCTTCTCATCGAACGCCTGTCGTCGTGTGCATGGGCGACCCCGGACATCGGAAGGAAGAATATCTCTTCAAGGTGGCGCGTTACGCGCGTGAGCGGGGAATGTCGTTGCTGGCCGTGGATCTCCTCGGTTCCGGCGCCGGCGCCAAATTCGATGAGGTGATCGGCCGTCCCGATCTGGAATTGTCGGTAGGCTGCGTGATGGATTACCTGACGACGCGGGACGATATTGACGAACATCGGATCGCCGTTCTCGGCGACGGCGCGGGGTCGTCCTTTGTGGCGCGTGGCGTCACGCTCGATCACCGCTTCGCCGCCGTGGTTTGCGACGGCGGAATCTGGGATATGCACGAGCGCGCCTTCTTGATGAATCGTCTCTCGCGGGATGGCATCGGAAGCGAGGGATTTGAACGAAGCTGGCTCGGTCGGAGATTCCACTGCCCGGTCCTGATCACGGTGGGCGGAGAGGCCTGGCTCAACAGCGGCGTTGTTACCGATCTGTTCGAACGGCTCAAGTCCCATCATCCCGATATTTCACTGAAGATTTTCGAAAGCTCGGAAACGGCCGCCGCGCAAGGGCATTACGACAACCCTACGCTGGCCAACGAGTTCATCTTTGACTGGGTTGCCGATCGCCTCGAATCGATATCGGCCTGACACCGCCGCAAAAAGTCAGATCCCCAACGCGACCTTCTGGATGGCCTTCTCGAGGCGGGTCTTCAGGGCTGCAAGCTTGGCGGTGAACTCGCTGAGCTCGCGATCGCTGAATTCGGCAAAGATGAAGCTGTTGAGCTCCTCCTGCTGAGAAGCCAAGCCCGCGATGTGCTTGTAAGTCTTGTCCGTCAAGGACATCTGCACGACCCGGGCGTCGTCCGCTGACGTCTTTCGGCGCATGAAGCCTTTCTTCTCGAGCATCTTCGACTGTGTCGTCACGAAGGACGGGTCGACATGAAGCATCTTTGACACGACCTTCACGGGCACGCCCTCTCCCTGATCCAGATCGGCCAGAGCCATCAGGATCATCCATTGCGGGCCGCTGACGCCGAGGGCTTTTGCCCAGAAATAACGAATCTCCTGGAGATGCACGTTGATAGCGGCGATCTCCCAGGCGAATTGCCGGGCGATGTCGTGATTCTTCCCCCCGACCCCATTCGACTCGCCGCGTTTGGCGCGGCTCGACGAGTCCGATCCCTTGCGGGTGTCTTGTGCCATTGCGTGTCTGGCCCCGAGTTTGCACGTACCAGCTTACCCGATTTAATAACAAAATCATCCAATTGAGCACCGCAAAGGTGGCTCTCCGGACAGAATGTCGCGGTTTGTGCGGTGTTGCTGCAGCGACACAGTCGGCTGGGATAGAGATACCTTAGTTCATAAAGTATTTTGATTACCTAAGTTGCGCATGCATAGTTCTGAAGACGGTCTTGGGGGGTCCTCGATCGTTCCGTTTTGGTGGTTCGCTTAAGTCCCTCGCGTTGATGCGGGTGTGTCCGAAGACGCGAAACGACTGAGCGGCTTTTCACAAAGGCGAGGGCGGACCTTTTCTGGGGGAACAGCGATCGGTCCGCCCTTGTCCTGGCAGAGCAACTTGGAGGTTTAACATGTCTATGATCAAGAGCCTTATTCTCGGCTCAGCGGCGGGTCTCGTCGCGCTGAGCGGAGCACAGGCTGCCGATCTTCCCGTCAAGGCCAAAGCGGTCGAGTACGTCAGGATCTGCTCCCTGTATGGCGCAGGTTTCTTCTACATCCCGGGCACCGACACCTGCATCAAGCTGGGTGGCTATGTTCGCGTCGACACCACGTTCAACGGCGGCATCTACGGCGGTCCGGCCTACAACGGCGATCTCGGCCAGGGCAATCGCTATCGCGATTACTTCACGTCCCGTTCTCGTATGGCGCTGACGGTTGATACCCGCACCGCCACCGAATACGGCGTTGTCCGCACCTTCGGTCAGGGCGACTTCCAGTTCAACAACTTCGGCAGCAGCAACCCGACCACGCTCAACACGTTCCCGGGTGGCACTTCGAACGCGCTGAACACCCCCGGCGGCGGCTATGTCGCGGTCGAAATGGTGTTCATCCAGTTCGCTGGTTTCACCTTCGGTAAGTCGGCTTCGGCCTTCGCGACGCCGTGGAACGGCTATCCGGGCAACAACAACTCGTACCTGATGGGCGGCGCTGACTATGTCACCGGCGTCAACAACATCCAGTACACCGCACAGTTCGGCAACGGCGTGTCGGGCACCATCGGCCTCGATGATCCGACCGTGTTCAACCGTACCGCCGTGCTGAACCTCGGCGTTGCTTCGTCCGCGACCGGCGCCGGCGCAAACGCCTATGGCGGAACGCATGTTCCCGACATCGTCGGCAACATCCGCGTCGACCAGGCTTGGGGTCTGTTCCAGGTTTCGGGTATGGCGCATCTCGTGAACGCTTCCTACAACATCCTCGGCGCCGCTGGCGTTCCGACCGCTCTGTCGGAAATCTCCGGTCACCCCGAAGACAAGTGGGGCGGCGCGGTGATGGCTGCCTTGCAGATCAAGAACATCCCGACCGGTGCGGGCGACGACCTCAAGATCGACGTCTCGTACTCCAAGGGTGACACCAAGGCCGTGATCTCCACGAGCAGTGCGTCGCCGAGCTTCGCGATGTTCGGCAACACGGGTCGTGCTGGCGCCTATCAGAGCATCGGTTTCGGCCAGACCTCTGATGCAGTCTACGTGCCGGGCGGCGAGCTCAAGCTGGTGGACGCATGGGGTGTCCGTGGTGCGTTCAACCACAACTGGGATCCCTACTGGTCGACCAGCCTCTGGGGCAGCTACTCCCAGGTGCGCTACGGCGGCAGCAATATCGACCTCACCTCGGCCAAGGGCCAATGGTGCGCCAACTACAACGCTGGCAAGGCCGTGTCTGCAGACTACAGCTGCAACCCGGACTACAACATTGCCCAGGTTGGTGTGGTCACCCGCTGGACTCCCGTCAAGAACCTGACGTTCTCGGCTGAAGTCGGTGCATTCTTCCTCGACCAGAAGTTCACGGGCGCTGCCAACTTGGCAGCCGCGGCTCCCAAGCCGACGACCGTGTACGAGTTCAAGGATCAGAGCACCGTCTTCCTGAACGTTCGCGCTCAGCGTAACTTCTGATCCCGAAAGACTTGAATCACTCGGAGAACCCCCGGCAGGAAACTGCTGGGGGTTTTTCTTTGTCGTCCGTTTGATCCGCCATTTTAACGGCCGCTCGATCGCGCGGGGGAAGAGCGCGGGTCGCCGTAACAAAAGCTTGAAAACTTCCAAAAACTCAAAAACCTGATTTACTCAGGTAATTTTTTCATCTATTATGTCCGCAAGGTAGCCATCTAATCCTTGGTTGCCTCGTGCTCTCCAAGGAGACGCAAAGTTACCTACGTTAAACCTCCGAAACCTCCGGGAATGCCCTCCCGGAGGTTTTTCGTTTTTAAGGGCCGTTCTCTGTGTTCCGGCGCTAGCCACACGATCGGTTCGAATCGCCGGCACGAGAATCGCCGGGACGATAACCAAAAGCCCCGTCCCGATGGGATGGGCGTGGTGCCGGTTGAGAGGATTGAACTCCCGACCTTCGGTTTACAAAACCGCTGCTCTACCGCTGAGCTAAACCGGCGAATTGAAGCGATCGGCGCGAGGTAAGATATCCCGCCACATGGTCCGATCTTCGGCGGCTCGAATATCAGACTTGGCCGCAAAGGGCCAGAACCTCAAGGACGGCTTTCATAGCGCCCCCACACGGAAAAAGGCGGCCCTTTGCGGCCGCCTTTCCTGACGCGATTCGTGCGGCTCTACTGGCAGAGATGCCGCCGGCCGTCCTCGCCGCGGAATAAGGTCCCGGGGACGCAAACAAAGCCATTGCGACGGGCGTAATCCTCGCCGACGAGCGGATAGGTGGCAATCGCCGCCGCGGTGCCGACCGCGCCGCCGACGACGCCGGCTGCGACATCGCCCGGCCAGAAGCTGTCATTACCGTCCCAGCGGTTGTTGCTGTCGCGCCAGGCGCGGTGCTGATAGGCCCCATCGCGATAGGTCTGACGCTGGTAGCTGCTGCGATCGTAGGGGCTTCCCGGTCCCCGATTCTGGCAATTGGCGTTTGGATAGAACTGCGCGCAATAGCCAGGATTGTAGATGACTTCCTGCGCCATTGCGGGGCCGGCGAGTGCGGACGCAAGGATGGCAGCAGTGGCGAAAATTTTGGCTTTGGTCATGGGTGACTCCGTTTCAGGTGCGCCACGCTAAGCATTCCTATCGACGATCGTTCCGGTTTGGCCGTTGTCGCGCGAGTTCAAACCGACGTGATCCCGAACGCCTGAATGGGCCAGGCCTCAATCTGGGTTGTACGATCGCGCCGGGTTGCCGGTCTTCGATGAAGTCTTGACCTGACAGGGGCTTCCGGCTGGTATTCGATCGACTGACAGAGTGAGCAGGGGGCGTATGTTCGGAATTCTGGGGCTGGGGTTTTTGCTGGGCATGCAGCATGCGCTCGAGGCCGATCACATCGCCGCCGTATCCAGCATCGCCGTGCGCCGCAGGAATGTCGCCGATATCGTCAAGCACGGGCTGACCTGGGGGCTCGGCCATACGCTGACGCTGTTCGCCTTTGCCGGCGCCGCCATCCTGCTCGGCCACGCTATCCCAGAGAGTGTGGCCCGCCCGATCGAGACCGCCGTCGGCCTCATGCTGATCGGCCTTGGCGCCCATGTGCTGTGGCGGCTGTGGCGCGACCGCGTGCATTTTCACCGGCACGGCCATGGCGACGGTACCGTGCATTTCCATGCCCACAGCCACGCCGGCGAAACCGCCCCGCATGCCCGCGCGGCGCATGCCCACGACCATGGCTTCCGCTGGCGCACGCTGCTGGTCGGCCTGATGCACGGCATGGCAGGCTCGGCCGCGCTTCTGGTGCTGGCGGTCACGCAGGCGTCCAGTCCCGCGGTCGGCCTCGGTTACGTCGCGCTGTTCGGCATCGGTTCGATGATCGGCATGGGCGCGCTGTCGACGGTGATCGCAGTGCCGCTCGCGGTTTCCGCGCGCTCGCTCACCTGGGCCAATCGCGGCCTGCAGGGGGCGGTGGG
Organism: uncultured Alphaproteobacteria bacterium; assembly: GCA_963816815.1. Classification (GTDB taxonomy): domain Bacteria; phylum Pseudomonadota; class Alphaproteobacteria; order Rhizobiales; family Xanthobacteraceae; genus Bradyrhizobium. Next base: position 125,326 of record CAWFMW010000002.1, read on the forward strand.
TCTTGCTACCGTCGCGATCGGAATGATGACCGTGGTCGAAACGGTACTGCCCTGACGCCGCGAGCTGGTTCCATTGCTAAACCCTCATCCTGAGGAGCCCGCGCAGCGGGCGTCTCGAAGGATGTAGGCAACAGACGGGCCTCATGGTTCGAGACGCGCTGCGCGCTCCTCACCATGAGGAGCTAACAGAGGTTCGGAGGAGACAGGATGAAACGCCGAGATTTTCTGGCTGGAAGTGCTGCATGTTCACTGGCCGCCATGGACCAGCCAGGCGCTGGCGCAATCGGGCCCGTTGACCAAAATCATCTTCCCCTTTGCGGCCGGCGGTGGCGGCGACGCGCTATGCCGGTTGCTGGCGCAGCACATCGCTCCCTTGCTCGACCGAAGCATCATCGTCGAGAACCGCACCGGCGGCGACGGGCTGATCGGCATCAAGGCGGTGAAGGGGGCCAACCCTGATGGCACCACCATCCTCGTCACCACGGGACCGACGATGTATCTGCTGCCGATGGTCGAGACCACGCCGAGTTTTGACGCGGCAAGGGATTTCGTCCCGGTCAGCCAGCTCGTGCGGTTCGAGTTCTGCGTCTTCGTCGGTACGGCCGTCCCAGCCGAGGTCGGGGACTTCAAGCAATTCGTCGCCTGGCTGAAAGCCAATCCGGACAAGGCCACGTTCGGCGTGCCCAGCAACGGCACCATTCCGCATTTTACCGGATCGAGGCTCGAGGAGGCGCTCGGCATCAAGCTGACGCGCGTGGCCTATCGCGGCGGCGCGCCTATTATCAACGACCTCGTCGGCGGCCATATGCCGTTCGCAATTTCTACGTTGACCGACGCCATCCCGCAGCATCGCGCCGGCAACGTCCGGATTCTCGCGGTCGGCAGCGCAGACGCGGTCGCCGTTCCTGCCGGATGCGCCGACCCTGAAGGAGAGCGGCGTCGATCTGGTGGCGGACGCCTGGTACGGCATGTGGCTGCCGGCGGGCGCGTCATCGGATTTCGCGAAAAAGCTGAGCGAGGTCGTCGCCACCGCGCTCGCCAAGCCCGAGGTCAAGGAAAAGCTGCGCGGCGATCGGCCTGATCCCGGTCGGCTCGACGCCTGAAGGCCTGACCAAGGAGCTCGCCGCCAACACCGCGTTCTGGCAGCCGATCGTGAAGGCGACGGGATACAAGATCACGAATTGAGGATCTTGAGCCTCATCCAGAGGAGCGCGGATGGGACGTCTCTCGAAGGATGAAGGCTTCCGGGCGCGACCCGATCGCCGTGCCGCAAAGGCATTGGGTTACCTTGGCTGAACGGCACCACCTGCGGGAAAAATTGTCGCAACGCGTGGCGGTTCCCGAGACCCCTACCATGTTAGTCAGCTGAATTACCGCATGATTTGTCAACGCTCGCAGCGCTTTCTCGCACCTGGGCCGTAAGGCGTGCCGGTTCCGCTTTGACTTAATGATGATTCCCAAGTTTAACTGCCGCCCTGTCCCGATGGGAGTTGGGCATCGAACCAGGTGCGCTGGGGTGTTGGTGACCCGTCCAGCCGCGTCTGTCGACAGAAGGGCATAAGCACCGCATGAGTTCATATTTTCGGCGGCAGCTTGCGGATTACGTTGAGTACCATCGTGATCCCTGGAATTGCGCGATGCATGTCTTCGGCATCGCGTTCTTGTTCCTGGCGGCCGTTCTTCCGCTCAGCCTGTGGTCCGTCACCGTATTCGGGTTTCAGACCAGCGCGGCGACCATCGCTGTCGTACCGGTCCTCATCTACTGGTTCCTTCTCGACTTCGCGCTCGGAGCCGCGATCCTTGGGGCCGCAATCGTTTTGCTCTCAGCCGCTGCCATGATCGTTAGTCATGTGACGACCATCACTATGTGGTCACTTACGGCCTTCCTGATTGCGATTGGCGTCGCATCGCAGATTATTGGACACCGCGTGTTCGAGGGGCGGCAGCCGGCGCTGGTCGACAATCCGACCCACCTGTTGCTGGGCCCGATGTTTGTCATGGCGAAGTTGTTTATCGCGCTCGGCTTTCGGCGCGATCTCGCCACCATTATCCAGGGGCAGCCGCAAAGTGCGGTATCTTGATCTCGAATAGTTCAGCTCGAGTGCACCCGTAGCATGACGCGAATACTGGTCACAGGCGGCAGTGGATTCATCGGAAAGCACCTCGTCTCGGCGCTGATCGCGCGGGGTCGGCAGGTGAGGGTGCTCGATCTTCAGCCACCTCCCCGCGCGTTGCCGCAGGCTGAGTATGTCAGGGGGTCCGTGCTTGATCGGGACCTGGTCAACCGCGCGATGGACGGGGTCGACGAGGTCTATCACCTGGCCGGCCTGCCGGGGATGTGGGTGCCGCGAAAGGCCGATTTTCACACCGTCAATTTCGGTGGCACCGAGATCGTCATCGAGACGGCGCGCAAACGCGGCATAAAGCGCTTCCTGCACTGCTCGACGGAATCCATTCTGTTCCGGGCTTCGCCAACGATGATTCCTGTCGCTGACGATGCGTTGCTGCCGGACGACATGCCGGGTCCATACACGCGCTCAAAAATGCTCGCCGACCGGTTCGCCATGCAGGCGACCGCGTCCGGATATCCCGTCATCATCGGCTGTCCCACCATGCCGGTCGGGCCGCACGACCACCATGTCACCCCGCCGACGGCGATGCTCCGCTATTTTCTTAGCCGGCGTCTTCAACTGCATCTTGATTTTGTCGTGAACCTCGTCGATGTGCGCGACGCCGCCGAAGGGCTGATCCTTGCCATGGAGCGCGGGCGCCCCGGTCAGCGCTACGTGCTCGGTGGCGAAAGCATGCCGCTGCGACGGGTTCTCGAAATCATGGCCGAGATCAGCGGCCGTCGGGTCCGGTGCATTCACGTCAACGGCAAGGTCGCCGAAATGGTCACGGGAGCGCTCGAGTTCATCTCCGATCATGTGACGCACAGGCCTCCGTCCGGTACGGCCGAAGGCGTTCGCATCGCGTTGCGGGCGGGCGCCTTGTCAATCGAAAAGGCGCAACGCGAGCTGGGCTACGCGCCGGGCCCGATCGAACCGGTCCTGCGCGAAACCATTGCGCATCTGCTTGGCGGCGGCCAGGATCAAACCGAATGGGATTCAACGCCGCGCACGGGCTCTCGACCGTTTCACGTCGAACGCCGGTTCGGCGGTTGATCGAATAGCAGGAAGACGGACCTCGACATGCTCAACGATCCTGGTCAATGGTTCGCTTTTGCCTTGAGTGGCTGGACCACGACGTGGCCTACACAATTGCTCGCCATCATCTGGATCTTGTGGGTCATCAGCTGGGTCGTGGCGTCGTTCTGGTCCGGTCAAACCAGGAAACACGTGATGACCGCCGACTCGCTCAAGTACCGGCTCCCCATTCTCGCAGGCGCCGTTCTTTTCATGCCACTGGCCGGCAAGGTGCTGGGGGAAAAGCCGCTCTGGCAGTTCGGCAGCGTCGGCGTCTACGTGCTGGCGTGCCTTGTCCTTGCGGGCATCTCGTTCACCTGGTGGGCGAGAATTCATCTCGGACGTTTCTGGTCGAATGCGATCACGCACAAAGAAGGCCATCAGGTCATCGACACCGGGCCCTACGGAATGGTGCGCCACCCGATCTATACCGGGCTGATCGCGGGGATGCTGGTGACGGGCATCGCGGTCGGAACGGTGACCGCGATACTGGGCGCGGCGCTGATCTCGCTCGGGATGGGATTGAAGGCGCGCATGGAGGAGGGCTTCCTCACTGCCGAACTCGGTGCGGACGCCTATGGATCGTATTGTCGTCGCGTTCCGATGCTGGTTCCGTTCCTGCGGTCCACCTGACGCGGCAACGCCTGAACTATCGTTTCGGCCGCGACGCCGCTGGTGTCGCGACAGGCGGGACGAGACGGCGCGGAACCAGGATGCGCTGGCCGACCGACAGCGGTGCACTGTCCGAATATTGATTGGCTTGGGTCAGCGACCACAGCGGTACACCGTTGAGTGTCGCTAGTCTCTGCAAGGTATCTCCCGAGCGGGCGAGTTGCGGCATGCCGCTATCCCACAGTTCCAGCGGGGCATCGGGAGGAACGACGTAGCGCAGCGGCAGCGCCTCTCCCTTGGCCGGCAAAGGCATCGTCGCAAGTTGCGCAATCGCGGTCACCAATTGCTCGTGGACGGAATCCATCTTGTCGATGTTGATGTGGGTGACTTCCTCGTGCTGCTTCAGATCGAAGCTTGCATAGTGACCCTGGTAACCCTCCTCCGCGACGATATCGCCGCCGCCCAATACGCTGTCGGACAGGAAGACGTTGATGAAGCGCTCGACGTTCAGCGGCACCTTCGGGCTTGCGTGAGCCGGATCGATGGTGACCACCAGGCTCACCTGGATGCTTTCAGACTTCAGGATCCCGGCAAACGTCAAGGCGCACAGTCCGCCCATCGAATGCCCGATCAGGACGATCGGAGCAGCATTTTCACGGAAGTCGCGGATCGCCTGATCCGCGATCAGCCGGCAAATGGTGAATTCATAGACGTCAGCCCGGATGCCGGCTTTCTGGAGGCGATCGGTCAGGCGGTCCATCCCGCGCGAAAAGATCGGGCCGAGCGCGCCGCGGAACAGGTAGACGCGCGCCTGCGGCGGGATCGCGGCCGGCGGCGCGTCAGGGGCGGTCGTCGCGACAGCATTGGTCGTGCGTGCGACCGGACCGGCGACCGCCACATTGCAGACGGCCGCGAGCATACAGACCGAAAGGGCTGCACGGATCACCGCGGCCGCAACCTGCGTCCGACTTGTCATTTACATTCCGCCCGCGATTTGGGCGCAAGGCAGGCCGGACCCTGAAAGTCGGCAGGCCACGCCACCCGGCACCCTTCGGGTGATCTATCGTTGAGGAATGGGCAGAATTTGCGGCATTCGTCGCTTCCGCAACGCCGTTCGGACTACTCGCGTACCGCTGCGGCCCTTGCCGCGCCTGGTCTCGTGGCGTCTGCCGCTCCAGGCTGTCGCGACCTCTGCGCCCCCGAAGATGGTGTAGATCGGCCGAAGACGACGGCGTCGATCTCGCTTATCACCTTCCGCTGCATGATCTGGTTCTTTTCGATGGACATGTGCCCGACGCCAGGAACGTTCTGCACATTGATGTTCTCGAGCTTGCCCTGGAATTGCGCGGTCTTGGCGACCGGCTCGCCGTTGCCGTTGGCAATGTAGAAGTTTACGTAGCGTCCCACGCGCCCCGAGAGCTTGGTGCGAAACACCGAATCCAGGCCGATTGCCAGCTTCACTGGAGCGCCAAGCTGATCCAGCTTGGCGACCATGTCGGGCAGTGCGGTCGCTCCCGAGGAATGCCCGACCAGAACAATCGTTTTGATCCTGCCGCTCTTGTATGCGGCGGCGGCTTCTTCGGCGAGCGACGACCAGGAGGCGAAGTTCGCGACCGTGACCGGGATGCCCTGCGCCCGCAATTGTGCCGCGATGTCGTCGAGACCCAGAGAAAAGATGTTGAGCACGCCGCGAAGCAGATAGACATGAGCAGTCGAGGCCGCCGCCGCGGAATTCGGCGCGGCCAGCGCGGGGTTTGCGCCGATCGGCAGGAGCAGCAAGACTGCTATCGCTATTGCGTGCAGTCGATGCCACGATGCCTGGCCGAGAAGGGATGACCAGCCGACAAATGCGGTGTCGCCGCGATATGGCTTCATTGCGCTCCTCGAGGGGCTGCAAAGTGTTTCGCCTGGTGACCGTAGCGCCCGCGCGCTCGGAACTGCAATAAATGTGGCGTGAGCGGCGGCGATTTACCAGCACGACGTGTCTCCGCCGCAACACCAATTTCCAAACTCTTCAATGGAACTCGCTAAATTCGTAGCGCGAAGCTGGTTCAATCTGGACACGTCCTAGGCCGTTAGCCTCATTCTGGTCGCCGCCGTTGCACTGGTGCTCAGCGTCGCGAACCAAGGCGTGAACTCATAAGTTGATCACGTCCGCTTAGCTTCCGAGAGCGGGCACGCCAATACCGACACGATGGGCCAAAAGGCGACGACCGATGGATCGCGGGCATCGGCTCATGCTTCAGGAAAGCCGTGCTGACGTATTGATCCTCCGCGATGGACTTGCGCAATATGGTTTCTATGGGCGAGAATGGCGCAGCTGAGGGTACCAGCCCATGGTCCCTGCAATCCACTACGCTAAAAGCGGCGACGTTCACATCGCGTATCAGGTCGTTGGTGAAGGGCCCGTCGACCTGGTGCTTATTCATGGCTGGATTTCCCATCTCGAGTATCAGTGGGAGTATCCCGCACTAGCTCGCTTTCTCAACCGTCTGGCCTCTTTCAGTCGCCTGATCGTCTTTGACAAGCGCGGTACGGGTCTGTCGGACCGCGTAGCGGAGAGCGCGTTGCCGACCCTCGAACAGCGGATGGATGATATCCGTGCGGTCATGGACGCGGCGGGTTCACATCGCGCGGTCATCTTCGGCATCTCCGAGGGCGGGCCGCTTTCGACGTTGTTTGCCGCGACCTATCCCGCACGGACTGCGGCGCTGATCATGTACGGCGCATACGCCAAGTGGATCCGTGCCGACGACTATCCGTGGGCCCCCACACGCGAGGAGCACGAGGCGGCTTTCAAGGCTTTCGAAAGGCATTGGGGAACGCCAATCGGCCTTAAGAAGCTCGCCCCCAGTGCCGCCAATGACGAGGGGATGCGTCAATGGTGGGCGCACCACCTGCGCGTATCCGCCAGCCCTGGCGCCGGCGTCACGCTCTATCGGATGAATGTCGAGGTCGACATCCGTGCCATACTTCCGACGATCAGGGTTCCCACTTTGATTCTCCACCGCAGTGGCGATCGATTACAGCCCTGCCAAGGTGCTCGCTACATGGCCGGGCAGATCCCGGCTGCAAAGTTCGTCGAGCTTCCTGGCGATGATCACATTCCCTGGATCGGTAATGCCGATCCGCTGCTGGCGGAGATCCAGGAGTTTGTGACGGGCGAACGCCCAGTCTTGGAGGCGGACCGTGTTCTCGCAACCGTCCTGTTCATCGACATTGTCCAGTCGACCCAGCGCGCAACGGCGATCGGGGACTCGCGCTGGCGCGACCTGGTCGACAACTATCACCAGCAAGTTGGCAAGGAAGTCGCGCGTCTCGGCGGCCGGGTGGTGAACACCGCGGGCGATGGTGTCTTTGCAACCTTTGACGGTCCAGCGCGCGCGATCAAATGTGCCTGCACGGTTAGGGACGTGGTTGGCGGCTTGGGATTGGCGATCCGCTGCGGTATTCACACTGGTGAGTGCGTGATTGAAGGGGACGACGTGGCTGGCATCGCTGTGCACATCGGTGCCCGGGTAGCCGCTCACGCTGCCCCCGGGGAGATTCTTCTCTCGAGCACCGTGAAGGACCTAATTGCCGGATCGAGAGTGGAATGCTCCGATCAAGGTTCTCATGTCCTTAAGGGCGTCCCCGGCAGGTGGCGACTTTTCGCCGTTGAGGAACGCGCTCGTTAGGTAAGGTCAGGGTTTCAAGGTTTCATCCCGATCTTCTCCCGGATCGCGCCGAGTTCCGCTTCGTCCCAGATGCCGATCAGCACGCCGTTCTTGACCTGCAATTGCTGGGCGGCATAGGCCGCGATCTTCGCGTTCGGCGTGGTGATGTGCATCTTCGGATGCAGTGCCCAGTCGAACAGCTCTGATTGCAGCCGCGCCACGATATCGGCACATGAAGGATCGGCGCCGCGATCGCAAAATTCCTGCGGGTCGGTTTCGAGATCGTAGAGCATCGGCCGGAAGGCGGAGGCGTGGATGAATTTCCAGCGGCCGTCGAACACCATGAACAGCCGACAGCGCTCGATCGGCTGGTTCAGCATCACGCGGACGTCCTGCATGGCATAGTCGTATTCGGAGAACACCACCTTGCGCCAGTTGGCCGGCCGCGCGCCGTGCAACAGCGGAAGCAGCGAGCGGCCCTCCAGGATGTGATCCGGTGGATTGCTGCCGAAATAGTCGAGGAAGGTCGGCGCCAGGTCGATCGCCTCGACCAGTGCATCGCTCACGGTGCCGCGCGTGCTGTCGGCGGCGGCGGACGGATCGATCACGATCAGCGGGATCTTTGCCGATTGCTCGTGGAACAGATCCTTCTCGCCCATCCAGTGATCGCCGAGATAGTCGCCATGGTCCGACGTGAACACGATCATGGTGGTGTCGAGCAGGCCGCGCGCTTCGAGGAATTGCATCAGGACGCCCATCTGGTCGTCGATCTGCTTGATCAGGCCCATATAGGTCGGAATGACTTTTTCGCGCGCCTCGTTGCGCGACATGTTGCGGGAATAGCGCATGTCCATATAGGCGGCGAACACCGGATGCGCGTCGGCGCGCTCCTGCTGCGAGCGGATCGCCGGCTTGACGTCCTCAGGCCCATACATACTGGCGTAGGGCTCCGGCGCGATATAGGGCCAGTGCGGCTTTATGTACGACAGATGCAGGCACCACGGCCTTCCGTCGTCCTCGGCTTCCGCAATGAACTCCATCGCGCGCCGCGTCATGTAGGGCGTTTCGGAATGCTCGTCCGGCACGCGCGCGGCCTTGTCGGCATGCACCAGCAGCCAGCCGTTCTGCAGGCTCCCGTCCTCGGCCGCGCCGGAATTGGCCCAGTGCTCCCACGGGTTCGGGGCATCGTAGCCGTGCTCGCGCAAATAATTGTCGTAGGCCGGCCGCGGCCGACCGGTCGGATGCAGGCCGTCGTCGCGCTCATAGGGCTCGAAGCCGCATTCCGACACGTGCACGCCGATAATGGAGTCCGGCGGAATCCCGAGATTCTTCAGGCCCTCGAGGTCGGGCGCCATATGGGTCTTGCCGACCAGCACGTTGCGGACGCCGATCTTCTTCAGGTGATCGCCGAGCGTAGGTTCCCCGACACGCAGCGGCCAGCCGTTCCAGTGCGAGCCGTGCGAGCGCATGTAACGGCCGGTATAGAACGACATCCGTGACGGTCCGCAGATCGGCGACTGCACATAGGCGTTGGAAAACAGCACGCCACGTTTGGCCATCGCATCGATGTTCGGCGTCTTCAAAACCGGATGCCCGGTGCAGCCGAGATAGTCGTAGCGAAGCTGGTCGCACATGATCCAGAGCACGTTCTTCGCAGGCGTTTTGGTCGTCATTTCAGGCATTTCGGCTGGAGTTCGGAGCAAGCAAGAGAGGGCGGGATGGTGCGATATCGCCGCGCAAATGACAATCGAGCAGGCAGCCGGACGAGGCTCGTTAACGTTTTGATAGCGCCATTTCTCGCAATTGAACGGCGATCCATGCTGGCGCGTTAGCCTTATCGGCAGTTTGGCCGGCCGCTTTAACTCTTGAAATGGCGTGTTGGGACTAAACTGGGACCTTGAGGAAACGGGAACCCAAGCGATGCGCATCGGCGTGGCACTGGCACTTTCCATCGCGATGAACTCGGCCGCCTTCGCCGGCGGCGGCTTCGAGATCGTGATTCCGGGCCGTCCCGGCGTACCCGTCATCATTAACGGCGTCGATGCATCCTATTCGGTGGTCGAGGGCGATTGGGGCCTGGCCAAGCGCATTCACGTCCAGCCCACCGTCTATGGTGGCCGCTACGTCGATCCGGTGCCGAACGTCGGCCATTATTATCCGAGCGCCGGCCGCATGCCCGGCTACGGGCGGCTGGAAATCGAGCCGCCGGCGAACCGCCGGTTGCCGCAGCCGGCCGAGAGCTATCATCAATCCTGGTCGGCGCAGTCGGCGCCGCTGCCGGCGCAATCGAACGTGCCGGTCGATCCGCCCGCCATTATCTACGCGCCGCAGGATGACCGGCGCCGGCCGCCGCCTTTTCCACGCTGAAAATCAAGCCAACGAACAAACACCTAGGAGAATGTAATGCGTCATTTGATTAAAGGATTGATCGCCGCCGTTGCCGTGATGGCCGCAGCACCTGCGATGGCGTGCGGTTACAGCGCTTGCGCTCAGCCGCAGGTCTATGCCGCACCGGTCGCGGCCTATGGCTGCAACTCCTGCGGCGGCGGCTGGGTTCGTGAGCGCCTGCCGGATCCGGAGCAGCAGTATTATTATGTCAACCAGGGCCCGACCTACACCGGTCCCGGCAACATAGCGCCGTATCGGGTCTATCGCGAAGGCACGATCTCCGGCTACGGCTATGGCTACAACCGTCCGTATTACGCGCACCGCTATTATCACCGGCACCACGCGGCGCGTTACTACCAGGGCCAGCGCGTGCTGCGCCGCTACTACTGATCCAACAATAGTCTGAAAACTTCAACGCCCGTTCGCTTCCAGCGAGCGGGCGTTGTGCATATGGAGGCATTGATCGGCCGCCAATCGGGAAGCCTCCGCCGGGTACGCGAGATCGCTACAGTTTTTCCGCGGGCTTTATCCTTCCATTACAACTTTTGATTTATCAACGTCGCATGCAGTCAGCTTCGGCCAAATGTTTTCTCTTTACGGCTGCAGTCTTCCTGCTGCAGGTATTCCCGCTCACGGGGATGCTTTTGATGATCCTCGCGGTGCCGTTTTGGTCGGTTATTACGATCAATCTCGGCTTCATCCTCGTTATAGCGGACGTGGTCGCAGGCACGCTGCCGCGGGGAGCGCTCGCACTTCCCGTGATCTATTTTGGTGGTTACTTTCTCACGGCGGGCGCGAGCCATTTCGAGGCGCGAAGCCTCGCAAACAGCATACTGGCCGATAATGCAGGAAACAGCCTTCCTTTCGCTCCAGGCCGGGACTCGCTGTTTTTCGAAGCCCGCGGTCCAGCACTCAATGCAGGCTCTGATTTCAGCCTGGATACGCTGATCGAATCCTACGCGATCAACAGCGCCTACCGCCGCTGGGAAACCAGCAAGAGCTGCCCGATCTATGGTGCGGTGGAATTGCGCTCATCGGGATGTGCGCAGGGTTCCGGCGTCGTCGCGACCGATAGCAATGGCTGTGTCACGACCACCCAGGCCATCTGGGCCAGCAGCGGATCTCGTTTGCTCAAGGGAATCTGCCGCGCTTACACGCCGGTCAAGTCATTGGACCCGTCGGTCACGCTCCAGAGAACCGCGATTCTATCAAGAAATACGACACTGTACGAGGCAGGGATCGAAACGTTCGAACTCAAGCGATCGACCGGAGCGAGCATTCAGATCAAGGCGGGCTACGTCTATCCGCTCGCCTGGTTTCCAATTCCGATCATGGGCTGCATGCCGCGGGACTGGGTGGGCGGCGCCAGAGGCACGTTTCGGGTGGGCAATAGCTGGACTTGTGCGGTCTATTTTGCGCGGGACTTCGTGATCCCGCTGGGCGCAATCCACGAGGGCAAACGCCGGGGCGCCACCGATGCCATCGCCGGGGCGCTAAAGCTGCCTCCGTCGTCGGTGACCGCGCGTTTCCCGGAGCGGTCGAGCTAGCCCATCAAGCCCAACCGGCTCGCGCCGATATAAAGCGCCAGCACCGCGGCGTTCGAGACGTTCAGGCTCTTGATCTCGCCGGGCATGTCGAGCCGCGCCACCACGCTGCAGGTCTCGCGCGTCAGTTGCCGCAGGCCCTTGCCTTCGGCACCCAGCACCAGGGCGAGCGGCTGCTGCAGCGGCACCGTGCCGAGATCCTCGCTCCCTTCGCTGTCCAGCCCGACCGTCATGAAGCCGCTGTCGTTCAACTCGTTGAGCGCGCGGGCGAGATTTTGCACGGTCACCAGCGGCACCAGTTCCAGCGCGCCGGAGGCGGATTTCGCCAGTACGCCGGTGGCCTCCGGGCTGTGCCGGGCGGTGGTGACGATCGCTTTCACCGCAAACGCCGCCGCCGAGCGCAGGATCGCGCCGACATTGTGCGGATCGGTGATCTGGTCGAGCACCAGCACGATGCCTTCCTGAGGCAGCGCATCGATATCGGGCGAGGGCAGGGGCTCGGCCTCCGCCAACAGCCCCTGATGCACGGCGTCGGGCCCCAGCCGCTGGTCGATCGCGGTGGGACGGACGATTTCGGGGGGAACGCGGGTGTCGATATTCTCGTCCGCCAGGCGCTTTGCGGCGTTTTCGGTCAGGAACAGTTTTCGGATCTGCCGTTCCGGGTTGGCCAGGGCGGCCGAAACCGTATGCCAGCCATAGAGAATCACCGGCCCGTCAGGGCTCGAATCCCGGTCCCGGTGACCGGGCGAACGGGCGAATTTCCGCCCTTTTTCGAAGGGTTTGCCGCCGCCACGGCGGAACGGTGGTTTTCGGTCGCGATCGCTCATGGGGAGCTTGTGTCACGGGTCCCCGAATATGGCAATTTGGGTGCCTCGAGAGCCGCTTTTAGGGGCTTGCCTTGGTTGACTTTGCCACCCCCCATCGCCCATAAACGCGCCCGACCGGGAGCGCGCCATCCGCTCACGGTATTAACGTCATCCATGGCCTGATCCGCCGCCTCCTAGCGGTTGGGCTTGCGATGTTGTTGGACGGGGGAGTGTCCCGAGTGGCAAAGGGAGCTGACTGTAAATCAGCCGTCTTACGACTTCGAAGGTTCGAGTCCTTCTTCCCCCACCAGCCTTCGCTCGCGCAGCGAGAGAAGGCTGCCACGCCGAAGCCCAACGGGCCCGGGCGGGCTGCGGCCCGCGAGCTAAAGAAATTTCACATCTCGCAACGTATCCTTCATCTTTGAAGGCTCAGTAGCCGACAAGACAATCCAGATCGAAGTTCGCCCCTGACTGATTTTTTCCAGCCAACCCGGTTCCACCAAGTGCCACGCCGCCGTTCCCCTCAGCCCATCCACATGGCCAATGATGACTTCTCGGGTTGGTTGGCGTTGGCTTCATGGCCTATCGGCGCCGTCGCCAGACGGCCGCGCTCGCAGTCTGATCTTTTCGCAATTGGGATACAGAGGTCGCTTGCGCGATCATTTTGTTTGCCATCCTGTGAAATTCCCATTTCGATTAAATACCGCGCTATCGACCCGTGCGGCAGCTTCGCCCTATGTCAAAAGTTTACGGGCCGTGCTGGGGTGGCATGTGTGAGTAGACGCGCCGGCTTGTCACCATAGTAGACGCCGCGACCGGACCCGCCATCATGCTTCACCGTCTTACGAGAGTGGCACGGATGACAGAGCCAATGCAGATTGCTCGCTTTATCCCTACCACCGGCATTGCGTGCCAGTTCGTGATCTAGATGGAAGCCTCTTCTCCACGGCCTAGCGCAGCGCAGGCCGTACATGGCGTCTGTGGTGTCGACCTACGGTAATTGCCGCCCAATCTGTGCTATAGCCTCATTCGGTCGCTGTAGGTCGTGCAGCAGCACGTCGGCGTTGACAAGCACAGAGCGTGCCGCCTGCGACGGTCGAGCCGTATTGGCAGATGCGTTGGTGTTTCATTTGACTCCAAATTGATTCGGCGCGGTCGTAAGTTAGTCATGCGATTGCCATCGTCGTGCTGCTTACAACGCCATTCATATGAACGGAGTGGAAATGGCCAAGGCTAAGAAGATTGTTCGCCGCGAGTGGACTAAAGAGGACGTGCGACAGATGAAGGCGATGGCGAAAGCCAAGGCAGGCGTCAAAAAGATATCGAAATCACTAAAGCGAACGCCGGGCGCTACCTCCGTGATGGCAGCCAAGCTCGGCGTGTCGTTGTCAATGCGTGCTTAAGTGACAGAACCGGGCCAGCCGCGGTACATCCCGTGGAAGCCAGTTACATACGTCGCGTTCTCCAGCGAAAGGCTCGCACATTCGAGCGCTATCTGAAGTCCGGCTCTGGGCACGCCTTTGCTAGAAAACGGCTCTGGTAAACGCCGCAGGCGGGCTGTCGTCGCGAGCTACGGCTCGGTAAGCCAGCCACCTAACCCACCCGCCGGCGGTCACCTCGGACTCACCTACTTCTGCGCATTCGAAAACGCCGTTTCCAGCACGTCGCCGATCGGCTGCCAGGTGCGGCCGTCGAATTGAATCAGCCGCAGGTGTTTGATCGGCCGAAAATTCCAGCGGCCGTTGCTGATCTTGATCCCGGGCAGCAGCATGGAGCCCTGGTAGTTTTCGAGGGCCGCGGCCTGCTTCATGACGTTCTCGCGCGACAGGTCGTTGCCGCATTGAGCATCTGCGCCAGTGTCTCGGCGGCGGCGGCTTTTTGTGCCACCCCATAACGGGCCCTTTATTTCGCCAGATTTCTGTCACCATCTTATCGAGTTCTAAAAATCCATGGGGAGAAACGACGTGGCAGTAGGTACGGTGAAGTGGTTCAACGCGACAAAGGGCTATGGCTTTATCCAACCCGACACTGGCGGCAAGGACGTGTTCGTCCATATCTCGGCCGTCGAGAGAGCAGGTCTAAGCAGCCTGAATGAGGGCGCGAAGGTGAGCTATGAAGTCACGGCTAACCGCGGGAAAGAATCCGCCGAAAATCTCAGGGTAGGTTGACCCCGAGAGGAGAATAGTTCCGACGCGGGCTTGTGTGCGCCGGGACAGTATTGGCATTCGGCCTGGCGCTTCAAATCCGCGGGGCTTTTACACGACTGATGACTGACGAGGAAACGGCCCCAGCGTCCGGGAGGAATAACTGGGGCCGCCTTCTTCCGGTCGGGCTTTGGAGTTTGGAGACCGGAGCCACTGTCCGACTGTCTGATCATCCGCAACCGGAATGACGGAATGCCCCTGCGAGGTTTCGGGGTGCAGCCGGATTGCGAGACCCGCAAAAATAGCGTGACAGGGAGTGTTGCACCGCGAGATTGTTTTATCTCCGCGTTTAAAGGTATCTGCGTCTAGTACAAGATCCAGGCATACGTCAAAGCGCCGGAAGGAGCTGGTAGGTTTAGCCCTGACCTTCGCTTACAGCTCCAACTCAATCAGTCGGCGGATGACATTCACATCGAGATCGCGCCGGCGGTCACCTCGGACTCAGCTACTTCTGCGCATTGGAAAACGCCGTTTCCAGCACGTCGCCGATCGGCTGCCAGGTGCGGCCGTCGAATTGAATCAGCCGCAAATGTTTGATCGGCCGAAAATTCCAGCGGCCGGTGCTGATCTTGATCCCGGGCAGCAGCATGGAGCCCTGGTAGTTTTCCAGGGCCGCGGCCTGTTTCATGACGTTCTCGCGCGACAGGTCATTGCCGCATTGTTTGAGCACCTGGGCCAATGTCTCGGCGGCGGCGTAGCCGAACACGGCGGCGTTGTCGTCCTTGCCTCCGGCCCGATTGTATTTTTCGATGTACGCCTGCCAGTCCCTGGCGGCCTGTTCGTCCTTCCAGGCCGGATCATTCGCATCCTTCAGGAAGGTGGCCGTGATGACGCCCAAGGCCTTTTCAGCGCCGTTGCCCGGGCCGGCGGAATTGGGCGCCGTCGCGATCGATGAAGCCATCTGGTTCACGATAAAAACCGGATGCCAATTGAGATCCGCCGCGACCCGTACGACTTTCGCGGCGTTGGCAGGCATCCCGGCAAATACAAAAATTTCGGCGCCTGATCGCTTCAGGATCGATACGTGCGTGTCGAGATGCTCGTCGGCGGCATCGTAGGCAATGTCGGCCTTGATCATCCGGGCGATGTTGCCGAGCCCGTCTTCCAGCCCCTTGAACAGTTCTCGACCGAACAGATCGTTCTGCCAAAGTGCGACGATCCGTTTTCCGGGGTAGAACGCCTGGATGTAATTGGCGTAGATGCGTCCCTCTTCCCGAATGGAGGGCTGCCAGCCCATCGTCCACGGGAACATCGAGGGATCGCTCAGATGGTCGTCTCCCGAGGCGACGAAGAGTTGAGGAATTTGCCTGTCATTCAGGTAGGCGCGAACGGCAAAGTTTCCCGGCGTTCCGAACGAGCCGAACATCGCCAGCACGTCGTCCTTCTCGATGAGGCCGCGCGTCAGCTCCAGCGCGGTCGACGGATCGGATTTGTCGTCATAGGAGATGAAGCGCACCTTGCGGCCGTTGATCCCGCCGCGCTCGTTGATCATCTCGAAATACGCCGCCTCGGCTTTTCCAATCGCGCCGAAGACCTGCAAACTCCCGCTATAGGGCATGACGTTGCCGATGCGAATTTCAGCATCGGTCACGCCGGGTTCACGCACGCGCTCGGTGATCGCGCTCAATGACGTGAGCGCCAGGAAAATCGCAATCAGCGTTCGGGCCCAGGTTTGCATTGGATGAACTCAATTACAAAAAAGTGCAGCCGGATTTCGAGACCTGTGGGACGCGCTCAGCTTGACTTGGATCAAGCGCCAGGAGATTGACGGCGGGGTCGACGGGGCAGGTTCCCGCAAAACGCGATGCGGCAAGCCTACGCTCTCGATCGGTTGTGTCAACGAATTCGCTGTTGATCCGCAAACTCGTTACGGCCAGCAAGCCTCAGCCCTGACCCTCACGCGCGGTTTCCGGCAAGGCTTCGCCGGGGAGATAAAGCCTGATCGGGCGGATCTCGTAGACGGCGGACGGATTGGCGCGGCGCAGGTCGCGCGCGACATCCAGCGCGGCGTCCGCATCGTCACAATTGACCACGTACAATCCCAATAGCTGCTCCTTGGTCTCGGCAAACGGCCCGTCGATCACCGTTCCGGCGCCCGGCCCGCGCAAGGTGCGGGCATCTGCGGTGCTGCCAAGCCGCGCTGCCGGTCCGAGCAGCTTGTTCGCGTTGAGCCGGTCATGCACCGCGAGCAGGCCGGTCATCACGGTTGCATCCTGATCCGGCGTCCAGGACATCACCTCGGCTTCGACGTGGTAGGCGAGAATGGCGTAGAGCATCGACTTCTCCTTGCTGGGCGGGCCGTGCTGGCTGCCCCCTCAAAAGACGATTTAGCCCGGAGCATCCCGACATGGGGGACGCGATGAAACGCCGCCCGCGCCTGGTCAATCTCTGCGGTTTCTGATCGGCAGCTTGTAGCCCCCAACAAGAAAGCGCGGCGGGATCGCTCCCGCCGCGCTCCAACTCTTGAACTCGCTGGTCCAGGCCTGAGAGCGCCCGGAGCCAGGCCTCAAATCAAAGGCCTAGCGGGCGATCCCAGCGAGGTGACAGCGCTTGGTAAGAGACACTGGATCACCTCCTTTCATTGTTGATGGAAACATCAATATAGGCGGCGAATCAGCCGCTGTTAAGGGGGCCGGATGGGGCCTGTGCCGGGGGAACAGGGCCGTTTTGAAGGGAGAACAGGGCCCCAGGGGCGGGTTGAGGCCGCCTGCATGGCGTGTTAGGTGAACGCCAGCGCGGGTGTAGCTCAATGGTAGAGCAGCAGCCTTCCAAGCTGAATACGAGGGTTCGATTCCCTTCACCCGCTCCAGATTTTTCAAAGACTTAGCGAGAGATCAGTCGCCAGCGCAGCGTGGCGCAAAGGCGGCAGCCTTTGTCTTTCAGGGTAATTTCTTGTCTCCGCTAAGGTGATCATCCGATGTCGCGCGGCGCGGCAGTAGTGCAGTTTCGCGGGAACATCGCCGGGGCGGCGTGGAGACACGCGTGCCGGTTTACGACTGCGAACAGACGGGCAGATACCGCAATTGCATTGTTCATGACTGAACTTGAAGCGTCGTCAGGTCACACTACCGAGGATCATGGCGCCAGTACGTTCAGCCTGGTTCGCCGACAGCTGCCTTTCCTCGCCATACTCGCGCTGGCAGTCGGGGGCGTGGCTTATACCAACTTTTCGCAGCGGCCTCTCGTCGGCTATTGGGAGTTTCTGGCCATTGCGATGGGCCTCGTATGCGTCATTACCCAATGGTCGGAGCTCGAGGACAAGCAGGCTCGCTTTCGACTGATGTGGACTCAGGCGCTGCATTGGCTGGCTGTTCTCGTGACGATGAACATCATGCTGTTTTCGGGCGTGCAGCAGCTGCTGCCTACGCTGGCCACCAGTCTCGTCCTCCTCATACTGCTGGCGCTGGGTACGTTCCTCGCCGGTGTCCACCTGGCCTCGCTTCAAGTCGGCTTTCTCGGCCTTGCATTGGCGCTGGCGGTTCCGGCGATCTCCTGGGTCAAGCAATCCGCCCTGTTTTTGATTCTGGTCGTGGTTTTCCTTGTCGGGCTCGCCATGGCGTTCTGGTCCTATTGGGGCGATGCGCATCCAGCGAGCTCCGCGCGCGGGACGAAAGCATTTCCCGATCAGTCAAAGGCCATGACGGGAGCGAGCCCCAATGATTGATCGGTAGATCAGGTTTATGAGCTTCGGTGAGAAGCGCCTCGGCAAGTCGTCGGGGATCAAGGAGGAACAAAACCATGTCGGATTATGATCGAAATGCAGCCGCGTCCGGTCTTCCGGCCGACGGCGCCATCGCAATAGACGCTGGCCTGCGCGCTTACATGCTGCGCGTGTACAACTACATGGCCGCGGGTGTCGGCCTGACCGCCGTTGCCGCGTTTTTGACCTATCAGTTCACGGGCCCTGAATTGCTTCAAAGTCCGCTGATGTGGGTATTGATGCTGGCGCCGCTGGGGCTGGTGTTTTTTATCAGTGCCCGGATCAACACCTTGTCAGTGGAAGCTGCCCGAGGATTGTTCTTCCTCTATGCGGCCTTGGTCGGGATCTCATTGTCGACCATTTTCCACATCTACACGCAGTCCTCGATCACGCGGGTGTTCTTTATCTCGGCGGCGGCCTTCGGCGCGCTCAGCATCTGGGGCTACACCACCCAGCGAAGCCTGTCGGGATTCGGAACGTTCCTGTTCATGGGGCTGATCGGCATCATCATCGCAAGCCTGGTCAACCTGTTCCTGAGATCAAGCGGGTTGGACTGGATGATTTCCATCATCGGCGTCGGCGTCTTTGCGGGCCTTACGGCCTACGATACCCAGCGGATCAAGGGCATGTACGACCGCGGCGATGACGCCACTACGGCGGGTCGCAAGGCCGTGATGGGTGCGCTCTCGCTCTACCTCAACTTCATCAACCTCTTCATGATGATGCTGCGTCTGATGGGGGGACGGCGCTAAAGCCGGACCATTTTGGAAGTGCGGATGAGCCCCGGCCGCTCATTTGGCCGGGGCGACGCCGCTTACCTGGACGAGGGGGCACGAACGCGTCGACTGCCATAGTGCGGATGCCTTCCGCCGCCATGACGCCAATAGCGATGCTTGCGCGGGGTCGTATTCATATTCGGTGTTGCGCTCTTTGGCGCAGAAGCGGCTTGGTTACTCGATTGATCCATCGAAGGATTTTGAGGCACTGTAACGGCCGTCAATGCGCCGATAGGTGCGAAGCAGATATATCCGCGGAACATTTCCCAGTAGCTTCCTGGCAGTCTTTCACCGCGTCATCGCAGTTAGAGAGTTTCGATTCATGCGAGCGAAAGTATTCAGATATGTGAAAATTGCGGGGGCATTGCTCGGCGTGTCCCTGCTGACGTTCCTTGCCGTCCGCATCTACAATTCGCAGAGGGGACTGCCGCTCGAACCCTGGCACACCCATGTTCCGCATGAACTAAGCAGGGAAAAGCTCGACGCGTCCAATTGGACGGAATATCTGGCGGCCGAGGCTGGGGTTTTCGACGACGTCCAGCGCGAGGTTTCCCGGAAGCTCGATGCGTCCGGTCGTGTGCCGGCCAATCGGTACTTTGAGGGCAGTCCGGTCTATCCCGGGCACTTTGTGCAGGATTTCAACCGGTCGTTTGTGCTTGAGCCGAAGGGCAAGCCGGTCGGTGCCGTCGTGCTTCTGCATGGCCTGACGGACTCCCCCTACAGTCAGCGCCATATCGCCGCTTTCTATCGCGATCGCGGTTTTGTGGCCGTTGTGCCGAGGATGCCGGCGCACGGCACGGTCCCTGCCGCCCTGACCGACGTGGAGTGGGAAGACTGGTTGGCGGCGACGCGGCTCGCGGTGCGCGAAGCACGCAGCCGCACCGAGCCGTCCGCGCCGCTGCATCTGGTGGGCTTCTCCAATGGCGGCGCGTTGGCTTTGATCTACGCGCTTGATTCCCTCAGCGACGAAAAGCTGGCTCGGCCGGACCGCCTGGTGTTGATTTCGCCGATGGTTGGTATCACACGCGCTGCACGCTATGCTGGCCTGGCAGGGCTGCCGGCGATTTTGCCCGCCTTCGCCAAGGCGGCGTGGCTCGGCATCGTGCCCGAGTTCAATCCGTTCAAGTACAATTCGTTTCCCGTTAACGGTGCGCGTCAATCCTATCGTTTGACGCGAGATTTGCAGGCGCGGATTGCGCGCTATGGCCGCGAAGGCAAACTGGGACAGATGCCGCCGATCCTCACCTTTCAATCGCTGATCGATTTCACGGTGAGTACGCGGGCCATCGTATCGGCGCTCTATGCGCAGCTCCCCGAGAACGGCCATGAGCTGGTGCTGTTCGATGTCAATCGCACGGCAAAGTTCGGCCCTTTGCTCCGTTCCAGCGCCGACACTGCACTCGCGCGTATCGTACCCAGCGCCTCGCGGCGTTATCGCCTCACAGTCATCACCAACTCCAATGACAATAGTGACGATGTGATCGAGCGTGTTACCGAGGCCGGCAGCGACGTCGAGAAGTCGCGCCCGCTCGGGTTATCGTATCCGCGGGGCTTCTATTCACTGTCGCATGTCGCGTTGCCGTTTCCGGTCAGCGACGCTCTCTATGGGGCTGAACCCGACCCGTCCGAGAATTTCGGCGAGAATCTCGGCACTCTGGCGCCGCGAGGCGAACGCAACGTATTGATCGCAAGCCTCAACTCGCTGATGCGGGCATCGTCAAACCCGTTCTTCCCGTATATGACCGACCGGATCGGCGAGGGGATATCCGCCGTCGCAGGCAGCGCACGGCCCAGTCAATAGATCTCAAAATGCTCCGAATGGCTTCGCTGTCATTCGAGGCCGCCTATCCGGCCACGCGCGAAAGCGCGAACAGGATCGACATCAGGATCACAATCGCTCCCGTGGCCAGGACCAGCCGGTCGGCAAACAAGCGGCGCATCGGGAGTCTCCCTAGACAAAGCTGTAGCGTTCGGAATGGTACTTCGACATCGGCACGTCCATCTCGCCGAGCGCCTTTTCGATCGCGTCCATCATCACGTTCGGCCCGCAGATGAAATACTCATGGTCGGCATAGGGCGGAGGCAAATGCCGTTTGAACATCGCCGCGTCGATGAAGCCTTTCTCACCCCTCCAGCCGGTCGGCGGCCTTGAGATCACGTAGACGATCGTCAGGTCGAGCCGCGCTTTCAACGCTTCGAGTTCTTCGCGGAAGGTGATCGATTCCCAGTCCTGCACGCCGTAAAGCAGCACGACGGGGCGCTTGTCGCCCTGGTCGGCGAGCGTGCGGATCATGCTCATCATTGGCGTCACGCCGATGCCGCCGGCGATCAACACGTGCATGTCCGCCGGATTGCCTGTCGTGAACGCCCCGTAGGGTCCGTCAAGATAGACGCGCTGGCCGACCGGCACCTTGGGAATCCCGCTGGTAAAGTCGCCCAGGTTCCTGATCGTCATCTCGACGCGTCCATCCGTGGCTGCGGCGCTGGACGAGAATGAAAACGGATGCCCGGTAATCCCAAACGGACTTCCCCACAGCGTCAGCCAGCCGAACTGGCCAGGACTGAAGCGGAAGCCGGGGTGGCCATCCGGCTGCATCACCAACGTCGAGGTGTCGCCGCGTTCCTTGCGCACTTCCGAGACGCGGTACGGCCGACGCAGCATGAACAGCGGCTTGACGATCCGCACGTAAAGCAGCAGCCCGATCCAAAACATCGTCAGGCCGATCCACAACGCCCGTTTCCAGGGATCGACGAGGTAGAAGCTCGACCCCACCATGTGCACGACGCCTGCGATGACCGCCGTGAGCGCCAGCGCGATGTGGCTGAGGTGCCATGTCTCGTACCTGATCTTCAGCGCTGCACGCCAAAGGGCCGCCACCACCAGCGCGATTACCGAGAAAATCGATAGAAAGGCGAAGTACGCGCTCAGCGGCGCGTCAAGCATATTGGACGGCGCGAGCAATTCCGGCTGGACGGCGATCAGAATGACCGGATGCGCCACGACCAGGCCGACCGCCATGAGCGAAATCTGGCGGTGAAAATGGTAGATGACGTCTTCGCCCCACGGCTCGGTGACGTAGCGAAAGCGCGCGGTGAGCCCGAACTGCAGGCCCATCATCGCAAGACCGGAATAGCCGAGGGCTATGGAGAACTCCGTCCAGAAACTGCGCGCCGGCGGATGCGAACCCATCAATAGTGCGAACAAGGGAGCGAGAATGAACAAGAGGTAGACGAAGAGCCAGCCGGCCCCACGCAGACTGTAAAGAAGGTGCATGAACCAATCCCTTCCGCCACAATCAAGAGACGGCGCAACCGCACTGCGGAATCTATCATTGCGGCAGACCGGTTCCCCCTAGGGACAATTACTGATTCTTCCCGGGCAACTACCGATTCCTCAGTCGATTGGTCCATGCTGAATTCCCACGTCGTGAAGGATTCGTCCGGTCTATCGCGTTGCAGCGCATTGGCAGGGCTTCACTCCGTGGGGGTGTCATGCCGGCTTCGATCATCGCCTATTGCGGTCCCGCCGCTGTTCCGGATGATCTCTGGACGCGCTGGAATGTGGACCCGCTACTGATCGGAATACTTGCTGTGCTGGGGGTCGTTGTTGGCCGTGGGCGCTGCTCCGACACCCGGGCGGGTTGGGCGGCTATCGGGCTGATGCTCATCATCTTCGTCTCGCCGCTCTGCGCGATGTCGTCGGCGTTGTTTTCCGTCCGGGTGCTGCACCATGTCCTGTTGATTGCTGCCGTCGCGCCTCTCCTGGCGCTGGCTTTTCCGCAATTGCGAACAGGCTCGCTGCCAATCGCCGTGCTCGTCGCGGTACATGCAGCCGTCCTTTGGCTCTGGCATACGCCAGGACTCTATACTTGGGGCCTTGCGAGCGTGCCGGCCTATTGGCTGATGCAGATTTCGCTGCTTGGAAGCGCCTGGCTGTTGTGGCGCGCCATCCTGGCGCCGTCGCAGCCTGGCCCGGCGCTGATGGCGTTGGCCGCCACGATTGGCCAGATGGGCCTGCTCGGTGCGCTGATCGTTTTCGCGCCCAAGCCGCTCTACCTCGTTCATCTGGCAGGCGCGGCGGGTTGGGGAGTAGCACCGCTCACGGACCAGCAACTTGCGGGCTTGCTGATGTGGGTACCGGCGATGCTGCCTTATCTGGGTGTGGGGCTCTGGATCGCTTGGTCGAGCCTGAGATCGAGCGAACCAGCGCTGTGACGACCTTCCTGAAATTCGTGCACCTCGGTGCGATCGCGCTCTGGTCGGGCGGCCTGATCGCGCTGCCCTTTTTGTTCTGGCAACGCCGGGCCCTCGAGGCAGGGCTGGATCTCGACCGGCTGCACCGCGTCACGCGGCTTGTCTATGTAGAACTGGCTTCGCCTGCCGCCTTTGTCGCTATCGGCAGCGGAACGGCGCTGATTTTCCTGCAGGCTACTTTCGCGGAATGGTTTTCGCTGAAGATGGTGCTGGTGGGAATCATGTCGATGCTGCACGTGCTCGCTGGCCTGGTCCTCATGCAACTGTTCTTGCCCGAAGGAAAGTTTACCCGGCTTTCCTATGTGGCGCTGATGAGCGCTTACGTCGTGGTGATCGCCGCAATTCTCTGGATCGTGCTGGCCAAGCCGCAGATCGATTCCAACCAGATCGCCGCGCATCTGTTCGAGCCCGGCGCACTCGGGCGTTGGGCGCATCAATTCTTCGGCGAAATCAGAATGCCTACGCCATGATCGAACACGAGCTTGCCCCCGTGCCAGCCGGCGAAGCCGACCATCACCGACGCGAGGCCGGAGAGGGCGAGGCCGTGCGGCAGGATCGAATCGGGATCGATCAGGCGCAGGCCCCAATTGGCTCCCGCGACCGCAACCAGCGTCATTGCCGCCACGGCATGCGACCAGCTGGCTTCAAGAAGCCGGATACCGCGTACAAACAACAGCTCGCCGGTGCCGACGATGCTTGCCGCCACACCGCTCCAGAACGCCATGCCGGTCGACCAGAGCCCGACCCGAGCCCAGAACGCGTCTCCCGACCACCAGTAGAACACGTCGACGCCGAGGGTTGCGATCACGAATGCGATCGGGAAATGCACCATCATGACGTGGATCGGGTGTCCGACCACGGCCACCGCGGAGCCGACATCGAGTCGATGCAGTTCCAGCATGACCGCACTGTGGCGCTGGGTCGCGAGATCATCGCGCTCGGCCATCGTCTGCCTCCTTCGCGTCGGAAACGACATCGTTCGGAAAGTCATCGTAGTCTGTTGCGTCTGGCTTTCCAACTCGGAATCCTCGCAACGCTTCCAGCCTGCACAGGACCGCTGTCGACGCTGGATCCCTCGGGGCCGGCTGGCGCTTCGATCGCGACGCTCTGGTGGGTGATGTTGGCCGGATCGGCCGTTCTCTTCGCGCTGGTGATGACACTGTTCGGGCTGGTGATCCGGCGTCCGGGCTGGGGCTCGGGTGTATCGCCCGAACGGTGGCTGGTCCTCGGCGGCCTGGTTCTGCCGGCCGTCGTGCTGCTGCCACTGATCGCCTATGCGCTGATCGCCGGCGAGAGACTTCTGCCACTGCCGGGACAGGCGCCGGCACGGATCGAAGCCGTCGGGCGGCAGTGGATATGGACATTCCGCTATCCCGATCACGGTGCAGTGGAAACGAGGGGCGTCCTGCATATGCCGGCGGGCGCACCGGTCGACATCCTGGTGTCCAGCAAGGACGTCATCCACGCGTTCTGGATACCGCGCCTGGCCGGCAAGATCGATGCGGTGCCCGGGCATGTAAACCGCCTGCGCATTCAAGCCGATCAGCCAGGTCGCTACGCCGGCCAATGCAACGAATTTTGCGGTCTCAATCATGCGGGTATGCGGTTCGATGTCATCGTCCATCGCCCGGAGGAGTTCTCCGCAGCGCTGGCGCAAGCGGCAGCATCAGAAGGGTCGCAGAAAAAATGAGTGAATCCGTCGACCAGCTGCCGCAGGGCGCGCCGGCTTTGCGGCTGCACCGCCAGCTTTCCGCGATCTGGGCCACCGGGCCCGGAATTCAGCGCCTCGCTGCCGTCAACCATTCGGTCATCGGCATCCGGATGATGGTGACGTCGTTCGTGTTCTTCGCCATCGCCGGCGTGCTGGGCATGCTGACCCGCGTGCAACTCGCGACGCCGAATTCCGGATTCATGGTGCCGGAGACCTACAACCAGGTCTTCACCATGCACGGGTCGATGATGCTGTTCCTGTTTGCCATCCCGATGGTGGAGAGTTTTGCAGTCTACCTGACGCCGAAGATTCTCGGCACAAGAGACTTCGCGTTCCCGCGGCTGACGGCCTATGGCTACTGGTGCTATTTGTTCGGTGGCACGATCCTGACGGTCGCGTTGATCGTCGGCGTCGCGCCCAACAGCGGCTGGTTCATGTACACGCCGCTGAGTTCGAGCAACTTTACTCCGGGGATAAATTCGGACGTATGGCTGCTTGGCGTAACCTTCGTCGAGATCTCCGCGCTATCGCTGGCGATGGAGATCGTGGTCTCGATCCTGAAGATGCGCGCGCCGGGAATGTCGCTCGACCGGATGCCGATCTTCGCATGGTACATCCTGGTCACCGCGATGATGATGATCGTGGCCTTTCCGCCGCTGATCCTCGGCTCGATCCTGCTCGAAGTCGAACGCGCTTTCGGCCTGCCGTTCTTCGACCCGACGCGGGGCGGGGATGCGCTGCTCTGGCAGCATCTGTTCTGGCTGTTCGGCCACCCCGACGTCTACATCATCTTTCTGCCCATGGCCGGCGTGCTGTCCACGATCATCCCCGTCTTCGCCAACCGGGAACTGGTCGGCTATCGGGCGATCGTCGTTGCCATCATCGCGCTTGCCTTCCTGAGCTTCGGCATCTGGGTGCACCACATGTTCACCGTGGGCATTCCGCACCTCGCGCTGGCATTTTTCTCACTGGGCTCAGCGATCGTTGCGGTGCCGACAGCCGTGCAGATCTTCGCCTGGCTCGCCACGCTGGCCCACGGCCGGCCGCGCTGGGATGTGCCGATGCTGTATGTCTTCGGCTTCTTCTTCATCTTCGTGATGGGCGGCCTGACCGGCGTCATGCTCGCGATGGTGCCGTTCGACTGGCAGGCTCATGACACCTATTTCGTCGTCGCCCACATGCACTATGTGGTGGCCGGCGCGCTCGCATTTCCGATGCTCGCGGCGCTCTATTACTGGCTACCCTTGCTGACGGGACGCACCGCCGTGCACCGGCTGTCGGTGCCTGCGTTCTGGCTGGTCTTCATCGGATTCAACATGACTTTCTTCATGATGCATCTGACCGGCCTGCGCGGCATGCCTCGCCGGATCCACACCTACTCTGGCGACGAAGGCTGGAACTGGCTCAATCTGCTATCCTCGGTCGGCGGATTCGTCATGACGATCGGCTTCGCGCTTGTTGTGATCGACCTCGTGGTCCAACTCCGCTATGGGCGTCGCGTGCGACGCAATCCCTGGGGCTCGACGACGCTGGAATGGGCCATGCTGCTGCCGCCGGCACCTTACGCCTTCGCATCGATCCCCGATGTTGGAACGGCCCGGGCCGCCTCGGCCAACCCTGGCGATCTCGCGTCCTCGCTGGCAAGCGGCGAGGGCTATCTCGGCTCCACGCGCAACGGCTGGCAGGAGGCGCTCGGCGTTCACAAGACGTCGGGCGTGCCGGACCAGCTGATCGTGTTGCCGCGCCCGACCTACCTGCCGCTTTACACCGCACTTGTCACCGCGGCGGCCGTTCTGGCCATGCTGTTCAAATTCTATCTGCTGTCGCTGGTTTTTGTGTTGGTCACCGCC
The DNA here is from genome assembly GCA_963816815.1 of uncultured Alphaproteobacteria bacterium. Taxonomy (GTDB): domain Bacteria; phylum Pseudomonadota; class Alphaproteobacteria; order Rhizobiales; family Xanthobacteraceae; genus Bradyrhizobium. The sequence goes on from CAWFMW010000002.1 coordinate 152,012, forward strand.
GGCCTGTTCGTGTTCGCCGGGCAGAGTGCCGGTCTTGCGCGCGATTACGGTCCTTTGCCGGTCGGCCGCGGCGTCAGCGTGCCGCCGCATACGGAGGTAGCCGACGCGCCGGCGTGGCTGGCGCTGATCTGCGCGCTGGTTGCCGACGGGACGCTGTTCACATCGCTGCTGTTCGGGACGTTCTATCTCTGGATCGCGGCGCCAAATTGGAGCGCGGCAATCAAACCTGAACCGAACCTCATGCTCGCCGCCGGCACATTGGTGGCGCTCCTGGTGGCTGCTGGGGCAGCGCGTGGATCGCTGCGAGCGGTTTCCGCTGGTGGCAGGGCAGGCGGCTGGATCGGTCTTGCCGTGCTGGCGCTTCTCGCCGCCATCGCCGCCGCCGTCGGGCAAATTGCCGGCGTCGTGCCGCATCCGCGCGAACATGCGCTCGGGGCGACGGCGGCGGCCCTGATCTTCTACGTCGCCTTGCACGCCGGTATCGGTCTTCTTTTCCTTATCAGCAACTCTCTGCGTCTCGGCGCCGGCTTCATTTCAACCCGGCGGGTGCTGGATATGCGGCTCACGCGACTATGGCTGGACTACACGTTGGTCACGGGAGTCATTGCCATGGGCCTCGTTCTCGCACTGCCGGCACTCGTGACGATGCTGGGGGGGCGGCCGTGAGCGAGCGTCCGGTACCATCAAGGCAGCTATGGTGGCTCGCTGCGGGCTTTACCGTCTGGTGCAGTGCGCTGGTTACGCTCTACGCAATCCACGGTATCGGATGCGCGTTTGCCTGGTCGTCCGGCTCGCTGCGGCTGTGGCTTGCCGTGGCGCTTCTCGCGCATCTGATCGTACTGGGCTGGATGTGGCGTGACATCGCCCGTGCCGGCCCGGATTCCGGTTTCGGTCCGACCGGCGCGTTTCTGCATTGGGCCGTGGTCGGGACGCTCATTACCGCGCTTGTCGCCACCGTCCTCACTTTCGGCCCGCCGCTGCTGCTCACGGCATGCGTATGAACGGACAAACTGTCATCGCAGCGTGAGACGCGCCACACCCAACGCCAGATTTAGACCGATCTGGCCTTCGACCGACAATGGCTGCAGCGTTATCGTGCGGCGGGATCCGCCGATCAACACCTGGGCGCCCAGACCCAGGCCTACGGCAACGTTGCCGCTGGCACCTACGTAATTCCCTCTCAGCGTGCCCCGGCCGATCTGGCTGTTGCGGGCAAACACAGCCCAGAACAGCGTTCCCCCTCTTGTCACGCCGATATCGACGCCAAGGCGCCTGATCGTGCCGGTGTAGGTGTATTGCTGGCCCGTCGTGCCCGCAATGAAAACACATCGCATATTCTGACGCGAGCCGAGGACCAGCCCGACCCTGGGATCGGTGTCGCATGTCAATCCGCCGACCCGAAATGGGGCCCGCGCTTGCGCATTTGCTGCGCTGGAAAATGCGCCTAGGAATGCGCATGCGATCGCCAGCCGACTGACGGACCGGAAGGTGAAACCGCGCGCGCTGTGCTGCTGTCGTCCGAAATCGATCCGCATTGATGGTGCACTCACAAGAACCGCGACCAGGAATCGCCGAACGGCGACCTGCATATGATGCCGATGTGTTGCGCACGAGTTGATAGGAAGAAACCCTGACTTGCACGGATGAATACCCGGATCGATCTGGTGGGATAGGGCACGTCGTCACTGCGGTAGGCGGTGGTAGTCGCCGCATTCGTCATCGTGGTTAAGTCTGACCGCGCGCGGCTTCACTGCGCGAGCACTGCTGCCCCCAGCGCGATGGTCAGTATCAGCAACGATACGGTGGCCGTCGGCCACTGACGAAGTAAGCTGTCCGTTCGTTCCACCGCCTTGCCCCACGTGACAGCCATCCGCATTCCGCCGTCCAGCGCCACGATGATGTCGCCCTTGGGAATGCGTGGCAACCAGCGTCCCCAACGCCACAGCGCCATCGCCAGTACGGCACCCAGCAGGACCGGCCACAGCGCTTTCCATAGCACCGCAGGAGAGAGCGGGTCAGGCAGCGTTCCCTGCGGGACCGTCAGATACAGCGTCCACGGCACGACCAGTGAAACGATTGCGGTCGCCAGCCAGGGCCAGACCAGTCCTGCGGTGGGTGTCGTTTGCGGATCCTGCGATGCCGTCCGCGCCAGGCTGCGCAGGAACTGCAACATCAACAGCGTCGTGCCGACCGCAGACAGCGTTGCAATGCTGCTCGCGATGCTGTCTCCCAACAGTTCGTCGGCAACGAATTTCGCCAATGCGCCGCCGGTCAGCGGAAGTCCGCCGAGGCCCACCGCGATGATTGCTGCGGGCAGCAGCATCAACGATAGCCGTTGGCGGCCGGTGGCGGCGATGACGCCCACGGACAGGAACAGCGCGCCTTTCACCAGGACATGGTGCGCGGCGTAGAAGGCCGCTGCTAGTGCGGCGCGGCCATCCCCAGCAAGCATTCCCATGCCGATGACCGCGATGATGAATCCCATCTGGCTCACGCTGGAATACGCCAGCACGACCCGGGGATTGCGTTGCGTGATTCCAATCGCGACGCCGTAGAGCGCGGCAAAAAGTCCGGCGGCGGCAAGCGCCGTGCCCCAATCGGGCATTGCGGTTTCGAGCGGTAGAAACCGGATCATTCCAAGGATGCTTGCCTTGACGACCGCACCGCTCAACACGGCGGCGGCCGGTGTCGGCGCCGCCGAATAGGCCAGTGGCATCCAGAAGTGAAATGGGACGAGGCCCGCCTTCATGCCGAGGCCAGCTATCAAAAAGACAAGTATCAGATCGCGCTGAGGCGAGGCCGGCAACGCTGCCGCGGCATCGCGGATCAACAGGCTGTCACCCGGGATTTGGGCAGCCAAGAGCACGAGGGCCATCAGCAGCAGGGCTTCGGCCAGCAAGGCGAGCCCGATATAGACCGCGCCGGCGCGCCATGCGCCGGGCGTTTCGTGGTAGATGACGAGGCCGCAGGCTCCGAGTGTGAGCAGCGCGAGAAGAAAGTAGAAGCCGACCATGTCGGCGGCCAGAAATACGCCGACGCAGCCGGTCAGCGCCATCAACCAGCACACCACGAATCGCCCGCGGTTCGGCCGGCCCTGCAGATACTGCGACGCATAAGCACCTGATGCGATCCACAGCAGTGCCGAAACGCCCAGCAGCATGGCGCCGGGACGGTCCATGGCGAAGGTCAAATGGAAGCGTGCCGAACCGATCGCCAGTGCAGAATCGGAGGCGACGAGCAGCACCGCGGCCAGCGCCGGGATCGGGGCGAGCGCCAGCAGCGAAGGCATCCGGTTCAGCAACTGCGGCCACAGGCACGCCAGCAGCATGACGAACGGCACGACGAAGGCGCTGGCCAGCAATGTGCTTTGCCCAATCATCGCGGCCCCGCCATCGTTGAGTCGGGGCGGCCAATTTGGAGAATATCGACAGGGCCGAGCGCGACCAGACCCAGCAACAGCGACGTCAGCGCTAACGCCAGCGCCGCGGCTTCCTGATATCGCGGCACGGCGGTACGGAGCTTAAGAGGCTCGCTCGGCGGCGTAACGGCGTTCCGCAGAACGATGAACATATAGGCGCTGGTGAAAAGGCCTCCCGCGAGCATCACAATCGCCCACCACCATTGAGCGGTCGCGACCGCCGCCTCGAGCAGAATCCATTTCGCCAGAAAGCCGCCACTTGGCGGCAACCCGATCAAGGACACGCCGCCGAGCGCAAATGCGAAGATCGTCATCGGAAGCGCGCGAGCGATCCCACCGAGATCGGCGATGCGATCATGTCCGAGCGCGGCATAGATAAGTCCAGCGGCCATGAACATGGCCGCCTTTGCGGTTGCGTGCGATATCGCCTGAATGATGCCGCCGGACAAAGCGCCGCTGCCCTGGAGCTGCGCCGAGGCCGTGTCGAGGGCGAGCGGAAACATCAGGAAGAGGTAGCCGATCTGCGCGACCGTCGAATAGGCGATCAGGAGCTTGAGCCGCTGCTGTTGTAGCGCGACGACGTTGCCGAAGATGATTGCAGCAGTCCCCAGCAGGCCGAACAGTTGCGCGCCGGACAGGCCGAGCATTCCCGGCATGACGTCGAACCAGAGCCGCACGACAATGAAGAACGACCCCTTCACTACGACAGCCGATAGCACCGCGCTGGCCGCCGCCGGCGCGCCGGCATGGGCTGGCGGCAGCCATAGATGCAGTGGAAAGAGGGCGGTCTTGGCGAAGAGTCCTGCTGTCATTAACGTCGCGGCAACGAGTGTAGCCGGTTCCATATGAACCCGGCGGGAGAGCAGCACGATGTCGAGTGTGGCATAGCTGCCGTAGAGCAGCGCCGTCCCGACCAAATAGAGGATCGAGCCGAGCAGGGCGAAGAGCAGGTATCGCAGCGCGGCCTGCAACGTCTCCGCGCGGCCGTCGAGACAGACCAGCGGCACCGCGGCGAAGGTGAGGAGCTCGAGCGCGACGTATAACGTGAACAGATCTCCGCCGAGGAAGATCAGATTCATCGCGCCCCAGATCGCCATCAGCAGGATCCAGAACGCGAACGGTGCACGAGCCTCAGCGGACCCCGCACGCGTGCCGAAGTCCGCGTACGCATAGATCGCGACCGCGCAGAACACGATCGCCATTGCGACCATCATCGCCGCCGAAAGTCCATCGGCACGCAACGCAATTCCGAGCGGGGGCTTCCAATCCCCGATGATGTAGACCAACCGGTCGCCGCTTCGCCACACGTCGACGAAGATGATCGTCGCAAGGACGAAGCCGGAAGGCAGCAGTACAACGGCTATCCTTTCGGCGTACCGTCCGCCAAGGACGAATGACAACAGGACGCCCGCGGCCGGCAATATGATCGCCAGAACCAGGAACGCGCCATCTGTCGTTGTCGCGTCGGGCAAGATGTTTGCGTCCGGCATCAGGAGTTGCCTCGGTCCGTGCCTCCGGGATTGTCGGCGCTGAGCGTGGATCGGCCGGTCTCCTGCAAAAGCCGCAGCACCAGTGCGATCGCCATGGCGGTTGCCGCGAAGGCAACGACGATCGCGGTAATGACCATCGCCTGTGGGACGGGATCGCCTCCGAGCCCGGCAGCTGCGGCCCTTTTGGCTACGACGCCGAACACCAGAAACACGCCGCTTCCCAGCAGGTTGAATGCCAGTATCTTGCGTAGCGGCGCCGGATTGGTCACGAGCCCGTACAATCCAACTCCCACCAGCGCTGCGCCACATAAACCGAACAAATTTGCAGCGTTCATGGCCGTTGCACCCGTTCCGGAGGCCCTGCGGCCAGCAGGCCCAGCGCCACGCCGATCGAAAGCGTCAAGGCAAACTCCACCGCGACGATCAGCGGTTTGGCGTAGCCCGCCGGATAGGCAAGGAAGGCAGTCGCCAGCACCATTCCGGCTATTCCGATGGCAAGGAAAATCACCGGTCCGACGACGAGCAGCAGGCGCAGCCAGCGCTGGTCGATCGAAGGTACACTTCTCAGGCCTGCGATCATGACAAGGAGCCACATCGCGGCCAGGATGGTGCCGCCTTGAAAGGCGCCGCCCGGCTCCTTCGCTCCGACCCAGCACATATAGATTGCCACCACGATTCCCACCGGCGGCAGAAGCTGGGCAAGAAATGTCAGCGTGCTGCTGGGTTGCGCATAGACACGCAGCCCCGGGATTCCGCCCCACACGCCGTCAGGCGCCAACGACCAGACGCCGAGCAAAGCGAGTATCAGGACGACTTTCTCGAGCAGCGTATCGAGCGCGCGGTAAACGAACAGAACGCCGGCGACAGGATTGCCGAGGCCGGTCTGCGGCAGGTTCTCCATCGCCATCGGGGCGAGTGTGGGAATGACTTCGGGCGGGGACAGGACGGCGATGGCAAGGCCTGCCGCGACAAGCGTGCACAACACCCCCGCCGCAAAACGAACCGGCAGACTGGCCGGGGTGTCGTTACCTTTGGCGGAGCGCAGGCGTGCGACCGCACCGAGCATCAGCATGCCGGTCATTCCGCCGCCGATCGCGGCCTCCGTCAGCGCGACATCGATCGCTGAGAGCCTGACCCAGGCGATCGACAACAGCAACCCGTAGACGACAAAGCCGATAATTGCTGCGAACGCTTCGCGCGCGGCAATCGCCCAAACCCCGATCCCCAGGATCAGGACGGCAAGACCGATATCGAAAACAGACAGGATGGTCATTGCTGTGGCCCGCGTTGTCGAACCGCGCCCGCGATGAGCTGGGTAACGATCGCGCCGGACAACTGGACCAGCAGCCAGATACTCACCAGCTTCAACGCGCCGAACACTCCGTTCGCCTGAGGCAACAGGCCCAGAACGATGAGGCCAAGGCCAAGATTATCCACCTTGGTCAGAGCGTGCAGGCGCGTCAGCGAGTCCGGGAAGCGGATCAAGCCGACCGTCCCTGCCAAAAAGAACAACGACCCGGCCGAGACGGCGAAAACGGTGAAGATGTCAAACGCGAGTTTCATCCGCCGCTCGCTGTTTCCTGGGACTCGCTCTTCGAACCGGACGCGCTTCTGACGAATGCGACCGCTGCGAATGCAGCGAACAGCGCCAGCAGCAGTGCAACATCCACGATCGGCGGCGTCCCGGTCGCTGCAGCCAGCAAAACAAGGATGGCGACGCCACCGGTCCCCAGGAGCTGTGCCGCCATCATGTGGTCAACCTCGGCCGGGCGCCGAAGAATCACGAACAACCCGAGTGCCACCATCGTCAGCACGAAGCCTGCGGCTCCGAACAGGAAGCTAGCCATCGCGCGGCGCTCCTCCAAGTATCTGGATGCAGAGGACTTCCTCCGCAGCCACCTGCTCGGCCACCGGCTGCGTCACATCGAGGCAATGAATGGTCAGCCCGTTGTCTTCGGCAGCGCCGCACGGAAGCGTGCCCGGCATCAAGCTCATGATTGCACAGAATGCCTCTCGCGTCGTGCCTGGCGGAAGTTGTGCTGGATAGACCACGAATCCCGGCCGCAACCGCAATTGAGGATCGAGCGCCCGCCATGCGACGTCTATCCCGGCGGTGATCGATTGACGCAGAAAGTGCAGCACGTATCCCGCTAGCTTGATGGGGCGCAGGTTCCACGGCTGCGCCGGCATCAAGCGCAGGCTGGCCCAGGTTGCTGCAACAGCGGCAACTAACCCGGCCGCAAGATCGCCGGCATCGGCGCCGGTCAGCACCAGCCAGAAACCAAAAAAACCGGCTGCGCGGAAGATCGCACTCCCGAGAGTGACCGGACCGTTCACGGGCGGCTCCGCAGGCCTGTCTTGGTCCTCCGATGCGTTCATAAGCTCTTACTGTGCTCCAGATGCCCGGTTCAGTCGCGGTGGCTTCCCCACTCACCGACCGATCAACACCCACTCAGTTGGCGAGGATCGGGAGGCGGCCGCTAGTTGCTGCTTCCTCCGCTTTTCTTGGACTTGGCTTTTCCTTTTGAACCGGGAGAAGGTTGAGCAGGCTGCTCGGCAGCCAAGGGATGCCTGGGGATCTCAAGGCGGTTGGTACGGACGTCGTCCCGAAGTGCATCGGTGTCCATCCTGGTGCCGCGCTCGACGGAATCGCGCTGCGCCGAGGCTGCGGACACGGTACACAGGAGCATGATTGCCGCCCCCGCCAACGCAAAGAACCGCTTCATGACCATTTCCTGCTACCTATGCTTCAAAAGGCAAAGTCGAGCCTCGGACCGATCTGCACATCCGTGTAGTGACGCAAGGGTACGTTCGATGTCCGCGCTTCGTAAATGACGTTGGTGGTGAGCGATACATTGCGGGCCAGATTGTATTTCAATCCAAGGGACACCGAGTAGATCTGATCTTGCCGGCCCGCATTGAGGCCGTCGAATTCCGATGACGAAAGTCTCGGTCAGACGGCTGCAACTCCAACGGAGCTGCAGTCATCATCGCAGCACTGTTTCAGAAGCGGCATCCCTGGATCGGCAGACTGCACGTTCAGGGTGCGCCCCGATATCGGGTGATCCACTTAGATGCCGATGAGGAAACACCCTTGCCGCAGATGCGAAGACAACCACTAGATCGAGATCGCACCGGTCGCGAGACTGTACAGGGCGACGGCCGCCGCAATCAGGATAGCGCCGAACAGAAGCCCCTCAACGAGGGTAAAGGCAGTCTTCCGCTGCTCGCGTCGCGCCATGACGAATAAAGCCGTCCCGGGCGCATAGAGAAGGGCTGACAACAGCAGAAATTTTGCGCCGCCAGCGTAGATCATGCCAACCGCGTAAATCGTCGCGATCGCGCCGCGAATCCAGTCGATGGTGCGGCTGCGCGGTTCAGCGGTATAGGTTTCTCCGGTCCAGGCGAGCTTGAGCCCGTAAGCAGCGACGAACAGATAGGGAATTAGCGTCATTGAGCTCGTCATCTTGAGCGCGAGCGTGAATGCGTACTCCGCAAAATAGGTGACGAGCAGGAAAGTCTGAATGACGATGTTCGTCAGCCACAACGCCCCCACAGGTACTTTTCTGTCGTTCTCCTGCGCGAGGAACGACGGCATGGTGCGATTCACGGCTGCGGAGTGGAGCACCTCAGCGGCGAGCAGCGACCAGGACAGGTAGTTGCCGAGGACCGAAATCAGAAGGCCGACGCTGATGAAGACCTTGCCCCATGGTCCAACGATCGACTCCAACACGCCCGCCATCGAAGGTGTAGCGAGCGCCCTCAGCTCCGGACGCAGCAAGATGCCGTACGAGAGCATTGTGACAAGGACGAGCAGGGCGAGTACGCCAAGGAAACCCAGAACCGTCGCGATCCCCACATCGTTCCGATCTTTTGCATAGCGGGAATAGACACTCGCGCCTTCGATCCCGACGAAGACGAATACCGTGACCAGCATCGTGTTGCGGACTTGATTCGATACATTGGCGAAGGTCGGCTCTTCGCCGCCCCAGAAATTCAGTGCGAAGACGTCCGCCTTGAACGCAAATATCACGACGACGATGAAGAGCAGTATCGGCACCATCTTGGCGAAGGTCGCAATCGTATTGAGGGCCGCGGCTTCCTTGATGCCGCGCAGGACCAGAATATGCACACCCCACAGCAGCGCGCTCGCTGCGGCGATCGCGACAGGTGTCGTCCCATCGCCAAAAATTGGAAAGAACTGGCCCAACGTGGCCTTGATCAGGACCAGGCAGGCGACATCGGCAAGGCAGCAACCGATCCAGTAGCCCACGGCCGACGCAAAGCCGGGGTAGTCGCCAAAGCCTGCCTTGGCGTAGGCGTAGATGCCTGAGTTCAGATCGGGTTTGCGCCGCGATAGCGTCTGAAAGACGAAGGCCAGCATCAGCATTCCGGTGCCTGCGATAGCCCATGCAATCAAGGCACCCAGGCCGCCGGTGGCGCGGCCGAATGCTGACGGCAGCGCAAAGATGCCCGAGCCGACCATCGATCCAACGACCAGCGCGATGAGCGCGCCGCGAGAGAGCTTCTGATCGGATGAGTTCGATGAAGATGTCATGACATTCGCGCGAGCCACGGTTCGGGGTTCGATCAGGTCGAACCCGTTTAGCTAAAGCAGGTGACTATGCCGGAATCGACGAAGGGTCTGACGGTCCTTCGGTTCCCCTGAACCAGGCAACGTACAATGTGGGCAGAAAGATCAGCGTCAGAATCGTCGCGACCAGCAAGCCTCCCATGATCGCAAAGGCCATGGGTCCCCAGAACACCGTCGGCGCGATCGGTATCATGCCGAGAACGGTGGACACCGCGGTCAGCATGATCGGGCGGAAACGGGAGCTGCTGGCATCGACGGCGGCTTCCCAGACATTTTTTCCCTGAGAACGTTCCGCCTCGATCTGGCCGATCAGGATCACCGCATTCTTGGTGATCATGCCCAGCAGCGCCAGGATGCCGAGAATGGCCACGAAGCCCAGCGGCCTGCCAGACAGCAGCAGCGCCGCAACGACGCCGATCAGGCCGAGCGGCGCTACGCTGAGCACCAGAAACAATCGCTGGAAGCTTTGTAGCTGTACCATGAGGACAGTGAGCATGATGAGCAGCATCACCGGCACAACGGCGATGACGGAGGCCTGCGATTTCTTGCTTTCTTCGACAGTGCCGCCGACAACGACCTGATACCCTGCGCGGGAGGGTCTTGGTCAGGGCTTCCACATCGGGGCGAAAGCGCAGGTCACTACGGTGGCACCGCGGTCAGCATGATCGGTCGGAAGCGGGAGCTGCTGGCATCGACGGCGGCTTCCCAGACATTCTTTCCCTGAGCGCGCTCCGCCTCGATCTGGCCGATCAGGATCACCGCATTCTTGGTGATCATGCCGAGCAGCGCCAGGATGCCGAGAATGGCAACGAAGCCCAACGGCCTGCCAGAGAGCAGGAGCGCCGCGACAACGCCGATCAGGCCGAGCGGCGCTACGCTGAGCACCAGAAACAATCGCTGGAAGCTTTGCAACTGCACCATCAGGACGGTGAGCATGATGAGCAGCATGACCGGCACGACGGCGATGACGGAAGCCTGTGATTTCGCGCTCTCCTCCACGGTGCCGCCCACTACGATGTTGTACGATGCCGGAAGGGTCTTTCTCAGGGCCTCGACCGCGCCGGAGAGTGAGCTCACCACTGTTTCCGGCAGGGCTCCAGTGACAATGTCGGCTTGCACCGTCAGGGTCGGAACGCGGTCCCGCCGCCAGATCAGGGGATATTCCTGCCCGTATTCGAAGGTCGCAAACTGACTGAGCGGAACCGTTCGGCCGCCCGGCAATGGCACCTGCACGGTGCGCAGGGTATCAAGCGAGACACGCTGTTCATCCGTCGCACGTGCGATGACATCGACCAGGTAGATATCGTCGCGCACTTGGGTAACGGAGGTGCCGGATACGACGGTATTCAGAACACTGGCCAGTGCCTGCGAGCTGAGACCCAGCAGGCGGGCCTCGTCCTGGTCGACGCGAATGCGTACCTGGCGGGCGGGCTCGATCCAGTCAAAATTGACCTTTTCGGCTTTGGGATTGGTTGCAATGATCTGGGCGACCTTGAGAGCAATCGCGCGAACCTGATCTACATCAGGACCGCTGACGCGATATTGCACAGGCCATCCGACCGGAGGCCCAAGTTCAAGCGGTGACACCCGCGAAATGGCGCTTGGAAACTCGTTAGACAGGATCTTTTCCAGCTTCACGCGAAGCCGTTCGCGTGCCGCAACGTCCCTTGCAACAATGACCGCCTGGGTGAAGAAGTTGTTCGGTAACTGAACATTGAGGGGCAGGTAGAAGCGAATGGCGCCGCGACCCACATAGGTGCTCCAGCGCGCCACATCCGGATCGCCCTTCAGCGCAGCATCGAGGCGTTGCGCGGCGGTTTCGCTGGCATAGATCGACGCATTCTGCGGCAGGCTGAGGTCAACCAGCAGCTCCGGACGGTCCGACGACGGAAAGAACTGCCGTGGGATGAGCGGAAGCGCGAGGAAGGATGCCGCGAAGAGGGCCAGGGAAACGAAGATCGTCAGCCATTTCGCGCGCATGGCGAAGGTGAGGAAGCTGCGATACCACCGAAAAACCCTGCCGGGCTCGGTGCTCGCCGCGGCCCTCGGCGGCTTGAGAATGATGACACCCAGCAGCGGCGCAAAGATCACCGCAACAAACCAGGACACGATCAGCGCGATGCTGACCACCGCGAACAGCGAGAATGTGTATTCTCCGGCCGAACTGGCGGCAAAGCCGACGGGGACGAAGCCGGCGATCGTGACCAGCGTTCCCGCGAGCATGGCAAACGCATAGGTCCGGAACGCGTATGTCGCCGCCTCGACCTTGTCGTCGCCTGCCGCGAGGCGATTGAGCGTGGCGTCGGTCGTCGTCATCGCGTCGTCGACGAGAAGTGCGAGGGCGATGATCAGCGCGCCGAGGGATATGCGCTGCATATCGATGCTAGCCATTTGCATGATCGGAAAGACGATGGCCAGCGTCAACGGAATGGAAAGCGCGATGATCAGGCCGGGCCGGACGCCGAGGCTGATGAAGCTGACGACGAGAATAATGGCAATCGCCTGCAGCAGCGACGTCATGAATTCAGAGATGGCGCCGTCGACGGTGACGGCCTGGTCCGCAATGAGTTTCGGCTCGATGCCGACAGGCAAGTCCGCGGTAATCGTCGCCATCAGTTTCTTGATGTTTGCGCCGAGGGCAAGAATGTCACCGCCGTCCCGCATCGCGATTGCAAGCCCGATGGCCGGTTCGCCATTGACTCGAAATTGCGGCTGCGGCGGGTCGGAATAGTCACGCCGTATCCGCGCAATATCGCTGAGGCGGAGCACGCGTCCGCCGGCGACGAAATTGGTGTTCGCGACATCCTGCTCCGACGCGAATGCGCCTGAAACCCGCAGCGAAAGACTTTCATAGCCGGTCTGAATCGTGCCGGCCGGGCGTACGATGTTCTGCGCCTGCAGTGCCGCGATCAGTGCAGACCGGTCGATCCCCAGGCTGGCGAGTTCCTTCATCGAGAATTCGACGAAGATTCTCTCGTCCTGCGCCCCCAACACTTCGATTTTCGATACGTCGGGCACCAGCAGCAGCTTCGAGCGGATATCCTCGACGCGATCACGCAGTTCGCGATGCGTGAAGCCGTCGCTGGTAAAGCCGTAGATGATCCCGAACGTATCGCCGAAATCGTCGTTGAAGCCGGGTCCGACGATTCCGGCCGGTAGGGTGGCGCGGATATCTCCGATATTCTTGCGGACCTGATACCAGGTGTCAGCAACCTCCTTTGCGTTCGCGCTGCCCTTCAGGTTGACAAAGATCGTCGTAACGCCGGCACGGGTAAAGCTGCGCAGAAAATCCAGGTGCGGCGTTTCCTGCAGTTTGCGCTCGAGCCGCTCGGTGACCTGTTTGAGCGTCTCTTCGACGGTCGCTCCCGGCCAGGCGGCCTGCACGACCATGGTCTTGATGATGAAGGTCGGGTCTTCGCTGCGGCCAAGCCGGTAATAGGACAACACGCCGGCGATGACGGCGACGATCATGATGTAGGCGACGAGCGAGCGGTGTTTAAGCGCCCATTCGGACAGATTGATCATGGCTCTGACCCGAGCAGGCGAATCTTCTGGCCCGGGTGAAGGGCCTGCACGCCCGCTGTGACAACGACTTCGCCGGCATCCAACCCCTGCGAAACCACCACCCGCGCCTGGTCGAAGCGCAAGACGTCGACGTTTCGGATTGAAACCGTCTTGGTCGATGGATCGACAATCCATACCGCCGGTCGCTGATTGATCTTCGTCAACGCCGTTGCCGGGATGTCGATGATCGGCACGGAATCGGTTTGCAGGCGCCCGACGACGGTTGCCCCAAGCCGCATGGCTGCCGGAGGATCAGTCAGGCCGACTTTGACCTCGAAGGTCCGGGTTACAGGGTTGGCTTGAGCGGCGACTTCGCGGATTCGCCCGGGCGCAGTCACGGACGGATCGTCCGTCAGGCTGATGGTGATCTGGGGATCGCTGGGGGCTGATCGAAGCAACTGGGCCGGAACGTCGAAAACCGCGTCGCGACCGTCTTTTCGTGCAAGTCTGGCGATCATTTGCCCAGCCTGAACGACTTCTCCCGCACCGGGGCCTGTTGCGGTTATTGTCCCCGGCGCATCGGCCTTGAGTTCGGTGAAGCTTACCAAATCGTGGGCGGTGCGGAGTTGGGCTTCGGCGGCGTCTACTTGCGACTGGGCGGTTTGTTGCGCCTGTGTTGCGACATCGAAATTGGCCCGCGTCGTCCATCCCTGCGCAAGAAGCGTCTCCTGGCGTTCGAAATGATTGCGCGCCTGCGTCAATTGCCCCTGTGCGGCCGCGAGGCCTGCTTGCGCCTGCCGCAACGTGTTCAGCTCGTTCTGTGGTTCAAGGCGCGCCATCAATTGACCGGCTTGCACCCGATCGCCGAGTTTGCCGCTGTTTTCCAACAGCCGGCCAGAAATTCGAAATGCCACATTCACCTCATCCTCAGCCTCGATACGGCCGGTAAATGTGAGCGCCTGGCCAGCCTCGCGCTTCTCAACAGTTACGGTCCGAACTGGACGGGCTGCTGGAGCCGCGGTGTCTGTCTCTCTCTGACAGGCCGCGAGCGACAATGCCGGCGCTGTCGCAATGAGCTGCCGTCATCAGCAATCGATGCAATTTCGCTTTGCCGGAGCGTGAGGGCATAGCCGTACCTCTGATGGGAGCCGCAGATCGATCTCGCCAGCTAATTTCGGTCGGGCGAAGACCCTTCGCTATCAGCAAATATACTGAGCGCTCCTGCTGATTGTCCAGACCTTGAGCACCGAGCGCGGCCACCGCTCCCTATAACGTTTCGTGGTCTCGACTGGCCCGGGCCCTTTTCCTGGCCCGCGGAGCCGCCGGCTCGTCGCGCCTTTTCGAATTTTCCCCGAGCTCCCCGCTTTGTTCAGAATTTTTCATGGCCGCAGTTTCCGACCCGCTGTGACCGTGCGCTTCGACGCTCGCGGCGCCTTTTGAAGCGCGAATATAATCGAGAAATCCGAATACTCATCCACCGAGTTCAGGGTTTTTTGGGATGACGTCGGGAAAGTCGATCAGTAGTATGATGGTCATTCCTACTGTCGCATTGCCATCGCCGATCGACGTGGCCAGTGATTTCCAACCGACAGGAATGTCATTGTGAAGAAGGTCCTGATTGCGGATGACCATGAAGTCGTTCGGTCCGGTCTTCGCGCGATCATCGAAACTCGCGCCGACTGGATCGTGAGCGGGGAAGCGAGCAATGGCAGGGACGCCGTTGCTTTAGCTTTGAAATTGAAGCCGGATTTAGCAATCATCGATTACTCAATGCCCGTCATGAATGGGTTGGAGGCTAGCCGTCGAATTAAACTGCATCATCTACACACAGAAGTTCTCATTCTCACAATGCACGAAAGTGAGGAAATTCTGACGGAAATCCTTGTGGCAGGCGTGCGGGGATTTTTGCTGAAATCAGATGCGAGGAGCCACCTTATTGCAGCTGTTGAAGCGCTGCTTGACCATCGACCTTACTTCACCAGTGTATTGTTGGAGATACTGCTTCGTGACTATCTGTCCAACAACAAGAAGGACAACTCGAAGGCCTTGCTGTCTTCGCGAGAACAGAGCGTTGTGCAACTGATTGCAGAAGGCCACACCAACAAGTCCGTATGCGATGATTTTAAATCTCAGCGTGAAGACGATCGAGACCCATCGCGCATCGGCAATGCGTAAGCTTCATATTTCATCGACTGCCGAGTTGGTTCGATATGCAATTCGTACAAAATTGATCGAACCTTGAACAATATTCTTCCGGCCAGGAGATCGGAGCGTTTTGAATGATTTAGCCTGCACGTTCAAGATGCGGATATGAGTGCTTGCCGGTCGGCATCGCAATAGTGGGCATCGTGGGCAAGTCCGCCCGAATACTGTCCCAGAAATCGGCCGCGGTGTTGGACGCGTGCGCGGTCTCGTTGATCGGAGAGCGTCTCCGCAGTTCGTCGAATGGATGGCAGACTAGCTTACGTTAGACGCTCGCTTTTTCGCGAATTCAAGAAATTCCGTTATCCGCGTGGTCACCTTTCTTCGCCATAGTTTGAAAGCAGAAGCAACTCGTCAACGCGAGGCCACCGGTGATAAAGAGTTCATTTCTCCTGCTCATGGTCGTCGCGATTCTGATGGCGACTTTCAAGGTCATACTTGGCTCAGCATTTGCCGCCGACTTCTGCGTCGAACTCACAGCGGCGGAATTCAATCATCAAGCCGAGCGCCGTGGCGATTATAATGATGCGCCCGAGGCCAGCGTTCATCTATAGAGGCTCTAGTAAGGCAGCGGGCTAGAAGTAATGCTAGTAACGCCGCACAGAGCTTTTGTGATCGCCCGAGCGCGGGCGCGTTGCGCGGTTGTATGTAGCGCCCCCTGACATTCTCGCTCGCTGGATTATTCGTGGCGCGGCAACAAATCTAGACTGTTCAATGGAGTCACCTTTTGCGTCTGACTTTCGCTCAGCTTACCGGCGATGACGCGGCCTCTGAAGCGGATGCTTTTGCGAGGGCATCACGCAGCAACTTCTCTTTGGAATCATCAAGAGATGTTTTCAACACAACGCCACCGGCATCTTGGATCTCCTTAAGCACCTTGTCGGCTGTCATTTCTTGAATCAGTACAAATAAGGCGGCTTTGCCAGGCTGAAGGTTCGCAGAAAGCTCCTTCATGAAGGCGTCGTTGATTCCATAATCAGCCAATACTCCGCCGAGGGCTCCCGAGGCCGCGCCTAAGGCGACACCCAAGATGGGATTCAGAAAAAGGACGCCTATCAAAAGTCCCCAAAAGCTCCCTGAGGCCGCGCCCGCCGCCGTCGTATTTACAAGCTGATTCAACTTGACGGGGCCTGCTTCGGTTTTAACAGCGATAACAGCATCGCTAAGCTTAATCAGATACTCCTTTTGCAGTTTCAAAAGTCGCTGTCGGACCTCCTCGGCTTCCGCTTCGGAAGGATAGACGATGGCAATGAGATCGGACATCGGAGATAGCCTCTCTATAATTGGTCGAGTGGTTAGTAATAATCAACCGGCTCGAAAGTTCGAAGCGAATTATTGAAGATCAAGTCCACCGCATGGCTCACCTTGACAATAGAAAACGCGCGCTCTGTTCCGACTTGAGGCGGAACGGTTCGCCCCATCGACGACTCCGATCAAGCCGTTGAATTAGGCGGGATTGGATATCCCGCCCATCAGGCAAAACCCTCTATTCGTTTTTGGACCGGAGGAAATTGTTGGACTTGGCTTCAGGTGTATTGATCAGCCTGTGGCTACTTCATATGGAAACTATTTCTTACACGCGAAAAGTTAAGGTGCAAACAAGCCCACCATAGAGGACCAGCGCAGCATTCTTTTAGAGGCTCTTCGCGTCTCCAATCGCCCTGCAATGAAATGGTCAGGTTTTAACGTCGCCCTCCCATCAGGCGCAGCAGCATCATGAACAAATTGATGAAGTTGAGGTAAAGCGAAAGCGCGCCCATGACGGCTTTGCGGCCCGCCGTAGTGGCGTCATCGCCGCGGTCGTACATGCCCTTGATCCGCTGGGTATCGTAGGCGGTAAGGCCGGCAAAGACGCCGACGCCGATGATGGAAATCATCCAGTCCAACCCGCTCGATCTCAGGAACAGATTGACCAGGCTTGCGATGATGATGCCGATCAGCCCCATGAACAGAAACGTTCCGAATCCCGACAGGCTTCGCTGGGTGGTGTAGCCCCAGATGCTGAGCGCGCCGAAGGCCGCCGCCGAGATAAAGAACACCCGCGTGATCGAGGACTGCGTGTAGATGTGGAAAATGGTCGACAATGAGATCCCGACCAGGGCCGCATAGAGGAAGAACAATCCTCGGGCAGCTTCCACTGACAAGGTGTTGATCCGGGCACTGATAAAAAACACCAGCCCCAGCGGCGCCAGCATCAATACCCACATCAGCGGACTTTGAAGCAATTCAGGGCCGGTGAACTGATAGGTCAAAAACGCGGCAACGGCGGTCAGGCCGACACCCGCGGCCATGTAATTGTAGACGCGCAGCATATAAGCGCGCAGGCCAGCGTCTATTGCGATGGCGCCGTCGGCCGGAACACCGGACGCGGCAGCATTTCGATCGTAATCCGACATGGTCTTGTTCCTTCCGGACCCCGACGACCCGCTGGGGCGCTTTCCTCAACAAAAGCCGAGTAAGCCTAATCTACGATGAATTGATTTGCCCACTTTTTGCCTTGACCGTTTAGCCGTCAATTGGTGTCCTCTCCGCGGTGGCCCTTGGCGCGATCGGCAGATGCGATCGTCCGGCGCCCGGAGCGCGCTGGATGAGTATCGCCCCAATGTGACCAGAACGCCATGGCTAGCCCTATGAAAAACACCGCCGCAACCAGAAGCAAAAACAGTGCTGATTACTTGATCCACGAGATCGCCGGAACTGCCAGCGCCAATGCAAGTCCGACAAAGCCTATTTGCAGCGAAATGCACTGCGAGGTTGAGGATTTCCGTCGCTAGGGGATACTGCTCAATCGCCTTGTAAGTCGGTCATAAGTTAAGGGGCAATAATGGAACATCCGGCTGCTTTCAATGGCGCCAGCCACCGCCTCAGCGCCATTTGATGCTTCGACGACGACCTCCCAGCCGGCTCGCTCTTCCACGAGCGCGCGTAGTCCCGATCGCACCTTTGCACGATCGTCGGCGATAAGGACCATGACTAGACCTCCAGCGTTGCGCGGCATCGTGCATTAAGACACCTACGGGAAATATGTAGGCGTGGAATCTCGCGACTGTGCAGTCGTCTCAAATTGTGCTCGCCCGTCGCTATCAGTAAGGGCGATGGCGACACCCAGCGGGGCAGATGACGGCAACCAAAGAGGATGAATTTAGTTGAGCATGTGCCGGCATACCCGAGTACGATCTGCGAGTTAACTGCATACTTTCGTTAATTGTGAAGAGCGGACTAGTGCAACGACATGCAAGTAAATTCGCCCGGAGATGTCTCGGCGCTTGCGACTCGCTCCGGCTTGTCCAGCAGCGCAGGCAATGAAAATCCATTCTCCCGCTGAAGAAGCATTGAGCAGCTGCACGCATCGTATGAAGCAAAGACTTGCGGCAATCTCGGTGATCGGCAGGGAGAATTTAGCGCGCTAACTCGAAATGAAGTGAAGATATTTTAATCCCAAGTCACGGTGTAGTCTCAAGGTGCGTATGTTTCAGTGCGGCATGGTCGGCAGTGACTTCCGTATTCTCTGCGAGAAATCGGGAGCCCCATCGGCCGCCCGCGCTGCCTCATTGATCAGGGAGCGTCGCCGAAGTTCGTCGAACGGCAAGGTGGTGTCGATACGGCCCGAGCCATAGAGGTAGCCATCGACCAGACCGTTGAGCAGATGGCGCAGATCGAATCCGCCGCCCCGGCCGGCGGCGTTCGCATAACGCACGATGTTGATGGTGCAGCTGTTGGTCAGCAAATGATAGAATTCGGGATGATCGGCGAGTTCGTTGATCCGCGCCAGGTAGACCAGGAGCAACCGACGCGCATCGTCAGCCGAGGTATTGAGGCGATAGAGATACGCTGGCTCGCCTCGGTGATTAGTGCGAACGCCCACGATGTCGCGCTCGTCGCCCACCACGTAGATCAGTTCAAACTGCTTGAAGAGGGAGGCGACGGGCGCGCAGCCCTCGCCGACCTCGGGCCGGGTCTCGATGGAAATACTCAGCGGCGGCGCGTTGTCGAAGATGAAGCTCAGGAAAGTATGTCCGACCGGCCCCTCGGTGAAGTAGGACACGTAGAAATCGAGCGCGACAAGGTGCGACAGCAGCACGTCGCGCTCCTGGTAGCCCACCGTGAAATCATTCCGGGAGCGGTACTGGAAGTTGCGGACGCCGGTCAGGTGAACGCGATCGCCATCGATCGTGGCGCGCGGCATGACGGCGACTTCCGGTCGCCAGTTGCGATCGTGCGAGGGACGGATGGAGATCCACCACACCACGATACCGAAAAACAGCACGACCGCCAACGCGGACATGCGACGTTGGCGGGAGAACCAGAGCGACCATATTGCGAACACCGCGAAGGCGGCCGCCAACCCAAGGCGCACGTCGGCCCTTGGCAAATTCGAATAATAGATGACCAGGGTGGCCCAGCCGAGAGGCAGCGCCAGGCACAAAAAGCCGGCGACCGCGATCAGCCAGCCAAACGGTCTGGAGAGGAATCTACGGAACGAACTCATGGCTTCTCCGGCTATTTGAACCAGCGAACGCAGGCAGGCGTCGCCGGTCGAAGGAAAGTCAAACCATGTGCGACGGACAGAAGGGCGGGAAGGGTATACTGACTAGACTT
Source organism: uncultured Alphaproteobacteria bacterium (assembly GCA_963816815.1). Taxonomy (GTDB): domain Bacteria; phylum Pseudomonadota; class Alphaproteobacteria; order Rhizobiales; family Xanthobacteraceae; genus Bradyrhizobium. The sequence goes on from CAWFMW010000002.1 coordinate 171,819, forward strand.
CTCTCGTTAAGAGCGCTCGGGTAGATCAGGGCTCGTCCACGTCCATCCGGGATAACTTTGAGTCCGTGGCATCGATCGGTACGGCGGACGCGCGAAGATCTCATACGGCCCGTTCGCTTCGAGGCGCAATCTTAAAAGGCAAATTACTAAATGACTATCGGAAGCATCCTCCGAACCCGTCCCGTCCCGGTTCTGTACGGATTAATGATTGCCTCGCTCTTGGCATTGCTGCCGCTCCCGCCGCTGCTGCAGGATCAGGCCTATCATCAGTTCGCCGACCAGCGCGAATTGTTCGGTATCCCGAACTTTTGGAATGTTGTTTCGAATTTGCCATTCATCGCTGTAGGCGCAGTCGGTTTGCTGGGATTTCATCGCGACGCGACGACTAGCGTGCTTTTTGCCGGAATATTTCTCACCGGCTTCGGCTCGTCTTACTATCATCTGGATCCGAACGACAGCACCCTGTTTTGGGATCGGCTGCCCATGACCATCTGTTTCGCCGCCATCCTTTCCGCCGTCGTCGAGGAGCGCATTGATGCGAAAGCGGGTGCGGTGCTATTGCGGCCACTGCTGGCCATCGGCATTTTCAGCCTTTTGCTATGGCGTTGGACCGACGATTTGCGCCTTTATGCCTGGGCGCAGTTCTTTCCTTTTATCGCCTTGGTCTTGATCCTGCGGCTGTTTCCGCCAAAATATACCGGCACAGGCTATTGGGTGACCGCTGCGGCGCTGTATGCGCTCGCCAAATTACTGGAATACCTTGACGAAAAAATCTTTTCGCTCGGCTCAATTGTAAGCGGGCATACGCTCAAGCACCTCGCCGCCGCCGCCGCCTGCCTTGCAATCCTGAGACTTTTTAAGACCCGCGGACCGATCGCACCATAATTACTCGGCTGGAGCGATCAATCGGAAATACTAGTATGGATCAGGCCCTTTGTTTTTTTCGCTTGACGACACACCGCAGCGCGGAACGTCGTGCACCATCTGGCAGAACCACTATGCTTGGCGAGAGGCAGCTGGAAGCGGTTTGCCAGCAACAAGAAGTGAATGAAACGATGTCCGTTCGCCGCGGCGCTAGTGTAGGTTCCAGCCGTCAATCAATCGACAAGGCGTTTCTGCTCCTTCAGTAGGCGAAGAGCCGCAAAGCTCTGAAAAGCAATATTGCTCAGTGGGGCTGTTCGCAATCGCGGTTGCATCAATCATATTTAACCTTTGGTCAGTTTCCGGAACGAGTGTGCGAAGAGAGGTCTAATGGCCAACGACGCTGTTAAAGCAGCCATCACTCGTGATCCCATCCTCGTTGACCTTGCGTCGGCATGCGTATCCACCGCATTGAGAGCGAGATACTGACCGAGCTCGGCGCTTCCTCCAAGCTAAACGCGGAATGGGAATTCTTCTCCTTGCTGCGCCTAGTCCGCCATCTTGCGGAGCCCTCGCGCAAGAGCATGATCGTAGTTCTGCATCAGCGGGTGAGCGGAAACAATCGGTTTTGTCCTCTGGCCGTCAAGATCAGCATTGAGAATGAGCGCCCCCGCGCAGACTGTTTTTCGCAAATCGAAGGTTATGGAATGCGAAAGGCGGCTCCAAGCGGTCTAGGAACGCTCTTCTCCACGGGTCAGCTCGGCACTCAATGTGCATAACGGCAACTTCCTAGCTGGTAGAGTTGCTCAACCGCATTCTGAAAGGCCGCAATGTCGCCTTGAGTATTTGTGGCCGCTCTAATTGAGAGCTTTCTTGGTACCCTCCTGGCGGCGCACGGGTAATATTTCGACGGCCCTCCAATCAATGTAATCGTATCCGCCGTGCCATGAGTAGACCTCGTTCCCGCATACTTGGCATTTGAATATTCCAAAGCATTGAACCGGTGGCCGATATTGCTGGGCTTGGTATCCAGCGCGACAGCCTGTGCAGCAAAATACGACCGTGATCCTTGTACTGGTCATTTGGAATTTCCTGACAACTGGTCATCAGCGTCGTAAGGAGGAGAGTTATCAGTGCTCCCCCAATGTGAATCCGGAAATCCAATGGGTCGGGGACAAAGAATTGCCAGCTTTTGGACCGGAGGTAGGATGTCATGCAGAGCGAAGAATTTCGCAAAACATCAACTTGCGGCTTCTCTCATCCCAATGGGAAGCCAATGCTGACTATTATGGAATTGTGCCCAGAGAACCCAAAGCTCGTGACCGCTATCAAGAAAGCGAAGTAATCCAGCGCGGCCCTCGTCGCGGATTTGCGCGACTACAGCCTGCCTTTTGTCCACGACGCGCTCGAAAGCCTGTCCAACAGCAAAACGCATTGTCCAATCTCCATTGGGTCAGGCGAATCAAGTGGCGGCTACTTCCATTCTATCAAGTTTTGGACCCGAAGCAGGCATGAACCTATTTTGCCAACCCAAGGTGTTGCTCGGCCCCTCCAGGCATTGTCTACCCGACGAGATCGCAACGCACGCCGGCGAGGCTAGCTTGTAGGCTGGTCTTATGTTTGGCCGGCTTGAGGCTTTCAGGCTGCATTGACCTCTTACAGTATTTGCGTCGGCTTACTGTTACGGCACAAGGATTTCGCGTTTCAAGGTGCCGGGCTCGAATCGCCAAGCAACCCTGGTCGTGAGCCTTTATACGCTTCAGGTATTCGTCCCGTTGTCCCGAACGGCCTTAACGGTCGCAACAATTGCAAATTCGGATTATGTTCAATTCCTAAAGCACTTAGCCCCTACTCTAGTCGCCGTCACGAAGCGGCGTAGGTCGCACCGGCGTTGTCCGATGATCGCGCGGTAGAGCGGATATCAATTACGGCCACGCCGAAATTTGAGATTCATTTGGGTGGGTGGATAGGCGCACTAAGCACCTGCTATTGTGCAACGCAACCAATGCGATTCGCTTTGATTAACAGGTTTTGTGATGCCCCCACTAAAGTCGGGCGATCTCGTAGTTTTGAAATCAGGCGGCCCGACTATGACGGTCGATGCCGTCAATACGGATATTTTCGACGACGATAGAATTACCGGCATTATCTGCGTGTGGTTCGTGGGTGACAAACTTGAGAGGGTACGGTTCGACCACAGAGCCCTTGAACATGCGCAGAATACCGGGAACGCTGAAGAACCTTCTCTGGAAGCGACGGCTGAATATAAGGTGGTTCTTGATGAGATGGCCGATGCCATGAATTGCTTGGTGGAGGAAGCCCTTTCTCCATCTAGAGTAGGTATCAAAAGGAAAAAACGCACGAGGGTCGCAAGGACGCCAACCCTCTGCCGCTAAGACCATATCTGATTGATCGTCGGTCACTCACAGCTGTGACCGTCCGCTGCCGAACTGTCCGTGTTGCGCACCGTGCCCGTCGGGTATTTATCTTAGCAGGTAAGGCTTAGTTTCCGTTCCTGTTGCTACCGATTAGTAGCCGCTTGGCGAGCGTGGCAAACCGACGCCCCCAACACGCGGATAGGCATATTGTTTTAGCACGAAATGACGGTCCGCCGCTTAGGATCCTTCTTGTCGCCCGGTTTGACGAAAAAGACGCCAACCTGATTGCCATTGACCCAGGCTAGCTCGCAGCGCCGGTATGCTTTTCCCATCGTAGAAAGCATGAGGAAAAATTCTTTCAGGGCCAGACCTTCGATCGCGTCGTCAACGGTCAATCTAGCACCCGTTTCGGAGACATCCTCCATGATGCAGGGGCGTTGCCAAGTACCGTCGATCGCCATCATGGTAACGGCAAATCCCCGCTCAAACACAACACGATGCGCCTTGCGATTTTCCATCTTGCGTCATCATCGAGCAAAAAAACAATGAAGGCAGTTGGGAAACCCGCCGGGTCTGCGGCGGATTTCCCTCACGCACGCAATACTCTCGCGATACATTTTGGGGGTAACCGCGATTGATGGGAACATAGCGGTTAAGGGTTAAAACTATTCGCTGCGGCCGTTCGATTTGGCAAACCGTAGCTGCTTACCAATGCCTAAGTTTAATGCCGTGCCACCACGGCGTAATTTGAGCATCGCTGGCAGAATTTGAGCGCCGTGCAGCGCCAACTTCGATAGGATGCCATGATCTAACTAGCTCTATGTCCAAAAGTCGTCGGCATGGCGAAGCGGAAGGAGCGGAGAAGCAGCATCCAACGGCGTCGGTTAGACGAGCCCTATCACGTTGACTACTTCGCACGGAAACACGACATTTCCCCCGAGCAGGCTCGCGAACCGATGCGGAAGATTGGCCGCGACCGCGACAAGCTCAACGAGGCCGCTGCAAGGCTTTTTCGTAGCTAGGACAGCCCAGGATGCCATTTTCCGTGAAAGCCTACCATGCCGATCACCCGCTCACGGTGACCAAAGAAACCGCCAAGGGAGCCTTTGCAAAAGCGGTCGAGTGGCATGTCGTGGAAAGGTTCAACAACGTCTCCATCTCCGACGACGTCAAGACTTATTCGATTGGGGAATTTGCATCGGTAATGGCGCTCCAAGAGATTGCTAGCACGACCGATCACGAATGATGAGGCAACATTTACCTACGTCAGCGAGAAGTCTTGCAGCTACGGACGCAGGGAAGGCCCGGCCGCTGGGCTTTTCCGCGGATGATTGGCGACAATTCCAATGCTGCTCGGGTCGTTGCTTGACCGACTGAAGTCGAAGAGACAGCAGCTTCCTCAGACCGCATGAAGTTGAGGACGGAGGTTCACGTTCGAGCCCGCGGATTCCTTGCGCGAGTGATAGGCATGCAGCACCTTTCTGGAAGTCTCGACATCCAGCCGGGCGAATTCCACTTTCATTGCGCTCAGATCTTTCGTCGCAATCCGATAGTCGGGCGCGCCAAGAAACAACAATGCCATGACCGTCGCCCAGGACAGATTGAGGGCTTTCGCCAAAATCAACAAGATCTCCTTGTCCGAGGCGAGCATCGCCCGCTCCACGACGTCGACCGGCAGGGTGCACAACAACGATAGCGCGACGATCGCTTCATTGAGCTTCCGCGCCTGCGCGTACTCAAGAAGCTGGGCTTCTCCCAGACCGCCGCGTTGGTGCTGCACGCCTACGGATTTCTTGGCTGTAAAGTAATCTTTTGACGCAGGGCCAAACATCGCATGCAACGATCCGGCGACATCGGCGACGGCATTGCCGGCCTCAGGCCGCTCGATCTGAAGTTTCTTTTGTACTTCGTCAGACGCCTTCGCGATCATCTGCTGGAACAGGTGCCTCGGGATGTCCCGTCGCCGCCCCAGATGCTCGGCCAGGATAGAGTCATTCCCGGAACGCTCGATCAATTGCAGAAAGCCCGAATCCGAGAAACGTGCGCCGGTATTGACGGCAACCGAATTCACGACCGTCTGGTCGCCTCGCGTCACGAGTACATCGGTGACCGGCTCGTCGATCGATTTCCGCCGCGAGATCGCGAAGAGATGTTGCTGACTTTTGCAGCGGGCGTTCGCCTCCAGGACCTGGTTGCTGAGCCGCTCGGAATAGCGAAGGACGGGGCCAGCGACGTCTATTGAATCATCGGAAGCTAGCTTGTTGATCATGTGGATCGGCGCTTTGTCGCTTCGGGCCAGCCGCTTTGCGAGTTGGGAGCGGGCAGCCAGTTCGATCTCCTCCGAAAGGCGTCCGATCACCTCCCCAAAGATCCAGATCTCACTTTCGGTGTAGCGGCCCATTATCAGCATATCGGTTGCATGCCACAAAGCCTCCAAACGGCTTTCAGGCGTTCCCTTCGAGATGGCATCATCTAGTTCCTGAAGGATCGACATCGGTCTAGGTCCAGATGAACCCATGATCTTAGTCTTCATTTACCCAAATCAACGCTTCTCGGAGCTCGAGGGAAATGAACCGCTCTTCTGAAGCTGACGAGCAGTCGTCATCCGAGAGGTAAAGAATGAAACCACTGCTATTTGGGAACAAGACCTCACGGGCGCTGCCCGGTTCAAGCGATTGACTGTCAATAAAGCGAACGATTTTCGAAGAGACGAGCCCCATAATGTTCTCCTCAGCATAGCGCCGCGAACGGCTTGCCGTTGTTCATTTCGATGCGCCGGAAGCGGCCTCTTCCTCCGGACAGGCTAATGAAGGAAAGTGCAATCGATCCAGACCCCGACTACCGGAAATTTGAACTCATATCTTTTAAAAGTATCCGAAGCAGAAGGAAGCTGGAAATCGAAGCTCGGTCGTCAGCAGCATTCGTTTCGACGCGCTGTGCCTAACAAATGTCGGACATGAGGATAGTGGACGACCTTTCGCGTCATAGCCGGCGCCCATCCTGCTCTGAAAGTTGTTCTCCGCAGCAAATCTGGTCACTGATCGGCCTCACCTGCAGCTGCCGAAAAATCGCTATCGGAAATCGACAAGGAAAAGCAGGTTAGGAATTTGCTAGGCCTTCAATCCAGTCCAGGGTCCGACGTCGGGATGGATTTTAAAATCATCCTCGCCCGAGGAAACACCGAAAATGTGACGACTGTTCTCATCTCTGATGGCGCGCCTGACACGCTTTGCGAAAAGAGAAAGCTGGTCGTTCGAAGGCCGCTCGCTCAGGCCGCCGCTCCGCCTCTCAACGCGCGATCGGCGCTCGCCAGTTAGCCGCCGCTCCGCTTCTGATCGAGTGTCCGTCTCGGATCGCCTTTCAGTTCCTAATCTTTTGTCCGCATCATAATTCGCTTCACTATCCGCTCATGACAAATCCCGCCAGATCTTGAGTATGAATTAGTTATTACTTATTGAGCCTGGGTACCGGACTGGTGCCGACGTCGCCCGAAATCAGGCTACCTCGTACAACCCGCCGGCAGCTTCTGAATTAGCGCAAAGCAAGCGCCTGCGAATAGCGTCCTCAACCAACGCCAGGGCCTGCTTTGCGTCGCGCGCTTCTGCCTCAGCCACCTGCGCACGAACTTCCGCAGCTACTGCCTTGTCCTCGGCTGCTGAAACACGTCGTTCAATATCCGACAGGGCTCTAGAGGCGTCTGAGAGTTTACGGTCCGCACCAGCGATAACTACTCGCAACGAATTCTCCGCAGATTCTGTCCGTAGCTCAGCCCGCCTCAAACGTTCCGCTGCGCTCTTGCACATGGCTTGAGCGCGAGTTTCAATTTCTCGCGCGCCATTCTCGATGCTGCTGAAAATTTCGGCGGCCTGATACACCAACTCGAGAGCGCCAGCGCCGGCGGTTGCTACCGGGGGCCGAAAAAAACTGTATACGTTTTCCTTGCTGCAAACGGCAGACCTTCCTCCTCGACGAGTTCATAAAAGGACCTCTGCTGGTGTACCGATAACAATATGAACAGTTATGGTAAAAAGTTAATTAAGTTTCCCATGCCTAACCGCCCGCACTCTCCTTGACGATCACAACCGCCCCAACTTCCCCACAACGTGAACGCATGGGTGCGATTGATCTCTTCGATTTCGATGGGGCGCTACTGAGATCGCCTCGCGGACGCCTCCTCATTGATCGGGCCATTACGGAGCAGATCCTGGGTAGCCCTAAGCTGCACCTCGCCCGGGAGAGCGCAGCGGTCGCTATGAAAGCACAGGCTGATCAACACGCCGCGAATGTCCTGCCGATTATCAAGGTAATGCGACACGTTCGGGAGAGTATCCATGTCAGACAAGCAGTTAGTCAAGGCCGTGGCCTACTTCCGGACCAGCTCCGGGACCAACGTGGGCGCCGACAAGGACAGCGTGCCGCGCCAGCGCGCCGCCGTGGCCGCAACGCCCGGGCAGCAGGATACGACATCGTTGCCGAGTACAGCGACGACGCCGTCAAGGGCGCCGACCCCGTGGACCAGCGGCCGGGCTTCGCGGCTGTCCTGTCCCACGTTGCCGGCAACGGCGTGCGCACGATCATCGTCGAGACGGCAAGCCGGTTTGCACGCGACCTGATCGTGCAGGAGACGGGCTGGCGCTTCCTGCAGGATGCCGGCATCACGCTCATTGCAGCCGACAGCCCGGGCTCGTTCCCTTAGACGATGGTCCGACCGCAACGATGGTGCGCCAGATACTGGGCGCGGTCAGCCAGTTCGAGAAGGCCATGCTGGTAGCCAAGCTCAAGGGAGCGCGGGACCGCAAGCGAGCAGCAGCCGGCAAGTGCGGTGGCCGTAAGAGTTACGCAGAGCGCAGCCCGGAGATGGTGGCACTCGCAAGGAAGCTTTCACGGTATTCACTCCACGGCCGCAAGCGGTCGCTGCGGGAAGTGGCAGCGGAGCTAGCATCCCATGGCTACGTGTCTACCAGTGGGAAGCCGTTTGCCGCAGCGGCCGTGCTGCGCATGCTGGACTAGCAGCCCTCCGCGTTCAATCCATTCAGTCGTCCGTCCGCGCCAGCCTGACGCGCCACTCGCGCCCCCGCGAGCCCATCTCCCGTACAGATCAAGGTAGTTACGGAACACAACGCCGAGGCAGTGCTCGCCGATCGGCCTCTCTGTTCTCTCTCGCCGCCCCAGTAACTCTGCACAACGCTTTCACCGTCCCGATACGACAGGACTACATATCCACACATTCCTACGCTCTGGTAAGTCTACGGGTAAATTCCAATTCTGTCAGATTGAAATGCCCATCAAGAGGCGCATCGGCAATTTCTTGCTTCGCCATGGCCTGCGCGGTTCCGGACGATGGCATAGCTCATGCTGTCGTGGCTGATCGATACGGCGCTAAGCCGCCTGACAATGCGCCACTCAACTGCCAGCGCGAACGCTTCCTTTGCCGTCCACGCCGTGCACGACACCTTGCAATCGTCCGCGTAGGCTTCCACGAAATACGGCATTAGCACCTAACAATGCAGGACGTAAAAAATGCGGACACGGTGCAGGGGCAGATCCGCAACCGAGGCCACACTATCATCGCCCTCAGTCCCCCTCCCGACGATATGCCAACCGTAATCTAAAGGTTTGTATCTCGTATTAACGGGACTAACGGATTCATGCAGGCTCTCTTGGAAACATCTGATCAAAGGTTCCAATTGCAGGTTTTTCCCGTGTTTCCACGGATACCGGGCCGGCTCGTATGATGCCCATAGGCGAGGAATCGGTGAGATATCCCCATGCAGCCGTTTGCGAGGCCGTCGTGCCCTGATTGCGGGCGATGACAATGATCACACTTCGAAGTGCCTGGACCACCGTGGCAACGAACAGCGCGTGTTCGAATGTCTGCGCTGTGGACTCCGTTGAAACGACCAGTGATCAGTTCTAC
>CAWFMW010000003.1:0-14889 GCA_963816815.1 uncultured Alphaproteobacteria bacterium
CATTTATCGGCGCGCTCGCCGGCATGTCGCGCGGCGCGCTCGGGCATGCGCTGATGTGGCTTACCGACCTGTTCCTCTCGCTGCCACAACTGCCGCTGCTGCTGCTGCTGATCTATCTGTTCCGCGACGGGCTCAAGGCCGCCTTCGGCCCCGAGGGCGGCATCTTCATTCTCATCGTGCTTGTCATCGGCGGCCTGCGCTGGATGCCAGTCGCCCGCCTGGTGCGCGCGCAGTTCCTGTCGCTGCGCGAAAAGGATTTTGTCGAGGCTGCCCGCGCGCTCGGCGCCAGTCCGCTGCGGCAGGTGGTGCGCCACATCCTGCCCAACGCGCTGGGACCGGTGATCATTGCAGGCACCATCGACGTCGCCGCCGCCATCATCGCGGAGTCCACCCTGTCCTTTCTCGGCCTCGGCTTCCCGCCCGACGTGCCGACCTGGGGCCGGCTGTTGTTCGACGCCAAGGACTTTCTCGACATCGCTGCGCACTGGGCGCTGTTTCCGGGCGGCGCTATCTTCGTCGCCGTCGTCGCCATCAACTTCATCGGCGACGGCATGCGCGACGCGCTCGATGCAAGGCGGGTGCTCTGATGGCGCCGCTGCTCGAGATCAAGGGCCTGAAGACTCATTTTTCCACCGACGACGGCATGCTGCAGGCGGTCGACGGCGTCGACATCGCGATCAACAAGGGCGAGACTTTGTGCGTGGTCGGGGAATCCGGCTGCGGCAAGACCGTCACCGCGATGTCGATCCTGAAGCTGATCGCGATGCCGCCGGGCCGCATCGTCGAAGGCCAGATCCTGTTCGAGGGCCGCGACCTGGTGCCGCTCACCAGCAACCAGCTCGACGATATCAGGGCCAAGGATATCGGTTTCATTTTCCAGGAGCCGATGACCTCGCTCAACCCGGTGCTCACCGTCGGCGAGCAGGTCGCCGAGGTGCTGCGCCGCCACGAGGGTCTCTCGAACAAGGAAGCGCTGGCCCGCACGGTAGAGATGTTCAAGCTGGTGCAGATCCCAAATGCCGCCGGCCGCCTGCACGACTACCCGCACCAGTTCTCGGGCGGCATGCGCCAGCGCGTCATGATCGCCATGGCGTTGGCCTGCAAGCCGAAACTCGTCATCGCCGACGAGCCGACCACCGCGCTCGACGTCACCATCCAGGCGCAAATCCTAGACTTGTTGCAGGACATGAAGGAACGCTTCGGCATGGCGGTGATGCTGATCACCCATGCGATGGGCGTGGTGGCGGAGACCGCACAGCGCGTCGTCGTCATGTATGCCGGCAAGGTGGTGGAAGAGGCCGATGTCGAGAGTTTGTTCGAACACCCGAGCCATCCCTACACGCAGGGCCTGATCCGTTCGATCCCGCGCATCGACCTCGCCAGCGCGCACAAGATCCGGCTGGAGGCGATCGGCGGCACCGTGCCGATCCTGATCAACCCCGCGCCCGGCTGCCGCTTCGCGCCGCGCTGCCGCTTCGCCTTCGCACGCTGCTCGGAACAGGAGCCGGTGCTGCGCGAGGTCGTCCCGGGCCATCGCATGGCCTGCCACCTCGGAGAGACGCAAGGGATGAACGCATGAGCGAACCCCTGCTACGCGTCACCGGCCTGAAAAAGCATTTTGCCGTCAAGGGCGGCTTGTTGTCGCGCGAGGTCGGGCGCGTTCACGCCGTCGACGGCGTGTCGTTTGCGGTCAATCGCGGCGAGACGCTCGGGCTGGTCGGCGAGTCCGGTTGCGGCAAGTCCACCACGGCGCGCTGCGTGCTCCGCCTCATCGAACCTAGCGAGGGCGAGATCGTCTTTGACGGTCAGGACATGCTTGGCCTTTCCGGCGGCGATTTGCGCGCCATGCGGCGCAACATGCAGATCGTGTTCCAGGACCCGTTCGCCTCGCTCAATCCGCGCATGACCGTCGGCGCCATCCTCGGCGAAGCCTTCACCATCCACGAACTGACTTCCTCGGCAAGCGAGCGGGACGACCGCGTGGCGAGCCTGCTCGTCAAGGTCGGACTGAAGGCCGAGCACATGCGCCGCTACCCGCACGAATTTTCCGGCGGCCAGCGCCAGCGCATCGTGATCGCGCGCGCGCTCGCGGTGGAGCCGAAATTCATCGTGTGCGACGAGCCGGTCTCCGCGCTCGACGTGTCGATCCAGGCGCAGGTGATCAACCTGTTGGAGGATCTGCAGGCCGAACTCAATTTGACCTATCTGTTCGTCGCCCACGATCTCTCGGTGGTGGAGCATATTTCCGACCGCGTCGCGGTGATGTATCTCGGGCGCATCGTCGAACTGGCTGACGCGAACGATCTCTACCGCCATCCGCAGCATCCCTATACCCAGGCGCTGCTATCCGCCGTGCCGGTGCCGGACCCGAAGGTAAAGCGCAAACGGATCCGCCTGCAGGGCGACGTGCCGAGCCCGATGAACCCGCCGCGCGGCTGTCACTTCCACACCCGCTGCCCGATCGCCGAGCCGCGCTGCCGGGAAAGCGCGCCCGAACTGAAGCAAGGCAGCGACGGGCATTTTGTGGCCTGCCATCTGGCGTGATGCGCCGCGGCGTATTCGGTCAGGCTATCTGCCCCTTCTCAGCGGGCGGCATCGTAAATTCAAGCATCCAAAAATACGGCGGCCCCGCCCCGGGCAACGGTTGAACCGTTTTTGCCGGGGCGGGGCCGAGGTCGGATGGTCGCGTTATCTCGGGTGAACGCCGTTTTTGCGAATGATGTCAGACAGCTGGGACAAAAGCTCCCGGAGCCGGGCGTTCTCTTCGATCAGTGAGTGAGCTTCGTCGGCCTGTTCGTCGCGACGAAGGGCGGGCTCGTCCCCGCGAAGGGCATTCTCAAGCAGTGAAAAGGCGTCGTCGGTCGGTTCCTCAACCCAAAATGAGGGTTCTGCGCGTCGGTCTCGCTTATTTAGCTGCGGATGGTCTACTCGCATGATGATACTCCAATTTTGCAATGCGTAACGAGCCCCCAGTCGCGTTGTCGCGCGCGGAGAATGGGGTGAGTTGGCGGGCAATTTTGCGACTAAAATTGGAATCGCGCGGGGGCGACCCCGGCGCTAAAGCGGCGTGATTGCGGCAAATCGCGTCGCGCATGCGGTACGGAGCTACAGCCCGCGCGTGCGCTTTGTGGCGTTTTCGAGTACAGCGTGCCGTTGGAATGCACACCTGGTCGCGCCAGGAACACGCGTTAAAACAATAATCTAGCGTCAGATTTTGGTTCCATCAGAATCCAAAAGAGCGCGCTAGAGAAACGTCACCAGTTGATAAAGCGCGTAGAGAACTTCCAGCCCCATCAGAACGAGCGCCGCCATCATTAGATAATAGCCAAAGTGCATGCCGGATTTGAAACCAATGCCTCTCGCGGCCTGCGCCCAATTTGCGGCAGGCCGTAAACCAAACTCGGAACGCGTCGGAAGGAACAAGCTCCCGGCGAACGATGCGTCGGCAACTCAAGATGAAAAGGCCTCCGCCGCCGCGGAAGTGACGCCTTTGTCGCGAACCTCTTCTTGTTTGGAGGTTTCTGTTCGACGCCAGCTCGCCCTGCTCATACACCGTGGAAAATCTTGATTCCCCACAGCACGATGACGATGGCCAGTACCAGCGTAGCCGCCGTCAGTACACTTTCTAAGGAAGCGACTCTCATACTCACTCTCCGCTTCCCAGCCCCACTAACGGTCTAGGCGATTCGTTGATTCCCCTGCAATCGCATGATCACAATGCTTTGAACGTTGCCCGGCGGTTGTGTTTTACAGGTCACACATCTGGGGTTGGCGGCGCATTGCTGCGCCACGACCGCAGGATATGCGCCGGTAAAAGCGGAAATGGCCGCCTCTCCTGACGGTTTTCGATGGAAGGGGATTTAGTCGCCCTGGCTTGCCGGAGCGTAGGCACGGGCCGGCACCGCCGCACTACTGCGCCGTTCGGCATGAGCCGCCAGCCGGTCGTACTCCTCCGCCACCTTGAGCAGCCGTCCCTGGTCCTTGACCGCATTCGCGGCTAACGCCCGTGTCAATTGCGCGCGCCTGCGCCAGTGATCCGCATTGGTCAGGAAATCCGTCATCGGTACGCCCTTAAATAAGATGTTTCGCTCCCCAGCCGCGCGCACGTCAGAATGGTTCGCGATACGTCAAAAATTTGGCCTAATTCGATCTGCCGTGTGACTCCATGCACGTGTGACCTTTTCGCCGAGCCTCACCGCCGTTTCTTTTCCGACGCAAATTTGCCGCCGACTCAAGGAAGGATGATCGGAGTACCGACGACCGGGCCACCTTGTGAACAGGATTGTGTCATGAGTATCGAATATCCGCCGCACGACAGCCAGGCCCGCCGCGATGCATTTCGAATTGTCGAGCATGCCGACAATGTCGTGCCGCTGCGTGAAGACAACAGCGTGTGCCAGGCCATTGAAGCGTCGCCTCCGGCCGACGAACTTCTCACCGCCCTGTCGCCCCTGCTCGACGAAGTCGACGGACTTCGAAGCGACGAAGCGCCGCGGGAAGCAGGCAACATTCCCGTGCTGCTCGAAGAGAACGCCCGGCTTCGCAAGCTTGCCGTCAAGCTGTCAAATCTTCTCGGCGATCTTCCCGAGCGAGGCACGTGAGATCGAGCTGCCGCGATAGCTCGGCCTTCAGCCGTTATATGCAAAGATCTCGATCGGGTCGTTGAAGCCGCGGACCGGATATTCGCCGACGCGTTCGAGATCGAATTCGCGTCCGACGGAATCGGCAAACGCGCGGGACAGCAGCACCGGCCTGCCCAACTGCTTGGTGAGCGTCTCGAGACGCGACGCCATGTTGACCGCAGGACCGATGACCGTGAAGTCGAGCCGGGCCCGCGATCCGATATTGCCGTACATGACGTCTCCGACGTGGACGCCGATGCCGTAATTCAGCGGCGCACGACCGGTTTCGCCGTTCTTTTCGTTGAGGGCCGTCATGGCCTGACGGGCCTCAGACACGGCATGCAGCAGATTGGCGCAGGCCTTGGGCTCGCTGAGCGGAAAAATCGCGAGCAGGCCGTCGCCGATGAATTTCAGTATTTCCCCACCATGTCGCGCGATCGGCTCCGACATCGCGTCAAAATAGCCGTTCAGGAGATCGATGACGTCATCGCGCGGCCAGTTGTCGGAGATCTTGGTGAAATCACGCAGATCGCAGATCATGATGGCGGCGCGTACCGTCGTCCCGCTTCCGCGCCGGGTGGCGCCGGCCAGAATCAGCTCGCCGGCATGCGTCCCGACATAGGTTTCGAGCAGCGTTCGCGCCAGCCGGTTCTTCATGCGGATTTCGCTGACCAGCGCGAGAACCGGCAACAGCTTTGACAGTGCGGCGATATGCGCGTCGTCGAAGCCACCGGGCCGGTCGGTCGCAAAGGTGACGAGATGCCGCTTGCCGAGCGTATGGTACACCGGCCACGCCACATAGTCGGTCAGGCCTTTCGCCCGCATCTCGTCATAGACGGCATGCTGACGGCCGGCCGTGGCATCGCGTTCGAGATTCTCACGAACCTCGGTGGCGCCGTCATGGATTTCATTGGCGGGACTGCCGATATATTCGGACCGCTCTCTGACGTCGTAGTCAACTCGAGCGATCTCGGCCTCGCGCATCCCGTCGGCCCACATGATCCGGGCGCCGAGCCATTGCGGATGGTGGATCAAGAGATGAAGCGACGCCCGCTTGACGGGAATGTCCGCCTGCTGCAGCCGGATGCACAGCTCGGCGAAAATATTGTCGATGAAGCGCTCGTCGCGCGTGCCGTTGGTCAGCCAGTGCACAATGTCATCGTCATGATGCGCGGCGACGGCATCGATGGTGAGTGGCGCGTCCATAGCTTGCTCCTGAGCCGTGACCTGGATCGACGGTACAGGGATATGTCGTGTCCCCGCGCGACGGCGTCAATGGAGCGCTTCGGTCTGCGGCGGGCCCTCCCCTCACGTTTTGTTCACGACGGGCCGCCGAAATCGAGCGGCGAAGCGCCTCGGGCGGCAGCAAGCGGCATCCCGCTCTGGCGCCAGCGACAACGCGGACTATATCAGGATTGTCATATCCTCTTCATCCCCCGCGTTTGGCCTTGTTCAAATCAGCCGCGATCTTCCTGGTGTTGGTTTTCTTCCCGATCGGCCTGTCCGCTGGGCGCTACTGGCTTGGCGAATCCCGGGGAAACTGGCAGACGGCCGACCGCTCCAGCGCCGGCCTGTTGCCGCTGCCGTCGCAGCATACCGAGGCCATCATCCGGGTTTACGGCGCGCGCACGGTGCGATGGAAGGCGATATTCGCCATCCACACTTGGATCGTGGTCAAGGAAGCGAATGCTTCGACCTACACGCGCTATGACTATACCGCCTGGGGCGAGCCCATTCGCACCAACGGATTCGCCGCCGACGCACGCTGGTTTGGCGCCGTCCCCGAAGCCATTGCCGCCATCGACGGGCCGGAAGCCAGCCTCCTCATTCCCAAAATCCGGCACGTCGTCGAGAACTACAAGTTTCGCGCTTACGGCGACTACAACGCCTGGCCGGGGCCGAACTCCAACACCTTCGTCCAGGCCGTGCTGGATGCGGTTCCCGAACTCAGGACCGTGTTGCCACCGACCGCCATCGGCAAGGACTATCCCTATCGCGGCGAGTGGTTCGGGCTGACCCCGTCCGGCACCGGTGCCTACGCTTCCGCGGGAGGTTATCTCGGCCTCACCATCGGATGGGTCGAAGGCCTGGAGATCAATTTTCTCGGCGCGGTGCTGGGCCTGGACATTCGCCGCCCCGCGCTAAAGCTTCCGGGCATCGGTCGATTGGGACTGACGGCCGGAATCTAAAAGCTCTTCTCCGCCACGTTCGGCCTTCCTGAAGCTGATCGGCAGCTTTAGTCTGCGCAAGAAGAAAACCCGGGTGGAAATCGATGGCACTGATCAAAACGGTCGAGAGCGGGCTCTATCGGATCCCGCTGGCGGTCACCCTCTCGGACAGCACCCATGGTGAGATCGCAGCCTTCGAACTGGTGACATGCCGTGTTCGCGATTCAGACGGTGCTGAGGGCACCGGCTACACCTACACCGTCGGCCGCAATGGCGGCGCGATCGCGGATATCCTCAGGCGCGAAATCCCCGAGCTGATCGAAGGCCGGGAAGCCGACGACACCGAGGCGATTTGGCATCACGTCTGGTGGGGCCTGCACTATGGCGGGCGCGGCGGTCCGCCGGTGCTGGCGTTGTCGGCGCTCGATATCGCCCTGTGGGACCTGAAGGCGCGGCGCGCCGGTCTCCCGCTGTTCCGTCTGCTCGGCGGCTTCGACGCCCGCGTGCCCTGCTATGCCGGCGGCATCGACCTCGACCTTTCCGTCGAGGCGCTGCTCAAGCAGACCGACGACAATCTCGCCAAGGGGTTTCGTGCCATCAAGATGAAGGTGGGCCGGCCGGATCTCGCCTCCGACGTCAAGCGCGTGCAGGCGATGCGAAAACATCTCGGCAGCGGCTTTCCGCTGATGGCCGATGCCAACATGAAATGGACGGTCGAGGAAGCCATTCGCGCCGCGCGCGCCTTGCAACCCTTCGATCTCACCTGGCTCGAGGAGCCGATCATTCCCGACGACATTGCCGGCCATGCCCGCATCATGGCGGCCGGCGGCGTGCCGATCGCGGCCGGCGAGAACCTGCGCTCGCTGTGGGAGTTCAAGAACTACATCGCGGCCGGCGCGGTGTCCTATCCCGAGCCCGACGTCACCAATTGCGGCGGCGTCACCGGTTTCATGAAGATCGCGCGGCTCGCAGAAGCGTTCAACCTTCCGGTCACCAGCCACGGCGCACACGACGTCACGGTTCACCTTCTCGCGGCCTGTCCCAATCGGTCCTACCTGGAGGCGCACGGATTTGGCCTGGACCGCTATATCGAGCACCCGCTCGTCCTCGACCAGGGCATGGCGCTCGCGCCGATGCGGCCCGGCCACGGCATCGCCTTCGACTGGAAGGGATTGGCGCAGCTCGCACGATAGAAGGCGCGACCTCGCCACCGAAGATCGTTTCGCCTGCCAACTCCAGCACGTCGCGCCCACATGTCGCATGTCCGCAACACTGGCGCTGTTCCTGCTCTGGAACAGCAATTATGACTCCAGTATCTGCGCCACGTGGCGCAGTATCTTCTCATAACGGCGGATCGGACTTTTTTATTACGGACTTGTTTTGAGCCTTGGAGGTCGCAGCGCGAAAATGCCTGCGACCTTTCCTCTCGTTTTCACGAAGAATAGGAATTGAAATGGCCTATTCCATTTTCGCCCGCGACGGCACCAGCCGCATCGTTTTGAAGCGGGAAAGTCGCGAGGCTGCCGAAAGGAAAGCACGCGAGCTGACCGATCTGGGCTGGTTCGAAGTTCAGATCGATGAGAAAGTGCAGATTGAAGAAGCGGAGCGCTCAGGGAAGCAGCTTCGCGTCACCTAGCTCCGACCTTCTCCAGGATCGCAACCATGTCGCGATAGCCGCGGCTTTGCGCGAGCTTGAGCGGCGTCACCCCGCTGCCATCAGGAATATTGACGTTGGCGCCGGCCTCGACCAGGGCGCGCAAGGTCTCGGTGTGGTTGTTGCCGTCATCGCCGAGCACGATCGATTCGATCAGCGCGGTCCACTGCAGATTGTTGACGTGATCGAGCGGCGCGTGGGCAGCAATCATGCTCTAATATGTCGACGGGACTGAAGAAGATCCTATCGATATCGTCAGCCGGTTTGTCGCGAAGAACTGCTCGCGGATTTGGCGGGCCATTTCTCGCACGCTTTTTGCTTCCGAATCTGACAACTGCTTTTCCACGCCGGCCAGGCGCTCCAACTTGCCTTGCTCAGGCTTGGCTTCGTTCGCCAATCGGTAGAATGCAGCCGCCCTCACCAGATCAATTGGAACGCCCTGACCGGTTTCCAGCGACGTCGCATAAGCGAACGTACAGCGATCGTCCAACGTCTCTTCGCTGCATTTTTTCAATAGCTGTGCGCCACGTTCAGGCGCGTGATACGCTTTTGACATCAAATAGAATGTGCCGAGCCAAAACATCGCGTTGGCGTCACGCTGCTCGGCTGCGCGTGACAACCATTTGATGGCCGGGCCAGGATCTGTGGTGACCTGCAGGTTATAATCGGCGAGCCTCGCAAGCCCAAACTCAGACTGAGCACCGCGATGACCGAGTTCAGCGGCCTTGAGCATCCAGATATCACCGTCAGTGACGTTCTTGGCAGCGCCAATTCCTCTGATCAACGTAATAGCGTACTGAAACATCGCCTTCGCATCGCCTTGTTCGGCGGCACGGTGCAGCAGTGCCGCCCCGTGCACAGGATCAACCCGCCCGACCCAGCCTGTGAAAAATCCATCTGCGAGCAGGAAGGCTGCCTTTCCATCTCCTGCGTCAGCGGCTTCTTGCAGGTACTTGCGCCCAAGGTCGACATCCCTGGATTGGCCGGCGCGACCGACCAGCAGCACGACACCTAGCACGGATTTCGCGCATGTATCGCCTTGGAATGCCGATTGCGTGAGCAGTTCAACACCTTTCGCGTGGAGCCGTGGGTCGGGTGACGCGACCGCGATCGTTCCCCGTATTAACTGGACCGAGGGGTCGTCCGCGTCTGTACCTGCTAGCAGGCTGTCGATGCGAGCGATGTCGCCGATCTTGAGAGCCGCGGCCGCTGCGATCAGTTTCGAGCGCAGTGGCTCGGTCCGTTCCGAAAAATAATTCTCATCAAACATCACCTGCTGGATCGTCGGCAGCGTCCGACTATTTAACCGGCTGGATTGGAGCGCAGGATCGGTTTCCCGTGAGATAGACGACACTGGCACAGTCGAGTTAGATCCCAAGACATTCAGGCTAGGGAGGCTCAGACCGTGAAGGAAGCAGAGTACGACAGCGCCGATCACACCAAATTCGAAAAACCCGCGAAAAGTTGGATCGCTGCGCCAGGCATCTAAGAATACCAGCCAAGGCATTTTCGAAGCGGTCGGGAGGTTGGCGCGCTGGGTCCTATGCATGTAACCGCTTTATTGCTCGGTAGGCAGGTTCCGTCTGTGGAGGTTCTAGACATCTGTGCCCAACGTCACCACCAACATGGCATCAAACCGACTACCATAGGTTAAGTCCTATCAGTCGAGATCGACGCGAGGACTGAGGGTTACTGCATCCCTAAGAGCTCAACGTAAGTCTTAGCGATGCGAGGAATTTCGATGTCCGCTCATCGTTCCGGAACGAACCAATTCAGTCTGTTGGAATTCCGTTGCCAATCGTTAACCCTGTGTCGCACCGCGAAAAGGAATGCCGCCCGCATTAACAATGCGCTTGTACTCCCCATGCAACCTCTCCGGGCAATTCCCCGGGGACCCGCATGCCTTCCGCAGATGACGAACCGCAGCTCGAACTTCCGTTGCCGCTCCCGGCTCGGCAATCATCGCGGCTCGCGCCGGCGTTGCTGCTGCTGGGGTTGATCGGCGGCGGCGTGTATGCCGCAACGGATGCGGACACGAAGCCTACCGGAAAAATTCCCTCACGGCCTGAAGACCTGTCGGCCAATGTCGTCACCTTCGTATCGCCGGACGATCGCGCGGCGGTCGCCTCGGCGGTTGCAGCCCTGAAGGTTGCGCCGCCGCAGCGCGCCGAGATCGAGCAGGCCGTGATCGAACGCCGCCAGCGGCTCGGCTGGATCGTCTTTATCGACAGCATGGATCCGGATGGCGACACCGTCGCGGTCGAGGCTTCCGGGCTAACGCAGCAGATCGTGTTGACCAAGAGCTGGACGCCGGTCGCGGTTGCGCTCGCCGACAGCGGTCCAATCGGCGTCACTGCCGTGCGCGACGGACAAGGCGGCGGCATCACGGTGGCGTTTGCGACCAGCGCCGGCACGATGCCGATGCGCATCCTGCGGCCCGGCGAGCGGATCGAGGTGGTGCCATGATGGGAATGTCGCCCTGGCTCGGCCGGCTGATCCTGCTGCTGGCGCTAATCACCATCGACCACGCTTCGCCTGCGCTCGCCGTCACGCTGGTGACCGGCGCGGCGGTCGCGGCCACAGCCATCTTTCTCTATCGCGGTTCATACCTGCCGAGGTTCGTCATGGATATTCTCGATCGGCTTTCCAACAAGACCAGTCTGCAACAGGCCTATGAGAAGCGAAGCCAGAGCCTGATCACGATCGACGCCGGCGATCTCGCCGCGCGCATCAGCGCGCGCGTGGTCGGCCAGGAGGACGCCATCAAGGCGATCGCCCAGCAATTGCGGCGGCGGATCGCGGCGCGGCGGCTGGACAAGCCGGTGGCCGTGTTCTGCCTCGCCGGCGCGCCCGGCGTCGGCAAGACGCATTTCGCAAAGATCCTCGCCGAGGAACTCTATGGCGGGCGCAGCCATCTGCACTTCTTCGACATGAGCCAGTTCGGCCAGCCGCACGCGGCCGCCAGCCTGTTCGGCCAGGCCCGCGGCTATGTCGGCTCCAACAGCTACGGCTCAATGACGGCCGCACTGCGCGACGTGCCCAACGCGATCGTGCTGCTCGACGAGTTCGAGAAGGCGCATTCGGAAGTCCACAAGCGTTTTCTGACGGCATGGAACGACGGCTTCATCACCGAGGTCAGCGACGGCGCCCGCGTCGCCACCAACGAAGCCATCTTCATTCTCACCACCAACGCCGCCTCGCGGCGCATCGGCGAGATCGCCGACCAAACCGGCGAGACCGCGGAAGAACAAGGCAGGCTGGCGAAGGCAGCGCTTGCCGACGCGCAGTTCGCGCCCGAGGTGCTGTCGCGGGTCGACGACGTCTTCGCGTTCCGTCCGCTCAAGGGGCTGGACATCGCGCGCGTCGTCGCACTGGAGATCGAAGCCATCGCGCAGCAGTTCGGCCTCAGAATCGCCGGCGGCGGCATTGATCCGCAAATCCTGATGCGGGCGATCGATGCCCTCTCCGGCCGCATGCAAGGCGGCGTGCGTGACATGACGCGCGCCATCGAACGCCAGATCACCGACGGCCTGATCGATGCGCGCGCCGCGGGTGCAGCCGAAATCCGGCTGGTGCAGGACGGCGAGCGCGTCCGCATCGAGACTATCCGCGGCAGCCGCGAGACGGCGCCGCCGAGCCTCCAACACGCAAATGTTGGCTGACGATGGCTGGTCAATCCCACATCCTGCAGGGTGAAAGGAAGAGCGCTTTCCGCCTCCTCCTCGAGCTCTATGCGGCCAACGCCACCTTTCGCGGATTCTGCGAGTTCGCCGTGATCGGCGCCATCGTGCTATCGTTCATACACGGATTGCAATCGTTCTCGATGATCGGCAATGCGGCGCGCACCGCCGTCACGCTGCCGAAGCTGACCGATCAGGACATCAAGACGCAGGACGACATTACCAAACTTGCCCGCCGCGACAGCAGCATGATGCCGCAACTGGCGGACCTCGGGCTCGACGAGCGATATTTTGCCGGCGATACGGAACCGCAAAAATCGATCCTGATGCAGGCATGGCGCGCCTATCGCGGCAAGAATTCGCTCAAGGCGCTGGAACTGCTCGAGACGGCCGGATCGGATGATCCCCATGTCCTGCTGATCCGCGGACTGGCGATGATGGCGCAGCCGCAGGGCGCGGCGCTCCGGAGTGGCGTTCTCACCCTTGAGCAGGCCGCGGGCAAGGGCGATGTCAAGTCGATGGCCGTCCTCGCCGTGCTCCACATCATCGGCGTGCCCGGCATTCAGCACGATCTGGAGAAAGGCCAGAAGCTCATTCTGAACGCCGCCGCCAAAGGCGACGTC
Organism: uncultured Alphaproteobacteria bacterium; assembly: GCA_963816815.1. Taxonomy (GTDB): domain Bacteria; phylum Pseudomonadota; class Alphaproteobacteria; order Rhizobiales; family Xanthobacteraceae; genus Bradyrhizobium. The sequence goes on from CAWFMW010000003.1 coordinate 12,748, forward strand.
GATGCCGCCCGCGTCGCCGGCCAGGGATACCTTTCGGGCTGGATGGGAAGCATCGACCCCACACGCGCCGCGAAATACTTCAGGTTCGCCGTCGATCGGGACGATGCGAAGGCCGCGTTCTTTCTTGCCGTACTCTATTCCACGGGCCGGGGCGTGGCGAAGGACGATCTCGAGGCTGACCGGCTGACCGAAAAGGCCGCCGCGCTCGGCAATCGCGAGGCGCTGACATTCGTCGGGGTTCGCCGAATGCAGGCCTATGCGCAGGGGATTTCCGACGATCCCTCCGACGCCCTCAAGTGGCTCGAGCGCGCTGCCGAGTTGAATGAACCAACGGCGATGCTGACGCTCTCGATGTACTACACCGAATTTGCCGCCCGCTCCGGCCAGGCCGACGTCGCGAAGGGCGTCGGCCTCTTGAAGCAGTGCGTCGATCGAACCGCCCACCCGGCGTGCGCGATGTCATATGCCACGTTCCTGGACAACGGATTCGGACAACGCGACGTCAAGCAGATCTACGCGATGTATCGGATCGCCAATCGCGAAGGCCGGAACGACAAGGCCCGAAGCCGAATGGCCGAACTCTCCAAAGAACTGTCGAGCCAGGAGCTGATCCAACTCCAGTTGGAAGCGAACACGAGTCCGATGCAGGCGAACTCCGACATGCCGCGATTCCGGGAGATAGCACCGCGATGATTGCCACCAGGACCGGGAAAATCGCCGCGGCGCTGTTCGCGCTCTTGTTTGCCTACTTTCTCAAGAGCACGATCCTGGATTTCGCGACCGAGCCGAAAGTGCTCGGCGGCGTCGACCTCGACCGCCCGATTCCGCAAGCTCACCCCTGGACGCCGATCTATTATCCGCTGCTGCTGTCGGCGGCCTTCGCTTACTGGATCTGGCCTACGAAGGTCTATGCCAGCCTCGGGCCCAGAATCGCCGGCGGAGTTTTTGCAATGCTCCGGGCCAGCTATTTCTCGATGTTCATTACATTCTTCTGCGCCATCTTCGGGGAATTCTACCTGTCTCTTCCGCACCTCACGAAGATGGAAATCCTGTTCGGACCAGTGGGCGTTTTCCTGGGAGCGTTTGGGGGAACGGTGATGTTTGGCCTGTTCTTTGTGCTGTGGTTCATTGTGTTCAGCATTTTTAGCGGCGGCCTGATCGCGCTCGCCGTTCATGCCGCATCAAAGTGCTTCGCCTTGCCTTCGTTGGGCTCGTTGCCCTGGCGATCGCGCTGGCCGGGTTTAACGCGGGAGGACCGTTCGCTATTGTAACGTGGGCCCTCTTCTTGTTGCCCTGGGGGATCCTTTGGATCGCGGTGGGCGCCGCGATTGAGTTTGTGAGCCGGCGTGCACCACTGACCGCTGCCAGTTAATCGCGGATTCTCATCAGATCGATGGACCGGTCGATTTCCGCGTCCCAAAAGCAGTGCTGCCAAAATCTAATTTCTTGAGCAGTTTCAATCTGATTTGGGTCGTCCAGATTTCGTGACAAATATAAACCGCTTCCCCCTCACCCCAAATCAGTGGCTATTTCCGCGCGTCCCGTCTCGACAAGAGGGGCGTATCGCGATCGTCACGAACGCGAGGTGGGATGTGGTGGACGCGGCAGCGTCGGCGCGGAAGGTGGATGCAGGGCGAGGCAACTCGTGAGCAGTTCACGTCGCGCAGGACGTACGGCGCTGAGCGTACGGCAAAACCGTGTGGTTCTGGCACCCGTGGCTGGTGTCAAGCTGCCGGTGGCGAAGTCGACCCAACCGGATCGATCAGCCATCAAGCCGGCAGCGATGGAGGCAAAAGGAATTCGTCTCCAGGGAGAGCTCGGCATAAGCCGTCAAACCATTGCGCAGGGAATGCCGGCGTGCTCCGACTGTACCTGTATGCTCGTGTGCGCATATCACTACATCATGCACACGGGACCGCGGGTGCAGCGTGCACCCGGCATTCCCTGCACCCTCTGATTTCGGGGGTGAAACCGGCAAGCCCCGGACGCCATGCGCCGCGGGAACGCAGGCCTGTGTTCGGCTTTAGAGGGGAATCCGCGGTTGACTCGGGAACCGCCAGCAATCAGAAAAAGCCTGCAAAATGAATGGCAAAGATAATTGGTCGGAGTGGCAGGATTCGAACCTGCGACCCCTGCGTCCCG
>CAWFMW010000004.1:0-7682 GCA_963816815.1 uncultured Alphaproteobacteria bacterium
TGGAAACCAGGCCATGGATGTCTACCATTTCAAGAATTTCGAAATGCTTGATCCCGAGGCCGGGGAATTGCGCGGCGGCCATGAACTGGTGGTCGAAGGCGACACGATCCGGGAAATCTCGGCCAAACCGATCAAGCTTGCAACCGCCAGTATGATCGACTGCGGCGGGCGCACGCTGATGCCCGGCCTGATCGACAGCCATGTCCATGTCGTGCTGTCCGAGGTCGTGATCCGCAATATGGAAAACGTACCGTTGACGCTGATGACGGCGCGCGCCGCCCGTCTGATGCACAAGATGCTCGACCGCGGCTTCACCAGCGTGCGCGACACCGGCGGCGCCGATTGGGGCCTGAAGGAGGCGACCGAGAAGGGGCTGTTGCCGGGGCCGCGGCTGTTCATCGCCGGCCGCGCCATCGGCCCCACGGGCGGCCATAGCGATGGCCGCCGCCGCACCGATTTTGGTTCACGCTGTCAATGCTGCAACGCGCTGTCGTTCTCCATGGGCGTCGCGGACGGCATCACCCAAGTCCGCCGCGCGGTGCGCGAGGAAATGCGCCAGGGTTGCGACCAGGTCAAGATCATGATGTCCGGCGGCGTCGCCTCGCCCTACGATCCGCTCGACAGCCTGCAATTCTCGGTCGGCGAGGTGGAGGCCGCCGTGCAGGAAGCGCACGCCTTTGGCCGCTATGTCTGTGCGCACGCCTACACGCCGGAGGCGATCACGCGCGCGGCCAATGCCGGCGTTCGCACCATCGAGCACGGCAATCTGATCGACGATGCGTCCGCCAGGCTGATGGCCGAGAAGGGCATGTTCCTGGTCGCCAACCTCGTCACCTATTTCGAGATGAAGAAGCATGCCGCCGAGTACGGCATGAATTCGGACATGCTGGCCAAGAACGACCTCGTGATCGACGGCGCCCTGAAGTCGCTCGAAATCTGCAAGCGCCACGGCGTCCCGGTCGCCTACGGCACCGATCTGCTCGGCGAGTTGCAGGTGGCGCAATCGGAGGAGTTTTCGCTGCGCGCGCAGGTGCTGTCGCCGGCCGAGATCATCCGTTCCGCCACCACGATCGGGGCCCAGGTCACACGCATGGAGGGCAAGATCGGCTGCCTGAAGCCGGGCGCCTTCGCCGATCTGCTCGTGGTCGACGGCGACCCGCTGAAGAACCTGAAGCTGTTGGCAGACCAGGGCCAGCACCTTTCGATCATCATGAAGGGCGGGCGCTTCCACAAGAACCGGCTGCAGTGAGCTCAGATGTCCCAACAAATCCTGTTCAAGAATTTCGAATTGCTCGAACCCTCGTTTGGCGAGCTCCGCGGCGGCTATCAGTTGCTCGTCGAGGGCGACACCATCAAGGAACTCAGCGATAGACCGATCAAGGCGGCCGAGGCCGATGTCATCGACTGCGGCAAGCGCACATTGATGCCGGGGTTGATCGACTGCCACGTCCACGCCATCCACAGCGAGGTCAATGTCCGCTTCATGGAGATGTTGCCGCTGACGCTGGTCACCGCGCGCGCGGCGACGCGATTGCGCGCCATGCTCGACCGCGGCTTCACCACCGTGCGCGACACCGGCGGTGCCGACTGGGGCATCAAGACCGCGATCGAAACCGGGCATATCACCGGCCCGCGGCTTTATATCGCGGGCCAGTCGATTGGCCCCACCGGCGGCCATTCGGATTCGCGCCGGCGCACCAACCGCTTCGGCAGCAACAACGAATGCGCCTGCTGCAACGGGCTGCAATTCAAGTCCGCGATCGCCGATGGCGTCGACGAAGTCCGCAAATCTGCCCGTGAGCAGATGCGCCAGGGCGCCGACCATGTGAAGATCATGATGTCCGGCGGCGTCGCCTCACCGTACGATCCGCTCGACAGCCAGCAATTCTCGGATGGCGAAGTCAGTGCGGCGGTGGAAGAGGCGACCGCCTTCGGCCGCTACGTCTGCGCCCACGCCTATTCCGCCGAATCCATCAGCCGCGCCGCGCGCCTCGGCGTCCGCACCATCGAGCACGGCAATCTGATCGATGATGCTTCGGCCAAGCTGATGGCCGAAAAGGGCATGTTCCTGGTGGCCAACCTCGTCACTTATTACGCCATGAAGGACCGGGCCAAGCAGTTCGGCATGATCGGCGAAAGCCTCGCCAAGAACGAAATCGTGCTGCAGGGCGGGCTGAAATCGCTGGAGATCTGCAAGCGCCACAACATCCCGGTCGCCTATGGCAGCGACCTGCTGGGCGAGCTGCATTGGGACCAGTCCAAGGAGTTCACCATCCGCCAGGAGGTGGTCTCGCCGATCGAGATCATCCGCTCGGCGACCACGATCGGCGCCGATGTGCTGCGCATGCCGGGCAAGGTGGGTACATTGCAGGCAGGCGCCTTCTCCGACGCCATCCTGGTCGACGGCAATCCGCTGAAAGACCTTGCGCTGCTTGGCGATCAAGGCAAACATCTCTCCCTGATCATGAAGGCAGGGATCTTGCATAAGAACCGGTTGAACTAAAAGGACCGGCTGAACTAAAAGAACCGGCTGAATTGACCAACCGGTTGATTGCAGGCTCTTATCGAGGGGCGATCTTGGAGAGGCGATCTTGACCGTCGTACCCCGATGGACTTCGTCACGCGTTGTCGGCCGGATGGCGCTCGGGACGGCAGCTGGCGTGTCGCTTGCATATATCCTGCTGCCGATGTTCTTCGTGATCTGGCTGGCGTTCTTCGCACAGGAAATTCCGTCATTCCCTCCGGAAGGCTATTCGCTGAAATGGTTTCGCGCTGTTCCCGGCAATGACAGGTTCGTCAACGGATTTCTCCTCAGCCTGCAGGTCGCCGTGGTCTCGACGTCGATCGGCCTCGCGATCGGCGTTCCCGCCGCGGTGTGCCTGGTCCGCGGGCGTTTTGCCGGGCGTGAGGCCGTGAACAATCTGCTGCTGCTACCGTTGATTGTGCCGGGCATCGTGCTCGGCATCGCGCTCTATGTCTTTCATGTCGAAACCGAGATCGTGACCGGATGGCCGATCCTCGGTTCACTTGGCGGTCTCGTCGCCGGCCACGTCCTGATCGCGATCCCCTGGACGGTGCGCCTGATCACCGCGAGCCTCGTCGGGATGGATCGCGCCGTCGAGGAGGCCGCGCAAAGCCTGGGCGCCGATCGCCTGACCACGTTCCGGCGCGTCACGCTGCCCGCCATTTTGCCGGGCATCGTCGCGGCCGCGCTGTTCGGCTTCATCGCCTCGTTCGGCAATCTGGAAATGAGCCTGTTCCTGGTCGGTCCCGGTCGGACCACGCTGCCGATCGCGATCCTGCAATATCTCGAATGGAAGATCGACCCGACCATCGCGGCGGTATCGGTTCTGCAGATCCTGTTTATCGGCGGGGCGATGCTGCTGACCGATCGCTTCGTCAAGATCGGCCGCGTGGTCTGATCATGGCGCATCTGCAATTAGCCGGCATCACCAAGCGCTATGGCGAGTTCAAGGCCGCCGATGACGTTTCGCTCGACATTGCCGATGGCGAATTCCTTGTCCTGCTCGGCCCCTCCGGCTGCGGCAAGACCACGACCTTGCGCATCGTGGCCGGCTTCATCGAGCCGACATCCGGCAGCGTACGCCTGGGCGATCGCGATATCACGGGGCTTCCGCCATGGAAGCGCAACACCGGTGTCGTGTTCCAGAGCTATGCGCTGTTTCCACACATGACGGTGGCCGAGAACGTCGCGTTCGGCCTCGAGATGCGCAAGATGCCGAAGGCGGAGATGGCGCCGAAGATCACGGAGGCCTTGCGCCTGGTGCGGCTCGATCATCTCAGCGACCGGTTGCCGCGACAATTGTCCGGCGGCCAGCAGCAACGCGTGGCGCTGGCCCGTGCGCTGGTGTTCCGGCCCGATGTGCTGCTGCTCGATGAGCCCTTGTCCAATCTCGACGCCAAGCTGCGCCAGGACGTCCGCGTTGAAATCCGCGAATTGCAGCGCAAGCTCGGCCTGACGACCGTGATGGTGACCCACGACCAGGAGGAGGCATTGACCATGGCCGACCGCCTCGTGGTCATGAGCGAGGGCCGGATCCGCCAGATCGGGTCGCAGCAGGATCTCTACGAACGCCCCGCGGAAAAATTCGTCGCCGATTTCGTCGGCCGCTCCACCTTCATCGATGGCCGCATGGATGGCCCCGGGCGCTTCGTCTCGGCCGGCGGCCTCGTCGTCGCCTGCGAAGGAAGCGGCGCCGGCGACGCCTCGCTCGCGCTGCGCCCGGAACGTCTGGCGCTGATGTCGGCTGCCGCCCCTGCAATGGACAACAGCTTCCCAGGCGCCGTGGAGTTCATCTCCTATCTCGGATCTCAGGTGGATCTGCACGTCCGCCTGTCGCCAAAGGAACGCGTCATCGTGCAGATCCAGAACCGGCCGGAACAGCCGCTGCCGGTGATCGGCGAACAGGTCCATGTCGGCTGGAGCAAATCGACAGGCCGCGTATTTCAATCATAATATCTGCCAACCAACACCCGGAGGCATCCACCATGACCCGATCGAAATCCCGCCGCGAAGTCCTGCTTGGTGCCGCAGCCCTGGCCGGCGCCGCCAGCCTGCCACGCGTCGCGTCGGCGCAGGCCAAAGGCCGCATCGTCGTCGGCACCTGGGGCGGCGACTACGCCCGCCTGCTCAACAAGAACATCGAGGCGCCGCTGTTGATCAAGGACGGCTGGGAGGTGGTGCAGGACCAGGCCGGCGATCCCGAGCGCCGCTCGAAAATGCTCGCCGAGATGCGGCTGCCGCGCGGCACGACCGATGTGCAGGGTCTTTCGGCCATCAACATGTTCCAGATGCACGACGCCGGCAGTGTGCTGCCGATCGACTACGGCAAGCTCAAGAATGCCGGCAATCTGCTGCCGGCGATGAAATATCCCTACGGCGTCGGTCATATCTATTCGGGCAAGGTCGGCGTCTACAATCCGAAGCTCATCACAACCGCGCCAGTCAGTTACAAGGACGTGTTCGATCCCAAGCAAGGCAACAAGGTCGGCATCATCGACATCCAGTATCAGTACACGATGGTGTGCGCGGCGCTCGCCGCCGGCGGCAAGGTCGATGATCTCGAGCCTGGCAAGAAACTGCTGCTGGAGTGCAAGAAGGCCGGCATGCGGATCTATCCGACCAACGAGGCGTTTGCCCAAGGTCTGAAGTCGGAGGAATTCGGCCTCGGCGTGATGTGGAAAGCCCGCGTCGTACAATGGCAGAACGCGGGTATTTCGGTGACGGCGATGACTCCGACCGAAGGTGCACTGGCCTATGTCTCGGGCTTCGTCATCCCGAAAAACTCGCCCAACAAGGAAGGTGCCTACGCCTATCTTGACGCCATGCTGGACAAGAGCGCGCAGGAAGCCTTCGCCGTCGACATGGGTTACAATCCCACGGTCAGCAACGCCGTGGTCGCGCCCGATCTCAACAAGCGCATCGGGTTCACCCCCGACGAGATCAAGAAGCTGGTCGATCTCGACTACAACTATCTCAACAAGAACGACGTCGCGCTCAAGGAATGGTGGGACAAGGAGTTGAAGGGTTGAGCGGGCACTAGCGAAGCCGCCGATGGCCGCCGCCGCTCAAACGCATTTCCAGTCCGACGAGAGGCCTACGTCGTTGCTCTCGGCGACGACGCTGGTCGGGCCGGCGACGGTGTTCGTCGCCGCCGGGCTTTTGGTGCCGTTGGCGATCCTGTTCCGCTACAGCTTCGACAAGGTCGACGCGCGGCGCATCATGATCGAGACATTCTCGTTCGACAATTACGTCAAGTTCTTCTCCGATCCCTATTACACCGGCGTGCTGGCAACGACATTGCGGGTGGCCGCGCTTTGCACCGTCGTCTGTCTCGCCATGGGCCTGCCGCTGGCCTACGTGCTGGCGCGCACCCAGTCGCGGTTCAAGAACGTGCTGATCATGCTGGTGGTGCTGCCGCTGTTCGTCGGCAATGCGGTGCGTGCGGCCGGATGGATGACGCTGTTCGGCTCCAAGGGCTTTCTCAACGTCACCCTGATGCAGCTCGGAATCATCACCCAGCCGCTGCAGATCATGTTTACCGAGGGCGCCGTCATTGCCGGCATCATTGCCGTCAATCTGCCCTACATGGTGCTGACGTTGCAGAGCGTGATCGAGGGCATCAACCGCAATGTCGAGGAGGCCGCCTTCAGCCTTGGCGCCGGGCCGGCGACGATGTTTCGCCGCGTGCTGCTGCCGCTGTCGCTGCCGGGCATCCTTGCCGGCACCATTCTGACCTTCATCCTCGGCATGAACGCCTACGCGACGCCGGTGCTGCTCGGCGGCCCCAAATTCAAGATGATGGGGCCGCTGGTGTACGGACAGTTTCAGCTCAACAACTGGCCGTTCGGCGCCTCCGTCGCGTTCATCCTGATGACGGCAACCCTGACGTTGACGGCGACGGCAAACATTCTGATACAGCGCCGGTTCCGGCGATGACAATTGAAAGGGAATTGTGATGACGGTTGGTGTTGGCGGTTCGACCGCGGAGGCGGAACTCGCCGCCTTGAAGAACATGCGCGGCGACGTGCCGCCGATCGGCGTCGAAGAGCGTCTGCAGCGCATCGCGCGGGCGCAGGCGATCATGCGCGAGAAGGGCATCGACGCGCTCTATCTCGATGTCTCCTCGAGCATGACCTATTTCACCGGGTTGAAGTTCCGCCGCACCGAGCGCATGCACAGCGCGGTGCTGCCGGCCAAGGGCGAGATCGTCTACATCTCGCCGGCCTTCGAGGTCGAGAAGCTCAAGACCATGACTTCGTTCGGCGAAAAGATCGCGGTCTGGGAGGAAGACGAGGACCCGACCGCCACCGTCACCGAGACCGTGCGCGCGCTCGGCTATCCCTCCGGCACCATCGCGGTCGATGAGGCAACACCGTTCTTCACCTTCGATGGGCTGCGCCGTGCCGGCAACGCCTACACCTTCATCAACTCGATCGACGTCACCGCCGGTTGCCGCATGATCAAGTCCGAGCAGGAATTGGCGCTGATGCAGACCGCCAAGAACATCACGCTCGAAGCCCACAAGGCCGCCGCCCGCATCATGCGTGAAGGCATCACCACGACCGAAGTGCAGGCCTTCATCACCGCCGCGCACCGCAAGCTCGGCTCGGAAGGCGATCCGCCGTTCAACGCGGTGCTGTTCGGCGAGGCGACCGCGTATCCGCACGGCGTGCCGTATCCGCAGACGCTGAAGCAGGGCGACATGATCCTGATCGACACCGGCGCGCCGGTCGACGGCTATCTCTCCGACATCACGCGCTCTTACGTCTTCGGCGAACCGACCAAGCGCCAGCGCGACGTCTGGAATCTGGAGAAGGAAGCGCAGGCGGCAGGTTTCGCGGCCGCCAAGCCGGGCAACCGCTGCGAGGATATCGACATCGCCGCGCGCGGCGTCATCAACGGCGCCGGCTTCGGCCCCGGCTATGCCACGCCCGGCCTGCCGCACCGCACCGGCCACGGCATCGGCCTCGACGTGCACGAGTGGCCCTATTTGGTGAAGGGCGACAAGACCGTGCTGAGGCCCGGCATGACCTTCTCGAACGAGCCGACCATCTGCATCTACGGCGAATTCGGCGTCCGCCTCGAGGACCATATGGTCATCACCGAAACCGGCGCCCGCTGGTTTACCCAGCCGGCGCATTCGGTCGACGATCCCTTC
>CAWFMW010000005.1:0-9833 GCA_963816815.1 uncultured Alphaproteobacteria bacterium
CACTTCGAACCCGGGCCGCGCTACGGATATGGCCCCAGCCTGCTGCCATCGACGGAAGTCTATTCCGTGTTGCGCGATAATGGTTTCTCCCCGCTCGGCATCCCGAGGCTACGCGGCTTCGTCTACACCATCACGGCCATCGACCGCGGCGGCGCGGACGGACGGCTGATTATCGACGCGCGCAATGGCCGGATCCTCCGCTTCATGCCGGCCTCCCGCATGGGCGGCGACAATAACTACGAGGAGCAGAGCGCGCTCCACGGCCCACTCGGAGCGCAGCCGCCGCAGGCTCAAGCCCCGCAGGCATCGGATCAGGTTCAGGCGGCGCCGCGCGCGTCACGGCCGGCCCATGTTGCGAGCCGTACGGTGCCGATGCCGAAGGCCAGTCCGCTCGCCGCCAAGCCTGCACCGGCACCGGCGCCGGTCCAGCAGGCGGCGGCGCCTGCGCCGAAGTCGGCCGAGGCACAGGCGGTCGCCCCGGTGACGACCGGTGCAGCTCCGGCCAAGCCCGCGCCATCGATTGCGCCGACCGCGGATATGCCGACGGCGCAGGGGCTGGAGTGAATTCTACCGTCGACCCTGCATTCGCAGGCACGACAACCAACAAAAACGCCCCGGTTTTCCCGGGGCGTTTGTCATTGCAGCCAATTGCCAGCTATTCGCGCGCACCTGCGGCGGCCAGGATCAGGTCGGCGACCTTGTCCGGCTGCGAGACCAACGACAGGTGGCCGGCATCCAGTTCGACCGTCGTGGCATTCATTCGCTTGGCCAGAAACCGCTCGAGGTCGGGATTGATCGTGTCATCCTGCTTCGACACGGCATACCAGCTCGGCTTGCTGCGCCACGCAGCCGCGGTGGTGCGGCCGGAGAAAATGGAAGCTGCGGTCGGCCATTGCACGGCATAGAGGACTTTCGCGGTCTGCGGATCGACGCCATTGGCGAAATATTTCAGGAACGCGTCCTCGGATAATTTGGTGAAGCCGTCATGCTCCTGCACGCCGGCGCGCGCGGGGCCTGCCGGAAACTTTTCCGAAAGTGCTACGAAATCCTCGCCCGCGTCAGGCGCGCGCGCCGCGATGTAAACCAGCCCGGTGACCTTGGGGTCGGTGCCGACTTCACTGATCACGGTGCCACCCCAGGAATGCGCCACCAGCACCGTCGGGCCGTCCTGTTGCGCTAGAACGCGGCGTGTCTCGGCGACGGAATCGGCCAGTGAAGTCAGCGGATTCTGTACCGCAGCGACGTGAAGGCCCGCCGCCTGAAGCTTTGGAATGACCTGCGCCCAGCTTGATCCGTCGGCCCACGCGCCGTGCACCAGCACGACATTCTTGGCCTTGACCGCGTCTGCGGCCAGCGCCGGCGCGGCTTGCACACCGAGCGATCCCGCAAGGACGCCCGCAACGATTGTCAGTGTTCGTAAGAATTTCATCGATATGCTCCGTATCCGTTTATCCCGGCTCATTCGGAACTTCGATGAAAGCGGCAGCACTGTTACGGCTGTCACGCCGACGTGACCCGCGCGAGGCCTTGCAAAATCGCGGATCAGGAATGCACGCAAAAAAACGCCCCGGTTTCCCGGGGCGTTTTCGCATTCAGCCAATATCGACCGAAAGCCTGGATCTGCGTTATGCGGCAACCGAGGCGTCGACCACCTGCGGGGCCTGCGCGCCGGAGTTGATCGGAATGCTGCGGGGCTTCTTGGCCTCGGGGATCTCGCGGACGAGATCGACGTGGAGCAGGCCGTTCTCGAGCGAGGCGTTCTTCACCTGCACGAAATCGGCAAGCTGGAATACGCGCTCGAAGGCGCGCGCCGCGATGCCGCGGTAGAGCACTTTGGAATTGTCGTTGCCGTTCTCGTTGGCGGTTTTCTCGCCCTTGATCGTCAGCGTGTTTTCCTTCGCGACGATCGAAAGCTCGCCTTGCGAGAAGCCGGAGACCGCAACGCTGATGCGGTAGGCGTTCTCACCGGTGCGCTCGATATTGTAGGGGGGATAGCCGGGGCTGCCGTCCGCGGTTGCCTGGTCAAGCAGGTTGAAGAAGCGGTCGAAGCCGACGGTGGAACGATAGAACGGAGTGAGGTCGTAGGTACGCATAGGTTAGTCCTCCATTGAGCGACTGTTTCAGTTAACCTGCCCGCCATCGGGCCGGGCCGTAGTCCTGTGCAGCCTCAGGGTTTTGGAGCCTTGTTGAAGCCCTTGGGTTTCGGTCCGAAACACTGGTAGCGGCCTGCACAGAAATGATATGGGAGGGGTGAAACGGCGTTCAAGAGGGGCGAAACAGGCCCCTTTTTTGCGCTCCTCGCCTTGATTTTCAGTCCTTTTCACCTAGCCGGTTGCCCGCCATGACGCTCGTCTCCATCCCCGCCAATCCGGTTCCGGAGGACGTCGTCTCAGGCACCATCAAGACGCCCGACGGCGCGGAGCTGCGGTTCGCGCGCTGGGCGCCGCCGGCGGGGCGCAAGGGTACCGTCTGCGTCTTCACCGGGCGCAGCGAGCCGATCGAGAAATATTTCGAGACGGTGCGTGACTTGCGCGATCGTGGATTTGCGGTGGCGATGATCGACTGGCGCGGCCAGGGGCATTCCTCGCGGCGGCTGCGCGATCCGCGCAAGGGCTATGTCCGCGACTTCTCCGATTTCGAGGTCGACGTCGAAACCTTCGTGCAGCAGGTGGTGCTGCCGGATTGCCCGCCGCCCTATTTCGCGCTGGCGCATTCGATGGGCGGGGCGGTCATGCTGAGGCTCGCGCATGCGGGTAAACGCTGGTTCGACCGCATGGTGCTGTCGGCGCCGATGATCGACCTGCCGGGGCGCAGGACCTCGTTCGCGACGCGTGCTCTGCTTCGGGCCATGCGGCTGATGGGGCAGGGCGGCCGCTACGTGCCCGGCGGCAGCGACGCGCTGACCGGAACGGAATCCTTCATCAACAATCCCTTCACCAGCGACCCCGTGCGCTACGCCCGCAACGCCGCGATCCTGGAAGAAGATCCGACGCTGGGCATCGGCTCGCCGACGGTGGCCTGGGCCGATACCGCGTTCAGGGCGATGCATACCTTTCGTGGCGTCAACTACCCCTCCGAAATCCGCCAGCCGATCCTGATGCTGGCCGCCAGCAATGACAGCATTGTTTCCACGGCTGCGATCGAGGAGTTCGCCTACCATCTGCGCGCCGGCTCGCATCTGGTGATTGCGGGCTCAAGGCACGAGATCCTGCAGGAGCAGGACCGCTACCGCGGGCAATTCTGGGCGGCGTTCGACGCCTTCGTGCCCGGTACGCCGCTGTTCAAGTGAAGTTCAGCGCGAGGGTGGCTTCGGCAGCCGCGCCGTGATCCGGTCGGGCAGCCGGCGCTCGACGAACAGCGTCCTGACTTCGGCGACGCTGAGGTAACGCTCCTCGCCTTCGCCCTTGCCGAGGATCTTCAGCAGCACCGGCCATTCGCCCTTCATGAGCATGGGGTAGTACCAGCGCGCCGCATCGCCGTCGCGCTTGAGATTGGCCTTCATGAAGGTGTCGATCTCGGTTGCCGTCAGGCCGCGCTCGACGCCGCCGGCGGGATCCTTGCGGTCCTTGCCGAAGCCGGCGAGCCGGGCGATTTCGTCCTCATGGACCTTCGCATCGACGTCGAGAATGCGCGAGCCGCCGCCATGCTTGTCGAGCGGGCCATCGCGCAGTTCGTCCAGCACCGCGCCGGAAGTTGCGCTCTGCAACACGCGCAGCGGCCCGAGACCGTTTGCAATGACGGCGACCATCCTGGTTTTCACCCGTACATCTTTTTGCGCAGCGCCGGTTTCGCCGCTTGCCAATCCGACCATTTCGGCGAGTTGCGAAAGCGGCACGACGTGGCCGCCGACATAGCCGTTGGCGACCAGCGCGCGCAGGAACGGGCAGGGATTGTTGGGTGAAACGGGGATCTGTCCGGCCGGCGTGGTGCGCGGAGGGGTACCGGGGGGATTGTCCGACATGGCTTCAAATCCTCAAAGCGCCAAGAAAGCGCCAAGCATGAAAATCGGTCCGTCGCCAGGGCGAGGCGGATGACGGTTCTGAAAAAAGAAATTCGGCGGCGCGCTACTTCAGCGTGTAGGCAAGTTTTGGCGGAATCCGACGCCGTGTCAACCAAACCGTTCACACTCTCAGGAATCGGCGGCGAGCCTTGGAGAGGGTTCGACGAGAGTCAATTTGCTGAAGGGAATGCCGGCTTTCACCAGGCCGTCACGGTAATGGGCAATGTCGGCCGGCAGTTTCCAGTGAAAATTGCGCAAGTGCCGGTCGACCGTCAGGCTGGGATAGTTGCTCAGCAAAACTTCGGCGGCGTTTTCCGCTTCCTTTGTGCGGCCCGATTGAGCCAGGGCCGCAGCACGGATCGCCAGTGCCTGAAGATGATTGGGATTCACATAAAGTTGCTCGCGCGCCCAGGACAGCGATGCATCATACTGCCCGAGCAGATAGTGAGCGAACGCGTTCACGGCCGCCCATTGGTATCGGGGATCGTTGCTGCCGCTCTGCGCTGCGGTCGTAAACAGTTCGATGGCGTGCCGGTGTTCGCCGGACACGAGATGACACACTCCGAGCACGCCGCGCGCGCCCATGTCATACGGATTGAGCCCGACTGCCCGCTTGGCGGCATCCATCGCCGCCTCGAAATGCCCTTCCGCGGCGTGCAGATAGGCGAGAATCTGAAACGCAAAGGACGAACGGGGATCGAGCCGGACACTGCTCTCCGCCAGCGACATCGCGTAATCGAACAATTCGCGCGTGCCCTTGGTCCATCCGAACTGGATGCCCTGAATCTGGAGGGTGGCGAGATAGGCGCGGGCGATCGACAGCGTCGGATCGAGTGCGATGGCCTCCTTGAACAGGCCGATCGCGGTGTCGAAATCCGACTTGGTCTGCAGGTAATAGTAAGACAGCCCTTTGAGGAAGCGATCCCATGCGGTGATGTCGTTCGACGACGAGCGGGGCGGGGCACTGGCCTCCGCCCGGTAGATCTCGGCCGCGATTGCCGCCGAGAGGCTGGTGGTGAGCTCGTCCTGCATGGCGAACAGGTCGCCGATGTCGCGGTCGAACCGGCCGGTCCACAATTGCTCGCCGTTCTCCGGCGCGATCAGCTCGGCGGTGACGCGGATCTTGGTTGCGGCGCGCCGGACCGAGCCCTGGATCAGGTAGGTCGCGTCGATCTCGCGCGCGATCAGGCGCGTGCTTACATTCTTGCCCTTGAACGAGAACGTCGAGTTGCGGCTCAGCACCCGGTAAAAGGATTGCAGCGACAGCGCGTGGATCAGGTCCTCGGTAAGACCGTCGGAAAAATACTCGTCGGCGCTCTCGCTCAGATTTGCGAACGGCAGCACGCCCACAATTGCCGTCCGATATTGGGCCGGAAGGTTGCTGACCGATATTTCGGTCGAGGCTTTGGGCGCGAGGCTGCCGGCGTCGGCGCCCGCAGGTTGCCAGTTCCAGACCTGGATCGGCTCGTCGATGTTCTTGAACCGGTGGGGGCCGGCGTCGGCCAGCGCCACGCTGAGGCGCTTGCCGGCCTCATGACAGGCCTTGCCCGAAATCGCCACACCGCCGGGGGCGGCCACCGATTCGAGGCGGACAGCGATGTTGACGTCGTCGCCGAACACCTCGTCCTCGTCGGCCATCACGTCGCCCATGTGGATGCCCATGCGGAACTGCATGGATCGATCGGCGGGAAGGTGTTCGTTGCGCTCCGCCATGACCTTCTGCATCGCGATCGCGGCCTCGATGGCGCCGACGATCGAGGGGAACTCAAGCAGGAATCCGTCGCCGGTGTTCTTCACCAGGCGGCCGCCGTGATTGAGGATGATCGGGTAGATCGCAGTACGGTGAGCCTTGAACGTCGCGTGCGTCCCCGCCTCGTCGGCCCCCATCATGCGGGAATAGCCGGCGACGTCAGCGCAAACGATGGCTGCCAGGCGTCTTTCCATTTTCCCTATTATATCCCCAACGATGCCGGAATGGGCTGGATAACCACTACGTGGTCGGCCCGCCAATTCCAATGTTTATAAACATGGGCAATCCGGTGGAAGCCTGATTTGCTCATGATAATAATGCAAATCGTCCAGAATTGGCACACGCGCAATTGAAGGGCAGGCAGCTATGGAACCGGTCAAATAGATGGTTGAAACGCTCGGCATTCATGAACTCTGGCTTTTCATCCTTTCCGGGCTGCTGCTCAACGTCGCCCCGGGGCCGGACACGGCCTACATTATCGGCCGCAGTCTTCAACTCGGATGGCGCGGCGGGGCGGCAGCGGCAACCGGGATCAGCGTCGGCTGCCTCGTTCACGTATTCGGCGCCGCCATCGGCCTGTCGACGCTGTTGATGGCGTCATCGGCCGCCTTCACGGTGCTGAAATGGGCCGGCGCCGCCTATCTGCTTTTGACGGGCGTCCAGATGCTGCTGTCGCGTTCGCGCCCGCCGGCGCAGGCGGCCGTGGCGGGCAACGAGACCTCGTTTGCCCGCGTGTTCTGGCAGGGCGCCCTGACCAACGTGCTCAATCCGAAGGTGGCGCTGTTTTTTCTGGCATTCCTGCCGCAATTTGTGGCGGTGGAATCCGCCCACAAGACGCTGGCCTTCCTGGCGCTTGGCCTGATCTTCATCACCAGCGGCACGTTGTGGTGTTTCGGTATCGCCGCCTTCGCGGCCAGGGCCGCCGGCCGCATCCGGCAATCGGCCGGCGCGATGGCCTGGATCAACCGGGCTCTCGGCGGGCTGTTCGTCTATCTCGGCATCCGCGTTGCGATGCTGGAGACGCGCTAGATCAGCGCTACGCCATCAGTTTCGCAAGCGCATTGCTGGCGAGGTAGAGGCCGAGAACGATCATGCCGATCTGGAACCAGCGCCGGAAGATATCCGGCTGCAGCCGCGTCCGCACCGCCTGCCCGATAAACATGCCGGCAAAGGACGCGGCCATGGCGACCGCGCCAGGCAATGCGGTCGCGGCCGTCAGCAGGCCGGCGGCGGTGAGGTTGAGTCCAAGCGCCAGGGTCGCGACCGTGAAGAACACGCCCAATGCCTGGATCAGTTCTTCCTTCTCCATGCCGATCGCCTGCAGGAAAGGCACCGACGGAACGACCTGCACGCCGGTTGCCGCCGAAATCATGCCGGTGATCAGCCCGACGATGCCGCCGACCCATTTCTCGTTCCGGGAGGCAACGGTGAAATTGAATTTGCTGAGGCCGATGATAGCATTGATCGCCAGCAGCAGGCCGAGCACGATCGTGGTGTAACGCGCATAGGGCCCGGTCAACGACCCCGCATTGAGCCAGATGCCGGCGGCCGTTCCGATCAGCAACGGCCATAGCCGCCGGAAAATATCGCGCAGATAGGGCCCGCCGAAGGTCTGCCAGATGTTGGTAACGATCGCCGGCACGATGACGATGGCGATCGCCTGCGCCGGCGGCATCGATACCGCAAGCAGGCCCATCGACACGGTCGGCAGGCCGAGCCCGAGAGCGCCCTTCACGAAGCCCGCGAGCAGGAAGGCAGCCGTGACCAGAAGAAGCAGAGAATCGAACATGCCGCGACATTGACCTATCGGGTAAATGCGCACAATCTGGAGAATACGGAGATAGCCTTCGGGAAGGTCGAAGGCTATCTCCTCGTCATTGCGAGCGAAGCGAAGCAATCCATGTCGCAGCACAAAGAAAGATGGATTGCTTCGTGGAGCCTGTCATTGGGCGCGCATTCGCGCGACCCGGCGGCTCGCAATGACGGTCTCAGCGCGGATCACGCCGCGAGGAATCCCGATGCGTTTCGATCTGGTCGATCTTCAGCTCTTCGTCGCGGTGGCCGAGACGCGCAGCATCACCAACGGCGCGCAACGGGTTCATCTCGCGCTGGCTTCGGGCAGTGAGCGGATCAAGGGACTGGAGGACGCGTTCGGCGTTGCGCTGCTGACGCGCGGCCGTCGCGGCGTCGAACTGACGCCGGCCGGCGAAAGCCTGCTCGATCACGCCAGGGTCGTGCTCCATAATGTGGAGGCGATGCGCGGCGATCTCCTGGCCTTTGCCCATGGCGCAAAGGCCACCGTCCGCTTCCTCGCCAACACATCCGGGCTTTCGGAATATCTGCCGAAGACACTGGCTGCCTTTCTGGCGGCGCATCCCCACATTTCGATCGACGTCGAGGAACGCGAAAGCGCCGAGATAGCCCGCGCCATCGCCAGCGGCGGCGCCGATCTCGGGCTCGCCGCCGAACACGCGCTTGCAGACAATATCGAGCGGATGCCGTTCAGCGAAGACCGTCTGGTGCTGGTCGCCGCGCGGGAGGATGAACTGGCGAACCGGCGGCAGGTCGATTTCAGCGACGTGGTAAAGCGCGATTTCGTCGGGCTCATCAACTCAATCGCGCTGCACACCCATATCAGCGGACACGCGGCGCGTCTCGGCGCGCGTCTGCGCTTTCGTGCGCGGCTGAACAGCTTTGATGCGATCGGTCAGATGGTCGCCGCCGGCATCGGGATCGGCGTGATGCCTGAAGTCGCGGCAAAGCGATGCGCGCGGTCGATGAAGATCAATGTCATCAGGATCAGGGATTCCTGGGCCAACCGCAAGCTCGTGATCTGTGCGCGGAGTTTTCGGGCGCTGCCCAAGCCCGCGCAGCAATTGGCGGAGCATCTGCGCAAATCTGCGCCGCGTTGAAGCGAAGACGCCGTGTCATTTGCCTGTATCAAGGCCGGCGGCCTTGATGACGCGTCCCCATTTCCGGGTCTCGCTTTGGATGTAGTCGCGAAACTGTGCCGTTGTGTTGCCGGCGACCGTGAGGCCCTGGTCGGCGAGTTTCTGCTTCACCTGCGGATCGTTCATTGCCTCGTTGGCGACGCGGTTCAGTGTGGCGACGATCGGCTCGGGCGTCCCGCCCGGTGCGAGCATGCCGTACCAGTTTTCGATCAGGATGTCGGGCATGCCGACCTCCGCGGTGGTCGGCACGTCGGGCGAGGTGGGCGCGCGCTTGGGCGCGCCGAGGGCGATCGGGCGCAAGGTGCCTGCCTTGATATGCGGCAGCAGCACCGGCAAATCTAGGAACGCCATCTGCACCTGCTGGCCGAGCAGATCATTGATGGCGGGCGCAGCACCACGATAGGGAATATGCACGATGTCGATGTTGGCTGTCAGCTTGAGCAGTTCACCGGCCAGATGCGGCAGGCCGCCGACCCCGGCCGATGCGAAATTGAGTTTCCCCGGCTGGGCCTTGGCGAGCGCGATCAGCTCCTGCATGTTGCTGGCGGGCACGTTGCTGGCGACCACGAGCATCTCCGGCACCGTCGTCACCAGCGTGACGGGCACAAAATCCTTCGTCACGTCGTAAGGCACTTTTTCCAGGATCGGATTGATGACCAGCGAACTCGCGCTCACGATCCCGATCGTGTAGCCGTCCGGAGCCGCTTTTGCGATCGCATCGGTGCCGAGCACGCCGGCCTGGCCGCCGCGGTTCTCGATCACGACCGGCTGTTTGGTGATTTCCGACATGCGCTGGCCGACCAGGCGCGCGATGATGTCGTTCGGCCCGCCGGGCGGAAACGGCACGATCAGCCGGATCGGTTTGCTCGGGAAATCCTGCGCTGCCGCCACAGCGGGCAACAGCACGGACAATCCGGTGAGAAGCACGCGAAGAGCCTTCATCAGAACCTCCGGTAACCTGTCGTGGCCGGGCGAGATGTCCCGGCTATTTCACGTCTTGCGTACGGCGATAGACAGCGACGTCGTGGCGCTCACTTCGTCGTCACGACCCCCGCGTCCTTGATCACCTTCGCCCACTTCTTGATTTCGCTGTCGATGAAGCCGCGGAAATGTTCCGGCGTATCGCCGACTA
>CAWFMW010000006.1:0-10872 GCA_963816815.1 uncultured Alphaproteobacteria bacterium
ATATGCGCCGCGCCTTGCGCCAACGATGGGCTTGGCAATGCAGACGCCATCGCAGACGCGGCGATGCCGCGAGCGACATCCCTGCGCGTCATCGGGCGCGTGGCGTCCATGGCTGCAATCCGGGAAAGGAGGGCGGCGGCCTCGAGGTGAGGCTGCCGCCCGCTGTCGTCAGGCAAAGCTGATGTTCTGGTCCCGCAGCGGGATCGAACGGATGCGTTTGCCGGTCGCCGCAAAGTAGGCATTGAGCACTGCGGGCGCGGCGACGCCGATGGTCGGCTCGCCGACGCCGCCCCAGAAGCCGCCGCTCGGCACCATGACGCATTCCACCTTCGGCATCTCGGCGATGCGCATCGAGTTGTAGGTGTCGAAGTTGGTCTGCTCGATCTTGCCGTCCTTCACCGTGCAGCCGCCGTAGAACAGGGCGGACAGGCCATAGACGAAGGAGCCTGCGATCTGCCGCTCGATCTGCGCCGGATTGACGACGTAACCCGGATCGGTCGAGGCGACGATGCGATGCACCTTGATCTTGTTCCCTTCAGTGACGGAGATTTCGGCGGCACCGGCGACATAGCTGCCATAGCCCATCACCTGCGCAATGCCGCGATAGACGCCTTGCGGCGGTGGCTTGCCCCAGCCGATCTTCTCGGCCACGGCGTTGAGCACGGCTAGATGCTTTGGATGCTTGCTCATCAGCTTGCGGCGGAATTCCACCGGATCCTGGCCGACCGAATGCGCCAGTTCATCCATGAAGCATTCCATGTAGATCGCATTCTGATTGACGTTGACGCCGCGCCAGAAGCCCGGCGGAACATGGGGATTGCGCATCGAATGCTCGACCAGCAGGTTCGGCACCGAGTAGCCGATGGCCGCATCGCCTGAGGGGCTCACGCCCTGGAACGCGGCCGGATCCTTGCCGTTTTCCAGCGCCGCCGGTCGCACCGAGAACAGGATCGACTGGCCCGACAACCGCATATGCAGTCCCGTCAGATTGTTGTCGGCATCGAAGGCCCCGGTCAGCTTGCATTGCGTGACCGGATGGAACCTGCCTTGCGCCATGTCCTCTTCGCGCGACCACAACAGCTTGACCGGCGTGCCCGGCATCTGCTTTGCGATCAGCACTGCCTGCCGGACATAGTCGGTCATGCCGCGACGGCCGAAGCCGCCGCCGAGGATGTGCTTGTGCACCTCGCATTTTTCGGCCGGCAGGCCTGAGGCTTCCAGCGTCGCGGCAAACGCCGCTTCGCCGTTCTGCGTGCCGCACCAGACCTCGCATTTGTCAGCCGTATAGAGCGCCGTGGCGTTCATCGGCTCCATGGTCGCGTGGTTCTGGTAGGGATAGTTGTAGACCGCCTCGACCTTCTTCACGGCAGAGCCGATAGCGGCCTTGGCGTCGCCGTTCTGGTTGCCGATGTAAGCCGGCTGGGCATTGTCGAGACCCTCGGCCAGCCATTTGGCGATCAACTCGCTAGAGACTTTGGCGTTCTCGCCTTCGTCCCAGACGATCGGCAGCGCATCGAGCGCGGTCTTGGCGTGCCACCAGGTATCGGCGACGACGGCGACGCTGCTGTCGCTGACGCGCACGACCTTCTTGACGCCCTTCATGCCGGCGACCTTGGCTTCGTCATAGCTCTTCAGCTTGCCGCCGAACACCGGACAATCCTTGATCGCGGCGTTGAGCATGCCGGGCAGCTTGACGTCGGCGCCGTAGATCATCGCACCCGTCGTCTTGTCGACGGTGTCGAGCCGCTTGACGCCCTTGCCGATGATCTTCCAGTCCTTGGGATCCTTCAGCTTGACGTCCGCCGGCGGCTCGAGTTTCGCCGCGGCCTCTACCACCTTGCCGTAGGTCGTGGTCTTGCCCGACGGCGTGTGGGTGATGACGCTGTTGGCCGCAGTGCATTCCGAGGCCGGCACCTTCCATTCGTTGGCGGCCGCCTGGATCAGCATCACGCGCGCGGTGGCGCCGCCCTTGCGGACATACTCCTGACTGGTGCGAATGCCGCGGCTGCCGCCGGTCGAGAAATCGCCCCAGGCGCGCTTGCGTGCGACACTTTGTCCGGGAGTCGGGTACTCGGTGACGACCTTCGACCAATCGCATTCGAGCTCTTCGGCGACCAGTTGGGCGAGGCCGGTGAGGGTGCCCTGGCCCATTTCCGAGCGGGCGATGCGAATCACGGTGGTGTCGTCGGGGCGGATCACCACCCAGACATTGACTTCGGGCGAGCCGTCGGCGGCGCGGACCACGGTCGGTCCGCCAAAGGGAAGATCGAGGCCGATGGCGAGACCGGCGCCGGCAGCAGCGGTTCCGATCACGAAGCCGCGGCGGGTGAGCTTGGGCATGACGTGCTTGTTCATGGCGTCCTCCTCAAGCGTTCGCTGCGGCGTGAATTGCCTCGCGGACCTGCTGGAAGGTCCCGCAACGGCAGATATTGGTGATGGCCTCGTTGATGTCCTGGTCGGTCGGTTTCGGCTTCTCCTTGAGAAGGGCCGCGACCGCCATGATCATGCCGCTCTGGCAATAGCCGCATTGCGGCACGTCGTTGGCCACCCAGGCCTGCTGCACCTTGTGCAGCGCGCCATTGCTGGCGAGCCCCTCGATCGTGGTGATCTGTTTGCCGGCCGCTTCGCTGACCGTGACCCCGCAGGAACGCATCGCGACCCCGTCGACATGCACGGTGCAGGCACCGCATTGTGCAATGCCGCATCCGTATTTGGTTCCGGTCAGTCCGACGTTCTCCCGGATTGCCCAAAGAAGCGGCGTGTCGTCTTCGACGTCCACGCTGATTGATTTGCCGTTGATTGTGAGGTTTGCCATCGCTTATCCCCTGTTAGCTCAATCCACCGAGAGAGCTGCGCGCGGGAAGATGGCCTGCGATTTGGAATAGTTCAAATCAAGAAAATGCGTTTGCGCTCAGGATGAAAGCCGATCCGCCGGTGTTGCGTGGGCAGTGTACCTAGGCATGGCTGTCATGTCCGTTCTGCACCGACAGCCCGGCGCGCTATGGTTTGCCGGCTTTAAAGGCGTCGAGAATCTCGGCGCAGACGGGCCCCGAGCGGGTGCACCAGGCACGCTGCGCCGCCGCCGCTCCCGTTCGCAGCGCTGCAACGATCGACGGCTCGGGATTCGAATCGATCGCGACGCCGTTCTGGCGCATGCGTTGATAGTTCTCTTCCAGCCGGGTCGACAGCGCGAGCCACAAGTCGCTCTCGGTTTGACGGCTGGCGGCATCGACCGCGGCGCGCGTCTCCGGGCTCAAACCGTCATAGGCCGCCTGATTGACGCTCGCGATCGAAAGCGGCAGCGAATAGGTGATTTCGCTGAAACAGGGCAGGTACTCCCAAAGCTTGCGGCCGGCGCCGCCGTCTCCCGACGACAACACTGCGTTGATGCTGCCGTCGACTAGTTTCGGCATCGTGTCCGCGAAACTGATCGATGCGGCCTTGGCGCCGACGCTCAGGAATACTTCGGTCGAGGTCTTGTCATAGGTGCGGATGGAAAGCCCGGCGAAGTCGGACGGCGACGTCAGCGGCGTCTTCGACCAGATGCCTGATGGCGGCCACGGCGTCAGATAAAGCAGCCGCAGGCCTTTCTTCTGCAGTGCTGCCGCAAGATGCGGCCGCGCGATGTCGGCAAGGCGTTTGGCGTCGGCGGTCGATGTCACTAGAAATGGCAGCGAAGGCAACGCAAAGATCGGGTCTTCGGTTTCAAGCGCGCCGGCAAAGGCATCGCCAGCCTGCACCCGGCCTTCCGCAATCGCGGCGAGCATGCCAGCCGATTTGATGCCGGCCTTGGCATCGAAGCTCGGCCTGATCTCGAGTTTGCCTGCGCTGGATTCGGCGACGTGTTTTGTGAAGGCCGTCAGGCCAACGCCCGGCATCGCATTCTCTGGATATTCCGTTGGCATGTCCCAGACGGTCTGGGCCTGAAGGGCGGTCGGAGCCAGCAACAGACACGCGCCGGCCAGCATACTGAGAAGTCGCAACTCGTCCTCCAAATCCATCGCGTCGGCACGATCGCCGGGCGATGACAGTCATGTACGCGGAGTACCCACAGTCAGCCGCAAGAAACTCATCACGCTGCCGAGCGCAGCAAATCCGGCGCCGAGTGCCAATGCAAGCGTCGCGCCATCATGGCCGGCAAGGCCAAAACATAAGGCGGCAAGTGCTGCGCCGAGCGTCTGTCCGGTCAGGCGGGCGGTCGCAACGATGCTGCTCGCGCTTCCGCTGCGATGCGGCGGCGCGCTCGACATCAGTGCCCGCAAATTGGGCGTCTGAAAGAAGCCGAAGCCGATCCCGCAAATCACCGTGCGCCAGACGATGTTGGCCGTGCCGGGGTCCGGTGGCAGCGTCGCCAGCAGCGCCATGCCGATGCCGAGCAGCACCAGCCCGAGGCCACCAAGGATGCCGACGGGATAGCGGTCCGACAGCCGGCCCCCGATCGGCGCCATGATCGCCACCACCAGCGGCCAGGGTGTCATGAAGAAGCCGGTCTCCACCTGCGACCGATGCAGCACGTCCTCGAAGTAAAAGGGTAGCGAGACGAAGGCCAGTCCCTGCACCGCGAACGAACACACCGAAGTGGCGGCCGACAGCGCGAACATCGGCCGCCGGAACAGGTCGATCGGCAGCATCGGCGCCGGATGGTCCGCATCCCTGCGGGTCATGATCCAGCCGAGCAGCAATGCCGCGCCAAGCTCCAGACCGACCAGGGCGGGAGGCGCCTGATGCGCCGCGCTGCCGATGCCGACAATGAAGAGCCCGAAGCAGCTTCCGGTCAGTACCGCGCTCACAAAATCGAACGAATGTTTTGCGCGCGGCGTCTTCGGCAGGGTCTTCATGCCGATCCAGATCGCGATCACGCCAAACGGGATATTGATCGCGAACAGCCACGGCCATGTTCCGACCGAAAGGATGCCGGAGGCAATCGTCGGCCCGATCGTGAACGCCGTTCCGACCACCAGCGCGTTGTGGCCGAAGCCGCGGCCGAGCATATGGGTCGGGTACACGAAGCGGACCAGCGCCGCATTCACGCTCATGATGCCACTGGCGCCCAATCCCTGCAGCGCGCGTGCCGCCGTCAGGCTGGGCAGCGACCATGCGAAGGCGCAGCCGAGCGAGGCCAGCGTGAACAGCAGCAGGCCGCCGAGATAGATCCGCTGGTGGCCGACAATTTCGCCGAGCGCGCCAAGCGGCAGCAATGTCGCAACCAGCGCGATCTGGTAGATGTTGACCACCCAGACCACGTCGGCCGGGCTGACATGGAGGTCGGCGGCGATGGCGGGCAGCGCAATGTTGGCGATAGCCGTATCCAGCGAAGCCATCGCCAGCGCGGTAAAGATCGCCGCGACCGCCCAGCGCCGGAGTTCCGGGGGCAAGCCGTCGATTGGCGCGGGGGCGCGCGGCTTGGCGGTTGTATCCAGTGACATCAAATGAGGGCTTTCTACGCCGGGGGCGGTCGCGCCCCTGCGGCGTGTACTACGGACGCGGTACAAGCCACAGACACGGCGTTGCATGATGCATATGCGAAGGAACAGCAGGCGCGCCGGAAAAATGTGCTCTCCGCGCCATATCCGCGCGCCGACTTTCGGATACCTTTCCGCGCGCGTCGCAATCGACTAGGCTTGCCGCGCATCGTGACCGCAATTCCATAAAAAGACGGTCACCGAGGGGAAGCGCGTTGAACGAACAGACGAGCCGGCGCGGCGAAGTCATGCGTAGCGCCAGTGAGGGGCAGCGCGCGTGGGGCGGCTTGTGGGTCACGCTTTTGCTGGCGATCCTCGGCTTTCTGGTCATCTATCCGATCCTGATGCTGCTGCTCGGCGCGCTCACCGACACCAATCCGGTGGTCGAGGGCATCTCGCTCAGTCATCTCTCGGTCAAGAACTTCCTCACCGTGCTGGCGAACCCGAATGTCGCCGAGGCGCTGGCGAATACGCTGATCGCCTGCGGCGGCGGCACGTTGATCGCGGTTGTGATCGGATTGTTGTTCTCCTGGATCGTCGTCCGCACCAACACGCCGTTCAAGGGGTTCATCGCAGCCGCCAGTATCCTGCCGCTGTTTGCGCCGCCGCTGGTTGCGGGCGTCGCATGGGCCATTCTGGGGTCGCCAAAGACCGGCTTGATCAACACTATGTTCAAGTGGATCGGACTGGACTGGCGCGTCGATTTCTATTCGATGTGGGGCCTGGTGTTCGTGTTCGGCATCTACTACGCGCCCTATGTCTACATGTTCACCGCCTCAGCGCTGCGCAACATGGATCCGAGCCTCGAAGAGGCCGCCGAAATTTCCGGCGCCAGCGCGTTCGCGACATTGTTCACGGTGACGTTCCCGCTGATCATGCCGGCGATCGTCTCGGGCATGCTGCTGTCGTTCATCGTGATGCTCGGCATCTACGGCATCCCCGCGGTACTGGGGGCGCCTACCAACCTTTCGGTGCTGACCACATACATTTTCAGGCTCACGAACTGGTCGCCGCCACTCTACAATACAGCCGCCGCGGTAGCGATCCTCCTGATGGTCGTCACCGGCCTTCTCGTGTTCCTGCAGCAGAAGGTGCTGAGCGGCCGCAGCTATACCACTGTCGCCGGCAAGGCGTTCCGTCCGCGCAGCCTTGATCTCGGGCGCTGGCGCTGGTTCACCTTTGGCCTTGGCATCGTCTATCTCCTGGTCGTGGTGGTGCTGCCGTCGCTGGCGCTGATCGTCGCGGCATTTCGAAAGTTCATGTTCATCCGCGACGTCAGCAGTCTGTTCGATGCCAGGCAGTATTCCCTGATGCATTTTTACAGCATCTTCGACAATCCGCTGACCATGCGCTCGATCTATAACTCGGTCGAGGTCGGCATCACCACCGCCGTGGTCGGCGGCGCGCTCGCGTTTGCGATCGGCTACACCATTCACCGCACCCAGGTGACGGGCCGGCGCTGGATCGACGTGATTTCCACCTTGCCAATCGCGATCCCGGGCCTTGTCGTCGGCGTCGCCTATCTCTGGGCATGGATCGGCATTCCCGGCGGTCTCTATGGCACGATCTGGATCCTGGCGCTGGCGTTCATCGCGCGCTTCATGCCGGATACGGTCAAGTCGCTGTCGACCTCGTTCATGCAAATTCATCGCGAACTCGAGGAAGCCGCCTGGGTCTGCGGCAAGGGCGTGCTCGGCACCATCCGGACGATCGTGCTGCCGCTGGCGCGGCCGGGTGTGATCGCTTCGATGACGCTGCTGTTCGTGCTGGCGATCCGAGAACTCGGCTCGTCGCTGTTCCTCTACACCAGCAACACCATGGTGATGTCGGTGCTGCTGCTCGACTATTACGAAGGCGGAAACCTCGGAAAGACCGCCGCCTTCAGCATCGTGCAAACCGTTCTGCTCGGGGTTCTCATCGGCGGCGCCAACTGGCTGTCGCGTGGTGCGGCGCAGGGCAGTGTCGCCCGAACCGGATAACAAGACGACGGGAGGATTGGCTATGACAAGGACATTCACCAACATTGCCGCTATCGCCGGCATCGCCGGGCTTGCGCTGGCATGGAACGCAGCCGCGCAGGCGCAGGAGTTCGGCTCGCCCGAATTGATTGCAGCGGCGAAGGCCGAAGGAAAACTGGTGTTCTACACCGCGAATTTCGCCGAGGTGGAACAGCAGGTCATCAAGGCCTTCAACAAGCGCTTCCCCGAAATCAAGGTCGAAATGGTGCGCGCGCCCGGCGGCCAGTTGATCACCCGCGTGAAGACCGAGGCCGCCGCCGGCAAATTGATCGCCGACGTGGTCGATCACTCGGACCGCGCACTGATGCAACCGATGGCGGACATGTTCCAGGATTACGCGCCGCCGAATGCCGCGGACTACAATCCCAACTCCCAGATCGCGCCGCAGCTGTGGCCGCGCGCCACGCTGGTGTGGTCGATCGCCTATAACACCGAGCTGATCAAGGACCCGCCCAAGACCTGGATGGACCTCACCAAGCCCGAATACAATAGATTGACCGGGCAGGTGATCGCGCCGTCGGGCGGCACCACGTGGACGCGGGTGATGTTCGAACGCCAGGTGCTCGGCGAGGATTATTGGGCCAAGCAGGCGGCGACCCGGCCGGTCCTCTATCCATCGGGCGCGCCGATGTCGGATTCACTGGTGCGCGGCGAAATCGCCATGGGGCCTTTGCTCTACAATGCAATCTATCCGAAGCAGAAGGACGGCGCGCCAATCCAGATCTTCTTTCCGCCGGAAGGCGCGCCGGTCAATCCGTACGCCACGGGCATTCCGAAGACCGCCGCGCATCCAAATGCGGCAAGGCTGTTTCTGAACTGGTGCCTGTCAAAAGAGGGGCAGACCTTCATGATCAAGGAACTCGGCAATCTGACTTCATTGAAGGTGCCGCCGGCCTATCCGGAAGGCTTCGATCCCAAGGTGGTCAAGGTCTGGTTTCCCAAGTTCGATGAGTATGTGAAGCTCCAGGCGGCGTGGGTGGCCGATTGGAACAAGACCTACGGCTACGCGCAATGATCGCCGGATCAGGGAAACGATCGAACCGATGACGGCAACCCTGGAAGTCACCGACCTGCGCAAGCAGTTTGCGATTGGCCGGCCGGCGATCGACGGCGTCAGCTTTGGCGTGCCGGCCGGCGAGATTGTGGTTCTGCTCGGCCCCTCCGGCTGCGGCAAGACCACGACGCTGCGCTGTGTCGCGGGGCTGGAGCATCCGACATCGGGCGAGATCAGCATTGCCGGCAGGGTGGTTTCGTCTCCCGAGCGCGGGATCCTGGTGCCGCCGCGCGCGCGCAACCTCGGGATGGTGTTTCAGTCCTATGCGGTGTGGCCGCATATGACGGTGCGACAGAACGTGGTCTATCCGCTCAAGCACCGAAAGCTTTCCCGCAGCGACGCCCGCCTTAAGGTCGACGAAGCGCTCGAACTGGTCGGCCTGTCGGAATACGCGGAAAGGCCGGTGGTCGCATTGTCAGGCGGCCAGATGCAGCGCGTGGCGCTGGCGCGCAGCATCGTCTATCGGCCGCAATTGCTGCTGCTCGACGAGCCCCTGTCGAATCTCGATGCCAAGCTGCGCCTGCGGCTGCGCGACGATCTTCGCGTGATCCTCAAGCAGACCGGCATGACCGCGCTCTATGTCACCCATGACCAGGCCGAAGCAGTCGTACTCGGCGACCGCATCGGCGTGATGCGCGACGGCAAGCTGCTGCAGATGGATACGCCTGACGCGATCTATAACCGGCCGGCGGATCTCTTCGTCGCCAATTTCACCGGCGCCACCAACGAGCTCGCGGGCACGCTGGTGTCACGCAACGGCCAGTTTGGCACCGTCGATTTCGGCGAAGGACGACGCGGCGAGGTGGCCTTGCTGCACGCGCTCGGCCCGGATGAAAAGGTACGCGTCGCGCTGCGGCCGGAGAATATCACCATCGGCCAGCATAATGGCGCCAACATTTTTCCGGCCCGCGTCCTCGACCGCCGCTACCAGGGCACGCAGACGGCTTACGGCATCGAACTGTTCGGCCGGCGGCTGGAAGTGGTCGAACTCGGCACCGCGGCCCGGCATCAAGTGGGGGTCGAGACCCAGGTTTCGCTGCCGAAGGAGAGTTGCTGGGCCTATCGCGACACCGGACCTGTGGCGTTTGAATAGCAGGCGATAATTGTCCAGAATAGCGGGGCTGCAAGGAACGGCTGCGGCCGGGCGGATGATCGTGGACATTCTGACCCGGACAACGGGGGGAGCGGACTTGAAGAGCTTGAGATTTGCCGGGCTGCTGCTCGCGCTTGCTGCGCCGATCGCACCGGTCCAGGCCGGCCAGAGCGTCAGCCTGATCCTGAACTGGACCCCGGCTGCGGATCACTCACCGTTTTATTATGCCAAATCGCTGGGCTGGTACGCCAACGCCGGGATCGATCTCAGCATTGAGGTTGGCAAGGGATCGGGCGTTTCGTCGCTCAAGGTCGGCTCCGGCGGCGCGCCGTTCGGCATTTCGGATCTTGCGACCATGCTGGTCGCGCGCAGCAAGGGCGCCGATGCGGTCGCGCTGATGAGCATCTATGCCAACACCGGCCAGACCTTCTACTGGCTCAAGAGTTCGGGCGTGAGCGGCCCGAAGGATTTTGCCGGTCGCAAGATCGGCAATCCTCCGGGCGATGCCTCGCGCGTGATGTGGCCGGCGTTTGCCAAGGCGGTTGGCCTCGCGCCTGACTCGGTCTCCTTTGTCAATGTCGGGCCGACCGCGAAATCAGCGGCTTTGAAAAGCCGGACGGTCGAAATCATCAGCGATTTCTACAATTCGCACGATATCAAGCTGAAGGAGTTCGGCGGCGATCTCGGGTCGCTCAACTGGAAGGACATCGGCCTCAATTCCTACGGCAATTCGCTGATCGTCAACGGTGCCTTCTTCGAAAGAATCCGAAGCTATCAGAAGATTTCGTTCGTATCACGCAAAGGGCCTATGCAGCCTGCGTTGCCGACTTCGAGCCTTGTCTGAAGGCGCTGCTCGACCAGGTGACTGGTCTCGACCGCGAGGAGCAGCTGCTGCAATGGGGCCGCATCAAATATCTGATGGCGGACGAATTTACGACGACCAAGGCGCTGGGCTGGATCGACGAGGGACGGATGCGGAAGGATTACGATCTCGTGCAGACCTATCTCGGTATCGAAAAGCCGTTCGCGGTCGAGACTTCGTTCACCAGCAGGTTGCTCGACCCCGCCGTCAAGATGGATGCCAGCAGGGTCGAGAAGTGAGATTCAGGCGCCCGTGCTCAATCCCAGGCTCGCATAAATGCGCCGCGCATAGGCGCCGAATTCATCGGTGGTCTTGATCGGCAAGTCCCGCGGGAACGGCAGCTCGATCGGGAAATACTCCGCCATCCGCGCCGGGCCGGCAGT
>CAWFMW010000007.1:0-213026 GCA_963816815.1 uncultured Alphaproteobacteria bacterium
GTTGTGGGCGATGCTGCTGCCCGCGGCCATCATTGCGGTGGGCCTCGGCGGACTCCCGCTCACCGGCGGCTCATTGGCGAAATTCGTTGCCGATGAGCTACTGGGAGACAGCACCGCGAGCAGCATCGCAACGCTGTCTGCGGTCGGCACGACACTGCTGATGTTGCAGTTCCTGCGCAGCCTTGCAACGACGGCATCGCGA
The DNA here is from genome assembly GCA_963816815.1 of uncultured Alphaproteobacteria bacterium. Classification (GTDB taxonomy): domain Bacteria; phylum Pseudomonadota; class Alphaproteobacteria; order Rhizobiales; family Xanthobacteraceae; genus Bradyrhizobium. Next base: position 203 of record CAWFMW010000007.1, read on the forward strand.
ACCCGCAAGCGGTAGCGCCCGCAGGACCTGCTCCGGCCCTGGCCGGCGACCGCAGTCGTTTCGCTGGTCGTGCCGTGGACGCTGTATCTGACGGTCCCTGGGCGGAACGCTGCCTGATCCGCTTCTCCCGCGGTGCTCTGGAAAGCCGTTGGCTGGTTCTGCCGGGAGCCGTACTCGCGATTGCGACGTGGCGTTGGGGCGCTTGTTGCCACGCATTCCCAAGGGAGACATCATTGTGGCGCTGGGTGGCGCAATGCGGATGGCTGTCACGTGGGGCAAGGCCGCGGGACGAACGGACAGCGTTCTTCGTCGGTGGCCGGCGGCGAGCGTGTCGCTGCTGATACTGACCATCGCGCTGGGTGCAGCTGTTCGCGCGCGAAAATGGCGCGCAGAACCGCCAGACGTCTACCTCATCACGGCTATCAGCAATCACCAACGTCCGCCGCCGCGCGCCTGCCTCGCCGCTCTACCGGCAATTCGAGCCTGACGTGACGCAATCTACCGCGAGGAGAAGGCGACTACACCCACCGCCAACCGCAGCGGCGACGCCCCCTGTGCCACCAGCAAACCCAGCGCTGGCGACGGCGACCGCGACGACGACTCGGGTTAACAATGACCACTTGGGCCTGCACTGCCAGATCATCGACCTTGAAGTGATTTCCCTTGTCGATGGCCAATGGCATGGCATCCGCGACTTCGGGCGCGACAGCCCAGCCGATCGTCCCGACGCCGGCAATAGCAATGACCGCACCAGGCAGGATATTCGTGAGCATCGCGCGGCGACTCATTGCAGCCATGAGTTTTCTCCCTTGTCCGAATGCTTGTTCGAGCGCTGCAGAAGCGGCAACATTCGTCAGATGTGAAGTCGCTTGGCTCTCTGCATCGCTTCGAGTTATTCAGCCCCTCGTATCGAGGCGCATCAACCCATGCTCATCTAAATTCAAATCACCTTGTCGATCAATCGGGATATTCATCCGGCCAGGTCAGGGTTTTTCCTATCAACTCACGCGCAAAACATCGGCATCATATCTGCCAGATTGCCTTCGAAGTTCCTGATTGCGGTTCCCGTGAGTACACCATCATGCGGATTGATTGCGGACGACATGCGGCAGAGCGCGCGCGGTTCCACTTTCCGGTCCATCGCCACCATCAGTCGTCGGTTGGCAATCACATGTGCATTGCTGGCCGTTCTTTCCAGCTCGGCAACTGCACAAGCGCGGGTGCCTTTTCGAGTCGGCGGATTGACATGCAACACCGATCCGAGGGTCGGACTGGTCCTTGGCTCGCGGCAGGATATGCGATGTGTTTTCGTTGCGAGCGCAACGGGACAACAAGACGTCTAACAGGCACGATCCGGCACCTTGGCGTCGATATTGACGTGACAAGAGGTGGAACGCTTGTTTTGGGCTGTTTTTGCGCGAAACAGCCAGATCGGCCGCGGCACGCTACGAGGAAGTTACGTCGGTCGCCGCGGCAACGTTGCCGTAGGCCTGGGTCTGGGCGCCAAGGTGCTGATTGGCGGATCCCGCCGCACGATCACGTTGCAGTCGTTATCGGTCGAAGGCCAGATCGGAGTTAATTTGGCGTTGGGCATAGCGAATCTCACGCTGCGATGACGAATGCCAGCCTTGGATGATTTCGCCAGTGGTGGGTTGCACACCGCGGACGAGATTGAACAGCTTGATCGACTATGTCGATTTGGAGCAGACAATCGCCGACCTCAAAGGCCGTTGCTGATTTGGTGGGTTGTCCGGCGGTCAACCACCGCAGCCGGCGAAGCGCACTCTTAGCTGCCGCTGTCCCAAGCCGCGCACTAAATCAACGGGGTTCCCAGATCGGTGAAGCGGTGAACAGGCCACCCTCGGCAAAACCGATGCCGTAGATCAGGACCATCCCGAAGAAGCAGCTAGCCAGGCCCGATGCCACGCGGAGCCGCCAATTGAATTTCGGCAGACTGACAGCCGTGAATGCGAACGGCGCCGAGAGGATGAGCGTGATCAGTATCATTCCGACGATAGTACCGAGCCCGAACAGCAGCAGGTAGATTAGCGCGGCGACCGGTTCGCTGATGACCGACAGGATCATCAGGGAGACGGCGGCCGACCCTGCCAGACCGTGCACAAGGCCGACCACGAAGGGTCGCAGCGAGCCATAGAACGCGGTCCGGCTGAGTCCGCGGCGGTCGAGCCGTGCCAGCGGCGTGTCCTCGTCGGCGTGCCCGTGCGCGCCGGGGCGATGACCGTGCAGGTGCCCGTGAACGTAGTCGCCGTGCGCATGCAGGTGATCGTGGACGTCGAGTTCTTGTGCGACGGGAACCCCGCATGCGCATGGGCCGCGCCGCTCGCGCGGCCCATTCCTGCCAAGGTGAGAACGCCGAGCAGGAGAAGCATGACGCCGACGGCGAACTCCATCGCCATCCCGAGCCGCGGCGGAATGACGACACCGAACAGGATGATCGCAGCGCCGACCGTCATGACCGTGACGGTATGCCCCACGCCCCAGGCGGCGCCGATCCGCGCCGAGCCCGCCACGCTGCGCTCGCGACTGACGATCGTCGCGATGGCGACCACATGGTCGGCGTCGGTCGCGTGCCGCATCCCGAGAAAAAAGCCGAGAAGCAGGAAGAATACGACGTTCAGGGTGACTCCCGTCATGGCGCTTGTTTCAAGATCATTCTCCCGCTGCATTATGCTGCGCTTCAACTCAACGCCAATTCCAATACTTCGAACAGCAGGCTTTCTCTGTCTTTGACAGCGCGGAGCGACAAACAGAAGAAGGCGCTCGACTGTGATCGAGTTCAAGTGTGCACCTAGTGATACTTGCGATCTCGCCCGGGCGACGCCCGATTTTTGCTTCGGGGCAGGTCGTTAACAGCGAAGCGCCGAAGGCAGCACTTTAGGTCGCGTGAAAGCGTCCGCCGCGCCGATCTGGGCGGCAAGTCGCAGATGACGATCATTGCCAAGGCAATCCTAGTGAAGCCAGTCATTTAATCCGGAGTGTGTCGTCGTGTCCGGCAAGTACAGCGGTCGGAGCAGAACGAAAGCTGCAGAGAACGTCTTCGGAATTGCGAGGCGCATGGCTCCTCCTCGCGAATTACATCACGTTCAAACCTCGGAAGGCAGACTACGTTCACATCGTCGACATCGAAGCCAAGCGCTTCTCGCGGATTCCCAAACAGTACGTCCGCCAGCGATAGTCAATCCATCAGGGCAAATCCGATGGAAGGCTGGGGAGAACCCTGATTGACTGCGTCTAGTTGTGGGGCTCCTAGTTGTAGCTCGTCGCGCTCCTGCTTTTCCTTATGTGAAACAAGCCTGGAGCGGCCGGGAGGATTGCATGCAACTCACTCCAAGAGAGTTCGACAAGCTGCTCGTCTACATGATGGCAGATGTCGCGTTGAAGAGGAGAGCCAAGGGTCTCAAGCTCAATTATCCCGAAGCCGTCGCCGTCATCTCGTCGGTCGCCCTCGATGGCGCACGTGCCGGGATGACAATCGAAGACGTAACCAAGGAAGCGCGTACTGCCCTAACCAAGGCTGATGTGATGGACGGGGTCGCCGATCTGATCCCAATGGTGCAGATCGAGGCGGTATTCACCGACGGCAGCCGCTTGGTGACGGTGCACACGCCAATCCAGTGAGTTCCTGACAGGAGGTTGATATGGCTGGACCAAAAGTAGGCCCCCCCGTTGCCGCAGATGTCGACCCGGCGACCACGGAAGTGCCGGTCGGCGGTTACGTATGCAGTTCAGCTGCGATCACATTCGAGGCTGATCGTCCGGTGACAACGCTTAGAGTGCGCAATGCGGGTGACCGCCCGATACAGGTCGGGTCGCACTTCCATTTTTTCGAAGTCAATCGTGCGCTGGAATTTGATCGCGCGGCGGCCTTCGGGCTGCGCCTGAACATTCCGTCATCGACGGCAACGCGGTTCGAGCCCGGTGACGAACGCGAGGTTCAACTCGTTCCCTACGGCGGCAAACGTGCCGTCTATGGTTTCAATAATCTCGTCGATGGTCCTACCGCAGGCCAGGACGCCGCCGCGGTCAAATCCAAGGCGGTGGCGCTGGCAGCGAAGCGAGGCTTCCGCTCGATATAAGGCGTGAGGTCGCGTCGAACGGCAAATCTTGAATGAGGCCGCTATGCCTACCATGTCTCGACAAGAATATGTCGGCCTATTCGGTCCGACGACAGGTGACCGCATCCGTCTGGGCGATACGGGCTTGTTCGTCGAAATAGAGCGTGATTTACGCGGCGGCTACGGCGACGAACTCGTCTTCGGCGGTGGCAAGAGCATGCGTGAAGGCATGGGCATGGACAATCAGGTGACGCGGGCGGGCGGTGCTCCTGACCTCGTGATCACCAACGTGACCGTGATCGACGCGGTGCTGGGCGTCGTGAAAGCGGATGTCGGGATCAAGGACGGCCGTATCAGCGCGATCGGCAAGGCCGGCAATCCGCAGACGATGGATCGCGTTACGCCTGGCCTGGAGGTTGGCCTGGCCACCGATGCTATCTCGGGCTCGCATCTGATCCTGACGGCCGCCGGGATCGACACACACATTCATTTCATTTCCCCGCAGCAGGCGCAGGCGGCGCTCTCAAACGGCACGACCACATTGATCGGTGGCGGCACCGGTCCATCGGACGGCTCCTACGCGACGACGGTCACGTCGGGTCCCGGAAACATCAGCATGATGTTGCGCGCGTTCGAAAATTGGCCGCTTAACGTCGGCATTCTCGGCAAGGGGCACGGACACGGCAAAGCGGCCCTGGTTGAACAGATCGAGGCGGGCGCGGTTGGCGTGAAATGTCACGAAGACTGGGGCACCACCCCGGCGGTGCTTCGGTCGGCGCTCACCGTCGCAGACGAGACGGACACTCAAGTGTGCATCCATACCGACACGCTGAACGAATCCGGCTTCGTCGACGATTCGATCGAGGCGTTTGAAGGTCGAACGGTCCATTCGTTTCATACCGAAGGGTCCGGCGGCGGCCACGCGCCGGATATCATCAAGATCGCGGGCCTTCCTAACGTCTTGCCATCTTCGACTAACCCCACGCTCCCCTACGGCATCAATTCGCAGGCGGAGCTCTATGACATGATCATGGTGTGCCATCACCTCAGCCCCGACATCCCGTCGGACGTTGCATTCACTGAGAGCCGGATCCGAGCTGAAACCATCGCCGCGGAAAACGTGCTCCAGGACCTCGGTGTAATCTCTATGTTCTCAAGCGATTCACAGGCGATGGGACGCATCGGGGAATGCTGGCTGCGCTGCATCCAGACCGCCGATGCGATGAAGACCGGGCGCGGCAAGCTGCCGGAGGACGCACCCGGGCAACGACAATTTCCGTGTACTGCGTTACGTGGCGAAGATTACCATCAATCCCGCGATCACGCACGGCATTGCCGATGTGCTGGGCTCGGTCGAGGTCGGCAAGATCGCCGACCTCGTCCTGTGGGAGCCAGCGTTCTTCGGCGCCAAGCCCAAAATCATTATCAAGAACGGTTTTATAAGCTGGGCGGTGATGGGCGATCCAAACGCGTCGCTGCCGACGCCGCAGCCCACCTACTATCGACCTATGTTCGGGGCTTACGGTGATGCGTTGCCGGCCAACTGCATCTCGTTCGTATCCGGCGTGGCTCATGCTGCCGGGGTCAAAGAGCGACTGGGGCTTCGCCGACAAGTGATGCCGGTGCGAAATGTGCGCAACATAGGCAAGCGCGATATGGTCAGAAATGCCGGAACTCCGAGAATTGAAGTAAGTCCGGAAACTTTCGCCGTGACCGTCGACGGCAAGCACGCAACTGTGCAGCCCTTGACGACGGTCTCGCTAAACCAGAAGTATTTCTTCAGTTAAGGCGCTCGTCATGATTCTCATCAAGAACGTTCTGGGCAACATCGACGATCGCGAATGGGCAGAGCGCTTGTCTGCCGCTGACACCGACTTGCTGGAGATCGACCAGTGGGAAGCACAGAAGAGCCGCTTCCGCAAGACGACAGCAAAGGGTGTGCAGATCGCGCTCTCAATCGACCGCGGCACCCATGTCCGCGATGGAGACGTGCTGCTCTGGGATGCACAGGAGCGCTCGGCACTTGTCGCGCGGATCGAGCTGCGTGACGTGATGATCGTGCATCTGGACGAGCTGATGAGTCTCGCGCCCAAGGTGGCAATGCGTACATGCGTTGAACTGGGTCACGCGATGGGAAATCAGCATTGGCCAGCGTTGGTCAAGGACACGATCGTCTATGTCCCGCTCACCGTCGATCGCAAGGTGATGGCGTCTGTCATGAATACGCACCGTTTCGAGGGAATCCGCTACGAGTTCGTACCCGGCCGAGACGTTATTCCCTATCTCGCTCCACATGAATCACGGCGGCTGTTCGGTGGCGCAGAAGGACCAGTGCACTCCCACACGCACGAGAGTTATGCCGATATCGAGTCCGAGAGCGGACGCGTACACGGACATCCGCCCAGGCGTGTCCATGTACATTCGGAAGCGCATGGACAAACATCGCCGGCAACGGCCGGTTCCGCGCATGACCATCACGAATGATGGCGTCGAAGCGCCCGGCAGCGCCGCATTTCTGTCGCGGATGCTGCAATTTGGTGACTCGATGTTTCCCATTGGGGCGTTCGCGTTTTCGTCCGGCTTAGAATCCGCCATTCAGGAAGGTGTCGTCACCAACGCGGCAACGCTCCGAGCGTATGCGCGCACCGCGTTGGAGCAGGCGGCGCGCGGTGACGGCATCGCGCTGATCGTCGCGCATCGCGCGGCAACGGCCGGCGACATCGATACGCTCGCTCGAATCGATGCGCAGGTATACGCGCGCAAGCTTTCTGACGAAGCGCGGACGATGTCGGTACGCACGGGCAAGAAGTTCACGGAGATGGGTGTGGAGGTGGTGGGCGCCCCGCTGCTGCAGGCCTGGCGGGAATGCATTGATAAGTCTGTCGCTCCCGGTTGCTACCCGATAGCTCTGGCCATCAACTTTGCCGTACAGGAGCTGCCTGCCAAGCAAGCGTTTGTCGTGCACCAGTATGGCGTTGCGACAACGATCCTCGGTGCGGCCTTACGTTTGATGAAAGTCAGCCACATCGATACGCAGAAGATTCTCTACGAGCTTACCGAACCCATTGGCGAGATGTACGAGGCTGCTGCGACGGCACGACTGTCGGACATGGCAGGGTTTGCGCCATTGACTGACATTCTAGCCGCCATCCATACCAGGGCGCATGTGCGCCTGTTCATGAGCTGACGCTGAAGGGAACTCGGATGTCGAAGAATATCACGCGCATCGGGATCGGGGGCCCGGTCGGGTCAGGCAAGACCGCGATCGTGGAGGCGATAACACCGCGTTTTCTCGACCTCGGCATCAAGGTGCTCATCATCACCAATGATGTGGTAACGACGGAAGATGCTAAGCACGTTCAGCGTACCCTCAAGGGTATTCTCCTCCAGGAACGCATTCTCGGCGTGGAGACTGGTGCCTGTCCTCACACCGCAGTGCGCGAAGACCCAAGCATGAATCTTGCCGCGGTCGAGGATATGGAACGGCGTTTTCCGGATACCGACGTCGTGCTGATCGAAAGCGGGGGCGATAATCTGACGCTGACCTTTTCGCCGGCGCTGGTGGACTACTTCATTTATGTAATCGACGTAGCCGCGGGCGATAAGATCCCTCGCAAGAACGGACCCGGGATCACGTATTCCGACATTTTGGTGATCAACAAAACAGATCTTGCCCCACATGTCGGGGCTAGCCTTGAGGTGATGAAACAGGACTCAAAGATGATGCGCGGCAGCAAGCCGTTCCTTTTCACGAACTGCAAGACGGGGGAAGGCATTCCGGAATTGGTCGCTCTGATAGAGCAGGAGTTCCTGTTTGATATTAGCCCGCGCGCACGGCATTCAGCATGATACCGGCGGCCTTTCCTCCTTGGGCGCGCGCTGAGGCGCTCGGCGCATCGATGCCGGAATTCGCATTGTTCCAGGATGAGCCGCCGCAGATGCGCAGTGGGACTGCGGGAAAGACGGGTTTCCTCCGTTTGGGTTTCGAGCACCGCTCTGGCAAAACGATCCTGGCAAACTTGGAACGTCGCTCTCCCTACATGGTACAGCGCGCCTTGCATTGCGACGAGCAAATGCCAGGCTTAGCCTTCGTGTTCTTAATCACCACTTCGGGCTGTTTGCTGCAGGGAGACCGACTTGCGCTAGACATTACCCTTCGTCCGCGCGCACAAGCGCACATCACCTCCCAATCGGCAACCAAGATTCATGCGATGGACGCCAATTATGCGGCGCAAAGCCAAACTATTACGCTTGCCGATGAAGCGTACCTGGAGTTTCTGCCCGATCCGGTGATCCCGCACCGGCATTCACGGTTTATCAGCGACACACAAATCTCTGTCGCTCCATCCGCCACATTGCTCTTATCAGAAATTATTCAACCGGGTCGAAAGCACCATCACCCAGACGAGTGCTTCGGAGCAACCGTGTTGTCGGTTTCAACGGCCGCTGCGCGGCCCGATGGTCGTTCTTTGTTCGTAGAGAAGCTGGTAATCGAGCCATGGCGATATGTAATGCGGCAGACTGGTGTGATGGACTCCTTTGATGTGTTCGCCAATGTGATCCTGTGCGCGCCCAAGGACAAGGCTGACCGGATCCACGAACGTGCGGGGGCCGATATAGACCTTGCGGAGGGTATCGCGTTCGGCGCTTGTCGCTTGCCCAATGATGCCGGCTTGATCTTTAAGGTTCTGGGCCGAGAAACTGCGCAAGTGAAAGCCAAAGTGCGCGAATTCTGGAGCGTGGTGCGTCAGGAGATCATCGGCGCCACGATACCACCGCCCTATCTATGGCGTTAATGGAGCGACGGTTCCACCAAGGGATCTTTCAATAGCGGTTGTCAATACGTTCGAGGAGCCAACAATGAACCGGATCCTGGAAAATTGGGAACGCCTCTCCGCGTCGTCAGGAATAGTGCGGTTCCTGGACATTAATTTGCGTAGCGTCGGGCAGGTTATGTTTCAAAACAACCCACTAACCGGAATTCTCTTTTTAGCCGCGATCATCTGGGGTTCATACTCAGCTGGCCTCCCTCGAGTGGCAATTGCCGGCGTCCTCGCGGTTGTCGTGGCAAACTTAACGGCCCAGTGGCTTAACGCTGATCGCGAGTCGCTTCATTCCGGCCTCTATGGATACAATGGCATCCTTGTCGGACTTGCATTGGCGACATTTCTATCTCCGAACGCACTCATGTGGGTCTACGTCGTGTTGGGCGCTTCAGTTTCGGTCATCGCAATGCTTGGGACGGCCAACGCGGTCAAGCCTTGGGGTTTATCTAGCCTCACGTTTCCGTTCGTGCTCACGACGTGGCTCCTTCTGTTAGCCACGTATGGATTTTCCGGCCTCGTAGGGGGTGCACTACCGGCGGGCGACGTTGTTATTGCGTTTCAATCTTACGAGGCTAGCCCGCTCAAGCTGATCGACCTCCTCCAGGGGGTGCTTAAAAGCATCTCGCAGGTCTTCCTGAAGGCGAATGGCATTGCCGCCCTTCTGCTGCTCGCTGGCCTGGCTGTGAACTCATTGGCTGCCGCCGCATTCGCTCTCGCGGGTGCGATATTGGCAGTTCTCGCGGCCCATCTTCTCGGTGCCGAAAGCGAACTGATCACCGGCGGCCTTCTTGGCTTCAGCCCAGTTCTGACGGCGATTGCGCTCGGTGCCGTATTCTACAGGCCGAGCTGGCGAGTAGCGATCTACGCCATGTTAGGCACACTGTTTACGGTCATCGCACAAGCCGCACTGAACGTCGCCTTGACGCCGCTCGCCATCCCCGCGCTTACCGCGCCTTTCGTGCTCGTCACATGGATATTCCTTCTTCCACGCCAATGCTTCGAGCCCGCCGCAGACGATGCCGCAACGGCGCGCGTAGGTTAGGCTTTTCGTAAGGCTCGCATGTCCGGCCTAGATTTCGCTTTGCTCCTGGAAAGATCGGACGTCACCCAATGGTAAATTTCAAGTTGTTGCTGCTGGAGGCCTGAAACATGGGACTCGTCGGGATACTGCTCGGACTCGCTCTGCTGATGTGGCTTGCCTATCGAGGGTGGAGTGTACTCATGGTGGCGCCGGTGGCTGCCATGCTGGCCGCTGCGGTTTCGCGTGAGCCGCTTCTCGCTCATTGGACGCAGACCTTTATGCCCGGTGCTGGTCGATTCGTTACGCAGTGGTTTCCGATGTTCCTGCTTGGCGGGTTGTTCGGCAAGTTGATGGACGACAGCGGCTCGATCACCTCCATCGCGCGTTTTCTGACTGAACGGTTGGGAACACGTCGCACGATACTCTCAGTGGTGCTGGCTTCGGCCGCGGTTACCTACGGCGGCGTGAGCGTCTTTGTTGCCTTTTTCGTGTTGGTCCCTATGGCGAAAGAGATGTTCCAGGCTGCGAACATCCCGCGCCGCTTGATGCCCGCGACCATCGGTCTCGGGGCGTTCACGTTCACGATGTCGGCAATGCCAGGAACGCCGTCTGTCAACAATGCCATTCCGATGCCGTACTTCGGTACAACAACCTTCGCGGCGCCCGGTCTGGGTATCATCGCTTCGATCATCATTTTTGTTATCGGCATGTGGTGGCTCCGCCGTGCAGAAGCGGCCGCGCTCAGGGCCGGCGAGGGCTATGATTCCAATTCGGAGGTGTCATCCGGTATCAACGAGACCGTTCGTATGCAGGCATCAGCTGCCGGCGAGTTTGATCCAGCTGAATTTCAGCACGGCAAGCACAGTGCCAGCCTACCCCCCATTGCGATTGCTGCATTGCCGCTAATTGTAGTCATCTGTACGAACTTCTTACTGTCGCTGGTGGTTCTCCCACGGCTAGATTTTTCGTTCTTGGCCAAAGAGGTGTGGGGCGGGACCACGATCGGAGCAGTGGCGGGCGTCTGGTCGGTTCTCATTGCGCTCGCGGCTGCAACCCTTACCGTCGTCATTTTCAACTTCGGCGTTTCCCGGCGTTGCGGGAAAGCCTGGATGCGGGCGCCGCTTCCTCCGTCATGCCAATCCTGATGATCGGTAGTCTCGTCGGCTTTGGTGCTGTCGTTGCGGCGCTGCCCGCGTTCGCGGATGTACGTGACGCGCTACTCGCGGTTGGCGGAGGCCCCCTTATCTCTCTCACGATCGCCGTGAACGCGCTCGCTGCGCTTACCGGTACCGCCTCCGGTGGGATGGCGATCGTGCTCAATATACTTGGCGACACCTTCTTGGGGCTCGCCGCCGAGCACGGCATCAATCCCGAGCTGATGCATCGCGTGACCACGATTGGCGCTGGCACTCTCGATGCTCTTCCACACAACGGTACAGTCCTGTTGCTGCTTCAGATCAGTGGGCTTACTCATCGCGAGAGCTATTTCGATATGGTGATGACGGTAATCGTAACCTGCATCATTGCACTCGGCGCAGTCCTTGTCCTAGGAACTCTGTTCGGGTCATTTTGACCCTGAGGTATCGCCACTTTTGATGATCGCCGCAGCATCAATGGAATTGGGCGTGACGTTCGGCTGGGTCGTCGGAATGGCTGCAGAGGCAGGTGTCTACGGACTGGGTGGGAACGATGCATTCGATCTGGAGCAACATACGGAGGCAAGCATGAATATTCGACTTGTATGCAGCGCCCTGATCATCGGCGCATTGACGGCGGTTACCGTACCTCAAACTCCTTCGGCGGCCCAATCGAATGACCAAGGGGCGTCTGCGCGAAAGAGTGCCACACCGAGTAAGAACACGACTCCGCGCAAGCATCGCTATTGGCGTCATTCCGGTGGAAGGCATCCGCACTATGGAAGCCGGCGAGTTCGTACCCCCTAACGTCAGAGCGTGTGGATCGCGATTTCACCTTTCATGTTATTTCCCGCCTGTTCCAATGATCTCATCTCGCATCAAACAGTTCGCAGCTGACGGAAAGAAGAATAGCGTTGTTCCGCTCTAGGAGAATCTCTCGTCGCGAGAGAGATGTAAGATCAGGCTGATCGTGGGAGGGTAGAGCAACAGAGCATCTGTGATCCTCAGTGTCAGCGTGAAAGCGACGGAGACGCGTCGGTCGGAAGCAAGTTCGATCGCAGGTCGGGTAGATAAGCGGTGGAAAAAATGTTCTTTCGGTGTAACAGGCGAGGAGAAGCGTCATGTGCGAATCTTGTTTGAGAGAAGGTCTAAGCCGTCGGTCTCTTTTGGTTGCAGGCGCTCTACTGGCAGCAGGTCCTCTTGTTCTGGACGCTGCCCAAGCTCAACCGGCATCTGCCGCCGACACGCCGGACGCAGCGTTGAAATTACTAACCGAAGGCAACGAACGTTATGTCGCGAACCAACCCCGGGAACGGGATTTTTCTGCTGGACGCGCGAATTGGGCTCTTGGTCAAGCTCCATTCGCAGCAGTTTTGAGTTGCGCAGATTCTCGGGTCGCACCCGAGCTGGCCTTTGATCAAGGACCAGGTGATCTATTTGTTGTTCGCGTTGCAGGCAATTTTGTGACAGCCGATGGGCTTGGGAGTTTGGAATTTGGTGCCGCAGTGCTTGGTACCAAGCTGATCATGGTCCTCGGCCACAGCAGTTGTGGCGCGGTCGACGCCACCGTTGCGGCGCTTCAGAAAGGCAACAAGCTACCCGGTCACATAGCGGATCTGGTACGGGCCATGAAACCGGGTATCGAGGGGGAAATAAAGCAAGGTGGCTCGAAATCTGGAGCAGCGCGCGGTTGCAGCGAATGTGCGTCATAATGTGAAGCGACTACAACAGGCAACTCCGATTCTGGCGAAAATGGTAACCGAGAAAAAGCTCCGTGTGGTCGGTGCAGTATATGATCTTCCTACGGGGAAGGTCGCCTTGGTTTAGCACGGTTTGATTTTTCCGCCCGAGGTTGCAACGCAAAAGGCGCCAATGTGCTCACGGCGTTAGTGTGATAACGCGCCAACCATAGGAGGAGTTTTTGTATGTCTAGGCTTTCAACCTTGTCCGTTCTGGTGCTGATTGGAGTTGCCATGCCTGTAACGGATATCATGGCGCAGAGCTCCGCAGGACGCGGTGCTGTGGGAGGTGCTATCATCGGCGGGGCGGTCGGAGGCCGACGCGGCGCGGCAGTGGGGGCCGCCACGGGTGCGGTTGTGGGAGCCCATCGCCACCGGCATTGGCGTGGTCATTATTACTGGCGTCACGGTCGGTGTTGGGTGCGAACGGGCGGGAGATCGCACCCGGTATCTTCACGCTACTGTCGGTAAATCGTGTTCTTTGTCTAAGGGGACAATAGACCCGCTCGAAGCAACATTTACCTTCTCCCGATACACGCACTTTAGAGCCGCTCTTTGTAACCCTGTGCATCATAGGCGGTTCGGTCTGCGATCGAGCCGCCTTGCCGTTTGCGAGTATCGCCGGCTTCTATTCGCTTGGCCAGGAACCGCTGCCGCTTCGTTGGATCGCTGATCCCTCCGCGTGGGCCGTATGGTATTTCTGTTGTAACGTCATACTCCGCTGATAGAGTGAAACGAGGGTGGAAGGCGTGCGGTTGGCACTGACGAGTTGGTAGCGTGCGGGGCATGTTCAGTGTTTCGGGCTTTATTGATGATATTGTCCGCCGCCGCTTCGTTCGCCGTCGTTGCGGTACCAGCCGCAGGACATGAGCGAACCGCCGCCAAGTCGGATCAGCTCCCGCCAATCACCGTTACTTCTCCTGAGGTCGTGCCGCCCAAGCGGGTCGCCCGGCCAAAGCCAGTGCAAAATCGTAGCACACGTAGTACGAATGCCGCCCGATCGAACCAGTCCGCCGCAACCGCTAGCGGCGTCGCGCCCGGGGCATCGTCAGACGGAGCCGCTACGCTGCAGCCAACCGCCGCCAGCGCCGTCCGCATCAGCGGTGCCGAGGTCAATTCCGTGCCATTCTTGCGGCCTGGCGAGGCGCTAGAGGTCGTGCCCGGCCTGATCGTCACCCAGCATTCCGGAGAGGGGAAGGCTAACCAGTATTTTCTGCGCGGTTTCAATCTCGACCACGGCACCGATCTTGCGATCAGGATCGATGGCATGCCTGTTAACATGCCTACCCATGGCCACGGGCAGGGCTACGCCGATATCAACTTTCTGATCCCTGAGCTGATTTCAGTCGGTGTATGTCCGCAAAGGTCCGTACTACGCCGATGTGGGCGACTTCAGCTCCGCCGGCTCCGTCGAGATTGATTATCTCAACAAGCTCCCCAAAAACATCGCCGAGATGACATTTGGCAGTTTCGGCTATCATCGTGGGCTGGTTGCTGGCTCGACTGCGGTTGGGGCCGGCACGCTGCTCACTGCGATCGAGAGCGTCGGATATAACGGCCCATGGGACGTGCCAGACAACGTTCGCAAGATCAACGGCGTGATGCGCTACACCCAAGGCACTGCGACCGACGGGCTCACACTGACGGCGATGGCTTATTCCAACGCCTGGAACTCAACCGATCAGGTCGCACAGCGCGCGATCGACCAGGGCTTCATCGGCCGTTTCGGTACTCTCGATCCGACCGACGGCGGCGTCTCCAGCCGCTTCAGCATGTCCGGCAATTTTGCGCATTCGAGCGCATACGGCCAGACCAATCTCAGCGCCTATGTCGTGCGTTCCGACCTGCAGCTCTACAACAATTTTACCTACTTCCTCGACAATCCCGTCAATGGCGATCAGTTCAACCAACTCGATCGCCGCACCCTTGGCGGTTTTGACGCGCGGCATGCCTTCGACTGGCGCTTTGGCGGGTTGGAGACTCAAACCCGCGTCGGTGTGCGGAGCCGCTATGACGACATCCATGTGGGCCTGTTCAAGACGGAGCAGCGTGCGCTGCTTTCGACTGTGCGGGATGACCGCGTGCAGGAAGGCAATGTCGGCATCTGGACCGACACAACGACACGCTGGACCGATTGGCTGCGCTCCACTGTTGGCATTCGCGAGGACATTTTCGCCGGCCGTGTCCTCAGCGACACGCCCGAAAATTCAGGCAATGCTCAGGCGACGATAACGAGCCCGAAGGGTGGCATCGTGCTTGGTCCCTGGTATAAGACGGAATTCTACGGCAATGCCGGCTACGGCCTGCACTCTAACGACATTCGCGGCGCAACCATCACCGTCGACCCCATCGACAAGGTGACGCCGCAGGATCGGGTGCCGCTGCTGGTTAGGTCGAAGGGCGCCGAGTTCGGCATCCGCACCAAGGTGATCGAGGGACTCACAAGCTCGGTCGCTGTATTTGTGCTCGACTTCAATTCCGAACTGCTGTTCGTCGGCGACGCCGGCACCACCGAGGCGAGCCGGCCGAGCCGCCGCGTCGGCGTGGAGTGGACCAACAAGTACAAGCCGGTGCCGTGGCTGACGTTCGACCTGGATGTTGCGTATACCCGCGCCCGCTTTACCGATTTTGATGCCGCGGGCGATCGCATCCCGAGTGCGCCGGCATGGATTGCTAGCGGTGCGGTCACCTTCGGCAACGGGACCGGTTGGTTCGGCGCACTGAAGGGACGCTATTTCGGTCCGCGTCCGCTGATCGAGGACGACAGTGTGCGTTCCCTGTCATCCCTGATCTTCAATGCGCGCGCCGGCTACTGGTTCGACAACGGCCTGCGGCTGCAGCTCGACGTGCAGAACCTCTTCAACGCGAACACTAACCAGATCGAATACTATTATTTGTCACGGCTGCCGGGCGAGCCGATCGACGGAGTTGCCGATCGTCACGTTCATCCAGCAGAGCCGCTAGCGGTGAGGCTGACGCTGGCGGGGAAATTCTGAAATATAAACTGTCCTTCCAAGGATATTTTACAACCCGCCTGGTTGAAACTCAAACAGGGGGCACACACGGAAGCAGCAGCGGCTTGCTGAGCTCGACGACTATCACTTGAAGCCTTACCCTCAAGCCGAGCCCTCCACCTTCGGCGGGCTTCCACGAGGGTTGAGGCCGCTGCCGCCCCCTCGATATCGGCAGGGGCTGCCCCGTGGCGTGCAGAACCGCGACTGAACCGCATACAGCGTGCAGCCGGCAAATCGTGACATTGCACTAAGGGAATGGGCTGAGTAAGAAGGCCCGGAAGAGCGATAGCCGTTTAAACGGCTGAGGAAGCCCGTGGGTGAGTTTTGGTCTCATGGGCCTCCCGCGGGGGTCGAAATCCTTTAAATCTGGCCGGGGCTCCACATTTCAGGTCATCCGAAATATGATTAACATCAGCGAAATCAAAGGCGTGCCATGCAGGTGGTCAACTCATCGGCTTAACGAAATTCAGATTTGTTGATTGCGCGAGGTTCAGCTCGTCAGTCCAAATGTCTTTCGCTGAACAAGGGGTGCCTTCCACGTTTCCCGTCGCCAGGCGAGACCCTGGGCCAATGCATCGACCTGATCGTCGTGCCGTCCGGGAAATGAGAGCAACTCCGAAATAAATTCTTCCAGCCAAGGGACATCCTTGGGCAGCAAAACCGAACCACCCTGGAAAAGGTCGATCTGGGAAATCAGACGCTCCTGCTTGTCACCCTTAGGCTTGTAGTCGACGACGTTGATGTGCTTTTCGCGCAACGATTGGATCAAGCCGTAGCTGATGCTGCTATCCTCGATAACGAGCGAGGTCTTGCTTCCATAACGCTCCTTCACTTCAACAATCTTGTCCTTGAGCTGGTTAAACGGGAACTTTCCGCGAATGACCTCAAGCACAAAGTACAAATCGCCGCGGTTGAGCAGCACGACACAGGCGGAATAATCCGCGGTTTCCTTCTCGCTCAATGCGATATCCCAGCTCAAAACAATCCGGTCGGTCGGCCGGCGTTCGACTGCAGCATAGTAGCGCAGCATCTTCCGCTTGATGATCTTGCCGCCGGGAGGCTCGGGCGCCTGCTGATACTGGGCTGAGAACAGCATCGACCCCATGTTCCTCTTGATTTCTCGAAGTACCTCAGCTGGCTCGTGGGCCGGGTGGAGCAGGTCGCCTTTTTCACGGGTATGGGTGCGTCCACCACCGAGGTTATAGGTGGTCGTGGATTGTGCAATGGCGGGGAGATTCAGGTGTTCAAAACCGGCTTCGCTATCCTGCAGGTAGCCAACGAGGTCTTCGACGTGGATCCGCTGCATCACGACCACGATGCGGGCGGCCCGCTTGTCGTCGGGTCGGGTGACCAGGGTCGAGCGGTACCATTCAATCACGCGCTGCCGGCTCACCTCGGACAAGGCGTCGCTCGGCTTGAGAGGATCGTCAATGATAATGAGATTGCCGCCCCTTCCGGTGAGCGTCCCACCGATCGAGGTGGCGTAGCGGCGTCCCCGCAGCGTGGTGTGGATTTCGCTGTCAGTCTCGCGCGCCAGGCGCATCTTTGGAAATACCGCCTGATAGACCGGATCGGCGACAACACGGCGAAAGTCATTGGCGTGAGTCTTGGCCAATTCAGCCGAATAAGAAACGCAAACCACACGCTCTGAGGGATCGTGACCGAGATACCACGCCGGCAACGCAACGGAGGCGATAATCGACTTCAGATGGCGTGGCGGCACCGTGATGATCAGCCGCTTGACATCTCCGGACGCCACTTGGCTCACTTTGTGGGCCATCGCATCGATGTGCCAGTTCGGTTTGAACTCAACGCCCGGACGAAGCAGGCCAAAAACATATTCCACGAACGCCCTGAAATCCGTGGCCAGGATTGCTCGGTATACCTGCCGGGCCGAAGCTTCTTCAGGGGAGGGACGGCGAATGGGCGCGTTCATGATCCGGCCTGTTTCTTTTCCCAGGCAAAACGGCGCACGTTCTGTGTCCGAATATACCTGATATCGCTCACGGGTAGGGCGACGCCGTTCTCATCGAACACGGGTTCGACCGGCATCCTCTGCGGAGGCGGTGAGGGTGTGTGTGTTGCGCTCTGTTCAGGCTCGATCTCGGGAACATCGTCGTCCAGCAGGTCAGCCGGCGCCTTGACATGGACTTCCGGCGACGCACCTGTGGTCGTCGACAAATGACGTCGTAGGTAGGCGTCGACAATCGCTTGGGCGTCAATACCAAGCGCCTCCTCGATGGCCTCCTTAGCCTGAAGATCGACACCCAACAGGGTGGCATACTGAAACACATCCCGGCGAGCGTGGCGGTCGCCCTTGGCGAACTGATTAACGAGCTGCTGAATTCCAAGCGCGGCCTTCGTGAGTACGACCTCTTTCTTGTCCTTGGTAATTGCGACCTTCTCGCTGAGAGCGCTTTCAAGTGCCTTCTTCAGGTCGGGCTTCATCGAGGGAATCTTCTTCGGCCGCCCCTTTGGATTGGGCGACCGACCACCCTTCCTCCAGGTATGTTCCTTGGGGGGGCGCCCTGGACCAACCTTGTAGTTTTCGTCAGATGGATCGGACTGCGCGTTGGGGGCCGACTTGTCACCTTCATAGAAAGGACTTGTCGGATCCGCGGCCGAGTCGTAGCGGGGATCATTCATATCGGAGGGATCGAACAGTTCGCGGGGCTTCTCGGTCATGACAGCGCTCCATCGAGCGGAGGAGCAACTGCGGCAGCACGACCGGAAGAGGCTCGTGCGCCTTCCAAATCTTCGAAAGTCAGGCCGATTTCGTCGATGGCAGCCTTGCCGGTGTAGGCCTGCCAACGCCGCACGATCACGTCGCAATACTTAGGTTCATATTCGATGCAGCGGGCCTTCCGACCGGTCTTCTCCGCAGCAATCAGCGTGCTGCCGCTGCCGGCAAACGGATCCAGCACAATGGCGCCCCGCTTGGTAACGTCCCGGATCGCGTCCGCCAGCATGGCGACCGGCTTGACGGTCGGATGCATGGCCAGTTCGTCAAGGCGGCCGGTACGGAAGGTGTTGACCCCCGCATACTCCCAGACATTGGTCCGGTAACGGCCGTGCTGGCCGAGTTCAAACGTGTTGGTATGGGCGGCTTCCCCCTTCTTGAACACGAACACCAGCTCGTGCCTGGAGCGGTAGAAGGACCCCATGCCAGCGTTGTCCTTGGCCCACACGATCAGGTTCTTGAAGATCAAGCCCTGCTCGCGGCCTGCACAGGTCAGCTCGAACAGGTGCCGCCAGTCCATAAAGACGAAGAAGATTGCTCCATCCCTGGAATAGGCCTTTGCATGGCCAAGAAACGTCGACAGGAACGCTGTAAACTCGGCCTCCGACATCTCGCCGGACGCCATCGCGAACTCCTCGTGACGGACCTTGCCAAGGCCCGACACATGGCCGTCTACACGGACATTGAAAGGCGGATCCGTCAGAACGAGATCAGCGGTCTCGCCGTCGAGCAGGCGGGCGTAGTCCGCCTCGTTGCGGGCATCGCCGCACAGCAGCCGGTGCGAGCCGAGCATCCAGAGATCGCCGGGTCGCGAGACGGGCGCCGCAATGACCGGAGGAACGTGATCTTCCGGACCAGGTTCGACCGGCTTCTTCTCGGACGCGTCGTCCAGGATGGTATCGATCTCGCCCAGCGAAAAGCCGGTGACCTCGATATCGTCGAACTGCAGGTCATGCAGCTCCTGGTATTCGATCGCGAGGATATCGCGGTCCCAGCCGGCCAATTCGGCGATCCGGTTGTCGGCAATGATCAGGGCCTTCTTATCGGCCTCCGACAGCGAACTGAGCGCCACCACCGGCACCTGCGCCAGCCCCAAAGACTTCGCCGCCTCAAGCCGGCCATGGCCGGCGACAACCTCGAAGTCGCCGGTGACGAGAATGGGATTGGCGAAGCCAAAGCGCTTGATCGAGTCCGCGATCAGCTTGAGCTGCTTGCGGGAATGGGTCCGGGCATTGCCGGGATACGGCCGAAGCCGATTGGGTGAGACGTACTGGATGGTGAGGTTGGACACGGGTTGAGTTCCTTAATCCCGATGACGCCGGGCCGCGCGACGCGCTCACATGCGCCTTCGAAGAAGGCATCGGTATAGACTCAACTTAGGTATCTATCAATTGTGTCCTTGAAAGTACCGTTAACGGCGGACCGAATTCTAGATTAAACAAGTTATATCAATAATTTAACCCTTTATGTGGATCTCGATAGCTTCGGGTGGCACCCCGAACTGCAGGGCCAATCCTGCCTTGGCCTCGGCAATGGTGAGGGCACCCGTCTTGGCGCGGTCAGGCGGGGCGGGTGGCTCCAGGACCTTCGTGGGCGCCGGCATCGGTTTGAATTTAAGCTTCTTCGGGTCAATGCCGAGTTCTTCCAGTGTGGTGTATTTGACCGGGTTACGCCACTCGCGCCACTTGTCTGGATAGTCGATCACGGCGTAATCGCTGATCTCGATGATCCAGCGCTGCATGCCCTTTTTGTCGAATCCATAAGGCTTTAGGCCGCTGATCCGGCCGATCAAAAACGCCGTCCCGTGCGGTTCGTGGTCGTGGAAATCAACGTCCCGTGCATTGCGGATACAGACCAGAAACTCCCGCCGGCGAGCCTGCTTCTCGGCCACGACCCACGAAGCCGATCCTCCCACTTCAAGAATTTCGTCGCGGCTATTAGCTGTGAATACGGCAATTGCAGAATAGGGCACGGCGGCAATCCTTTGAGCACAAAGAAGACCTAAATACGTCAACCCACCACGTATTACAAGGCGCTCGCTGTTTGGCGAACGCCCGCTCCGTGCTCTCGCCGGTATGCCGCTCCCTGTTTCTCCCTGATACCGAACTTGCGTGATATTGAAGAAATGCCAGTGCCGCAGGGCTTTCTGGCATTTTTGGCCGCCCGCTCGCTGTTTTTGTCGAGAATCACGCTGTTATTGGACAAATAACAGGGAGACGGGTTCGCATATGACTGCGCACACCACCAGCCTTCGCTTGCTTCGCAAGCTACGGCTAGGCAAGCCAGCCTCGACTCTATCGTAGCGAAGCAAGCGAAGGCTGCCACGCCGAAGCCGTTAGGCGAAGGCGGGCTCTATCGGTTCACGCACCGCCCCGAAATCAACTCAACGAAATCCCTGGGATTCTCCGCGGCGCGATTGCCGCGCCAGGATAAAGTGCGGCAGTGACTTGCGCATTGCGAGCGCACCGACGAACGTATCGAGCGCCTTGTTGCGTTCGCGAACCTGCTCCCACGCGATGTAGCTCAGCAGAGGCTCTGCTTTTGCGAGCGCGCCCCGGCGTTAAGGATTTGTTAGGAAAGAAGGCCACGCTCAACACCAACTTTCCTTATTTGCTCGATCGCACTCCATGATTCCGCCTCCCGCGCGCCCGTAACTCCCGGCAAGTTGGTGTCGTTGGCGTTAGTTGTGTCCCGAGTAGCTCCGCTCCATTTTCAAGCCCCCAGCCCCATGGAGCGGAGTTGGACGCCTTTACTCCGCCTCGAATCTTCAGCGATCTGCCATCGGGAGTTTCGTTCGGCTTCCGAACTCCCACTCACGCAAATACCCGTCTCGTCGATACCTGATCTTCCCCCGAGAAAGTGGACGGGTTTAGGCGGCTTTTAGCTCCATCTCGTTCGGAGCGATATATCCGAATGCGGAATGGAGCCTTGTTCGATTGTAGAAGCCCTCGATGAAGCCGAAGATATCAAGCTGGGCTTCGGCGCGGGTCTTGTAATCGCGATGATGGACGAGCTCGGTCTTGAGTGTATGAAAGAAGCTCTCCATCGGGGCGTTGTCGTAGCAATCGGCTTTGCGGCTCATCGATGCGGTGATGCCGGCAGCCGAGAGGACGCCGCGATAGGCGTGTGAGGCATATTGCACGCCGCGATCGGAGTGGTGGATCAGTCCGGCCTGCGGCCGTCGCTGCTGGACGGCCATGGTCAGCGCCGCGGACGCGAGTTCGACCTGCATGTGATCGCGCATCGCCCAGCCGACGATCTTGCGGCTGAACAGATCCATGACCGCGGCCAGATAGAGCCAGCCCTCGGCGGTCGGGATGTAGGTGATGTCGGCGAGCCAAACCCGGTTCGGGGCCTTCGCCGTGAAGTCTCGCGCGATCAGGTTCGGTGCGATCGGCAGGCCGTGACGGCTGTCGGTGGTGCGCACACGGCGCGGCGGCGCCATGATGGCGCGGATACCATTCCGGTGCATCAGCCGCTCGATCCGGCCACGGCTGGCGCCACGCCCCTGTCTGTGCAGGGCGGCGTGGACGCGGGGGCTGCCGTAGCGTCCACAGCTGTCTTGATGGACCTGCCGGATCGCAGCCAGAAGCGCGGCACTGGATTTTGTCCGCTCGCTCACCGGGCGCTCGCGCCAGGCGTAGTAGCCGGCCGGCGAGACCTCGAGCACGGCGCACATCAGCCGCACCGGATAGCTGTCGCGATGGTCTTCGATGAAGCGGAAGCTCATGTCCGTGTCCCGGCAAAGATCGCGATCGACTTTTTTAAAATGTCGCGCTCCATGCGCAGCCGTTCGTTCTCCTGGCGCAGCCGGGCGAGTTCCGAAGCCTGGTCCGCCGACATCGGCGGCGCCTGCGTGGTGGGGCGCCACGCCGCCGATGTCGGCTTCTGCCGGAGCTTGTCAACCCAGCGCCGCAGCACCGAGTCGCGCAGGCCGAGTTCCTTAGCAACCGACGTAATCGAGCGGCCGCTCGACATCACCAGTTCAACCGCCTGATGCTTGTACTCTTCAGTAAATGACCGACGTGGACGTTCCATTCGACACCTCCGGGCTCATTGAGCCTACTACAGGTGTCCACTCATTCGGAGGAGGTTCAACCACCCTGCGGCGGTATGCGTTGCCGCCGCGCTAGTGGGCGGATCGGCGCTCTAGCTCCGAAGGCGAGCTAAGCTCGCCACCCCGAAATCAACGCCACCAGCTGCCGAGAATTCTCCGGCGCGCGGTTGCCGCGCCACGCCACGTGCTGATCGGGCCGTGCCAGCACCAGCGAATGATCATAGACGCCTGCGCCTTCACTCGGCGTCACATCCAGCAGCTCGATCGGCACCCGCGCACGCGCCGCTTCTGACATCAAATCCGAAACATCGATCGCAGGGTCGAAGCGCAGCAGCGTGTAGTCCGGACCGAGGGCGTCATACAGCGAGCGCCCATCGTTCAGCCAGATGTGCGGGACGCGGCAGCCGGGCACGGTGGATGGCGTGAAGTCCGCCATGCCATAGGCCGGTGGCGTGGCTTCGTCGTAGGCGATGATCGGCGACTTGTCGTAATAGTATCCAAAATTCAGCCCGCCGCAGCAGTACTGCTGAACGTTGAGATCATAGGCCTGTTTGCCCAGCGCCATCCGCGCCTGCGCGCCGGCCTCGTCGTCGGCATCGATATTGTCGGGGACTTCGCTTCGCTGGCGCGACAGCGACAGCGCGTGGTTCATCGCAAACACGGAGACCTGCTCGGTGATGGGCAGGCGTTCCGCCTCGTGTGCGGCGAGGATATTGGCGGATGCCCAGCCCGACAGATGCGCGGCCAGCAGCCAGGCGAGATTGGTCGCATCGGCGATGCCGGCATTCATGCCGTATCCCGCCATCGGCACCCACAGATGGGCGGCGTCCCCGCAAATGAACACCCGGCCTTCGCGAAATTTGTCCGCGACCAGCCGGCGGCCGATCCAATCCTCCTTGCGGAGAATCTCATATGAAAAATCGTCGCCGACACCCAGGATCTTCCGCAGCGCCCAATCGCGGTCCACCGAATCGAACTCGTGCTCGTCGGGCCTGAGATAATTATGCACCAGCCATGTTTCGCGGCCGTCGATGGCATAGACATTGCCGGAGCGGACGGGATTGAGCGAGAACGTCGCCCAGGACGGCCTCAGATCGCTCCGCGCGAGCAGCGAAGGTGCGCGGATATAAGTCGATTGAACGCGCTGCACCTCCGCGGTGCCGGACAGCGTGGCGCCGATCGCCCGGCGAACGGCCGATCGTCCGCCGTCGCATCCGACGAGGAAGTCGGCGCGTATTGTGATCGGCTGGTTGTTGTCGAGCTGGATGCCTTGGGCGGTGACACCCTCCGGCGTCTGTTCAAAGGAACTGATCTCAACGCGATTGAGCAGGGTGAGGCCGTCGATCGTCTCGGCGTGCGCGGACAGTGTCGGTTCAAGGTAGATTTGGTTGACCCGATGCGGAGGCTCGGCTGTCGGCCACCAAGTGTCCGGGCCTCCGCTGGCCGTATATCGATCGCGTCGGCACGGAATTGGGATGCGCGACAGTTCCTTGCCGGCAAAGCTGACGCGATACGAGACGTCGTTGGGGTAGTCTGCGGGCAGGCCGGCGTCCCGGATCGCCTTTGAGACGCCAAGCCGCCTGAAAATTTCCATCGACCGCGCCGAGACGTGATTGCATTTCACGCTCGGCGGCTCGCCCTTGTGGCGCAGCTCGGCAACCACCGTGCGGATTCCCCGCGTGGCGAGATCCATCGCAAGCGTCAGTCCGACCGGACCTCCGCCAACGACCAGCACTTGAGTCTCAACCGGATCAGTCATGCGACGCACACGTCCTACTGGGCCATCTTGATATTGCCGGCGCGCGCGACCGCCTTCCAGCGTTCAAGGTCTGCCGCGATGATGCGCGAAAATTCTTCCGAAGAGTTGCCGACCGAATCGATGTTGAGCAATTTGAGGCGGGAGACAACGTCGGGCAGCCGCGCAATGCGGGTGAATTCGGCCTCTAACTTACCGACAATTTCTGGCGGCGTCGCCGCGGGCACGAAAATGCCGCTCCACAGCACCGCCTCGACGTCGGCGCCGGCTTCCTTCATGGTTGGTACATCCGGCAAACTCTCCGCCCGCATCGGCGCCGCAACCGCGAGCGCGCGGGCATTGCCCCCGTTGACCTGGCTGGTCACCGGCCCGGCATCGGCGATCGTCGCGGTCACTTCTCCCGAGATGACAGCGGTCACGGAATCGTTCGCCCCCTTGTAGGGGATCATCTGCATCGGCACGCCGGTCTTCTGCTTGAACAGCTCGGTCGCGAGCTGGAAGGCGGCGGAGGAGCTCGAGTAGTTGGCCTTGTCGGGATTGGCCTTTGCGTAAGCGACGAGATCGGCCAGCGACTTGAACGGCGATTTCGCGTTGACGATCAGGATCAGCGGAAACGACCCCAGCTCGGACACCGGCTTGAAATCCCGCATCGTGTCGTAGTTCAGCTTCTCGTAGACGGCGGGATTGATCACCATGGCGCCGCTGGCGCCGACCAGCAGCGTGTAGCCGTCGGGCGCCGATCGCGCGACGTATTCGGTGGCGAGGATCGCGCCTGCACCGGGCTTGTTCTCGATGATGACAGGCTGGCCGAGGCTTTCCGACAGTTTTTGTCCGAACACGCGCGCAATGATGTCGTTGCCGCCGCCCGGCGTGAAACCGACGACGATGCGAATCGGCCGGTTCGGATATTCGAGCTGGGCGAGAGCGGGCACGCGAGCGAAGAAGCTCAAACAGAGGGTGGCGAGCGCCACGCGGCAAAGGGTCTTCATATGTTTCCTCCCAGGCAATTATTTCATTAGTGCTCTTGGCGGCACCACGAACAAAATTTGAGCCGCTACAGCGGCGTGATCTGGACATGCATGACGGCAGCGATCCCGCCGTCGACGGCGGCGAGGCAGCGATCGACGGCCGCGGCGAGTTCGTCCGGATCGCCGACGAATTCGGCATGGGCGCCGAACGCGCGCCCGATATCGGAAAAGCTGCGCCGCTCGCCCTGCCGGCCCGAGCGCAGTTGCGATTGAAACGAATTGGTCTCCGCGGCGACACCCTTCGGATAAACCCGCTGCACCGAAGACTTGACCGCCTGCCAGCCGCCATTGTCGAGCACGACCGTGAAAATCGGAATTTGATATTGCTGGGCGACGGCGAATACCGAATCCGGCGAGGAAAAATGAAAGCCGCCGTCGCCGATGATCTGCACGATGCGCCGCTCCGGCTGCGCCAGCTTCAGGCCCAGCGCCATGCCGCCGGAAAAGCCGAGTCCGCCGCCGGCGAGGCCGACATAGCTGCCCGGCCGCGTGCGGCGGATATGCTCCTGCACCAGCGGCGCATTGCGGATCGCCTCGTTGACGACGATATCGTCCTGCGACAGCGCACGGTTTAGCGTTGCGAACAGAAAGGGCGCGCCGATCGCGCCTGACGTGCCCTTGTTTGCAGCCGCAGCTTCGCGCCGCTTGTCCGCGGCCTTGCGGGCATTGCTCCAGCTGGCAATGCGGTCGATGACGCGCTTGCGATAGCCGTCATCGGCGCGCGCCGCGACAACCTCGAGCACCTGCCGCAACACCGTCGCGCAATCGCCCTGCACCCGGATGTCGGTCGGAAAACCCCACATCGGAAAATCCGACTTCAAGGGATCGATGTCGATCTGGATCCAGTCGATTTCCTCAACGCGCTTTGCGTATTGCGGCACAAAGGGCACGTCGGTATCGAGCAGCAGCCCGACGTCGGCCTGCTCCAGCAGCGGCATCGGATCGAAGCCGGCGAAGCACGGTGAGTCCTGCGAAACGTTGAGATCGATCGAATTGAACTCGGCAATCCTGATGCCGCAGGCGAGCGCAAGGCGCTCCAGCGCCGCGACGGCCTCCGTGTTGCGCCCGAGATAGGCCGTCAGCGCGATCGGGTTTTCCGCCGCCATCAGTCGCGTCGCGATTTCTTCGACTCGGGCGGGATCGATGCCACCGGCCGCCACGCCGCCATAGCGCGCGGGATTGTAGGCCGGCATCTGCGTTTCATCCCATTCCTCGGCCAGCGTCTCGCGCGGCAGCATCATGTAGACCGGCCCGGGTGGATCGCTGTGCATGAAGGCGCCGGCGCGGGCGAGCGCTTCCTTCACGACGACGCCGGAGGGCAGCGAATATTCCCATTTGACATAGGGCCGCACGATGCTGGCGATGTCGAAAGGGTCCTGCACGAAGTGCACATAGGTGTCGCGCGATCCCGTTAATTCGCCATGCAGCGTGAAGGGCGCGCGTCCGGCGAACAGCATCACCGGCAGCCGATAGCGAAACAGGTTCTGGATCGCCATGCAGGCATTGGCGGTCCCGGCATCGACATGCACGAACACCGCCTGTCCCTTGCCGGTCGCCAGCGCATAGCCGCCGGCCATGTGAACGGCCACGATCTCGTGCGGGCAAAGGATTACTTCCGGGTGCTTGCGGCCCTCGCGGTCCCAGCGCGCGATCTCCTCGATCAGCGAGACATGATCGGTGCCGAGATTGGCGAAGATATAGTCGACGCCGAGGTCGACGAGACCTTCGAGGAAATAATGCGCGGCACTGTAGCGGCTCACTGGCCTTCTCCTTGCTTCTTGTCGGCCTTCGGCCTGTTCTTGTTCGACGACAGCGCTGGCGTTGTCTGTCAGGGGTGGCCGCCGACCGCGCGACGGATGATGCCATGCGCGTCTGACACATCGCCGTCCGAATCCCAGGCGACAAACTGATCGGGCCGGACCAGCACGAGCGCTGCCTCGTAGAATTCCCGTGCTTCCGCGCTGTCGTCCCTGACCAGCTTCAGTGGTATGCCGTTCGTCTCGGCGGCGCGCCTGATAGAAGCGGTGGCGGCTTCCGGCGCGCCAAAATCGAGCAGCGTAAACCCTTCGCCCAGTTCCTCGAAAACATTGCGGCCCGACGCAAGCTGGCGCGGCGACAGATGGTGGCCGGCGCGCGCCACGAATTGATGCGACCCGATCGCGCTGCAGGCGGCGCCAGGCGGGCCTGCGACGATCGAGGAGCCCTCGTAGTTCGGCTCGAACGAATTCACTTCCGATCGCGCACCGGACGAGCGCGCCTGCCATTCGGCTTCGAATGCATCCTTGTCGGTCGCGGGATCGAACTTGGCCAAAAACTTCCGGTCGCTTTCAATCGCCTTCTCAATGAAATCCTGCGCGGTCGATGCGAACACCGGGCGCCGTTCCTCGCCGTAGGAATCCAGCAGGTGCGCCCCGGCCCAGCCTTGCAAAGCCGCCGCGAGTTTCCAGCCGAGATTGGCGGCGTCTTCGAGGCCGGTGTTGATGCCGTAACCGCCATAGGGCGGATGGCTGTGCGCGGCATCGCCGGCGATGAAGACGCGGCCGATGCGGTACTGATCCGCGATCGCGACGCGCAGCTCCCAGAAGCCGATGTGCTCGAACGCGACGTCGAATTCATCGCCGACCGCCTCATGCAGGAGGCTGCGGAAATCGAAATTGTCTTTTGTCGTGCCGAGCGGCACCGGCGCGTGGAAGAACCAGGTGGTGCCGAGATCGACGCGGCCGAAGAACTTCCAGTAGCCCTTCAAGTCTGGATGCAGGACATTGTAGAAGGACTTGTTGGGAAAGCGCTCCAGCAATTTGTGCAGGCCGGTCGAGCGGAACACCAGCAGCACCATCAGCCGGTCGTGGTCGGTCAAGGTCTGCGGAATACCGGCGGCCTCGCGCACCAGCGAGCGGCTGCCGTCGCAGCCGACCACATAATCCGCCCGCAGCACGCGTTGCCGATCGCTGTTACGCTCGGCGATCGTCACCTGCACGCCGTCGTCGTCCTGCGCGATGCCGGACGCGCCCCAGCCATAAATGGTTTCGACGTTTTGCAACTGGCTCAGGCGCTGCCGAAGTACGGCCTCGGTGGCGTATTGCGGCAGCCGTTCGTTGTCGGTGAAGTAATAGGGCCGCACCAGCTCGCGCTGGAGCCAGTCATACCGGTAGCCGCTCAGCAGCGTGCCGTACGACGTCATGCCGCCGATGCCGTAGTTGGATGGGATCGTCCGCGCTGCTCGAAGCTCCGCCTCCGCGCCCCAGAAGTAAAAGTGCTCGAGGGTGCGCTGGGTCAGGTTCTGACCCTTCGGGATCGGCTGCGGGCTGATGTAGCGCTCGACCAAAATACAGCCGACGCCGCGCTGGCCGAGGTCGATCGCAAGACCAAGACCAACCGGCCCACCTCCGACAATGACGACTTGCGTGGCTGCTTCGGCGGGCATGTTCATTTCTGCTTCTTGCGAGTGGCTGATTGGCGCGCGGGCGGCAAAAATGAGAACAGGTCCTGCCTGGAGTCAAGAAAAATCTCGTAATATGAGATTTTCTTCAAACTTTCCCACTCGCCTGATCGGCCGAAATCTGCCAGGCCACGCGCCGGACCTCGGCGCCGATCTGATCGATCTGCGCGCCCGTCACCAGATTGCCGGCAATGGTGACGCAGACACTGGCGATCGGATAATCACGGTCGTCGACGACGGGTGCCGCGATGCCGACGGCGCCGGGCGTCACCTCGCCATAGGCGACGCAAAAGCCGGCCTTGCGGACCTTCCTCAGGCTTTTCAGGACATCATCGGCGGTGTCGCCGAGACCGACTGCGCGCAAATCGGCCAGATTGCGCTCGATCAGCGGCAGCAGGCGCGGCCGCGGCAGCAGCGCCAGGATCGAGCGCGCGATCGCGCCGCGCCCCAGCGGCATCGGCCGGCCGCGTGGATAGGAACTGATCGGGTTCTTGGTGGAGGATTCAGAGGCAACGCAAAGAATCTTGTTGCCGTACCAGCGCAGGACCATGGCGGTGCAGGAATGGTCAGCCGTCAACTGCTTCAGGTAAGGCGCGCCGCGCAGCACCAGCGGGTCGGAGCGGCGCGTCAGATAATCCATCTCGACGACTTTCGGCCCCAGCGTAAAGCCGGAATTGCGGGTCGACATCAGGAAGCCGGCGTCTTTCAGGATCTTCAGATAGCGATATAGCGTCGGCCGGCTGTAGCCGAGCTCGCGCATCAGATCCTCGAGCGTCCATTCCAGCCGCTCCTCGGAAAACACTTCGAGGACCGCAAGCACCCGTTCCAGACTGTTCTTCGGCTTCATGCCTCACGCCGCATGGTCTGACTTCGCTCCAGTTTTGGCGCGCTGGCCTTGTTGGGCAGATACTTTTACCGATCCGGCAGAATCAACCTTGAACTGGCGCGCGATCGACGCATAATACAGAATAATCTCATATAAAGAGATTTAACAAGAAAAGCCCGCAGGCCGACGTGCTGGTGGGCAATCATGGGAGAAAAGCGTGGCGATCGATTCCGCAAACGGAATGCATTCGCGCCGTAGGGTGCTGGGGATTCTCGCCGCGACCGTTGTCCCCATGATGCCCGGCCTCGCTCACGGGCAGTCGCAGCAACCAATCCGGCTCAACGTACCCTTTTCGCCGGGCACCGGGCCTGACCTGCTCGCGCGCATCCTCAGCGAGGAACTGCGGCAGCGCTGGAATCATCCTGTCATCGTCGAGAACAAGCCCGGCGCCAGCGGCAATATCGGCACGCAGGCCGCAGCGCGCACGGCGCCCGACGGCCAGAACCTGCTGGTGACCGTCAATACGTTCGTGATGAACGCGAGTCTCTATCCGACAGTCCCCTACGACCCGGAAAAGGATTTCGTGCCGATCGCCGAGATCGCGACCGGCGCGCTCGCGCTCGTGGTTCATCCCTCGCTCGGCGTCAGCACGCTCGCGGAATTGCTCGCGTTGGCCCGCAGCAAGCCGGGCGAGATCAACTACGCTTCTCCCGGCCGCGGCACACCGCAACATCTCGCCATGGAGCTGTTCAAGCTCACGGCGCAGATCAACCTGACGCACATTCCCTATTCAGGATCGGCCGGCGCGGTGAAGGATCTGGCGGGCGGGCACGTCTCGGCCATGTTCCTGCCGGTTCACACCGCGCTTCCGCTCGCAGAGACCGGGCAAATCCGCATCCTCGCCGTCGGCAGCCAGCAGCGGACGCCGCAAGCGGCAAATGTGCCGACGCTCGCCGAACTCGGCGTCACCGAATTCGACGTCGATCTGTGGTACGGCGTTCTCGCGCCGGCCAACACGCCGAAGGAAATCGTCGATCGCTACAATGCGGTATTCAACGAGATACTCGCGGAGCCGAACGTCCGCGCACTTCTCGGCAAGCAAGGCTTGATCGCGCAAGGCGGCCCGCCGCAACGCCTCGCAGACCTGATCGCCAAGGATCGACCGCGCTGGGCCAAGGTCGTCAAGGATGCGCAGATCACCGCGGAGTAATTTGCCGCGAACTTGTAGCCCGCATGAGCGCAGCGATATGCGGGGCCGGTCTCGCAGATACATGCCAGCCGTGGAAGCCGTCCCGCATGTCGCGGAGCCTGTCATCGGGCGCGCATTCGCGCGACCCGTTGGCTCATGCGGGCTACGAAGCGCCGACCTCATGGTGAGGAGGCGCTGCCCTCAATTATTCCGCCGCCTCGCCCTTAACCTCGATCATCAGCACGTCGAGGCTCTCGATGTCCTGCATGGCGCGTCCGGCAATGCCCTGCAGGTCGCCGTAGAGACCGGCGGTGGAGTCGAGGACGCCGCGCAGCTGCTCCTCCCGCTTCGACCAGAGTCGCATCATCATCTTGCGCTCGCGGTCGAGATCATTCTGCATGTCGGTGAATTTCTCGACAATGGCGTCGATGCGCTGCCGGAAACGTGGTCCCGTCAGGTACAGATACATCAGCTCCATCTTGTCTTGCTGACCTTCCTGGGCGATGCGGCTGCCGGCGAGATCGATCAGCCACTGCCGCAGCACGATCGCGAGCGGCACCGCGAAGCGCGGGTGGGCGACCCAGACGCCGTCGATCAGGTCGAAGGTCTCCACTTCCTTCGGCAGGGCCTCGGAAATGACGAGTGCGACCTCGGCCTTGGCGGCACGCTGGTCGCCGCGCAGCTTGGCGAGCCAGCCGTCGCTCCAGTTCTTGGTGCGCTTGGATTCCCACAGGATGGTGCCGCAACTCTGGCCGTTGGGACCGGACACGCGATGCAGCACGTCGCCGCCGAACGCGCCCTTCGGAACCGGCTCGATCAAATCGCGCGGGAAGCGGCTGCGCAGAATGCCCTCGAGTTCAATTTCCAGCACTTCGCCCTGCAATTGCTGGCTGCCCTGTTCGGCCTTGCGACGCAGATCGTCGATCTGGCGCTGCATGCCCGCGATCTGCATTTCCTTTTCGGTGACCTTGCCGCGAAGGGCTTCCTCGGCGTCGAGCCGCGCCTTGTCGCGGACGGCGACGAGCGAATCCTGCACCTTCTTCTCGATCGTGAGGTCGACTTCGCGCCGCGCGTCGTCGAGCTCGCGCTCCTTGCGAAGCACATCCGCTTGGGCCTTCTGCGCCGATGCGAGCTTTTCGCTGTTGGCGGCGAGGATCTGCTGCATCTCTGCCAGGCGCTGATCGCGCTCCCCGAGTTCGTCCGCCAGCGCCAGTCGGGCCCGTTTGGCTTCCGCCTCGGCGATCTTGGAACGTTCGGCCTTCAGCTGTGTCGCCACGCGTTCGTCGATGGCTTCACGGGACTTCACAAGCTCCTGCTCGGCCTGTTTCAGCGTGGCTTCGCGCCGGCCGAATTGTTCTTCCTTGTCCGCAAGCTGTCGCTCGAAGCGCCGCTTGGTCTCCGCAACGAGCGGGGCGGCGAGGGATTCGGTCAACTTGATCGAGGTGCTGCAATTCGGGCAGAGGATTTGTGGGTCGGTCACGGGCGCGGTCCTCGGGTTGGTGTCGCCCCTTGTATCGCCGCCTTGGTGTCCGCTTAAGGATTGAGAGGCATTGAGGGTGAATTGTCCCCGGCAAATGCTGGCCGGGCGTGCGCGGAACCCGGCTCGTGCGCAGTCGCGCGGAACTTGCTTGCTGTTTTCTGTTCATGTCGGGTCGAAACGGGAGGCCGCCTAGCCTCTCAGCGTTCGGCTGATTCGCGTCACCACCCCATCCCACTGGCGTTTTTCTGCGACGGGATAATTGATCATCACGCAATTCATGCTGCCGTTGCCGCGATTGCAGCGGTTGTACCAGATCCGGTCTTTGCGAATACTGGACACGACGAAGAAGTCGGACGTGACCCGCTTGTAGGTGATCCCGGCGGGCGGCTGCATTTTCGCGAGGAACGTTGCGGGCGAATCGTTTGCCGGATTGGCAACCGACTGCACCGTCAGATCGGCGCGGCGGTCCTCGGTGAAAAACTTTCGCCCGGTTTCGCCGTCCGGTGCGCCGGCGTCGCTGGTGAAGATCGAGACCGGCATATCGACGCTGGTCCCGGTGCTCGGGATCGTGTAGCGCCGCCATTCGGTATCGCCGGCAAGGGCGAACTGTGGAATGAAGCCCAACAGGATAACAGCAGCAGACAAGCACGGCGCACGCATGGATCGATCTCCGGTTCGATTCTGGACAATCGAAATGATCGATGTTCGTTCCAGCTTTTCTAGGGCGCAGTGCCGCTGATATGCTTCCCCGCAATATACCCGAACGTCAGCGCGGGGCCGAGCGTGATGCCGGCGCCGGGATAGTTGCCTCCCATGATGCTCGCCATGTCGTTGCCGGCGGCATAGAGACCTGCGATCGGCTGGCCGTTGGCATCGAGTGCCCGCGCGTGCTCGTCGGTCTTGATGCCGGCATAGGTGCCGAGGTCGCCGACCACCATCTTGATCGCGTAAAATGGCCCATCCTTGATCGGCGCGATGCATGGGTTCGGCCCATGCAGCCCATCGCCCTGGTAGCGGTTGTAGGCGCGCGAGCCCTTGCCGAAAGCGGGATCGCGGCCTTCTACTGCCGACGCGTTGAATTCGGTGATCGTTGCCTCGAGACCTTTCGGATCGATGCCGGTGCGGTCCGCCAGTTCAGCCAGCGTGGCGCCGCGCTTGAGATAGCCGGTCTTGAGATGATGGCTGAGCGGCATCGGAAACGGCGGCACGCAGCCGAGGCCATATTTTCGCAAGGCGCGATGATCGCACACCAGAAACGCGGTGATCTCTTCGCCCGGCTTCGCCGCCTTCACCATCGCCTGCACAAAGTCGTGGTAGGAATTGCCTTCGTTGGCGAAGCGCCTGCCGTCGCGCATCACGGCGATGACGCCGGGTTTGGCGCGGTCGATGAAATGCGGCATCACGCCCTTGCTGCCGTCCTTGCGTTCGGTGATCGAGACCGGCACCCAGGCCGCGGCATTCGGCAAATTATCCTCGATCCGTCCACCCGCGGATTCCGCCAGCCGCAATCCGTCACCGGTGTTGCCGACAGGACCGGGTGAAAAATGCTCGGCGCCGCTGGGTGCGTGCGGGAACATCGCCTTGCGCCTGGCTATGTCGTGCGGGAAGCCGCCGCAGGCCAGCACGACGCCGCGTTTGGCGTTGACGCGGATCAGCTTTCCGTGACGCTCGACGCTGGCGCCGCGCACCGCACCGTTTTCGACGACCAGCTCGAGCACCGGCGACGACAGCCACAGCGGGATCTTCAGGTCGAACGCCGATTTGGCCAGCCGCCCGGCGAGCGCGTTGCCATTGGTCAGCGTCATGCCGCGGCCGTGGCGCATCACGTCCAGCGCGTGTCGCGACAGTCGCTTGGCGACATAGAATGCCGAGGCCAGCGATTTTGTCGCGCGCATGAAGTGGATGATTTCCTTGCCGGAGCCCAGCATCATGCCGAACACCGTGAGTTCGGGCAGGGGACTGCCGATATCCTTGATGTGCGGGCCGAGTTCATGCGCGTCGAACGGCCGCGTCACCATCGAGCGTCCGCCCTGCGCGCCACCCGGCGCTTCGGCGTGGTAATCCGGAAAGGTCAGCGGCATGTCGAACCGCAACGTGGTCTTGCTGATGAAGAAATCGACGGCTTTTGGTCCCTCGGCGAGAAACGCATCGACGCGCGCGGCGTCAAAACTGTTGCCGGCCTCGTGGCGCAGATAGGTTTTCGCCTGCTCGGGGCTTTCCTCGATGCCCCAGGCCTTTGCCAGCGAGGTGCCGGGAATCCAGAGCCAGCCGCCGGAGCGCGCGGTGGTGCCGCCGAAGCTCGGCTCCTTCTCGACGATCAGAACGTTGAGCCCGTGATGCCCCGCGGTGACCGCCGCCGACATTCCGGCGCAGCCCGAGCCGACCACCAGCACGTCGCATTCGTAGGTTTCTTGTTCGTTGCCCGCCACGCGACCCGTCCCTGCTTGCTTGTTCTTGGGCGGACATTTGGATGGGGATGGAGCGGCCTGTCAATCGCAAGGCGAAGGTAGCGGCGCTGAACGGCATGCGGCTTTATCGACGAACTTCGGATGTCGAAGCAGCCAACGGAACATATTTGATCGGCCTGTATTCGTAATCCGCCTGCTTGTGCGTCGACGGCCGGTGCCGGTCGATCGCGCATGCGAGATCACCGATCCGCCATGGCTGTGGCCGACCAGATGATAGGAGATGCCCTTGTCTTCCAGCTCGAGCAGTTCCTTGAACAATTGCCGTCCGGCGATTTTGCGTTCGCTTTCGCGGTTCGGCCCGGTGCGCTCCTTGTCTTTCCACTGGAACGGTTGGACGATCGCACCGCTACCGAGCTTCTGGATCAGCTGCAGAGCCAGCGTCGCTTCGGACTGCCACCAATGGTGAGGTGGGTTCTCGCGCAGGTTTCCCGCAAACGTGCCATGGACCGTTACGATGACCGGCCCGGCAACCTGCTTGCATTTGTCTTCGTCACTTGCGGACATCATCTTCCCGGGAAGCTGTCAGCCTAACGACAAGCCCGCCGTCACATAATCGCGGCCTTGTTTCGGAGTAGCTTCCGGCAGTATGATGCACATGATCTTCAAAAGTTCATCCTTTTCGTCGGAATAGGCTGCGACGCCATCGCGGCCGTCCAGAAACCGGCGCGCGATATGTTCGCCGAGCGCACGGTAGGCTTCGAACTGCTCCTCGCTGAACAGCTGGTCCAGCGTCGTCTCGTGGGGAAATTGCGGATTTGCCTTCTTGTAGGCGATGACATAGTCGCTCTCGTCGCCGCTCAGCGATGCCTTGATGTAGATCAGCACGCCCTTCTCGCGCTCGCCACCGGCCGTGAGAGGAGGGTAGCTGATCGATCCAAGGGCGACGTGGGGGCCTGGCTGCTCCTTCAACTGGCCGCTCTTGATTTCATTCGTGACCGCCTGGGTGCGTATTCCGATCGGCTCCCAGTTCAACTTGATGATCACATTCATATCGATTCGCGCGAAGCGCTCGACCTGGACCAGCGATCCCGAGTCGAAGTCAGGGTCCGCCTCACCGTCGATCGCAATGATCAGTTTGCAGCGCCGCCGCAGCAATTCGTAAACGCCGAGATTGTCGATGTGGCCGCCGTCGGTCAGGAACACGAAGCCGCCCCGCCTCGTCATCGCCTTGGCGTCCAGTTCCTCCACCGATACGCCGGTCTTCGAGAACGCCTCGTACAGGAGGTGGCGAGGACGCGGTATGCGCCAGAACTGGCGTTCTCCCTCTTCCTCCTTCGTTGTTTCGTCCTTTTGCTTTTTCTCCTTTTCCGCCTCCAGCTTTGCGTTGCGATTGAAGATATCGAACGGGTGCCGGATCCAGCGGCCGAGCCGAACATTCAACAGCGCAATCGTCGGCGACAGAGGCCTTATCGAGGCCATCCCCATGTTAGGCGCGGCGGCGGCGCCCGAGATCGCCATGGCGGTGCCGATATTGAGTCCGTCGACGGTCACTTCCGCCGCGGGGGTGTCGACCCACCCGGTCGCCTCGCTGCCGATGTAGCGTTGGCTGAACACGAAGAAATCCGCGTTGCGCCCGCGGCGGTTGGCGAATTTCGAGCCGGGAACGTTGAGCGCCGTGTTGATCAGATGATAGGGCGCAAGTCGGGTGTCGATCTTCGACAGCTTGAAGTCATCCGCGTAGTCGATATCGTCCCTGACCGCACCGTTGTTCTTGCGCTTGATCAGGAAGGCCTGACCCAGCCGGTCGCGATAGAGCTGGTGCAGCGAGTTGGCATTGACGCTCAGGATCGGCCAGAACAGGAACAGCGCAGCGGCAGCTATTGCGAACGAGGAAAATGCGCCGCGGTAATAGGCCGTTTTCTCGAAATACCACTGCAGGAAAGCGGGAGCATGCGGCCATCCGGCGCGCATGATGTCTCTCCGGTCGCAGTTCAGGTCCGCGCCGAGGCCGGGGCATGCGGAAATTTCCGTTCCCCAATACGCCAGTTGCATCATGGCAAGCCAGAGCAGCAACGGAACGACGGCGGCGGCGACCAGCAGGACGACCCGGCTGGCCACCTTGCGTATGAGGTCTCCCCAGGTCGCGCTGGCACTGGTCGTCGCCTTCGATATCAGGCCCTTGAGAAAGGGCAGGACCAGCAACACGAGTGGGCTGGCATACAACGCTTTGGCGTTGTTGAAGATGAATTCGACAAACTTGCCCTTGCCTGGATCGGCGACGCCGGGGGACTTGATCAGATTCTGCGCTTCGAAGGCGAGCCGTAGCAGCGCAGCATGGACTTCCACGAGCACCGCCAGGATCGCCAGCATAAGTACGATGCCGGCCACTTTGGCGCCCTTCTGACGGCTCTCGATCGGCTTGATCCGCGATAGCGACACCCACACCGCGTACAGGATCAGCAGTGGAATCAGAGCGAGGAGGACCAGCAGGGTGAAGGGCAGGCGGGTCTGACCGAGCCGCCCGGTCAGGTCGAGCCCCAGGAAGCGGTTGGTCACCAGTTCCTTGGTGTCGGGATTGAGCAGCAGCAGGAAGCCGGCCACGCACAGCAGGATCGGCAGCATCACGAGCACGTTCATCATGATGCCGCGGAGATAGATCACGATCGCCGTGATCACGCTGGGCAGTCCGTTCTGCAGCAGGTAGCGGGAGTTGTCGCGCAGGTGACGAACTTCCGGCGTCTCGCGGCTTTCCTGATCGAGCCGGCCGAACGGGAATTCGCCATGCGACGACATTCCGATCGTCAGCGTGGTGCCGATGTAGCCGCCGCCCGAGACGGTCGAAAGATAATCCATTTGCTTGAGCGTGTGCCGGGACTCAAGGCCCTGCAAAACGCCGAGGCAAAACGATGCGGAGCGGATGCCGCCGCCCGAGCAGGTGATGCCGGTCAGCTCCAGCGCCGTTGTGGGATCGGTCGGGCTGCTCTGCTCTATTTTTGTCGCACCCGACCTGTGATTATGACGGTCGCGGATGGCGTCTAGCTCTGCCCGGAACACATCCTTGAAGTTGATGGTGTGTGTCATCGGCCGCCCCAATATCGATTTGGAAATCCCAATTCTTGGTCGAAAAAAATATTCTGCCCTGGCGGGACCAAAAACACGCCAAACCCTCCACGGGTGGCCGGTCAATATTCTTTCTCTAGTTGAGCGAAATCACAAGTGGCGGATTTCACACTTTGTGTGGAGCGTGGCTTTTGTCGTTTTCTCGACCGCCGCGAACCTCAGTTTCCGGTTTCGAACGAACAATCGGCGCCGCCGCCGGCCTTTTTCCTGATCTCGGCCGGGTCGAGCGTGCAGTTCAGCTTCGAGAGGCTTTCGGACACCGATCCCGCGGCGCCGTCGGGCGGGATGCCGGCCATGGCTTCGGTGGCGTAGATTTCGCTGGCGCGACGTCCGGTGATGGTCTGCTTGGCGCCCTTGAACGTCAGTTCGCAGGAGCGCGCGGTGATGTCGACATTGCTAACCTTGCAGACGATCTTGTCCGCGGTGACCGAAATCTTCTTGGCGTAGCGCACGCCGGTCTGTCCCACGAAGAACGCCGAGACGGCCTCGCGCTCATCCGCGGTCAACAGCGGCGAATACAGCGCCACGACGCCGGCCAGCGCCAAGGCTGCCGGCCCGCTGGCTGTTGCCGGGGCGGCCGATGCGGTGGACGCCGTTGCGGTGAGAAGCGAGACGGCGACAACCGCCAGCCTGCCGGATTTCATCTGCATTTTATCCCCCAAATTCGGTGCACTCATTGTTCGGACATTTGGATGTGGTTCGATTTAACTGTCAATCGCGCGGGTTGTGTCCAGCGGATGGATTGGTAACAAACCAGACCGGATGGATGGGTGACACTTTTTCATGGTTCGGTCTGCTGAGGCGCTGCGCTAGCGCAGCGCCTCAGCTTGCGTGTTTTCTCGTCGATGACGCCGATCGGCACGTTGAAGAAGCGCACTTGCCATTGTCCATCCTTGGTTTCCTCGATGGCAACAGCTTCACCAACGAGAGCGCTGCAAATGTGAACGAACTCGCCTTGCCATTTGATCTCGCCGTTGGACCGAACCTGACGCACCGCGGCTTCGGTCGGGTAATCCGGCTCTGGAAGTCGCTTTGGCATGGCACGCGGCGAAGGTCGGTAGACGCTTGCAGGAGGGCGCTGGCCGAGCGACTCGTGCGGCCGCTCCTCATTGTAGTCGCGCACGAATGTCGCAAAGCGCCGGGCCTGAGCAGCGCGGTTTGGCGACGGTGGCCGCATGGCTTCCAGAAGCGTGAAATGAAACCGCTCGTGTCGGCCATTCTGCTGCGGATGGCCGGGATCGATCCGTTCGTGCCGGATGCCGAGCTTGATCCACCACACCGACAACGCCGTCAGGCCGGTGGTCCCGGTCGAGGCGAATGGCGAGCCGTTGTCGGAGCGGATCACCTCCGGCAGCTCGTACTCGCAGAACGCCCGCTCAAGCGGCGGTTTACACTCGGCATATTGCGTACTGCCGGTCGCCGCCAGGCGGATCAAATAGCGGCTGAAGCCATCCGTCACCGTAAAGGGCTCCAAACGAGAGCCGTCGCCCAGCCGGATCCAGCCCTTGTGATCAAGGCCCCACACATGGTTGGCGTGCTGCGGCTCCGTCAGTTGCCCCAGACGCGGGGGCGCTCGACGCCGCACCCGATGGCCGCAAACCAATCCCGCCCGTTTGAGAATCTCGCCGGCCGTCGAGGCCGATGGCCATTCAACATCTGCCTGGCGAGCCTCTAGTTTGCTTACGATTTTACGTGGGCCCCATGTCGGCCGCTCCCGCCGCAGCCCAACAATCGCATCGACGATGTTTTGCGGTGTCGCGCGCCCATGTACCTTGGCAGCGCGAGACCGCTCCATCAGCCCGGAAGCTCCCTCCGATCGATAGCGATCCAGCCATTTGTAGCCAGTCTTGCGACTGACCTCGTACCGCTCGCAAAGTTCCGTCATCGTCCACAACCCAGTGAGTTGATCCACGATAAAACGCACTCGTTCATCCATTGCGCAGCTCTCTCGCCAAGACATCGGCTGGTCCTCCCAGCCGACAGAGAACTGTCACCCTTCCATCCGGTCTACTCCGTTACCCATCTATCCGGTCTGGACAGGTTCTTCCCTTCTCCCCTTGTGGGAGAAGGTGGATCGACGGCGCGAAGCGACGGCGAGACGGTTGAGGGGTTTGTTTCCGCAGGTTTGCTCGTTGAGAGAACCCCTCATCCGGCGCTTTGATCTTCCCCCGAGAAAGTGGACGGGTTTAGGCGGCTTTTAGCTCCATCTCGTTCGGAGCGATATATCCGAATGCGGAATGGAGCCTTGTTCGATTGTAGAAGCCCTCGATGAAGCCGAAGATATCAAGCTGGGCTTCGGCGCGGGTCTTGTAATCGCGATGATGGACGAGCTCGGTCTTGAGTGTATGAAAGAAGCTCTCCATCGGGGCGTTGTCGTAGCAATCGGCTTTGCGGCTCATCGATGCGGTGATGCCGGCAGCCGAGAGGACGCCGCGATAGGCGTGTGAGGCATATTGCACGCCGCGATCGGAGTGGTGGATCAGTCCGGCCTGCGGCCGTCGCTGCTGGACGGCCATGGTCAGCGCCGCGGACGCGAGTTCGACCTGCATGTGATCGCGCATCGCCCAGCCGACGATCTTGCGGCTGAACAGATCCATGACCGCGGCCAGATAGAGCCAGCCCTCGGCGGTCGGGATGTAGGTGATGTCGGCGAGCCAAACCCGGTTCGGGGCCTTCGCCGTGAAGTCTCGCGCGATCAGGTTCGGTGCGATCGGCAGGCCGTGACGGCTGTCGGTGGTGCGCACACGGCGCGGCGGCGCCATGATGGCGCGGATACCATTCCGGTGCATCAGCCGCTCGATCCGGCCACGGCTGGCGCCACGCCCCTGTCTGTGCAGGGCGGCGTGGACGCGGGGGCTGCCGTAGCGTCCACAGCTGTCTTGATGGACCTGCCGGATCGCAGCCAGAAGCGCGGCACTGGATTTTGTCCGCTCGCTCACCGGGCGCTCGCGCCAGGCGTAGTAGCCGGCCGGCGAGACCTCGAGCACGGCGCACATCAGCCGCACCGGATAGCTGTCGCGATGGTCTTCGATGAAGCGGAAGCTCATGTCCGTGTCCCGGCAAAGATCGCGATCGACTTTTTTAAAATGTCGCGCTCCATGCGCAGCCGTTCGTTCTCCTGGCGCAGCCGGGCGAGTTCCGAAGCCTGGTCCGCCGACATCGGCGGCGCCTGCGTGGTGGGGCGCCACGCCGCCGATGTCGGCTTCTGCCGGAGCTTGTCAACCCAGCGCCGCAGCACCAAGTCGCGCAGGCCGAGTTCCTTAGCAACCGACGTAATCGAGCGGCCGCTCGACATCACCAGTTCAACCGCCTGATGCTTGTACTCTTCAGTAAATGACCGACGTGGACGTTCCATTCGACACCTCCGGGCTCATTGAGCCTACTACAGGTGTCCACTCATTCGGAGGAGGTTCACTTCGCGCCACCTTCTCCCACAAGGGGAGAAGGGAGAAGCGCCGTGCATCCAAGGAAGGGCGGCCCCTCAGTAAAGCGCTTGCGCCGCGCTGGCATCGGCGGCACATTTGCCGGCGCGACATCAAGATCGCCGAGACGAAAAGCCTGAGGAATCCCATGGCGGCCACGCGGATCGACTGCGATATCCATCCCGCGGTGGGCGGAACCCGCACCACGCTGCTGCCCTATCTCGACGACCACTGGAAAGAGCAGGTGGTCAGCCGCGCCATCGATGGCCTCGATCTCAACTCCTATCCGCCCAACATGCCATTCTCGGGCCGCGCCGACTGGCGGCCGGCACACGGCAAGCCGGGCAGCGAGCTCAAGATGGTGCAGCGCGGCGCGTTCGACCAACTCGGTTCGAGCCATGCGATCTGCAACGTGGTCTATGGCGCGCAGGCGGTGTT
The DNA here is from genome assembly GCA_963816815.1 of uncultured Alphaproteobacteria bacterium. Classification (GTDB taxonomy): domain Bacteria; phylum Pseudomonadota; class Alphaproteobacteria; order Rhizobiales; family Xanthobacteraceae; genus Bradyrhizobium. The sequence continues at coordinate 41,918 of CAWFMW010000007.1, forward strand.
CGACCCCTATATGGCCGCCGGCTTTTGCAAGGCGATCAACGACTGGATCGCGGCGGAATGGCTTGCAAAGGATCCGCGGCTAAGCGCCTCGATCGTGGTGCCAATGCAGGCGCCCGATCTTGCGGTGGAAGAAATCGAGCGGCGCGCGGGCGACAACCGCTTCGTCTCGGTGCTGGTGCTGGCGCAGGGCGACATGCTGCTCGGCAAGCGGCAGTTCTGGCCGGTGTGGCAGGCGGCGGCGAAACACAAATTGCCGGTCGCGATCCATGCCGGGAGCGCGTATCGGGGCGCACCGAGTTCGATCGGCTGGCCGTCGTATCGCTACGAATATTATCTGGCCGAAGCGCAGGCGTTCCAGGCGCAGATCCTGAGCCTGGTCTATGAAGGCGTGTTCGGCAAAATCCCCGATCTGAAAGTCGTACTGATGGAGTCCGGCGTAAGCTGGCTGCCGGCCTTCATGTGGCGCGCCAACAAGACCTGGCGCGGCGTGCGCGTCGAGGTGCCATGGGTCGAGCGCGAGCCGGCCGCGATCATCCGCGACCATATCCGCGTCACCATGCAGCCGTTCGACGGCCCGCCGGATGCGACAGGCGTCGCCGACGTGATCGAGCAGATCGGCTCCGACAAAATGTTCCTGTTTGCGTCCGACTATCCGCACTGGCAGTTCGACGGCGACGATCCGATGCCGCCACATCTGCCGGCCAGCATCGCGTCGCGCATGTGCGCTGACAATCCGCTCGAAACCTTTCCGCGGCTGAAGCTCGCCGTTAACTGATACCGAAGGAGGATCGCATGAGTGATGTCATCGACCGCCCCATCCTCGCCGAGGAAGAAGCAGCCAAAAGCCGGCTGCGCATCGTCGATTGCGACGTGCATCCGAGCATCCACGCGCATTCCGATATCGAGCAGTTCATGCCAAAACGCTGGCAGGAACACTTACGCACTTACGGCAGCCATCTGCGCACGCCCTATATCGGCACCACGCCGTATCCGCGCTCCTCGCCGCTGATCGCGCGCCGCGATGCGTGGCCGCCGACCGGCGGGCCTCCGGGCTCCAATCTCGAGTTCATGCAAAAGCAGTATCTAGATCCGCTCGACGTCGAGTTCGGCATCCTGCAGGTGCTCGACCTCTTCATCTTCTCCCAGCAGAATCTCGAATTCGGCGCAGCGATCCAGCGCGCCATCAACGACTGGCAGCTTGCCTTCTGGTCCGACCGCGACCCGCGGCTTAAGGCCTCGATCCTCGCAGGCCAGGACGATACGCAACTCGCCATCGCCGAGATCGATCGTTGCGCCAAGGTCGGCCGCTATGTCCAGATCAACATCTGCCCGCGCGCCAACGAGCCGCTCGGACGCCGCCGCTACTGGCCGATCTTTGCCCGCGCGCAGGAGCTGGGCCTGCCGCTCGGTATTCATGTCGGCGGCTATGGCGGCCACGCGCCGACCGGCGGCGGTTGGCCGTCTTACTATGCCGAGGAACACCAATCGAACGCGCACACCATGGCGGCGCAGCTCACCAGCCTCGTTCTCGAAGGCATCCCTGAGCGCTTCCCGAAGCTGAAGATCGTCTTCATCGAAGGTGGCTTCGGCTGGATTCCGTCGGCCACCTGGCGGATGGACCGGCACTTCGAAGCGTTCCGCAGCGAGGTACCGCATCTCAAGCGTCGTCCGTCGGAATATGTGAAGGAGCATTTCTGGTTCACGACGCAGCCGATCGACGAGCCGGACGAAGCAAAACATCTGCGTTCGCTGATCGAATGGGTCGGCGTCGATCGCCTGCTGTTCTCGTCGGATTATCCGCACTGGGATTTCGACGATCCGCGCTACGCCTTCAAGACGCCGCTGACCGAAGCCGAGCGCCGCAAGATCTTCAGCACCAACGCACGCGGCATTTACAAGTTCTGATCGCAGTCGAGACAGCATGACCCGGCATATCATAGCGAGCACGTCGGAGATTCCACCCGGCGGCAACAAGGTCGTCGAAATCAACGGCCGGGACATCGTCGTGTTTCATGTCAACGGCGAGTATTTTGCGCTGCTCAATCGCTGTCCGCATGCCGGTGCGCCGCTGGAAAAAGCCGCCTGCGTGGCGCGGCTGACGTCGAAGGAGCCCGGCGTCTACGAGCGCTCGCGGGTCGGGGAATTGCTGCGTTGTGCCTGGCACGGCTGGGAGTTCGACATGCGCAACGGCCAATCCTGGTTCGACCCGCAGCGTGTCAAGATCAGGACCTATCCGGTCGTGATCGAGGATGGCGAGACGCTGGCCAAGGGGCCCTATGTCGCCGAGACATTCCCTGTGCATGTCGAGGACAGCTACGTCATCGTCGAGGCGTAAAGGCCGGTTCCCACCCATTTCAGTTCACCGAAGGAGCATTCCAATGACGCACGCCATCCGCTTTCACAAAACCGGCGGTCCCGAAGTTCTGGTCTGGGAAGAGGTCGAGGTCGGCAAGCCCGGTCCGGGGCAGGCGCGCATCCGCCACACCGCCGTGGGACTGAATTTTGTCGACATCTACAACCGCTCCGGGCTCTATCCGTCGCAATTGCCGAGCGGGCTCGGCGGTGAGGCGGCCGGCGTGGTCGAGGAAGTCGGATCGGGCGTGACCGATCTGAAGGTGGGCGACCGCGTCGCCTATGGCAGCGCGCCGGTCGGCGCCTATGCCGAAGCGCGGCTGATCCCGGCCGATCGCCTGCTCAAGCTTCCCGACGGCATCGACGACAAGACCGCGGCGGCCATGATGTTGAAGGGCCTCACGGTGCAATACCTGATCCGCCAGACCTATCGCGTCAAATCCGGCGACACCATCCTGCTGCACGCAGCGGCCGGCGGCGTCGGCCTGATCCTCAGCCAATGGGCAAAGCATCTCGGCGCCACCGTGATCGGCACCGTCGGCAGCGACGACAAGGCCAAGCTGGCCAAGGCCCATGGCTGCGCCCACACCATCGTCTATTCACGCGAGGATTTCGTCAAACGCGTCGACGAGATCACCGGCGGCAAGAAGGTGCCGGTGGTCTATGATTCCGTCGGCAAGGACACGTTCCTCAAATCGCTCGACTGCCTGGCTCCACTCGGCGTCGCCGCACTGTTCGGCGCCTCTTCCGGCGCGGTCGATCCGCTCAACCTCGGTCTCTTGGCACAGAAGGGTTCGCTGTTCGTCACCCGTCCCACGCTCAACACCTATGCGGCCAGTCGTGAAAACCTCGTGGCGATGGCGAACGAGCTGTTCGAGGTCGTGAAATCTGGCGCGGTCAAGATCGAGGTCCATCAGACCTATCCGCTCAAGGACGCGGCGAAAGCCCATGCCGATCTTGCCGCACGCAAGACCACGGGGTCGACGGTTCTGACGGTCTGAGATATTCGCGCGCAGGGAACGGCTGGTCCTCTACTGGACTGGCTGTTTCCTGGCCAGCCCATCGATCATCGCGCCGACGATGATCGCAATTTCCTTGCGTAGCTCAATCACCGGCACCGCGATCAGCTTTTGCTCGAGGCCGAGCAGCACCATGCCGTGGACGGCAGAGAAAAGACTTCGCGCCGTCACGCCCAACTCAGCCGGCGTCCGTTTCGGAAGAAGTTCGGCGAGCGGACGATAGATGTGACGGAACAGATTCATCTGCTCGCTAATGGCCCATTCCGGAACCGGCTTGCCCGGCGCCATCCGGTGTTCGAACAGCGCGCGCCACAGTTCGAGATTCTCGGCGGCGAAGTCGCAATAGGCCACCGCAATTCGAACGAGTGTCTCCCGCGGTGAGGCCGGGCCGTTGCTTTCGGCTGACGTGAGGGAGGCGTCCAGTCGCGCCAGCGTCCGCGACCCCACCCGCAGGATCAGTTCGTCCATATCGTCGACGAGATTGTAGACCGCGCCGTTGGCGACGCCGATTTCCCGCGCCAGCTCCCGCGTCTTCAGGCCTGCCAAGCCGCCCGCAGCGATGCTTCGCTCCGCCGCCTGGATCAGATCTTCAAGGAATTTAGTTCGTCTTGCCAGTGCTTTAGACATTATTTACCAATTTCTTGAGCGGCGCTCAAAATAGCTCTTGAGCAATGCTCATTCTGGTGATATCAAATGAATTCATGAGCATTGCTCATAACACAGGGAGCTACCAATGTTCAAAACTGTTTTGACGCTCTTTCGGGGCAGCGTGGCTGCCGCGGGGGAAGAACTGGAAGACCGCTCGGCGCTTCTCATTCTCGACCAGCAGATGCGCGATGCGGCGGCGGCCGTCGAACGCTCCAAGCGCTCGCTGGCGCTGGCAATCGCAGGCGACCAGCAGGAAGGCCGCCGTCTCGACGCCACCAACGCCCGGATCGCCGATCTCGAAGTCCGCGCCACCGCAGCACTTGATGGCGGCCGGGAAGATCTCGCCCGCGAGGCGGCGCAGGCGATTGCCAATCTCGAGGCCGACCGCGATGCCGCGATGACGGCGCGAACCCTGTTCGCGTCTGAAATCACCCGCATGAAGCGCCAGGTCGCTAACGCCGAGGCGCGGATCACCGAGCTTGATCGTGGCCGCCGTATCGCCCGCGCGGCGGAAGCGGTTCGCGCGCTTCGTCGGGGCGGCATCGAAGCCGCGCGTCCCTACGAATCCACGCTGCCGGAAGCGGAGAATACGCTGAAGCGGCTGCGCGAACGGCAGATCGAGGCCCAGGCCGCCTCCGACGCCCTGATCGAACTCGATGCCGCCACCGGACCGCTGGCGACCGCCGAGAAACTTGCCGAACAGGGCTTTGGCCCCCGTCTGAAATCAACCGCGGATGACGTGCTCGCGCGGCTGAACGCCAAACGCACGCAAGCTGCCTGAAACTGAATTTGATCGATTAAACCGTTTATCACACAGGAGATTATCATGAACCAGAACGTCCAACCCCACAGTGGTGCCTGGGTTACCTTCACCTATGCTTCGTTTTCCGCCTCGGCCTTCATGGTCGCCGTCGGCGTGTTCTTCCTGCCGCTCGATCTCTGGATCAAGGGCTATCTCGCAATGGGCATCGTGATGCTCGTGCAGTCCTGCGTCACCCTGGTCAAGACCGTGCGCGACATGCACGAGAGCGGCAAGCTGGTGAACCGCATCGAGGACGCCAAGGCCGAGCGGCTGCTGATGGAAGTTTCCAAAGCCGCGTAACCTGTGACGCGGCGCTGGCGAGGCGGGCGGCGGATGTTTTACGCATTCGCCGTCCGTTCGGCGCCAGACATGATCCAGAAATCGCTGCAGTCCGGCTTTGCGTCGGAAGTCTCAAGGAAGGATCGAGTTCAATGAAACGACCCGTGGTGTTTCTTCTGCTGGGGCCTTCGCTGGTCGCGCTCGCGGTGTGGATGGTTGCTGCTGCCGTCGCGGGTCGGATCGACGATAGCTTCATTGGCGTATGCGCCATAACGGCCTTTCTGCTCACCTTGCCTGTATCGTCGATCGCGGGGCTCATGGACGGGTATCTCGCTCGGGGCTTGCCGACGTTGTTGAGGGCATCCCTGACCGCAGCCTTCGGCATGACGATTGCCATCGGCCTGATTCTCGCCCTGTTCGCGATCATGTTCTCACCGACGGTGCCGCCGGAGGTCATGAATGGCGCACTTGGCGCGGGCTTCTTCCTGCTGCTGCCGATGGGCGTGTGCTCGCTGTTGTCGAATGACATCGGCCGACAACGGCATTCGATTGAACCGCTCTGCGCGTGACGAAGAGATGTGCGGACCGCGTAACCTGTGACGCGCGGCGCTGGCGAGTGCGGACGGCGGATGTCTCAGCATCCGCCGTTCGCTTGTTCGGATTCGGCCGTGACGATCGCGCAAGCCTCGTGCTGCAAAAGGTTTGACTTCGTTAATGGGCACTTGTTCGTTGTTGTCACACGACTATAGCGACCGGCTACAGCCTTCCATTGAGCCGAACAGCCAAGAAAAAGCGGATGGCTCGACCCGACCGGCATCCGCCCTTTCCTGTCATGAATCATTTGACGTCGCCGCTAAATGTATCATTTACCTTGTCACAACCTAAGGGCGATTGACTCATAGCTCCTTAACTGGCGTGGGCGCAGAAATCACGGGCGGATCGGGTTGCGGCGCGGCTTCGCGAAACGCAGCCCTTCTGGGACCGGTATTTTATCGCATCATCTCATTTGCAGGACGGCGCCATGAATCAGAATATACAGCATCACAGCAACGCCTGGGTCACCTTCACCTACGGTTCGTTCGGCGCCTCGGCCTTTCTGGTCGCGATCGGCGTCTACTTCCTCCCCGTTGATCTCTGGATCAAGGGCTACCTCGCGATGGGCATCGTGATGCTCGTTCAGTCCTGCGTCACCCTGACCAAGACCGTGCGTGACGTGCATGAGAGCAGCCGCTTTGTGAACCGCATCGAGGATGCCAAGGCTGAACGGCTGCTGATGGAAGTTTCCAAAGCTGGTTGATTTCCAAAACCGCGTAGCCTGTGACGCGGTGCTGGCGAAGGCAGGCGGCGGATGTTTCAGCATCCGCCGTTTTCCTGTCTTACCGGAATGTTTGACGTCACCAACACATCGTTTACCTTCCGGCCACCGTAACGTGTCGCACTCATGGCTCCTTAACGGGCCCGGCGCACAAATCCGGACCAAGTGCGGGCAAGTAGCGTGGCGTCTTTCAGCAGCGGCAATTCGGTGATCGGTCATGCTTTGGGGCAGGTTCGCTCCGCGGCCGGACGTCTCGGCGGATATGGCGTTTTCTGGCTGAAGGCGCTGCGCCAGCCGGCGATCGATCTCACGCTGCGCACCCATGCCGGCTTGATCACGCGCATTGTCGAAACCCCCGGCCTGTTGCTTTCCGAAGCCGAACTCGGCGAGCTGGTGTCGCAACTGCGCGTCGTGGCTGCCAAGACATTGCCTGAGGAAAGCCTCACCTACGGCATTTTCTCCGGCGACCGCGAACGGTTGTCGCACGCCATCGTCACGCTGATCTGCGAGGAAGCGACCGGGCGGCCGATCGCCTTCAACGCGCTTTCGGTGATGGAGGTCGAACTCGACGGCGAGCCTGCGGAAGTTACTCATCTCGGTCTTGTGATGGTCGATCCCGACGAGCGGGGGCGGGGGCTGTCCTGGGTCCTTTACGGCCTGACGGCGCTGGTGCTGTTCGCCCGCGACGGGCTGCGTCAGAAATGGATTTCGAACGTCACCCAGGTGCCGTCCGTCGTCGGCATGGTCAGCCAGACCTTTTCGGATGTGTTTCCGTCGCCGCACCCGGACGCCCGCCAAAGCTTTGCGCATCTGCAACTGGCGCGTGGCATCATGTCGCGTCACCGCGCCGTGTTCGGCGTCGGTGCGGAAGCCGGCTTCGATGAAGCCCGGTTCGTCATCACCAATGCCTATACCGGCGGATCGGATGCACTGAAGAAGACCTTCGAAGCCGCGCCAAAGCATCGCGACGAGCAATACAATTTGTTTTGCGTCCGCGAACTGGACTACGCCAGGGGCGACGATGTGCTGCAGATCGGCCGCATCGACCTTGCCGGCGCGCGCCGCTATCTCCTGAGCGAAGTGCCCTCCGGTTCGCTGCCGGCGCTGCTCGCAACCGGCGCCGCATTGGCCTTGCAGCGGCTGGTGCTTCCCGCCGTTCACTGGATGGACGATACGCGGCCCTTCGGCATCTTGCGGCCGCGCACGCCGGCAAATGGAGCCGGCTCATGACGCCGGGCATGATCGCCGATTCCATCGTCAATCTCTGCGGTGCGATCGGCCTTGGCGTTGCCATGGTCACGCTCTACCGGCGCGACCCCAGGAGCCCGCTGACGCGTCGGCTTCTGATCGCGCTTGGTATCATCGCGTTGCTGTTCCTGATCCGTGGCACGGCGTGGTGGAGCGGCAGCGGGGTGCTCGACAACCTGTCAATGATCCCGGCCGCGCTGATCCCGCTTGGCGCCTTGATCGTCACCGAAGGAATTCTGCGGCGTCATGCGCCGCGCCCGGCCAAGATCGTCATCCTGACCGGCGGCATCGTGATCGGTCTCGCCGGCGCGCTTGGATCGGAGCGCTTTGCCGCGCCCTTTGCCGTCCTGCTGGTCTTGTTCCAGCTTGGCGGCTTTGCCATCTGCGCCTGGCTGTTGGCGACGCGCGAGCGGACCACGCTGATGGCGTCCGAGAATCGCAGCATCGGTCGCCTTGCCGTCGGCGCCGTCCTCGTCATTCCCTTCATCGTCACCGATTTCAGGGTGCTGATGCCGGATATCCCGGTCAGGCTCGGGGCATTGGGAGCGCTGCTTGTCGTCACCGGGATCCTGATCGCGGAGCGCGGCGCCGAGACGCAGCGTCAGGCGCTTATGATGACGGTGCTGCGGCTCTCGAGTTCGGCGCTTCTCGGTATGGCCGCGGCGTTTGTTTCGCCGGATGTCGATGCGGCGCAGGTGATGCGATTTTGCGCCATCGCGATCGCCGGCGTTCTCACCATCGGGCTGATGGTGGATGCGCTACGCGCGCATTTCGAATCGCAGGTGCCTGGCGTGCTCAATTCCGTCGCGGCGTCGCCGGCCAGAACGCGCGACGCGCTGATTGCGGAACTGGCGCGTCACCCGATCTTCGAGAGCGCCCGGCGCTATCGCGAGAATGAACTCGGGGCTTACGATCCGCCGCTGCTGCGCAATTTTCTGTCTGATATGCGCGTGCTGCGCCGCCCCGACGCGCCGTGGGGCCTGACATTGTCCGATCCGGCCGTCGAGCGCGTGACGTCGCTGCTGGCTGCCAACAGTGCGACACATCTCATCGTCCTGTCGCATGATCCGATCGACGTCATCGCGCTTGCGGTTCCCGTGATTTCGGCCGATCCGGCCACGGAAACGGCGCTGGCCCTGGTGCGCCGCCTGTTGGCGCTGACGCCGGAGACGGTTTGACATTCCGGCACGCAAATTTTCGTGCCCGGCTTACGAAATGCATCGTGACTGTGATAAGACCGCCGCCGTAACGGTTCATGACGGGGCAGGGCGATGTCGAAGCAAGCGATGCGCGAGGAGGCCGAGCGCCTGATCCGCGAGACGATGGAAAAGAAAGCCCTCGTCGTCAAACAGGGCAACACCCGGATCGAGGCGGTCTGCGGCAAATGCGGCGCGCCAAACCGCGTCCAGGCGGAAAAGGGCGCCACCCGCGTCAAATACGTCTGCAAGCAATGCGGCGACAAGCAGGTGACGCTGTAGGATTGGCGTTCGTAGGGTGGGCAAAGCGAAGCGTGCCCACCATTCCTTGCGGAGTGCGTGATGGTGGGCACGGCGCAAGCGCGCCTTTGCCCACCCTACGAACGTCGTCCGATCATTCCCCCTTCACGAACCTCGCAAACGCTTCCGCATAATCCGGATGCCAGCGCGATAATGCGGGACGATTTTCAACAATATCGCCGGCGGCCCACAGCACGCGCCGTTCGTCGAGCGGCCGTGGCACGTCATTGTCTGGGCACAGAATGTAAAAATCGCCGGCGTCGATGCGCGCGATCATGAAGTCGACCGTTTGCTCGGCCGTCCAGGCGCCGGGCGGCTTTTCCGTGCGACCGCGCGCGGTCAGCGGCGTGAAGACGTGACCGGGGATCATCAGATGCGCGCTGATCCTGCAGCCCGGCATGTTGCGCAATTCATGCTGCAGCGCCTCCGTCTGCGCTTTCACGCCGGCCTTCGAGACGTTGTAGGCGGGATTGCCGGGCGGCGTCGTGATGCCTTGCTTGGAGCCGGTGTTGATGATGAGACCGGGGCGGGCGCGTTCGATCATGCGCGGTGCAAACGCCTGCGTGCCGTGAATGACGCCCCACAGGTTCACCGCGAGAATGCGCTGCCAGTTCTCCAGCGGGCCCAGGCTGGTGCTGTCGGGCCCGATGCCGGCATTGTTCATCAGGATATCGGTGCCGCCGAACCGCTTTTGCACCGCGGTCTCCAAACCCACGAGGTCGTCGAAGCGGCTGACGTCGACCGTGGCGGTCATCACGTCGGCGGCCCCGCCCTTGGCAACGGATGCCAGCTTTGCCGCGGCCTCCGCCAGCCGGTCTTCACCGATATCGGCGATGCATATTTTCATGCCGAGGCCGGCAAAGCGTGTTGCGGCGGCAAGCCCGATGCCGGAGGCGCCTCCGGTGATGACGGCAACATTGCCGGATGACATGGCTGGATGGGGCAAAGTATTCCTCCGGATCGATCAAGGTCCGCGCACTTTACAGGCTTGTTCGCGACACGCCATTGCTCTCATGCGCGTGCGGAACCGAGATGGCAGGTAACGCGCCGGAGGGAGGTTGCCTATTTGGCGATTTCGCAGACGGTTGTCGGAACTGGCGCGCCTGCGCAGGCGTTCGCGGCAGATACACGATCCCACCACGCCTCAAGCGCGGCGCGGTCGCAATGCAGTTTCACACTCATCCCGTCGGCGAACTTGATCCAGTCTCCAAAACGCTGGCTCGAGACGGCGATCACCACCGGAATGTCTGCGTCGAGGGCACGTTGGACCAGGTAGGCGAGCCCCTTGCCGTCACGCTCCCGCTTTCCCGAAGCGGTTGACGATGAGAAGGTCGGCACCGCCTTCGAGCGCCTCGTCGACCCGCGCTCCCGCATTCTGGAGTCTTGCTAGGTCGAGACGGCAGCCGCTTGCGCTGGGGTCGAAATCCTGCGCCAGCAATATCTTTTCTCCGTTATGGACCAGCACGGCCGACAGGCTGGAGTCGGCGCACTGGCCGGCCTGCACCATGCCGACGGCGCGAAAGCCATGCGCATTCAACTGCGCCGCGAAATCGCGCAGCACCGCGTCGGGATCTTCATGGTCGTCATAGACCAGAGCAGCAAGGTCGCATTGGGCGTCGAACATGATCCGCCTCTTGTTGGTTGGAAGTTGCAGCCGCGGCGGCGTTGCGCCGCGGCTGCAGGGTTTGAGGATCAGGCGGCCGGCGGGCCGTTGATGATCTGCAACTGGGTGAATTCGGCGAGCCCTTCCTCTGCAAATTCGGTGCCGATGCCGGACTGCTTGGCGCCGCCGAACGGGATGTTCGGGGCCATGTCGAGATGCTTGTTGATCCAGACCGTGCCGGCCTCGATCTGGCTGGCGACGGCATGGGCACGCTTGACGTCGGACGACCACACCGATGCGCCGAGGCCGTAGGTCGTGGCGTTGGCGCGGCGGATCACGTCATCCTTGTCGGAATATTTGATCACCGGCAGCACGGGGCCGAACTGCTCTTCGTCGACCAGCTTCGAGCCTTCCTTGATGTCGCGCACGATGGTCGGCTCGATGAAATAGCCGGGGCGATCCATCGCCGAACCGCCGGCGATAACGTTGCCGTTCTTGCGGGCATCGTCGAGGAAAGCCTTCACCTTCTCGTACTGCATCTTGTTCTGCAGCGGGCCAAGCTTGGTTCCCTGCTTGGAGCCGTCATCGACCACGGTGTTCTTGGCGATGGCGACCAGCTCGTTGCAGATCTCGTCATAGACGGACTCATGCACATAGAGCCGCTTGATGGCGAGGCAGACCTGGCCCGAATTCTGGAATGCGCCCTCGAAAATGCCGGGCGCGACCTTCTTCGGGTCGACGTCGTCGAGCACGATACCGGCGTCGTTGCCGCCGAGTTCCAGCGTGATGCGCTTCAGCGTCTGCGCCGCGCTCGCCATCACCTTCTGGCCCGTTGCCGAGGAGCCGGTGAAGGAAATCTTGCGGATGTCCGGGTGCTTGGTCATGTGGTCGCCGAGGTCGTTGGCGTCGGTGATCACGTTGAGCACGCCCTTGGGCAGGATATCTTTTACGATCTCGGCGAATTTCAGCGTCGCCAGCGGCGTGGTCGGCGCGGGTTTCACCACCAATGTGTTGCCGGCAAGCAGCGCCGACGGCAGCTTGAAGCTGAGGATCAAAAGCGGATAGTTCCAGGGGATGATGGCGCCGACCACGCCGAGCGGACGGCGATAGGCCTCGACGCGGCGGTCGCCGGAATTCTCGATGACGCGCATCGGCAGATCGAGTGAACCGAGATAGCGGAAGAAGCCGGCCATGCCCATGACCTCGCCGGTGGCGTCCGCCAGCGGCTTGCCCTGCTCGCTGGTCAGAATGCGCGCCAGTTCGCCTGTGTTGGCTTCGATGGCCTCGGCCATCTTCGTGACGAGCGTGCGGCGCTGCTCGATCGGGGTGGCCGCCCAGGCCGGAAAGGCGGCCTTGGCCGCGGCGACGGCCTTGTCGAGCTGGTCCTTGGAGGCGCGCGGGCATTGCGCCAGCACCTCTTCGGTGGCGGGATTGAGAACCGGCATGGTCATGTCGCCGGGTATCATCTTGCCGTCGATGAGAAGATTATAATCGCTCATTGGCTTTGCTCTCCCTGTCAACGGGCCGTTCGGGCCTCGTTATATTTAGAGGTATATCACGTATGCGTCGGCCTCGCCACGGCCAATGCCGGCTGGACGGAGACAACGGTATCGATATATTCTTGCGGATATAACGTAGGAAAGTTCGGGAGCCGCCAGAATGGAGATCGAGACCCAGGAGCTCACCACCTGCGAGGTGGCGGCCGATGGTTGTGCCATTTCGCTGGGATTCGTGGATTCCAGGGGCGAGCCGAAGACGATCCGCCTGTCGGTCAACCAGGTCGGCGCGCTCGTCATGACGCTGCCCGGGCTGATCAGCAAGGCGCTGCAGACCCGGTTCGGCGACCAGAGCCTGCGTTACGCCTATCCGCTGGATTCCTGGGTGATAGAGCAATCCACCGATCCCAAACACGGTATGATGACATTAAGGACGAGCGACGGCTTCAGCGTCTGCTTCTCGATCCCGCGCGAACAGCAAAGCGAACTCGGCGAAGCGTTGACGGCTCCAGCTCCGAGGGTGACGACACGGTCGAATTAGCGGCACAATGCTCCGCCAGCTTCGCATAGGTGATCGTCGCCCCAACAATTTGCGAAACCAGGGTCACGTTGTAAAACTTCACAGATAACAATCCTTCCAAAAACACCGATCGCAACAACTCAGGGAGAGCAGACATGGCTGTCACGCAGGCAATTCCGATCACGCGCCATCCTTATGCGGATGGTTCCTACAAGAAGATGCTGATCGACGGCCAATGGGTCGATGCCGCCTCCGGCAAGCGGTTCGAGACGCATAATCCGGCGACCGGCGAATTGCTCGCGACCGTTGCCGAGGGCGATGTCGAGGATATCAACCGTGCGGTCGCCGCCGCCCGCCGGGCGTTCGAGGGGCCGTGGAGCAAGGTCAAGCCATTCGAGCGGCAGGCGCTGCTCCTGAAGCTTGCCGATATCGTCGAGAAGAATTTCGAGGAGCTGTCGCAGCTCGACACACTCGACATGGGCGCGCCGATCAGCCGCACCCGCGGCAACAAGCTTCGCGTGCTCGGCATGCTGCGCTATTACGCCGGCCAGGCGACGGTGATCCATGGCGAGACCATCGAGAATTCGCTGCCCGGCGAAATCTTCTCCTACACGCTGAAGGAGCCGATCGGCGTCGTCGGCGCCATCATTCCCTGGAACGGCCCACTCGGCGCCAGCGTCTGGAAAATCGGCCCCGCGATTGCGACCGGCTGCACCGTGGTGCTGAAGCCCGCCGAAGAGGCGCCGCTGACCTCGCTTCGGCTTGCCGAGCTCTGCATGGAAGCCGGCATTCCCGCAGGTGTCGTCAACGTGGTGCCCGGCTATGGCGAGACCGCGGGGGCGGCGCTGGCTTCGCATCCGGATGTCGATAAGGTCGCGTTCACCGGCTCGCACGTCACCGGACAGTCGATCATTCGCGCCTCCGCCGGCAACCTCAAGCGTGTTTCGCTCGAGCTTGGCGGCAAGTCGCCGGACATCGTGTTCGCCGATGCCGATCTCGACGCCGCGGTGCCGGGCGCGGCGATGGCGGTGTTCGCCAATTCCGGGCAGATCTGCAGCGCCGGCACGCGATTGTTCGTCGAGCAGAAGGTCTATGACGAGTTCGTCGGCCGCGTCGCCGAATTCGGCAAGAAGCTGCAGGTCGGCAACGGCCTCGATCCGAACACCCAGATCGGGCCGCTGGTGTCCAAGGATCAGCTCGAGCGCGTCTCCGGCTATCTCGCCATCGGCCAGAAGGAAGGCGCGAAGGCGCTCGCCGGCGGAGAGCGATTGACCGAAGGCGCACTGTCGAAGGGCTATTTCGTGCCGCCGACGGTGTTTGCCAATGTGCAGGACAATATGCGGATCGCGCAGGAGGAAATCTTCGGCCCGGTGATCTCGGCGATCTCGTTCAAGGACCCCGACGAACTGATCAAGCGCGCCAATGCCACGACCTTTGGCCTCGGCTCCGGCGTCTGGACCACCAATGTCAGCAAGGCGCACCAGGTCGCCAAGGCGTTGCGCGCCGGCTCGGTCTGGGTGAACTGCTATCAGGCGATGGACCCGGCGGTGCCGTTCGGCGGCTACAAGATGAGCGGCTATGGCCGCGAGTCCGGCAAGCAGCACGTCGAGGAGTATCTCAACGTCAAGGCGGTCTGGATCAAGACCGCCTGAGATATCGAACCACTGGATAGGGCAGACGGCGGCTTCGGCCGCCGTTTTCATTTTAGCGCCCCCGGGCCTTCTTTGGCCGCCCGATCTCGCTGCGCAGGGCCTCAAGCTCCTTGCGCGCCGCGCTGGTGGCGTTCCGCTCGATCTTGCGATATCGCGCGACCAGCGAAGCGCCAAACGGCGTCAGCGTGGCGCCGCCTCCGTTCTTGCCGCCGGTCTGCCGCTCGACCGCGGCCTGCCGGCACATGCGGTTGATCTCGTCGACAAGATCCCATGCCCGCTTGTAGGACATGTCCATCGCCCGCCCGGCAGCCGAAATCGACCCGCAGGCCTCGATATTCTCCAGCAACTGAATTTTGCCCGGGCCGATCCGCGCGTCGCCAGCCAGATCGATCCGGACGCTCAGGGAAGGCAGCGATCTGGCACTCGGTTTCGGCATGGATGACTTGCTCTCCTGGATCGCGCAGCGAGATTGCCACCGGAGCCTTTTACGAACAAGCTGAAGCAGTTACATATCCGTATCAACACGGGGTTTTGGAAATACACATGAACTATCCATCGCTGTTTTCGCCGCTCAAGGTCGGCCCCTATCAGCTCAAGCATCGTCTCGCGCTGGCGCCGTTGACGCGGATGCGGGCGGCCAAGCCTTCGCTCGCGCCGCGGCCGTTGAACGCGGAATATTACGCCCAGCGCGCGACGCCGGGCGGATTGCTGATCGCCGAAGCCTCGCCTGTCATGGAAACCGGCTTCGGCAGCCCCGGCGTGCCCGGCATCTACACCGAGCAGCAGATCGCGGGCTGGCGTGAGGTGGTCGACGCCGTCCATGCCAGGGGCGGAATCATCTTCCTGCAGCTCTGGCATGTCGGGCGCGTCTCGCATTCCTCGTTCCAGCCGGGCGGCGTGTTGCCGGTCGCGCCATCGGCGGTGCCGATCGCTGACCTGAAAACCGGGACGGCGGACGGCAAGGCGGTGCCCTATGAAACACCGCGCGCCCTCGAGACGTCGGAAATCCCTCTGGTTGTCGACGCCTATCGGCAGGCGGCGAAGAACGCGCTTGCCGCCGGTTTCGACGGCGTCGAGATTCACGGCGCCAACGGCTATCTGATCGAGCAGTTCCTGCAGTCGCATACCAATCTGCGCACCGATCAATATGGCGGCTCGATTCGCGAACCGCGTGCGCTTCCTGATGGAAGTGACCAAGGCCGTGGTCGAGGTCTGGGGCGCCGACCGCGTCGGCGTGCGGCTGTCGCCCTATGGCGTCGCCAACGGCAGCGGCGAGCCGGACCCGATGCCGCTCTACACCTACGCGGTCGAACAGCTCAACCCGCTCGGGCTGGCTTACCTGCATTTCATCGAGCCGCGCTCTTCGGGCGCCGGCCGCGCCGAGGTCAACCATCAGAACGTGCCGTCGGCGATGGTGCTGTTTCGTCCGATCTGGAAGGGCGTCTTGATCACCGCCGGCGGCTTTACCGGCGAGACCGCGGATGCCGCGATCCGGGATGGCCATGCCGACGCGATCGCGTTCGGCCGTATCTTCATCTCCAATCCGGACCTGCCGCGCCGCCTGCAACGCGGCTTCCCGCTGACACCCTACAACCGCGCGACGTTCTATGGCGGCGATGTGGCGGGCTACACGGATTATCCGGAACATAACGAGCTGGAGCAGGCCTGAACTCTCTCCGTCATTCCGGGGCGATGCGAAGCATCGAACCCGGAATCTCGAGATTCCGGGTCTGGTCCTTCGGACCATCCCGGAATGACAGCGATGACTTTCACGGTCCCTGCAACGACGTTAGGGCGGCTAGCCATGTTTCCGGAAGAAGAATTGGAAAAGAAGAAGACAAAAGCCGTCGCGCTCGGCAAGCCTGCCGCCGGCCAATGCCTGTGCGGCAAGGTCGCCTTCGAGATCGACGTGCCGGCGCGCTGGGCCTGGCACGATCATTCACCATCGAGCCGCCGCGCGCATGGCGCGGCCTATGCGACCTATGTCGGAAGCTGGCGCAAACGCTTTCGTATCACCAAGGGCAAGACCAGCCTCACCCGCTACGAGGACCAGACGACCAAGACCATTCGAAGCTTCTGCACCAGCTGCGGCACGCCGATCGTCTATGAACGCCCGCGCTCGCCGCACATGGTCAACATCCCGCGCGCGCTGTTTTCAGGCCGCACCGGGCGGCAACCGCTCTATCACATCGCGATCGAGCAATTGCAGGAATGGGCCTACACCGGCGAACCGCTGGTGCCGCTGAAGGGCTATCCCGGCGTGGTCTGGCAGCGCTCGAAAAAGAAGAAGCGCGCTGACCGTGAAGGGATGGTCTAGCGCCGCTCCCGTGCCCCGGACGCAGTGCGGCACGAAGTGCTGCACTGCTGAGCCGGGGTCCACTTTCTCGCATCATGGGTCCCGGCTCTGCGGCGCACCGCTGCCGCGCTGCACCGCGTCCGGGACACGGAAAATACGTGTGCAGAGCAGCCATGACCGCGATCCATTGCTTACGCGCGCCAAGTTTGGTCATCTGTTTCCACCCCGCTCGTCATCGAAGCGGCGGGCGGGAGGAACTATGAAAAACAAGATCACCGGCCGCTCCGCATTCCTGGCACTGCTGAAGGACGAGGGCGTCACGCATCTGTTCGGCAATCCCGGCACCACCGAACTGCCGATCATGCACGCGCTAAAGGACCATCCGGACCTCACCTATGTGATGGCGATGCAGGAAAGCCTTGTCGTCGCTATGGCCGACGGTTTCAGCCGCGCCTCCGGAAAACTCGTCGCCTGCAACGTCCATGTCGCGCCCGGCCTCGGCAACGCGATGGGCTCGCTCTACAACGCCAGCTTCACCGGCACGCCGCTGATCCTGACCGCCGGCCAGCAGGAGCAGGGCCACGGCCTGACGGAGCCGGTGCTCTACGGCCCGCTGGTGCAGATGGCGGAGCCGCTGGTGAAATGGGCGGTCGAGGTGACGCGGCTGGAGGATCTGCCGCGCATCGTGCGCCGCGCCGCCAAGATCGCGACCACGCCGCCGACCGGGCCGGTGTTCATCTCGCTGCCGGGCGACATCCTCAATGCCGAGGCCGGCATCGAACTCGGCCGCTCGACCCGGGTCGATACCCGCGTCAAGCCGTCGGACGAGTCGCTGCAGGCGCTGACCGCGCGCATCCTCAAGGCCGAGCGTCCCGTGATCATCGTCGGCGACGAGATCGTCAAGAGCGACGCGTTGCAGGAGGCGGCACAACTGGCGGAAGCGCTGGGCTGTCCGGCGTATCAGTCCTCGACGCCCTATGGCGCGCAATTCCTTTCCGAAAGCCCGTGCTTCGTGGGTCGCGCTGGCGCGCATCCAGAAGATCGCGCGCGACACGCTCGCGCCTTATGACCTCATCATCGCGCTCGGCGGCGATCCCCTGCGGATGTCGGTCTACAGCGAGATCGATCCGCTGCCGGACGGGCTGTCGATCGTGCAGATCGGCCTGGTCGACCAGGATCTCGCCCGGAATTACGGCGCCGAGATCGCACTCAAGGCCGACGTGAGGGAAACCCTGCGCGCGCTGGTGCCGGCACTGAAGGCGTCGGGCGGCGGCGCGCTTGAAGCGCGCGCGAAGCAGGGATTGGCGACGCTCGCGTCGAAGAACTGGACGGCCCGGCGCAAGCCGCTGGTCGAGCAGATATCGAAACACGCCAACACCTCGCCGATCGATCCGGACTGGCTGGCGTTGCAGGTGGTCGAGGCGATGCCTGATAACGCGATCCTGGTCGACGAGGGGCTGACGTCGTCGCGGCAGATGATCGCGCTACGCCCGCATCGCGATCGCTACGGCTATCACGCGCTGGCCTCGGGCGGCATCGGCTGGGGATTGCCGGCCTCGGTCGGCGTCAGCCTCGCCAATCCGACCCGGCCGGTGGTGTGCTACTCCGGCGACGGCAGCTCGATGTATTCGATCCAGTCGCTGTGGACGGCGGCCAACCACAAGCTGCCGCTGACTTTCGTCATCGTCAACAATGGCGGCTACCGCATCATCAAGCAGCGCTTGCTCGCCTTCCACGGCGACGACAATTACGTCGGCATGGATTTCATCGATCCGCCGGTGGATTTTACCGGCGTGGCAAAATCGCTCGGGCTGGAAGCGACGAAGGTGACCGATCCCTCGCAGTTGAAGTCGGTATTGTCATCCGCCTTCAGCCGCCCCGGCGCGAAGCTGATCGAGGTGGTCGTGAGCAATTCGGTGAATTGATTTCGATTACTTGTAGCCCGGATGAGCGAAGCGACATCCGGGGCCGGTGTTAGAGGGTTTCCCGGATGCCGCTTCGCTCATCCGGGCTACGGACCTCAATCCGCCGCGGCAGCGCGTGGCTTCACGCGATAACTTGCCGCTGGATGCCCTTCCGCTAACCGCGCACGCCCGGCACCGAACAGCTTCTCCCGCAACGTCCCCTTCGCATACTCGCTCTTGTACCGCCCACGCTTGGTCAGCTCCGGCACCAGCATGTCGGCGATATCCTCGAAATCGCCGGGCGAGGTCGCAAACGCAACGTTGAGGCCGTCGACGTCGGTTTGCTCGAACCAGGCCTCGATATCGTCGGCGACCTTCTCGGGCGTGCCGACCACGACCGGTCCGGCGCCGCCGATGCCGACATGCTCGACGACCTCGCGCACGGTCCAGACCCGGTCCGGATCGGCACGCGTGACGTTGTCGAGCGCGGTGCGCCCGGCATCGTTCTGGACGTGGCGCACCTCCTGGTCGAGGTCGTAGCCCGAGAAGTCGATGCCCATCCAGCCCGACATCAGTGCCAGCGCGCCCTCGGGTGCGATGTGGCGGCGATAGTCGGCGTATTTCGCTTTCGCCTCGGCCTCGGTGCGGCCGAGAATGATCGTCATCATCGAGAACATCAGGATCTCGGCCGGGTTGCGCCCGATTTCCTTCGCGGCCGCGCGGATCGCGGCCACACGCGGGCCGATGATCTTGGCCGACGGACCCGACATGAACACGCATTCGGCATGCTCAGCGGCGAATTGCCGTCCGCGCGGCGAGGTGCCGGCCTGGTACAGCACCGGCGTCCGCTGCGGCGACGGTTCGCTGAGGTGGATCGCATTGAGCCGGTAGTTGTTTCCCTCGTGTTCGATGCGATGCACCTTGGAAGGATCGGCGAAAATCCCGCGCGCGCGGTCGCGCAGAACGGCATCGTCCTCCCAGCTTCCTTCCCAGAGCTTGTAGACCAGCTCCATATATTCATCGGCGATCTCGTAGCGGTCGTCATGCGCGGTCTGCTTGTCCTTGCCGGCGCCGCGCGCCGCGCTATCGAGATAACCGGTCACCACGTTCCAGCCGACCCGGCCTTCGGTCAGGTGATCCAGCGTCGACATCCGTCGCGCAAACGGGTAGGGCGGCTCGAAGGAGAGATTGCTGGTGACGCCGAAACCGAGATGTTGCGTCACCGCCGCCATCGCCGGAATCAGCATCAAGGGTTCGTTGGCCGGCGTCTGCGCGGCATTGCGCAGCGCGGCGTCCGGGCTGCCGCCGAACACGTCATAGACGCCGAGCACGTCGGCGAGAAACAGCCCGTCGAACCGGCCGCGCTCCAGCGTCTTCGCCAGGTCGAGCCAATAGGGCAGGCGGTTGTAGCCGAGCGTGCGGTCGCGCGGATGGGTCCAGAGCCCCGGCGATTGATGCGCCACGCAGTTCATGGCGAAGGCGTTGAGCCGGATTTGCTTTGTCATGGAACGAACCTCGAATGTGCGCGGGGAGCCCTCGCGCCTTCGCCCGGTTAAACCCCGGGCTGTTGCCTGAATTTGTTGCATCCTCGCTGCTTTTAGCAAGGTTTATTCGGCATGCCATGCCACTTCCAGCGGGCGGCGTATCCCGATAGGTTGCGCCCCACAAAATTGGCGAACAAGGAAAAGAAAATATGGCTGATCGAGCCGACGCGATTGCGCGGGTACGTGAGCATCTCAATTCCGGCGCGTTTCTCGCCGAACTCGGCCGCAGGGTCGGTTACCAGACCGAAAGCCAGAACCCCGGCAGCGGCGCGGCGTTGCGCGCCTATCTCGTCGAAGACCTGCAGCCTGCCTTCGCCGCGCTCGACTTCTCCACCCGCCTGATCGAATCGCCGACCGGCAAGGGGCCGTATCTGCTGGCGGATTATCGCGAGGATGCCTCGCTGCCGACGGTGCTCACCTATGGCCATGGCGATGTCGTCGACGGCATGGAAGGCGAATGGCGCGACAATCTCGATCCCTGGAAGACCACCACCAAAGGCGAGCGCGTCTATGGCCGCGGCACCGCCGACAACAAGGGCCAGCACAGCATCAACCTCGCGGCCCTGCGCGCCGTGCGCGAGACCCGCGGCGGCAAGCTCGGCTTCAACGCCAAATTCATCATCGAGACCGGCGAGGAGATCGGCTCGCCCGATCTGCGGCAGGTCTGCGAGGCCCATCGCGAGGAGCTGAAGGCCGATCTGTTCCTGGCCTCCGACGGGCCGCGGCTGTCGGCGGACCGGCCGACCATTTTCCTCGGCTGCCGCGGCGGCAACCGCATCCATCTCGACGTCAATTTGCGCGAGGGCGGCAATCATTCGGGCAATTGGGGCGGCGTGCTCGCCAACCCCGCGACGATCCTTTGCAACGCCATCGCCAGCCTCGTCGACGGCAAGGGACGGATGAAGCTCGACGCGCTGAAGCCGCCGCGGATTTCGAACGCCGTCCGCGCCGCGCTCGCGGACGTGAAGATCGAGCCGACCGCCGACGAGCCGCAGCTGGCGGAAGACTGGGGCGAGGAGGGACTAACGCCGGCCGAGCGGCTGTTCGCCTGGAATACGCTGGAAGTGCTGGCGATGTCATCAGGCAATATCGACAAGCCCGCCAACGCCATTCCCGGCCGCGCCAATGCCGTGCTGCAGCTCCGCTTCGTCGTCGGCACCAGATATGAAGAGGTCATCGACGCCGTGCGTGCGCATCTGCATGGCAACGGCTTTCCGATGGTGGAAGTCAGCGGCACGCAGCGTTTTGCAGCGTCGCGCACCGATGTCGACAGTCCCTGGGTGAACTGGACGGCGGACTCGATCCGGAAGACCACCGGCAAGGCGCCGGCGATCCTGCCGAATTTCGGCGGCTCGCTGCCCAACGACGTGTTCGCCGAAGGGCTGGGGCTGCCGACGATCTGGGTGCCGCATTCCTATCCCGGCTGCTCGCAGCATGCGCCGGACGAACACATTCTGCTGCCGGTGACGGAAGAAGCGCTCGCCATCATGGCGGGGATCTTCTGGGACCTCGGCGAGATGAAGAAGGCGCTGTAGGTCGCGCAAGAAGGCGTAGCCCGGGTGAGCGTAGCGATACCCGGGAACGGTCTCCCCGCATGTCGCTGCGCTCATGCGGGCTACAGGAAGGAGGAGGGAGATCGGTCAGGCAATAATCAAGGAAAGCTCAAGGTCGGATACCTTGCGATGTAGGGTTGTTCGGGCCATCATATGCCGACCGGAAGCACCGGTTCCGTTTCCTTGCCGATGGCGGCATTGCAGGAAGCCCCGCCTGGAGCCCATGATTTCAGCTTCGAATGCAACCGACGCCGCCGTTATCGAGGCGTTCGCCAAAATTCCTGCGCTGCTCGACCAGACACCGGCTCTGATCGTGCGCGGCCGCTTTCTCGACTGCGAATGCCTGCTCGGCCCAATTAACCATACGTTTCACGCCTCGATCCGGCAGGGGCGGATCGTCGACCTGACACCGTCGCCGGTCCTGATGCGATCCTGGCGATTTTCCTATCGCGCCTCGGCCGCGGCATGGGCGGAGTATTGGCAGCCTGCACCGCGCCCGGGCTTCCACGACCTGTTGGCGTTGACCAAGCGCGGGGAAGCGGTGCTGGAAGGTGACCTGCATCCGTTCATGACGCATCTGCAGTACTTCAAGGAAGTGCTGGCGCTGCCCCGCCGCCATTTCGCAACGGTCGTGTCATGAACGGCGTGATAGAACCGATCGTCGGTCGTTACGTGCATGTCGACATCGATGGCGAGATGTACCGCATCTATTTCGAGGAAAGCGGCAAGGGCATCCCGCTGGTCTGCCTGCACACCGCCGGCTCCGATGGAAGGCAATGGCGGCATCTGCTTGCCGACGAGGCGTTCGCGAAGAACTTCCGCATCATTGCCTTCGACATGCCCTGGCACGGCAAATCGAATCCGCCGGCAAGCTGGGATGGCACAGAATATCAACTCACGACCGCGCGCTATACGCAAACCATCCGCGCCTTCTGCAAGGCGCTGCAGCTGGACAGGCCGGTGGTGATGGGCTGCTCGATCGGCGGCCGCATCGTTCTCAATCTGGCGATCGACCACGCCGCCGAATTTCGCGCCCTCATCGGATTGGAGGGCGCGGACTTCCAGGCGCCATGGTACGACACGTCATGGTTGAACCGCCCGGACGTCCACGGCGGGGAAGTCTGCGCCGCGCTGGTATCCGGCCTGATCGCGCCACAAAGCCCGGCTACTTCCCGGGCCGAGACGTTATGGGCTTACAAGCAGGGTGGACCGGGTGTGTTCAAGGGGGACCTGTATTTCTATCGGGTCGACGGCGATCTGCGTGGAAGGGTCGAGAGGATCGATACTAAAGTATGCCCGCTCTTTTTGCTCACCGGCGAGTATGATTTCTCCTGCACGCCGGAAGACACTAAACGGACCGCTGCCGCTATCGGGGGCGCCAGTGTCACCATCATGGAGCAACTCGGTCATTTTCCGATGAGTGAAAATCCCGAACAGTTTCGTCGCTACATTTCGCCGGTGCTGGACCAGGTCCTGGCCGCCGAAGCGGAGCGAACCGGCCGTCGTTAGGCCGGCGATCGCATAGCCAGCCGCCACTAGGTCTGTTTTGGTCCGAATTGTGCAGGTATAGTGCCGGGTACGGCGGGGCGGTTGTGAAAAGACAGGTTCCAGGTTGCCGGCGAAACCATCCGGCGAGCTGGTTCGTAAGCTAGCTGGCAAGTCGCCAGTTTTGGTCGATGAGCAATCATCTGTAGTCTTTAGAGGAGTAGTTACGTGAAACATCGTCAGATTATCGGCTGTCTGGTTGCCACCGCGCTCTGCGCCGGACCGGCGGCGGCGCAGGAGCTCACCGGGACGCTGAAGAACATCAAGGACACCGGCGCCATCACGCTCGGCTTCCGCGATTCCTCCATTCCCTTCTCCTATCTCGACGACAACCAGAAGCCGATCGGCTACGCCATGGACATCTGCTACAAGATCGTCGATGCCGTGAAGAAGGAGCTCAAGCTCGACAAGCTCGAGGTCAAGCTCAACCCGGTGACGTCGTCGACCCGCATCCCGCTGCTCGCCAACGGCACGATCGATCTCGAATGCGGCTCGACCACCAACAATGTCGAGCGCCAGAAGCAGATCGCCTACACCAACACCCACTTCCTGACCGCCAGCCGCTACGTCAGCAAGAAGTCCGGCAAGATCAATGCGATCGACGACTTGAAAGGCAAGTCGGTGGTCTCCACCGCCGGCACCACCAACATCAAGCAGCTCACCGAGGCCAACGCGGCGCGCAATCTCAACATCAACATCATCCCGGCCAAGGATCACGCGGAAGCGTTCCTGATGGTCGAGACCGACCGTGCGGTGGCATTCGTGATGGACGATATCCTGCTGGCGAGCCTGGTGGCCGGCTCGAAAGCGCCGGACGATTACGTGATCTCCAAGGATGCGTTCTCCAAGCCCGAGCCCTACGGCATCATGCTGCGCAAGGACGATCCGGCCTTCAAGAAGGTGGTCGATGCGGCAACGGCGGCGCTCTATACCGGCGGCGAGGGCCAGAAGATCTACGACAAGTGGTTCACGCAGAAGATCCCGCCGAAGGGATTGAACCTCAACGTGCCGATCGGTTCGGAGCTCAAGAACGAATTCGCCAAGCCGTCGGATTCGCCGGATCCGGATTCGTATAAGTAAGCACAAGCGCAAAACGTCTTCCTGCCCATGCAATGGCCCGGTCATTGCATGGGCATTTGACGTTTATGTCGGGTTCGATCATGGAGGGCTGCGTGGGCTGTCATCGAATGGTCCGAAACCATCCAGTGAGGAGAAAAGTCGTATGAGACAATGGCGTATGATCGCGTACACGCTGGCGATCGCCGGCTGCGCCGGACAGGCCGGCGCGCAGGAATTGACCGGGACACTGAAGAACATCAAGGAGACCGGCGCCATCACGCTCGGCTACCGCGAATCGTCGATCCCGTTTTCCTATCTCGACGACAGCCAGAAGCCGGTCGGCTACGCCATGGACATCTGCTACAAGATCGTCGATGCCGTGAAGAAGGAGCTGAAGCTCGACAAACTCGAGGTCAAGCTCAACCCGGTGAGCTCGTCGGCGCGGATTCCGCTGATGGCCAACGGGACCATCGACCTCGAATGCGGATCCACGACCAACAACGCCGACCGGCTGAAGCAGGTGGCGTTCACCAATACGCATTTCCTGACGGCCACCCGGTTCGTATCCAAGAAGTCGAGCAAGCTCGGCTCGATCGACGATCTCAAGGGCAAGCCGGTGGCCTCCACTTCGGGCACCACCAACATCAAGCAGCTCACCGAGACCAACGCGGCGCGCAACCTCGGCATCAACATCATTCCTGCCAAGGAGCATGCCGAGTTGTTCCTGCTGGTCGAAACCGACCGTGCGGTCGCGGCCGTGCTGGACGACATCCTGCTCGCCAGCTTTGTCGCGGGAGCGAAGGACCCGGACGCTTATGTGATTTCGAGCGACGCGTTCTCGAAGCCGGAGCCCTACGGCATCATGCTGCGCAAGGACGATCCGGCGTTCAAGAAGGTGGCCGATGACGCCACGGCCGCGCTCTATACCAGCGGCGAGGGCCAGAAGATCTACGACAAGTGGTTCATGCAGAAGATCCCGCCAAAGGGATTGAACCTCAATACCCCGATCGGCGCCGAGCTGAAGAACGAGTTCGCCAAGCCTTCGGATTCGCCGGATCCGGATTCCTACAAGTAGTATCTATGTCCTCCATGGTGAGGAGGCGCCACCGGGTCCGCGCGTTGCGCGGCCCGATGACAGGCTCCACGCCGTCTCGAACCATGCGGCCCGCAGCCGGGCCTTCATCCTTCGAGACGCCGCGCTAACGCGCGGCTCCTCAGGATGAGGGGCCTGAAGTGTTCGCCCCGGCCATTTCCAGCAGGAAATGGCCGGAAATTTGCATGGACGTTGTTTCGATAAACGCTAATCTCTGGGCGTTGGCGCGTGATATCGGTGGCGCCGCGCGGGGGCAAAAGTGAACTATAACTGGAATTGGGGCATCTTCTGGCAGCCGTCGCCGAACGGCACCGGCAACTATCTCGATATGCTGCTGTCGGGTCTGGTGCTGACGATCAAGACGGCGCTGCTGGCCTGGATCATTGCGCTGGTGATCGGAACGATCGTCGGCGTCATGCGCACGCTGCCGTCGAAGACGGCATCCACGATCGGCTTCTGCTATGTCGAATTCTTCCGCAACATTCCGTTGCTGGTGCAGCTGTTCCTGTGGTTCTTCGTGCTGCCGGAACTGCTGCCGCGCAGCGCCGGACTGTGGCTGAAGCAAATGCCGAACGCGCCGTTCTGGACGGCGTCGATCGGCGTCGGCCTGTTCATGTCGGTGCGCGTCGCCGAGCAGCTCCGCGCCGGCATCGGCTCGCTGCCGCGCGGGCAAAAAATGGCGGCGACCGCGCTCGGACTGACGACGACGCAGGCCTATCGCTATGTGCTGCTGCCGATCGCGTTCCGCGTCATCCTGCCGCCGCTGACATCAGAGTTTCTCAGCACGATCAAGAACACCTCGGTCGCCATCACCATCGGCCTGATCGAGCTGACCGGTCAAGCGCGCGCCATGCAGGAGTTTTCGTTTCAGGTGTTCGAGGCCTTCACGGCCGCAACGGTGTTGTATCTCCTCGTCAACATCGTCGTCGTGATCGGCATGCGTGTTCTCGAACGTCAGGTGGCCATCCCCGGCTACATTTCCGGGAAGTAAAGGGCACCCGATGTTCAGCAACTTCGACTTTGACGTCATCCGCCGGTCGCTCGGATACCTGTTTGTCGACGGCATGACTTTCACCCTGACGCTGACGGCGCTTTCCGCGGTCGGCGGCCTGGTGTTGGGCACCTTGCTGGCGCTGATGCGGCTGTCCGGCTTCAAGTTGCTGGGTCGTATCGCCGGCCTCTATGTCGACCTGATGCGCTCGCTGCCGCTGGTGCTCGTGATCTTCTGGTTCTATTTCCTGGTGCCCTATATCGGACAGTGGCTGACCGGCGCGTCACGGCCGATCAGAGTCGGCGCGTTCGCGTCCTCGCTGATCACCTTCATCATGTTCGAGGCGGCGTATTTCTCCGAAATCATGCGTGCCGGCATTCAGTCGATCTCGAAGGGACAGCCGGCGGCGGCGTACGCACTCGGCCTGAACTACCGCCAGACCATGAGCTACGTCGTGTTGCCGCAGGCATTCCGCAACATGCTGCCGGTGCTGCTGACGCAGACCATCGTGCTGTTCCAGGACACCTCGCTGGTCTACGTGCTGTCGATCCCGGATTTCCTCGGCGCCGCCAGCAAGGTGGCGCAGCGCGACGGCCGGCTGGTCGAGATGTACCTGTTCGCGGCCGCGGTCTATTTCGTGATTTCCAGTCTCGCGTCCTTTGGCGTCCGGCGCCTGCAGGCGCGCATTTCCATTGTCCGGTGAGAAAACCCATGATCGAAATCAGCCACGTCAATAAATGGTACGGGCCGACCTTCCAGGTGCTGACGGACTGCACCACCAGTGTCGCCAAGGGCGAGGTGGTGGTGGTGTGCGGGCCGTCGGGTTCGGGCAAGTCGACGCTGATCAAGTGCGTCAACGCGCTGGAGCCGTTTCAGGAAGGCCAGATCGTGCTCGACGGCATCAAGGTCAACGATCCCAAGACCAATTTGCCGAAGCTGCGCGCCCGCGTCGGCATGGTGTTCCAGCACTTCGAGCTGTTTCCGCATTTGCGGATCATCGAGAATCTATGCCTGGCGCAGGAGAAGGTGCTGGGACGCTCGCACAGCGAGGCGATGGCCAAGGGCGAAAAGCTGCTCGAGCGCGTCGGGTTGACGGTGCATGCCAACAAATACCCGGCCGAACTGTCCGGCGGCCAGCAGCAGCGCGTGGCGATCGCCCGTGCGCTCGCGATGGACCCGATCGCGATGCTGTTCGACGAGCCGACCTCGGCGCTCGATCCTGAAATGATCAGCGAGGTGCTCGACGTCATGGTCGACCTCGCCCGTGAAGGCATGACCATGATGGTCGTCACCCACGAGATGGGCTTTGCCCGCAAGGTCGCCCATCGCGTCATTTTCATGGACAAGGGCGAGATCGTCGAGGATGCGCTGAAGGAAGATTTCTTCGGCAGCCCGCGCAGCGAGCGCGCGCAGCAGTTTTTGTCGAAGATCCTGTCGCATTGAGGCGCACCGTCTATCACCGTCATTGCGAGCGCAGCGAAGCAATCCACAGCGCCGCAAGTGGAGACGTGGATTGCTTCGCTGCGCTCGCAATGACGGTGGCGGCTACCGCCATGCGCTGGAATGACGGTTAGAGGGTTTCTCGCTCCCACCAAATTGCCTATAAGGTCCGCCACGCCGCCTCTTACTACCCCCAGGAGACTCTGCTTTGGAACAGATCGCTTACGTCAACGGCTCGTTCGTGCCACTTTCAGAGGCCAAGGTCTCGATCCTCGACCGCGGCTTCCTGTTTGCCGACGGCATCTATGAGGTCGCCGCCGTGCTCGACGGCAAGCTGATCGACAACGCCTCGCATCTGGCGCGGCTGGAGCGCTCGGTCGGCGAGATCGAGCTGGCGCTGCCGGAAACCACGGCGCGCATCCAGGAAATCCAGCACGAACTGGTCAAGCGCAACAATCTCGTCAACGGCATGGTCTATCTGGAAGTGACGCGCGGCGCCGATACCGGGCGCGACTTCGCGTTTCCCAAGGACGTCAAGCCGACGCTGATCATGTTCACCTCGACCAAGGACATCATCAACGCACCCTCGGCCAAGACCGGCATCAACGTGATCACGGTGCCCGATCTGCGCTGGACCCGGCGCGACATCAAGAGCGTGGCGCTGCTGGCGCAGGTGCTGGCCAAGCAGGCTGCGGCCGTGGCCGGCGCCGGCGAGGCCTGGATGATCGAGGACGGCAAGGTGACGGAGGGCGGCTCGTCGTCGTGCTTCATCCTGACCCAGGACGATGTGATCGTGACGCGGCAGAACGGCAGCGCCATCCTGCCCGGCTGCACCCGCAAGGCGGTGGTGGCGCTTGCCGAGGAGCGCCAGCTCCGCGTCGAGGAGCGGGCGTTTTCGGTCGAGGAGGCGCTGGCCGCCAAGGAAGCCTTCATCACCAGCGCCACGGTGTTCGTGCAGGCGGTGGTGTCGATCGACGGCAAGAAGGTCGCCAACGGCAAGCCCGGCCCGATGACCGACCGGCTGCGCGAGATCTATGTCGAGTTCGCCAAGGCGACGGCGGTGTGACGTAGTTGCCCTTGCCCTCGACACGTCATCGCCCGCGAAGGCGGGCGATCCAGTATTCCAGAGACGTCAGTGTTTAAGCGGACAGGCCTCGGCGTACTGGATGCCCCGCCTGCGCGGGGCATGACAGCGGAGTGTGTGGCGCACGGGGCTTGCCACAACACTCCCTCACTTCTTCTCGAAATTCGTCAGTTGCGCGCCGTCATCGGCAACGAAAATCGCGAGCAGGCTTGCGGGCTCGGTCGCGCTCGCGTTCTCGCTGACGAGATGCTCGCTGCCGGGCGGCTCGAAGAACGCCTCGCCGGCCTTGTAGACCTTGGCCGGTCCGGTCGCGGAGTTCTCCGAGCGGATCTGGCCCGTTAGCACATAGGCCATCACGCTGCCGGCGTGATGATGGCTGACCGACTTGCCGCCGGGTGCGTAGTTGACCAATACGGTGGTTACGCTCTTGCCCGGGACATTCGGGAGCTTTTCCGAACGCACGGGCGTTACCTTGTCACCTTCGGCATGCGCGGCCGGCGTGCTGACCGCGAGCAGCGCGAGCAGGGCGATTGCCGCAGCGCCTTGAATTGATCGGGTCATGGCGTCCTCCCTTTTCACGCCACCGCAGCTTTCGCCTTCACGGGATGCACCGCGCGAAAAGCGATCGCGACCCTGTTCCAGGCATTGATCGCTCCGATCAGCATGGTCAGATTGACGGTTTCCGCTTCCGAGAAGTGGGCGCGCACGTCTTCGTAGAGATTGTCGGGGGCATGCGTTTCGGCGATCAGCGTCACCGCTTCGGTCCACGCCAGCGCCGCGCGTTCGCGGTCGGTATAGAGCGGCGACTCGTGCCAGGCGTTCAGCAGATAGAGCCGCTGCTCGGTCTCGCCCTGCTTGCGGGCGTCCTGGGTGTGCATGTTGATGCAGAAGGCGCAGCCGTTGATCTGCGAGGCGCGCGTCTTGACCAGTTCGATCAGCGATTTTTCGAGGCCGGAGGCCTGGATCTGGTCTTCCAGCGCGACGAGCGCTTTGATGGTGTCGGGGGCAGCCTGGTAGAAATTCATTCGGGGTTTCATGGTCGTTCTCCTCTGGGGTGAATTGGATAATCCTAGTGGGCGCCACCGCCGGCAATGCTCGGCTTCTTCAGCAAGAGCGCAGCGACCAGCGCGACAATCAATGCGGCGCCGAGCAGATAGAAGGTGTCGCTGAAGGCCAGGATGAAAGCCTGTTTCTGCACGATCTTGCCGATGGCTACGACGGCGCGATGGCTGGCTTCGGCGTGATCGACGATGCCGTGGTTCACGAAATATTGTGTCAGCTTCTCGATCCGCGTCCGCGTGGCCTGCTCGAGCAGGGAGACCGACTGCATCAGCACGTTGGAATGATATTGCTCGCGCTTGGTCAGCAAGGTCTGCAGCAGCGCGATGCCGACGGCGCCGCCGAGATTGCGCATCATGTTGAACAGGCCGGAAGCCGAACCGGCGTTCTCCGCCTCGATGCCTGACGTCGCTACCGCCGACAGCGGCGCCATCACCAGCGCCTGGCCGAGCGCGCGGACGATGTTCGGCCAGAACAGCTGATCGGTGGCATAGTCGTTGGTCATGTAGATGTTCATGAAGTTGGACGCGGCGAACAGGGCGAAGCCGATGCCGATGATGATGCGGGCGTCGAAGCGCTGCATCAGCCGCGGCACCAGCGGGATCAGCAGGAGCTGCGGCAGTCCGGTCCAGGCCAGCACCATGCCGATCTGCTCGGCATTGTAGCCCTGGATCCGTGACAGATAGACCGGCAGGATGAATACCGAACCGTAGAGCGCGATGCCGAGCAGGAAATTGGCAAGCACGCCGAAGCCGAAATTGCGGCGCGTCAACAGGCTCAGATTCAAGAGCGGCTTCTTCGTCGTCAGCTCGATCGCGATGAAGGCCGTCAGCGCGACCGCGGCGATAACGGACAGCTTGACGATGAAGGGCGAGCCGAACCAGTCGTCCTTGTTGCCTTCTTCCAGCACGGTCTGCAGCGCGGAGAGGCCAATCGCCATGGTGACGATGCCGGCCCAGTCGCCCTCGCGCAGTAGCGACAAGTTCATCGGCTTGGCTTCCAGCGCGAAGCAGAGCATGCCGACCATGACCGCGCCGGGCACCAGGTTGACATAGAAGATGTACTGCCAGCCCCAGTTCTCGGTCAGATAGCCGCCGATGGTCGGGCCGATCGCGGGCGCGAAGGTGGCCGAGAGGGCGAACAGCGCAAGGCCCACCGGCTGCTTTGCCTTCGGCAGCAGCGTGATGATCAGAGTAAACGCCATCGGGATCAGCACGCCGCCGGTAAATCCCTGCACCGCGCGCAACACGATCATCTGCGGCAGGTTCTGCGCGAAGGCACAGGCCACAGAGAGCAACAGGAACAGCACCGCGTTGGTCAGGAGATATTTGCGGATCGAGAACACCTGGGCGAGCCAGCCGCTCAGGGGGATCACCACGATCTCGGCGATCAAATAGGAGGTCGAGATCCAGCCGCCGTCATCGATGCCGGCGCCGATCGCGCCCTGGATATCGGCAAGCGAGGCGTTGACGATCTGGATGTTGAGCACTGCCATGAAGGCGCCGAGCGTCGCGCCAATTACCGCGATCCAGGTTTTTGCCGGGATCGCCGGCGCCGCTGCGCCCGTGGCCTGCGGGATGTCGGCAGAAGAAGCGGCATTGAGCGTGGGCTGCAGTGTGGTCATCGACGGCTCCTCTTGCTCAGACAAGTCGAGGATGCATTAGGCGGGTTGTTTCGATAATCCGGGAAGGCGCGAAAGGATTGTCCAATGAGGATGGACAATCTTGGCCCGACATGCGCCGCCGTTCGGCCGGGTGAGGGCGGTGTCCGAAGCCAACCGGGCTTGGGTCTCGCGCTCGGCCAGAACGGTCGCCTTGGTATCGACGGTCGGCACCACCGACATGCCGGGTCGCAGCAGGCCGTTCAGGCGCTGGTCGTCCAGCACGATCTTCACCGGCACCCGCTGCACGATCTTGGTGAAGTTGCCGGTGGCGTTGTCCGGCGGCAGCAGCGCAAATTCCAGTCCGCTGGCCGGCGACAGGCTATCGACATGGCCGCGCAGCCTGGTGCCGTGGAAACTGTCGATCTCGACCTCGACCGGCTGGCCGTTGCGGACATGCGTGAGTTGCGTCTCCTTGAAATTCGCAACCACGTAGACTGCATCCAGCGGCACGATCGCCATCAATTGCGTGCCGGCCTGCACGTACTGCCCGACCCGGAGCGAGCGGGCGCCGACCGTGCCATCCACCGGCGCCTTGATCTGCGTATAGGAAAGATTGAGCGCGGCCTGGCTCTGCACCGCGCGGGCGCGATCGACCTGCGCTACCGCCTTGGCGCGCTCGGTGGTGAGAACGTCGACCTTGCGCTGGGCGGCGGAGAGGCCGGACTTGGCGTGCTGCACTTGCGCGGTGCCGGCGCGCAACGCGGCGTCGGTCTGCTGCGCGCGCTGCACCGTGCCGGAGCCGGTCTTCATCAGCCCGTCATAGCGGGCCTGTTCTTCCTGCGCGAATTTGAGATTGGCTTCCGCCGCGGCGACGTCAGCCGTCCCCTGCTCGATGATCGGCTGTTGCAGGGCGAGTTGCGCATCGAGGTTGCGCACCGCGGCTTCGGACGCGGCGACATCGGCATCGGCCTGCGCCAGTGCGGCCGCGAAGTCGCGGTTGTCGATCTCGGCCAATGGCTGCCCGGCCTTGACCGGCTGGTTGTCGCCGACCAGTACCCGCGCGATGTAGCCGGAGACCTTTGGCGAGATGATCGTGGAATCCGCCTTCACATAGGCGTCATCGGTCGATTCCAGGTAGCGGCCGGCGGTGAAGTAGTCGTAGCCGAAATGGCCGGCTCCGGCGGTGCCGAGCGCAACCGCAAGGGCCAGGGCGGCCCGCTTAACCGTCGCACGGGATGGGCGAAAGCTGATTTTTTCTTTAGTGTCAGAGACATAAGACGTAATCGACATGGCATCCTCGGTTCCGGCTTGGCGCGTCCTTGAGGTCTCGCGCCGGGTGCGCTGTGAAGATGCAATGTCGGCTGCGGTGTGATAATTCCGAAAAAATTGGAAGCATTATCCAGTGAGAGCAAATAATCAGGGGCTTGCCGGATGGATCGGCTGACCAGTCTGACGGCGTTCGTCCGGGTGGTGGATAGCGGCGGGTTCTCCGCCGCCGGGCGCCGCCTCAACATGTCCACCACCATGGTGAGCAACCACGTACAGGCGCTCGAAGACCGGCTCGGCGCGCGATTGCTCAACCGCACCACCCGCAAGGTCAGCCTCACCGAGGTGGGCCGGGCCTATTACGACCGCTGCGTCCAGATCCTCGCCGACATCGAGCAGGCCGACGACATCGCCGGCGCGCTGCAGTCGACGCCGCGCGGCACGCTGCGAATCTACACGGCCACCCATATCGTGCAGTTCGTGTCGCCGGTGGTCGCGGAATTCCTGGCCTTGTATCCGGACGTAAAGGTCGATCTGACGATGGGCGAGCGAGCCATCGACATGATCGACGAAGGGTTTGATATCGCGGTGCGGCTGACGCCGCCGCCGGACTCCAGCCTGATCGTTCGCAGCCTCGCCACCTGGCGGCACGTGTTGTGCTGTTCGCACGACTATATCGAGAAGCACGGACGACCGCAGCAATTGTCCGAACTCGCCGAGCATAATTGCATCCGCCATGTGAACTATCCGTATGACGAGTGGCGTTTCGTTGATCGCAAGGGCGCGCCGGCGTCGGTTCGGGTTGCTGGCAATCTGATCACCAACAGCGGTGAGACGCTGCGAATGACCGCGCTGCAGGGCGGCGGCATTTCTCTGGCCGCCGGCTTTATTGTGCATGACGATCTCGAAGCCGGCCGGCTGGTTCGATTGTTGCCTGAATACCGGCCAATCGAATTGTCGATGAATGCGGTGTATCCACATCGCCATCATCTCTCGGCGAAGGTGCGGACCATCATCGACATGCTGGTGGAGCACAGCAGCGAGCAGCAGAAGCGGATCAATCCGTATTCGTGATGCCGTTCCCGCTGCTATTGTCCGCTACATGGATGCCGTGATACGGCCGCGGGCCGGATACTATGGTTTTTTGGCCGGTTCAGGCAGGGGAGCACGATGTTAGCAGGCAGGATCATATCATTGAGCCGGTACGTCGCTCTGCTTGTCGCGGTCCTTGTTTCCTCGCCGACCCAGCTCGCCGCTTCCACCTTCGGCCCGCCGCCGAACGCGCCGCTGTCGCTGGAGAAGCTTTCGCGGATCGACGAATTTCTCAACGGCCAGGTCGCGCAAGGCGAAATTCCCGGTGCCATCGTCCTGATCCAGCGCCACGGCAAGCCGGTCTATTTCAAGAGTTTCGGCAAGCGCGACGCCGATGCCGGGATCGACATGACGCCGGATACGATCTTTCCGCTGCACTCGCTCAGCAAGACCGTCACCAGTTTTGCCGCGATGATGCTGATCGATCGCGGGAACATCAAGCTGGACGATCCCGTCAGCAAATACATTCCTTCCTTCGCCGGCATGAAGGTCGGCGTCGAGCGCAAGGACGACTCCGGCAAGACCGTGCTCGATCTCGTGCCGCTGCGCCGGCCCGTCACGATCGAGGATCTGCTGCTGCATACGTCGGGGATCACCTACGGCTTCTACGGACAGCGCGGGCCGGTGAAGGCGGCGTATGACGGCATCTATCTCGGCGATTTCGACAATGCCGGATTTGCCGAGCGGATCGCCAAATTGCCCCTGGCCGAGCAGCCGCGGACGCTGTGGGATTACGGGCACTCCATCGACGTGCTCGGCCGCGTCATCGAAATCGCCTCCGGACAGTCGCTGTACCAGTTTGAAAAGAGCCAGTTGTTCGACCCGCTCGGCATGACGACAACCAAATTCTTTTTGACCGATCCGGCTGAACGGACGCGCTATGCCCAGCCGCTGGATAAGGACCGACACACCGAACGCAATTCACTCGATGTCACGCGCTGGGAATCCGGCGGCGGCGGATTGGTCACGACCATCGCCGACTTCGCGCGCTACGGGCAGATGCTGCTGAACAGCGGCGCGCTCGACGGCAAGACCTATCTCAGTCCCAAGACGTTCGCGGCGATGACGACCGACCATGTCGGCCCGGGCTCGGGCGTCCAACGCAATCCCTTTTATTTTCCCGGCGATGGCTTTGGGTTCGGTTACGGCTTCGGTGTCCGCACCGATCCCGGCAATGCGGTGCCGCCGCCGCCGGGCTCGCCTGGCGAAATCAAATGGGACGGCGCGACCGGCGCTTATTTGGTGATCGACCGCGCCCAGGACATGTTCTTCATCGTGCTGGAGAACGCACCGTCGGCCCGGCAGCATGTACAAATAAACGTCAAGAAGCTGGTTTACGATGCGTTCGAAAAATGACTGAGCGCGGACGCGATCGGGAAAATGAAATGCTGCGAAAGCCGGAGCCAGGCGATCGGGCCAGGGCGGCCGCCGGGCGGATCATGGCGCTCGACCGCGCGCGCACGCTCATCACGCTGTTGGTCCTGATCCATCACTCCGCGGTCAACTACACCCATTTCGGCAACGGCGACAAAATGCGCTGGCTGGGGTTCGATCTCGTCGTGCTGTTCAACGACAGCTTCTTCATGGCCTGCATGTTTCTGATCTCGGGGCTGTTCGTGCACGACAGCCTGACCCGGAGGGGAGTGCCGAACTATCTGCAACATCGGGCGTGGCGGCTCGGCATTCCCTTTTTGATTTCGATCTTTGTGCTGATGCCGATTGCGTATTACCCCACCTTTCTGCGCTACCACCTGCCGGGCACCACCGATTTCAACTTCCTCCATTTCTGGTGGCGCACGCTGACGGTAGGCCCCTGGCCGTCGGGGCCGGCATGGTTCCTGTGGGTGCTGCTGGCGCTCGACATCGCAGCCGCCGCACTGTGGGCGACCGCGCCGCGGCTGCTGAAGATGTTCGGCTTGCTGATCTTTTCGCTGCGCGCCCGGCCGTGGACGGCATTTTCAGCGTTCCTCGTCTTTTCGGTTGCGGTTTACGTTCCGATGCGGCTGTTCGTCGGCGATATGAGCTGGCTTGAGCCCGACGGCTACCCATTGCCGATCCAGACCAGCCGGATCCTGCTCTACGGCGGCTATTTCCTGACCGGCGTCGGCATCGGCGTGGTTAGTCTTCGCGCTGGAATCCTGAGCCAGGACGGTGAACTGGCCCAGCGTTGGCCGCTCTGGCTGGCCTTCGCATCGTTGTTCTATGCTGCGATCCTGCTGCTGGTCTATGGCCACCACAACTGGATCGCGGACTTCGCTTCGCCGCCGCTATCCTGGCAAACCGGTTACGGCCTCGCCTTTGCGCTGTTCAGCGCCGCGATGACATTCACGGTAGTGACCGTCTCCCTGGCTTTCGCCTCATCGAATATGAAGCTGCTCGATGCCATGCGGCCGCAGGCTTACGGCATCTTCCTCATCCATTATATCTTCATCATCTGGCTGCAATACGCCATCTACGATTATTCGTGGCCTGCCTTCGTCAAATTCGCTATCGTCTTCGGCGGTACGCTGGCGCTGAGCTGGACGGTAACAGCGCTAGCGCGGAGAATTCCGGCCGTGGCGCGGATGATCTAGGCCACATACTTAGAACGGCGTGAGAAAATGCAAACTTGCGGCACGACAAGAATTATCTCCGCCCTGTTCCTTCTCGCGGCATGCGTCCTGATGTCCGGTGCTCCGTCGCTTGCCGCCTACCCGGATCGTATCATCAAGATCGTGGTGCCGTTTGCGCCGGGCGGCGGCACCGATGTCGTGGCGCGGACGCTGGCTCAGGAGATGGCAAAGGAACTCGGCGCGTCCGTCATCATCGAGAACAAGCCGGGGGCGGGAACCATTCTCGGTACCCAGTTGGTCGCAGCCAGCGCGCCGGACGGTTACACGTTGTTGATGGGAACGTTTGCCAATGCCGTCAATCCCACCCTGAATCCGAAGCTGCCCTACGACGCGCACAAGGATTTTGCGGCGGTGGCGCTGCTGGCGCGCTCCTTCAATATCGTCGTGGTCAATCCGGCGTCGCCGATCAAATCGATCGCGGACCTGATCGCTGCGGCAAAGGCCGCACCCGGCAAGCTCACCTACGGCACCTACGGCACTGGAACTTCGGCACATCTGGCCGGCGAACTGTTCAAGCACATGGCCGGAGTCAATCTGGCGACGGTGCCCTACAGGGGCGCGGCGCCCGCGATCACCGACCTGATGGGCGGCCAGATCGACGTGATCTTCACGACGGTGGCCAGCGCCGCGTCGCTGGTCGAAGCCGGCCAGTTGCGCGCCATCGCCGTGACGTCGGCGGAACGCTCGCCGGCCTTCCCGCAGCTTCCCACGGTGTCGGAAGCCGGCGTTCCCGGCTACGCCGCCGAAGCCTGGTACGGCCTCTACGCGCCGGCCAAGACGCCGCCGGAGATCATCGACCGTCTCAACAAGTCGGCGGCGAAAGCCGTTCAGTCCGAGGCCTTCAAGAAGCTTGGTACCAATGAAGGCCTGGTCATGGTGGCAGAGCCGCCAGACGCGCTCGACCGCTATTTTGCGGGCGAGGAAACGCGCTGGCGCAAGGTGATCGAGGACGCCGGCATCAAGGCCGAGTAGGGCGGTAGGGTGGCATTTCCTCACCCTGAGGAGGCCGCGTAGCGGCCGTCTCGAAGGGCGAGGCCAACCGGCCGGGCATTCATCCTTCGAGACGCGCTACGCGCTCCTCAGGATGAGGATCTGACAGTCTCGCTGCGCTCTCAAACCTTCTCTGCCACAAACCTGTTCCGCAACGTCCCGATCCCGGTGATGTCGATCTCGACGACGTCGCCGGCTTTCAGGTTAGGCGAGGCGCCGTCGGTGCCCATCCAGATCACGTCGCCCGGCGACAGCGTGAAGTACTTCGATAGCTCCACCAGGAACGGCACGACGCCGAAGATCATGTCGTTGGTGTGGAAGCGGCCGGTTTCCTTGCCGTTGACCCGGATCACGGTTTCCATCTTGGCGAGATCGACTGATGTTTCGATCCACGGTCCCATCGGCTTGAAAGTGTCGGCGTTCTTGGACCGCCACAGGCTGCGGTCGGCCTTCTGCCAGGTGCGTTCGCTGACATCGTTGCCGATGGTGTAGCCGAACACGCAATCCATCGCGTTGGCTTCGGTGAGGTGCTTTGCCTTCTTGCCGATGACGACCACGAGTTCGCCCTCGTAGTGAATCTTCTCGGTCGCGCTCGCCGGGATCACCACGTCCTCGTCTTGGGCGATCAGCGCATTTTGCGCGCGATAGCCGATCTCGGGCCGGTCGGGCACGTTGGGCACCGTGCCGGCCTTGTCGGCGGCCTCCTTGAGATGCTTGAGGTAGTTCAACCCGACGCAATAGAAGGTGCGCGGGATCAGCGGCAGTTCGATCTTGACGTCTTTCAACGCATGCGACTGCGCGCCACGCTGCCATTCGCCGAACGGGTCGCCATTGACGGCGATCACGCTGTCGCCCTCGACGATGCCCCAGGATGTCTTGCCGGCGGCGGTGAATTTGAGCCAACGCATGAGGTGTCCTCTTGTTATTGTTATTCGGCCGCGGCCCGCGGCGTGGATTTCCAGGCGCCGGCGGCGGGCCGCGTCAGGCCGAGATTCTCACGCAGCGTCTTGCCGGCATAATCCTTGTGGAACAGGCCGCGGCGCTGCAATTCCGGCACGATATGCCTGACGAAGTCGGCGTAGGAGCCGGGCACGATGGTGGCTGCGATGACAAAACCGTCGCAACCGCGCTCGACGAACATTTCCTCCAGCTTGTCCGCGACCTCTTTCGGACCGCCGACGATCGCGTCATGCACCTGGCCACGGCCCGAGAAGGTGACGAAATCGCGCGCGCTGGGATTGGATTTGCCTGAAGTCTTGAGCACGCCGTCGCGAATGCCCAAGATGCCCTGCATGCTCTTGAGGTCGTCTGATGTCAGCGGCTCGTCGAGCGGCTTGGAGGCGAAGTCGAAGTTCAAGGCTTCCGCGAGCAGCGACAGCGCGTCGATCTCCAGCGGCAGCTTGTTGATCACGGCCATCTTGTCCTCGGCTTCAGCCTTGGTCGCGGCGCAGACCGGCGTTGTGAGGTTGCAGAGGCTCATCTGGTCCGGATCGCGGCCGGCCTTCGCCGCTTCGTTGCGGACCGCCGCATAGCCTTCCTTGGCAGCGGTCACGTTGCGCGCGGCGGTGAAGATCACTTCACCCCATCGTCCCGCAAAACGCTGGCCGCGGCCGGATGCACCGGCCTGGATGATGACGGGATGGCCCTGCGCCGAGCGCGGCACGGTGAACGGGCCGCGCGACTTGTAGAACTCGCCCTTGTGGTCGAGCCGCTTCACCTTGGCCGGATCGGCGAAGCGGCCGGTCTTCTTGTCCATGATCAGCGCGCCGTC
The DNA here is from genome assembly GCA_963816815.1 of uncultured Alphaproteobacteria bacterium. Taxonomy (GTDB): domain Bacteria; phylum Pseudomonadota; class Alphaproteobacteria; order Rhizobiales; family Xanthobacteraceae; genus Bradyrhizobium. Next base: position 81,250 of record CAWFMW010000007.1, read on the forward strand.
TTCCCAGGTGTCCCAGTGGCCGAGCACGACTTCCATGAATTCGTCGGCGCGGTCGTAGCGGTAGTCGTGTTCGAGATGGGCGTCCTTGCCCATGTTGTGGGCCTCGCCGTCATTGAGCGAGGTGACGACGTTCCAGCCCGCGCGTCCGCCCGACATCAGGTCGAGGGTGGCGAAACGGCGGGCGACGTCGAACGGCTCGAAATAGGTGGTCGAGGCGGTCGACCCCAGCCCGAGCTTTGTCGTGGCCATGCCCATCGTGGTCAGCACGATCAGCGGATCCATCTTCACGCAGCGGATGCCGTATTCGACGGTGTGGGCGTGGTCGTTGCCGTAACGGTCCGGCATCGCCAGGCGGTCGTCGAAGAACGCCATGTGGAATTTGCCGGCTTCGAGAATCCGGGCGATCTCCTGGTAGTAGTCCGCCGACATCGAATCGTCGCGCGATTCCGGATGCCGCCATGAACTCGGCAGGTTGGTGCAGTTCTGCGCCTGCAGGAATCCCACCAGCGCCATTTGCCGTGTCATGCCGTTCTCCTTGTGCTGGCGGAATTCATTTCAGGTCGAGTTCGGCAGCCAGTCTGTAGTCGGTGGCCAGCGCCTTCAATTTGTCCCAGGTCGCGTCCTCGACCGCGATGCCGTCGCGCCTGCGCTGTTGCTCGCGAATATGTTCGACCTCGCCGGGATAGAACACGCCCGGCGAGCCCTCGGATGGCGGCGTCGATTTCAGATAGCGCGCGAACTCGCCGACTTCCTTCTCGAAATCCTTCAGTGGACGGAAGGCTGCGACATTGAACACCGCCATGAAGCATCCGTCATTGTGGCGGCCGGTCGGTTCCACGCCAAAGCCCAGGCCCGTGAGCAGGCCGCACAGCACTTCGACCATCGCGGCGAGGCCACTTCCCTTGTAGCCCTCGGTGCCGCCGAGCGGCAGCAGCGCGCCGCCCTTGCGATACTGCGTCGGATCGGTGGTGTGGCGGCCCTCGGCGTCGATGATCCAGCCTTGCGGGATCTGCTCGCCGCGCGCGATCGACAGCGCGATCTTGCCGGCCGCGACCGCCGAGGTCGCCATGTCAAGATAGAACGGCGCTTCGAGATCGGATGGCACCGCAATCGAGATCGGGTTGGTGCCAAGCCTTGCCTCGCGCCCACCGAACGGCGCGACGTGTTTCGGCGAACGGCCGGAGTCGGCGGCGGCGATGCCGATCATGCCCGCCCGCATCGCCATCATCGGATAGGCGGCGAGCCGCCCGACATGGCTCTGGCGGAACACGGTGCAGGCCGCCACATTGGCGGTCTTCGCCTTCTCGATCGTGAGCGCCATCGCCTTGGCGTTGACGTGGAAGCCAAAACCCCAATGGCCGTCGATCACGGTCGTGGTCGGCGATTCCTGGACGATGGTCCATTTCGCGCCCGGTACGATATGGCCGGCCTTGATGCGGTCGATATAGGTCGGGATCGCGATCACCCCGTGGGAGTCGTGACCGGCGAGATTGGCGTTGACGCAGCCGACAGCGACCGCTTCGGCTTCCTCCCCTGACGCGCCGGCGGCCCGGAGCAGCGCAGCGCCGATGCGCGTGAGACGGTCGGCCTGTACGATCGGCATGGAATTTCCTCACTTTGAACGCCCGCGCACGAGCGGCGGGTCTTGCTTGTTGTCGCGGCGGGCATGCTGACAATTCGGCGACGGCAGAGCAAGCGTGGAAATGTCCTGTTAGCCATGCCGCAGGCACGGTCCTCGACAGCACGGAATTTCACTCTGCAAAATTCAAAATCGCGATCCTCGGGCCGCGTGCCACTCGGCGGGTGGTATGGCTGACAAATCGTGAAGGAGCCCGTAGTTCTCCTGAGCGAACCCACCGTTCGTTCGCGTCACATTTACTCTGAATCTCAACTCGCAGTCGCCAATAACGGGCATTTAGGCCTCCTGCACGCATAAAATCCGGCAAGGGCAGCCAACGCTGCCGGCAGGGAGCTTGGGGACGGTGAATACCGACATCGCGCGCACATTCGCGGCGTTGAATGCGACCAACGAAGCGATTCTGTACGCCAAATCACCGGAAGAACTGTACGCGAAGGTCTGCGAAGCCGCATTCTCGGTCGGCGACTTCCTGGCTGTCGCCGTTTTCCTGCTCGACCCGGAAACCAGTCTGCTGCGCTTTGCCGCCGGTTTTGGCGACGATGTTCCTCGCCTGCGCAGTATCGACATTTCGATCGTGGCCGGTACGCCGGAGGGTTCCGGGGTTTCCGGACAGGCCTTCCGCAACCGCAAGATATGCGTCAGCAATGATTTTCTGAACGATCCGCGCTCGCTGCCCTGGCGCGAGGGTGCCATGGCCAACCACGTGGGCGCGGCGGCTGCGCTGCCGCTGATCTGCAATGGCGCAGTGCATCGGCGTATTGCTGGTATCGCGGCGCGAGCCGAACTCGATCGACGGGCAGATCGTCGCGATGCTGGAGCGCGTGTCGGCAAACATTTCGTTTGCGCTCGACAATTTCGAACACGAGGCCTCGCGCAAGAGCGGCGAGCGCGTGATGCGGCGGCTGAACCGGATGTTCGGCGCCATCAGTGCGACCAACGAAGCCATTCTGCGCGCCAAGACCGAACAGGAACTCTATCAGCGCGTTTGCGATGCCGCGGTATACAACGGCAAATCCGCAGCCACGGTGGTCCTGCTGGCGGAGCCGGACTCGATCTGGCTGAAGCCGGTCGCCGGGAACGGGTGCCATCGTCGAACAGATCATGCACGCGCCGTTCTCGATCGATGCCGAAAACGTGTATGGAACGGGCGTCTGCGGCAGGGCGTTCCGAACGCAGAAGCCGGCCGTCAACGACGATATCCTCAACTCGACCCTAGGGCAGCCCTGGCATCAGACCGCGCGCGAGACCGGCGTCACCGCCTGCGTCGCGGTTCCCCTGATCAAGGCCGGTGAAAGCGTCGGCGTGCTGATGTTCTTTGTCGGAAAATCGTGGGCGGAGGACGAAGAGATCGTCGCGCTGATGGCGCGGATCGCGGAGAACGTCTCGTTCGCGCTGGAAAATTTCGAACGCGCCGGCGAAAAGGCGAGAGCCGACGCCCAGAAGGAGCGTCTGGGGCGCATGCTGGCGGCGCTCAGCGCGACCAACGAAGCGATCGTTCGTGCAACGTCGCGGACCGAACTGTTCGAACTGGTGTGCGAAGCTGCCGCAAAGGGCGGCCGGTTCAACTCGACCAGCATTCTCCTGGCGCGGCCGGACAGCGACTATACCGATACGGTGGCCGTGGCGGGGCCGACGGCCCACAACATGCGCCGGGTCAAGGTTTCGATCAACGCGGATCATCCGGAAGGGCGCGGACTGTGCGGCAACGCGTTTCGCTCCCGCCGGGCCTGCATCTCCAACGATATGCGCGCCGACACCCGTGGATCGGCGTTTCATCAATTCATCCACAGCGACGGCGCCATGTCGGGCGCGGCGTTCCCGCTGATGGTTTCCGGCCGGGCGGTCGGCGTGATGTTTTTCATTTCCTCCGAGAAGCGATACGTTCACGCCTGAATTCGCCGAGCTGCTGCAGCGGCTCACCGACAACGTGTCGTTTGCGATCGCGACCTTCGATCGGGCCGACGAAAAGGCGAAGACCGAAGGTCAGAAGGAGCGCCTGACGCGGATGTTCGCCGCCCTCAGCGCGACCAACGAAGCCATCATGCGGGCCAAATCCCGCGACGAACTGTTCGACATGGTGTGCGAGGCGGTGGCGAACGGCGGCCGGTTCACCTCGACCACCGTCGCGCTGGCCGATTCCGGCAGCGACCTGCTCAGGATCGTGGCCGCCGCGGGCCCGGCGGCCGAGACGACACGGCACGTCAGGTTGTCGGTGGACGAAGCCCGCCCCGAGGGCCGCGGACTGAGCGGAACGGCGTTCCGAACCAGACGGCCTTGCATCACCAATGATTATGTGGCCGACCAGCGCGTCGCGGCTTTCCAGGGCGTCGTCGGCACCTACGGCGCTCAGTCAGGCGCCGCCTTTCCGCTGCTGGTTCGCGGCGAGCCGGTCGGCGTCATGATCTATATGTCTCGGGACAAGGACACCTTCACGCCCGAGTTTTCCGAACTGCTGCAACGCTTGGCCGACAACGTGTCGTTCGCGCTGGAGAATTTCGACCACGCCGACGACAAGGCGCGGACCGAGATCCAGAAGGAACGCCTGACGCGCATGCTGGCGGCGCTGAGTGCGACCAATGAGGCGATCATCCGCGCGACGTCGCGGGCGGAATTGTTCGATCTGGTGTGCGAGGCCGCGGCCAGCGGCGGCAGGTTCACCTTGACCTCCATCGCGTTGAGAAAACCCGACAGCGACTATCTCGACGTCGTGGCGGCCGCCGGTCCGACCGGGCTCAGCGCGCGGCTGGCAACGATATCGGTCAATGAGATGCAACCCGAGGGACGCGGGCTGTGCGGCCAGGCGATACGCTCCCAGCGGCCCTGCATCATGAACGACTACCTTGCCGATCCGAACGCCGAGGCATTTCACCATCGGGCGCGGCTTGACGGCACGAATTCCGGCGCGTCGTTCCCCCTGCTGGTGCAGGGGCAGGTGGTCGGCGTGATGTCGTTCATGTCGCTCGAGAAGGATACGTTCACGCCCGAGTTTGCCGAACTGTTGCAGCGCCTCGTCGACAACGTGTCTTTCGCGCTGGAGAATTTCGACCATGCCGACGACAAGGCAAGGACCGAGGTGCAGAAGGAGCGCCTGACGCGCATGCTGGCGGCGCTGAGCTCGACCAACGAAGCGATCATCCGCGCGACTTCGCGGGCGGAGCTGTTCGAACTGGTGTGCGAAGCAGCTGCCAAAGGCGGCAAATTTACCTCGACCTCGATCATGCTGATGAAGCCGGATGACGACTTCCTCGATGTCGTCGCCGCCGCCGGTCCAACCGCCGCCAGCGCGCTGCAGGTGCGTGTCTCGGCCAGCGTAGCGCGCCCCGAGGGACACGGGCTCTCCGGCAGGGCGATCCGTTCGCGGCAGGCCTGCATCGTCAACGATTACCTGGCCGACTCCAGCGTTAAAGCGTTCCACGACAGGGCGCGCAGCGATGGCGCCAATTCCGGCGGCGCGTTCCCCCTGTTCGCGCAGGGGCGCGTGGTCGGCGTCATGATTTTCATTTCCCTCGAGAAGGAAACGTTCACGCCCGAGTTTGCCGAGCTGTTGCAGCGGCTGGTCGACAACGTATCTTTCGCGCTGGAGAATTTCGACCGCGTCGATGAAAAGGCCAGGGCCGACGAGCGCATCGAGTATCTGGCGTCGCATGACAGCCTCACGCATCTGCCGAACCGCGAAATGTTCAACGGCATGCTGCGCCGCGCGATCGATGCCGCCGCGCGCTATCAGCGGCAGTTCGCCGTGCTGTTCATCGATCTCGACAGGTTCAAGGTCATCAACGATTCGCTGGGGCATGACGCCGGCGACATGCTGCTGGTGGAGATCGGCGGCAGGCTGCGCCGTGCGCTGCGTTCGAGCGATGTGGTGGCGCGGCTCGGCGGCGACGAGTTCGTGGTCATTCTGGAGGAGGCCGCCGAGCGTCCCGAGGTCGAGCGCATTGCCGGCGACCTTCTTTCGGTATTGAGCCAGCCGCTGCAGCTCAGCGGACATGAGTGCCACACCACCGCCTCGATCGGGATCGCGATGTACCCGTCCGACGGCACCGACATTCAGACGCTGACCAAGAACGCCGACATGGCGATGTATCTCGCCAAGGAAGACGGCAAGAACGGCTTCCGCTTCTTCACCAAGGAATTCAAGACGCAGTCGATCGAGCGACTGAAGCTGGAGAGCGCCTTGCGCCGCGCGCTGGAGCGCGACCAGTTCTCGTCTGCACTATCAGCCCAAGATCGACATGGCGAGCGGCCAGATCACCGGCGTCGAGGCGCTGCTGCGCTGGAATCATCCCGAACTCGGCACCGTATCGCCGGGGCAGTTCATTCCGCTGGCCGAGGAAACCGGATTGATCGTTCCGATCGGCCGCTGGGTGCTCAAGGAAGCCTGCGCGCAGAACATGGCCTGGCAGCGTCGCGGCCTGCGGCCGGTGACGATGGCGGTCAACCTGTCGCCGCGGCAGTTCGCCGATCCGCATCTGTTGCAAGATGTCGACGAGGCGCTGTTGGACAGCCGCATGTCGGCGGTGCTGCTGCAGCTCGAAGTCACCGAGAGCATGGTGATGCGTAATGTCTCGCGCGCGATCAAGGTGCTGGATGCGATCCAGAGCCGCGGCATTCGCCTTGCGATCGACGATTTCGGAACCGGCTATTCGTCGATGTCGCTGATGAAGCAGTTCCCGATCGATACCATCAAGATCGATCGTTCCTTCGTTCGCGATTTGCCGATCGATTCCGAAGACCAGGCCATCGCGCAGGCGATCATCAGCATGGGCAAGGCGCTTGGCATGACCGTGATTGCGGAGGGCGTCGAGACCCTGGAGCAGGAGGCTTTCCTGCGCAGCCACGCCTGCGACGAAATGCAGGGTTTTCTGTTCTCCAAGCCGCTGCCCGCCAGGCAATTGGCCGACCTGCTTCGCGGCCGAACCGCCGCTCGCCTCGCCGCCATTGCAGCCGGAAGCCGGGTCAGGGCTGAAAGGCGCTGTCGTCTGACGGCTGCGGATGCAGATCGCGGACCGCTGGATCCGGAACTTCGGCTTTGCCCGGGAAGTCGTAAGCCCAAGGCACAGCCGTCTGGCCTGCGAAAGTGCCCAGGAAGATGTCCGCGGCGGAAGCATAAGTCGCCCGATCCGGCAATCCGAGTTGAGCACACCATTCGGCGGGAAGCGGTTGCGAGGAGGCGCGCAATTCCATCGCGGATCCCCACCACCACGCCGGCGCCGGCGAGCGTTCCTTTTCAGGAACAGCCCGCCACGTGTTGTATTCACCAATCATGCGCTCAAGTTGCAGTACCGCCGCCGGGTGCATTCGATCTCCTGACGTCTGATGATATCGGCATCCACGGCCAGCGCAATGCGCGTCAGACGGTTATTGCCGGCCATGCTGCCAGTGCGACGTCACGTCGGCACCCGATTTGTTCAGATGGACGTGCTGATCGACGTGGTCGACCCACGACAACGGAATGAAGTGATGGTGCTGCCCATCGGGCGAACTCTGCTTGGTCAGCTTGATCTTGTCGGTCCCTTCCAGATGGTCGACCTTGCCGACCGTCTTCTTGTCCGACGAGATGACGTCCATATGTTCCCGGATCTCTGAAGCAGAAGCCATGTCTCATATCCTTGATTTGGTTGAGGACATGAAACGCGCCGCCGCTGAAATGGTTGCTATGTTACGGAACGAGCATCTGCGGCCAGCCCCAGCAGCCGGGCCGCATTGCCGCCGGCTACCAGCGCCATGTCCTTTTTGCTGACACCCTTGATCCGGCCGAGCAAGCCGACCGGGTCCGGTTCCGCCATGTCGAAGGGATAATCGGTGCCGAGCATGATGTGATCGGCGCCCCAGATCTCGATCAGATGTTTCAGTTCGCGCTCGTCGAACACGACCGTGTCGAAATACAGCTTCTTCAGATATTCCGACGGCGGCTTCTTGATGGTGACGCGGCAATCCTCGCGATGCGCGAAGGCGTGATCGAAACGCCCCCAATAGCCGGGGATGTAGCCGCCGCCATGGGCGATGCAGATTTTCAGTTCGGGAAAGCGTTCGAGATAGCCGTCGAACACGAGGTGCCCGACGCACAGCGCGGAATCCAGCGGATGTCCGATGGTGTTCGGAAAATAATGATCCTCCATGCGGCCGACCAGGCTGGTGCCGAACGGATGCAGGAAGATCATCACGCCGAGCTCCTCGACGCGGGCAAAGAATTTTTCCAGCCCGGCGCGGGTGAGGTCGACGCCCCTGACATTGGTGCAGAGTTCGACGCCGCGGAAACCGAGCTCCTTGACGGTGCGGTTCAGCTCGGCGACGGCCATGCCGGGATCCTGCAGCGGCACGGTGCCCATGCCCATCAGCCGGTCGGGGTGTTTCGCCACCATGCCGGCGATGTGATCGTTGACCATGTGGCAACTATCGCGCGCCACTTCCGGCGGCGCCGCATAAACGAAATGGCCGGGATAGGGCGAGATCACCTGCACGTCGATGCCGTCGCGGTCCATGTCGGCAAGGCGGGTGTCGAGATCGGTCAGTTTCGGAAAATCGATCTTGCCGCGCTGCGGCTGGATGCTCTTGGTGAGCGCGTTGACATGCGCGTTGGCGTTCGGCGTTTCGCCGCCGCCGGGAATCCCGGTCGCCTTCAGCACCATCGCGTTCGCTTCGGGCACCATGCAGTGGCAGTGAATATCGATGGTGCGCCAGGGTTTGGCTGGTTGCCCGCACGTTTCGGCGCGCTGCCGTGATCGGTCGCGGGGCCGCAGACTTTGCATTGAAACAGCATGAGATGCGCCGTGGAAATCGTTTCGGGAATGGATTGGCGGCGCCGGAATTATTTCTCTTCCGCGCCCGTCGACGTCGCCGGGCCTTCGCCCATGATCAGGAGAACGGCGTCTTCATCCTTGGCGCCGTCCCAATGCACCTGCTTGGCGAAATGGGTGACGAAGCTGCCGGCCGGCATTGGCGTCGTGTTGGCGGGATCGAATTTCGGCCCCGACCCGACCCACCACGTGCCCTGCAGCACGACGATGTAGCGATCGTTGGGGTGGAAGTGCGGACGGCTGAAATGATTGCCCTTGGTCCATTTGTTGTAGACCATGTAGAAGCCGGGTTTGGTCGGATCGCCTACCACCACTGCGCTTTGCGCGCCGGCGGCGTTGACCGGGCCCCAGGGAATCTGGTCCGGCAATTTGTAGATGACGGCGGCCGGATTGAGTTCTGCCGCGGAAGCGATGCCCAGCATGCCGGCAAACACCAGCGGTGTCATGAGGTATCGCCAGGATCGGGTTGCCGCCTTCATGGTTTCCTCCGTTGCCGTCGCGTGAGCTGAGCTCATCTGTGTTGCCGCGATGTTAGCCGGTCTCGTTCCCGAGGAGCAAGGCGCGCAGGGGAATGCATGATCTGCGGCAGCGAAAACGAAATGCCGCACAACGCAACTGCAGCATGGAAAACGGATTTACGCCGCGTGTCGCGGTGATAGGTTTCCACCCAACCAAAAGCAGCCATGGGAGGGCTACGTTCATGAAGCGTTTGTCGATACTTGCAGCCGGTCTGCTTGATCGGTGCCGCCGCTATTCAATTTTCCAGCGGGGCGTCCGGCCAGAGCGATGGCTGGGTGACGCTGCTCGACAGCAGCAAGATGGGCGACTGGACCGAGGTCGGCAAAGCCAATTGGGCGATGAAGGACGGGGCCTTGGTCGCAGACAAGATCACCGAGGGCAAGGATCCCTCCTATCTCGTCAGCAAGGAATTCCTACAAGGATTTCCAGATCAAGGCCGAGTTCTGGGCTGACGACGACGCCAACAGCGGCATCTTCATTCGCTGCGACCAATCGGCCAAGATCGACGCCAAGATCTGCTACGAGGTCAACATCTTCGACAAGCGGCCCGATCCGACCTACGGCACCGGCGCCATCGTCGATGTGGCCAAGGTCGACCCGATGCCGAAGGCGGGCGGCAAATGGAACACCTACGAAATCACGGCCAAGGGCCCGCAACTCGTCGTCGTGCTGAACGGCCAGAAAACCGTCGATGTGCAGGATTCAAAACACGCCAGCGGGCCGTTCGCGCTTCAGTACGGTTCCGGCGTGGTCAAGTTCCGCAAGGTGCAGATCAAGCCGCTATAGGCCCGTTGAGCGATCGCCAGCGCAGCTCCGCCTTATCCGCGAACCGGCTCACCCGTCTTCAGCGGGTGGGCCTTCTTGTGCCATGCCCAGGCGGTGCGGATGATCGTGGCCAGATCCGAATGGACGGGGTGGAAGTTCAGCGTTGCGCGCGCGGCGGAGGGATCGGCGACCAGATAGGTCGGATCGCCGGCGCGTCGGGGCTTGACGACATGCGGGACTTCGCGGCCGGTCTCGGCCGCGATCGCCGCGAGGATTTCGCGCACCGAGAGGCCGTTGCCGGTGCCGAGATTGAACGCGCCGCCTGAATGCCCCCCGAGCAGCAGCTTGAGCGCCAGCACATGGGCAGCGGCGAGATCGGTCACATGGATATAGTCGCGGATCGCCGTTCCGTCGGGCGTGTCGTAATCGTCGCCGAACACCGCGAAGTCAGGCACATAGCCCTGCAGCGCCATCATGGCGCGGGGAATGAGGTGGGTTTCGACTTCGCGCATTTCGCCGATGCCCCCAGCGGGATCGGCGCCGGCGGCGTTGAAGTAGCGCAGCGCGAACGAGCCGAAACCATAGGCCGCGCGATAATCCGCCAGCAGGCGCTCGATCATCCATTTCGAGGCGCCATAGGGATTGATCGGCACGCACGGATAATCCTCCGGCAGCGCCTTGCTGTCGGCATTGCCATACACGGCGCCGGTCGACGACAGCACCAGGCGGTTGCAGCCGGCCTCGCGCATGGCGGCCAGCAGCGTCAGCGTGCCTGCGAGATTGTTGATGTAGTACTTCTGCGGATCGGCAACGGATTCGCCGACCAGGCTGGAGGCGGCGAAGTGCATGACGGCCACGATGTCATGTTCGGCAAAGGTCCGCGCCAGCGTGGCCTTGTCGGCGATGTCGCCGACCACCAGGGCGCCCGCGGCGAAGCCGCGGTGGCCGGTTGAAAGGTTATCGTAGGTGACGGGCAGGTAGCCCGCTGCATCCAGCGCCCGGCAGCAATGCGAGCCGATATAGCCGGCACCGCCGGTGACGAGAATGGCTGGGCGGCTGCTCATGGATTGTGTGTCCCGTTGATGTCGGTCGATCGGTCTCGGTTCAGCAACAGATACAGTGCGCGTGGATTGGTGGTCAAATGGCGCCAGACCAGGCGGCGCGGCTCCATGGTTGGCGTGATCGCGCGGTGCGCGTGCTGCAGAATCATCCGGTATGCGATGCAAGGCTGCGACGCGTGCTCAGTAAACCATTGTCAGACGAAGCAAATTGTCGCGTTGTCGGGGCAGTTCCGCAGCCGTGCAAATCTGTCACACATGCCGGGATAATGGGGACGTTCTCCCTGTGTTCGCGAGAGTTCATGATCGCCGGCGCGCCACAGGCGTAGGCTGCGCTTCGGGTCAGGGACTTACTGGAGAATGCTTTCTTGGGCGTTTTTTGGGGAGAGCCGATATGCCAGCCTATATCCATCATCACGACGACACCGAACCGGCCTTCGTCATCTGTCCGAGCTGCGTCGGACTTCCGATGTATGTGCGCGACGTCGAGCCGCATTGGAGCATGGCGAAGATCGAGTTCACCTATGAATGCGCCGACTGCGGCGCCGAGGTTCGCCGCACCATCGTGAAGCCGGACGTGCGGCATTAGCTGGGATTCGTAGCTTCGTAGGGTGGGCAAAGCGAAGCGTGCCCACCATCTCGACGGCTGTACGGTGATGGTGGGCACGCTGCGCTTTGCTCACCCTACGAACCCAAATCAAACCTGCCGCACCACGCCCGGCTTGCCCGGATCGCATTCCAGCGCGCCGCGATCCCACTTCGCTGCGATCGCCGCGGCCTCGTAGCTGCTTTGCAGGAAATCGAGCAGCGCCTTGTCGGGATCGGCAGCCGTTCGTACGGCGTCGTAGGGCAGGATGAATTCGCCGAGCGCTTCGCTGAAGAACGCCGCGTCGGGTCGCACCTTCGCCGCGCGGAATCCCGGTGGCTCGGGATAGGCATAGCAATAGAACGCGGGATAATCGATCGCGCCGCTGCCCGGCCAGAATCCGGCGCTGCTGACCTCGTGTGAGTATGCTTCATGGGCGACCGCATCGGGCAAATTCGGCACGCCGCCGGGATGGCGCGGCGCGCGACGGCCCGAGAAGCGCGTCACTGCGAGATCGAAGCTGCCCCAGAAGAAATGCACCGGGCTTGCCTTGCCGAGGAAGCCGGTGCGGAATTGCTTGAAGACGCGGTCGCTATTGACGAGGATTTGCAGGAAGCGCCTGACGGCGTCGGCATCGTAGGAAGCGTGCGCGGTGTCTTCGGAGAATTTGACCGGATCGGGCAGTTCGTTCGGCATCTCGTCGATGGCAACGGCAATGCCGAGTTCGGCAAGCGCGGCCAGCGTGGCGGCATGGAAGCTGGCGACGGAGTGACCTGGCAGCGCAAAGTCCCGGTGCGCGCTGTCGCTGGTCGCAATGCGCAAGCGATGATCCACGAAATCGAAATCGATTTGAAATGTGCGCGTGCCGTCGGGCACCGGCGATGTCGTCAGTCCGCGCGGCGTGACATAGAGCGTCACATGCCAGGAATGATTCAACCACGGGGATTTGGTCAGCCGGATCTTGCCAACGATCTGGGTCCAGAGTTGGACCGTCGCACAGGTGTCACGCCACGCAGCAGTCGGCAATTCCGGCCACGGGGTTTGCGAATTGTTGCTCATGCCGGAACCCTGCGCGTCTCGCCACTGAAGTCAGAAGGCCTACCACGAATTCATCAGGTCGCTGGAAAGCAGGCCTCACGATTTCGTGCATTCCGGGCAGCGCCGCGCTCCGCGCGAAGCGCGAAAAAGGCTCCTGCACCACCAGCGCCGCGCCATCGCCTGCAGCGGCCGGCGTGCCAGTTGAGCGATAAAGAGAATTTCGACCATGCCAAATCCATCGTCCCCCCTGCGATAGATAGGGCGGCAATCCTCTCGGAGAATGCCGCCCGTGTCGCATCAGCCATGCAGTTTATTGGCCGTTTCTGCGATCGCGCGCCCCTGATAGCGCGCGCCGGCGAGTTCGTTCTCGGAAGGCGCGCGGCTGCCGTCGCCGCCGGTGATCGTGGTGGCGCCGTAGGGCGAACCGCCGGTGATTTCGTCGAGCTTCATCTGGCCGGCAAAGCCGTAATTCAGGCCGACGATGGTCATGCCGAAATGCAGCAGGTTGGTGATGACAGAAAACAGCGTGGTTTCCTGCCCGCCGTGCTGGGTCGCCGTTGATGTAAAGGCGCCGCCGACCTTGCCGTGCAGCGCGCCCTTGGCCCAGAGGCCGCCGGCCTGGTCGAGGAAGTTCGCCATCTGCGACGCCATCCGGCCGAAGCGGGTGCCGGTGCCGACGATGATGGCATCGTAATTCGCGAGGTCTTCGATCTTGGCGATGGGGGCGGCCTGATCGAGCTTGTAATACGAAGCCTTGGCGACCGCTTCAGGCACCAGCTCCGGCACGCGCTTGATATCGACGGTCGCGCCGGCGTCGCGCGCGCCTTGGGCAACGGCATTCGCCATCGCTTCGATGTGACCGTAGGCGGAATAATAGAGCACGAGTACTTTGGCCATGATGGGATTCCTTTTGGGTTTGATGTGAGGTGTTGTTGATTCTTGATCTGTCATTGCCGGGCTTGACCCGGCAATCCATCGCTTGAAAGAGTCTCTGCGAAGCGGGATGGATGCCCGGGTCAAGCCCGGGCATGACGAGTTTTGTGTGGGGCGTCGTCCACGCGTTCGCAGCTACGCCGCGTCGACCAGCACCAGTTCGGAATCCTCCAGCGCGGTGATCGTCAGCTTCGCCTCGTTGCGGATCGCCGCACCGTCGCGGGCGTTGACGCGCACGCCGTTGACCTCGACGCTGCCGGCCGCCGGCACCAGATAGAGGTTACGCGACTTCTGCGGTGCGTATTCCGCGCTCTCGCCGGCCTTCAGCGTGGTGGCGAGCACCCGCGCGTCGGCCCGGATCGGCAGTGCATCGTTGTCGCCTTCAATCCCGCTGGCGATGGTGACGAGCTCGCCGGAGCGATCCGACTTCGGAAACGGTTTGGCGCCCCAGGTCGGCTGGCCGCCCTTTGTCGTCGGCTCGATCCAGATCTGGAAGATCTTCGTCTTCGAAGGCTCCAGATTGTACTCGGAGTGACGAATGCCGCTGCCGGCGCTCATCACCTGCACGTCGCCGGCCTCGGTCCGGCCCTTGTTGCCGAGCGAGTCCTGGTGCGTGATCGCGCCTTCGCGAACATAGGTGATGATTTCCATGTTGGCGTGGGGATGGGCGGGAAAGCCGGTGTTCGGCGCGATCTCGTCATCGTTCCACACCCGCAAGGAGCCGTGGCCCATATTGTCGGGATCATAGTGGCTGCCGAACGAGAAGTGATGCTTTGCTTTCAGCCAGCCGTGGTCGGCGCTGCCGAGTTGGTTGAATGGTCTGAGTTCGATCATTGGATTTCTCCGTTGCTTGAATTCCGATGGCCATTGGATATGCCGCCCGGCATGGTATAGAAATAGAAACTATTGAAACTCATTGTTTCCAAAAACGAGCCTTGAGGGCGATCCCGATGTCAAAGCTCCCGGATTTCGAGGCGCTGGCGATCTTCGCGAAAGTCGTGGAATTACGGTCGTTTGCATCGGCCGCCACCGAGTTGGGGTTGTCCAAGGCCACGGTGTCCAAGGCGGTCAGCCGGCTGGAGCAGCGGCTCGGCGCGCGGCTGTTCAACCGCACCTCGCGGCGGCTGGCGCTGACCGATGCCGGCCAAAAGCTCGCCGAGCGCGCGACGCAGCTATTGGCCGACGGCGAAGCGGCCGAGAACGAAGCCCTGTCGCAATCGATGGCGCCGCGCGGGCTGGTGCGGCTTGCGGTGCCGATGACGTTCGGCGTGAAAGCCGTGGCGCCGTTGCTGCCGGAGTTTCTTAGCGCCTTCCCGGAAGTCTCGATCGATCTTCATCTCAGCGACGCGACGGTGGACCTGATCGGCGAGGGCTTTGATGCCGGACTGCGCATCGCGCGGCTGCCGGATTCTTCCCTGATCGCGCGGCGGCTCTGCGCGATGCCGCGTTACACCGTGGCCGCGCCTTCCTATCTGAAGCGCCACGGCAGGCCGACCCATCCGATGCATCTCGCGGAACACAAGTGCTTCGGCTACGCCTATCTCTCCACGCCCGGCGTCTGGCACTACACCAATTCGGCCGGCGAGCAGGCGAGCGTCCGCCCCGCAGGCCAGCTTCGCGTCAACAATGGCGAGGCGCTGTTGCCGTCGGTGCTCGCCGGCCTCGGCATCGCCGATTTGCCGGACTTCATCGTCGGCGACGCCATTGCATCCGGCGAAGTCGAGGTGATCCTGAAAGGTTGGCACCAGCCCGAAGGCGCCGTGCATCTGGTCACGCCGCCCGGCGGCCCGCGCCCCGCGCGCGTCGAAGTGCTGGCGGAGTTTTTGATGAAGCAGTTCGCGAAGGGAAAGAAGCGGAAGCAAGTCTCGTAGGGTGGGCAGAGGAGCGCAGCGACATGCCCACCATCCATCACCGATCCCGCTCTCAGATGGTGGGCACGCTTCGCTTTGCCCACCCTACAATTTGAGGCTACGCTGCCTCCAACAACGAAAACAATCTGGGAGGCAACCACCAATGAACCGCCGCGAACTTCTCAAGGCAGCTGCCGCGCTGCCGCTGGCACAAACCGCGCTCTCCAACACGGCCTTCGCCCAAACTCCATACCCCTCCCGCAACATCACCATGATCGTGCCGTTCCCGCCCGGCGGTCAGGCCGATCTCGCGGCGCGCCCCGTTGCGCTGGCGCTGGAGCGGATCATCGGCAAGCCCGTGATCGTCGACAACCGCGCCGGCGGTGGCGGCGGTTCGGTCGGCAATGCCGCGGCGGCGCGGGCCGAGCCGGATGGTCACACGCTGCTGATGACGCTGTCCTCGCTTGCCGTGCTGCCGGAAGCCGACCGGCTGTTCGATCGCCCGGTGGCCTATGAAGTTTCGCAGTTCGCGCCGATCGCGCGCGTGCTGGCCGATCCGACGCTGCTGGCGGTGCCGGCGTCAGCGCCGTGGAAGACGCTGCAGGAATTCGTCGACGATGCCAAAAAACGCCCCGGGGAAATTCCCTACGGCTCGTCCGGTCCCTACGGCACGCTGCATGTGGCGATGGAAATGTTTGCGGCGAGCGCCGGCATCAAGCTGCTGCACGTGCCGTTCCGCGGCGCCGGTCCGGCGCTGACCGCGCTGCTCGGCGGTACCGTGCAGGCGATGGCGTCGGCGCCGGGCACGCTGAGGCAGCAGGTCGATGACGGCAAGATGCGCGTGCTCGCCAACTGGGGCGCCGAGCGCGTCAAGAGTTTTCCTGACCTGCCGACGTTCAAGGAACTCGGCTACAAGGACGTCGAGTTCTACATCTGGGCTGGACTGTTCGCGCAGGCAGCCTTGCCGGTGCCGATCATGACGCGATTGCGCGAAGCGATGGCGGAAGCCGTGAAGGCGCCCGAAGTGATCAAGACGTTCGAGACCGCCGGCAGTCCCGTCGCCTATCAGGACGCCCCGGAGTTTTCAAAATTCGTCGCAGAAGACAGCGCGCGGCTGGTCGCCGCGGTGAAGAAGATCGGCAAGGTGGAGTAGGCATGACGATCACCTGAGCCTGAAAACCAAAGAGGCCGCCCCCAGCAGCCCGCCTTTTGAATTGAGCTGACACATGACCGATCGCGAGAAGAAGTTGCTGATAGCCCTCGTCAAGATGGTTGATCAATATCTCGACAATCATCAGGACGAAGTAGACAGCCGCTCAATGTCAGCCGGCGAGCATGCAATCGCCGCTCTTGCGGACTTTGGACTGATGGAGGTCGTCCATACCAGGTTCGGTCGATGGACGGATGCGGGTAAGAAGTTCGTCGCAGAAAACGCCCGCCAGTCCGACTGAAATTGGAGCGGCCTTAACCGAATAGCGGAACCCCGCTTCACATTTTTTTGTTTGCACCAACGTCGCGTGGCCGCATTCATTCGGCAGGCTGGATGCTCATCGCCGCGCGGAGTTCCCGCGTTAATTGAAAACCGAAATGAAAGGACTTGATCCATGCAAACGCAGCGGATTGTCCTCAGCCTTGCCGTTGCGATCGCCGGCATCGGCGCTGTCGCGCCCGCATCGTCGCAGGAATATCGCGGAACCTGGGAACAGCAGATGGCCTGCACGCCCGACGTCTGGCGGCTCTGCAGCGACCAGGTACCGGATGTCGGCCGGATCGTGACATGTTTGCGGCAGAACACGCCGCAGCTCTCCAGCAATTGCCGCGCGGTGTTCGAAACGAGCGCCGAACAGCAGCAGGCCAATCGCATGCCGGCGCAACGCGCGCCGCAGCAGACGGCGCCACGCGGCCGCGCGCCGCAGCAGATGCAGCCGCAGGCCGTGCAGCCGCCGCCGCGACCGTACTATGAGGAAGACGAATAGGCTGGCGTTTCCGGCGCGGGCCTGAGTTCGCAGACATCGACCCACTCGGCCGACGTGAGTTCTGCCATGCGTGCGGGCGTGATCTTCACCGCGCTGTGGGTCGAGCCGGCGGCCGGCACCACGATGTCGAACGCCTTCAGCGAGACGTCGCAATAGACCGGCAGCGGCGTCTTCAGTCCGAAAGGACAGACGCCGCCGACCTCGTGGCCCGTGATTTCGGCGACCTCTTCGAGGCCGAGCATTTTCGGCTTTCCCCCGAACAGCGCCTTCACCTTCTTGTTGTCTATCCGCGAGGTGCCGGCGGCCACAATCAGCACCACGCGCTCGCCGATCCGCAAGCTCAGCGTCTTGGCGATCCGCGCCGGCTCGACGCCGTAGGCTTCGGCGGCCAGCGTGACGGTGGCGGAACTCATCTCGGATTCGATCACGGAGATATCGGGCGCCTTTTCTGCGAAGAAGGCGCGGACGGACTCGAAGACTCATTTCAGGACCTTATGGCAGACACCAGGGCGGGCAGTTCGGCGAGGCCGTGAATGCGATGATCGGGCACGACGCCGAGTTCATCCATCTGGGTACGCAACGCCCAAAACATCGTCAATGGCGGCAGCGTCTCGCTTTCAAGGCAGGCGAGCGCCATCGCTTCCGGCGTCACCCGCTCGATCCAGGCGACGTTGAGCCCGAACGCCTTGGCGCCGCAGGCATCCCAGGGATTGGACGAGATGAACAGCACCTCCGACGGCGGCACGTGCAGCACCTCCTCGATCAGCATGTACGCTTCCGGGCTTGGCTTGAAGGTCTTCTTCGCGTCCACGCTGATGACCGCATCGAGCAGCTGGTCGAGCCCGCTGTTGCGCACCAGCGCATCCAGCATATCGGGACTGCCGTTGGACAGGATCGCAAGCTTGCGGTCCTTCATCGCCGATAGTGCCGCCAGCGCATCCGGATAGAGATCGAGATGCAGATATTTGTCGATGATCCGCGCGAAGCCGTCGTCGTCATATTCGAGTCCGAGGCTATCAAGCGTGTAGGCCAGCGCATCGCGCGTCACTTCGGAGAAATCTCGATAGTGCCGCATCAGCGAGCGCAGCCAGGTGTATTCGAGCTGCTTGATGCGCCAGACCTGCGTGATGATGTCGCCATAACCGGGAAACGCGTCCTCGGTGACGTCAGCCACCGACTGGACGTCGTACAGCGTGCCATAGGCGTCGAAGACGATTGCTTTGATGGTCACTGGCCTGGCACCTTTCCGCCGATCGTCGCGTCGAGAAACTCATGCAGCGCCACGGCCGCTTGATCCGCCGCGCTCTGGTTGAACTCGAGATGATGTCCCAACATTTCCAGCGGGACCTTCAGTTCAGGCACGTCGAATGCGTGATAGGCGTCGGGATACACGACAAGTTTGATCGGAATGGCGCGGTCCTTCTGGCGGGATATCCCCCAGCCGTCGCGTCCCGCCACCAGGTTGCGGCACTCCTCTGCCGAATTCAAATCGTCGCGTTCACCGATCAGGATCAGCGTGGGAACGGTCAGGTTCCCCTTCAATCCGCCGCAAGGCGGGTAGAACGCAACCGCGGCGCGGAACTTGTTTGACGACGCGTGCTCGGCAATACCACGTTCGACCGACGACAGAACGAAGAAGCCGCCCATCGCGAAGCCTAATGCGGCGACGCGCGCGGGATCGACCGACGGTTGCTGCGCCAGAAAGTCCAGTGCCCGGTAGGCGTCGGCCCCGAAATCGGTTGATATGCTACTGTCCCTGCAGGTGGTCTTGATGCCGCGCGGACCGAAGCTGTCGACCGAGAGCGCAGCATAGCCCCAGGACGCGATCCGCTTGCCCCAACGTTCGTCGACATGCCGCCAGTTGCCGCCGCAGCTATGCAGCAGGACCACCGCAGGCGAGGGGCCTGTCCCGTTCGGATGCCGCAGATACCCCTGCAGCGGATGCGAACTCGCCAGCGGCGTTTCGAGTTCAACGATGGTGCCGCCGGATTGAGATCGAGCTGCGGGACATGCGACCGCATATCCGATCAACAATGCACTGGTGAAGACAGCGATTTTGGTGAGTTTCATCACACACCACCATCTCTACGGCCCGCCCCCGGCGAAACTGACTTATATACCCAAAATCTTCCGCGCGTTTGCTTTCAGCACCTTGGGCCGGATCTCTTCCCGAATGTCGAGCTTTGCAAAATCGGCCAGCCAGCGGTCCGGCGTGATCACCGGCCAGTCCGAACCGAACAGCATCTTGTCCTGCAGGATCGAGTTGATGTAGCGCACGAGAATTGGCGGAAAATATTTCGGCGACCAGCCGGAGAGGTCGATATAGACGTTCGGCTTGTGGGTCGCGACCGACAGCGCCTCTTCCTGCCAGGGGAAGGAGGGATGCGCGAGGATGATCTTGAGGTCGGGGAAATCCGCCGCTACGTCGTCCATATACATCGGGTTGGAATATTTCAGCCGCATACCCATGCCGCCGGGCATGCCGCTTCCAACCCCGGTCTGTCCGGTGTGGAATAGTGCGATCGCGCCGCCGTCGTTGATCGCTTCATAGAGCGGGTAGGCCATGCGGTCGTTGGCGTAGAAGCCCTGCATGGTCGGATGGAATTTGAAGCCGCGGACGCCGTATTCCTCGATCAGCTTGCGCGCTTCGCGCACGCCGAGCTTGCCCTTGTGTGGATCGATCGAGACAAAGGGGATCAGGACGTCGAGATTGTCGGAGGCGACTTCCAGCATTTCGTAATTGTTGTAGCGGCGGAAACCGGTCTCGCGTTCGGCGTCGACAGGGAAGATCACGGCCGCGATGTTCTTGGAGCGATAATAGGCCGCGGTCTCCGGCACGGTCGGCGGATGCTTGTGCGGCGACTTGAAATAGTCGGCCATGCGTTCCTGGAAATCGTCATAGCCGTCGTCGCCATGCATGCCGCAGGGTTCTTCTGCATGGGTATGGATGTCGATCGCAACGACCTTGTCGATATCGGGCAGTTTGAGCTTGGGCATCTGGGCTTCCCCGGCGCTTGATTTTTCGTTCTGGAAAATTGATTATACTATATAACAAATTCCGCAAGGCGGCAGGAATAAATCAGCGGAAGCAGGGAGTGTGGCATGGCGCAGGCCGAGGCCTTTGAGACCGATTTCTGGAAAGACGCCAATCTGCGCAAAGCGTGGGACGACATCGTCCCCGGCGAGCCGCGCCAGACCATTCCCTACACGCTGACCAAAGAAGCGATCGAACTCTACTGCAAGTCGGTCGGCGAGGATCATCCGATCTATTTTGATGAAGCCTACGCCAAGACCACCCGCTATGGCGGGCTGATCGCGCCGCCCTCGATCCACATCCTGCTGATGTTCTCCTGCACGCCGGCCGACGACTGGATGCGCTCGCCGGGCACCGTCAATGCCGGGCAGTCCTGGAGCTACAACATCCCGGCAAGGCCCAACGACGTCATCATCTTGCAGGCCCGCGCGCTCGATAAGTTCATCAAGCGCGAACGGCTGTTCGTGGTGCACGACAACGTGTTCTTCAACCAGCGCGGCGAGGTGATTTGTTCCGGTCGCGGCTGGACGATCCGGCCGGTATAGGGGAAGGCGCCATGGCCACGACGTTCGAAAGTCTAAACGCCGGCGACGGTATCGAGGGCCCCACATTCGCGGTCAGCCGCGAATCGATCCGCCTGTTTTGCGATGCCTCGCTCGATTACAACCCGCTTCATCTCGACGACGACTACATGAAGGGCTCGTTCGGCAAGACCAATTTCGGCGGCATCATCATGCACGGCATGAACAATTTCGGGCTGATCTCCCGGATGCTGACCGACTGGGCCTATCCCGCGGGCGCGATCCACCGCCGGCTGGAAACAAGGTGGGTCAAGCCGGTCCGGCCCGGCGACACCATCCAGCCCACCGGAATCATCAAGTCGAAGCAGGTGACCAAGAATTCGCGCTGGGTGCTGATCGACGTCATGGTGAGGAACCAGGCCGGCGAAAAGGTCGCGACCGGCGAGGCGATGGTGGAGTTTCCGGAATAATTTTGCCCGGTAGCAATGCGAAGGTGACACACGCATGTGGCCGCGGTTCACGTTCGTGCGGTTCAAGGAAAAAGGGCCACCTTGTGAGGTGGCCCTTGATCTGCCCGGCATAGGTTTTTATTCGACGATTTCGACGATCCTTCGGCTGCGCGGTTCGACCAGAACCGTGCGGCCGTTGACCACCGTGTAGCGGTAGTCGCGAACGCCATATTCTTGCGGGACGTCGTAGTAGGTGACGCCTTCTTCCGGCAGGACGGCGCCGATCCGCAGATCTTCGCGATACTGATAAGAGGGCCGCCGCTGTTCGACGACGTAGCTGCGAAAACGCGGACGCTCGTCGACGCCCAGGACGCCGTTCACGCCGCCGACGACACCACCGATGACACCCCCGACGATCGCGCCGACCGGACCCGCCGCCCGTTCGCCCTCGCGGGAGCCTCGCTCGACGCCTCCGGGGACGCCCTGCGCATGGGCGGCAAATGGCAGCGCCACGCTGGCGGCAACGACGGCAATTCCGATGAAACGGCGGATCATGATCTCTCCAATGTAAGAATGTGAGCGCGTGACAAGCAACGGGACCGAGTTACGTTCCCGGCTTCTTCGGCTTGAGGCGGAAAGAACCCCGGCGGTCATTGCGCCACGGTGGCAGGGCTGGGCTGCACGTGGTCCGGACCATGCCGGTATCATGTTACCGTAAACCGGCGATTTTTGTACTTTGCATGGGGTTGTTTTCGCAATTTTGAATTGGAGCCCCGCCCGTGGCCTATTCAGGCACGCCCGTGGCGCCGCGGGTCGTCAGCTTGCTGCCCGTCGCATGCTTCGCAAGGTGCGCGCTCGGCGGCACGACGTCCTTGGCGAGACCCACAAAGGCCAGAAACCGGATTGTCAGCCAGGTGTTATCGAGCTCCCACCACCTGTGGCCGTGCCGCGCCGAGCGCGGATCGGCGTGGTGGTTGTTGTGCCAGCCCTCTCCGTTGGAGATGAGGCCGACGACGAGGTTGTTACGGCTGTCCTCATCGGTCTCGTAGTTCCTGTAGCCCCACACATGGGTCACGGAATTGATCGCCCACGTGATGTGCCAGACCAGGACCGTGCGTACGAATACGCCGAACATCAGAATGCTCAATCCCGTCATGGCCGCCGCGGCCGCTGTTTCTCCGGACAGCCACGCGGCGGCGAAGCCTGCACCGAAGAACACCGGCATCTGCAGGAGATTGATCCAGATCAGCCAATTATGGCGTTCGAGCGCGACGTAGAACCGGTCGCGCAGAATGTCCTTGGCATAGCGTTCATAGATTCCGAGCCGCGAGAGTTCTGGCTGGTGGACCAGGATCCAGCCAATGTGGCTCCAGAAGAAACCTGCCAGCGGCGAGTGCGGGTCTGGCTGGTCGTCGGCAAATTGATGATGGCGGCGGTGAATGGCAACCCAGCGCGCCGGTGTTTCCTGCAGGCAGGACATCGCGATGACGACCATGGCGTGCTCGAGCCATTTGGGGCATTTCAGACCGCGGTGGGTGAGAAGTCGATGGTAGCAGAGGTTGATGCCGAACAGCCCGCACAGATGGGTGCCGACGATCGACACGACGAGGCCGCTCCAGGTGAAATAGCCGGGCATGAAGGCAAGCACTGCCACGGCGTGATAGGCGCCGATGCCGATGATGTAAGGCCAGTTCAGCTTGAACGGCTGCACGCCCGCAGGCAACGAAATCCGCAAGCCGTCAAGCGGCGGGAGCGGGGCGTCGGGCGCGAGAGCGGCGATTCTTGCGGTCGGCCTTCGAGCGGTCGTCATGCCGGAATCGGTTCCATTTCTATCGAAGGTCTGGGCGGCGGCGTTCTGGGCCGATTCTTGTTATACGGGGGGCGGAGCCTGCATCGCGTTCATAAATCCGAGGCTATTTGACGCTGCGGTTCGTCGGAAATAGCTGTCGAATCAGTTGCATAACGTTCGAGATTAGCGATTGTTGCAGCCCTCCGCGAGTTGCGACGGGTTAATTGACATCCGGGCCCGCGATGGCTTAGAAACCCCGCTGTCCCGGGCGGTTGCCGCTTTTCGGGACTTATCCCATTTTGCCACTTTCGGGTAGCTCAGGTTCGGCCTTCAACACGGCCTTTCAAAGCATCAGGATTGTCCCATGAAGGTCCGTAACTCGTTGAAATCGCTCCGCGGTCGCCACCGCAACAACCGTCTGGTCCGCCGCAAGGGCCGGGTGTATGTGATCAACAAGGTGCAGCGCCGCTTCAAGGCGCGCCAAGGCTAAGCCTCCAGGTTAAGCGTTGGACGCCTGAGTCGACTTTTTTCCTCGTTTCACAGGTCTTTGACGACGTGCTGCTTGCGGCGCGATTTTCTGCGTCTAGACTTGATCCATGGCATTGAGATTCCCAGGCGCCCGTAACTGCCGGATCATGGTGACAGCCGCTGTCCTGACAGCCGTGCCGGTGACCGCTTTTGCCCAGAACAACACCCAGGTCGTTCCGCCGCCGAAAGCCCAAAAGAAATTGCCGGAAGCGCCGAGCAAGCTTCCGAAGGTCGGCGCCGATCGCACCCGCGGGCTGGATTTCCTGTTCGGCGCCCTGAAGGCCGCCCCCGATGAAGCCAGCGCCAAGCATGTCGAGGCGCGGATCTGGGCGGTGTGGATGCAGACCCCGAGCGACACGGCTGCGCTGTTGATGCTGCGTGCCAAGGCCGCGATGGATGCGAAGAAGATCGATGTCGCGCTGAAACTGCTCGATGCCGTCGTCAAGCTGCGCCCCGACTATGTCGAGGCGTGGAATCGGCGCGCGACGCTGTATTACCTGAAGAACGACTACACGCATTCGATGGAGGACATCCGGCAGGTGCTGATCCGCGAGCCCCGGCATTTCGGTGCGCTGGCGGGCCTCGGCATGATCATGCAGGAGATCGGCGACGAGAAGCGCGCACTCGAAGCGTTCCGCAAGGCGCTGGCCGTCAATCCGCATCTCGAAAAGGTGCCGGAGCTGGTCAAGACGCTGACCGAAAAGGTCGAAGGCCGCGATATCTGATGCGTGCCTCCGGCCGAAGCGCGCGGGCGGACACACCGATAAGATCGCGCCTAATCAAGCAGATCGCGGTTAACCTTGTTTCCCGACGCGTTGCTCCGGAGGGGAACGTCGCGCAGCCAACGCGCTATTACAGGCAGACTGCGTTACAGGAGCGAGCCATGAAATCATTGCTGCTGGCCGGCGCGTTGATCGTCGCGACCGGAACCTGCGCTTTCGCGCAAGATGGCTATTGGGTGGTCGGCAACCGCGCGACCAGCAAATGCGAGATCGTTACGAGCAATCCCGTCATCAACGCCCAGGTCGGCGGCAATATCTGGTTCGGAACAGGACCGTACCGGTCGCTCGACGACGCCAAGCTGGCCCGTTCGACCATCTCCAATTGCCCGGCGGTAGAAGAACCGCCCGCAACCACGCAGGATGACGAAAAGAAGTCCGATTAGGTCGGTTTTCGAATCGCTTCGCGTCAGGAGACGCGTCGACCCAAAAAGGCTAGTGCACGGCGTTGCTGCCGCGGGCCATTCCGTCGAGGCCTACCGCCGCGTAGAACTGCGCCAATTCCGCTTCAAGCTGCTCGTTGACACGCAACAACGCTTTGAGGGCGCCGCGGATATCGCCATTGCAACTCGCTACAATCTGATCGATGGCGGCTTCGCTTGCGTCGGAAATCATGGGTACTTCTCCGAATTTACGCTGGAACAATTTGTAGTGAGCGCCCCGTTCCTGTGGATGTTGGGTACAGTTGAAGCGCCAAGCTACCTGCCAATCAGGCACGCGCACAAATGGCGAAAGTGTCAGTGCCACTGTATAAAGTTGACGGTGACACCATTATGACCCCGCTATCCACAGAAATGAGCCCCTGTGGACAACCTTCGAAACCAGCACCGGTCCGCGCCGTAGCTCGCTGGTGCAGAAAATCAGCCGGAAATCCTCGATGGCAGCAGTGATTTTCGTGACGGCGCTGGCGGTACTGGCGCTGGTCACGCAAGCCGGCGTTTATCTGAGCGAACGGGCCCATCCGGCCCGGGGCAGGATGGTCGAGGTGGCGGGCGGAACGCTGCACATTCTCGATATCGGCCCGCGCGACGCGGCCGGTCCGCCGATCGTGATGCTCCATGGCGCAAGTTCCAATCTCGAGGTGATGCGGCAGCCGGTCGGCGAGCGGCTTGCCCTGAAGCACCGCGTGATCCTGATCGACCGTCCCGGGCACGGCTGGAGCACCCGCGCCCGCCTCGAAGACTCGACGCCCGAAATTCAGGCCCGCATGATCGCCGACGCGCTGGCCAAGCTCGGCGTCAACACCGCGATCTTTGTGGTGCATTCCTGGGCCGGCGCGCTGGGGACGCGTATCGCGCTGGATTACCCGCACGCCGTCGCCGGCCTGGTGATGCTGGCGCCGGTGGCCTATCCGTGGCCCGGCGGCGTCGGGCAATACAACAGGCTGATCGCCACGCCGGTGATCGGCCCGCTATTCGCCTACACCGTCACGCTGCCGCTCGGCCTTTTGCTGGTGGAACCGGGCGTTCGCGGCGTGTTCCTGCCGCAGGCGATGCCGGATGGCTTTGTCCGGAACACCGCGACGCCGCTGTTGCTGCGACCGCGCGAATTCATCGCCAATGCGCGCGATCTGGTGACGCTGAAGGCGGCGGTCGCCGAGCAGGCGCCGCGTTATGCGGAGATCAAGGCGCCGGTCACCATCATTACCGGCGACGCCGACAAGACGGTGTCGACCAACATCCACTCACGGCCGTTCGCGGCTACCGCGCCGAACGTAAAACTGATCGTGCTGCCGGGCGTCGGCCACATGGTCCAGAATGCGGTTCCCGATCTCGTCATCGACGAGGTCGAGGCGATGATATCGGCAACGCCGGGTGCGGAAGCTGCGGCTGCCCATTGACGCGTGCGTGGCCCGGCGGCTGCAGATGAGCTAACATCGTTGCGCGCGGGATCCCGCTGCTCTTCCCGTGAAGGTGAGACGTGAGAGTTGCGACAATGGGCAGCCGACCTTCGAGGGAGAGCGCCATGTACGCCGCCATTCGTCAGGGCAAGGCCAAGCCGGGCAAGGCCGAAGAGCTCACACGCAGGATCAAGGAGGGCGCTATCCCAGTCATCAGCGGGGTCGACGGTTTCATGGGCTATTACGTGGTCTATGCGCCCGACGACACGGTGATCGCGATCAGCCTGTTCAACAATTTTGCGGCCGCCGAGGAATCCAACAAGCGCGCGCTGGCGTGGATCGAGCAAGAACTGGCGCCGCTCTTGACCGGGCCGGCGACCGCGATAGCCGGGCCAGTGATCGTGCACACGCTGGCTTGAGGTGACGCGTGATACACCCGCCCCTGGAGGGGGCGGGTGAAGAAAACGCCAGCCGCTACTTCTTCTTGCCGTCCTTGTCGAACGAGGAGACATAGGCCCAGAGGTCGTTGGCCTCTTTCTCGTTCTTGATGCCGGCGAACACCATCTTGGTGCCGGGAATCTTCGCCTTCGGTTCCTTGATGTATTCGAGGAATACATCCTTGCCCCAGGTAATGCCGGAATTCTTGTTGGCGTCGGAATAGGAGTAGCCCTCGACGGTGCCGGACTTGCGGCCGTCGAGCCCGTTCAGCTCCGGGCCGACCTTGTTCTTGGCGCCTTCGCCGATCGCGTGGCAGGCCAGGCATTTGTTGAACGAGGATTTGCCGGCGGCAGCGTCCTGCGCCAGCGCGCCGGATGTTGCGGTCAGTGAGGTAACGACGACCAGCGCGCTCAAAGTCGATATTTTCATGTGGTGCTCTTCGTTTCTTCCCAGGTCATGGAGGCAGATTTCTTGTGGCAGGCCCGCTTGGACGGGACAAGCCACGAAACTTTGACAGGTTTCAGCATTGCAGACTTGTCCCAGAGAGAACTGATCGGTTGAGCCGTGGCAATCCAACCTTCGGATGGCCTACCCAAACCCCGGCAGACGTGCTTGATTTGCAATCACAAATCGTTATTCGCGGGGCCCGGAGGATACGCATGGCCATCATGATGCCGGCTTCCGATCAGGCGGTTCTGGGTCGCCGTGACGCCATCGTCACCGCGCTGCGCGCGATCGTGCCGGGCGAGGGCGTGATCGACAGCGCGGCCGAGATGCTTCCCTATGAGTCCGATGGCCTGATGGCGTACCGGCAGCCGCCGATGGTCGTGGTGCTGCCCGACACCACGGAGCAGGTCTCGAAAGTCCTGAAATACTGCTTCGAGCAGGGCATCAAGGTGGTGCCGCGCGGCTCCGGCACCTCGCTGTCGGGCGGCGCGCTGCCGCTGGCCGACGGCGTGCTGCTCGGCCTCGGCAAGTTCAAGCGCATCCGCGAGATCGATTTCGACAACCGCGTGGTGGTGACCGAGCCCGGCGTCACCAATCTCGCGATCAGCCAGGCGGTGGCGCATGCCGGCTTCTACTATGCGCCCGATCCGTCGTCGCAGATCGCCTGCTCGATCGGCGGCAATGTCGCGGAAAATTCCGGCGGGGTGCATTGCCTGAAATACGGCATGACCACCAACAACGTGCTCGGCTGCGAGATCGTGCTGATGTCCGGCGAGATCCTGCGCATCGGCGGCAAGGCCGCGGAGAATTCCGGCTACGATTTGATGGGCATCATCACCGGCTCGGAAGGGCTGCTCGGCGTCATCACCGAGATCACGGTGCGGATCCTGCAGAAGCCGGAAACGGCGCGTGCGCTGATGGTCGGTTTCGCCGAGGTCGAGGCCGCCGGCGAATGCGTCGCGCGCATCATCGGCGCCGGCATCATTCCGGGCGGCATGGAGATGATGGACAAGCCCGCGATCCACGCCGCCGAAGCCTTCGTGCACGCCGGTTATCCGCTCGATGTCGAGGCGCTGCTGATCATCGAGCTCGATGGTCCCGGCGTGGAGGTCGACGAATTGATCAAGCGGGTCGAGGCGATCGCGCAAGGCTGCGGCTCGACGACCTGCCAGATTTCGACGTCAGAGGCCGAGCGCAATCTGTTCTGGGCCGGCCGCAAGGCGGCGTTCCCGGCCGTGGGCCGGATTTCGCCGGACTATCTCTGCATGGACGGCACCATTCCGCGCGGCGCGCTGCCGAAGGCGCTGGCGCGCATCCGCGACCTCTCGGTCAAATACGATTTGCGCGTCGCCAACGTGTTTCACGCCGGCGACGGCAATCTGCATCCCTTGATCCTCTACGATGCCAACCAGCCCGGCGAGATGGAGCGGGCAGAGGCCTTCGGCGCCGACATCCTGCGCGCCTGCGTCGAGTTCGGCGGCGTGCTCACCGGCGAACATGGCGTCGGCATCGAGAAGCGCGATCTGATGCCGGAGATGTTTTCGGAAATCGACCTCAACCAGCAGCAGCGGCTGAAATGCGCGTTCGACGCGCAGGGGCTGCTCAATCCGGGAAAGGTGTTTCCGACGCTGCATCGCTGCGCCGAACTCGGCCGCATGCATGTGCACGGCGGCAGGCTGGCGTTTCCGGATATTCCGAGATTTTGATGATAAGGCTCACCCAGTTTTCCGTCGTCATACCCCGCGAAGGCGGGGTATCCAGTACGCCGTGCTGTCAAGGCTTATCCTCGGCGACTGGCGATTACTGGATCGTCCGCCTTCGCGGACGATGACAGCAGAATTCGGGCTTGAAAGCGTGGACACTCTAAGAGTACGAGACGCCAAAGACGTCGAAGAGGTGGTGCGCGCGGCGATCGCCAGCGAGCAGCCGCTCGAGATCATCGGCCATGGCACCAAGCGCGCGATCGGCCATCCGATGGCGACCAATGCCGTGCTCGACCTCTCAGCGCTGAACGCGGTCACCGCCTACGAGCCGAACGAGCTGATCATCACCGTGCAATCAGGCGCGCCGCTCGCCGACGTGCAGTCGCTGATCGATTCCAAGAACCAGCAATTCGCGTTCGAGCCGATGGACACCTCCACGTTGTTGGGCGTGTCCGGCAACGGCACCATCGGCGGCATGATCGGGGCGGGACTCGCCGGGCCGCGCCGGATCAAGGCCGGCGGCGCCCGCGATCATCTGCTGGGCGCGCATGCGGTGTCGGGCTTCGGCGACAGTTTCAAGACCGGGGGCCGGGTGGTGAAGAACGTCACCGGCTACGATCTCTGCAAGCTGTTGGCGGGGTCGTGGGGCACGCTGGCGGTGATGACGGAAGTGACGCTGAAGGTGATGCCGAAGCCCGAAAGCGAGCGCACGCTGATGCTTGCCGGGCTGGACGATGTGACCGCGAATCGTGCGATGACCGCTGCGCTCGGTTCGCCCTATGACGTGTCAGGCGCGGCGCATCTGCCGAGTTCGGTGTTCGGCTCCGCGGCGGGCGCGCTGGCGCGCCTCGGGGCTGCGGGGCGGGCGCTGACCCTGCTGCGGCTGGAGGGCATCGCGGCTTCGGTGGCAGACCGCGCCGGATCGCTCGGCAAGGCGCTGGCGGCGTTCGGCGCGGTGGAGATGCTGCAGGATGGCGTCTCGGCGGCGGTCTGGGCAGCGATCCGCGACGTCGAGCCGTTCGCCGCCAGCGGCGCGCGTGGGCTGTGGCCGGTATGGCGGATCGTCTGCCCGCCGGCCTCGGGTGGCGCGCTTGGCCAGGTGCTGGCGCGCGAGTCCGAAGGCGACGTGATCTATGATTGGGGCGGCGGCCTGATCTGGGCGGCGCTGCCGCCAAAGCCGGACGCGCAGGCCGCGTTGGTCCGCGCAGCGGGTCGACGCCGCGGGCGGCCATGCCACGCTGATCCGCGCCTCCGATGACGTCCGGCGACGCGTCGACGTCTTCCATCCGCAGGCCGGCGGCGTCGCCGCGCTGAGCCAGCGGGTGCGCCACAGCTTCGATCCCAAGATCATCCTCAATCGCGGCCGGATGCTGCTGATGACAGCGACATGAAAACCGAATTCTCGCTCGCCCAGCTCGCCGATCCCGACATCGCCGAAGCCGACAAGATCCTGCGCGCCTGCGTGCATTGCGGGTTCTGCACCGCGACCTGTCCGACCTATGTGCTGCTCGGCGACGAGCTCGATAGCCCGCGCGGGCGCATCTACCTGATCAAGGAGATGCTGGAAAAGGACAAGCCGCCGACCGCTGAGGTGGTCAAGCATATCGACCGCTGCCTGTCCTGCCTTGCCTGCATGACCACCTGTCCGTCGGGCGTGCACTACATGCACCTGGTCGATCAGGCGCGGGTCCGGATCGAGCGCGACTATTCGCGGCCGCTGGCGGAGCGGGCTCTGCGCGCGGTGCTGGCGCTGGTGCTGCCGCGCCCAAAGCTGTTTCGCGCCAGCATGATCATGGCGCGGCTCGCCCGGCCGTTCGCGGCCCTGCTGCCGGCGTCGAAGTCGGCCGCGACACCCGGCCTGATGCGGCGGATCAAGGCGATGCTGGCGCTGGCGCCGAAGCGCCTGCCGGCGCCGGGCCCCTCGGGCGGCAGCGTCTTTGCGGCCACGGGCGAGCGGCGCGGGCGGGTCGCGCTGCTGCAGGGCTGCGCCCAGCAGGTGCTGGCGCCGCGCATCAACCAGGCCGCCATCAATCTCCTGACGCGCCACGGCATCGAGGTCGTGCTCGTCAGGGACGAGCAATGCTGCGGCGCGCTTACCCATCACCTCGGGCGGGACGGCGACGCGCTGGCGCGGGCGCGCGGCCAACATCGCCGTGTGGAAAAAGGAGGCCGAACAGGGCGGCCTCGACGCCATCCTGATCACGGCATCGGGCTGCGGCACGGTCATCAAGGACTATGGTTTCATGCTGCGCGAGGACCGCGATTTCGCTGGCCCCGCGGCGCAGATATCCGCGCTGGCAAAGGATATCACCGAGTATCTCGCCGGCCTCGCGCTCACGCCATCGAGCCAAAAAGGCGACGTCACCGTCGCCTATCACTCGGCTTGTTCGCTACAGCACGGACAGAAAATCACGGGGCTTCCGAAAGAATTGCTTTCCAAGAATGGATTCGTGGTGAAAGATGTGCCCGAGAGCCATTTGTGTTGCGGTTCGGCGGGGACCTACAACATTCTCCAGCCTGACATTGCGAGCAGATTGCGCGATCGGAAGATCGCCAATATTGCGACAGTCAAACCGGACATGATCGCTGCGGGCAATATTGGATGCATGGTTCAAATTGCCGGCGGTACGTCAGTTCCTGTGGTGCACACGATTGAGCTTCTCGATTGGGCGACAGGAGGTCCAAAGCCTGGATCGTTCTAAAGGATTGAATTGATCGATCGGCCTAAGGGCGTGATCCGGAGCGTCTGCCCCGCATGTGGATGGCGGGATCGGCATCCGGTTTCCTCGGGATCGAACGCGTAGCGTTCACCCGGAGATAACGCCCGGACAAGGGATGGAGCGGGAGGGCACTTCGAAGAAGTGCCGCCCCGGTCTGGCCCACGGACTATTCAAAGCGCTCGACAGGCATGGACAGCCGCAACAGGAGGACCAGATGGCGAAGAAGAGTAAGAAGGGCAAGAAGGCTAAAAAGGCCAAGAAGGCCGTAGTGGCGAAGAAGAAATCCGCCAAGAAGGCGTCGAAGAAGGCCGCGAAGAAATCGGCAAAGAAGGCTGCAAAGAAGGGCGCAAAGAAATCCGCCAAGAAGGCTGCCAAGAAGTCAAAGGCTGCCGCGCCGAAGAAGGCTGCAAAGAAGAGCCCGGCAAAGAAAAGGAAGGCGGCTGCCAAGCCCGCCGCTCCCAAGGAGGAGCCCGCGATGGCGGCGCCAGAGCCGGAGCCCGCACCGGCGCCGAGCTGGGCTACCCCGGAACCGTCCGCGCCCTCATGGGGCTCGGGCTCGTCCAACGGCGGCGACCACAACTAGACGGTCGCCTGCCGGAATAACGTTTCAGAGAAGGCCGCAGCGTCCAGCGCTGCGGCCTTTTTCTTTTCTGGGTGACCGAATTCTTGCGCGACCGGACCCGTGTTTTCACGGGAGGTTGATTCGCAAAAAAGCGTTCTTGTGGCCTGTCGCCCACCCCGGCGCTTGCGGTCCCGGATACCGTCCGATGGAAGTCACACCTCCAAAATTGTTGTGAGAATGCAACACACGCGCAGAACATGTATCGAAAACGTCAGAACGCCTAAAAAGGCGGCACATGCTTGCCTTTTTTGCTTCACGATCGTGACGTCGCAGACCACTGTGTGACCACGTTAAGACATTTGGCCGCAGTCGGTTGTCGTTTGCCCTTGGGGGGCGCCGGACCGGACTGGCAAAGTAGGGTGGAATGGGGATCGTCATGAAGAAACTGGTTTTGTTAGCAACGGCGCTGGCAATGGTATCGGGTACGGCTTTTGCTGCGGATATGCCTCTGAAGGCCATGAAGGCTCCGCCGCCGGCTCCGTTCGATCCCTGGGATATCGCCTTCGGTGGTGGCATCGCCAACGATTACATCTTCCGCGGTATCACCCAGTCCAACCACAAGCCGTCGGTCAACGTCTATTTCGAGCCGCGCTACAACGTCACCAAGGACTTCCAGCTCTATGTCGGCGTCGGCGGTGCGAGCATCTCGTTCCCGAACCGCGCCGCGGCTGAAATCGACGCTTACGGCGGTGCCCGCCTGACGGTCGGCCAGTTCGCCTTCGACGTCGGTGCCTGGGGCTACATGTATCCGGGTGGAACCTGCCAATTCGGCGCTCCCGGCATCGATTTTGCTGGCAAGTTTCAGGGTGCCGAGTGTGCCCTCAACGGGCTGATCAACGGCAACGTTCTGAAGAAAGACGTCAGCTTCTTCGAGGTCTACGGCAAGGTGAACTACACCTTCAACGACAACTTCTCGATGGGCGGCAACATCTATTATACGCCGAGCTTCCTCAACAGCGGCGCCGAAGGCACCTACGCTTCGATCGTCGGCAAGGCGATTGCGCCGAGCACCTGGTTCGGTGCCAGCGGCATCGGCATGTACGTGTCGGGTGAGTTCGGCCGTCAGTGGCTGGGCACGTCGGACTCGTTCTACGGCACGGCGCTGTTCCCGAACGGCATCAACTACGCCGACTACAACACCTGGAACATCGGCATCGGCTTCACCTACAAGGTGTTCACGCTGGACTTCCGCTACTCCGACACCAACCTGTCGAAGGGTGATTGCAACGCCTTCACCAGCGACTTCTCGGCTCGTGGCAACGTCAACGGTACCAACCTCGGTACGTTCGTGACCCCGATCAATCCGTCGGGCGTCGGTTCGAACTGGTGCGGCGCGGCCGGCATCGTCAAGCTCTCGGCTGACCTGACCGCGTTGACCAACCTGAAGTAAGATCTTCTCTTCGAAGACGAGGGGCGGCAGAGCGATCTGCCGCCCCTTTTGTTTTGGGTGGCGCGGATGAAACGGGATTGGCGGCGAAGCTTGCAGAAGGCGATCGCCCGCAACGATCACCGCAACGTCGTGGCGGGCGCGGTCGCGGGCCTCGGCGGCGCGATTGCCATCGGCGTGATGGAGTTGTTCTCGTTCGCCGCGCATTATCCGCTCGCGGTGATCCCGTTCGCCACCTCGATCGTGCTGGTGATCGGATCGCCGGACGTGGAGCCGGCGCAGCCGCGCGCCCTGATCGGCGGCCATCTGATATCGGCGCTGGTCGGCCTCGCCGTGCTGAAGCTGACCGGGCCGCAGGCCTGGGCAGCGGCCGCAGCCGTCGGCCTTGTCCATTCTGGCGATGTACGTGACCGGGACCTTTCACCCGCCGGCGGGCATCAATCCGCTGCTGATGGTATCAGGCAATCTGCCGTCGACATTCGTGCTGGCGCCGGTGCTGGCCGGCGCGCTGCTGTCTGACCGCGTTCGCCTGTCTCTGGCACCGCGGGGTGCGCCGCCAGCCATGGCCGCGGCGCTGGCTGTAGGCTCAGGCCACGAACTACTGAACCGACGCCAGCTTGCCGTCCTTCAGCGTGAAGCGATCGCCGTCGCGCACCATGCTGATGTTGCGCTGGTGGAATGCGTCCAGCGTCGAGCGGTGGCCGATCGAGACGATGGTGGTGTCCGGCAACTTTTCCTCAAGCAGGCTGTACAGCGCCGCTTCCGAGGGCTCGTCGAGCGAGGCGGTCGCTTCGTCGAGGAACAGATAGTCCGGTCTGTGCAGCAGCGCGCGCGCCAGCCCGAGACGCTGCTGCTCGCCCAGCGACAGCATGCGATTCCAGTGCGCTTCCTCTTTCAGCCGCGGACCAAGCTGCGGCAGGCCCACCATGGCGAGCACGTCTCCCACCCGGCCCGGGTCGAAGCTTTCGGGCTCGCCGGGATAGACGATCGCCGCGTGCAGCGATCCGATCGGGAAATACGGCCGTTGCGGCAGCATCATCAGGGATGCATTCGCAGGGATAGCGATCGCGCCCTCGCCGAACGGCCAGATGCCCGCGACGGCGCGGAACAGCGTCGATTTGCCGGACCCCGACGGTCCGGTCAGCAGCGTGCGCTCGCCGGCGCGAAGGCTGAAGCCGTCGGCGGAGACCAGCGGCTTGCCGTTGGGCAGGTTCACCAGAAGCTGTTGCAGGCTGATCTCGCTGGTTGCGGTCTGGCGTCATGTCGATCGAACCGGGTTCGGTCGGCAGGGCGATGGCGCTTGCAATCCCTCCTTCAAACCCGTCGAGACGAGCGACCACCGCGCGCCATTCCGCCATGGTGCGGTAGGCCGTGACGAAGAAGGACAGTGCGTCCTGCACCTGGCCGAAGGCCTCCGCGGTCTGGGTCAGCGCACCTAGCGGGATCTTGTTGGCGAAATAGGCGGGCGAGACCAGCGCGAAGGGAATCATCACCGCCGCCTGTCCATAGCTTTGGGTAAAGGCCGTCAGCCGCTTGGTGCGGCTCATGATGCCGTACCAGTTGGCGGTGACGCGGGAAAAGCGCTCCGACAGCCGCTCGCGTTCGGCAGGCTCGCCCTTGAGCAATGCAATCTGCTCGGAGTTTTCCCGCACCCGCACCAGATTGAAGCGGAAGTCCGCCTCCATCCGCTGCTGGTTGAAATCGAGGGTGACCAGCGGCGAGCCGATCCACTGCGTTAACGCGGTGCCGAAGATGGCGTAGATCAGCGCGGCCAACACCAGATAGCCGGGGATGGTGAAATCGATGCCGTACAGCACCAGCGGTGCTGCCGCTGACAACCCCCAGAGGATGACGACAAAGGACGCCAGCGAGACGATGGAGCTGAGCAGCCCAACACCTAACGCGAGTGTCTGGCTGACGAATAGCTTGACGTCGTCGCTCATGCGCTGGTCGGGGTTGTCGGCGGCGTCGCCCTGCAGCTGCATGCGGTAGTGATTGGCGTCATGCATCCAATCCGCGAGATATTTCTTGGTCATCCAGCTACGCCAGCGGATCTGGAGCCACTGGTTCAGATAGAGCTGATAGACTTGGAGTGCGACCAGGACCGTGGCGAGCACACAAAACACCAGCATTTCATGGACGAAGCTGTTCCAGTCCTTGTCCTGCAGCGCGTTGTAGAAGCGGGCGCGCCACAGATTGATCAGCACGGCGTTTCCGACCAGTGCCAGCTCAATGGTGATTACCGCCGCCAACAGGCCGCGGCCCGCCCATTTGTCCTCGGAATTGAAATAGGGGATGGCGATGCGCCACACCGTCGCGAGCGTCGAGCGGATATTTTTCACAGATCACCGTCTCCGGAGGGGCCTTCAAGGCTTTGAGGGGATGAGAGAATCAGAGGGCGCGCGACCAAAATATATGTGATTTCCGGCCTGCGGCGGCTTGTCGCAGCCGCTGCCAAGAGCCTAGCATGATCGCAACGGCGAGGGGCGGCAGCGATCGGATTTCGCGAGGTTGTGAGCGGGTGTCTGGCGAGGCCAGTCCCGCTCGAACCGGCCCTTGAGAGGTTGTCCAGCAACGGCGCCGGCGGCCGCACCGAATAACACTGAACAATAAATGTGGGGGAGAAACGCGATGTGGAATCAAATCTATAATCCGCTCGGCAACGCCGCGCTGTCGACGATCGCCGCCGCCGTGCCCGTGGTCACGCTGCTGGTGCTGATCGCCAGCGGCAAGGTCAAGGCGCACATCGCCGCCATCGTCGCGGTGATCCTGACCAACCTGATCGCGATCTTCATCTTCACCATGCCCGCGGGGATGTCGATTCGTGCCTCGCTGCTCGGCGTCGTTGCCGGGTTCTTCCCGATCGGCTGGATCGTGCTGAACGTCATCTTTCTCTACCAGCTCACGGTTGCAACCGGCCAATTCGAATTGTTGAAACGCGCGGTCGGCGGCGTCACCGAGGACCGGCGCCTGCAACTGTTGCTGATCGCGTTTTCGTTCGGTGCGTTCTTCGAGGGCGCTTCCGGCTTTGGTACGCCGGTCGCCATCACCGGCTCGGTCCTGATCGGCCTCGGCTTCTCTCCGCTGGCCGCCTCCGGCCTGTCGCTGATCGCCAATACTGCGCCGGTGGCCTATGGCGCGCTCGGTACGCCGATCCAGGGTCTCGCCTCAGTCACGGGGCTAGATCCCTACATCCTCGGCGCGATGGTCGGCCGGCAATTGCCGGTGTTCTCGCTGATCGTGCCGTTCTGGGTGGTCTGGGCCTTCGCCGGCTGGCGGGGCATGAAGGAGGTCTGGCCGGCTATTCTGGTGACCGGCCTTTCGTTCGCGATCCCGCAATTCGTGATCTCGAACTTCATCAACCCCTGGATCGTCGATATCGGCGCCTCGCTGATTTCGATGGGTTGCCTGATCCTGTTCCTCAGGGTGTGGCAGCCCAAGCAGCTCTGGCTGTCGGCGGCCCTGCGCGGCCGGGATGAACTCGGCGGCGACCATGACCGCGCCGAAACCCATGGACACGACGCCGCTGACCCAGAGCCAGCTCTGGAGCGCGTTGTTGCCGTGGATCATCGTCTGCGTCGTGATGCTGGTCTGGGGCAATGGCGCGTTCAAGACCTGGGCGAACTCGATCTTCACCTGGAATTATCCCGTTCCCGACCTGCACAACATGATCAACAAGGTGCCGCCGGTGGCGGCCAAGCCGACACCGGAAGGGGCGGTGTTCGCGTTCACCTACCTGTCGTTCACCGGCACGGGCATGTTGATTGCCGCGATCGTTTCCGGCCTGCTGGCGGGCTTTAGTCCAGCCAGGATGATCGGGCAATATGGTCGAACCATCAAGCTGTGCGCAATCTCGCTGATCACGATCTCGGCGATGCTGGCGATCGGCACGTTGACGCGGCTCTCGGGCGTCGATGCGACACTCGGTCTCGCCTTCGCTGCAACTGGCGTGCTCTATCCCTTCTTCGGGACGCTGCTCGGCTGGCTCGGCGTGGCGTTGACGGGATCGGATACGGCGTCGAACATCCTGTTCGGCAATCTGCAGAAGATTACCTCCGAACAACTCGGCTTGTCTCCGGTGCTGATGGCCGCCGCCAACTCCTCCGGTGGCGTGATGGGCAAGATGATCGACGCGCAATCGATCGTGGTCGCCTCCACCGCGACCAACTGGTACGGACACGAAAGCACGATCCTGCGTTTCGTGTTCAAGCATTCGATCGCGCTGGCCTGTCTCGTCGGCCTTCTGGTCATGTTGCAGGCCTACGTCCATCCGTTCACGGCAATGGTGCTGAAGTAGGGGCGCCGCCAAGGGCAACCGACATGATCCCCGCGCGGCCGACACTCGCGGGGGTTCTTTTTCGGTGTCGTATTTATGAAATCGGCCAGCGTAGCGAACTTCTTTGGTTCCTTTGATTTGAATCAACGCGACCTGCCGTGAGTGACCATTTCTTGCGGCGTGCCTGGGGGATAACTTACCTAGGAGGTCGCCTATGATGAAAATAATAGTGATCGGAGCAACTGCACTCTTCCTTACCGCATCGTCGATAGCCCACGCGCAAACTCCCTCTCCTGCGACTCCGGAACGCTTAAATGCAGCGGACCGGAATACCCTGATGGATTTGCGGATTGATCTGACAAAGGCCGCGTTGCAGCTGACACCTGACCAGGAAAAATACTGGCCGGCTGTCGAGAACGCTATTCGCGCCAGGGCGGAGGATCGGAAAGCCCGTGTTGCAAAAATCTCGGAAACAGTAGGCAGACGGGCCGACCAAAATCCGATCGAAGTCCTGCGCAATCGTGACCCCATCGCCTTCTTGCAACGACGATCGGAAGCATTGGCTCAAAGATCAGCCGATGTGGATAAGCTCGCCGAGGCGTGGCAGCCACTCTATAAAACATTTAGTCCCGAACAGAGGCAGCGCATGGCTGCCATCGCGATCTTTGTACTCCACGACATGAGTGAAGCCGTCGACCGGCGTCGTGCGCAGTTCGAGGACGACGACTGAAGCAACGTAATTCGATGCGTGCCTGCCGCATGATTGTCGGAGCATATGCGGCTGACTGACTTCCAGCCCGGGCGATGTCTGCTTTGGATCAAGAGGCAGACATCCCCCGGACTTCAACGTGTGTCTGCAAGAACGCGGTTGAAATCGATCGTCGTCGCTTCGACCGCGACCAACTGCTACGGCCACGAAGGCTCGATCCTTCGTGATGCTTGCTGCATTCGATCGGGCAGGCTCGGCTCATGCCGGAACCGACCGCGTCGATGGTACAGGTCAGGTTTCGCCGCCGGCGAAGATATCCTTCTTGATGACCGCATGGACGCCCCAGTTTCCATCGACCACCTGGGTGATGCCGAAGTCGACGCCAATCGTAATCAAGGAGATCGCCTCATCTTCGGTCAGCTTCTTGGTCGTCATCAGGAACTTGCGCATCTTGCGAAACGCATCGCGCAAAGCAAGGTCAACTGAGGATTTCGAGTAAATGTCTGACTGCGCCTTGTCTCCCAATTCGCTGAGATAATTGGCGAAGCTGAAGCCGTGCACCAGCCACTCATCCCTGGTTTCCAGCATCGGGTAGTCGAGGGCTTCGAGAGCCGTACCGACGAGATCGGCTTTCTTGTGCAGGATGATCTGGAAGGTGCCGTTCAGCGAGCATTCGATGGCCGTACCGCACAGCTCGGAATCTCCCTGGGAAGCGTGCGAGTCGCCAACCGATAACAGAGCACCTTCGACAGCAACCGGATAATACATCGTGGCGCCCTTGCCGATCCGCCAATTGTCGATGTTGCCGCCGGTATAGCTCGGCGGAATCGAATCGACGATATCAGCCTCCTTGGGCGCCAAACCGATCACGCCGAAATGCGGACGTATCGGAATGCGCACGTTCTTCAGGATGCCGTGGTTCTCCTTGATCGTGGAGTGATCGACTGGAACGCCGGGATAGTCGATGGTTTTGTGCACCACACCGGAGGGGTCCGTCTGTGGAGTCCATCGGAAATTATACACGGCTTTCGCCCAGTTGCGTTCGCCGGTAGCGTCGACTTCGTAGATCGTGACCACTTCGCGCGGATTTGGCTCTGTGAGCAGATCCTTGTAATGAAAGCCCCACCATGCGGCCGCGTTGCTACCGAAAGCCTTTCCGGGATATTGCGGATTGGCGCATGGCCGAGGCGTGACATCGATGATGCGCAACTCGATCACGTCACCCTCTTGGGCGCCGCGCACATAGACGGGGCCGGTGCAGATGTGCACGCCAAGGCCCTCGCCGGCGCCGCGCCCGAACAGCGAGGCATCCATCGGTCCGGCGCCACGGCGGTTTACGCCCTTCTTTTCCTTGGTCCACAGGAACACGCTTTCGGCGCCGGGATCGCCCTTCACCATGCGTTCGGCGTCGTCGTTGGCATGGTGGGTCAACGCCTCAATGGTGATGAAGTCGCCGGAATCGATCTCGACCTGCGGTTTCAGTTTCTTGCTGAAATAGCCCCAATGCACCGTATCGGCATTCGCCGGCAAATGATGATAGGAGCGCTTCGCGGGTTGGTTCTTTTCGGCGGCAGCCGCCATCTGCGGCGTCACCAGAGAAATGCCGCCCGCGGTCATCGCTGCGACGCCCCCGGCCGCGGCGAAGCCGGATCTCAGGAATGAACGACGTTCGCGATCAAGCGTTTCCTTGAAACTGCGGTGGTGCAATTCAAAATCCGGACAGTTCTTGTCGTCACCCGCACACATGGTGTCTCTCCCCGATTTGAAAGCGCATTCAGGCGCACGCCTGATCCCACCTCAGTTCATCGCATCAGTCAAAGCGTTGCTGCAGCACGACGTGAATGAAAAATAGCTTCCTTGCCTATTGATTTAGCCTTGCGCCCTAGCCAATCAGGCCATTGTTCAATAGAACGGCGCGCGGCGCGGCAGGTCTGGTATTTTCGGGAGATAGCATGATTTCATTCGCACGCACGGTCCGGGCAGGCGCTGCTTCGCTGCTGCTGGCCGCCGCCCTGCATTTCGCCCCGGCTAAAGCTGATGACGGCTTTCCGTTCGAAACGCAGATGCAACTCGACGTGAACCGCATGCCCGGATCGAAGCGGATCCCCAATCTGGATATCGGCGAGGCCGGCGAGGTGGTGTTCGAACTCTGGTGCAAGGGTGGCAAGGGCCAATTTTCGGTGGCGGGGAATACCGTGATTTTCGTCGCCGGCGCAATGGAAAACCGGTCCTGTCCGCCGGACCGCGCGCAGGCCGATGACGAGCTGATTGCGGCGCTTACCGACGCAGGCACCTGGAGGCGGCAGGGCGATTTGGTGTCGTTCGTGGGCGCGAAGACGTTGCGGTTTCGCATCAATACGAATTAAGCCCCGTGTGAAAAATGGCCGGAGATGAGCAAGTCTGAGATCAGCATCGAGCCTGAAGATCCGCGGCAGGCGGACGTACGGCGCATCTTTGCCGAGTCGGGAGCATACCTGCAGGCGCTGTATCCATCCGAAAGCAATCACGTCGTGGACGTGGATGCACTCGCTGCGCCCGACTCGGTCTTTCTCGCCGCGCGCCGTAACGGAGAACTTCTCGGAACGATCGCATTTTGGATCATCGCGCCTCGACACGCCGAAATAAAGCGCATGTTCGTGTGTGCGGAAGCCCGCGGAAATGGGGTAGGGCGACGTTTGCTGGAGGCGCTGGAAGATGCGGCCCGCCAGCGGAACGTTGAGCGGATCAGTCTGGAGACGGGCATCAAGCAGCCCGAAGCCATCGGGCTCTATCGCGCGTCCGGTTATCGGGACTGTCCGCCATTCGGAACCTATTGCACCGACCCGCTCAGTCTTTTCATGACCAAACGCCTCCGCCCCTAAGCGCGCGCGGCATTCAGCACATTGACGATCGGCGGAGTGAACCGGCCCGTCTTCGTTCCGGCGAGGCTACGGCGTTGCAATCAATCCGCCGGCGGTGGCAATGACCCAGCGGCTGCCCCAGCGCACGATGGACTCCACACGTCCGACTCCGGGAATGGTGTCGCCGCGCGCGGCCATCCGAATTCCGTCAGGACCTTCCAGAACCGCGGTGCCGTCCCGAACATCGACGACCGTCCAGCCGGGAATCGTCGCCGGCCTGGTTTCCGGCGCCGCCACCAGGGGCTGCCGCATCGCGATCGCAGGGGCAGTGCCTGCATTGGCCTGAGACGTCGGGCGTGCACCGCCAGGCGACAGGACGGGTGGCTTGGGAATGCTGCCGACAATGGCGAGCAAATCCGGCGCCGACGCCGTCTTTCGCGCGGCTTCAGCCCTGCGGTTCGACCGCGCTTCGGAAATCTGCACCGCGGGCGTTTCTTTCTGCGCAACGGCCAGAACACTGAGCTCGCTTGCAAACCGGGGCCAATTCAGGCCGCCGGCCCATCCCAATCCAAAGCTCGCCACGATCGCCGCCGTGACCAGCACCGCAGCGCGTGCCCGATCGCCAAATGGCTCCCGCACCACCAGTACCGCGTCGCGATCCGACTTCAGGAAATTCCACGGGCGCGCGGGTTGCGACCGCTGGCGGCGAACCACACTGCCTGACCAGATCTCGAAGGTACTCGGCTCGCGGTGCTGCATGGCTTGACTCAGTTTTAGGAGAGCCGATGATGTCCCTCTAAACTGAATCGAATCTTA
This sequence comes from uncultured Alphaproteobacteria bacterium, assembly GCA_963816815.1. Lineage (GTDB taxonomy): Bacteria > Pseudomonadota > Alphaproteobacteria > Rhizobiales > Xanthobacteraceae > Bradyrhizobium. The sequence continues at coordinate 123,309 of CAWFMW010000007.1, forward strand.
ACAATCAAACCCGTGGCCGGATCATTGCGCGCTTTACCGCGATGATCGCACGTCGCATCCCGTCACATGGCCGGCGGCAGGCGGATCACTTCCACACACTCTTGTCGGCGTTCCAGCGCTGGCCCTTGAATTCTTTCGCCAGCGCCTCGACCGAGCCATTGTCGTCCTTCGGCTCGCCGCCTTCCTCGTCGCCGGTGGATTCTTCCGACAGGTTCAGCTTTGGGCCGGTGCCTTCATCCGCGGTCGTGATCACGGGGCTCGAGATCCACAGCATCAGTTTGTCGGACGCGCCGGGTTTGTCCGGCGAGACCAGCGCGGTGACCTCGATGCTTTCGGTGAGGCCGAGCGGCGGATAGACCGGGCTCGGCCGCTTCAAGGTCAATGTCAGTTTTCCGGTATTGGCGTCCCATTCGGTGCCCGCCGCCTTGGCGCCGAGCGTCCTGGCGAGCACGCCCGATATCGCCGATGCGATCTTGTCCCTGTTGATCTTGTCGCCGTCGCGCCACTCGGCCGCAGCAAACCGGATGGTGCGGTCCATCTCGAAGCTGCCGCTGGTCCATCCCGCCGCAACCACGCCCGGCATCGATTTGGCCTTCGCAATCAGCGCTGCCGTGCGCTCCGGATCGACCGTGAGGTTGATGGTCTGCTCGCCGGCGCGCAGCGCATCGCAGGAGATCGAAAGGCTTGACAGCCCGACCTCGACGGCCTCGCCCTTCAGGCTCTTGAGGAAGTCGAGCGCGGCGTCGAGCTTGACCCGCACGCCGAACGCCTCGGGCGAAACCTCGGTAAAATCCTTTGGCGCCGGGGTGATGCCGTCGTCGCTGGTCTGGTTGTCCAGGAACTCCTTCTCGCTGAGATCGGAATTGTCGGTCGAGGTCACCTCGGTCACGGCCTGGCCAATGGTGATCTGGCCGCGGAACTCGAACGTGTCGCCGGTCGGCTTGCGCGCCAGCTTGACGGTGACCGGCAGCTTGTCGCCGATGCTCTGCGCGGTGCCGGTCAGGCTCTGGCCATTGACGGTGAGGTTGGCGACAAAGCGGTCCTTGCGGTCGGAACCCTTCGCGGCGGGGTAGCAGACGTCGAGCACGGCCGCTGTGACGTTCTTGCCCTGCCGGGTTTCCTTCAGGATGACGTCGGCGTTGCCGTCCATCAGGCCGTCGATCGCGGTGAAATACCGCGTCTCGGCCGCGCCCGGCGCCGTCTTGGAGGGAAGCTTCATCTGGGCGAAAGCAAGGCTCGGGGAGACCGTGATCAGACCGAGCAGGAGAAGGAAGCGCGCGCGCATGTGAAATTCCCGGGAAGCGATGAAATCGTTGACGTCGTAGCAGCAAACCCCGATGTCTTCAGCCAAAAAGAAGGCGATGCGGAGGCTGCACGTTCCGGACAATCGCTTCATTCGAATCCGTAGCGACCCTCCCTTCACCCGCCCCTCGGGTGGGGCCGTGGAGTAACCAAAAAAAGAAGGCCGCCCGGAGGCGGCCTTCGATCTGTTTGCGAAAGGATGGAGCGGCTTAGAACCCCATGCCGCCCATTCCACCCATGCCGCCGCCACCGCCGGGCATCGCCGGGGCCGGCTCCTTCGGCAGTTCGGCGACCATGGCTTCCGTGGTCACCAGCAGGCCGGCGACCGAGGAGGCGTCCTGCAGCGCGGTACGCACCACCTTGGCCGGGTCGATGATGCCCTTGTCGACCATGTCGACATATTCCTCGGTCTGGGCGTCGAAGCCGAAGGTCTCGGACTTGTTCTCGAGGATCTTGCCGACCACGATCGAGCCCTCGACGCCGGCGTTCTCCGAGATCTGGCGAACCGGAGCTTCCAGCGCCTTCAGCACGATATTGATACCGGCCTGGACGTCGGAGTTGTCGTTGTGGATGCGGCCGACCGCCTTCTTGGCGCGCAGCAGCGCCACGCCGCCGCCCGGAACGATGCCTTCCTGAACGGCCGCGCGCGTCGCGTTGAGGGCGTCCTCGACGCGGTCCTTCTTTTCCTTGACCTCGATCTCGGTCGCGCCGCCGACGCGGATCACCGCGACGCCGCCGGCCAGTTTCGCAAGCCGCTCCTGCAGCTTCTCGCGGTCGTAGTCCGAGGTGGTTTCCTCGATCTGCGCCTTGATCTGCGTGACGCGGGCTTCGATGTCCTTCTTCTTGCCGGCGCCCTTGACGATCGTGGTGTTCTCCTTGTCGATGACCACCTTGCCGGCGCGGCCGAGCATGTTGACGGTGACGCTTTCGAGCTTCATGCCGAGTTCATCCGAGATCAGCTGACCGCCGGTCAGGATCGCGATGTCTTCCAGCATCGCCTTGCGGCGATCGCCAAAACCCGGCGCCTTGACGGCGGCGACCTTCAACCCGCCGCGCAGGCGGTTGACCACCAGCGTCGCCAGTGCCTCGCCCTCGACGTCCTCGGCGATGATCAAAAGCGGCCGGCCGGACTGCACCACGGCTTCCAGCACCGGCAGCATCGACTGCAGGCCGGAGAGCTTCTTCTCGTGCAGCAGCACGTAGACGTCTTCCAGTTCGGCCGTCATCTTTTCGGCGTTGGTGATGAAGTAGGGCGACAGATAGCCGCGATCGAACTTCATGCCTTCGACGATGTCGACTTCGGTGTCGAGCGACTTGTTTTCCTCGACCGTGATCACGCCTTCATTGCCGACCTTCTGCATCGCCTGCGCGATCATCTTGCCGATGGCGGCATCGCCATTGGCCGAGATGGTGCCGACCTGCGCGACTTCGGATGAAGACGCGACCGGCTTGGCGCGCTTCTCGATATCCTTGACGACGGCGAGGACCGCGATGTCGATGCCGCGCTTGAGGTCCATCGGGTTCATGCCGGCGGCAACCGACTTGGCGCCTTCGCGCACGATCGCCTGCGCCAGCACGGTCGCGGTGGTGGTGCCGTCGCCGGCGGTGTCGTTGGTCTTGGAGGCGACTTCGCGCAGCATCTGCGCGCCCATGTTCTCGAACTTGTCTTCGAGTTCGATTTCCTTGGCGACGGTGACGCCGTCCTTGGTGATGCGGGGTGCGCCAAAACTCTTTTCGATTACGACGTTGCGGCCCTTCGGACCGAGCGTCACCTTCACCGCGTTGGCAAGAATGTCGACGCCGCGCAGCATGCGGTCGCGGGCGTCGCCGGAAAATTTAACGTCTTTGGCAGCCATTGGAGTTGCTCCTGGAAATGATGGGTACGGCCTCTGCCGCGTTGTTAACTCGTCATTGCCGGGCTTGACCCGGCAATCCATCGCTTTGAAAGACTCTTGCGAAGCGGATGGATGCCCGGGTCAAGCCCGGGCATGACACAGCGTGACTCAGCTCAGCACGCCCATGATGTCGCTCTCCTTCATGATCAGGAGTTCCTCGCCGTCGAGCTTGACCTCGGTGCCCGACCATTTGCCGAACAGCACGCGGTCGCCGACCTTGAGGTCGATCGGGATCAGCTTGCCGGCCTCGTCGCGGCCGCCCGGTCCCACGGCGGTGATTTCGCCCTGCGAGGGCTTTTCCTTGGCGCTGTCGGGAATGATGATGCCGCCCTTGGTCTTCTCTTCGGCATCGATGCGCTTGACCACGACGCGATCGTGCAGCGGACGGAATTTGGATTTCGCCATGACGTCTCCTCTTGAAGTTCCTCTTGGGAGGCTAGGTTTCCGAACTGGTTGCCATTGAAACTGGCTGGAATGCCGGGTATTCGATGCCGTCCCGGGCGGGACGGCCTTGCCCTTAGCAATCGTCGCATTTGAGTGCTAAACGTGGAGCCGGGGAATATGGCTTGGCGCCGATCCTGTCAAGCAAACAAGGGGGTTAAGGCCTTCTTGAGGCCAATATAGGATGCTGCCACGGAAACCAAATCGGAGCCGCGGCGTAGTTTGATGGACGTCATTGCTCCGGCAGGAGTTTTGCGCTTGGCTGCTTGACGGGAGCGGCTCAAATTGCTCGGGGGAATACGATGATCAGGTCACGTAATGCGCGTACGCTTGCCAATCTGGCGATCGCGTCGGCGCTGACGATCTTCCTGGGAGCCTGCAGCAGCACGCTGCCGTCGTTGTCATCCAATCCGGCGCCGGACGCCGAGCCCGGCGTCGGGCCGGAAATGCCGGCGACCATCCGCGCCGACGAGATCGTCGGCCGCTGGGGCCTTGCCTCGTTCCAGAATCCCAACGACCGCGCCCGCACCGAAGCCGCGGCCAAGGGCCAGTGCAAGCAGCCCTACGTGATCGGCGCCGGCCAGTCCGGCGGCGTCGTCATGCATCTGGCCGACCAGGCCACCCCGCAGGAACTGCGCCTCAAGGGCAGCCCGAGCGGCAAGAACTATATCGGCCCGGCGGGCCCGACGCCCGGCGAACAGGACCGCGAGATCGTCTCGTTCGACGGCCGCGTGCTGATCACCCGCTTCATCGACAAGGATGCCGCAGTCCGTTACGGCAACATGGTCTATGTCCGCTGCGCGCCGAAGGCGTGAGCGCCGTTAAGGGTTGATGCCGTCATTCCGAGGCGATGCGAAGCATCGAACTATGGTGCGCAATTGCGCACCTGAGAATCTCGAGATTCCGGGTCTGGTCCTTCGGACCATCCCGGAATGACGGTGCGAAAACAAAAAACGCCGGCATCGCTGCCGGCGTTTTGTTTAGTTTGCGTTAACCAGCCCGATCAATCGAACAGGGCGTCGATGTCGTTCTGCGAGGCGTGACCGTCGTCGCCGTCCAGCTTCGGGCCGTTGAGCAGCTTGGCGTCGCCTTCGCGGGTATCGACGATCGGGGGGGCGTGCGCCTTGATGGCGTCGACGCCACCCCAGATCTCCATCATCTCGATGATGTGCTTTTCGATGAACTTCATCGTGTTCATCACCTTGCTGATGCGCTGACCGGTGAGGTCCTGGAAGTTGCAGGCCTCGAAGATCGCGACGACGCGTTCCTGGATTTCCTCGCTGAGCAGCTTCTGCTGGTCGGGCGAGATGTTCTTGGACAGCGCGGTGGCGGCCTGGTCGATCGCCTCGACGGCCTCGAGAATCTGCTGGGTGGCCTGTTCGGTGCCGCCGACGACGGCGCCGAGCTCGCCATTGACCTTGGCCATTTCCTGGCCGTCAAAGCTCTTGCCGTGCAGGGTGGCGATTTCGCGCTTGGTGCGGTTGATGGCGTCGTGAATGAGGTCGAGCTCGACCTTGAGCTTCTCGCACTGCTCGATCTGGGCGCGATAGGTTTCCAGCAACGCGTGGGCTTCGGCGATCTCGCGCGTGATACCCGTGCTGACATCCGAATCGGCGCGCGGCGTGGCCGAAGCCGGCCATCTGCGCGCGGATCGCGCGCAGCTCGGCCATGATCTCGCGATGCATCGGACCGATCTCGCCGCCTTCGACGCCCGGCATGACAATTGGCACGTCGCCCAGAATGGACTTGTTCGATACGAAAACGTTTGCGACTGACCGACATGAGTTTTTCCCACCCCTTGCACTTCGCGTTTGTTTTAGACCAATGCGATTTAACGCGAGGTTCACGCGGGAACGTGTCGTGGCGCACTTTTGCCAGTGGCCGCATACCAGCGATTAACCATGAGGCCCGCGTTCACGCAAAATAAACGCTATCGGACAAATCCGCGCGCGATTGCCGACGATGGTGAATCGAAACGCCGATCTGTTTACCAAACCGATTAGGTTTTGATTTGTATTGATCGCGTGCAGCGGCGTCGTCGTCGAGCCGCTGCCGCCAACCCGCAGTGACGAAACAGTACAGAGTACGTCGATGTCCGGAAAAATCTCTCTTGCGCTCCTTGCGAGCGCGTCCTGCCTTTGCTTCGCCAGTCAGGCCAGTGCGATCGACGCCTCGCCGGTTGCCGAACCCACCGTGATCTACGCCCGCGAGCCCGCGCCGGTGCGCATGGCCTCCGCCGAACGCGCCAACATGGGCGGCGGCTTCATCGAATTCCTGTTCGGCGACGCGCCGCAGGGCAATCGCTATCAGCGCGAGCAGGCCTATCAGCCGCAGCCGGATTACGGCTATGGCGGGCGGCGCATGCTGCTGCCGCCGATGGATCCGCAGCAGTCGATGCGCCGGGAGGAGGAAGCCGTCGATCCCGCGCAGCAACGGCTCGATCCGAAATACGAAAAGCAGGTGGTCGAGTATCACGGCAAGGAAGGCCCGGGCACCATCGTGATCGACACCCCGAACAAGTTCCTGTTCCTGGTGCAGGGCGACGGCAAGGCGCTGCGCTACGGCGTCGGCGTCGGCCGCCCCGGCTTCACCTGGTCGGGCGTCAAGACGATCTCGGCCAAGAAGGAATGGCCGGCCTGGACGCCGCCGCCGGAAATGCTGGCGCGCCGTCCCGATCTGCCGCGGCACATGGAGGGCGGCCCGCAAAATCCGCTCGGCGCGCGCGCGATGTATCTGGGATCGTCGCTCTATCGCATCCACGGCTCCAACGAGCCCTGGACCATCGGCACCAACGTCTCGTCCGGCTGCATCCGGATGCGCAACGAAGACGTCATCGATCTCTACGGCCGCGTCGGCGTCGGCGCCAGGGTCGTGGTGATCTGAGCTAACCACGGTGGCCACGAAAACGGTGTCGTCCCTGCGAACGCAGGGACCCATAACCACCGATCTACGTCGCTGAAGAAGGTCGTCGACCAACGCGCTCAACAACTACGGCCGCGGAGTATGGGTCCCTGCGTTCGCAGGGACGACGGCAAGGTGGAATAAAAACGGCCGCCCGATCGGGCGGCCGTTTTTGTTTCAGCTCTCGCGTCGCTCACGCGTAATCGCTGTCGCCATCACCATCGTCGCCGTCGAAGCCGTCGGAATCGTGATCCATGTCGTCATCGTCGTTCGAGGCCTGATCGAAGAATCCCTGCCGCGAACCGGAATCATTATCGTTGTTGTCGGCGCGCCGGCCCGACGAACCGATGTCGTTGATCCCGGCGTCCCGCGCCAGATCGCCGCCGGACTGGTCGCTCCACGGCCGGCGGTCTTCGATCCCGCCGCTGTGGCCGGCCGTGTCGCCGAAGCCTGGTGGTTGCCGCCGCCGCCCATCATCGAGCGGATGCTGCCGACCAGCAGCGATCCGCCGACCACGCCGGCCGCGGCCGCCGCCGCGGTTCCGAGGAACGAGCCGCCACCGCCGCCAAAGGCAGAAGGCTGCTGCTGCGGTGCGCCGCCATAGGGCTGGCCATAGGCCGGCTGATTGTATTGTCCGGGCGGTTGGCCCTGCTGCATCACCTGGCCGGTGTTCCACGCCGGCCGGCTGCCGCCCATGCTCGGGCGCGCGAACGTTCGGCACCGAACCATGCGACTGGTTCTGCCCGAAGATCGCATCGCGCATCGAATCGAGGAAGCCGCCGGATTGACCTGGTTCCTGCTGACCCGCGCCCGCTTCCAGTTCCTGGATGCGCATGTCGGCGCGCTTCAGCGCTTCGTCCTGCACCAGCGCGGTTTGCACCAGCGCATAGACGGCATTGGGCGCGTTACGCAGGCCCTGCATGATCGCAGACATCGCCTCGGGATCGCGCTTGGCGCTTTCCAGCTTGGCGAGCCGGTCGAAAAGATCGTCAATCAGTTGGCGTTCTTGCGGTGTCATGGCCTTCTCCCTCGCGTCGGATCGTCGTCAACGCGCCGCCGAGATGTAGGGCGGGCTTTGTGTCGCCAAGTAGTGGGTGGCCGAATTAAATTTTGGTATGCGACAAAACGCCGGGATTTCCCCGACCCTATCAACTCAATGTAACTTTATTCGCCGCCAGCAACGGCCGGGAATTGATCGCTTGCGAGATAGGCGTGTTCCGCCTCGCGCTGGGTGGTCAGGGGATCGAGGCTTTCGAGCGTTTCGTCGACAAAGCCAGGATGGCACATCACCAGCCCGCCATCCGGCAGGCCATCGAGGAACTCACCCATCAGCACGGCGAAATCGGGCGCCCTCGAAAAATCATAGGCGCCGGCAAAGGCGGGATTGAACGGGATGCCGGCAACCGCGGCGCGCTTGCGGAATTGCGCGCTGAGGACGTCGAGCACCAGCGCCTTGGGCGCGCCGAGCCGCTTTGCCAGCGGCTGGAGGCGTCCGCCCTGGCGGACCCAGGCGCCGGGCGCGGCTTCCTTCACCGCGCGCAGGAAGGCGTCGCGCACCTGCGGAAACAGTTGCGCGTGCTGGTGGCCGTCGACGAAATCGGGCGCGCGGCCGAACAGCTCCTTGAAGGCCGCGAGCTGGGCCAGAAGTTCGTCTTCGATCATGTCGGGATCGAGCCGCCGCAACAGGCCCGATCGCAGCATGGCCGGAAACGGCAGGAACAGGCCGCCATCGAGCGGCCGGAAGTGCATCGTCAGCGGACGGAACGGCGCGGTCAGCGTCGCGTGCAGGCCGATCGCGCAGCGCGGGCTGCTCGCGGCAACGTCCTGCAGCGCGTCGACCTCGGCGCGCCCGATCGCGGCGCCCACCACCATCACCGAGGTCGCATTGAGACGGCCGCGGGAGATCAGGTCGCGGATGGCGCGGTTGACGCCCTCGGCCAGCCCGTAATCGTCGGCGCACAGCCAGATCCGGCGCAGCGCTGCGTCGTTCATTCGGCGGCGGTCCGTTCGGTGGCGCTCGCCGGCGTCTCGCCATCGGCGCGCTTTTCGGAATGTTCGGCGACGAAGTAGATCGGACGCGCCTTCAGCTCGGAGAGGATCTTGCCGATATATTCGCCGACGATGCCGATCATGATGAGCTGCACGCCGCCGATCGTCATCAGGCCGATCATCAGCGAGGGATAGCCGGGGACCTGCTTGCCGGTGGTCAGGACCTCCCAGAGGATGGTCAGGCCGAACAGGAAGGCGGTGAGCGCGAGCAGCACGCCGAGCAGGCTGGCAAAGCGCAGCGGCGCCACCGAGAACGACGTCAGTCCCTCGATCGACAGGCCGATCAGCCGGCCCGGGCTGAACGTGGTGACGCCGTGCGCGCGCGCCGCCGGCTCGTAGTCGACGCGGATCTGGCGGAAGCCGATCCAGCTCGCCAGGCCCTTGAAGAAACGGTTGCGCTCGGGAAGCTGGCGCAGCGCCGTGGCCGCGCGCGGCGACAGCAGGCGGAAGTCGCCGGCGTCCTCCGGGATCTTCTGCCGCGCGCCCCAGTTGATCAGCGCGTAGAAGCCGTGCACCGCCTGGCGGCGCAGGAACGACTCATTGTCGCGATGCGCCTTCGCGGTATAGACGACGTCGTAGCCGTCATCGATCCAGTGCGCGACCAGCTTTTCGACCAGGCTCGGCGGATGCTGGCCGTCGCCGTCCATGAACAGCACCGCGCCACGCCGGGCATGGTCCAGCCCCGCCATCAGGGCGGCTTCCTTGCCGAAATTGCGCGACAGCGACACCACCTGGACGTCGAGCGCATCGGCGGCAAGCGTGCGCGCGATCGCCAGCGTGTTGTCGGCGCTGCCGTCGTCGACATAGACCACTTCGCTGGCGAGGCCGTAACGCGCCTTGCAGCGTGCGGGCGAGGCCGATCAGCCGCTCGTGCAGCACGGCGAGCCCGGCCGCCTCGTTGTACAGCGGCACGACAATCGACAGCCCCTGCGCCGCGGCGTTGGCCGCGGTCGTCGACAGGCGGGAAACGTCAGAGCCGAGCGTCATCGATCAGGTCCCAGATCATCACAACCGTATATGCTACCTGACGCTGGCTGTCGCAACGATGAACAAACGGCAGCCTTATTGCCGCAGGAACGCCTCGAGCCTGGCAAATAGCGGGTTTTCGCGGTCGAGCACATAGTCGAGCGAGGCGATCGAGACCGTGTCGGCGCCGTGTTCGCGCAGAAAGCTGCCGAGCGCGTAGAGCTGCATCGGCGGGCAGTGCAGCGTGATCATGCCCGACGAGGTCGGCCCGCCGAACGGCGCCACCACGCCAAACCGGTTATGCGCCTCTGCCAGCAGCGCATCGTTGCAGCCGGCGAAACGCGTTCGCACCTCGCGGTATTTGCTGGCGCGGGCGCGGGCGGCGATGTGGTCGAGGATGACGCGCGCGGTCTCGCGGGCCTCAGCCGACCAGTCGGCGTCCTTTGCGGCGACGAGGTTGGCCTGGCTGCGCAGGATCACGCCGTCGTCCAGCACCTTGAGCCCGTTGGCGGCGAGCGTCGCGCCTGTGGTGGTGATGTCGACGATCATCTCGGCGGTGCCGACGGCGGGCGCGCCCTCGGTGGCGCCGGCGCTTTCGACGATGCGGTAGTCGACCACGCCGTGGGAGGCAAAGAAGTTGCGCGTCAGATTGATGTACTTGGTCGCGACCCGCATCCGCCGGTTATGCTGGGCGCGGAAGCCGGTGGTGACGTCGTCGAGATCGGCCATGGTGCGGACGTCGATCCAGGCCTGCGGCACCGCGACCACGACATTGGCGCTGCCGAAGCCGAGGCTGTCGATCAGCAGCACGCGCTTGTCGGCGTCGGGAATGCTTTCGCGCAGCAGATCCTCGCCGGTGACGCCGAGATGCACCATGCCGCGCGCCAGTTGCGAAGCGATTTCGCTCGCGGAGAGATAGGCGATCTCGACATTGTCGAGGCCGGGAATCGTGCCGCGATAGTCGCGCGCGCCGCGCGGCTTCGCCAGCGACAGCCCCGCGCGCGTGAAAAACGCCTCGGCGTTTTCCTGCAGGCGGCCCTTGGAGGGAACGGCGAGAACGAAGGGAGCGGTCATGCGGCGCTCCCTCGGCTGGCGTGTTGCGTCAGGGCCTCGATCCAGACCGAGAATCCGACCGCCGGGATCGGCGTCGGCGAACCAAGCTGCGTCATCAGGCCGTCATAGCGCCCGCCCGCCACCAGCGGTTCGACGCCGTTGCCCTTGGCGTGCAGTTCGAATTCGAAGCCGGTGTAGTAATCGAGCCCGCGGCCGAACGAGGTGGAAAACCGCACGCGCCTGGTGTCGATGCCGCGCGCGGCCATGAAGCCGACGCGGCTTTCGAGCTGATCGATGGCGGCTGCGAGATCGAGCTTGGCGTCAGTGGCGAGCGCGCGCAGTTGCGCCACCGATTCATCCGGGTCGCCCGCGATCGCAAGGAAGCGCTTGATGATGTCGAGCGCGTCGCGCGGCAGCGCGCCGCCCTTCAGCGTCGATTGTTCGAGGAAGCGGTCGGCGATTTCGGCCACCGTGCGTCCGCCGACATTGGTGGTGCCGGCGATCGACATCAGGTCGGTGACCAGCGCCAGCGCCGCCTTGCGGTCGGAGCCGGCGAGCGCCGCCAGCACGCCCTCATATTCGTTGCGGCCGGGCGCGGCTGCGAGCGTCAGCCGCTCGATATCGTCGGTGAGGCTGACCTTGCGGTTGAAATCCTTGATCAGCCGCCGCCGCCACACCGGGTAGAGATTGAGCGCGTCGATCAGCGCGGTGAACAGCGCGACGTCGCCGGTGCGGATTTCGACATCCTTCAATCCGAAGGCTGAGGTCGCTTCCAGCGCCAGCGCCAGCATTTCGGCATCCGCCGCGGCGCGGTCCTGCCGGCCGAAGGATTCGATGCCGGCCTGCAGGAATTCGCTGGGGCAGCCGCCGCGATAGCGAAACACCGGCCCGAGATAGCTGAAGCCCGCGGGCTGGCCGGCGCGCCCCGAGGCGAGATAATCGCGCGCCACCGGAATGGTGAGGTCGGGGCGCAGGCAGAGCTCCTCGCCGGAAGCGTCGGTGGTCAGGTAAAGGCTCTTGCGGATGTCCTCGCCGGACAGGTCGAGGAACGGCTCGGCCGGCTGCAGGATGCCGGGGTGGGCCTGCACGTAGCCGCCTTGTGCAAACGACAATAGCAGCGCGTCCGCCCAGGCGGCGGATCCGGCAGCACCTCTGACGGCAGCGGTCGCGGTCATTTTACGTCCAAATATCCGGAAAAACCGGGTTCCAGTGTTGGTTTGGAGCTTTGTTGGCGCAGGCCTTACCATGGCCGAACCGCGGTTTCGACAGGGATTGGCCAAGTGGCTTAATGATTGGAAGCGTTAACGATTTCAAGACGGCTTGGCCAGGTAAGCGCGAATCGGGCACTGAACGTGCTGGCTGAATGGCAAAGATTGCCAAAGTTCGTGGTCACTCCCATAATCAGGGAGAAAGGTTTCCGCGATGAACATGAATGTCTCACTGACCGACGAATTGAGCGAGTTCGTCAAATCCAAGGTTTCCAGTGGCCGTTACACCTCGGCAAGCGAAGTCGTGCGCGAGGCGCTGCGGATCATGGAGCAGACGGAAGAGGCCCGGTTGGCCTTCCTGCGGAGTGCCTGGACGGCAGGCCAGGCGAGTGGCGACGCAGGCCCGGCCGATTTTGCTGACATCAAGGCGCAAGGTCGGGCGCGGTTGAAGGCGGCGGGCAAGTAAGTTGGGAGAGGTCCGCCTTTCCCAACTCGCGCGGCGTGATCTCCTGGAAATCTGGTTTCACATCGCGGCAGACAAAGGTCCGGACGCGGCGGACCGTTGGGTTGATCGTATTGAAGCGCGGTGCCGCCAACTGGCGGAATTTCCAGAGTCCGGACCGCCTCGCCCAGATATCGCCGACGATGCGCGGATGCTGGTGATTGTGCGATGGCTGGCGCTTTACGAGATTACCAAGCACGGCGTCCGCATCATGCGCGTCGTCGATGCGGCGCGCAATCTGGGCGAACTGGACTTGTCCGGAGAGTGAAAATGGCGCTCCGCTCGAACATTATCCTTCGCTCGCACTCCGCCAATCCCCCAGCGCCGCCTGCACCAGCGCCAGGGCGGCGACGCCGGCGGTATCCGCGCGCAGGATGCGGGGGCCCAACGACAGCCGCAGCGTCCGCGGCTGCCGCAGCAAGAGCGCGCGTTCCTCCTCGGCGAACCCGCCCTCGGGACCGATCAGGATGTCGATCCCCTCGGTCGCCGTCAGCCCTTGTTGCAGCGCCTCGATGGGATTGGTGATGTCGGCCGCCTCGTCGCAGAACACCAGCAGGCGTTTGGTCTCGCGCTTGTCGAGATAGCGTTCCAGCGCGACGGGCTCGGCGACCTCAGCAAGGCTCAGGATGCCGCATTGCTCGGCGGCCTCGATGACATTGGCGCGCATCCGCTCGCTGTTGACGCGCGAAACCTGCGTGTGCCGCGTCAGCACCGGCTGCAGCCTCGAGGCGCCCATCTCGACCGCCTTCTGCACCATGTAGTCGAGGCGGGCGTGCTTCAGCGGCGCAAAGACATAGGCGATGTCGGGCAGGCGGTCCTGTGGCCGCGTCCGCGCGACGATGCTCAAACTATCGGGCCGCTTGCGGCCCTCGATCGCCGCCTGCCATTCGCCGTCGCGGCCGTTGAACACCAAAATGGTTTCGCCGGCCGAAAGCCGCAGCACGTTGCCGAGATAATTGCTCTGGTTGCGCTCCAGCGCGATTCGTTCGCCCTCTTTCAGGGGGGCGTCGACGAACAGGCGAGGGGCACGAAAATCGAGTTCAGGCATCTGTAGTTCCATTTCGCGCTGGTCTTAGCTAAAAAAGTCTCTCATCGGAACCTTGCTTCGCTCTGAAGACGCTGGGCCGCAGGACCTTGCTGGAGAAGTCCCCTTGATGATCCGCCTGATTGTGCCGCTGATCGCTGCCGTCGTGACGATCCTTGCAGATCAGGCCTATGCTCAGAGTGCATTTCCGGCGCCGTTGCCCAATGAGCAGTCCGCCCCGGCAGACCGGTCGCCTTTTCCGCCGGTGAAGGGCACGGCGCCATCGGTGTCCGTCGGCGCGCCGGGCGAAAGATTCGCGGCGCCTCCATCGGGCGATCTGGCGGATGCTTGCAAGAAGGGTTTCACCGCGTTGCGCGACGAAGCGGAGAGACGCGGCAGGCTGGTCAAGGCGGCGAGTGACCGCAAGGCGCCTCGGGACGAGGCCTGCCAACTGATCGGAAGCTTCAGTGAAGCCGAACTCAAGATGATCAGATATGTCGACGCCAATTCGGCCAAATGCGGATTGCAGCATGTCGCGGCGCGGCTCAAGGCCGGCGCCGCGAAGACCGAGGAGATGTACCGGCAAATCTGCGCGGTCCCCGGGGTCTGATCTATGTCGGACTACGGGATGTGCCGCTCCAGGATCGCGGGAAAATCGAACTCCAGCATGGGTAAAGGTTGCGTTACCGGGCGCTTTTAGCCCAAAGCGCCGGAATCCGGAGCTGTTTTGGGCCTTCGAGGCCGCCCCGCGCCGCGCTGCTGCCCTAATCGACGGGTTGTTAAGCGTCGGCAGGAATCGTAAAAAGCCGTTTAGCAAATCTGCTTCGTTCGGACACGTTGGGGCTTGCCTGACCTTGCCGGAGAACCACCCTTGATGATCCGCCGCCTGATTGTGCCGTTGACCGCTGCCGTCGTGAGCTTTCACGCGGGCCACGGCTTTGCGCAAACTCCGTTTCCGGCGCCATTGCCCAACCAGAGTGCCGCGCCCGCGAACGCTTCGCCGTTTCCGCCGGTGAATGGCGTTGGTGGCGCGCCGGTTCAGGCGCCGGCCTCCGGCGGCTCGGTGTTCGATCGCGGAGCCTCACCAACGGGCGGAATGCCGCAAGCCGGCGGTCCGCCGCAGGCGGGCGGCGGGGCAGATGCCTGCATGAAGGGATTCGTTCCACTGCGCGAGGAAGCCGAGCGGCGCGGCAAGATGATCAAGGCGGCGAGCGACCGCAAGGCGTCGCCCGATGAGGCCTGCAAGCTGATCAAGAATTTCGGCCAGGCCGAAATGAAGATGATTGCCTATGTGCAGAACAATTCCGCCAAATGCGGAATTCCGCCGCAGATCGCCGACCAGCTCAAGAACGGCCACAAGAACACCGAGAAGATGCAGACGCAGGTCTGTAACGTCGCGCAGCAGGCGGCGACGCGAGGACCGGCCGGTCCAAGTCTGAGCGAAGTGCTCGGCTCGGCGGCGCTTCCCGAAGCGCAGGCCGTCAAGAAGGGCGGCAGCACCTTCGATACGCTGAACGGCAACGTTCTCCAGCGATGACCCCGACCCGATGAGCGATGCGACCGCCCGCGTTGCCGATGCGACCGGCAACTGGGTCGATACGCATGCGCCGTCCTGGTCGCGGCCTTATCTGCGGCTTTCCCGTTTCGACCGTCCGATCGGATCCTGGCTGTTGCTGATGCCGTGCTGGTGGTCGGCGGCGCTGGCCGCCGGCATTGCCCGCGACGTCGCGCAATTGCCGCTGGTGATCGTGCTGTTCTTCATCGGCGCCTTTGTCATGCGCGGGGCGGGGTGCACCTGGAACGACATCACCGACCGCGATCTCGACGCGCGCGTCGAGCGGACGCGGTCGCGGCCGTTGCCCGCCGGCCAGGTCAGCGTGGCGCAGGCGTTTGCCTTCCTGGTTCTGCAGGCGCTGATCGGACTTCTGGTGCTGCTGCAGTTCAACCGTTTTGCGATCATGACCGGCATCGCGTCGCTCGTCATCGTCGCGGTCTATCCCTTCATGAAGCGCATCACCTGGTGGCCGCAGGTCGTGCTGGGCCTGGCCTTCTCGTGGGGCGCGCTGATGGGGTTCGCCGTCACGCTCGGGCGGATCGATCTGACCGCGCTCGTGCTCTATGCCGGCTCGATCGCGTGGGTGATCGGCTACGACACGATCTACGCGCATCAGGACGCCGAAGACGACGCGCTGATCGGCGTCAAATCCACCGCACGCCTGTTCGGCGAACGCACCCACCGGGCGCTTGCGGTGTTTTACGCGCTCGCGGTGGTGCTGATCGGCGTGGCGTTGGTGCTGGGCGGCGCACGCTGGCCGGCATGGATCGGCTTGGCCGCCTTCGCGTCGCATCTCGTCTGGCAGATCAGGCGATTGGACATCAGCGATCCCGCATTGTGCCTGCGGATATTCAGGTCCAACCGCGACGCGGGACTGTTGCTGTTCGCGGGATTGCTCGTCGATGCCGTGATGCGTTCGGTCTCGTAGGTGGGCAAAGGCGCACTTGCGCCGTGCCCACCATCAAGCATTCCGCTCGTGAGGGCGGGCACGCTACAGCTCGGCCTACTTCCGCTTTCGGCGGCACAGCGGGCATGGCCGGACTTGCTGCCGGTTCGACCCGGTCGCGAATGACCCAACTGAGACATCAGGCCTGATCGCTTCCTGGGGTCGTTTGGTTGGTATTTCTCAATCAAACGCCGCCTACCGCGCCCAAGGTGAGGTACGCCGCCGATAATCGGCCGGTAGTTCCCGAGTTCATCTCTTGAACGCTTTGCGAAAGTTGGATGCTATCCCTAGCTGACCGATCGTTCAGATTGCGATAGATTGAGGGCGGCTGCCGAAAAATGCGGGCGGCCTGATCGAGGATACTCCGGTGAACATCCCTGAGTGGCTGGGCGATCTGGGGCTGGACGAATATGCGTCAGCGTTCCGCGATAACCACATAGATCCACAACTCCTTCTGAGGCTAACTGCAAGGGACCTTAAGGAGATCGGCGTCGCTTCGGTTGGGCACCGCCGCAAGATCTTCGACGCCATTGGAGAACTGCGGAAGCAGGCTGTCCATTCAGCGCATCCCGCGATGGCTCCGAGTGAACTTGGAAACGCGCCGGTGGGTGCGCCAGAGCGTGAAGTGGAACGCCGACAGTTGACCGTCATGTTATGCGATCTTGTCGGGTCGACAGCTCTAGCATCGCGTGTCGAACTTGAGGATCTCAGGGATCTTATCGGTGCTTATCACCGATGCGTGTCCGACACAGTGCAGGGCCTTGGCGGATTCGTAGCCAAATACATGGGCGACGGAGTACTCGTCTATTTTGGATACCCGCAGGCACATGATGATGATGCTGAGCAAGCTGTGCGGGCCGGCCTGGAGTTGATCGAGGCCGTCGGTCGTCTGGAGTTGCCGAACCGCCTCCAGATACGCATTGGCATCGCCACCGGAATCGTGGTGGTCGGAGACATACTCGGTTCAGGCGAGGCGCGAGAGCGCGGCGTGGTCGGCGAAACCCCCAATCTTGCGGCACGGCTACAAGGCCTGGCCGAGCCCGACTCCGTCGTGATTGGACAGAAGACCCACCACCTCCTCGGTCGCCTGTTTGATTTTCGTGACCTTGGCGGGCATGCAGTCAAAGGCTTTTCCGACCCGATCCGCGCCTACCAGGTGCTTCGGCCGAGCAGCATAGCCAGCCGTTTCGCTGCGCTGCATGGCGATCGCCCTACCTATCTGGTTGGCCGCGATGAAGAACTTGAAACCCTACTCCGCCGCTGGCAACGTTCAAAAGATGCGGAAGGCCAAGTGATCCTTCTCTCAGGCGAGCCGGGGATCGGCAAGTCACGAATTGCGGTCGCTATCATGGAGAAAATCTCGGCAGAGCAGCATACGCGCCTCTGCTACTTCTGCTCGCCGCATCACACAGACAGCGCATATTACCCCATCATTTGCCAGCTGGAGCAAGCCGCGACGCTGAACCACTACAATGATGCGACGGCAAAGCTTGACAAGCTGGACGCACTGCTCCTGTCCACATCGACTGCGGTGGAAGATCGCAGTCTTATTGCAGACTTGCTCTCGCTGCCACTGGACGGTCGCTTTCCGGCACTAGAACTCAGCCCCCAGCAACGAAAATCGCGAACGCTGGAGGCTCTAATCCGACAATTGGAAGTGCTTGCCTGCCGTGAGCCGATCCTGATGGTCTTCGAAGACGTGCATTGGATAGACCCCACCACAATGGAACTACTGGATCGAATTGTCGATCGCGTTCGGACGCTGCCGGTGCTGGTGGTTGTGACGTTTCGGCCTGAGTTCACCCATCCATGGGCGAGGCATCCGCACGTTTCAGAAATGATGCTCGACCGCCTCGGCCCGCACGACGGGATCGCGCTGGTCAAGCGAATTCTCGGCGAGAGGAGCTTGACTGCGCACGCGGTGAGGCAAATCGTCGAACGCACCGATGGGATACCGCTCTTTCTCGAGGAACTCACCAAAGCCGTAGTCGAATCCAGCGCGGATGGAGACGGCCCGTTCCCAACGGCATCGTCCTCCGATTCTGCCATCCCGGCGACCCTGCATGATTCCCTCATGGCGCGCCTTGACCGTCTGGGCCCGGCGAAGCAGGCAGCCCAGATCGGTGCTGTTATCGGGCGGGAGTTCTCTTTCGAATTGTTGGCTTCGGTATCGGAGCGATACTCCCCTTCCGAACTGCGCGCCTCGCTTGATCAACTCATCGCGTCCGGGTTGCTGCTCCGGCGCGGGACGGAAGCAGACATCTTTCTCTTCAAGCATGCCCTTGTCCAAGATGCCGCCTACAGCACACTGCTCCGCCGTCCCAGACAGCAGTTGCATGACAAGATCGCGCGGGCGCTGGAAGTGCACTTTCCGGATCGGGCTGCCCGCGAACCGGAGGTGCTGGCACATCATTTCAGCGAAGCAAGCGAGCCCCTCCGGGCCAGCGAGTACTGGTTGACCGCTGGGGCGCAGGCTGCCCGACGATCCGCAAACGTCGAAGCCATTGCGCACTTCTCGAGAGGGTTGAACGAACTGAAGTCGCTTCCGTCGGGGCCTGACAAGGACCGAAGGGAACTCGCCCTCCAGACGGCTATCGGAACCCCGCTAATTTCTGTCCACGGCTATGCGGCTGCGCAGACCGGTGCGGCCTATAGCCGAGCACGCGCGCTCTGCCACCAGTATGGGGATAGCCTCTCGTTGCACGCGATGCTGAGCGGCGAGTTCGTCTATCACTTCGTGCGCGGCGACTACGAAGTGATGCGTCAGCTCGCCACGGAAGCCGGGAGGAGCGCGGAGCGTACGGGCGACGAAGCGCTGCTGCTGGCCGGGCACCGCATGGCCGGGATGGCAGCAATGCATTTTGGATCCTTGGCCACGGCCCGATCCGAATTTGAAACCATCCTGCGCTTATATGATCCTGGCCGACACCGGTTGCCGCCTGTTCTCTATATCCATGATCCGAAAATCTCAGCGCTTTCATATTTGCCGATCATCGACTGGATTCTTGGCTATCCGGATCGGGCGCGAAGCATTGCGGCCGAGGCCTTTCGCGATGCTGGAGAATTGAACCAGGCGAACCTGACCGCGCACGTCAGGACATTTGCGGGTGCTGGTCTTCAGGAGCTTCTCGGCGAAGTATCGGCCGTGGCCGAGCACGCCGACGCAATGATCAGTCTGGCCGATCAGCACAGCCTGGGCTATTGGCGACTGAACGGATTGTTTCTGCGGGGTTGGGTTTCCGCCACCTCGGGGGACCTGCCGCAAGGCATAGCACTCATGCGCGAGAGCCTGAACGGCCGCGCTGCCATGGGCGTGAGCTGGCATCAAATCCGTTATCTTTGCATGCTCTCGGCAACACTGCAGAATCCTGACGCAGCCGAAACTGGCCTGCGGGTGATAGCCGAGGCTAGGGAACTCGTGGCCGGCCACGAAGAACACTTGTGGGAAGCCGAACTGCAGCGGATTGAGGCGGAGCTGTTGGCGTTTTGCGGATCTGCAGCCGAGCGTGAGAGCGGATATCTGGCAGCACTCGCGACGGCTCGACGCCAGGCCGCCAAATCGCTTGAGCTGCGCGCGGCGGTCGGCCTGACGCGGCTTTGGACTCACCAAGGTCGAAGCGGGGAGTGTCGCGAATTGCTCGGCCCTCTGTGCGCGTCGTTTACTGAAGGATTCGAAACTTCCGACGTCAGGCAAGCCACGCAATTGCTTGGGGCGTTGCATACCTGATCCTGAAGAGATTCCGTGGCGGTGCAGTCCCTGGAGACGACGCGAGGCCGAGACGCTCGCTCCACGGTGGCGGAAATGGAAAGCCAGGAGACAGCCGGGAGCACCGGCGTTAATTCGCATGTCGCATGTCTGATGTTGGCACATCGCGTCATTTCGCGGCGATGCAATAATTCGGTCGCTTTAACTGTGAAGCGGACATGAGCGTGTAGCCAGGATGAGCGTGGCGACATCCCGAGCCTTCGTCATTTCCCGACTCCCGCATATCGCGGCGCTCATGCGGGCTACTTGCTGCGAACTGATTTGCTTCATGCGCAAGCACAATCGCGATGCGTAATCGCGACAAATCAACACGACGGCAAATCACTTCTGATTTTCAGAAATCGCGTCAACCCCGGAAATCAAAAATATTCCGCTTTCGTTCTAACGCAAATCAGTCGCATAACTCCGCTTGTCTCACGGCGGATGAGGGGCGTCGGCCATCGTCACGAACGCGCGGTGAGATGCGATGGACGCGAGAGCTGCGACTGACGTGTGTGGCTTGAGCGTACGGTGAAGTCGTGTGGTTCGGGCGCCGCGGTGCTGGCGTTAAGCGTGCGCTAGGAAGCGCAGGCGACGGAGGCAAAAGAGCCGTTCTCCGGGGAGAGCACGAAGTAAGCCGTAGAGCCATTGCGCAGGGAAGGCCGGGATGCTCCAGCTGCCCTGTATGCTCGTGTGCAACTTGTTATGCGCAAATCGCACGCGAGACCGCGGGTGCAGCAAGCACCCGGTCTTCCCTGCGCCCTCTGTTTCGAGAGGGCAAACCAAGATGCAAACCTCGGGCGCATTGTGCCGCGAGAATGCGACCTCATAATCATTCGTCGTCACCCGCGCAGGCGGGTGACCCAGTATTCCAGAGACCGTAGTGATTGAATCGAGATGCCGCAGCGTACTGGATCCCCGCCTGCGCGGGGATGACAGCGGTGTATATGACAGTCAACGCGTGGCGAGAGACGCGCGCTCAATCCCGCGCGACGATTTCGCGCTCGTCCCGATGAATGGTCTCGGAATTGGACAAATTACCGCCCCGGCGGCGCACCAGGAATTTCGGGCGGCGGGCGCGGATGGCGTTGTGGCGGCGGCGGCGGGCCGCCGGTTCGTAGTGGTCATCTTCCATCAATTGCGGAAGCGCGAAGATGTCGCTCCATTTCAGCCAGGCCGACACCATCTCCTCGCGATCGGCGCTCTCGCACAGCGGAATGTTGAGTGCGGGATCACGATGCACCAGCACCAGCACCTGCGCATCGTCGTCGACGTTGCGCAGCGCGACGCCGAGAAAGTCGCGGACGCGAACGTTGATCGCCATCCGCATGCCCTTGACGGCACGGTGCAGCACGACACGTTCGCGATGAAGTTCGATCCTCCGCACGCCGCCGTCTGCGCGGGTATCGTGCGCATGGAAGCTGAGCGGAAGAGAAAGAGGGTCGAGCCGCATGACACGGCTCGACCCGGCGGGATTGATCCCGCTTATTGCTGTTTGACGCCCCACGTTCTCATCTCCCCGCCGGGATTATGTTCCCGGTCGATACGCGAGACCTTAGCGGAGCGATTTCCGTTTGGCCTTAAAAAGGCTGGTTAAGGAGAAGTCACCCGCCCTGCATCTGGCAGCATGATTGACGAGACCTTGCGGAAATGCCGAAATTGTTTGCCATTTGGCAGCGCAAAATGCTTGAAATCCCGGTGAATCAGGCACATCTGAGAGACCTTGCCGGTTTGCGTTTCCCGCTCTCTTCCATGTCAGGGATTTTGTTTGTGAACTCTTCACCATCCAGCACGTCGCCGCTTTCGAAGACTTCCAGCGCAACCTCCGACCTGTTCGATCAATCGGCGCTCTCGACGCTGGCGCAGCGGCTGGTCGAGGCCGCCAAGCGTGCGGGTGCGGACGCCGCCGACGCGGTTGCGGTACGCGGCGTCTCGCAAGGCGTCGAAGTGCGCGATGGCCGGGTCGAGGAATCCGAGCGCTCCGAAGGCGATGATGTCGGATTGCGGGTATTGGTCGGGCGACGCCAGGCCGTGGTCTCGACCAATGACATTTCCGGCGATGGCATCGCCAAGCTCGCCGAGCGGGCGGTCGCGATGGCCCGTGTCGCGCCCGACGACAAATATGTCGGTCTCGCCGATCCCGCGCTGCTGGCGCATGAGTTCGCCGATCTCGATCTGCTCGATCGCGAAGTTCCCTCGACGGCCGAACTCGAACGCCGCGCCTGCGAAGCCGAAGCCGCGGGCCTTGCGGTCAAGGGCGTAACCAAATCGGGCAGCGCGTCCGCCTCGAGCGGCATCGGCGGCATGGTGCTGGTGACCTCGACGGGTTTTCACGGCTCCTATTTGCGCTCCAGCCACGGCATCTCGATGACCGCGATATCGGGCGAAGGCACCGGCATGGAGCGCGATTACGATTTCACTTCCGCGCCGCACGCCTCCGACCTCGCGTCGCCTGAAAGCGTCGGCCGCAAGGCGGGCGAGCGCACCGTGGCGCGGTCCAATCCGCGCAAGGTCGAAACCTGCAAGGTGCCGGTGGTGTACGATCCCCGGGTGTCGGGATCGCTGGTCGGCCATCTCGTCGGCGCCATCAACGGCGCCTCGATCGCGCGCAAGACGAGCTTCTTGAAAGACCGGATGGGCGAGCAGCTGTTCGCGAACAACATTCGCATCATCGACGATCCGTTGCGGGTGCGCGGCCTGCGGTCGCAGACCTTCGATGCCGAAGGCGTCAAGGTGAAGAAGACCGCGTTGATCGACGAAGGCGTGCTGACCACGTGGCTGCTGGATTGCGCGACCGCGCGCGAACTCGGGCTGGTCACGACCGGACATGCCCATCGCGGCGTCTCTTCCTCGCCGTCGCCGGGATCGTATAATCTGCATCTCGAGCCCGGCGAGATGACGCCGAAAGAGCTAATCTCCGACATCAAGCAGGGCTTTTACGTCACCGACCTGATCGGCTCCGGCGTCAACGGCGTGACCGGCGATTACAGCCGCGGCGCCTCCGGCTTCTGGATCGAGAACGGCGAGATCACGTACCCGGTCAGCGAGGTGACGATCGCCGGACATCTGCTGCCGATGTTCAAATCGCTGGTTCCCGCCAACGATCTGGAATTCCGCTACGGCGTCAACGCGCCGACGCTGCGCATCGAGGGCCTGACGCTTGGCGGACGCTGATATCGCCGACAGCGTCTGGGCGCGCGATGCCGCGCTGTTGAGGGACACCGTGCGCGAGGCCGGCGCGCTGGCGTTGTCGCTGTTTCGCACCGAGCTGAAGAACTGGACCAAGGGCGCCTCGTCGCCGGTCTCCGAGGCCGACATCGCCGTCAACGACCTCGTCGAGAAGCGGCTGCGTGCGGCGACGCCGGATTATGGCTGGCTGTCGGAAGAGAGCGTCGACGACGACTCCCGTCTCGGCAAGGATCTGGCCTGGATCGTCGATCCGATCGACGGTACCCGGGCCTATCTCGCCCACCGCGAGGACTGGTGCGTGAGCGTGGCGCTGGTCGCAGGCTCGGCGCCGGTGCTGGCGGCCGTGTTCGCGCCGGCCACGGACGAGTTCTTCTTCGCGATCCGAGATCAGGGCGCCACGCGCAACGAGAGGCCGGTGCGTGCGGCCGCAGGCAGCGAACTCGATTTTTCCCGCATGGCCGGGCCAAAGCCGCTGGTGCAACGGCTGAGCCCGTCACCGGAGGAGATCACGCTGCATCCGCGGATTGGATCGCTGGCGCTTCGGCTGTGCCGGGTCGCGGACGGCAGCCTCGATGCCGCTTTTGCAGGCGGTCAGAGCCGCGACTGGGATCTTGCCGCGGCGAATTTGATCGTGCAGGAAGCGAATGGTAGAATGACCGCGCTCTCGGGGGATGCGATTGAGTATAATCGCCGGGAGGTGGTGCACGGGGTGCTGGTGGCGGCGGGACAGGATCGACATAGTCGCATTGTCGAGCATTTCCGAAATCGTCCGTTGCCCTGAATCGGTCGAAATCCGCGCCACATATCATCCCGTTCACGCCGCGATAGTTGCGGTCTCTGCTTGCTTGCCGGGCATCTCGTTAGGAAAGACCATCATGCCAGATAGTGCCCCGCAGCAATTGCTTCATCTCGTCATCGGCGGCGAACTGACCGATCTCGAACACACGACCTTCAAGGACCTCGACCAGGTCGAGATCGTCGGCGTGTATCCGAATTACGCGTCCGCTCATGCGGCCTGGAAGGCGAAGGCGCAGCAGACCGTGGACAACGCCCACATGCGCTACTTCGTGGTTCACCTCCACCGGTTGCTCGACCCGGGTCAAGACACGAAGTCCTCCGGTTAAGAAGTCCAGCAGTTGAAACGTTTCCTTCGCGATTTGCTGCGCAGCACACTGGGTTCAGCGTGCGCTGGGTGTGCTTGCGGCCGAATATCTGCGGCTGGTCTGGCTGACCAACCGCTTCAGCTATGACCCGGCCGACATCTACGAGCGGGTCGAGCCGGAGATGCCGGCGATCTTCGCGTTCTGGCACGGCCAGCATTTCATGACGCCGTTCATCAAGACCAAGGAAAGTTACCGCGCCAAGGTGCTGATCTCGCGGCATCGCGACGGCGAGTTCAACGCCATCGCCGCCGAGCGGCTCGGCATCGGAACCATCCGCGGCTCCGGCGACCACGGCGGCGCCTTTCACCGCAAGGGCGGCGTCGGTGCGTTCCGCGAAATGCTGCAGGCGCTGGAGGAGAAGTGGAACGTCGCTACCACCGCCGACGTGCCGAAGCGCGCGCGGGTGGTGGGGCTCGGCATCATCATGCTGGCGCGGGAATCCGGACGGCCGATCATGCCGTTTGCGATGGTGACCACCAGGTTCATCCGGTTGAAGAACTGGGACTCTACCACCATCAATTTGCCGTTCGGGCGCGGTGCCGTGGTAGGCATCGAAGCTGTTCACGTACCGCCGGACGCCGACGCCGAGACTATGGAAAAGCTGCGCCTTCAGGTAGAAGCTTTACTGAACGAAGCGACCCGTCGCGCCTATGCGGCGGTCGGGCGTCCGGAGGCCGCTCTTGGCTAATTCGCTGCCGATGACGTTGCGCGTCTACCGGAAACTGTCGTCCGCGATGGTGCCGTTGTCGCCTGCGTTGATCAGTCGCCGGTTGAAGCTCGGCAAGGAAGATCCGGCGCGCGTCGGCGAGCGCCGCGGTCTGAGCGCCGATATCCGGCCCACCGGGCCGCTGGTGTGGATTCACGGCGCCAGCGTCGGCGAGGTGCTGGCGGCGGCGGCGCTGATCGAGCGGCTGCGGGCGCTCAACCTGCGCATTCTCCTGACGTCGGGTACGGTGACCTCGGCTGCGATCGTCGCCAAGCGGTTCCCGCCTGACGTCATCCATCAATATGTGCCGTATGACTCGCCGCGCTACGTCGCGCGGTTTCTCGATCACTGGCAGCCCTCGCTGGCGCTGTTCATCGAATCCGACCTGTGGCCGAACCTGATCCTGTCGAGCGCCGCGCGGCGGCTGCCGATGGTGCTGATCAACGGACGGATGTCGCATCGCTCGTTTCCGCGCTGGCGCCGGGTCGCAAGGGACCATCTCGGCGTTGCTCGGCCGGTTCGACGTCTGCCTGGCGCAGTCGCAGACCGATGCGGATCGCTTTGCGACGCTGGGCAGCCGCAACGTCGTGGTGACGGGAAACCTCAAGCTCGATGTTCCCGCGCCGCCGGCCGATCCCAACAAGCTGGAGCGGCTGATGTCGATGACGCGCGGCCGCCCGGTCGTGGTCGCGGCCTCCACGCATCCCGGCGAGGAAGAGATCCTGACGGAAACCCACCGGACGCTGGCCGGCTATTTTCCAGGCCTGTTGACCGTGATCGTGCCGCGGCATCCCGATCGCGGCGAGGCGATCGCGCGCATGATCGCAGCTTCCGGCCTCAATCCGACCCTGCGCTCGCACGAGGATTTGCCGACCGCCACGACCGATATCTATGTCGCCGACACCATGGGCGAACTGGGGTTGTTCTACCGGCTGGCGCCGATCGTGTTCATGGGCGGATCGCTGGTCGAGCATGGCGGGCAGAATCCGATCGAGGCGATCAAGCTCGGCGCGTCGATCGTCCACGGCCCCCACGTCTTCAATTTCACCGACGTCTATGAAGCGCTCGATACCGCCGGCGGCGCGCGACGGGCCGATACGCAGGAAGCGCTGGTCAAGCAGTTCGGGCAGCTGCTCGCCGATCCCAAGGCGCGCGAAGCCGTGCTGACCGCATCCGAGCGCGTGGTCGAGCAACTCGGCGGCGCGCTGGAGCGCACGCTCTCCGCGCTCGAGCCGTATCTGCTGCAGTTGCGGCTCGAGATGGGAGCCGCCAATGCGTGAGCCGGGCTTCTGGCACGGCCCGGCTTCGCTGAACTCGCATCTGTTGAGACCGCTCGGCGCGCTCTATGGCGCCGTCGCCGCACGGCGCCTGCAGCGCAGGGGATTGAATGCCGGCATTCCCGTGCTCTGCGTCGGCAATTATCACGTCGGCGGCGCCGGCAAGACGCCGACCGTGCTGGCGCTGGCGAAGCTGCTTGCGCGAACTCGGCGAGACGCCGGTCGTGCTCAGCCGCGGCTATGGCGGAAAATTGCGCGGGCCGGTCAGGGTCGATCCGATCAGGCATGCGGCTTCCGATGTCGGCGACGAGCCGCTGATGCTGGCAGGCACGCTGCCGGTGGTGGTGTCGCGCAAGCGCGCGGACGGCGTGCCGCTGGCGCGTGCGCAAGGCGCGACCGTGATCCTGATGGACGACGGCTTCCAGAGCCCGGCGGTCGTCAAGGATGCGTCGCTGATCGTGATCGACGGCGACGCGCGGCCTCGGCAACGGACAGGTGTTTCCCGCCGGCCCCCTGCGCGCGCCGTTGCGGCCGCAACTGGCGCGCACCGATGCGCTGATCGTTGTCGGCAACGGCAGCTGCCGCGGAAACGGTGGCGGCCGAGATCGCGGCGCAGGGCAAGCCGGTGCTGTCGGCGCATCTGAAGCCGGATGAGGCGCAGGTCGCGTCGCTTCGCGGCAAGCGCGTGCTGGCGTTTGCCGGCATCGGCGATCCCGCGCGATTCTTCAACACGCTGCGCGCCAGCGGCATCGACGTGGCCGAGCAGCGCGCCTTCGCCGATCATCATCCGTATTCGCAAGCCGAGATCGAAAGCCTGATCGCGGAAGCCAAGCGCGACGCGCTGACGCTGGTGACGACGGAAAAGGATCTGGCGCGGCTGCGGCAAGCGGGCTTACCGGATTGGGCGCAGCAAATCGTGCCGTTCGCGGTGACGCTGGAGTTCGACGATCCGGCGCGGTTGCGGAAGTTCGTCACCGATCGGCTGTTCAAGGCGCGCGAGAGGAAGACCGCGTAGGGTGGGCAAAGCGAAGCGTGCCCACCATCCATCGTCGAGCATTGTCTTGAATGGTGGGCACGCTGCGCTTTGCCCACCCTACGAAACCACGCTCAGCCCTGCGTCTTCAGCGCGCCGGGAAAGTGCCGCTGCAGCACGGCGGTCGGGCACCGAATAGGCCTCCTGCAGGTCGACGCTCCAGTATTTCAACTCGTCGAGCGGGATCCGCACGTCGGTGATGGCGCAGCGCACATAGGTTCCGGGCGAGATCACGCGGAAATCGCCGTCCAGATATTGCACCTGCGCTTCGCCATGCCCCGAGGGACCGAATTTATTGAGCACCGTCAAACTCTCCGATGGGCCGGCCCGCGACGGGCAGGCCTTAAGTGTATTTTCCGAATTCGATCTATCATAAATAGGTCGTACTGTCCGCCCCGGAAACCCACCTACTTGTGATGATTTTGCGCCCAGCCTGCATGATAGCGTCAATTTCGCCGTGCCCGCAGCGCCATACCGATCCGACAGAGACCGATGCGCCTGTCTGTCAGCCACGCTATTCCTGACGCTCCTTGCTGCGGCCTGCCGGCGCGGATGCCGCGCCGTTGCCGGCGCCGCACCAGGTCGATATCCCCGCGGCCAGCCTGACCCTGCATGCGCAGCTCTACAAGCCGGATGGCGACGGCCCGTTTCCCACCGTGATCGCGCTGCATGGCTGCGGCGGATTGGGCGGGCAATCCGAGCCGGTGCTGCCGCGCTACCGCGACTGGGCGGAGCAGCTGTTGAAGACCGGCCATGCGGTGCTGCTGCCGGACAGTTACGGTTCGCGCGAACTCGGCCCGCAATGCCGCGTCAAGGAGCGCCGCGTGCTCGCCCGCCGCGAGCGGGTGGCCGATGTCATGGCGTCGCGGCAATGGCTGCTCGCAGCAGCCCTGGGCCGCGCGTGACCGCATCAGCCTGATCGGATGGGCGAACGGCGCCAGCGCGGTGCTGTGGGCGGTGCGCCCGCAATCGTCAGCGCGCAGGATCGAGCCGGATTTCCGCTCGGCGATCGCATTCTATCCGGATTGCCGGATCTCCTCCGGCCTCGGCTGGAGCACGCGCGTGCCGACGCTGCTGCTGATCGGCGCGAAGGACGACGTCAGTTCGCCGCAGGCCTGCCGCCAGATGGTGGACGGCGCCCGCGGCCGCAGCGCGCTGACGCAGATCGTGGTCTATCCCGGCGCGCCGCACGATTTCGACCGCGCCAACCTGCCGCTGCGTGCGATCGCAGGCGCCGACGCCGCGTTGCCCGAACGCGGCCATATCGGCACCGACGCGGACGCGCGCAAGGACGCGCAGAAGCGCGTCGCGGAGTGGCTGGCGCGCTAAAACAGAGCTGCCCTGATCGACCGGCTTGACGCACGCGCTTCGGCGCCGATCGTCTTCGCTTCGCGCGGCGCAGCCTTGGGCGCGCTCGCGGCGGCGATGCCGTGGCCGGCGGCCGATCGGCATCCGCGGTGGCGCCGACGCGGCCGTCGGCGAATTCGATCGACAGATGCGCGCTCGGTCCGATCGCGGCGGCGGCATGGACGGCGTGGCCCTGTTCGTCGCGCACCAGGGCAAAGCCGCGCGCGAGCACGCCGCGATAGGACAGCGCCGACAGCAACTGGCCGCTATGGGCGACGCGCGCGTCGAGCCGCTGCAGCGCGGTCAGGAGCGCGCGGCGGGCGCGCTCGGCCAGCCGTTGCGTGCGCTCGCGGTCGCGCGCGATGGCGTTGCGCTGCGCCTGGGCGTTGGAGAGCTTTGAGGCCTTCAGCCTGACCTCGAGCCCGGCAAAGCGGTCGCGCCGGTTGCGCAGCAGCGCGCGGGCGGAAAGCCTGATGCGTTCGCCGGACACGGTGAGGCGCTGATTGGCCTGCGCGACCTGTCCGCGCAGAACCTTCAGCGTCAGCCCGGCGCTGAGATGCGAGAAGCGGCGGTGATGCGCGTGCGTATTGGCCTTCAGGCCGCGGGGCAGGGCGGCGCCGAGATGATCCAGCCGCTGCCGCGGGATCGCGAGCAGTTCGCTTGCGCCCGGCAGCGCGCGGGCGGCGGCGCGCAATTCGTTGCGGCGGCTTTCCTGGCCGCGCTGCCAGCACACCATCGTGCGCCGCGCCAGGCTCTCGACCTCGACGAACAATTCGCTGCGCACCGGGACGGCCATTTCGGCGGCCGCCGTCGGCGTCGGCGCGCGCTTGTCGGCGGCGAAATCGATCAGCGTGATATCGGTCTCGTGGCCGACGGCCGAGATCAGCGGGATCATGCTTTCGGCGGCGGCGCGAACCACGATCTCCTCGTTGAACGACCACAGATCCTCCAGCGAGCCGCCGCCGCGCGCGACGATCAACAGATCCGGCCGCGGAATCTTTCCCGCTTCGGGCAGCGCATTGAAGCCGCGGATGGCGGCGGCGACCTGTTCGGCCGAGCCTTCGCCCTGGACCTTCACCGGCCACACCAGCACGCGGCGGGGAAAGCGATCCTCCAGCCGGTGCAGGATGTCGCGAATGACGGCGCCGGTCGGCGAGGTGACGACGCCGATCACCTCCGGCAGCCAGGGCAGCAATTGCTTGCGCGCCTCGTCGAACAGGCCTTCGGCGGCGAGCTTCTTCTTGCGCTCCTCCATCAGCGCCATCAGCGCGCCGATGCCGGCGGGCTCGATCGCCTCGATCACGATCTGGTATTTCGACGAGCCCGGATAGGTCGTGAGCTTGCCGGTGGCGATGACCTCGAGCCCCTCCTGGGGCTTGAACCGCATCCTCGAATGCACGCCCTTCCAGATCACCGCCTCGATCTTGGCGCTCTCGTCCTTCAGCGCGAAATAGCAGTGGCCGGAGGAGTGCGGCCCGCGGAAGCCGGAGATTTCGCCGCGGACGCGGACATGGCCATAGGCGTCCTCGACCGTCCGCTTCAGGGCGGAGGACAGCTCGGAGACGGTGAATTCGGGCGCGTTGATCAGGTTTTCGGCAGCAGGCATCGGCAACTGATTCGGATGTTGGAGGCGTTGCCGCAACGTAGGGATTTTTAACCATCCCCGCCAATCCGGCCCTTGCGGAACTCATATACTCTGTTGTACAGAGTTCTCTGTATATTAACTTCAGCGAGGCAAGATCGATGCTGAAATCCCTGATCCGCGGCTCTCTGAGCCTCCTGAAATGGGTCCTGTGCGCCGTCGGCGTGGTGGCGCTGGTGTTGCTGGCCCTGCTGGCAACGCCGCTGCAGCCGGTACCGGAGCTGCAATCGATCTCGCGGGCGCGGGCCACCGTCGATCTTTCCAGCCTGCCGGCGATCGAGCGGTTCCAGGCCCGCGACGGCACCTGGCTCGGCTTCCGGCACTACGGCGCGGGTGGCACGCCGACCGGCCGCGTGGCGATTGTGGTCCACGGCTCCTCCGGCTCCAGCGGCGGCACCATCCACGCGCTGTCGCAGGCGCTGGCGGCGCACGGCGTGGAAACCTTTGCGGTCGATATGCGCGGCCACGGCACCTCAGGCACGCGCGGCGATATCGGCTATGTCGGCCAGCTCGAGGACGATCTCGCCGATTTCGTCGCGGTGTTGCGCAAGACCGTGCCGTCAGCGCCGCTGACCCTGGTCGGTCATTCCTCCGGCGGCGGCTTTGCGCTGCGCGTGGCGGGCTCGCCGATTCAGAACCTGTTCGAGCGCTTCGTGATGCTCGCGCCCTATCTCGGCTACGACGCGCCCTCCACCCGGCCGAGTTCCGGCGGCTGGGCGAACGCCGATATCCCGCGCATCCTCGGCCTGCTGGCGCTGCGCGGGATCGGCGTCAACTGCTGCGAGGCGCTGCCGGTGCTGGCGCTCGCGGTGCCACCGAACTCCGAGAAGACGCTGGTGTCGACCTATACCGACCGCCTGATGCGCAACTTTGCGGTGCGGGGCGATTTCCGCCGCGATCTTGCCGCCGCGACAAAACCGCTCACGATCATCTCCGGCGCCGACGACGAATTGATGTTTTCGGACAAATACGCCGAAGCCGTGCGTGGTGCGAAGGTCGCGGTCGACGTCAAGGTGCTCGACGGCATCAACCACATGGGTATCGTCGCCGCGCCGAAGGCGATATCCATCGTCGCCGAAGACGTCGCCACGCGCGCCATGGCGGGGTCATAGCGGCGAAGGGGCTGACATGGGCAACATGATCGACAGCCGCGAGGCTTCCGAGGCGCTCGCCGACATCAACGAGATGACGCGCCGCGTCCGGCAATCGCGGATCTACAATCTCGCCAGCCTGATGCTGATCATGTGGGGCGCGCTGGTATTTGCCGGCTATCTCGGCGCGTTTCTGCTGCCGCGCCAGGCCGGCTATTTCTGGGCCGCGCTGAACGCCGCGGGTGTCGCGGGATCGTTTGCGATCAGCGCCGCCGGATATCGCAAGACCGGCATTCGTACCTTCGATTTCAGGATGCTGATCGCGTTCGTGCTGTTCTTCGCCTTTGGTTTCCTCTGCACCAGCGTGCTCGGCGACTTCACGCCGCGCCAGATGGGCACGTTCTGGCCGATCTATTTCATGCTGCTCTACATCATCGCCGGCCTCTGGTTCGGCCACGCCTTTGTCGCGATCGGTCTGTCCATCAGCGCGCTGGCGCTGGCGGGCTATTTCTGGGCCGGCGGCTGGTTCGAGCTCTGGATGGCTTTTGTCGACGGCGGCGGGCTGATGCTTGGCGGCTTGTGGATGCGCCGGAGCTGACATGACCGGGCTCGACGACATCATTCATCAACCGCTGCGGCTGCGCATCATGGCGGCGCTGAACGCGTTGCCGTCGGGCGTGGGGCTCGAATTCGCCAGGCTGAAGCAGCTGACCGGCGCCACCGACGGCAATCTCGGCGCCCATATCGAGACGCTGTCGAAGGCGGGCTACGTCGCGGTCGAAAAGGCCTTTGTCGGCAAGAAGCCGCAGACCACGGTGACCGCCACCGCCGCCGGACGTGGCGCCTTCGCCCGCCATGTCGCGATGCTGCAGGAAATCATCGCGGCTTCGGGAAGGCAGACATAATTCTCACCGGTCATTCCGGGGCGATGCAAAGCATCGAACCCGGAATCTCCAGCTCAACTGCGCCTGTGCCTAACAGCTCGAGATTCCGGATCGGCGCGCACGGCGCGCCGTCCGGAATGACGGCTGTTGATATCCTCTTGCGGCGAGGGGGCGTTTTGTGCGACCGAAGCCGCATCTCATCCCCGCATCTGGCTCCTGTCATGAACATCCTTCTGCTCGGTTCCGGCGGCCGCGAACACGCTCTCGCATGGAAGATCGCTGCTTCCCCACTGCTGACCAAGCTGTGGTGCGCACCCGGCAATGCCGGGATCGCGCGGGAAGCCGAATGCGTGGCGCTCGATATCGCCGA
Source organism: uncultured Alphaproteobacteria bacterium (assembly GCA_963816815.1). Taxonomy (GTDB): domain Bacteria; phylum Pseudomonadota; class Alphaproteobacteria; order Rhizobiales; family Xanthobacteraceae; genus Bradyrhizobium. The sequence goes on from CAWFMW010000007.1 coordinate 155,598, forward strand.
TCATCCGGCGGTGATCGATTTCTGCAAGAAAAACGCCGTCGATCTGGTCGTGGTCGGCCCGGAGACGCCGCTGGTGGCCGGGATCGTCGATGATCTCGCGGCAGCCGGCATCAAGGCGTTCGGACCGGGCAAGCAGGCGGCGCAGCTCGAAGGATCCAAGGGCTTCACCAAGGCGCTCTGCACCGAATTCGACATTCCGACCGGCGCGTATGGCCGCTTCTCAACGGCTGACGATGCGCTGGCCTATGTGCGCAAGCAGGGCGCGCCGATCGTGGTCAAGGCCGACGGCCTGGCGGCGGGCAAGGGTGTCGTCGTCGCCAAGACGCTCGATGAAGCGGAAGCCGCCATCGCCATGATGTTCGACGGCGCGTTCGGCTCGGCCGGCGCGGAAGTCGTGATCGAGGAGTTTCTCGAAGGCCGCGAGATCAGCTTCTTCGCGCTGTGCGACGGCGAAACCGCGATCCCGCTGGCATCGGCGCAAGACCACAAGCGTGTGTTCGATCACGACGAGGGACCGAACACCGGCGGCATGGGCGCCTATTCGCCGACACCGTTCGTGACGCCTGAAATTCACGACCAGATCATGGCGCGGATCATCCTGCCGACGGTTGCGGGCATGAAGAAGCGTGGCACACCGTTTCGCGGCGTGCTCTATGCGGGCGTGATGCTGACGGAGCAGGGACCAAAACTGTTTGAATACAATGTCCGTTTCGGCGATCCCGAATGCCAGGTGCTGATGCTGCGCATGATGTCCGACATCGTGCCGGCGTTGCTGGCGGCCTGCGATGGCGAACTGAAGCACTTCGACCTGCGCTGGTTTCCCGAGCCAGCGCTCACGGTGGTGATGGCGGCGAAGGGCTATCCCGGCGACTACAAGAAGGGCACGCGTATCGACGGCCTCGAGGACGCTGCCGGGATTGAAGGTGTCGAAATCTTCCATGCCGGCACGGTAGCAAAGGATGGCGCGGTCCTCGCCAATGGCGGTCGCGTGCTGAATGTCTGCGCGTCGGGCAAGACCGTGCTGGAGGCGCAGCAGCGCGCCTACGCGGCCGTCGATCGCATCAAATGGCCCGACGGTTTCTGCCGCCATGACATTGCCTGGCAGGCGGTGGAGCAGGAGCGGGCGAAAGGTTAGCCATCCCCGCCGTCATTGCGAGGAGCGTAGCGACGAAGCAATCCATCTATCCGTTATGCCGTGCGATGGATTGCTTCGCTTCGCTCGCAATGACGGTTCTGCAGACTGCCAGCCAAGCCAGCGCGCCGTCAAAGCATGGCGCCGACGGCCTTCGTCATCTCGGCTGCAGAGAAGGCCCGCAGCGATTCGGTGCGAACATTGCCGAGCGCAGCGAGGCTCAGCGTGAGCGACATGAAGCGCGTCTCATCTGGCGCATCGAGGATTGTCACGATGTCATACCGTCCCTGTGTCCAGACGATTTCTCTCACCGTTACTCCGAACGTCTTCGCCATTGCCTTGAAGGCTTCCGCGCGCTTCGGTGAATCCTTGGCGTTGCGGATTCCCTGCTCCGTGAAATTCGTCAGCACGACATAAGTTACCATGGCCGTCCTCCCCGATTAGGAAATTTTACAAATGGGATGAGGAAGTCGCGCGTTGAGCTTGCCACAGCCGCCGCGGAACTGCACGGCTCGATAAGGGTCAGCAGGTGTGACTTACCCTGCCGTGTTACGAGGGAGTGTGCCTAAGGCGCTTTCCTTCGTCATTGCCTGGAGCGAAGCGACAAAGCTCTGTAGGGTGGGCAAAGCGAAGCGTGCCCACCATGACTTTCACGGCTCGTGATGGTGGGCACGGCGCAAGCGCGCCTTTGCCCACCCTACGCGATGCGGCTTACAGCAAATCCCCACCCACGGCGCTTGCTGTCGTGCCATGCTCGCGGAACGCCTTGATGACGTTCTTGCCGATCTTCCACTTGTGCACTTCGTCGGGACCGTCGACCAGCCGCTGCGCGCGCACCTGGGTGTACCATTTGGCCAACGGCGTATCCTGGCTGAAGCCGAGCGCGCCGTGGAGCTGGATCGCGGTGTCGATCACCTTGTGCACCATATGCGCATGGAAGATCTTGGCGATCGAGTTCTCCTGCCGGATATCAAGACCCTTTTCCGCCTTGTAGGCGATGTGCAGCAGCATCAGGCGGCCGATGTAGAGTTGTTCGGCGCAGTCCGCGAGCATGAACTGGACGGCTTGCCGGTCGGAGATCAACTGGCCGAAGGTCGAGCGCTTGGTGATGTGGCCGACCGCCATGTCGAGCGCGCGTTGCGCCTTGGCGACGTTGTGCATGCCGTGGCGCAGCCGGCCGTAGGCGAGGCGATGCTGGCCCATGGCAAAGCCGTTGCCTTCGCCGCCGACAAGATTGTCGGCTGACACTTTCAGATCCTTGATCTCGATCTCGGAATGGCCGCCGTGGATCGCGTGGTCATGCGGACCTTCGATCGCCATGTTGGCGACGTTGCGCTTGATCTTGTAGCCGGGGTTCGGCAGTTCGACGAGGAAGGTGGAATACTGCTTGTGCCGCGGCGCGTTCGGATCGGTCTTGGCCATGACCAGCGCCATGTCGGCGACGCTGGCGGAAGAGGAAAACCATTTTTCGCCGTTCAGGACGTAGTTCTCGTTGCCGTCCTTTACCGCGGTGGTCTGCATGCCGGTGGCGTCGGCGCCGGCGGCCTTTTCCGTCATCGAGAAGCAGATCCGCTTGTCGCCGTTGAGCAGGGGTTTGAGGAATTTTTCCTTCTGATATTCCGTGCCGTGGGCGAGGATCGTCATCATCGAGGCGTCGTCGGGCCCCTGCGTGTTCATCGACAGCGCGCCGAGCATGCTCTCGCCGAGTTCCATCTGCACCAGCGCGTTGGCGAGCGGACCGAGGCCCATGCCGCCATATTCCTTCGGCACCCACGGACACCACAGGCCGCGCGCGCGGGCCTTGGCGCGGAGCGGGCCGAGCACCTCGGCGAGCGGCTTGGTGTCGAGTTCCTTCTCCGCCGGGATGCACTCGTCATGCACCCATTTGCGGACCTTTTCGCGGATCGCTTTGGCTTCGGCCGGGATTTCGAAATCGATCGACATCTGACGGTTTCCTCGGTTTTTGTTCCTGTTGGTCGGGCTTGGGGAATGGCTTAAACCTGCGATCTGCCAGCGGCAACGGCAAACAAAGTTTGAAGCAGCAAGGAGCGTTCATGCCCGATCTAGCCGACCTGTTTCCCGGATATGCCTCCGAATGGATCAACACCTCGTCGGGCCGCATCTTCGCCCGCGTCGGCGGCAAGGGGCCGCCGCTGCTGCTGCTGCATGGATTTTCGTCGACGCATGTGATGTGGCACCCGGTGGCGCCGCAACTGGCCGACGAGTTCACGCTGATCATCGCGGACCTGCCGGGCTATGGCTGGTCGGACATGCCCCGCAGCGACGACAACCACACGCCCTACACCAAGCGCGCGATGGCGAAAGTGATGGTGGAGGCGATGGAGCAGCTCGGCCATGTGCATTTCGCGCTCGCCGGTCACGACCGCGGCGGGCGGGTGTCGTACCGGCTGGCGCTCGATCACCCCGGCCGGTTGTCGAAACTCGCGGTGCTCGATATCGCGCCGACCTATGATTATTGGGAGAAGCTGAACCGGCTTTCGGCGCTGAAGATCTACCACTGGGCGTTTCTGGCGCAGCCCTATCCGCTGCCGGAGACGTTGATTTCCGACCATGGCGAGTTTTTCCTCAGGCAGAAGATGGCCAGCCAGACCAAGACGAAAACGCTGGACGCGATCGACCCGCGCGCGCTGGAGCATTATCTCGCGCCGTTCCGCGATCCCTCCCGTATTCACGCGATGTGCGAGGACTACCGTGCCGGCGCCTATGCCGACTACGAGATCGACAAGGCCGATGTCGAGGCCGGCAAGAAGATCACGGTCCCGATGCTGGCGCTGTGGGGCGATGCCGGTGTTGCGAGTGCCGCGACCACGCCGCTCGATACCTGGAAGAAATGGGCGACGAATGTGGAGGGGACGCCGGTGGATTCCGGGCATTTCCTGCCGGAGGAGAACCCGGATGTGACGGCGAAGTTGTTGCGGGAGTTTTTTGCTTCGTAGCCCGCATGAGCGCAGCGACATGCGGGTCTGTGTATTCCCGTGGCTTCCCGCATGTCGCTTTGCTCATGCGGGCTACGGCACCTGCGTGTTTGGCGTGAACTACCGCCGCACCTTGAAAAATTCCTTGAGCAGCGTCGCCGCTTCGGTCTCGCCGACCGCCGAATAAACCTCCGGCACGTGGTGGCAGGTCGGCTGAGCAAAGAACCGCACGCCGGAATCCACCGCGCCGCCCTTAGGGTCCGCGGCGCCGTAATAGAGCCGGCGGATCCGGGCGAATGAAATCGCGCCCGCGCACATCGTGCACGGCTCCAGGGTAACGTAGAGGTCGCAATCGACCAGCCGCTCGGTGCCGATGGCCTCGGCCGCCTGCCGGATCGCGAGGATTTCGGCGTGCGCGGTCGGGTCGCGGTCGGTCAGGGTCCGGTTGCCGGCCGTGGCGATCACCTCGTAACCCCTGACGATGACGCATCCGATCGGAACTTCGCCGGCTTTTCCGGCGTTTTCGGCCGTTTTGAGCGCCAAATCCATGAAAGAAGGGACAGTCATGCCTCGTATCATCGGAAGAAACCTGCTAAGAGAGCCGCCTTCAGCAAACGCGGATACCGGTTTTGCGTGAGAATGCGCCTTGAGCAAAGTGCGCGCGCGTTATCGCTATGACAGCCCATCCGCTTCTGATTGCCAATTCATTCGTACCCGAGAGACCATTCATGCCCCGCGATAGCGACAAAAACAACGATTCCCGCGGCCGGCGTGACCGCCCCGGCAGCAAAGCCGGTGGCAAGGGCCGCTCCGGGGCGGCGAGGGGGCCGGAGAAGAAGTTCGCCAAGCGCGGGTTTGCCGGCAAGAGTGAAGGCGACGGCGAGCGGCCCCCCTATGCCGGGAAGTCCGACGGTGCAAAATCGTTCGGCAAGAAGCCTTATTCCGGTGATCGAAAGCCTTACGCCGGCAAACGCGACGGCGACGACCGCCCGCCGCGCCGGGACTTTGGCGATGCGCCGCGTCCGCGCGGCGACAGACCATTTGCTAGCCGTCCGTCACGCGGTGACGATGGTGAAAAGCGTTCGTTCAAGCCGCGTGAAGATCGTGGCGGTGGCGAGAAGCGTCCGTTCAAGCCGCGCGGTGATCGTCCGAATTTCAATCGCGACGACCGTCCGCCGCGCCGGGATCGCACTGGCGATCGCGACGATGCGCGTCCGGCGGGACGTTCTTCCGACAGGAAATTTGGCGACAAGAAGCCCTATATCCCGCGAGAAGGCGGCGGCGAGAAGCGGCCCTATACGCCGCGCGGCGAAGGCTTTCGCAAGGACGGCGACCGTCCGCGGGGTGATCGGCCCTTCAGCGCCAGGCCATCGCGCGACGGGGATCGTCCCCGTGGTGATCGGCCTGAGAGAAAATTTGGCGGTGACAAGAAGTTCTCGCGCGGTGCGCCTGACCGCGGCCCGCGCAAGAATTTCGGCGCCGACCGGGGCGACTCAAAACCGTGGCAGAAGCGTGAGGATCGGGGCGAGCGCGATGCTCGTCCCGCCCGCGAAGGTGCGCGCAATTTCGACAAACCGCGCTTTGATCGCCCGCGCGACGATCGCGGCGGCGAGGAGCGTCCTCGCTTTTCGCGTTCGCGCGAGGATCGCCCGAAGTTTGATCGTCCCCGTCAGCGCCCGGAAGGCCGCACCGACTGGCAGGAGCATCCGCGCAGTGAAGCGGGTGACGATCGGCCGCGCCGCGAGAACGAGGACGACAGCAAGATTTTCGCAAAACGCCCCGCCTTCGGCGGCCGGGGCGCCTATCGCGAGCGCCAGCCTGAATTCGACAAGCGCGCGCCACAGCCGCCGCGCGTCAAGAAATCCGGCGAGCGTATCGCCAAGGTGGTCTCCCGCGCCGGTCTCGCCTCGCGCCGCGATGCCGAGGAATGGATCACGCAGGGCCGTGTCTCCGTCAACGGCCGGGTGATCAATTCGCCGGCGCTCGACGTCACCGCCAACGACACCATCACGGTCGACGGCAAGGTGCTGCCGCCGCGCGAGCGCACGCGGCTGTTCATGTACCACAAGCCGCGCGGCCTGATGACCACGCATGCCGACCCCGAGGGGCGGCCGACGGTGTTCGACAATCTTCCCGAAGGCCTGCCGCGGCTGATCTCGATCGGCCGGCTCGATTTCAATACCGAGGGGCTGTTGCTGCTGACCAACGACGGTGGCTTGGCGCGCGCGCTCGAACTGCCCGACACCGGCTGGCTGCGGCGCTATCGCGTCCGCGCCCATGGCGAGGTCACGCAGGCGCAGCTCGACGAACTGAAGAAGGGCGTCGAGGTCGATGGCGTCAAATACGGCTCGATCGATGCGACGCTGGAGCGCGACCAGGGCGCCAATGTCTGGCTGGTGTTTGCGATCCGCGAAGGCAAGAACCGCGAAGTCCGCAACGTCATGGCCCATCTCGGTCTCGAAGTGAACCGCCTGATCCGCGTCTCCTACGGGCCGTTCCAACTCGGTGAACTCGTCGAAGGCCAGGTCGAGGAGGTCAAGACGCGGGTGCTGCGCGAGCAGCTCGGCGAAAAGATCGCGAGCCTCGCGGGTGCCGATTTCAACCGGCCGATGCCGGGCGAAAAGTCCGACGATGAAGAGACCGACGCGCCGCGCGGCAAGAAGCCGTTCAAGCCGGCCGGAAAAAGCGCGCTGATCGCCGACCGCAAGGGCCGCCGCGTGCTGGTGCAGCGCACCGGCAGCGAGGAGGCCCGCGCCCGCAACGAGGAAGAGGCTAACGGCTACGGCCCGCCGCGCCGCCCCAAGCGCGGCTATCACGGCAAGCGCGATCTGACGCCGCGGGACGAGTAGTTGGGCGATGCGTGTCGTCGGTGGACGATTGAAGGGCCGTAACCTGGCTTCGCCCTCCTCGCAGGAAATCCGCCCGACAGCGGATCGCTTGCGCGAATCCGTGTTCAACATCCTGATCCATGCCTACGACGATCCGATTCAAGACGCGCGCGTGCTCGACCTGTTCGCCGGCACCGGCGCGCTCGGCATCGAAGCGGTATCGCGCGGGGCAGCGTTCACGCTGTTCGTCGACAACGGCGCGGAGGCCCGTGCGCTGTTGCGCAACAACGTCGAGGCGCTCGGGCTCGGCGGCGTGACAAAAGTCTATCGCCGCGATGCCACCAATCTCGGCCCGGCGCATCCGATGGAGCCGTTCTCGCTGGCCTTTCTCGATCCGCCGTATGGCAAGGGACTCGCGGAAAAGGCGCTGGCCTCGCTGCGCGATGGCGGCTGGGTGACGCCGGGCGCGTTGCTGGTGGTGGAGGAGGCGAAGGCGGCGGCGTTCGCCGCGCCTGAGGGATTCGAGGAGCTGGAGCGCCGTGCGTATGACGATACGGAGTTTACGATCCTGAAATCGACAGGTTGATCACTCCGCCGACGATTGAAGTTGGCTGGCGAGTTGATGGTTGCCGTAGAGTTCGCGCAGCTTGGTCTTGAGGAGTTTGCCGGTCGCGCCGTGCGGCAATTCGTCGACAAAGAGGACGTCGTCGGGCATCCACCATTTTGCGATCCTGCCTTGATAGAACGCCAGCAATTCTCCGGTCGTCAGTTTGGAACCGGCCCTGCGAACGGCGACGACCAGCGGCCGTTCATCCCATTTCGGATGAGGTACACCGATCACTCCCGCTTCCGCGATCTCTGGATGGGCCATCGCGATATTCTCGAGTTCGATGGAGCTAATCCACTCTCCGCCCGATTTGATCACGTCCTTGGAGCGATCGGTGATCTGCATGAACCCTTCCGCGTCGATGGTCGCGACATCGCCGGTGAAGAACCAGCCGTCTGGACGCTCGTTGCCGTCCATCTTGAAATAGGAGCGCGCGATCCAGGGGCCCCGGATCATCAAGTCGCCAAACGCCTTGCCATCGTGCGGCAAATCATGGCCTTCGCCGTCGCGGATGCAGATTTCCACCCCGTAAACCGGGCGTCCCTGCTTGACCTTGCGGTCGCGGCGCTCCTCCGTCGGAAGCTTGGCGTGGCTTGCTTTCAGCTTGGCAAGCGTGCCGACCGGGCTCGTCTCGGTCATGCCCCAGACATGCAGCACTTCGACGCCATAATCGTCTTCCAGCTTCGCCATCAACGATCGCGGACACGCGGTTCCACCCATCAATACGCGATTGAGGGTCGTCGGTCTCACGCCGGCTTGCTCGAGATATTGCACATAGCCGAGCCATACGGTCGGGACGCCGTTCGCAAACGTCACGCCTTCCTGCTCGAACAACCTGTGCAGGCTCTCGCCATCGACTTTCTGGCCGGGCATCACCAGCTTTGATCCCATGGCCGGTGCGCAGTAGGGCATGCCCCAGGACATGGCGTGAAACATCGGCGAGATGAACGCGACGGTATCGTCGAGAGAAACGTTGCAGGCATCCGGCAGCGCCGCGGCGAACGAATGCAATACGCCGCTTCGATGACTGTAGAGCACGCCCTTTGGATTCCCTGTCGTGCCTGATGTGTAGCAGAGGCCCGACGCGGTATTCTCGTCGAAAATCGGCCAGTCGAACTCGTCCGGCCGGCCGCTCATCAAATCTTCATAGGCAGGCAAGCCTGCGATTTCGGCGGCCTTCGCCTGTTGCGCGTCGCCGAGCAGGATCCATTGCTCGACGACGGGACAGCGTGGCATCAGTTCATTGACCAGGCCGACAAATGACTGATCGAAAAAGATGAAGCGGTCCTCGGCGTGATTGATGATGTAGACGATTTGATCGACAAACAGCCGCGGATTGACGGTGTGACATACCGCGCCAAGTCCAGAAATGCCGTAGTAGAGCTCCAGATGCCGATAGCCATTCCAGGCCAACGTCGCCACCCGATCGCCTTGCTTCACCCCGAGCGCGAGAAGCGCGTGGGCCAACTGACTGCTGCGCTTGTAAAGTCCCTTGTAAGTGGTGCGGTGATCCCCACTGTCGGGCGTTCGGGATACGATTTCGACATCGCCATGAGCATGGGCTGCGTGGGTCAGGATCGAAGAAAGCAGCAGCGGTGTCTTCATCATCAAGCCAAGCATCAAAAATCCTCCCAAAAAAGACGGTGTAATCTTGGGGAGTTTTTTGGGCGACGAAAAGAGTCGCCGACTATCGACAGGCCGTGAAATTGAAAGGCACAATGCTAAACTAAACTCGGGACAGCGACAAGTATGGTCCAGTCGTGCAGCGATCCGGAACGCCGTAGATATCCAACGCGCTTGTGCCTACCGCCGCCCGAACAGCTTCTCGATATCGCTCAGCTTCAATTCCACATAGGTTGGGCGGCCATGGTTGCACTGGCCGGAGTTTGGCGTGTCTTCCATCTCGCGGAGCAGCGCGTTCATCTCTTCCGGCTTGAGACGGCGACCGGCGCGGACCGAGCCGTGGCAGGCCATGGTGGCGGCGACATGCATCAAGCGTCGCTCCAGCGGCAGCGCCTCGTCCCATTCGGCCATGTGCTCGGCGAGATCGCGCAATAATCCAGCGGCGTTCGCCTTGCCGAGCAGCGATGGCGTCTCGCGCACCGCCACCGCGCCGGGACCGAAGGAGTCGATCGCAAGGCCGAACGATGCCAGCTCTTCGGCACGATCGAGCAGCTTTTCGACGGTGGCCTCGTCGAGCTCGACGATCTCCGGGATCAGCAATATCTGCCGCTGCACGCCATTCTTCGCCAGCGATGCCTTCAGCTTCTCATAGACGATACGCTCATGCGCAGCGTGCTGGTCCACCACGATTAGGCCGTCGCGGGTCTGCGACACGATATAGGTCTCGTGGATCTGCGTTCGCGCGGCGCCGAGCGGGCGGTCGAGCAGGTCGGCGGCGGGCTGCGCCTCGAAGCGCACGTCGGCGGTCGGTGTGCCGACATCGAACGCGGCTTGGCCCGCTTCCGCGAGCGCTGACGCCATCGCGCCGCCGAACGAAGGCGCTGAATTGACCGGGTAGGACGGCGAACTGCGCCAGTCCCAGTTGGTCGGTCGCGGCGCAAACGACGGGCGGAATGCCGACAGCGCGGAACCGTCGGTATTGGCAGCGGTGCGCCGGCCCTCGCGGGCGAGGCCGTCCTTCAGCGCATGCACGATCAGCGCGCGGACCAGGCCGGCGTTGCGAAAGCGCACCTCCGTCTTGGCAGGATGCACGTTGGCATCCACCTCCTGCGGCTCCAGCGTCACGAACAGCGCCACCACGGGATGCCGGTCGCGCGGCAAATAATCGGAATACGCCGCGCGCACTGCGCCGAGGATCAGCTTGTCGCGTACCGGGCGGCCGTTGACGAAGAGATATTGTCCGAGCGCGTTCGCCCGCGTCAGTGACGGTGCGGCCGCAAAGCCCTCGACCACGACGCCCTCGCGTTCAGCCCGCACTTCGATCGCACTTGAACGAAAATCGCTGCCCAGGATATCGCCGAGTCGCGTCAACCGCCCCGCCGCACCGGGCAGCGCCGCGGCCCAGGTCACCGGCGCGCGTTCTTCGCCGGCCAACGTGAAGGCGATGTCGGGCCGCGCCATTGCGAGGCGCCGCACCACTTCGCGGATCGCTTCGGCCTCGGTGCGGTCGGTCTTGAGGAATTTCAGCCGCGCCGGTGTTGCGTAAAAGAGATCGCTGACTTCGACGCGTGTGCCCTGCGACAACGCGGCCGGCATGATCTGCGATTTGACGCCGCCTTCGACCGACAGCGACCAGGCGTGCGGCTCGCTGGCATGCCGCGTGGTGATGCCGAGCTTCGCCACCGCCCCGATCGAGGGCAGCGCCTCGCCGCGAAACCCGAGCGTGTGAATGCGCAGCAAATCCTCGTCGTCGAGCTTGGAGGTGGCGTGGCGGTCGACGGCGAGCGCAAGGTCGGCATGGGTCATGCCGCTGCCGTCGTCGGTGATGCCGATCCGCCGCCGGCCGCCGCCATCGGTGAAGATGTCGACGCGGCTGGCGCCGGCATCGATGGCGTTTTCGACCAGTTCCTTCACCACGCTCGCGGGACGTTCGACCACCTCGCCGGCGGCGATGCGGTTGACGACCTGTTCGGGGAGCTGGCGGACGGGCATGGGAGGCTGATGCGTCGATTCGAGGCTGGGCCGCCATTGTAGGCCCCCGGGACGGCAAATGCATGGGAAGAAGCCGAAACCATGCCCGGCTGGGGATGAGCGCAGACTATCGCCTTGAAGATGCTCGGTTTCGTTCGCGGAGGCTTGCAGCAGCCCAGGACAGGCACTGGGATTGTGAGGTCGCGCGGTCGGGTATATCGTTTAGAAAAATTATAATCTGCCCGGAGGAACGCCATGTGCCATCTGTTCGCGCACCAGCCCCAACGCGACTATAAATCGCAGACCCGGTCGCTGCGGATGGGCGGGCACTCGACCTCGATCCGGCTGGAAATGTCGTTCTGGGACACGCTGGAGGAGATCGCGGCCAAGGAGGGAATGAGCCTCGCCAAGTTCCTGACCACGCTGCACGACGAAGTCCTCGACCATCACGGCGAGGTCAAGAATTTCGCCTCGCTGCTGCGCTGCTCCTGCCTGATCTATCGCGCCAGGAGCGCGGTCGTCGTACCGGAATCTCGTGGCAGTGCGCCTGCTATGCTCGACGCGGCCGAATAGGTTCCATTCCATCGGAAAGCAAAAGCGGCTCGATCCGTTCCGGACTGGGCCGCTTCCATTCGCGCAACTAGATTTCCTTGCGCTGCATCGCACCGGCGATGTGGTCCGCCTGCCGGATCGCCAGCGAGACGATGGTCAGCGTCGGGTTGCAGGCCGCACCGCTGGTGAACTGGCTGCCGTCGGAGACGAACAGGTTCTTGACGTCGTGGGCCTGGCCGAACTTGTTCACCACGCCATCCGCAGGCTTCTCGCTCATCCTGTTGGTGCCGAGGTTGTGCGTGCTGGGATAGGGCGGTGTCGGATAGGTCACGGTGGCGCCGACGGCCTCGTAGACGGCAGCACCCTGCTTGTAGGCGTGATCGCGCATCGCAATGTCGTTGGGATGATCGTCGAAATGCACGCTCGCCACCGGCATGCCGAACTTGTCCTTGGCCTTCGGATCCAGCGTGATGCGGTTGGTTTCCTGCGGCATGTCCTCGCCGACCAGCCACATGCCGGCCATCCGCGGATAGGACTCCATCGCCGACGTGAAGGGGCGTCCCCACGCGCCGGGGTTCAGGAACGCCGCCATGAATGGAATGCCGATCGACAGCGTCTCCATCTCATAGCCGCCGACGAAGCCGCGTTTGGGGTCGTTCTTCGCCTCGTCGCGGATGATGCCGGCCATGGTGGTGCCGCGATACATGTGCACTGACTTCTCGAACGCCGCGTAGACACTGCCGGTCATGTGCCGCATGTAGTTGCGGCCGACCTGTCCGGACGAGTTGGCAAGGCCGTTCGGGAACAGGTTCGAGGCGCTGTTGAGCAATAGCCGCGGGCTCTCGATCGAGTTGCCCGCGACCGCGACCACGCGCGCCTTCTGGCGCTGCATCGCGCCGCTCTCGTCGGCATAGACCACGCCCGTGACCTTGCCGGACGCGTCGTGCTCGATCTTGATCGCCATGCTGTTGGGGCGCACCTCGAGATTGCCGGTCGCCTCGCCCTTGGGAATTTCAGTATAGAGCGTCGACCATTTCGCCCCCGACTTGCAGCCCTGGAAGCAGAAGCCGATCTGCTGGCAGGCGCCGCGTCCGTCGCGCGGCGCGCTGTTGATCGCCATGTTGCCGGTGTGCACTTCCTTGTAGCCGAGCTTCCGCGCGCCGGCTTCCAGCACCTTGAAATTGTTGTTGCCGGGCAGTCCCGCAATGCCGTTGGTGCGGGTGACGCCCATCTTGTCCTCGGCCTTGGCGTACCACGGCTCCATCTCGGCGAGCGTGATCGGCCAGTCCAGCAGATTGGCGCCGGGGATGTTGCCGTAGGTGGTCTTGTCCTTGAACTCGTGCTCGTCGAAGCGCAGCGAGGCGCCGGCCCAGTGCGTGGTCGAACCGCCGACCGCCTTGACGATCCACGCCGGAAGGTTCGGAAAGTCTTTTGCCACGCGCCAGCTTCCCGAGGTGGTGCGCATGTCGGACCATGCGAGCTGGGTGAAGCTCTCCCATTCATCGTTGACGAAGTCCTGCAGTTCGATGCGCGAGCCGGCTTCAAGGATCACGACCTTGACGCCCTTTTGCGCCAGCTCGTTGCCGAGCGTTCCGCCGCCCGCGCCCGAGCCCACGATCACGACCACGCCGCTGTCATTCAGATCGAATTTTGCCATGTTGAATTCCTCCCTGCTGTTCGTTGACCGCGGCGTTAAGCCTTCGGGAGCCAGTCGATGTCGGCGAAGCCGCGCTTGATGTAGCCGCCGTGCTCGGCGGAGGAGCCCTCGTAGCCGAACTTCGGCCAGAGCTCCTTCTGGTTGTAGAGGGAGACGATGAGGTCGCCGCGAACCTTCTGGAAGAAGTCGGTCGTCTCGATGCGCTGCAGCAGTGCGACGCGATCATTTTCCCACGCCACCTGAGCGTAAGGCATCTTGTGGCGATCGTTGGCTTCCTTGTCGAGGCGCGCGACGCCGTCAGTGATCAGCACTTTGGTAGCGGGGTCTTTCGCCGCCTTGCCGTCCCATGGCTTGATCGCGGTGATGTAATAACTGTCGCCGAGGAAGTCGTGCGGATAGATATCGCGCGCGACCTTTACTAGCGTCTTCAGCGTCGCCGGTGTCAGCGTAGTGGCGTCGTCGGCCCAGGCGTCGCTCACGGTAAGACCCGCGCTGGTCGCGATCGCGACGGCCGGCACCGCCGTGGCCGCGCCCTTCAGGAAGACGCGGCGATCATATTTGCTTCGACGATCGACTTCTCTCATTGGTGTCCTCCATTAAATGCTTGTTGATTGCGATTAACCGAAGCGGCCACCTCGTTGAATCACTTCGATCTTGTAGCCATCGGGGTCTGCGACGAAGAAGAAGCGCGCGAGCGTCCTGCCGTCATGCTTGAAGTCGCGCAGCGGCCCGGGCGACAGGCGCTCCTGCTCGAACCGCGCGTGTTCGGCATCGAGATCATCGACGACGACGGCAAGATGGCCGTAGCCGTCGCCCAGCGCGTAGGGCTCCTTGCGATCGAAATTGACGGTCAGTTCGACCTCGAACGGCGAGGACGGATGACGCAGATAGATCAAGGCGAAATCCGCAAACTTGAGATGGTCGGCGACCTCGAGCCCGAAGGCGCGGGCGTAGAAGTCCAGCGATTTCGCCTCGTCGAATACGCGGATCATCGAATGAACGGGCTTTGCCATTCAGTTCAGCTCCTTGAGGTAGGCGATGATGGCGGCGCGGGTTTCCGCCTTGGGCTGACGGTAGGCCATGTTGGAGCCCGGGACCGTCGCCTGCGGGTTGGTGAGATAGGCATCAAGCCTGGCGTCGTCCCAGACGAAGCCCGCCTCGGCGAAGCCGGCGGAATAACGAAAGCCGTCCGCCTTGCCCGCCGGCCTGCCGACGATCTTGAACAGCGACGGGCCCTGGCGGACCGGATCGGACAGGTTGGTGGTATGGCAGGTCGCGCATTGCTGCTTGAACAGCGTCGTTCCGTCCGGCGGCTTGGCAGCGGGCAGCGGCATCTGTGCGCGGGCCATCGGTGCGACAAGCAGTGCGGTGCAAAATCCCAGAACGATTGCCCGTGTCGTGCGCAGCTTCGTCATGTGCTCACCGTCGGTGTGCGCAGACTGTAGGTCGCGGAAAATCAGCGGTGGTAGTAGCGGGCTGTTTCACGACAGAACAAAAGCGGCCTCGCCCTTCAAGTTGGTCCTCGATCTTCAGATCGCAGGTGCAAAGTTCCTCGCCGCATATGCGGTCGGTCCGTGGCCAAGGATTCGCAAAATGACCCCGAAATCCCTGCACGATCACCACACCGCGCGGCTTGCATGGCGGGCGCGCCGTTCGCGGATAATGACTGATCCGGTGATGAGCATGTTCGAATGTCGAACGGCGCCTGAAGTCATCGAACCGTTCATCGCCAAGCAGAAATTGGGAGAATTGGATGAAGCTAGTGAAAACCTCGGCGATCGCGGTCGCAATCTCGGCGCTGCTTGCCGGTCCGGTGCTGGCGCAAGGCGCCTCATCCGACACGCAGATTCGCGGCGGTGCGAGAGGCACGACCCAGATGCAGGGCGGCGCGTCGAGCAGTGCCGACGAGGATGCTCCGGTCGCAGGGCAGAGAGCCGGCGCGAAGACCGGCATGAAGGGCACCGTCGGCGCCGGCAGCGGCGCGCCCCACGGAACTGCCAAGACCACGGGTGGCGCGGCTACCCCTCCAGCGAGCGGCCGATAAGCGCCAGGAGGACACCCGTCTCCTCCGCCGGGTTGCTCTCCGAACAGAACTCCGGTCGCCATGGGCGGCCGGAGTTTTTTCGTGCCTGTCCCTGAAACCCGCGAACCGAAAGTCCGGCTGGACGGCTCTATGGGACGAGAACGTCGAAGTTCTCTCACTGAATCAAAGGGAGCTGTTATGTTTTATCGCAAGAATTTGCCGGGCTGGGAGCGGGCGATGCGGTCGGTCGGAGGTGCTGTGATGATCGCGTACGGGCTTTTCGGCATGCCCGGGCTGCCTGGCACATCCGGCACGATGGCCGGCTATTTGATTGCAGGCACCGGCGCGGTCGCGATTCTGACCGGCTTTTTCGGCTTTTGCCCGATGTGCGCCATGGTCGGCCGGAAGCTTCCTTCGCCATGACCGCATCGACCGGGGCAGGGCGCTGCGATCCCTTGCTGATCGAGGCCGCGCGCGGCGGCGACGCCGATGCGCTGGTCTCGCTGATCGCGATGGCCCAGCCCGATATCCGCCGTTATGCCGCGCGCAACTGCCGCGCGGCCGATATCGACGACGCGGTTCAGGAAACACTGCTGCTGTTATACCGGCGGGTCGGCACGCTGCGCGCCGTGACGTCGTTCTCGGCGTGGCTGTTCGCGGTGGCGCGCCGCGCCTGCCTTCGCCTGCTGCGCCGGTCGACGGCAACGGCCGACGCTTCGGCCGACGAGGTGGAGGGGCGTCTGGCGCATCTCGCGCCCGAGGATGTGCGCATCGACCTCTCCAGCGCCATCCAGTCGCTGCCCGATCACTATCGCGAGGTGATCCTGCTGCGCGATATCGAGGAATTGTCGATCGACGAGATCGCGGGTGCCCTCGGGCTGACGCGCGAAAGCGTCAAGGCGCGCATTCACCGTGCGCGGTTGATGATCCGAGAATATCTGGTCCGGGATTGAGAGGCGTCAATCGTCGAAACGCGCGGTGGTGCGCTTCGCCTTGACGTCGCTGCGGCGCTTCTTGCCTTCCAGCCTTCGCTGCTTCGAGCCGAAGGTCGGCTTGGTGGCGCGCCGCGGTATCGGCCTTACCATGGCTTCGCGCAGTATTTCGAGCAGGCGGTCGATGGCGTCGGCGCGGTTGCGTTCCTGGGTGCGGAAGCGCTGGGCGTGGATCACGATCACGCCTTCCTTGGTCATGCGCTGGCCGGCGATCCGGTTCAGCCGCAGCGCCGCGTCTTCCGGCAGCGTGATCTTGCGCGTGTCGAAACGGAGCTGGGCTGCGGTCGAGAGCTTGTTGACGTTCTGCCCGCCCGGGCCGGAGGCGCGGACGAAGCCGATCTCGATGTCGTTCTCGTCGATCGTGAGGTCGCGGGAAACCCGCAGCATGGCATTCACCGGAAGTCGTCATGCCCAGGCTTGTCCCGGGCATCCACGTCTTATCAGTGTCCAAAGCGAAAAACACGTGGATGGCCGGGAATAGGCGAGCGGAAGCGACGCCGTCCTTCGGACGGCTATGCCCGGCCATGGCGGCGAAGGGCGGGAAAGCTTAGTTCGCCTTCGGCACCGCCGCGGCGGGCTGGGCGGCGGCCTGCGGGGCGCGGCCGACGATGACGGTGAGCAGGCCCTGGCCCCACAGCTTCTGTGCGGCCTTTTTGGCGTCGTCGAGCGTCACGGCGTCGACGATCGCGTTGCGCTTCTCGATGTAGTCGATCGGCAGCTTGTCGAGCTGGTACTGCAGCAGCGCCTGGGCGAGCTTGGAGGAGGTATCGAGCGCCAGCATCTGCGAGCCCTTGAGGTAGGACTTGGCCTCGTCGAGCTCCTTCTGGGTCGGGCCTTCCTCGGCGATGCGGCGGATTTCCTTTTCGATGGCGTCGACGGTTTCGCCGGCGCGGTCGGCGCGGGTGCCGGTATTGCCGATGAACAGCGCGGAGCGATCCATCCAGAGCAGCGATTCATAGACCGAATAGGCCAGGCCGCGCTTCTCGCGCACCTCCTTGTAGAGCCGCGACGACAATCCGCCGCCGCCGAGGATGTGGTTGACGACATAGGCGGCCATGAAATTCGGATCGTGGCGGCGAACGCCGGGGCCGCCGAACGTCACCACCGTCTGCGGCACGTCGAGCGGGATGAAGGCGCGCTGCGGCGGCTTGGCGGCCTCGACCTCGGCAATCGCGGTCAGGCTGGCCTTGGCCGGCAGTGCGCCGAACGTCTTGTCGAGGAGCTTGCCGAGCGTGTCGGCATCGACATCGCCGACCACGGCGATACGCAACGTATCCTTGGCGATCACGCGGCGGACGTAATCCTTCATGTCGGCGACGTCGATCTTCGGCACGCTGTCGAGCGTGCCGTTGCCCTGCCTGCCATAGGGATGATCGCCGAAGGCCAATTCCAGGAATTTGCGGCTCGCCAGCGAGGTCGGGTTGGTGGTGTCGCGGCGCAACCCGGAGAGCACCTGCGCGCGAATGCGCTCGACGTCGGTGGCGTCGAAATGCGGCGAGGTCAGCGCCAGATGCAGCAGGTCGAAAGCCTCGTCCTTGTTGTCCTTGAGCATGCGGAGCGAGCCGCGGAAGGTGTCGCGGGTCGAGGAGAAGCTCAGTTCGATGGCGCGGCGCTCGAGGCGTTCGTGAAAGGTCTTCGAATCGAGATCGCCGGAGCCCTCGTCGAGCAGGCCGGCGACCATGTTGCCGACGCCGGGCTTGCCTGATGGGTCCTGGCCGGCGCCGCCGCCGAAGGCATATTCCATCGCAATCAGGGG
Organism: uncultured Alphaproteobacteria bacterium; assembly: GCA_963816815.1. Taxonomy (GTDB): domain Bacteria; phylum Pseudomonadota; class Alphaproteobacteria; order Rhizobiales; family Xanthobacteraceae; genus Bradyrhizobium. The sequence goes on from CAWFMW010000007.1 coordinate 173,675, forward strand.
CACGGTGGCGTCCTGCACGAACCACGCCTCGATGCCGCCCGGCGAGACCAGCCGCTGGATTTTTGCCGCGGCGTGCGACGGGCTCGCCGCCAGCGAGAGCAGTACGGCGCCGGCGATCAGGCCGGAGGCGAGGCGCTTCGCGCCAATCGAAAGACGGATCACGATCGCTTCTCCTCGCGCTTCGGCGTGGTGTCCTTGATCAGATAGCCGGTCACCGAGCGGTTCTTTTCGAGCCATTTCTGCGCGGCGTCACGGACCTGTTCGGCGGTCACGGCGCGGATCCGGTCCGGCCAGCTCCTGATGTCGTCGATCGAAAGTCCTGTCGTCAGCGCGCCGCCATACCAGCGCGCCAGCGTGGCCTGATTGTCCTGGGCGTAGATCGCTTCCGCAATCAACTGGGTCTTGACCCGCTCGAGATCCTCGGCGCGGGCGGGGTTCTGGATCATGTCCGCAATCACGCCGTCGATCGCCTGCTCGACTTGCGAAAACTCCACGCCGGGCTTTGGCGAAACCGAGATCGAGAACTGCGAGGGATCGAGCGAGGTGCCCTGGTAACCGGCACCGGCGCTGACCGCGAGCGGACGGTCGATCACCAGCGCGCGATAGAGATAGGAATTGGAGCCGCCGCCCATCAATTGTGCGAGCACGTCGAGCGCGGGGCCTTCGGTGGCCGCAGCCGTCGCCGAGGAGGGGACGAGATAATAACGCCGCAGGCTGGTCTGTTCGACGCGCGGATCGGACAGCGTCACCGTGCGCGGCGCGGCGGGCACCGGCTCCTGCGGACGGACGCGATTCGCCGCTATCGCCGGCTGCGCCGGGATGCCGGCATAGGCCTTTTCCACCATCGGGCGGACTTCCTTGGCGTCGACGTCGCCCGCGATCACCAGGATCGCGTTGTTCGGCGCGTAGAAGCGCTTGTAGAACGCCAGCGCATCCTCGCGGTCGAGCTTCTCGATCTCCTGGCGCCAGCCGATGATCGGCCGGCCATAGGGATGGTTGAGATAGAGCGCCGCCATGATCTGCTCGGACAACCGCGCGTCCGGATTGTTGGCGACGCGCATGTTGAACTCTTCCAGCACGACGTCGCGCTCGGGCAGCACGTTCTCATCCTTGAGGATGAGGCCGGTCATGCGGTCGGCCTCGAACTCCATCATTTTGGCCAGATGCTCGCGCGGCACGCGCTGGAAATAGCCGGTGTAGTCGAGCGAGGTGAAGGCGTTTTCGTTGCCGCCGATCCGCAGCACGGTCTGGGAGAATTCGCCGGCGGGATGTTTGGCCGTACCCTTGAACATCAGATGTTCGAGGAAGTGCGCCAGTCCGGATTTGCCCGGCGTCTCGTCGGCGGAGCCGACCTTGTACCAGATCATCTGCGTGACGACGGGTGTGCGGTGATCCGGGATCACGACCACTTGCAGGCCGTTGTCCAAGCGTGAAGCTGGCGGGTCGTTCCGACGTGACCGTGGTCTGGGCGGATGCGCTGCCGGCGGTAGAATGCAAACGTCGAGATGAGGGCTGCAACGACAGAGGCGACAAAACGGTGTGAGGACATCATGACCTATCTGGCGCGCATGCCGCAAAACGGGTGACCGGTCCTGCGATGGTAATTCGCGCAAACGTTGGAAGTAACCCGACAAAACCGTTCGGGATCAAGCTGCGGCATCGTACACGGCGCTCGCGCCAACAATCGTCACGAAGGCGAGAGATCAGCTTAACTATTAGCCATGCTTAACTATTCGCCATACTTACCCTTGGCCGGGTTGTATTCCTTGTTCAAGCGATTCCTTCGGCCCGGTGCCGTAGGCATAATTCGGCGACGGCGTCTGGTAGCCGGGCGGCGGCTGGGTCAGCGAATCCCGCGTCGGCTCTTCCTTGAACGGGGCTGTCTCGGTCTTGTTGCCGCCGAACAGGCCACTGAAGCCACCGCTATAGCCGAGCTGCGACGGGCTCAGGATCGGATTGTTGTTGTTGGTGCCGGGCTGCACCGGATCGTTGTCCTTGCGCGCGGTCGCGGCGGTCTTGCCCACCGCGAGTTCGGCCGGCGTCAGGATGCGGGCCTGCTCGCGCGGGTCCTTGTTCTCTTTCTTGCGCGCCGCGACGGCAGCCTTGCGGCGCTGTTCGTCGGGATCCTTCGGCCAGTTCGGCGCCTTCACTTCGGCCGCAGTCGCGGCCGGCGGCGGCAGGTCGAGCTTGGGAGGAACCACTAGGGGCGAACGCTCGCGGTACTCGATGCCGCGGTTTTCCATGTTGGTGCCGCCGATGCCGCGCATGATGCCTTCGATGATCTTTTCCTCGAAGGTCTTGTCGTCTTCGTCCTCGTCATCGGCCGCGCGTACCGGGCCGGCGGCCATCACCAGGCCAACACCGAGGGCGATGGCGGCAAACCGCAGGGCGCGGGTCAGCGAGCTGGTCTGCAGCATCCAGAAGTGGGCTTCGGTCTCGCGCATCGCGCTGTTCCCATTCACAATTTCCGCAACACGCGGGGGCCGGGCTTGAGGGGCTAATAGCCCCATACCGCAGGGGTTCGTATCGACCGGGATCAGGGCGCTTTTGCGGCGGGTACCCCCAGGAAGGAATCATACAATAGGCCCGCTACCCCGGCAACAATGGCCACATCCGCGAGGTTAAACACGTACCAATTGAAGGTTTTTCCCCCGATCTCGATGTGGAACAGGGCGAAATCGACCACCGCGCCATGCAGGAAGCGGTCAATGCCGTTGCCGACCGCGCCGCCGATGATCAGGCCAAGCGCCAGCGTCGCCAGCAGCGTGCTGGAACGCGCCATCCAGATTCCCAGCACGATCACCGCAATCGCCTTGATCGCCATCAGCGCGACCTGGGCGAGCTGGTTGTCGGTCTGGAACCAGCCAAAGCTGATCCCGACATTCCAGGCCAGCACCAGTTCGAAGAACGGCGTGACCCTGACCGCGCCGCGCTGGGCGAGGTCGAACACGTAGAGCAGCCAAAGTTTTGAGGCCTGATCGATCACCAGCGTGACGACCGCGGCAATGATGCCAGCGCGCAGATGAGGGGTTTGCAGGCGTTCGAGGCCAGACACTTATCTGGCCTTCTTTTTCTTCTTTTTTGCCTTGGCCGCCGGCGGCTTCTTGCCCGGCTTCTTGGCCGTTTTCTTCTTGGTTGCTTTCTTCGCCGCCGTCTTTGCAGCCGCCTTCTTGGCTCCCTTCGTTGCCGAAGAAGCTTTTTTGGATTTGGCAGCCTTCTTGGCCTTGGCTTTCTTGGTTACGGCCTTCTTGGTCTTCTTAGCTTTGGCCTTTTGGGCCTTGGGCTTCTTGGCGCCGGACTTCTTAGCGCTAGGCTTCTTGGCTTCAGCTTCAATCGGCTTCGCAGCTTCGACAGCCTTCTTGGCCGCTGCGACTTTCTTGGCTTTGATCGGTGTCTTGGCTTCCACCGCCTCCGTGCTTTCCAAAGCCTTCCTGGCCCTGACCTTCTTGCCGGGCTTGGCAGCCGGCACGTTTTCCGAACCGGCCTGCTCAGGCGTTTCGTTTGACGGCTGTTCTGGTTCGACGCGTTGTGTCTCGATCAACCTGACAGCCGCGGCGGGCTCCTCGACGGCCTCAACCGGCTTTTCGCCTTCGGCCAGCGCCTTCCATTCGCGCAAGGCCTGCGCATCGCGCGGCGAGACGTCGGGATACTCGGCGTCTTCACCGACGGTCGGCAGGATCTTCCACGACCGGGCGCATTTGGTGCCCACGGCCTTCTCGACCACGACGGCGACGCCGGGCACGTCGGGGAGGGCGAACGCACCGGCCGGCGCGTCGTCGTTGGTCGCCATGGCGTTCGAGGTGATGCAGACTTCGGCCAGATCGATGTCGAACAGCGTGTTGAAGATGTTCGTGTCCGACACATAGACCAAAGGCGACGCCTCCAGCGAGGAGCCGATGTTCTTGGCGGCGCGTTCGAGTTCGAGCGCACCGGTGACGACGCGGCGAACGTCGCGGATGGTTTCCCATTTCGCGGCGAGCGCGTCGTCGCGGAACTGGTCGAAGCTTTCCGGGAACAGCGTCAGGTGCACCGACGGCTCGGCGTTCGGCCGGTACATCCGCCACGCCTCTTCGCAGGTAAAGCTGAGCACCGGCGCCAGCCAGCGCAGGATCGCATCGCAGATGATGTCGATGGCGGTCAGCGCCGCCTTGCGTGTGACCGAGGATGGCGGGTCGCAATACAGCGCATCCTTGCGGATATCGAAATAGAACGCCGACAGTTCGGTATTCATGAACGCCGCCAGCGTCGCGACCACAGTCTTGTAGTCGAACTCGGCATAGGCCTGGCGCACGATGACGGCGCGTTTCGCCAGCTCGTGCAGCATCAAGCGTTCCAGCTCGGGCATGTCGGCATGCGCGACCGCGTCGGCTTGATTGAAGTGATGCAGCGTGCCGAGCATCCAGCGGATCGAGTTGCGCAGCTTACGATAGGTCTCGATCGTGTTTTTCAGGATCTCCGGACCGATGCGCTGGTCGTCGGCATAGTCGGTGGCGCAGACCCAGAGGCGGAGAATATCCGCGCCGGAATCCTTCATCACCTTCTGCGGCTCGACGGTGTTGCCGACCGATTTCGACATCTTGCGGCCGTTCTCGTCGAGCGTGAAGCCGTGGGTGAGCACGACATCGAACGGCGCGCGCCCGCGGGTGCCGCAGCTTTCCAGCAGTGACGACTGGAACCAGCCGCGGTGCTGGTCGGAGCCTTCGAGATACATCACGGTATCGCGGCCACCATCGACCGTGCGCTTGATGCCAGTAAGGCCGGGGAAGTGCACGGCATCTTCCAGCACGAAGGCGTGCGTCGAGCCGGAATCGAACCAGACGTCGCAGATGTCGTCGACCTTCTTCCATTCCTCGTTGGCAAGCGAGCCGAGGAAGCGTTCGCGCGCACCTTCCATGTACCAGGCGTCGGCGCCTTCCTCTTCAAACGCATCCGCGATGCGCTTGTTGACATCAGCGTCCTGCAGGATCTCGGCGGAGCCGTCGCCCTTCTCGCGCACGAACACCGCGATCGGCACGCCCCAGGCGCGCTGGCGCGAGATCACCCAGTCGGGCTTGCTGTCGATCATGCCGTTGATGCGATTTCGGCCCGACTCAGGCACCCATTGCGTCACCGAGATCGCGCGCAGCGCGCGGGCGCGCAAGGTGTCGCCAGCCTTCGAGCTGCCGTTGCCCGCAATGTCCTTGTCCATCGCGATGAACCATTGCGGCGTATTGCGGAAGATCACCGGCTTCTTCGAGCGCCATGAATGCGGATATTGATGCTTGAGCCGGCCGCGCGCCAGCAGCTTGCCGGCCTCGACCAGCGCGCTTGATCACGGCCTCGTTGGCGTCGCCCTTCTCGCCCTTGTCGTTGATTACGCGTTTGCCGGTAAAGCCCGGCGCATGGTCGGTGTAGGCGCCGTTCTCGTCGACAGTGTAGGGGATGGCGGTGTTGATGCCGCGCTGATCCAGCTCACGCGCATTCGCCATCCAGACGTCGAAGTCCTCGCGGCCGTGGCCCGGTGCGGTATGCACGAAGCCGGTACCGGTGTCGTCGGTGACGTGGTCGCCCGGAAGCAGCGGTACCGTGAATTCATAGCCGCCGCCAAACCCCCGCAACGGATGGGCGCATTCCACCGCGTCGAGCGTGTCGCCCGGCAGCTCACGCACCTTCTCATAGGCGGTGACGCGCGACTGCTTGAACACTTCGGCTGCGAGCGCGTCGGCGAGGATCAGGAGATCGCCGGTCTTCGCCCAATTGTCAGCGGGCGCATCGGTGACCTCAAAGAGACCGTAGGCGATCTTCGGCGAGAACGAGATGGCGCGATTGCCGGGCAGCGTCCAGGGCGTCGTGGTCCAGATCACCACGGACGCCTCGGCCAGCGCGCCATGCGCCGGCGAGGTGACCGGAAATTTCACCCACACCATGTCGGAAGTGTAGTCCTCGTATTCGACCTCGGCCTCGGCGAGCGCGGTCTTCTCGACCACGCTCCACATCACCGGCTTGGAGCCGCGATAGAGCGTGCCGTTGGCGGCGAACTTCATCAGCTCGCGCGCAATCTGCGCTTCGGCCGGATAGCTCATGGTGGCATAGGGATGATCCCAGTCGCCGATGATGCCGAGCCGCTTGAATTCCTCGCGCTGCACGTTGAGCCAGTGCGTCGCATAGGCGCGGCACTCTTTCCGGAACGCCACCATCGCGGTGGAGTCGCGGAAGTCCGGCTTCGGCTTGCCCTTGGAGCGGTAGTTCTCTTCCTCGATCTTCCATTCGATCGGCAGGCCGTGGCAGTCCCAGCCCGGCACGTAGTTGGAATCGAAGCCCAGCATCTGCTGGCTCTTGGTCACCACGTCCTTGAGGATCTTGTTCAGCGCGTGGCCGATATGGATGTTGCCGTTGGCGTAGGGCGGGCCGTCATGCAGCACGAATTTGGCGCGGCCGGCGGCGTCCGTTCGCAGCTTCTCGTAGAGGTCGATCTCGTTCCAGTATTTGAGGATTTCCGGCTCGCGCTGCGGCAGGCCGGCGCGCATCGGGAATTCCGTCTGCGGCAGGAACAGGGTCTTGGAATAGTCGGCAGCTTCGGACTTTTGCGGATTTTGGGACATGAACGCTCTGGTTTGGCTCGAAGACGGCGCGAGAGGCGCTGGGGAATAGCGGGTTGAACAGAAAAATCCCGGTCTTGCGCCGAGCTGAACGCTCAGGCGGAAGCCGGGCCGCTAATGCTGATGGTGCGCCGCGCAAACATGGGGGCTTTCCATAGCAGCGGGAGGGGAGAAGCGCAAAGGCCCGGCAGCGGGCGTCCCGTCAGGCCTGACGCGGCCGGGCCGGATTTCCAGCAACTGTGACACCCGCGCCGACATCCCGTGTCACCACGCTGCCGGCGCCGATCACGGCGCCGTCGCCGATCGTGATGCCGGGCAGGATGATGGCGCCGCCGCCGATCCAGACGTCGCTGCCGATCCGCACCGGGCGGCCGAATTCAAGGCCGGTCTCGCCGCGTTTCGGCATCGCGCGGGTGGTCGGCGGCGTAGATTTGTGTCGCGGGCCCGATCTGGGTGCGGTCGCCGATCGTGACTTCGACCACGTCGAGGATGACGCAGTTGAAGTTGAGGAAGACGCCGTCGCCGAGACTGATGTTGTAGCCATAGTCGCAGTGGAAGGGCGGACGGATGACCGCATCCTTTCCGACGCGGCCGAGACGTTCGCGGAGCAAAGCGTGCCGCTCGGAAACCGGCGATGCCAGTGCCGCGTTGTAACGCACCATCCATGCCTTGGCCGCGGCCTGTTCTGCGCCGAGTTCCTCGTCGGGGCGATAGAGTTCGCCCGCGAGCATTTTCTGCTTTTCCGTCTTGTTCAACCGATCGCTCCGAGCCTGGGAAACGCGTCCGGCGCCGCGGCCAGTGCCGCGCGCGCCTTGGCGCTGTCGTCATCCATCTGGCGTATCAACGCTTCGATGGTGTCGAATTTCAGCTCGTCACGGATGAAACCGATGAAGGCGACGTCGAGCACGGTGCCATAGAGGTCGCCCTTGAAGTCGAACAGGAACACTTCGAGCAGCGGCGCGCCATTATCGAAGGTCGGACGGCGGCCGAAGCTCGCTACGGCATCGAAACGCTCGGCCCCGCGGCCGACCCGCACGGCGTAGATGCCGTGCTTGAGGCTGCAGTTCTTGTCGAGGCGGATATTGGCGGTGGGGTAGCCGAGATCGCGGCCGCGCTTCTCGCCATGGATCACCTCGCCGCTGACGAACCAGGGGCCGCCCAGCATGGCGGTGGCTTCGTCGATCTGGCCCTCCGCCAGCGCCATGCGGATCGCGCTGGAGGACACCGGCCGCTCCTCGATATCGACATGGGCCTGGACATCGACCTCGATGCCGAGCCGCGGCCCCTCGCTGACCAGGAGGCTCGGCGAGCCGATACGGCCCTTGCCGAAATGAAAGTCGTAGCCGACCGCAATTCCGCTGATGCCGAGGCGCTGGATCAGGTCATGGTGAATGAAATCTTGCGCCGTGGTCCCGGCGCGGGACTTGTCGAAGGTCATCACCACGGCGCCGTCCAGCCCGGTCCCGGCCAGCAGCCGCAGCTTGTTGGCCTCGTCGGAGAGGCGAAATTGCGGGCTGTTCGGGCTGAAAAAGCTGCGCGGATGCGGCTCGAAGGTGACGGCAAACGCCGGCTTTCCATGGGCGCGGCCCATGCGCAGGGCGGCGTCGATCACGGCCCGGTGCCCCAGATGGACGCCATCGAAATTGCCCATGGCGACCACGGCCCCCCGGGGGATCTCGGCGGCAGGGGTGGTGTCTCGGATAACGGTAAAATCAGTAGTCATTTCAGGGATTCTTCAGGGATTCTTGGGTCTCGGGGAACGCGGCCGGACCGTGACGCGGGGCCGCCCGTCGAAGTCAAGCGGGCGGGTCGGCCCAAAACGAATGCAATCCAGTGTTCCCCGATTAACGCGCTGTTTAACGCCTGATGCTAGTGCTTGGGGGAGGACTGCGGGTCGCGCAGGCCTGTCGATAGTTTGTGGCGTAAGCGTTAGTGGGGGAAAAGATGGCGGTTGATTTGTCCATGCCGGTTCTGGTGGTTGATGACTACAGCACCATGATCCGCATCATCCGAAATCTTTTGAAGCAGCTCGGCTTCGACAACATCGACGATGCCAGCGACGGCTCGGCGGCGCTGAACAAGATGCGCGGCAAGAAATACGGGCTCGTGATCTCCGACTGGAACATGGAGCCGATGACCGGCTACGACCTGCTCAAGGAAGTCCGTGCCGACCCCAATCTGGCCACCACGCCCTTCATCATGATCACGGCGGAATCCAAGACCGAGAACGTGATCGCCGCCAAGAAGGCCGGCGTGAACAATTACATCGTCAAGCCGTTCAACGCGGCGACGCTGAAGACCAAGATCGAGGCGGTCTTCCCGGACATGGCGACGGCGTAAACGCCGGCATCATCATAAATTGATTTGTCTTGCCCGGGCTTTGTCCCGGGCATTTGTGTTTTCAGATGATGAACTTCTACTGACTTATCAGTCCGGATTTTTCTCGCTTGTCGCGACAGCCTCGCTGGCGGCTACCAGCGCAGCTCGCGCATCAGCGCGCGGGGCGGATGGCCGAACAGCTCCTTCACCGAGGCCGGATCGAGCTGGTCGATGCCCTCGAATTCCTCGGAATGGATGCCGCGGGTGAGGAAAAGACAATCGATTCCGAAACCGAGCGCGCCGGTGAGGTCGGTACGCACCGAATCCCCGATCGCCAGCACCCGGTCGAGCGAGGTCGGCCGGCCGCGGCGCTCGGCGGCGAGCGCCATGGCGCGTTCATAGATCGGCCGGTGCGGCTTGCCGTAGAAGATCGCCTCGCCGCCGAGTTCGCGATAGAGTTCGGCGATCGCGCCCGCGCAATAGATCAGGCGGTCGCCGCGTTCGACGACGATGTCGGGGTTGGCGCAAATCAGCGGCAGCTTGTGCTCGCGCGCCTGCAGCATCATGGCGCGATAGTCTTCCGCCGATTCGGTCTCGTCGTCGAACAGGCCGGTGCAGATGATGTAGTCGGCCTGTTCCAGCGGCGCCAGGACGGCGTCGAGCCCGCGATGGATCGAAGAGTCGCGCTCCGGACCGATCCAGAAGATCTTCTTGCCGGGATGGTCGGCGACGAAATTCCGGGTCAGGTCGCCGGAACTGACGATGGCGTCGTAGGTTTCGTCGGCGACGCCGAGCTTGCGCAACTGGCGCTGCACGGAATCGGCCGGCCGCGGCGCGTTGGTGATCAGGATGACGGTGCCGCCGCGCTGGCGATAGGTGTGCAGCGCCTCGCAGGCTTCGGGAAACGACTCCAGCCCGTTATGCACCACGCCCCAGATGTCGGAGAGGATGACCTCCACGCCGTCGACGAGGTCGCTCAGCCTCTCGGCGAAATGCAATGAGGTCATGAGTTCGGGAGCCTGTTAGCCGGGTCCCGCGGCACGGCGCGCCAGTGCGGCATTGCCGGTCGCCCGCATCGCGGGCTCTGCGGCCGGGCCGGGGATGGGAACGGTGCTGCTGGAGCCATTGGGAGTGCCGGATTCCTTGTTCGCTGTCGCCCCGCCGGTAGCAGATGCCCCCTCGGGCCGCAACGGCCGCGGCGGCGCAAACAGGAAGCCCTGGCCAAACCGTACGTCGTAGTCGAGCAGGTCGACCACCGCGCGCTCGCCCTCGATCTTTTCGGCGATCAGGTCGATGCCGAAGCGGCCGAGCAGGTCGGAAAGATCGGAAGGGTGGATGTCCGAGGTCGAACTCTGCTTGGGATCGAGCAGCAATGCCGCCGGCACCTTGATGAAGCGGACGCCGCGGTCGGCGAGTTCGCGCGGCTCGATCCGCAGGTCGGTGACATGATCGATCGAGAAGCGGTAACCGCGCTGCGACAGCGCGGCGAGATTCTCGATTTCGGTCGGGCCGAGATGGCGGAACGCCGCCTGCTTGAATTCGAGCACGAAGGACGGCGCCAGCGCCCGGTTGGCCTCGAGGAAGTCGAGGCATTGCGCGAAATTGGCGGGGTTGCCGAGCGTCGCCGCCGAGACGTTGCAGAACACGCCGACGTCCTTGTTGCGCACCATCAGGCGGCGCAGCACCTGGATACAGCGCAGCATCACCATGTGATCGATCTTGCCGATCAGCCCGCCGGCTTCGGCGGTGGCGATGAAATCGTCGGCGGCGAGAATCTGGTCCTTGTCGTCGCGCAGCCGCGTCACCGCCTCGTAGAAGCGCACCTTGCGCTGCGGCAGCGTCACCATCGGCTGCAGGTAGATGTCGAGCCGGTTTTCCTCGACGGCGTTCTTCACCGCGGCAAGCAGTTGCGGCTGGCTGCGCGAGGGCGAAGCGGCTTCGGCTGAAGGCGCCGGTTTTGCGGCTGCAACCGGCGCGGGCCTGACCGCGGGCGCGGCTTGCTCCGGGGCGATCGCCAGCTGTTCCGGCGGTTCGGAATGCGGCCTGCCCGACGGGGCGGGGGGCGCGGCGACCGCGCCCGAGGCCAGCAGATCCTCATGGCTCGCCACCGAGATCGCCAGCTGCTTGACCAGCCCGCCGAGCTCGTTGATTTCGCCGAGCACGGCCTGGATGCGGTCGGAGCTTGCGGAGTTCGCCGACACCACCCGGCCCTCGACCGCGGCGAGCCGGCGGCCGAATTCGGCGACCTGGCGGGCGAGGTCGGCGGTGCCGCGGGAAAGATCGGCGATCTGGCCGCCGACGTCGGAGCGGTCGCGCAGCCGCATCGACACGGCGTTGTAGAGGATCAGGAAGGTCAGCGCGGTGAGCGCCACGATCGCGGATTCGGTGCCGCTGAAGCCGGCCACCGCATGCAGGACCAGGCCGAGGGAGGCTGCAACCAGCACCATGCAGATGGCGATGAAAATCGTCGAAATGCGAATCATGTCGCGCGCTACGCCCTCAGGTCCGAACTGTATTCACCCGGGAAAACACGGAAGTTTCAGGCACGGTCCGCCTCGCGCTCCCCGAGCGCAGCAACCTTAGCATCAATGTTGATTCGCAGAGCTAGTGTTCTTTGGGCACGGCCGGAACCGGCCGCTCCAGCCTAAGCGGTGGCGCGCGACGGCTGTCCCGACAAGGCGGAGCGTGCGCCGCCGGCCGTGGTCTGACGCTCGATTTCCGAGTTGAGCTCGGCGCCGAACAGCACGACCGTGGCCGACATCCACATCCACATCATCAGGCCGATGGCGGCGCCAAGCGAGCCGTAGGTCGCGTTGTAGTTGCCGAAGTTCGACAGGTACCAGGACAACCCTGCGGAACCGGCGATCCAGAGCAGCGCGCGGCAATCGTGCCGGCCGCCGTCCACTCCCACCGCGCCGCAGGCCTGTCCGGCCCAAACCGGTACAGCACGCTCAACGCGACGAGCAGGGCCACAAACAGCAACGGCCAGCGGGCCAGGCCAAGGATGACGCGGGCCTCGGGGCTGACGTCGATGTGATTGAACGCCAACGGGAATGCCACCACCGCGCTCACCATCAGGAGCAGCGCCGCAATACCGCCGGCCGTTAATGCAAGCGACAGCAGGTTGAGCCGGATGAAGCTGCGCGTTTCCCGCACCTCATGGGCGACGTTGAGCGCGTCGATGATCGCCTTGACGCCGGCATTGGCGCTCCAGAGCGCGAGGGCAAGGCCGAACAGGAACGTTCCGCCAAGCGCGGCGGGGCCCTTGGCGAGTACCCGGGCGATCTGGTCCTGCACGACCTGGAACGAGCCCTCGGGCAGCATCAGCGCCAGCGTTTGCAGGTTGGCGCCGATGGTGGCGGGATCGGCGAACAGGCCATAGGACGAGACCAGCGCCGTCACCGCCGGGAACACCGCAAGCAGTCCGAAGAACACGACGCCTGCGGCGGTGGCGAGCAAACGGTCGTCATTGGAACGCTCGTAGATGCGCCACAGGGTGGTTTTCCAGTTCGCGCGCCGGACCGCGGGCGGGTTGTCCGATCGCGCGTTGTATTCATGCGGCAGGGAGCCGGCGGGCGCGGCGGCCAAACCCGCCGATCGAGCCCGCGTGCCGGCCTGAAAAAAGTGCTGCGCCGTCAGGACAAGGATGGCCGTAGCCGCCATCAGAAGAAGATTATCCTCAGGCCGGGCGCGTGGCATCAGACGTCCGCTCGGCGCATGTTCGATCGCCGTCGCGTGGCCGCCCAGCCCAGCAGCGTCGCCATCACGATGAGGCCGGCCTGAACATTCCTGTTGTTCCGCGCCTGCGGTGATCGTCGCGCACGAGCTTGGGAGGGTGGCGCCGAAGGCGCCAGCAGGACTGAGGCGGCGGTATCCCGCGCGGCTTCGATCTGGTTCGGTTGAAGCGGATTGGACTTGATCGCCACGCGAAGCCGGCTGGTGAGCGTGGGAAAGTGCGGCGACGGTTTTCGCAATCTGGCTGCGGCCACACCGGCACAGATCGCAGCAATCGTCACCAGTAACGCGCCGATTGCGCCGAACGCCCAAAACTGTCCGTAGTGAATTGCGATCCAGCGATACAGCGCCACGGTGCCGACGAAGCAGGCGGCGATCAGGAAAATGCCGGCCGCAGCGAACAGCCCTGCAGCGATGGCATAGGACGTCATGGTCCCGGTCGCATGGTTGGTCCGGTCGCGCAGATATGACCGCGTCGCTATCTTGATCTGGCTGAGCTTCAGGCCGATCCCGGCGCGCAGCAGGCTATTCGCGGGCGCGAGCATCTTTCGCAATCCTCCAGCGGCAGGGGCATGATGCCTCCGCCGCTGGAATGAACGCCGGGTTGTTTCGAATGTTCCTGAAGGCGCTTACGCCGTCGCGCGGATCACCTTGGCGACCTTTTCGATGATCTCGCCGATCTGGTCTTCGGTGATGATCAGCGGCGGGGTCAGCACCAGGGTGTCGCCGGCCACCCGCACCATCAGATCATTGTCGTGGAAGGCGCTGTTGAGCCCGGCGAAACCGCGCTTGCCGGGCGCATCCGCGACCGGCGCGAGGTCGATGCCGGCGGTCAGCCCGACGGTGCGGATATCCACGACGCCGGGCTCATTCCGCAGCGACATCACGGCGTCGGCGAATTTCGGCTCGAGCTTATTGGCGCGCTCGAACAGTTTTTCGTCGCGATAGATGTCGAGCGTGGCAAGGCCGGCCGCGCAGGCCAGCGGATGGGCCGAGTAGGTGTAGCCATGGGCCAGTTCGGCGACATGTTCCGGGCCGCTCATGAAGGCGTCATGGATGGTGTCGCGCACCAGCACGCCGCCCATCGGCGCCGCGCCATTGGTGATGCCCTTGGCGAAGGTCAGCATGTCCGGCATCACGCCATAGCGTTCGGCGGCAAAGGCAAAGCCGAGCCGGCCATAGCCGGTGATGACCTCGTCGAAGATCAGGAGGATGCCGTGCTTCTGGGTGATCTCGCGCAGCCGCTTGAGATAGCCCTTCGGCGCCGGCAGCACGCCGGTCGATCCGGCCATCGGCTCGACGATCACGGCGGCGATGGTGTTGGCGCCGTGCAGATTGACCAGACGTTCGAGCTCGTCGGCGAAATGCGCGCCATATTCCGGCTCGCCCTTGCTGAAGGCCTGCTTCTCGCGATCGTAGGTCGCCGGCAGATGGTCGACGCCGGTCAGCAGCGAGCCGAACATCTTGCGATTGCCGACGATGCCGCCGACGGAAGTGCCGCCGAAGCCGACGCCGTGATAGCCGCGCTCGCGGCCGATCAGGCGGATGCGGCTGCCCTGGCCGTTGATCTGGTGATAGGCCAGCGCGATCTTGAGCGCGGTGTCGGCCGCTTCCGAGCCGGAATTGCAGAAGAACACGTGGTCGAGGCCTGCGGGCGCCAGTTCCGCGATGCGGCTGGCGAGTTCGAAGGCCTGCGGGATGCCGAACTGGAACGGCGGCGCATAGTCCAGCGCCTCGGCCTGCTTGGCGATCGCCGACGAAATCTCGGTGCGGCCGTGGCCGGCATTGGTGCACCACATGCCCGAGGCGCCGTCGATGATCTTGCGGCCGTCGACGGTGAAGTAGTGCATGTCCTTGGCGCCGGCGAGCAGCCGCGGGTTCTTCTTGAACGCCCGGTTCGCGGTGAACGGCATCCAGTGCGCGGCGAGATCGTTCGGCACGTTGACGGAATTGGGGCGGGGGCTCTTGTCCAGCATGGGGGCCTCATTTCGGTTTGAAGCGGATTTGCCCAAAGTATCAGCTTCGCCGCCAAACGGGAACGCCAACACGCCGTGATATTTCCGCGCAATCTGCCGGATCAGAGATCGGCGGCGGCGATCCAGAATACTTCGCCCTCGGAATCCTCGGTGTCGAGCCAGAGCAGCGGCAGTTGCGGATAGGCGGCCTCCAGTTGCGGACGGCAGCGGCCGATCTCGCACAGCAGCCCGCCCTGCGGCGTCAGATGCGCTTCTGCCTCGTCGAGGATGCGCCTGACGATGTCGAGCCCGTCGGCGCCGCCGTCGAAGGCAAGCTTCGGCTCGGCGCGGCATTCGCGCGGCAGGTCGGCCATGCCTTCCGCATCGACATAGGGCGGATTGGAAATGATGAGGTCGTAGCGCTTGCCGCCCAGCGGCTTGAACAGATCGCCGCGGTGCAGCGTGAGCCGGTCGTCCAGCCCGTAATCCCGGACATTGCGCGCGGCGACTTCGAGCGCATCCTTTGAAATATCCACCGCGTCGATTTCGGCGTTCGGAAAATTCCGGCTCGCCAGAATGGCAAGGCAGCCCGAGCCGGTGCAGAGGTCGAGCACGCTTTCCACCGCGTCCGGATCCGAGATCAGCGAGCCGGCCTCCTCGTCGCCGTCGCCGCCGAAATGCTGCTCCAGCAATTCGCCGATGAAGGAGCGCGGCACGATGGTGCGCTCGTCGACATAGAACGGCAGGCCGCGCATGTAGATCTTGTTGACGAGGTAGGCGGCGGGTTTCCGCGTGGTGACGCGGCGCTCGATCAGATCGAGGATCTTCTTGCCCTCGGCCGCCGTGACGCGCGCGGTCGCAAACGCCTCGAACTGGTCGGGGTGCAGATGCAGCGCCTCGCAGACCAGGAAGGCGGCTTCCGCGACCGGATCGGTGGTGCCGTGCGCGAACACCAGCTCGGCTTCGATGAAGCGGCTGACGGCATAGCGGACGAAATCGAGCAGCGTCAGCAATTCGCCGGCACCGACCTTGGGAAATTTCGACGGGGCAGTGCCGCGCTTTGCCGCCGGCTTTGTGCGTTTGGCCATCAGGATTTGGTCCAGCGCGCGGCGGCGGCGTCGTCATGGTCGCGCGCTTCGATCCAGCTCGTGCCTTTTGCGCTTTCCTCGCGCTTCCAGAACGGCGCGTTGGTCTTGAGATAGTCCATCAGGAATTCCGCCGCTTCGAACGCTGCCTGCCGGTGCGGCGACGCCGTCAGCACCAGCACGATGTTCTCGCCCGGCGCGATGCGGCCGACGCGATGAATGACGGTCAGGCCCGTGCAGCGGCCAGCGCGACAGCGCCTCGTCGGCGTGCCGCTCGATCTCGGCTTCCGCCATGCCGGGATAATGCTCGAGCGTCAGCGCCGCGATCGGCTCGCCGTTCTCGCTGCCGCGGCAGATGCCGCTGAAGGTGACGACCGCGCCGACATCGGTGCGGCCTTTGCTCAGCGCCGCGATTTCCTGCGCGACGTCGAAATCGGCTTGCTGGATGCGGATGGTCGCGGTGACGGACATGGAAGGCTCAGCCGCCGGTCATCGGCGGGAAGAATGCAATCTCGCGCGCGCCTGATATCACGGCGTCCGGCTTGACATGGGTGTGGTCGATCGCGGCGCGGATCACCTTCGGCTTCTCGAAGGCGTAGGCGTAGGCCTCGCCGCGGCTGGAGAGCCAGCCGATCAGATCGTTCACCGTGCGCACGTCGGCCGGCGGCTCGACGGTTTCCTCCGCCATGCCGACCCGCTCGCGCACCCAGGCGAAATATTTGACCTTCATCCCTCATCCTCCTTGATGAGGTGATGGATGCCGGCGCGGAAATAATCCCAGCCGGTGTAGATCGTGAAGATCGCCGACATCCACAGCAGCACGATGCCGATCAGGGTGGTCGCGGGCAGGATCTGCTCGCCCGCTTCGCCGGCGATCAGGAAGCCGATCGCGACCAGCTGGATCGTGGTCTTCCATTTCGCAAGCTTGGTCACGGGAACGCTGACCCGCAACGCGGCGAGATATTCCCGCAGGCCCGAGACCAGGATTTCGCGGCACAGGATCACGATGGCGGCCCACAGCGTCCAGCCGTGGATCGAGTTGTCGGCCGCCAGCATCAACAGGCAGGACGCCACCAGAAGCTTGTCGGCGATCGGATCGAGCATCCGGCCGAAGGCGGATTGCTGGTCCCAGATTCGCGCATAGTAGCCATCGAGGTAATCGGTCACCCCCGCGGCGATGAAGACGGCCAGCGCCACCCAGCGCAGCCACAGCGGGCCGTCCAGGATGGATTGGGCAAAGACGCAGCCGACCACCACCGGAATGGCGGCGATGCGGGCGTAGGTCAGGATATTCGGCAGGGACAGGCTCTTGGACTGTCCCCTGGTTGTTGCGATGTTCATCCGTCTTACCAATACCGCTGGAGCGTGAAGGTCAACCGTGCGGCCCTAGATCATCTGTCGCAGGCGACGCCCAAATGACACGTGACTTTCGACAGAAGTCCCCTTTAACCCGGCTGTGCATGGAAAAACTCGAAAATCTTGCGGGCGCTTTCGGCGCTGACGCCGGGAACCTTGCCGAGGTCGGCGATCGAGGCCCGCTCGATCTCCTTCAGCGTTCCAAAGTGATGCAGCAAGGCACGTTTGCGTGACGGGCCGATGCCCGGAATTTCCTGCAGGCCGGCTTCCCGGATGTCCTTTTTGCGCAGTTTGCGGTGCGAGCCGATCACGAAGCGATGCGCCTCGTCGCGCAGCCGCTGGATGAAATACAGCACGGGGTCGCGCGGCTCGAGCTTGATGGCCTCGCGGTCCGGCATGAACAGGGTTTCGCGCCCGGCGTCGCGGTCCGGGCCCTTGGCGACCGCCATCAGCGAGACCTGGGTCAGGCCGAGGCCCTCGAAAATCTCCCTGACGGCGTTGAGCTGGCCGCGGCCGCCGTCGATGATGACGAGATCGGGCCATTGCGGAAACGAATCATCGTCGGCCTTGCGCCGGTTTCTGGCGGCGTCGCCCTCCGGCGGCTTCAGCAGCCGCTTGAAGCGCCGTTCCAGCACCTCGCGCATCATCGCGTAGTCGTCGCCGGGCGTCAGGCCCTCGGACTTGATGTTGAACTTGCGGTACTGGTTCTTGATGAACCCGTCCGGCCCCGCCACGATCATCGCGCCGACCGCGTTGGTGCCCTGGATGTGGCTGTTGTCGTAGACCTCGATGCGCTTCGGCGCCTGCGGCAGTCCGAGCGTGGTCGCCATGCCCTGCAGCAGGCGGCTCTGGGTTGCGGTATCGCTGAGCTTGCGGCCGAGCGCCTCGCGCGCATTGGTCAGCGCGTGGGCGATCAGCTCTTTCTTTTCGCCGCGCTTCGGCGTCGAGACTTCCACCTTGAAGCCGGCCTTGACCGCAGAGCGCGTCGGCCAGCAGCGCGCTTTCCTCGATCTCGTGCGACAGCAGGATCAGTTTCGGCGGCGGCTTGTCGTCGTAGAATTGCGCGAGGAACGAGGCCAGCACTTCCTCCGGCGTGAACGACTTCTCCGCGCGCGGGAAATAGGCGCGGTTGCCCCAGTTCTGCCCGGTGCGGAAGAAGAACACCTCGACGCAGGAATAGCCGCCCTCCTGATGGATGGCGAACACGTCGGCTTCTTCCACGGTGCGCGGATTGATGCCCTGCTGCGACTGGATCGCCGACAGCGCGGCGAGGCGATCGCGATACAGCGCCGCGGTCTCGAATTCGAGTTCGGTGGACGCCTTCTCCATCTCGCCGGCGAGCTCCTTCTTCACCAGATGGCTGCGGCCGGACAGGAAGTCGTTGGCCTCGCGCACCAGCTCGGTATAGCCGGGGAAGTCGATCTCGCCGGTGCAGGGGCCCGAGCAGCGGCGGATTTGATAGAGCAGGCAGGGCCGGGTGCGGCTTTCGAAAAAACCGTCGGTGCAGGAGCGGATCAGGAAGGCGCGCTGCAGCGCCGTGATGGTGCGGTTGACGGCGCCGGCGGATGCGAACGGACCGAAATAGCGGCCGGGCCTGCGATTGCGCGCCGCGATGCTTGAGGATCTGCGGCGCCCAGTGGTCGCCGATGATCAGGATATAGGGAAACGACTTGTCGTCGCGCAGTTGCACGTTGAAGCGCGGCCGCAGCTGCTTGATCAGATTGGCTTCCAGCAGCAGCGCTTCGGTCTCGGTCGTGGTGGAGACGATCTCGACCGTCACGGTCGCGGCGATCATGCGCAGGATGCGCGCCGGCAGCGGCGCGTTGACGCGGGCGTAGGACGACAAGCCGCTTGCGGACGTTCTTCGCCTTGCCGACATAGAGCACGTCGCTGGCGGCATTGAGCATGCGGTAGACGCCGGGCGAGGTCGGCGCCAGCCGCACCGCGTTTTCGATCGCGGCATGGCCGACCGCGAGCGGGCCTTCGGCAATCGCCTCGGCAGGTTCCTCCGGCGGCTTCCGGCAGGCGCGCCTCGTCGTCTTCCTCGGCGGCGGATGTCGCGGGGTCGACGTCGGCGGCAGATCAGGTCCTGCGGCGGCAGATCCGGCTGGGAACCCCGCCGCGCCTTGCGCGGGGGCTCTCGGATGGTCGGTAGAATCGTGATCCATGGGCCTAAATTAAGCGCTGCAAGGCGGCATCGCCAGCGCTCGCGGCGCGCCTTGCCGGGGAAACGCGCGCCGGTAACGCATTCTTAAGAATGATGAGCGGGCGGTAACCCGGCTTAACAACCCTTTAACTTAAAACTCTCGATAAATCTTACAGGAAAAAAGTGGAATTCCGTAACCAGGCCGGCCTCTCGCCCGGCGCGGTCGCGGCAGTTGCGTGGAGTTGCGTGATGAGCAGGTTTGTGTTGGGCGCACTGGCGCTGATCGCCGCAGGCTGGACCATGTCGGCACAGGCGGCCGACCTCAATTACGGATCGCGCTCCCTATACCGTCAATCAGCCGCTCAACGCCTATAGCTGGGCCGGCCCCTATCTCGGCGGCAACCTCGGCTATGCCTGGGGCTCGGTCGACAACAATCCGACCAAGCCGTCGGGCTTCGCGGGCGGCGTTCAGGCCGGCTACAATTGGCAGAACCGGGAGCTCGTGGGTGTTCGGTCATCGAAGGCGACATCCAGGCGACCGGCGCCGAAGAAACCTTCGCGCCGTGGAAATTCTCCAACCCCTGGTTCGGCACGGTGCGCGGCCGCGTCGGTTATCGCGTTCAACAACGTCCTGTTCTTCGGCACCGGCGGTCTCGCCTTCGGCGAACTGCGCGCCACCACCTTCGGCCTGTCGGAATCCCACACCAATGCGGGCTGGACGCTCGGCGCCGGCGCCGAGATGGGCTTTGCGCCGAACTGGAGCGCCAAGATCGAATATCTCTATGTCGATCTGGCCAACAGCAATTTCGTCGTTACAGGCGCGTCGAACGGCTACCGGTTCGGCTTGATCCGAGCCGGCGTGAACTATCGCTTCTGAGAACAAAAAACTGTCGGCTATCACCTCCCGGCGGCAGTAAGTCGCCGGGATTTTTTTGTCTTCAGGCAGGGTTTGCAGCGCGGGCGCCGCACGGCTCAACGCTCTGGGCGGCGATGCCGCGCCCAGTCGCAATCTTCGCAGGCAAAAATTCAGTCCGCGTCCGACGCGAGCGTCAGCTCACGATGAAATCACCAGGTTGACCGCCTTGGGGCCTTTGCCCTTCTTGTCCGGTTCGACCTCGAACGTAATGCGCTGTCCTTCAGTCAGGTCCTTCAATCCGGCCCGCTCGACTGCGGTGATGTGAACGAACACATCGCGGCCGCCGTCATCGGGCTTGATGAAGCCGTAGCCGCGTTCTCCATTGAAGAACTTGACTGTACCAGTCATGGCCATCGGGAAAGTCCTCCCCCGTATTGCTCCGCCGCTACGCGCATGTCGCGTATCAGCCGACCGGACTTTCGCTGCCGGAAGCTTGGCCACCTGAGCCGATCGGGTTCACGTCCCCGACCGACCTGGATTTTATTCGGCCTTGATCACTCCGCCGCAACCATTCGCGGAAGCGGAACGTAAAGCCAGTCCCAACGGCCTGAGCATAATACGGTTTTGCGCGAATTGCCTATGGCAATTCGTAACTTTCACCTGACCGGCCGGGGGCCTCAGGGCTTGGGCGTCTCCAGCCTGAAACGGGCGGCGCCGCCCTGGCCGAGCGGCTTTTCGAGTTCGGGTAGGATTGTCTTCAACTCACCCGCCAGCGTCCACGGCGGATTGACGATCAGGAGCCCGGTGGAGGTGAGGGGGCCGCCCGCCGCCTGCGGCGCGACGCAAAATTCGAGCCGCAGGCATTTGCCGGCCGGCTTGCTGGTGGCGGCAGCGCGCCGCGACGAGCCGCGCCAGGGTGTCGGTGGCGCGCCGGCTCTTCACCGGATACCAGATCAGATAGCTGCCGGTCGGCCATTTCGCGTAGGCTTCGGCAAATCCGTCGGCCAGCTGTTCGAATTCGTCCTTTTGCTCGAACGAGGGGTCGATCAGCACCAGGCCGCGCCGCTCGTTGGGCGGCACGAAAGCCGGCAATGCCGTCCAGCCATCGAGATCGACCACCCGCGCCTGGCTGTCGCGGCGCAGCGCATCGATCAGTTGCTTGCGGGCGCCGGACTCGATTTCGCAGGCGGTAAGACGATCCTGCGGCCGCAGCAGCGCGCGGGCGATCAGCGGCGATCCGGGATAGGCCTCGAGCTTGCCCGGCGGGTTGAAGGCCCTGACGATATCGAGATAGGGGGTCACCAGCGGCAGCGTGTTTTCCGAAAACCGCGCCTGCAGCACCCGTGCAATGCCGGTCAGCCATTCGCCGCTGCGGCGTGCCTCGTCGCCCGTCAGATCGTAGCGCCCGGCGCCGGCATGGGTGTCGATGACGCGAAACGGGGCCTGCTTTTCCTGCAGATAGGTCAGCATGCGCACCAGCACGATGTGCTTGATGACATCGGCAAAGCCGCCGGCGTGAAAGGCGTGTCGGTAGTTCATGGCGGAGGGGTTACGACATCGGGGCGCGGAAAGTAACCCATATCGTCCGAAGCTGCGTGCGGCGGGATATGGCGTCTGCAATCGGGTTGGCGGAATTGCCGGGGTCTTCGATGGCTAGCCTTAACCGATCATTTCAGTCTCAGGCGTATTATCCGGTTCCGTCCAGAATAGACGAGGAATTTACCCATGAGTACGATTGCTGCCGCCTATTTATCCTATACGAGCTGGTCGATTTCCCAGACCAGCACCGCCGCAACCGGTGCCGGCACCAGCGGGGACGGTGCAGCAAGCACCGCATCGTCATCCTCATCGTCATCGGTGTCCGTGTCGGTGACCACGGTCAGCATTTCGCACCGCGCCAAACAGTTGCTGGCGCGGGCGTCGGCAGACCGATCCGCCGTCGATCGGTTGCAGGCACAGCTCGACGCCTTTCAGAACTACAAGTCAGGCAAGCGGCGCGGCCACGATGCCGGTTCGTCCGGCGGCGTAGACTTTTTCAAGATCATCGGCGGTAGCGGGAACGACGTCATCAGGCCTAATGCCAAGCCAGTCACGATCGATTCCGGCGCCGGCAACGATGTGATCGACACCTACGGCCAGGCCAATGTCGACGCCGGCGGGGGTGACGATATCGTCAGCACCTATGGTCATTCGACGGTCGATGGCGGCGACGGCAACGATCGTATCAGTACCTACGACCATTCCAGCGTTTCGGGCGGCAACGGAAACGACAGGATCGCAACCTATGGCGACTCCGTCCTTGACGGGGGGGCCGGCGATGACGTTCTCAGCGCTTATGCCAATTCGAGCCTCAGCGGGGGCGCGGGCAACGACAAGCTCAGCGCCTACGACAATTCCACGCTCGATGGCGGCGACGGCGACGACAATCTCAGCGCCTACGATCATGCCAGCCTGAGCGGTGGCGCCGGTAATGACCGGATCGAAGCCTATGACCATGCCGATGTCGATGCCGGCTCCGGCAACGACGTCGTCAGCACCTACTCATCTGCAACGGTGTCGGCGGGCGATGGCAATGACCATGTGCAGACCAATGATCATTCCGTTGTCGATGGCGGCGCCGGCGACGATACGATCCAGGTCCGCAGTTCTTCCACGGTGACGGGCGGTGCCGGTAACGACAGCATCAGCGTCACCGGCGATGGCACCACGATCAATTTCGCCAAGGGTGACGGCAACGACGTCGTTGACCTCAATAGCCACAGTGTGGATTTCACGATCAGCGGCTATTCGCTGAACGATGTCGTCGTCACGCAACAGGCTGGCAAGGCCATCGTGAACTTCAAGGGCTCAGGCGATTCACTCACATTCGATCTCGGCGCCATTGGATCGGCACGACTGAGCTTCGCCGATAGCACCAGCGTGGATCTCAAGGTCTGACGCAGCTCTTGCATAGAGGCCCGGCCATCCACGTGCCTTGCAGACGACGATAAAGCCGTGGATGACCGGGAACGCAGACAGCTCTGGGGCAGTCTGCGCAGGAGGGGCCGCCATGCCTGATGCTTAGGCCTGGCGGCGAGGGCCTTCAGCCGCCCCGCACCGGCGGCATCACGACTTCGTCGCGGCGGCAGGCGCGGCGGTCGATTTCGTCGCAGGCGCGGAATTGCATGTCCTTGCTCAGGCAGACCCGCACCTCGCTCAGGCGCCGGCTGGAGCAGGTCACCGAAATCGCCGAACGGCTCAGCCCCGGATTGATCTTGATGAAGGCCTCTTCGAGATCGTCGGGCGCGATGGTTTTCTGCTGCGTCAATTGCAGGAATTCCTCGGGGATCTTCACCGCCGCGCGCGCCTTGCGGACGCTCTCGAAATAGGCCCGCGCGCCGAGGCCCGAACAGGTGCCGTGCTTGTCCCACTCGTTGAAGATCAGGCCGGGCGCCGGCATCAGGTCCAGCATCGAGGTCATGATGTTGCGATCGAGCCGCGGCGAGGGCCGCTGGCAATATTCGGGAAAGCCGCGCTCATATTGCGGCCACAGGCCGTGGACCACGAAGGAATAGGGCCGTTCGCACTGGACCTGCGAGCGCCCGCTGTTGCCGCGTTCGGCCGCCGCCTCGCAGAACGAGGGCGACCACGAAAGGGACAGCACGTAAAAATCGAACTCGCCCGGAGCGTTCTGCCGGCGGTCCTGCGCGGACGCCATCCCGGCGGAGACGACAACAAGCGCCAGCGAAATCAGAAGCCGCGAAATAATGACGGATCGGTACATCGAACGCCCCTCTACTCGACTACCGGGAGCCTAGCAGGGAGCCGGAACATTTCAAGAACAAAATTTGATGATCACGAACGTCGGCTGCCCGGGCCTGTTCAATCGGGTCGCGAACAGGAGGATCAGGGCCGGGCAGCCCGGCAGCCCGGGCTATAGGCCCAGTTGCGGTCAAGGCCGGTCACGCACCATTCGACGCCCTGTCCGAAGCCGGCAAAGCCGCCATCCTCGATGATCGAGTAGTGCACGGTGCGCATCTTGCCGTCGCTCAGCATGACGTCCCCGCTGCAATAGCGGCGCGGAATGTTGTCGGACTGCCAGGGCCGAAACGCGGTTTCGTGGATCCGGCCGTAAGCCGGTGATAACCAGCGCCGAATTCCAGAACTTGCTCTCCTTCTCCTGGAATTGCGACGCGATCGTCGACAGCGCCCGCTCGCATTCGGCGACGCGGCCGTCATATTTCGGGCCGAACAGCCCGAAATTCAGCTCCAGGGGATTGGCGGCCTGGGCAGCAGGGCTGAAGACCAGCAAGGCGAGCGCCGCCGTAATCGGGCCAAGTGTTTTGGGACCGAATGCTCTCAAGGATTTGAACAGGTTGCGCATGGGGAATCCGCCGGTAAGTCAACGCGCGAGACGGTGCCGCGAAGCCCTGACGAGGTCAAGTGCAGCGCGGCAACACCTGACGGCCAAGTCCGCCTCGTGCCGTAACCATTCTTTTCATGGCCATCGGCGCACACTATGGTGGGCTTCGAGCGAAATGGAGTCTGCGATGCGAAGAATTGTGGCCGCGTGCCTGATTGCCGTGGGCGGAATGCTGGCGGGCGCGCCGGCGCAGGCTTTCCTGGACACGGTGCCGCCGTTCAAGGGCAATGACACCGGCGGCATCATCGCCTATTCGCTCGCGATGCAGGCCGATGCCCGCCAGCTCGCCGTCGATCACTGCGCCCGCTACGGCAAGGTGGTGAAATTCCTCGGCGTGCAGCCCAATTATGGCGGCTACGTCTCCTTTGCCTGCCGCTGGGTGCCCTATGGCGCCGCTGAGCGGCCGCTGCGCACGCTTTACTGAGCGCCGCCGCTCCCTGGTTTTCCGGCCGGACATGTTTTTGCCACGCGAGCCGTGTGTTCACTTCGCGCGACCAGATGTCATGGAAAATCCAGCGGGAGCCCGCCTATGAGACGACTGCTTCTTGTGTCCCTTTCTGCCGCCGGCCTGCTGGCTCCGATCAGCGCCGGCGCGGTGGAATTGCCGGTGCGCAAGGCCGGCCTGTGGGAGATGAAGGTGCTGAACGCGGGCGCCCCGACGCCCGACATGACGATGCAGCAGTGCACCGACGAGACCACCGACAAGGACATGAGCACTTCGTTCTCGCCGATGGCCAAGGATATGTGCTCGAAGCAGGACATCCAGAAGACGGCGACCGGCTACGTCTCCGACTCCGTCTGCGGCATCGCCGGCATGACGATCAAGTCGCATGCCGAGATCACTGGCGATTTCAATTCGGCCTACACGGTGAAATCGACTTCGCATAGCGAGGGCGGCATGGCCGGCGCCGGGCGCGACAGCACGACGACGATCGAGGCCAAATGGCTCGGCGCCTGCAAGGCCGATCAGAAAGCCGGCGACATCATGATGCCCGGCGGCATGAAGATGAACATCAAGGACATGGAAAAGCTGAAGGCGCTGATCCCGAAGGCGCCGGCGAAGTAGTCGTCGGGGACGGGTTGGGGAGCGGTTCGGCGAGAGGCCGCAGGGGCCCAAAATACAAAATATCGAAAACAACCCCATGCAAAGTAGGATTCTCCGTGCCCCGGACGCGGCGTAGCACGCAGTGATGCGCCGCAGAGCCGGGCCCTATCTCTCGCAGCGTGGGTCCCGGCTCTGCGGAGCGGCGTAAGAACGCCGCACCGCGTCCGGGACACGAGTGCCGCTACACCGGCACCCTTACCGCTGCCCTCAGTCCGCCCATCGGGCTGTCACCGAGCGTGATGTCGCCGCCATGCGAGCGGGCGATGTCGCGGGCGATGGCCAGCCCCAGGCCCGTGCCGCCTTCGTCCTGGTTGCGGGCATCGTCGAGCCGCAGGAACGGCTTGAACACTTCCTCGCGCATATTGGCGGGAATGCCGGGTCCGTCGTCGTCGACCGTCACCGTCAGATAGCGGTGATCGCGGTGGCCGGTGATGGCGACCGTCTTGGCGTGACGCGCCGCGTTGGAGACGAGGTTGGCGATGCAGCGCTTGAACGCGGCCGGCTTCACCGTCACCACGGGCAGGCCGTGGAACGTCACCGTCGCGATATGGCCGTTGCGCTCGGCGTCGCTGCGCAGGTCTTGCAGCGCCATCTCCATGTCGGTCGGCTGCGCGATCTCGCCGCTGTCGCCGCGCGCAAAGGAGAGATAGGCCTCCAGCATGCCGGCCATTTCGTCGACATCCTTGCGCATGCCGTCGACTTCGGGGCTGTCGCCGATCAATGCGAGTTCGAGCTTGAAGCGGGTCAGGATGGTGCGCAGGTCGTGGCTGACGCCGGCCAGCATCGCGGTGCGCTGCTCGATCGAGCGCTCGACGCGCGCCTTCATTTCCAGGAACGCCTGCGCCGCCTGCCGCACTTCCCGTGCGCCGCGGGGACGGAAGTTTGGCGCCTCGCGCCCCTTGCCGAAGCTTTCGGCGGCCTCGGCCAGCCGCAGGATCGGCCTGATCTGGTTGCGCAGGAACAATACCGCGACGATCAGCAGGATCGAGGAGGTGCCCAGCATCCAGAAGATGAAGATCTCTGAATTGGAGGCGTAGGCGGCGCTGCGCTGCGCGAACACCCGCATCACGGAATCGTCGAGCTGGATGCGGATTTCGACCAGGTTGGATTTGCCGACGGTGTCGATCCAGAACGGCCGGCCGATCTGGCGGCAGACTGTATCGAGAGCGTCTGGTCGAGCAGCGAGAAGAACGGTTTTGGCCCCGGTGGCGGCATGTCGCCGACGGGGAGAAAATCGACCACGAGCTGCAAGCCGCTGACCGATGCGGCGCAACTGCGCGCGGTCCTTGTCCTGCGGAAACGCCTTGTAGACGTCGATCAGGCCGGCAACGTCCTGCACCACGGCGGCGGAGAGGCGCCGCGTCACCGTGTTCCAGTGCCGCTCCAGGAACACGAACGCCACCACCGTTTGCAGGATCACCATCGGCACGATCATGATCAGCAGCGCGCGGGCATAGAGGCCGGTCGGCATCCAGCTCTTGAACGCGTTGCCCATCCAGCCATTGGCCCGGGAGACGCGCTGCGACGCGTTGCGGATGAACGTCAGGCCGGTGTCGAGCGTGCTCATGAATTGGCTTATAGCGTTTTCGAGCGAAGTGGGCACCGGTTCGCATGTAGAAAACGCGTCCAAACAAAAAGCTCAGGGCGACGCAACCAGGCGATAGCCGATGCCGCGCACGGCCTGCAGGAACAGCGGATTGGCGGGATCGCGCTCGATCTTGCGCCGCAGGCGGTTGATCTGCACGTCGACCGCGCGCTCGTTCACGGTGCCGCCGCCGGTCAGCGCCGCGCGCGGCACGGTATCGCCGGGCGCGACCGCCAGAATGCGCAGCATTTCGCGCTCGCGGTCGGTCAGGTGAATGATCTCCTCGCCCTGGCGCAGTTCGCCGCGCTCGAGATGAAACAGGTAAGGGCCGAACGCGATCTGCTCCAGCGCCTCCACCGGCGGCGGCGCAGAGCGCTTGAGGATATTGCCGATCCGCAGGATCAGTTCGCGCGGCTCGAACGGTTTGGCGACATAGTCGTCGGCGCCGATCTGCAGGCCCTCGATCCGCGCCTCCGCCTCATGGCGCGCCGTCAGCATGATGATCGGCACCGAGGACGAGGTGCGGATGAATCGCGCCAGATCGAAGCCGGTTTCGCCGGGCATCATGACGTCGAGGATCAGGAGATCGAAATGCAGGCCGAGCAGCTTGGCGCGCGCGTCGTTCGCGCTCGAGGCGGTGGTGACGCGATAACCTTCGCCGGAAAGAAACCGCGACAACAGGTCGCGGATACGGCGGTCGTCGTCGACCAGCAGCAGATGCGGGGCGTCGTCGGCCAGTTGCTGCGTTGCGCGCGCGGTGGCCGTCGCGATGGTTGCTGCTTGCGCCACGATCACTCCCTTGGCTTCTTGCTGCCGATCCCGAAGATCGCCTCGAGCACCTTGTCGGGGTCGTCGCGATCGATCATCGCGCGCAGGAACTGGCTAATGGCCGCGACGCCTTCGGGATTGATGTCCCGGAGCGCGCTGGTGATGCGATCGGTCTGCAGCCCTGCGAGCTTTGCCACCAAGGCTTCGCCCTTGGGGGTGGCGTAAAGAAGGCGCTGCCGGCGGTCGTTATTGCCGGTCTTCTGGATGATGTAGTCCTCGTCGAGCAGCTGCTTGAGCACCCGGCCAAGCGATTGCTTGGTGATCCGCAACACGTCCAGGAGGTCGGCGACCTTGAGGCCGGGATAGCGGTAGACGAAATGCATCACGCGGTGATGGGCGCGGCCGAATCCGAAAGCCTCGAGCTCATGGTCGGCATCGCCCACGAAGTCGCGGTAGGCGAAGAACAACAATTCGATGATGTCCCAGCGCAATTCGCCGGCCCGCGGGGCAGCGGACGTGCCGGCGTTCCCCAGCGAATCAGGGTTGGCCGGTCCCCTTGAGAAATTTATGTCAGTCATGTTGACATATCTTGGGTTCAATGTTACAAAACTGCCAGGCACGACGAAACTTTAAGTCGTTTCGAACTTGGTGACGTGTCAGGCAACCGGAAAAAGCCAGCGATGGCGGCAACGGCCGCAAATGGACTACCGTGCGATTGTCGAGCGGCATATCGGCAAACATACTGGACTTCGGCATCCCGCAAAAGCATGTCCTCACCCGACATGACGGCAACGGAAGCCGGCCGCAAGGCTGGTGATGATGAGGCCCAGAGCTGTGAAGTCCAGATCTATCGAGCCAGCGGGCCCGGAAGAGGCCGGCCGGCGCCAGAATTGCGCCGATTCCGACAGCGGGAAGCAAGGGCAGGAAGCTAGGGAAATGAGTTTGAAATTCGAAATCCAGCCGGCGCCGAATCCGACGCCTGAGAAAGAGCGCACGGCAAAGCTCGCGGATCCGGGCTTCGGCCGGATTTTCACCGATCACATGGCGATCGTCCGCTACAACCAGGCCGAGGGCTGGCATGGCGCGCGCGTCGAATCGCGCGCCAATTTCCCGCTCGATCCGGCTACGGCGGTCCTGCACTATGCGCAGGAGATCTTTGAGGGCCTGAAGGCCTACAAGCGCGACAACGGCGTCAACCTGTTCCGCCCCGATGCCAATGCAAGGCGCTTCAGGAATTCGGCCGATCGCATGGCGATGGCGCCGCTGCCCGAAAACGTGTTCATCGAAGCGGTCGAGCAGCTCGTGCGCATCGACAGCGCCTGGATCCCGGGCGGCGAGGGCAGTCTCTATTTGCGACCCTTCATGATCGCGAGCGAGATCTTCCTCGGCGTCAAGCCGTCGGCGGAATACATCTTCGCCGTCATCGCCTCGCCGGTCGGCTCCTACTTCAAGGGCGGACCCGCACCGGTGTCGATCTGGGTGTCGGAGAACTACACGCGTGCCGCGATCGGCGGCACCGGCGCCGTCAAGTGCGGCGGCAATTACGCCGCCAGCCTGCGCGCGCAGGCCGAGGCGATCGAGCACGGCTGCGATCAGGTTGTTTTTCTCGACGCGATCGAGCGCCGCTACATCGAGGAACTCGGCGGCATGAACGTCTTCTTCGTGTTCGACGACGGCTCGCTCTCGACGCCGCCGCTCGGCACGATCCTGCCGGGGATCACCCGCGATTCGATCATCGCGCTGGCAAAGGATTCCGGCACGGTGGTGCGCGAAGAGACCTACACGATCGAGCAATGGCGCGCGGATGCCGCCAGCGGAAAGTTGAAGGAGGCGTTCGCCTGCGGCACGGCGGCCGTCATCTCGCCGATCGGCAAGGTGTGTTCGGCGAGCGGCGATTTTCTGATCTCTGGCGGTGCTGCCGGCCCCGTCGCCATGGGCCTGCGCAAAAAACTGGTCGACATCCAGTACGGCCGCGCTGAAGACCCGCACGACTGGATCAGAAAGGTCCTGTGACCGGCGGCGGAATGATTCCGCCGCTTAAGCGATAGCTCACTTTAAGCGCTCGGTTGCGCGCGTCTCTTCGAGGCGCGCGAAGGCTGACGCTTGTCCAATTGAAACGGCTCAATCGAGGAGAAAGATTATGGGAGTTTCATTCGACAAAATCGACGGCGTCATCTGGTACGACGGCAGGTTGGTGCCCTGGGCCGAGGCCAACGTGCACATCCTGACCCACGGCCTGCATTATGCGAGCTGCGTGTTCGAGGGCGAGCGCGCCTATGGCGGCAGGGTGTTCAGGAGCACCGCGCATTCCGAGCGGCTGAAGAACTCGGCCGATATTCTGGACTTCGAGATTCCGTATTCGGTGGCCGAGATCGATGCCGCCAAGCAGCTCGTGATCGACAGCAACAATCTGCCGGACGCCTACCTCCGCCCGATCGCCTGGCGCGGCTCGGAGATGATGGGCGTCTCGGCGCCCGCCAACACCATCCATCTCGCCATCGCTGCCTGGAACTGGCCGAGCTATTTCGATCCGGCCGAGAAGCTGAAGGGCATCCGCATGTGTCTGGCCGAATACCGCCGGCCCGATCCGGCGACGATTCCGGCGATGGCCAAGGCGTCCGGTCTCTACATGATCTGCACCATCTCCAAGCACAAGGCGGAGCGTGCGGGCTATGCGGATGCAATGATGCTGGACTGGCAGGGGCGCGTCGCCGAGTGCACCGGCGCCAACATCTTCTTCATCAAGGATGGCAAGATCCACACGCCGATCGCCGACTGCTTCCTTGCCGGCATCACCCGCGCCACTGCGATCGATCTCGCGAAGCGCCGCGGCATCGAGGTGATCGAACGCCGCATCATGCCGGAAGAACTCGATGGCTTCACCGAGTGCTTCATCACCGGCACCGCGGCGGAAGTGACGCCGGTGTCGGAGATCGCGCACTGGAAGTTCACGCCCGGCAGGATCTCCGAGCAGTTGATGGCGGACTACACCGCCGAAGTCCAAGTTGCGGCCGAGGCGACGAAGGGTTTTGGCGGATGTCCGCTATAGTGCGGTTTACGGACTCAAGTCTGACGTCGCGCCATGTCCGGAAAGTGCCAACAGGCGACATGCGAGTCGTCGCTTTCTCTGTTAGGGGAGCTTGCCAAAGATGAACGCAGCATCCGCCGGCAGGTCTATGCACATTTCATTTTGCACGGCATCCGCCAGCATTTCAGGTGAAGTCAGCATGACTTCCTCAACCTGGCCGCTCGTGTATCGTTTGGTCAATTTCTTGTTCAGCAAGCGCAACCGTACGGAGGGCGTAAGTCTGTTAATCATCAGACTGTTGCGAAACCTCGATTTTGGATGAGTTGAATTGTACCAGTTGGCCATCTCGAAATCGATCGGATACGCGGTCTCCGTGGTAAACTGATAAACATTTTGCCAAGCGCCATTCAATTCAACTTGAAGAATGTACATCTCCCCGTTCTTTGCGAAGCGAAAGTTCGACGTAGGTGAACGTTGATCAACATTAGGAATTAGCCGAAGCGGCGCGTCGAGCAAGTACCCGCCGAAGCCAACGTCTGCGAAGTACTGTGCGCCCTCTGTGCTTACGATCAATGCCATGTGTCCGCGAGGGTTGTCTTGCGGCGACGACATCCAATGAATGCGCGCAAAAATGCTTTGGACGCCAAACCCCAACTCCTCCAGGATCCACTTGAATAGCCCGTTTTGTTCGTAACAGTATCCGCCTCTGCGCCTCTTGATTATCTTCGCTACTAGCGCCTCCATGTCGAGTGGAACAGCTTGCCCGAGAAACGGTGATAAATTCTCGAACGGAATGGCTGCAACATGCAAGGCGTGAACTGCACGCAAAGTACTCAGGTCAGCAGATCCTGATCCTGCATACCCAACTCTTGCGAAATATTCGGCAATCATACGGCCTCAATTTCAGTGGCAGAGAGCGGAATATAGGTGGCAGCGAAGGCATGCGGCCGGATCAAGTTAGCACAATGCAGCCTCTAAGCGATGTCCGAGTTGGGTCAATCGCGTGATATTGGCCGTCGGCCGACACTACGCACCAGATTCCATATTCACCAAAACTTCTCCGGCGATGATTTCTGGGTCTCCAAGATCAAGGTCATGCAGACTTGCTTGAACAAATTCCCGTACTTTATCGTTTGCCGCATTGGCGCTTTCGCGGTCCTCGAATATCATCACAGCGACACCTACGCCTTCTCTCCCATCCAGCACATAATAAGATCTGAATCCGTGCGATTCTCTTAGTATCTGACCGATGCCACTTTTGGCGCGGCGGGCGGCGTCCGCGACCGAACGAACCTTGGTGTACTTTCGAATGAACATGTACATGAGGTCACCATGCGTCTCAGTTCCAGCCCCAACACATCAAATCATATCGGGCCGCTGCTGGACTAGGGCCGACTTCCGAGATGGCTCAATCGCGTCGGCTTGGCCCTCCGTCGATAACTGGTGTTTCCCTGTAAACGGACGTCGTCAGGGTCAGTGAGCATGTCTCAAAAGTGCACAAGCAGGCATCGGTCCCTGACTTCACCCTGTTCGATTGCGGCTGGAAGGCGACATCACGACTTGTTCGGGTGACGGCGGGCCGCTAGTTGGAAGGACCTAGCCAGAAGCGTCTGAGCCGCCCCGCTGCACCAACTCAAGGGTGATGCCCTCGGGACCCTCGAAGAGCCGTAGCTTTCGGCTGATGTAGTCCATTTCGTCGCTCAGCATGGTTACGCCGTTGGCCACGAGGTGCACGGTGGCCGCCTCAATGTCGTCGACGCGGAACGCGAGGTGATTGAAGCCCCGTTTTCGCAGATTTGTCGGGTGCGCACCCGGATCGATCCCCGGGATCGGCTCGAACTCAAGAAGCTGGATCTCGAAAGGATAGACCGCTCCTTCGAGTGCGAGGGTGATGTGCTGCGCTTTCATGCCCGGCATGCCCATGTACCGGGCGGGAAGACCACCATCGATCGTCGCGACGTGATCTTTTCTGAAGCCAAGGAGCGCGAAGAACTCGATCGCCGGGCCGGCGTCTGCCACCGCGATAGTAACATGATCCGGATTGAGTATCATATTGTTACTCCCTGTAATCCACGCGTGCGCTCAACCGCGCGGCCAAACGTCTGCCGGGTGAGCTGCCAGCGACCTGCCCTCCCGCTCTTGCGCAAGGCTACCAGTTCGCTCCGTCGCACGGTAGGCGGGTTGGCCTGCGGCGAATTCCGCCTCGGATCATTTGCGTCGGTCTGGCCGGACCATGGCGACTTCCGGTCTACCCCGGTCAGCAGACATTCTCAGGATAGGCGGGCATGTCTCAAAGGTGCCAAAAGGCGACCTTCGGGTGCGGCTGATTTAGGTCTGTTCAACCCCCAACAGCGGACATCGGAAGACTGCCGCTGCACGTCCGAAAAGTGCCAAAGGGCGACCTAAACTTCAACGAGCGACGCAGGGTTTTTGCTTCCGGCAATCAGCGACACAAGTATCGAAAATCTGGCTGGGATTTTGCCCACGTAGTGCAAGGCTTGGTGCAGAGCGAGACTGCAGTTTGTGGTTCCTCGCATACCACAAGCGTCGGCGGCGGCTTCGCAGGCTCTCGGTCGTCGGCGAGCGCTGGCGCGCAGATCGATATCAAGAACAGCCATGTCAAGCATTGACGCATCCGTCACTTATGACAGGCCGCCGCGAATCGTGGAATGTCCGTTCCGGGTCCAGGCTGTGTGAAAACCCCGTCGATGCTATGATTCTCTTGCTGAATCGGCGGGGGAAGTGATGCAGGGTTTCGTTCAAGGGGCGGATCGCCAGCAGACGACGCTGTTGCCGGAATGCCTCGATGATTGGGTCGACGAGAGCAATTCTATTCGCGCGGTCGATGTGTTCGTGGATGCGTTGGAACTGCGCGACCTCGGGTTTGATGGCGTTGATCCTGCGGCGACCGGCCGGCCGGCGTACCATCCTTCGCCGATGCTCAAGCTCTACATTTACGGCTATCTCAACCGGATCCAATCGAGCCGGCGGCTGGAGCGCGAGGCTGGCCGCAATCTCGAGGTGATGTGGCTGACGGGACGGCTCGTGCCGGATCACAAAACCATCGCCGACTTCCGCAAGGATAATGGCGCAGCGATCAAGAAGGTTTGCGCGCAATTCGTCGAGTTGTGCCGCAAGATGGGCCTACTGACGAAGGCCAGCGTTGCCATCGACGGCAGCAAGTTCAAGGCCGTGAACAGTCGCGACAACAACTTCACGCAAGGCAAGATCCAGCGCCGCCAGAAGCAGATCGAAGAGAGCGTGGCGCGCTACATGAGCCAACTGGACACCGCCGACCGCCAGACTGCCGCAGGAGAAGAACCGTCGGAAACGGTGCTGCTGACCAAGACGCGGCTTAGGGAAAAGCTGGTGAAGCTCGAAGAAGAAGTGAAACGGCTGGCCGCGATTGAAAGGGCGTTGCTCGCCTCGCCCGACAAGCAGATATCGCTCACCGATCCCGATTGCCGCTCGATGGCAACGAGCGGGCGCGGCTCCGGCATGGTCGCCTACAACGTACAAAGTGCGGTCGACACCACGAACCATCTGATTGTCGCGCACGAGGTCACCAATGTCGGCACTGACAGATCGCAACTGGCGACGATGGCGCAGGCGGCGAAAGCCGCGCTGCGCAGCGACAAGTTGGACGTCGTTGCGGATCGGGGCTACTTTAAAGGTGAGGAAATCCTGGCATGCGAACAGGCCGGGGTCGCGGTCACGCTACCCAAGCCGCAAACCTCGGGAGCCAAGTCGGCAGGCCGCTTTGGGAAACCCGATTTTGTCTATTTGGCCAAGGACGATGTCTATCGCTGCCCGGCCGGCGAGAAGCTGGCGCACCACTTCACCGCTGATGAAGATGGCCAGAAAATGCGGATTTACTTGACCAAGGCGTGCCGCACATGCCCGTTCAAGGATCAGTGCACAACGTCCAACGAGCGCCGCATCAAACGCTGGGAACACGAACACGTCGTCGAGGCCGCGCAGATGCGGCTCGATCAGAACCCGCAAGCCATGCGTGTGCGCCGCGAAACCGCCGAGCATCCGTTCGCCACGCTGAAGATGCGGATGGGTGCGACACACTTTCTAATGAAGCGGTTGCCCAATGTCGCGACCGAGATGGCGCTGAACGTACTCGCCTACAACCTCACGCGCGTAATGAACATCGTCGGCATCAAACCGCTACTGGTAGCAATCCGGGCGTGAAGAGTTCGTGCTGTTATGCGCATCATGTGACCGTTCAGGTCGCTCAGCGTAGCGCGAGGTTGCGCCCGGGTTAACTCCAAACTCGATACAGCAAAAATACGCTCAGACACGGCGTGTCGACGCGGATCGTCCCCGGTTGCGTGCAGTTTTTGGGGGCGGAAAAACGTTTTCACACAGCCTGGGTCACTTTCGGAAGTGTTAGCACATTGACGCGATACCATTTCAGCACGATGATTAGACATCAAGACGGGTTACCGGACGGTGCGAAAGGGGCGGCAGCCGAGCATCCAAGGATATTCCCCGATGATCTACGAGGCAGCGCGTCACGAAGCCCTGAATGGGTCAAGTTGGAACGAAGCGACTTCGCGCGAATACATTCAACGCATTGCAGCCGACGCCAGCGCAACATTTTCTCGCCACGACCTATGGCCAACACATCCGCTGGAGGAAGCCCGTCCGGGCGCTCGCTTTTATAGTCTATATGTTGGCGCCGGTGGTGTGGTGTGGACGCTCAACCACCTGAGGCGTATCGGAGCCATTGTCGATCATCCCGATTTTCAGGAAGTAGTACCTGAACTAAGACAGGCCAACCGCGCCCAGATCGAAGGCGGACGGTGGCGCAGCCACGGCGCCGACGGCCTTCTGATTGGTGACGCTGGACTGCTTCTAGTTGCGGGCCGTTTGGCGGGGCTGAACACTGTCGCAGATCAATTGGGAGCCGCTGTTGATAATACCAAGGACAATCTGGTGCAAGAATTTATGTTCGGGTCTCCGGGGACAGCAACCCTATCACTCGCGCTGTTTGAGGAAACCGGTGATGACATTTGGGCGTCGCGGTTCCTTCGCGATATCAGGCTTCTGTGGGATCGGCTTGAAACGTGCGAGGGCGCAGATTGCTTGATCTGGGAGCAAAATCTTCAAGGGCATAAGGCGACACATCTAGGCGCAGTTCACGGCTTCGCTGGAAATGCCTTTCCTGTGTTGCGGGGCCGACATCTCTTGCCCGAGAACGAACAAAGACAATGGCTGGATTGCATTGTTCGCACGCTGCGGGCGACGGCAGTCCACGAGGGGGAGTTGATCAATTGGCCGCAATCAATTGGCAAACATCGACCGGGCCGCACCGCAATGCTGATGCAGCACTGTCATGGTGCACCCGGCATCGTGAACACCATGGCTACCTTTCCGGGCTCAGCCATTGACGATCTCCTGATTGCGGCTGGCGAGACGATCTGGCAAGCTGGCCCGCTGAAGAAAGGTAGCTGCATCTGTCACGGCACGGCTGGAAACGGCTTTGCGTTTCTGAAATTGTTTAAGCGCACCGGAAGTGAGATGTGGCTGGATCGTGCTCGACAGTTCGCGGCCCACGCAATACGCCAGTGTGAGGCAGCAAAGCAGCAGTATGGTCAGTACCGCTATACGTTGTGGACCGGCGATCTAGGGCTCGCGATCTTCCTCTCAAAATGTATTGAAGGCGACGATCTTTTTCCAACCGGAGACTTTTTCTAGCCAAGCATCCAATATCTGCTTTGGATCAAACGGAGAAGTCCGGGCCTTCAACCGGCAGCTCGGCTTTACCCACAACTCCGGACATGGCCTTGCACCGCGCAATCTGCGCTTTGTGCCAGAAGCTGAAGTGGATTCACATGCCAGCGAGCAGGTAAGCGGCGACACGCGTAAGATGCGACTTCGCGTCCGCAACGCCGATCAGTGAACCTTCGAAAGGAAGGCTTTGAGACTAGGTATCACAAGTTCACTCCGGATGGCGGCAGCAGCGTGATCGCAATCTGGCAAGCTGAATAAGGTCGCATTTGGAAGGACCGACGCGCACTGCCGCGCTTGGGGGAGACGCGGATCAAGTTCTCCCACGAAAAGCAGGCAGGGCATGGTCATCGACGGCAGCCCGTCCGCGTTGGACTCGCGATTCAGAGTCAATGCGCGCAATGCATCGAGGTCGTTGGCGAGCAAACGCGTCCGCATCACCGACAAAAGGCGACTGCCAAAGCCCTGATCTATCATCGCGGCAAACGCTTCGCGGTCGCGAGGCATCAAGTCGCGGAATGGCTGCATGTTTTCGGCGTACGGATGGGACCCACCAAAGATAAAAGATCCGAAACGTCCTGGCACGCGTATTGCCAGATCAAATCCGATCCAGCCGCCTAGCGAGTATCCGAAATAATCGGCTTTCCGGATGCCGAGTTCATCCAGTACTGCAAGTACATCGGAGGCGCGCAACGCGAGATCGTAAGAATTAGAATCGTGCGGCTTATCACTTTGGCCATGCCCTCTTGAGTCGGGAAGGATCACCTGATGATCCCCTTTAAAGGCGTCCACAAAACCAAGGTCGATGAAGTCTGCACCGCTGCCGAATGTACCGTGATGCATCACAAGTGCGGGACCATTTCCGATGGTATCGTAGTGGATGCGCACCCCCCGATTGGTCACGAATGGCATTGGTCGCCCCCTTCCGCCAAATACTCCATCTAGCATTGCGCAAAAGCCTTAATCAGGCGAGAGCCAATGTCCGTTCCGGGTCCAGGCTGTGTGAAAACCCCGTCGATGCTATGATTCTCTTGCTAAATCGGCGGGGGAAGTGATGCAGGGTTTCGTTCAAGGGGCGGATCGCCAGCAGACGACGCTGTTGCCGGAATGCCTCGATGATTGGGTCGACGAGAGCAATTCTATTCGCGCGGTCGATGTGTTCGTGGATGCGTTGGAACTGCGCGACCTCGGGTTTGATGGCGTTGATCCTGCGGCGACCGGCCGGCCGGCGTACCATCCTTCGCCGATGCTCAAGCTCTACATTTACGGCTATCTCAACCGGATCCAATCGAGCCGGCGGCTGGAGCGCGAGGCTGGCCGCAATCTCGAGGTGATGTGGCTGACGGGACGGCTCGTGCCGGATCACAAAACCATCGCCGACTTCCGCAAGGATAATGGCGCAGCGATCAAGAAGGTTTGCGCGCAATTCGTCGAGTTGTGCCGCAAGATGGGCCTACTGACGAAGGCCAGCGTTGCCATCGACGGCAGCAAGTTCAAGGCCGTGAACAGTCGCGACAACAACTTCACGCAAGGCAAGATCCAGCGCCGCCAGAAGCAGATCGAAGAGAGCGTGGCGCGCTACATGAGCCAACTGGACACCGCCGACCGCCAGACTGCCGCAGGAGAAGAACCGTCGGAAACGGTGCTGCTGACCAAGACGCGGCTTAGGGAAAAGCTGGTGAAGCTCGAAGAAGAAGTGAAACGGCTGGCCGCGATTGAAAGGGCGTTGCTCGCCTCGCCCGACAAGCAGATATCGCTCACCGATCCCGATTGCCGCTCGATGGCAACGAGCGGGCGCGGCTCCGGCATGGTCGCCTACAACGTACAAAGTGCGGTCGACACCACGAACCATCTGATTGTCGCGCACGAGGTCACCAATGTCGGCACTGACAGATCGCAACTGGCGACGATGGCGCAGGCGGCGAAAGCCGCGCTGCGCAGCGACAAGTTGGACGTCGTTGCGGATCGGGGCTACTTTAAAGGTGAGGAAATCCTGGCATGCGAACAGGCCGGGGTCGCGGTCACGCTACCCAAGCCGCAAACCTCGGGAGCCAAGTCGGCAGGCCGCTTTGGGAAACCCGATTTTGTCTATTTGGCCAAGGACGATGTCTATCGCTGCCCGGCCGGCGAGAAGCTGGCGCACCACTTCACCGCTGATGAAGATGGCCAGAAAATGCGGATTTACTTGACCAAGGCGTGCCGCACATGCCCGTTCAAGGATCAGTGCACAACGTCCAACGAGCGCCGCATCAAACGCTGGGAACACGAACACGTCGTCGAGGCCGCGCAGATGCGGCTCGATCAGAACCCGCAAGCCATGCGTGTGCGCCGCGAAACCGCCGAGCATCCGTTCGCCACGCTGAAGATGCGGATGGGTGCGACACACTTTCTAATGAAGCGGTTGCCCAATGTCGCGACCGAGATGGCGCTGAACGTACTCGCCTACAACCTCACGCGCGTAATGAACATCGTCGGCATCAAACCGCTACTGGTAGCAATCCGGGCGTGAAGAGCTCGTGCTGTTATGCGCATCATGTGACCGTTCAGGTCGCTCAGCGTAGCGCGAGGTTGCGCCCGGGTTAACTCCGAACTCGATACAGCAAAAATACGCTCAGACACGGCGTGTCGACGCGGATCGTCCCCGGTTGCGTGCAGTTTTTGGGGGCGGAAAAACGTTTTCACACAGCCTGGG
>CAWFMW010000008.1:0-105809 GCA_963816815.1 uncultured Alphaproteobacteria bacterium
TGTCGACGCGGATCGTCCCCGGTTGCGTGCAGTTTTTGGGGGCGGAAAAACGTTTTCACACAGCCTGGGTCAAAAGCCGAAAACATCCAGACGAGCATATGTCTTCCGCTTTGCCGCCAAGAACGGACATCGCCGCTCCGTCCGCCTCAGTGCATCGTCGGAGCCGCCGCCTCGACCGTTTTCCGCGCCGATTTGCCGACCCCGTCCAACGAAATGCACGTCACCACCAGCGGCGGGAGCATGCGCAGCCGGTTGCCCTTCGCCGGTCCGCTGCAGACTTGGCACAAGGGGATAAGGAAGAAGACTGGCCCCTTCGTGGTGCGAAGGCGTGAACTCTCTCGCTGTTCAGTGCGACCAACTCCCCGGATTGCGGACAGGATTCGGTGTGTGAAATGGCGACGATGAACTCAGCCTTCTCAACAGGCTCCAAATGCGTCGTGGCGGCGGCCTTCGCGGCGGTGCTTGCGATTCTGGGCTCTCCCACGGGGGCCGCCGTCAGGGCCGAAGACCGCTCGCCGGTGATCGACCTCAGTTCCGGCAACGCTGAGATGAATGCCGCGATCGCAAAGGGGCGGGCGACGCTGCCGACGTTCTGGGCCTCCTACGATGCGCCAAAACCGTCGGAGACCGGTCACTCCCTCAAGGTGCGATTTCCGAACCCGAGGAACAATGGCGAGCACATCTGGATGGCCGACGTGAAGAAGACCGCGGATGGCCGCTATTCGGGACGGTTCGCCAATGCGCCACGCGATCTGCCCGGCAAAAAGGCCGGCGAGGTGGCCTTGTTCAAGGAGGCCGACATCTCGGACTGGATGTTCATGCGGAACGGCAAGATCGTCGGTGGCGAGACCATCAGGCCGCTGCTGAAGGCAATGCCCAAGGCCGACGCCGACGCGCTTCGCGCGCGGATGGAAACGCCTTAAGGGCGCCAAGGGCGAGCCTGGCCCTGACGAAGTCCGCTGTTGGCCGTGCGACACGGTTGCCCGGCCGGGCCTTGGCTGGTACCAACGCGCCCCATGGCTGAAAAACCCAAAAAACCCCAGAAACTCCGCGCCCGCCTGCCGCGCGGGCTGGAAGATCGTGGCCCGGCGGCGATTGCCGCCACGCGCCAGATGGTCGAGAAAATCCGCGAAGTCTACGAGCGCTACGGCTTCGAGCCGGTGGAAACGCCGGCGATGGAGTTCACCGACGCGCTCGGAAAATTCCTGCCCGACCAGGACCGGCCGAACGAGGGTGTGTTCTCGTTCCAGGACGACGACGAGCAGTGGATCTCGCTGCGCTACGATTTGACTGCGCCGCTGGCGCGTTACGTCGCCGAAAACTTCGACGCACTACCGAAGCCGTATCGCAGCTATCGCGCCGGCTACGTCTACCGCAACGAGAAGCCGGGCCCGGGCCGCTTCCGCCAGTTCATGCAATTCGATGCGGATACGGTCGGCTCCGCGTCGCCGGCGGCCGATGCCGAGATGTGCATGATGGCCGCCGACACGATGGAAGCGCTCGGCATTCCGCGCGGTTCCTATGTGGTGAAGGTGAATAACCGCAAGGTGCTCGATGGGGTGCGCGATGCGCTAGGCATCGCCGATGACCGACAATGGCTGACCGTGATGCGCGCGATCGACAAGCTCGATCGGCTCGGCATTTCCGGCGTGCAGCAATTGCTGGGCGAGGGCCGCAAGGACGAGTCAGGTGACTTCACCAAGGGCGCTGGCCTGAAATCCGATGACATCGCATTGGTCGTCGGCGCGATCGAACCGGGTGCTCAGATCGACGCGCGGCTGCGTGACAGCAAGATCGGACAAGAAGGCCGCGACGAACTCGACGCGATCAGCAAGCTTGTTACGGCATCGGGCTACGGACCGGATCAAATTGTCATCGATCCCTCCGTCGTCCGCGGTCTCGAATATTACACCGGCCCGGTCTACGAGGTCGAACTCACCCTCGAGACCAAGGATGAAAAGGGCCGCCCCGTCCGCTTCGGCTCCGTCGGCGGTGGCGGCCGCTACGACGGTCTCGTCTCGCGCTTCCGCGGCGAGCCGGTGCCGGCGACGGGATTTTCGATCGGCGTATCGCGGCTGCAGGCGGCGCTGACGATGCTGGGCAAGCTCGACACCAAGCCGGCCTTTGGTCCGGTCGTCGTTACGGTGTTCGGAGGAGAAATCGCCGACTATCAAAAGATGGTCGCGACGCTACGCAATGCGAACATCCGCGCCGAGCTGTATCTTGGAAATCCAAAACACAGCATTGGCCAGCAGATGAAATATGCCGACCGGCGAAACGCGCCCTGCGCGATCGTCCAGGGCTCGGACGAAAGGGCGAACGGCAAGATCCAGATCAAGGACCTCATCCTTGGCGCGGGACTTACCGAGATCAGGGACCGCGAAGAGTATTTGAAGAAGCAGGCCGAGGCCCAATACGAGGTCGATCAAGCCAAGCTCGTCGATGCCGTGCGCGAAGTGCTCGCGCGCCATGACGTAAAGTGGGGTAGTTGAATTTGTCATACGCGGGCTTGACCCGCGTATCCATCTTCAAAATGATGGATCGCCGGGTCAAGCCCGGCGATGACGATGTGAGCAAGAGCAAAGGGAGAGACCACAATGCCTGAGATTACCGTGAGCATGGCCTTCGGCCGCACCGACGAGCAGAAGGCCGGCATGATGCGCGACATCACCCAGGCGCTGGTCAAGAACCTCGGCGTCGATGCCGATGCGGTCGTGATTCAGATCAACGAAGCGCCGCTGGCCCACAAGATGAAGGGCGGCAAGACGTTTGTGGAGCGCGCGGCGGCGGCGAAGAAGTAGCTCGTCTTTCCTTCTCCCCTTGTGGGAGAAGGTGGCGCGGACGAAGTCCGCGACGGATGAGGGGTTCTTTCCGCGGAGACAGACCCCTCACCCGTCCGCGATGCTTCGCATCACGTCCACCCTCTCCCACAAGGGGAGAGGGGAAGGAAGCAATCCATGGACGCACGCGACTTCATCAGGATCGGCATGAGCGCCCAACGGACGCTGGTCGTGCCGGCCGAGCGCACGGTCGGGCATTTCGTGCCCGGCATGCCGATGGTCTATGCGACGCCGATGATGATCCTGGAAATGGAGATGGCGTCCAGCGACGCCATCAGGCCGCATCTTCAGCCCGGCTGGATCACGGTCGGGACCGAGGTCGATATCCGCCATCTCGGCGCGTCGCTGGTTGGCGCGACGGTGCGGGTCACGGGAAAGGTGTTTGCCGTCGAGCGTCGCGTCATCCGCTTCGAGGTCGAGGCCTTCGAGGGCGAGCGCAAGATCGGCGATGGCCGCCACGCGCGTGGCTTGGTCAATGCGGAGACGTTTACGAAAAGGCTTGCGGGGAAGTAGCTGCGAACTCGGAGCCGTAGGGTGGGCAAAGCGAAGCGTGCCCACCTTGTAGCACCGTGCTCGCGATGGTGGGCACGCTTCGCTTTGCCCACCCTACAAATTCTCGTTCTACTTCGCCAGATCCTTCGAACGCTGCGTCGCCGCGGCGACCGCGCGCGTCAGCAGCGGCTGCAGGCCGTTCGGCCCCATCAGCACATCGAGCGCGGCGGCCGTGGTGCCGCCTGGCGAGGTGACATTCTGGCGCAGCGTGGCGGGCGCGAGTTCCGAGCGATGCAGCAGTTCGCCGGAGCCGGCGACGGTTTCGCGGGCGAGCCGCCCGGCAAGCTCCGCCGGCAGGCCGGATGCGACGCCGGCGCGCGCGAGTTCTTCGGCGAGCAGGAAGACATAGGCCGGACCGGAGCCGGAGACCGCGGTCACCGCGTCCATCAGGCTTTCCTTGTCGACCCATTCCACGGAGCCGGTGGCGCGCAACAGCGCGTCCGCAATCGCGCGCTGCGCGGCGCTGACACTTTTGGCTGCGACCGCGACCGTGATGCCGCGGCCGATCGCGGCCGGCGTATTGGGCATGGCGCGAACCACGCTGCCGCCGCAGACCGCTTCGAGCAAGGCGATGGGCGTGCCGGCCATGATCGAGACCACCAGCGTCGACGGGCCGGTGAATGGCCTGAACGTGGCGCCGGCCTCGCGGAACGACTGCGGTTTTACCGCGACCACCAGCGTGTCGACCTCGCCGGTGTCCTGCGCTGCAGGATTGAGCCGGATGCCTTGCGCCGCCAGCACGCCGATCTCGGGCGAGGGATGCGGCTCGATCACCACCACGCGTTTGGCATCGAGGCCGCCGGCCAGCCATCCCGTCAGCATCGCGCCGCCCATCTTGCCGGCGCCGGCGAGCGCGATGGTGCCATGGAGGTTTTGAAGGGGGGTGTTGGTACTCATAGGGCGTCACCACTAGTGCAGCGTCGTCCCTGCCGAGTGCGCAATTGCGCACAGGCGCAGGGACCCATAACCACAGGCGGTTCTAGTGAAGCGGGAGAGAGGCGACAAGCAGTTTGCCGTCATTGCCGGGCTTGACCCGGCAATCCATCCCTTCAAAAGACTCTTTTTTGATGGATGCCCGGGTCAAGCCCGGGCATGACGAGTGGGGAGGACTACGCCTCGCCCTCGGTATCGAACATCGCCGCGCTCATCGCCTCCGCGGCGGTCTTCCCGGCCCAGACGACGAACTGGAACGCGGGGTAATAGCGCTCGCAGGCGTGGATGGCGCCGGCCAGCATGGCCTCGCATTGCGCGGCCGAGGCGGTCAGCCCGCCCGGCAGCACCAGCGCCTGCCGGTACATGATCATGCCGGTATGGGTCCAGATGTCGAAATGGCCGACCCACAATTGCTCGTTGATGGCCGCGATCAGCCGCTGCACTTCGGCGCGACGGCCCGGCGGAATCTTCATGTCGAAGGCGGAGGCCAGATGCAGCGCCTCGATCTCCGCCATCCAGGTGAAGGAGAGCTGATAGTCGGTCCAGTTGCCCTTGGAGACGATGGTGACTTCGTCTTCGCCGGAGCGCTCGAACGCCCAATTGTTCTCGGCGGCAATGTCCTCGACCGCCGCGAGCGGGTTGTTGGGGGAATCGATAATGCCTTCGAGGAGGGACATGCCGTCTCGACCTTGTTTTTGAATTCTTCTGATACGCACGCGGAGTACGCCGCACGTTGAACTGATGCGTCGCCGCCGGCTGCCATCCCCCCGATCGCTGATCCTCCCGGGGTTGCCGAGGCTCAAGTGATGTGATTTGCGGAATCCGCGCAACTCACCCCTGAGTCCGTCCACAGGCCAAAGCAGCGTCGTCCACAGCAGATCGCAGCCTGAGTTATCAATTAGAGAACAAATCAGAATCGGATTCGAGCGCCGGGGAGTCCGGCGGCCGGCCAAATCAGGCCCGTCCGCCACAATAGTTAATAGATCGTGATGGTTAATAGACCGTTAATTCCCTTGGGATGACTACATTTCGTGTCGCCCGCCGCCGATAGGCAGCGCATAAGGAGGGTAGAGGCTGGTTCCCGCCTCCGCGCGCGAGCACGCCGCGGCCTTACTTCTCGTGCGCGACCAGCAGCGGGCATGCCACGATGGCTGTCGCCAGCCACGCGCCTTCGATTTCGACGCAGGCGCGGGAAGCGTCGAGGCGCAGACCATATCGCTCCAGCAAAGATTCGCGGATCGGCTTGCCGCTTGTGTGCAATCCCCAGGCGCCGCCCGGCGGCAAATC
Organism: uncultured Alphaproteobacteria bacterium; assembly: GCA_963816815.1. Taxonomy (GTDB): domain Bacteria; phylum Pseudomonadota; class Alphaproteobacteria; order Rhizobiales; family Xanthobacteraceae; genus Bradyrhizobium. The sequence continues at coordinate 5,613 of CAWFMW010000008.1, forward strand.
CTGCAACGCGGTGCGAATGCGGCGGTCGAACTTGCCGTCCGGCATGATGGGCAAGGCAATGTCGGAGATCTGATAGAACCGCGACTGCGGCGGTAGCAACGGGGCGATATAGGCCAGCGGTTTGTCGAGAAGAAAATACAGGGCGGGCTGCTCGAGGGATTTCGAGATCGCCGGGTTGAACGGATTGGACCAGGGACGGCGGAACCAGTCACCCGGTTGCGACCACAATGCGACGGCCAGGGCAACGGCAAGCATCACCGCGTTCACTCGCACCGGGGATGCGCGGAGCAAGGCAGATCCGGGCACGCCGGCCATGCCGCGTGCCATCAGCAGCACGATCAGGGGTGCGCACAATAACTCAAGCACGATCGCGTAGCGCTGGATCGAAAACACGGCGAGCCATGCCGCATAGGAGACGGCGAAGAACAGAAGGAATTGGGTATCGCGTCGCGTAAAGATATCGACGCGGGTGATGAGGCTTCGTCCGATGCCGAGCACGATCAAGACAGTTGCGACCGCAAAACGCGCGTCGCGGAATGGATATTCCGAACTCCTGTTGTCGCCGACCAGCCAATAGAAGGGATACGCCAGCGCATCCAGCATGCCCTTGGGCAGGAATTGCCAGTCCATGATGTTCATCGGGACCAATTCCCGGGACTGGAATACGGCGTTGAAGAGCGGGAAAATCGGATTGCCCATCTCGCGCCAGAGCATCAGCCCCCATGCGCCGCCGGCGGCCAGCGCGCCGACCGCGCCGCCAACGCCGAGGCAGAGCGTTGCCTTTAGCGGCCGGCTGGCGGCCAGCACGGCGGCGGCGGCACCGAGCGCATAGACGGCATTGGTCAGCTTCAGCCCGACGGCCGCGCCGATCAGCAGGCCTGCGAGGACGTAGCGTCCGTGATGCGATCCGATCCGCCGACAGGATCAGGACACAGCCGGCGAGAATCGGAAGCGCGGTGAGAATATCGGAGAAGCTGGTGCCGACTTCCGAAAGCGTCATCGGCCCGACCGCGGCAATCAGGATCGCTGCGCCGATCGCGCTTGCCGTCGCCGTTTCCCGCAGCAGGACGCGGACGAGAAAATAGATCAGCAGCAGATTGAGGCCGTGTACCGCGCCCATGATCATCATGCCGTAGGGCAGCGGCAGCAGGTGGCGCAGATAATAGATCGGGAAATAGACCGCCGGGTTGAAATAGGTCTGGAAGCCGGCCGGCATCGCGTCGATGCCATAGCGGTCGTTGATGACCGCCCAGACATTGTATTCGTGGTAATTCAGCCAATCCCAGTTGACGTCCTCGCCGACAAACCAGGTGTAGATCGCGCCGGCCAAAAGCGAGCCGAGCGCGATGGCCATCGGCACCAGGACGCCCGGTTTGAAGAAGCGGCGTTTGCCAGGCCTGGTCCGCGGGACTTGCTGGATCCGCGTCGGCAACGTCAGCGGCGTGTGTCACGCGTGTCCCCTGTGCGTTACCCGGGCGATCTGGAATTGGGCACGATAGACACATCTAGGACGCCGGTTTTAAGGATTCGTGAATGTTTCGCCGTGCATCGGTACGCCCCGGATCGTTCGCAAATCGCGCGTTAACGCTCATTCGCTAGCGTCGCACAGCTTCCACGCAGGATGGGTCCATGACCTCGGAATTCTCAGCCGCTTCCCTCCACTCGCCGTCGGCTATGGCTGGGCGGGCAGGGCTGGCCCCGATGCCGCTGCTTCTGATCGGCGTCGTCTTCGCCATTGCCATCGGGCTCAGGCAGGTCGTTCCGCTGAACACCGATGTGAGCTGGCTGCTCGTCATCGGCGAGCGCATGCTGGATGGCCAGCGGCTGTTTCGCGACATCGTCGAGATCAATCCGCCGATGGCGCCCTTCGCCTATCTTCCGGGCGTGGCGCTGGCGCGCGTTCTCGGCGTCGATCCGCGACATGTGATCGATGCCCAGCTTCTGCTGCTTGCCGCGGCCTCCCTGTTCACTGTGTCGCGCATCCTGCGTCTCGCACCGGCTACGGCCCCATTGCAGTCGGGAGCGTTTGCCGTCTGGGCTGCGGCCGTCGTGACGATCCTGCCGATGCACGTCTTCGCGCAGCGCGAACATATCGCGCTGCTCACCTTCCTTCCCGCGCTTGCCGTTTACGCGCTGCGCAGCAATCGCGAACCGCTGCCGCTATGGGCCGTCCTGATCGCCGGCGCAGGGGCCGGCATCACGCTCGCCTTCAAGCCGTTCTTTGCGGTGCCGGTGGCATTCTGCATCCTGTTTGCCGCCATCCGTTCGCGCTCCTGGCTCACGCTGTTTGCGCCGGAAAACATCATCGCGGGCGTCATCGTGACGATCGTCAGTCTCGGAACGTACTTCTTCTATTCCGAGTATTTCACGATCACCTATCCGCTGGTTCGCGATACCTATTTGTCGTGGTCGATGCCGGCTGCGGTCATCTTCCTGAACGACGCAACGATGATCTTCGCCATCGCGCTGCTGTCGGTGATGCTGGCGCGGCAGAAGTCGAAGTCAGATCCAACATTGCTGGTGGCGATGCTTGCCTCGGCCGGGTTTGCCGTCTCGTTCTACCTGCAGCGGCGCGGCTGGGCCTATCACTCTTACCCGATGGTCGCGATTGCCTTGCTCGCAATGGGATACGTCCTGATGGGAGCAGGCGGCGCGGAAGCGCGCTCGCGCCGTTTTGTAGCCGCATCGGGTTTCGTCATGGCTACGACGTTCGCGTTCGGCATGCTCTGGTTCAACACCACGGTCTACGTAGGCCCGATCAAACAAGCGATCGCGGGCCTCAAACCGAATCCCCGCATCCTGGTGCTGAGCGGCGAGGCCGCGATTGGGCACCCGCTGGTGCGTGACGTCGGCGGGGTGTGGGTTTCCCGGCAGGAGAATCTGTGGCTCAGGGCGTTTACGCGGGTGACGCGCGAGAAGACCACCGTCGACGCTGCGACCGATGCCCGGCTGAAAGGCTATCTGGCGCTGGAGCGGAAGTGGCTGATCGAGGATTTCAGGAAATTGCCGCCAGACATCGTCCTGGTCGACAATTTGCGTGACGGGTGGGGCGACTGGGTGCGCGCCGATGCCGAACTGTCGCAGCTTCTCAAGCCGTATTCGCTGGTACGATCGGTCGAGGGGATCGACATCCTGCGCCGGACGGAATGATCCGCGCAGGCGCTATTTCTGCATGACGCCAATCGCGAACGTGTAGGGCAGGCGCGACAGGTCTTCGCGGATGGCGAGCTTCACCTTTGCAAACGCGTTGCCGAGCACTTTGTTGTAGCCATCCTCGTCGCGGATGAACTCGCCGCGGTCGTTGTCGAGCAGCCATTTGGCGATCGGCGACTGGCCTTCGCGGTAGCAGGGGTCGGTCGTGAACAGGACGCCGTCGTCTTTCAGGACATCGCGGATATTGGCGAGCGTGGATCTGCAGGTCCTCGTCGCCAATGTGGTGCAGGACGCCGTTCATCATGACGAGGTCGGCGCCGGCGAACTCGCGCGCGGCTGCTGCATCGAAATAGCGGCAATGAAACGTACCGAGATGGCCGAATGATCGCCGTGCATAGGCGATGTAGGTCTCGTCGATGTCGAAGCCGTTGTAGATCGCGCCTTCGGGCAGGTACTGCAGGATATGGCCTGGTCCGCATCCGATATCGATCACCCGCATGCCCGGCCGCATGGTCAGGTAATCGGCGATCGCCTTGATGCGGGCGCCGAAGAAGCCGCCCGCAGCCTGATAGGCCTGATAGAGCGCGGGATGGCTCAGGATCATCGCCTTCATCAGGTGGCCTCGTACATTGTCGCTACGCATGTTTGATTCCGACTGGGCCAGCAACGTCATCAGCGGCACCTGTTCCAGATCGTCCCGGCCCTCGGCCGCGCCGTGCGGCAGCCGTCCGCGCCGGTGAATGTGCGAGATCAGGAAAAGCGGACGGTTCTTCGATTGAATGTAGATGCGGCCGACATATTCACCGATCAGCCCGAGCACGAGAAGCTGGACCGAGGAGATCATCACGACCAGTAGCATGAGGCTGGTCCATCCCGGCACGGTGCCGGAAAGAATCCAGATGATCACCGCGTAGATACCGATAAGGGTGAGCCCGGTCGTGAGCAGCGCGCCGACATAGGTGGCGATCCGCAGCGGCACCATCGAAAAGCTGATCAGCGCGTCGAGCGCAAAGCCGATCATCTTCGCCAGCGGATATTTGGTGCTGCCGGCGTAGCGCGGATTGCGGTCATATTCGTAGGCGACCTGCTTGTAACCGAGCCAGGCCACCATCCCGCGGATGAAGCGATCGTGCTCCGGCATCTGCACGAGCTGATCGGAGATGCGGCGGCTCATCAGGCGGAAGTCGCCGGTGTCCACGGGGATGTGGACGCGGGTGATCCTGGCGAGCAGGCGATAGAAGGCCTCGGCCGATTTTTTCTTGAAGCGGGTTTCGCCGGCGCGGCTGCGGCGCAGGCCATAGACCACGTCGGCGCCCTCCCGAATCATCATCTCGTACATCGGCGTGAGGAGTTCCGGCGGATCCTGCAGGTCGGCATCGATGATGAGCACCAGATCGCCGCGGACAGTGGAAAGGCCCGCCGTCAGCGCAAGTTGATGACCGTGGTTGCGGGCGAGCCGGACCGCGACGACGTTGCGATCTTCCGCCGAGAGTTCGTTGATCAGCTTCCAGGTGTTGTCGGTCGAACCGTCGTCGACCAGGATCAGCTCGAACCGCTGGCCGCATAGCGCGCGCGCGGCGGCGGACATCTGACGGTGAAATTCGCGCAAGCCTTCTGCTTCGTTGCAGCAAGGCACAACGATGGAAAGAAACATTCTGCCGGGGCGCGGCATCCCGTCCTGGATTTGCATGAGAGTGGCAGCCTGTCCGGCCATGGGTTGGGGTCGAACTCGCTGCCTCCGATAATCGGTGAGGCCCGGTTAATTGTTCATCAATTTCTGGACTCGGCAGAGGACGATTCGGGCGCCGCCTCACGGGCGATCTCGACGCAATTAATCAAATGTTACGCGTTCCCCGAACGATTGCGCCACGATGGAGCGCTGGTCCATGTGCAAGACGTAGCTCTTATTCCGGCTTGATGCCGCCCGCGCGCACCACCTTGCCCCATTTCTCGGTTTCGTCCGCGATCAGCCTGCCGAAAGCGGCCGGCGGGCCCGGCATCGGATCGCCGCCGATGGCGGCCAGCTTTGCCTTCATGCCAGGATCGGCGATCGCCGTATTGATTTCCTTGTTGAGTTTTTCGACGATCTCGGCCGGCGTATTTTTCGGCGCGGCGAAACCGTACCACTGGCTGGCTTCATAGCCCGCCACGGTATCCGCCACCGTCGGGACATCAGGCAGATCCGGCATGCGCGTCGCCGTGGTCACCGCGAGCGCACGCAGCTTGCCGGTCTTGACGTAGTCGACGGTGCCGGGCGCAGCCGCAAACAGAATCTGCACCTGGCCGCCGAGCAAATCCGATAGCGCCGGCCCCTGGCCGCGATAGGGCACGTGGACCATGTCGACGCCGGCCATCATCTTGAACAGCTCGCCCGCCATATGCGGCGCGCTGCCGCTGCCGGCCGAGGCCATGTTGACCTTTCCCGGATTGGCTTTGGCGTAAGCGATGAACTCGGCCAGCGTCTGCGCGGGCACGGAAGGATGGACCAGCACCACCATCGGCACGCGGATGACGCCGGCAACGGGTGCGATGTCGCGGACGAAGTTGAAATTGAGCTTTTCGTAGAGCGAGGCGTTGACCGCGTTCGGCACCGTCGCGAGCAGCAGCGTGTAGCCGTCCGGCGCCGCGTTCACCACCGCCTCGGTGCCGATATTGCCGCCGGCGCCGGTGCGGTTCTCGACCACGAAGGGCTGCCCGAGGTGATCGGCCAGCCACTGGCCGATCAGGCGCGCGGTGATGTCGACGCCGCCGCCGGCGGCGAAGCCGGCTACGATTTTTGTCGGCCGTGTCGGATAGTCGAGCGCCGACGCCAGTTGCGGCAAGGCGGGTATGGTGATGAGCGCGCCGGCGAGTTTGAGGAAATTCCGGCGAAGTAGAAGTTTCATGCTGAGCCTCCCCTGTTGGCAGCAAGCCTATCCCAATTGCCGCGGCCTGAGTAAAGCCGTCCACGGATCGCCCGCGTGCGCCCTGTTCCGGCGGCATGGGGACATGCCGTTTCCCCATGCCAAAGGTGCTTGCTGACGCCCCGGCGTTGGTCATATTGTCAACTCAGGTCGTCCATTCCGGGCGGCCGATGTTCTCAGGGCGGGGTGAAAATCCCCACCGGCGGTAAGGGTGACGTAGCCCAAGCCCGCGAGCGCCTCCTTCTCTCCCGAGAAGAAGGGTCAGCAGATTCGGTGTGATTCCGAAGCCGACGGTTACAGTCCGGATGAAAGAGAACGGTTTGCGGCGGCTCCGCACGTTTGTGCGTGGGCTGACGTCGTTCCGTATGCCCTGATTCTGGTCCTGAAAGAGGAAAGCCATGAATCAGATGTTGCAAGAGCCTGAAGTCCAATCCCAACCCCAGACAGTCGAAGTGAGCGGCGTTCCTGACGTGCCCGAGCGTCCGCCGGCGCCGGTGCATCCGCGTTTCGTCAAGCCGCAACGCGTTGCCTTCGTGCAGTCGTCCTGGCACCGTGACGTGGTCGAGGAATGCCGCATCGCGTTCCTCGAAGAGATCGAGGCGAGGCATATTTCGCGGGCGCAGGTCGATCTGTTCGAGGTGCCGGGTTCGTTCGAGATACCCCTGCATGCGCAACTGCTCGCCAAGACGCGGCGCTACACCGCGATCGTGGCCGCCGGCCTCGTGGTCGACGGCGGCATCTACCGCCACGAATTCGTCGCCGACACCGTGATCAAGGCGCTGATGGACGTGCAGCTCAAGACGGAGGTGCCGATATTCTCGGCGGTGCTGACGCCGCAGCAATTCCACGACAGCGCCGTGCATCACGACTTCTTCCGCAAGCATTTCGTCATCAAGGGCATCGAGGTCGCGGAAGCCTGCGCCAGCACGCTGCACAGCCTGGAACGGCTGCGCGGACAGGTGGCCGCGCGGGATCGTGTGGCGTAAGCCCCTCACGATCGGCTGATTGTCAATTCCGCCGCCGCGTCTATAAACTCGGCGGTGGGAGGAGGCGCGCCCGTGGAGACGGGCGGCCGAGACGATCATGTTCGAAGGACACGATCCCTATCTCGTCGCGCTCTCGGTGGCGATCGCGATTCTGGGAGGATACACCGGCTTCGGCCTCGCCGCGCGCATCCGCGGGACGCCGGACGCTGGTCATCGCCTGCTGTTGGCCGGCGCTGCATTCTTTCTCGCCGTCGGCATCTGGACCATGCACTTCGTCGGCATGCTGGCGGCGCCGCTGCCGGCGGGCGCCGTCTATCTGGTGCTGCCGACCATCGTCTCGTTCCTGATCTGCGCGCTGGTCGTGGGTATTTCGCTGTTCTTCGTCAGCGTCGGCGAGCCGTCGATGTTGCGCGTGGTGTCTTCGGCGGTGCTGCTCGGGGTGGGTATTGCCAGCATGCACTATGTCGGCATGCATGGATTGTCGGGCAATTTCGCCATGACGCATGATGCCGCCATGGTGGGGCTGTCGGTCCTGATTGCGATCGCCACCGCCTATGGCGGCCTGCGCGCCTTCCTGGCGCGGCAGGGCGGCGTGCAGCTCGCCCTGAGCGCGGTCGCCTACGGCTTTGCGGTCTCGGGCATGCACTACACCGCGATGGCCGGCATGCATCTGGTTCCACCGGAGCAGGGATCGCACCACCACGTCGAAGGGCTGACCGCGTCGTCGCAGATGCTGTCGCTGGTCGTGGCGCTTGCTCTGTTTCGTGATTGCGGCGGGTTTCCTGCTGTCGCTGGTGCCGGATCCGCGCAAGAAGGCGGCGGCGACGACGGATGCGGTCGCCGCCATCCCTGTGCCAGTCGCCATTGTCGCGGATATGCCGACGGCGGACTCCAGCGCTGCCACGACCAGCCCGCGGCTGCGGCCGACGCCGCTCGGCGGCATTGGCCAGCCGCCCCGCGCTGCCCCTGCGCCACGGTTGCCGGTCGAAGGCGCTGACGGCACCCACTTCATCGACAGCACCGAGGTCAGGAGCGTCCGGGCGGACGCCCACTACACCAAGGTGCATGACGGTATCCGGGAACGGATGTGCCCATGGTCGATTTCGGAGGCCGAAGCCCAGCTCGACCCCGGACTGTTTCTCCGGGTGCATCGCAGCCACATCGTGGCCATGGCGCACGTCACCCTGGTTCGCAAGGAAGGCGACGGCGCGATCGTCGAACTCGACGGCCCATCGCCGCATCGCGTCCCGGTGAGCCGCGCCAAGATGGCCGAGGTGAAGGCCCGGCTCGGCCTCGTCAAGCGGCATGCCTCGTGACCGGGCGAGCAAAGACTGAATTAGGTCGGCAAGGCTGACGCATTTCATGCGTTCCCTTCCGCATTTCGTGCGAATTTCCTGACCTTGTGCCGGCGCAATTGCGCTTTAGAACACCTCCAATCAGCCTCGCCTCCAACGTCCGCAAAGGACGAATGGAGGAAACGCATGATCCCTGGCCCGTTCAGCTATCACCGGCCGGCCACGCTGGCCGACGCCGTGAACCTGCTCTCGACCCTGGGCGACGAGGCCCGCCCGCTGGCCGGCGGCCACAGCCTGGTTCCAATGATGAAGCTCAGGCTCGCGAGCCCAGAGCACCTGATCGACCTGCATGGCGTCGCCGGCCTCAAGGGCATCCGTCGCGACGGCAACACAATCGTGATCGGCGCGATGACCACCCAGCACGATCTGCTGGCGTCCGAGGACATCGGCAAATCCCTGCCTATCCTACACGAGACCGCGCTTTTGATCGCCGATCCCCAGGTGCGCTATCGCGGCACCATCGGCGGCAACGTCGCCAATGGCGATCCCGGCAACGACATGCCGGCGCTGATGATGACGCTCGGCGCAAATTATCGCCTCGAAGGCAAGTCTGGCGCCCGCGAGGTCGCGGCAACCGAGTTCTACCAGGGCGCCTATTTCACCGCGCTCGAACCCGGCGAAATCCTGACCGCGGTCTCCGTCCCGGTGCCATCAGCCGGTCACGGCTACGCCTACGAGAAACTCAAGCGCAAGGTCGGCGATTACGCCACTGCGGCTGCCGCCGTCGTGCTGACGATGGCAGGCGGCAAGGTTGCCACCTGCCAGATCGGCCTGACCAACCTTTCGGAAACGCCGCTGCTGGCCGAGGACGCTGCCAAAGCTGTGATCGGCACCAGCCTCGATCCGGCGACGCTGAAAAAGGCTGCCGCTGCGGCAGAAGCCATCATGTCGCCGGCCGCGGATGCCCGCGGACCGGTCGAATACCGCAAACATGTCGGCGGCATCATGGTCGCGCGCGCATTGCAGCGTGCGGCCGGCCGCGCTGCCTAAGGGGAGAGACAAAAATGGCAAAGACACACGTCACCATGAAGGTGAACGGCGCCGAGGTCGAAGGCCTCGTCGAACCGCGCATGCTGCTGGTGCATTTCATCCGCGAAAATCTCTCGCTCACCGGCACCCATATCGGCTGCGAGACCACCCATTGCGGCGCCTGCACCATCGATATCGACGGTATGTCGGTGAAGTCATGCACCATGTTCGCGGTGCAGGCCCAGGGTTCCGACATCATGACCATCGAGGGCGTCGCCAATGCAGACGGCTCGCTGTCGGCGCTGCAGGAAGGCTTTCGGATGATGCATGGGCTGCAATGCGGCTTCTGCACGCCCGGCATGATCTTGCGCGCACAGCGCCTGCTCAAGGAGAATCCGAGGCCTTCGGAAGAAGAAATCCGGATGGGCATTTCAGGAAACATCTGCCGCTGCACCGGCTACCAGAACATCGTCAAGGCGATTCAATACGCTGCCGACAAGATCAATGGCGTCGAATTCAAGGAGGCTGCGGAATGAACGACATGACTCCCACGCGGGAACAACGCGAAGCCAAACTCGAAGGCATGGGTTGCAAGCGCAAGCGGGTGGAAGACATCCGCTTCACCCAAGGCAGGGGCAATTACGTCGACGACCTGAAGCTGCCAGGCATGCTGCACGGCGATTTCGTAAGGTCGCCGCATGCGCACGCGCGCGTCAAGAAGATCGACGACACTGAGGCGCTGAAAGTGCCAGGTGTGCTCGCGGTCATCACCGCCGAGACATTGAAGACGGTCAATCTCGCCTGGATGCCGACGCTTGCGGGCGACGTGCAGATGGTCTTGGCCGACGGCAAGGTGCTGTTCCAGAATCAGGAAGTCGCCTTTGTGGTCGCCACGGACCGGTATGCCGCGGATGACGGCATCAACAAGGTCGTGGTCGAATACGAGCCGCTCCCGGTCGTGATCGATCCGTTCAAGGCGATGGACGCGGACGCGCCGGTGCTGCGCGAGGATCTCGCCGGCAAGACGTCAGGCGCGCACGGTCCGCGCAAGCATCACAACCACGTCTTCGAGTGGACCGTCGGCGACAAGGACCTCACCGACGCCGCGTTCAAGAAGGCGGACGTGACGATCAAGGAGATGCTTTCCTACCATCGCACCCATCCGTCGCCGCTGGAGACCTGCCAGTGCGTCTGCTCGTTCGACAAGATCAAGGGCGAGTTGTCGATCTGGGGCACCTTTCAGGCCCCGCATGTGATCCGCACGGTCGTCGCGCTGATTGCGAAAATTCCCGAGCACAAGATCCATGTGATCTCGCCGGATATCGGCGGCGGCTTCGGCAACAAGGTCGGCGCCTATCCCGGCTACATCTGCGCGGCGGTGGCTTCGATCGTCACTGGCAAGCCGGTGAAATGGGTCGAGGACCGCATCGAGAACCTGACCGCGACCTCGTTCGCACGCGACTACCACATGACGACCGAGATCGCCGCCACGAAGGAGGGCAAGGTCACGGGCTTGCGCGTGCACGTGCTGGCCGATCACGGCGCGTTCGACGCCTGCGCCGATCCCTCGAAATGGCCGGCCGGCTTCTTCAACATCGTCACCGGATCGTATGACTTCCCGACTGCGCATCTTTCGGTCGACGGCATCTACACCAACAAGGCGCCGGGCGGCGTCGCCTATCGATGTTCGTTCCGGGTAACGGAAGCCGCGTACTGCATCGAGCGCGGCATGGACATCCTGGCGCAGAAGCTGGGGATGGATCCGGCGGAGTTGCGGCTGAAGAACTTCATCAAGGCGGAGCAGTTCCCGTATCACTCGGCACTGGGCTGGGAATATGATTCTGGCGATTACCACACCGCCATGCACAAGATGATGGAAGCGGTCGACTATGCCGGTCTGCGCAAGGAGCAGGCCGAACAGCGCGCGGCGTTCAAGCGCGGCGAGACCCGCGAGATCATGGGCCTCGGCGTGTCGTTCTTCACCGAGATCGTCGGCGCCGGCCCGTCGAAGAATTGCGACATCCTGGGCATTGCGATGTTCGATTCCTGCGAAATCCGCCTGCACCCGACCGGTGCGGGCATCGCCCGGGTCGGCTCCAAGAGCCAGGGCCAGGGCCACGAGACAACCTGGGCCCAGATCATCGCCACCGAGATCGGCATTCCCGCCGACGACATCATGGTCGAGGAGGGCAACACCGATACCGCACCTTACGGACTCGGCACCTACGGCTCGCGCTCGACGCCGGTGGCGGGTGCGGCAATCGCCATGGCCGCGCGCAAGATCAAGGCCAAGGCGCAGATGATCGCGGCCTACAAGCTCGAAGTCCACGAAGACGACCTCGAATGGGACATCGACGGTTTTCGCGTGAAAGGTTTGCCTGAGAAAACCATGTCGATGAAGGACATCTGCTGGGCGGCCTACAATTCGGTGCCGCCAGGCATGGAGCCGGGCCTGGAGGCGGTGAGCTATTACGATCCGCCCAACATGACCTATCCGTTCGGCGCTTATATCTGCGTGATGAACATCGACGTCGATACCGGGGTCTACAAGGTCAGGCGCTTCTACGCGCTCGACGATTGCGGCACCCGCATCAACCCGATGATCATCGAAGGGCAGGTCCATGGTGGACTGACCGAAGCCTTTGCCATCGCGATGGGCCAGGAAATCCGCTACGATCCCGAGGGCAACGTCGTCACCGGCTCGTTCATGGATTTCTTCATGCCGACCGCGGTCGAAACGCCGCATTGGGAAACCGACTTCACCGTTACGCCGTCGCCGCATCATCCGATCGGCGCCAAGGGTGTCGGCGAGAGCCCGAATGTCGGCGGCGTGCCGGCGTTCTCCAATGCCGTCAACGATGCCTTCTCGTTCCTGGGGAGTACCCACATCCAGATGCCGCACGATTATTGGCGCAACTGGAAGGCGGCGAAGGATCTTGGAGCGGTGGCGTAACACGATTGCCAGAGCGGGGCTTTCATCCTTCGAGACGCGGCGAAGGCGCCGCTCCTCAGTATGAGGTCTACTAGCTCAGGATGAGGTCTTGGACCCTCATGGTGAGGAGCGCGTCTTCGCGCGTCTCGAACCATGAAGGCCACGGGAGTAGCAATGAAGAACCGCGAAGAGATCGCGCAAGCGCTGGCCGCATCGGGCTATATCGCCGACGGTGAACTCGCGACCGCGATCTCGCTGATGCAGTTGCTGCGGCGTCCGCTGCTGCTGGAAGGCGAGGCGGGCGTCGGCAAGACCGAGGTGGCGAAAGCGCTGGCATCCGTGCACGCGACCGAACTGATCCGCCTGCAATGCTATGAGGGGCTCGATCAATCGTCCGCGCTGTACGAGTGGAACTACCAGCGGCAGTTGCTGTCGATCCAGGCGCATCGCGGGGATAACCCCGACGATGTCGAACACCAGATCTTTTCGGAAAAATACCTGCTGGAACGGCCGCTGCTGGCGGCGATCCGGCGCGCAAAACCGCCGGTGCTGCTGATCGATGAGATCGATCGCGCCGACGACGAGTTCGAGGCGTTTTTGCTCGAACTGCTGTCCGACTTCCAGGTCTCGATTCCCGAACTCGGCACCATCAAGGCCACCACGATCCCGCATGTGGTGCTGACCTCGAACGGCACCCGGGAACTCTCCGACGCGCTGCGCCGCCGCTGCCTCTACCACTATGTCGATTATCCCGATGTCGATCGCGAAGCGCGTATCATCATGGCGCGGATCAATGGCGCCAGCGCGTCGCTGTCGCTGCAGATCGCACGCATGGTCGAGGGCATCCGCAAGGAAGAACTGCGCAAGGTGCCCGGCGTCGCGGAGACGCTGGACTGGGCGGCGGCTTTGGTCGGGCTCGATGTGCGTGACCTGCATGACGCGCCCGAGACGGTCCACGAGACTCTGATGTGCCTGCTCAAGACCCACGAAGACAAGTCGCGGGTCACACGCGAGGTCAGCGAACGCCTGTTGGGGAAAGTCGCATGAGCTGCTGCGGCACCAATCCCGGTTACGAAGAGCTCGACGAAGTCTCGCGCTTTGTCGCGTCAAGGCTCGCCGCGTTTCTCAAGACCTTGCGCGACAGCGGATTCGCGGTGGGCCTTGCCGAAGGCCAGGACGCGGCGGAACTGATGACGGCGGGCTACGCGGCCAAGCCGGGCCTGCTGCGCTCGGCGTTCAAGCACCTGTTCTCGGCGCGCAAATCCGACTGGGAGAAATTCGACGGCATCTTTGATGCGTTCTGGCTCGGCAAGCGCGTGCGGTCGCGGTCGATGACCACGGGCTCGTCGAAAGCTGCGAGCAATCCATCGCTCAAGACTCTGGCTGACAGCCAGCGCTCCGGCGGCGAGACGGCGATGGATCAGATGCCGTCCACCGACGATGGCGGCGTCGATCGCAGCGGCGAAGGCCGTATGGAAGGCGCCTCGCGTGCCGACAATCTGGCCGAGGTGGATTTCCGCAAACTCGCCGATCCCGCGCAGATCGAGCAGGCCCATGAAGCGGCGGCGCGGCTGGCGCGGGCGATGCGCACGCGGCTGACGCGGCGCGATCTGGCGCGGCGGCGCGGCTACCGGCTCGATCTGCGGCGAACCATTCACGGCAATATCAGCCATGGCGGCGTGCCGATCGACCTCGTCAGACGGCAGCGCAAGACAAAGCCGCTACGGCTTGTCATGCTGCTCGATGCCTCGGGTTCGATGAGCATGTATACGGGCGTTTTCCTGCGCTTCATCCACGGCATCCTGGATGAGTTTCGCGAGGCCGAGGCCTTCCTGTTCCACACCAGGTTGGCGCACGTCTCCGATGCGATGAAGGAAAAGGAAGCGGCGCGCGCGCTCGACCGGCTCTCGATCATGGCGCAGGGCACCGGCGGCGGCACGCGGATCGGCGAGAGCTTGCAGACCTTCAACCGCTGGCACGCCGCGCGGGTGATTCATTCGCGCACTGTCGTGATGATCGTGTCCGACGGCTATGAGACCGGCGATGCTGCATTGCTCGGGCGCGAAATGGCGGCGCTCGGCCGCCGCTGCCGCCGCATCGTCTGGCTCAACCCGATGATGGCGTGGCAGGGCTATTCGCCGGAGGCCAAAGGCATCAAGGCCGCGCTGCCGCATGTCGATCTCTACGCGCCGGCCAATACGCTGAAAAGCCTGACCGCGCTCGAACCTTATCTGGCGAAACTGTAGATGGGCCGACCGATGAGTGCGCATGTCGAAGTGATGGATCTGGTCGCGCAGATGAAATCCGCCGAGCAGCCGTTCGTGCTGGCGACCGTCGTGCGCACGGTGTCGGTAACGGCGGCGAAAGCCGGCGCGAAGGCGATCATCCGCCCGGACGGCACCATCGTCGCAGGCTGGATCGGCGGCGGCTGCGCGCGGGGTGCGGTGCTGAAAGCCGCGCGCGACGCGCTGCAGGACGGGGAGCCGCGCATGGTGTCGGTGCAGCCGGAAGACATGCTGGCCGAACTCGGGGTCAAGCCGGGAGAGAATCGCGAGGGCATCCGCTTCGCCAGCAACATGTGCCCGAGCAAGGGCACCATGGACATCTTCGTCGAGCCGGTGCTGCCGCATCCCTCGCTGCTGATCTTTGGCGCGAGCCCGGTGGCGATGTCGCTCGCCGCGCAGGCGCGGCCGCTCGGCTATCATGTCACGCTGGCTGCGCCCGCGGCCGATCGCGCAGGCGAGCCCGATGCGCATGTCATCATCGATGGCTTCGAGCCGCGCTACCTCAACGACGCGCGCCGCTTTGTCGTGGTTTCGACCCAGGGCAAAAGCGATGAAGCCGCGCTCAAGCAAGCCATTGCCGTCAAGGCCGAATACCACGCCTTCGTCGGCAGCCGCCGCAAGATGATCGCGTTGCGCGAAAAGCTCGTCGCCGGCGGCATCGCGCGCGAGGCGATCGATCGCGTCAAGGCCCCGGCCGGGCTCGATCTCGGCGCGATCACGCCAGAGGAGATCGCGATGTCGATCCTCGCCGAAATCACCGTCGAACGCCGCCGCGGCCAGCGCGCAGCCCATCCCGTTGCCAGCAGATAAGGACCCATCATGCAGATGAACGACAGCCAGCGCATCCCGGCGCCGAAGGAAAAGGTCTGGGCCGCGCTCAACGATCCCGAGATCTTGAAGCAGTGCATTCCCGGCTGTCAGTCCCTCGAAATGTCCTCGCCGACCGAAATGACCGCGACCGTCGTGTTCAAGGTCGGGCCGGTAAAGGCGACCTTCAGCGGCAAGGTGACGCTGTCCGATCTCGATCCGCCGAACGCTTATCGAATCTCGGGCGAGGGCTCCGGCGGTGTCGCCGGCTTTGCCAAGGGCGGCGCCGCGGTGCGTCTCGAAGCGGAAGGGCCGGACGTGACCGTGCTGTTCTACGACGTCGACGCGCAGATCGGCGGCAAGCTCGCCCAGCTCGGCGCGCGGCTGATCGATTCCACCGCGAAGAAACTGGCGGGTGAGTTTTTTGCGTCGTTCGGAAAAGTTGTTGGCGGGGATGCAGCGGCGCCTGCGGAAGCGGCGCCCAAGGGCTGGTTG
Organism: uncultured Alphaproteobacteria bacterium; assembly: GCA_963816815.1. GTDB lineage: Bacteria > Pseudomonadota > Alphaproteobacteria > Rhizobiales > Xanthobacteraceae > Bradyrhizobium. Next base: position 21,498 of record CAWFMW010000008.1, read on the forward strand.
GGCAAGCTGACTGGCGCGGTATGACCGAGGTTGGTGGGCGGACTGGCCGCTTCCAGAATCCAATGAACGAAATCGGCCATCCACTGTACTTTGTGGGACGCGCTATCTCATCACTCGCATAAGGAGCGAAGCTGGGTTGATCATCCTCGTGCTCAAACAGTCTGCCGGCAATGCACCGAAAGCGGCTGCGGTTTTCTCGGCGCAAGCGTGTCCAGCGTTACCTCTCCGAATTGCTCCACGAACAGTGCTTCCGCGCGTGCCATCGTGTCCGCCATAGCGGCGTTGACGTTCCTTTCGACCAGGCAATCAGGGTGATCGCTGCGGTTTCCAATGGCGAAGAGATTGGGTCGGCCAAGCGCTTCATAAACGGCGAGGAGACTGATCTGGCGCAAGGGGCGCGCCAATTGCCAGCCGCCGCCATGTCCCTTGCCGGACTGGACGTGACCTGCCTTCCTCAAGCCCGCCATGGTCCGCCGGAACACGGCCGGGTTGGTGCCCATGCTTCTCGCCAGAACCTCTGAGGTCACCGGCTCTTCGACTTGCCCCAAGTGCAGCAGCACATGCAGGACGTCGGATAGTCTGGTGTCCCTGTTCATCTCCTGAACCTCAAATAATGCGCTGCGCGTCACAGGTGGACGAGGCACCACATGGATCATTGACAGAAGGCGAATTCATTCGTATCTTTTAAAGATACATGATCTGCGCATCGTTATGTAGCTCCATCTGATACATGCCCTGGAGTTCCCATGTCCACCGCGAACGACGCCAACACAATTGGCGCAAGGAAAGACGTCGTGAAGGAAGGCCAAGGACCTTTCTCGAACCCGGCTATGATCGCAACCTATGCGGATGAGACGCCGCGCAAGGTGCCGGGGCTGGCCGATCTCCACCGCATGGCGATGCTGCTTCTCAGCGAGCGGGCACCGCAAGCGGCCCATATTCTCGTGGTTGGTGCGGGAGGGGGCATGGAGCTGAAGGCGATGGCTGAAGCCCGGCGGGAGTGGGTATTCACCGGCGTCGACCCCTCCGCCGCCATGCTCGACCTCGCGCGCAGCCATATCGAACCGTTCAACGATCGGATCGAGCTGATAGAGGGTACCGTCGATGCGGCACCGTCAGGTTCGTTCGATGGAGCGGCATGTCTGCTCACGCTGCACTTTCTCGACAAGCGCGAGCGGCTGCTGACGTTGAAGGAGATCCATCGCCGGCTGAAGCCGGGCGCACGTCTTGTTGTCGCCCATCACAGCGTGCCGAGCGGAGGTGCGGAACGCTGGTTGACGCGCTCGGTGGCCTTTGCCGACCGCACCGGCGTTGATTGGGAGAAGGCCAAGGCCACCGCCGTGGGAATGGCGCGCTTGCCCCTGCTTTCCGTTGCCGAAGAGGAGGTGCTGCTTCGCGAGGCCGGATTCTCGGATGTCGAGCTCTTCTATGCGGCCTTCTCGTTCCGCGGCTGGGTAGCGACGGCAAGCTCAGCCTGAGTGTCTCCAGCGGGGTAGCCCGCATGAGCGCAGCGAGATGCGGGGATGACCGGATATAGCTCCGCTCATCCGGGCTACGCCTCCTACGACCCCGAACTGTACCGGGCGCGGCCGACGTGTCAGACTTCCCTCCAAGTTGCAGCAAAGCCCAGCCAAACGGGCATGCTGAACGATGGAGGGAACGATGAGGCTCGTTGCGAACCTGTTCGCCGCATTGCTTGTGCTGCTGAGCGCGCAGGCGGGATCGGCGCAATCCAATTATCCGAACCGGCCGGTGAAGGTCCTGGTCGGCTTCACGCCGGGTACGGCGCCGGACCTCGCGGCGCGCATTCTTGCCGACCGGTTTGCCGAGGTCTGGGGCACGCCGTTCGTGGTCGAGAACGTTCCCGGCGCCGGCAGCAACATTGCTACCGAACGCGTCGCCAAGGCGTCCGCCGATGGCTACACGCTGCTGATGGGCGGCAACTCGGCGCTCGTCATCAATCCGAGCCTTTTTGAACAACTGCCGTTCGACCCGATCAAGGACTTTGCGCCGATCTCGCAGGTGTTCATCGCGGCGAACGTGCTCGCCGTTCCAACCGAGCAGCCGGTCAAGACCGTGGCGGAGCTGGTGGCGCTCGCCAGGGCGCAGCCCGGCAAGCTTTCCTACGGCCATGCCGGCGTGGGCACGTCACAGCATCTCGGCGCCGAATTGTTCAAGTACATGGCGCATGTCGATATTGCGTCGGTGCCCTATCGTGGCACCACGGCGTTGATGCCGGACCTGCTCGCCAACCGCATCACCATGTCGTTCGCCAATATCGTGAACGTGCTGCCGCTGGCGCGCGAAGGGAAATTGCGCGCGCTGGCCATCACCTCGATCAAGCGCTCGGCGTTGGCGCCCGACTTGCCGACCATGGCCGAATCCGGCTTCCCCGGCTTCGAGGCCGTGCCGTGGTTCGGCCTGCTCGCGCCATCAGGCACGCCGAAGGATGTTCTGGACAAACTGCACGCCGAGACCGTCAAGACGCTGGCGATGCCGGAGGTGCGCAAAAAATTCGACGAACTCGGACTCGAACCGGTCGGCAATACGCCGGCCGAGTTTGCGGCGGTCATCAGGAAGGAGACGCCGGAGTGGGCCAAGGTGATCAAGGACGCCGGCATCAAGCTCGGCAACTGACGTGTGCGGACCTTGCGCCACCTGAACGACGCAAGCAGCCATGTCCGAATCTCGCTTGGCCCGCCTGTGCTTTCGGCTAAGCTGCCCCGGCGTCAGTTCACCAGATAAGAGTGATCACACATGACCGGGACGGATTCGTCGGATTGGCTCGGCCTGTCGGGCCGCGTTTGCGTAGTGACCGGCGGAGGCGGCGGCATCGGCCGCGCCACGGCCGTCAGCTTGGCCCAGGCCGGCGCCCGCGTGGCGGCGATCGATCGCGACCAACGCGGGCTTGAAGCGACGCAAGCGGAGCTGCGCAAACTGGGCGATGGCCATCTCGTCGTCAGCTGCGACACCACCAGCACCGAGAGTGTCACCGCCGCGTCTGAGGCGATCGAGAAATCGCTCGGGCCCTGCAACGTGCTGGTCAACACCGCGGCGATCCTGCGTCCCGGCGCGCTCGACACTCTGTCGCTTGCCGAATGGAACAGCGTTCTCGCGGTCAACCTGACCGGCTACTTCCTTTGCGCGCAGGCTTTCGGCCGGCAGATGCGTGCACATCGCAGCGGCAGCCTGGTGCATGTGTCGTCGATTGCCGGCAGCAATGCGCAGGGGCAGAGCGGCGCCTACAGCGTCAGCAAGGCCGGCGTGATCATGCTGTCGCGGCAACTCGCCAACGAATGGGGGCCGCACGGCATCCGCAGCAACGTCGTCAGCCCCGGCATGGTGATCACGCCGATGAGCCAGGCGTTTTACGACACGCCCGGGGTGACCGAGCGGCGCTCCGCGGTGGTGCCGATGCGGCGGGTCGGCATGCCGCAGGACATGGCCGATGCGATCCTGTTCCTCGCCAGCGACCGCGCGTCCTATGTCAACGGCGACGAGATCATGGTCGACGGCGGCTATGCGAACATGCTGATGAATCTGGTGCCGCGGCCGGGATTTGAGTGAAGCGGCCTGGCGGCGCGTAGGGTGGGCAAAGCGCAGCGTGCCCACCAATCAGAAATGACTCGTGGACGGATGGTGGGCACGCTGACGCTTTGCCCACCCTACGGAATCATCTCAGTCGAACAAACTCGACACCAATTCTTCCGACGCGGTGCGGCTGATCGCTTCCGCGATCAGCGGCGCAATCGACAGCGTGCGGATGTTCGCGGCCTTGGCGACCGCCTCGGTCGGCAGGATGGAATCGGTGATGACCAGTTCCTTCAGCCGCGAGCCGGCGATACGCGCCGCGGCACCGCCCGACAGCACGCCATGCGAGATGTAGGCGTAGACATCCTTGGCGCCATTGGCGAGCAGCGCATCCGCCGCGTTCACCAGCGTGCCGCCGGAATCCACGATGTCGTCGATCAGGATGCAGGTGTAGCCGGCGCAGTCGCCGATCACGTTCATGACTTCGGACTCGCCGGCGCGCTCGCGGCGCTTGTCGATGATGGCGAGCGGGGTGTTGATACGCTTGGCAAGGCCGCGCGCGCGCACCACGCCGCCGACGTCGGGCGACACCACCATGAGGTTGGCGAGGTCGAAGCGCTCCTTGATGTCGCGCACCATGACCGGTGAGGCGTAGAGATTGTCGGTCGGGATGTCGAAGAAGCCCTGGATCTGGGCGGCGTGCAGGTCGAGCGTCATGACGCGGTCGACGCCGGCGTGCGTGATCAAATTGGCCATCAGCTTGGCGGAAATCGGTGCGCGCGAGCCGACTTTGCGGTCCTGCCTGGCGTAGCCGAAATACGGGATGACCGCAGTGATGCGGCGCGCGGACGACCGGCGCAGCGCATCGGTGATGATCAGCAATTCCATCATGTGGTCGTTGGCCGGAAACGACGTCGACTGGATGATGAACGCGTCCGAGCCGCGCACGTTCTCGAGGATTTCGACGAAAATCTCGTTGTCGGCAAATCGGCGGACGCTGGCCTTGGTCAGCGGCAGATGCAGCCAGCTTGCGATTTCCTGGGCCAGCACCGGATTGGAATTGCCGGCGACCAGCTTGATCGAGCCGTTCTTGGCCGACATTGACGCTTCTCCTCGCGCCTTGCTGGATACGACGTTCAGCATATCGAGAAATCCTCGGGAAACCGGCGCGTTTCGATGGGCGAGGAGATATCAGGCAGGGGGCTTGGCTGGCAACCCATAGCCGCCGTTTTCCCGACCAAAAATGGTCCGTTACGGGACTTTATGAGCTGCCTTATTGGGCGCTGAAGCCAAGCGCGGCGGCACCGGCAGCATCCTGCGCGGGTACGACGCCTTCAGCACTCGCCACCGCGGGACCACGGCGCTCGGGGGCAGGCGCCGGCGCGGCATCTGGAGCTCCGTTAATCATACCCGACAGGCCGCTGAGGCCGGCCTGCGCAATCTTTCGCAATACGAGGTCGTCGGCCGCCGCCCAGGCGTCGCGTCCGGCCTTGCCGGCTGATTCTTCGCCGGAAAGCCGCAGCGCACGCTGCTGGTTGTTGTCGTAGACGTCCCAGACCCAGGCGATCACAGTCTTGCCGCGCACGACCTGCGCCGACAGATAGCTGCGCACGCGGTAGGAAGCGCGGCCCTCGCGGGAGACGATCGACAGGTTGCGCAGCTTCGATTCGCTGTCGAGCACGCTGACCATGCGGTCGAACACCTGTGGCGGCGGGCCGTCGATCGATTCGAACGTCACGGTGGAGCCGCCGCCCGTCGAAGCCATCGCATAGGAGCCGCTGCCCGTTGCGCCGCCACCCGCACAGCCGCCGAGTGCGGCGGCGACGACAAGCAGCACTGCCGCGATCATGGCGCGCGGCACTTGCAGGCACGAAGCTGGGACGAAGTCGCTCATGGCTTCTGCGATATCGTTAAAATGTGTTAAGGTCTAGGGCAGCGGGTGCACCGGCCCGCCAAAAAGATTGCGTCGAGCTCGCCCCCGTTGACCTTCTTGTTGCCAGAATTCTTCAACCCCGCAGGGATGATCCATGCGAGCCTTTGTTCTCGACGGCTATGGTGCGATCGCCGACCATGTTCATCTGGCCGAACTCGCCGATCCGGTCCCGGGCCCCGATCAGATCCTGATCGACATCCATGCCGCCAGCCTCAATCCGATCGACTTCAAGATCGCGCATGGCGACCTCAAGCGCGTCTCGAAATACCAATTGCCCCGTCCGTTCGGGTTCGATGCCTCTGGCATCGTGCTGTCGGCGGGCGCGCGTGCCACCCGCTTCAAGCCGGGCGATGCGGTCTATGCGCGCGCCTCGCGCGAGACCATCGGCACGTTTGCCGAGAAGATCGCGCTGTCGCAGGAATTCGTGGCGCTGAAGCCTGCGGCCGTCTCGCATGCGCAAGCCGCGGCGCTGCCGCTGGTGGGGCTGACGACCCTGCAGGGATTTTCGCGCGTCAAGGCGCGTGCCGGCCAGCGCATCCTGATCCACGCCGGCGCCGGCGGGATCGGCACGTTCGCGATTCAGTACGCCAGGCATCTCGGCCTTGAGGTCACCACGACCACGAGTTCGAAGAATGTCGACTTCGTCAAATCGCTCGGTGCCGACAGGGTGATTGCCTATGACCGCGAGAACTATCTCGAAGCGGGCGGCGGCTACGACATCGTCTACGACACGCTGGGGGCTGCGTTCACCGTCGACGCCTTCAAGGTGGTGAAGCGGGGCGGCGCGGTGATTTCCTTGAGCGGCCCGCCCGATCGCGATTTCGCCCGCCGCGAGGGCGCGGGCTGGCTGGTCGGCGTCGCCGTCTGGCTGATGAGCCGAAAAGTCTATGCCGCGAGCGCGGAAGCCGGCGCGTCCTATTGCTGGTTCCTCACCGAGCCCAACGGCGAGCAACTGCGCGAGATCGCAGGCCTCGTCGATCGTGGCGCGATCAAGCCGGTGATCGACCGCGAGTTCGCCTTCGAGCAGTTGCCCGATGCGCTGACCTATCTCGAAGCCGGCCGGGCGCGAGGCAAGGTGGTGTTGCGGGTGAAGTAACGAGCTACTCGCTTTCCAGCGCGATGGCGTGGACGTGGCGGCCGTAGTCCGGCTCCTTCCGGTGCACCGAGCGGCGGTAGCTGTAGAAGCGCTCGTCGGAATAGGTGTCGACGCCGATATCGTCGATCATCAGCACGCCGGCATTCTCCAGCCGCATCCGGATGAAGCCGGCGAGGTCGAACATCGAATGACCCGCGCGGTTCGAGGGGATGAAGAACACGCCGTTCTCGGCGTCGGCATCCATAAAACGTTCGACGAATTCGCTGCCGACCTCATAGGAGTGCTGGCGGATCAGCGGGCCGATCGCGGCGACGATGCCGGAGCGGTCGGCGCCGAGTTTTTCCATGGCGTCGATGGTGGATTCCAGCACGCCGGTCAGCGCGCCCTTCCAGCCGGCATGCGCCGCGCCGATCACGCGCGCGCTGGCGTCGGCAAACAGGATCGGTCCGCAATCGGCGGCGGTGACGCCGATGGCGATACCTTCCGTGCGCGTGACCAGCGCGTCGGCGCGCGGCTTGTCGCCCTGCCATGGTCCGCTCGCTACCACGACGTCGGGCGAATGGATCTGGTGCGCGCTGAGCAGGCGCTCGGGCGCAACGCCCATCTGCTCGGCCATCCGGCGGCGATTTTCCGCGACATGGGCCGGATCGTCGTCGGAGCCGAGCCCGCCATTGAGGCTCTGGTAGATTCCGCTGGATGTCCCGCCCTCGCGGGTGAAGAAGGCGTGGCGCAGTCCGGGAATGGCTGCGAGCAGCGACGATCCGAACGTCATGCGCTTTCGTCCTCCGGCCCGGGCGGTTCGTCGCTGAGGCCCGCGACCTCGGTCAGATTGGGTTCGGTGACCGCAAGCACCTTGAACATCGATCCCATGCCGCCGCGGCCGCTGTCGGTCAGGCGCTTCAGCGCGGCGGAAATGTCGGCGGAAACTTCCGGCGTGGTTTTTCCCATCAGCGTGAGGGCACGCGTCTCGATGCCGAGCCGCTTGAGGAAATCGCCCTGCGTCACCGGGCCATGAACGCGCGCGCCGACGTCTTCGGCCGCGCGCGCCAGCGCCTGGAAATCGACATGGGCGGTGACGTCGGCCTGGCCCGGATTCTTCAGGGGATCGGCGAAGCTGTGGCGGGCGATCGCCTGGAAGGTGTCGCCGGCGTCGCTGCGCAGATGGCCGTAATCGATGATCAGCGCCGCGCCGTCCTGTTGGCGCACCCGCGTGGCGATCTTCATCATCTCGGTATCCGGCCGCCACTCGAACACGGCGCCGACAGGGGCCGCGCGCACCAGCGGCGGCAGCAGCACCTCGAAGCGCGGCATCGGATCGTCCGAGGCTCCGAACACCAGCTTGCCATCGGCATCGAGGTTGACGACGCGCTCGTGCCAGCCGGTCTCGCGCTTGACCACCTGATGGATCGGCAGCACGTCGAAATATTCGTTGGCCAGAATGACCGCGGGGCCCTCCGGCACGTCGTCGATGCTGTCATGCCAGGTGATGTTGCTCGCGCCTGACAGCGTCGCCCGCTGCTTCTCGCGCAGCACGGGGTTGATCTCGACGAGATGGATTTGGATCGATTGATAGAGCGGCGGCAGCACCCGGATCGCGCGAAGTGCGTCCGCCATCATGGTGCCGCGGCCGGGGCCGAGTTCGACCAGCCGCAGCGTCGGTGGCGACCCGATCGCCTTCCACACCGATGCCGTCCACAGGCCGAGCAACTCGCCGAACATCTGGCTGACTTCGGGCGCGGTGGTGAAATCGCCCTCGCGGCCCAAGGGATCGCGCGACACGTAATAGCCGTGCTCGGGATGCGTCAGGCACAGTTTCATGTACCGCCAGACCGGCATCGGTCCCGACGATCGGATCAGCTTGTGGATCTCTGCCTGCAACGGTGAGAGTTCGGTCACGGCCTGCCTTAAATCGACTTCTGTATATGCGCCGGCGCCTCGCGGCGCCATGCCATCATGATCAGGATGGCCCCGACAATGATCATGGGTACCGACAACAGCATACCCATGGTCAGTCCGCCCCACAAAAATCCGAGCTGGGGATCGGGTTCGCGGAAAAACTCAGCCGTAATACGCGCAAGACCGTAGATCGCGATGAAGCTGCCGAGGATCAGGCCCGGCCGCTTCAACGCGCCCATCCGGACCATGACCGCCAGGATCGCAAACAGCAGGATGCCCTCGAGGCCGGCCTCATAGAGCTGGCTCGGGTGCCGCGGCAGCGGCCCGCCATTGGGAAACACCATCGCCCATGGCACGCTGGAATCCGCCGTTCGACCCCACAGCTCGCTGTTGATGAAGTTGGCGAGCCGGCCGAGGAACAGTCCGATCGGTCCGACCGCGGTGGTGATGTCGCCGAGCGACAGGATCGAGATATCGTTCTTGCGGGCAAACAGCATCACCGCGGCGACACAGCCGAGGAAGCCGCCGTGAAATGACATGCCGCCGTTCCACAACTGGAATATTTCCGCCGGGTGCTGGATGAAGAAGGCGGGATTGTAGAACAGCACGTAACCGGTGCGGCCGCCGACGATGATGCCGAGGGTGACCCAGAGAATGAAATCGTCGAGCTGCACCAGCGTGATCGGCGCCGGTCCACCCCACAGCCGCTCCTTCTTGACCAGCGAGCGGGCGTAGATCCATCCCAGCACGATGCCGCCGATATAGGCCAGCGCATACCAGCGGATCGCGATCGGCCCGATCGAAATGGCGATCGGGTCGAATACCGGAAAGGCGATGATGAGAAAGGGCATCGTGCGCGACGTCTACTACGGCACAAGGTTGCGGCGATAGAGCGCCAGCAGCCGCTCCCAGTGCCGTTCGGCGGCATCGCGGTGGTAGACCGGACGCTTCGGGAAGGCAAAGCCGTGATGGGTGCCGGGGTAGATCTCGACCTCGTTGTTCGATCCCTTCATGCCGGCGGCGACCTTGTCGATGATCTCCTGCGGCGCGTAGATATCGGTCTCGGCGCAGGCGAAATAGAGTTCGGCCTTGGTCTTGCTCGCGGCCAGATGCGGACTGTCGGGCTGGTCGGTCGCAAGATGCGTGCCGTAGATCGAAGCCGCCGCCTTCACGCGATCGGGAAAATGCGTCGCCGCGTTGACCGCGTAGCGGCCGCTCATGCAGTAGCCGACGGTGCCGACGATCCTGGTGTTCGCCGCTTCTTGCGTCTCGGCGTAGGCGAGCAGGGCCTTCGTGTCTTCCATCACCATCGGAATGTTGATGGAGTTCATGTAGCCGAACATCTGCTTGCGCTCGGGCGCTTCCGGGTCCGGCGGGATCGGCCCCAGCTCCATGACGCCGGAGCGGTAATACATATTGGGCAGCATCACGTAATAACCCGACGTGCCGAGCCGCCGCGCCATGTCGCGCAGTTCCTCGCGGATCGCCGGCGCGTCCATGTAGAAGATGATGACCGGAAAGGGCCCGCCGCGTTCGGGATGGGTGATGAAGGTCGTGGTCTTGCCGTCCTTGGTCGCAATATCGATCTGCTGGTCGATCATGGGCGTTTCTTTTGAGTTGTGATTCAGGTTTCTGGTTAAGCGCTTGATACGATTGCAAGGAAACCGGGGCATGACAAGGCGAGCGATATCGCATCGGCCTTAATCGCGCACTTGAACCTTTGCCTTCGGGATCGCCATTGTCATCCCGGTGACGATCAATTTGCAGCGACCGGAGCGTTTTGAGATGACCCAGACCAGCAATCGGTTTTTCGACGAGATCGGCCGTTTGATGAACGACGCCGCCGGCGCCGCCCAGGGCGTCAAGCGGGAGGTCGATACGGTCGTGCGCAACCAGGCCGAGCGCATCCTGCGCGACCTCGACCTCGTCAAGCGCGAGGAGTTCGACGCGGTCAAGGACATGGCCCGCCTGGCGCGCGAGGAGAACGAGGCGCTCAAGGGACGGATTGCGGCGCTGGAAGCCAAGCTCGGCATTTCGCCGGCCTGCCGGCAGCGCGAAGACGGACGGGTAGGGGATTCCATCACCAATCGTCATGGCCGGGTACATTCCCGGCCATTCACGTTCTTCGTCGCGGCGGCAAGGATGTGGATGCCCGGTATCGCAGGCAAGTTTACGCAGTCTGCGTAAAACAGACTGCTGCGGCCGGGCATGACGGCTTTGGGGCCGTGATCGGCCCTAAACCGCAGAAAAATCCCTTCATTTCCTTGTCATTTCGCCCCTTTGGGGCTAAAAGCCCGCCACGTCCGCAGCCCCCGCACCCCTGGAGGCTTGCTGTGGGACGCCAACGGGCCGCGATGCGGCCTTTAACTTTTTAGAAAACAAGGACTTAACACGATGGCGACCGTCAAGGAATTGAAGGCGACCGCGCGTCCGCAGAGCGGCAAGGGGGCCGCCCGGGCAGAGCGTCGCGCCGGGAGAGTGCCCGGAGTGATCTATGGCAACAACCAGCCCCCCGTGACCATTTCGGTCGACGACAAGGAACTGCGCCTGCGCATCCTGGCCGGCCGTTTCCTGACCACGATTTACGACATCGATCTCGAGGGCAAGAAGCACCGCGTGATTCCGCGCGACTTCCACCTCGATCCGGTGCGTGACTTCCCGCTGCATGTCGATTTCATGCGGCTCGGCGAAGGCGCGACCATCCGCGTCAGCGTTCCCCTGCATGTCGTGAACGGCGAAGCCTCGCCCGGCGTCAAGCGCGGCGGCACCGTCAACATCGTCACCCACACCATCGATCTCGAATGCTCGGTCGACAATATTCCGCAGTACATCGAGGCCGATGTCGGCGCGCTGGAAATCAGCCACTCGCTGCATCTGTCCGAGATCAAGCTGCCGACGGGCGTGAAGTCGCTGTCGCGCGAGGACGCGACGCTGGTGACCATCGTGCCGCCGTCCGGCTACGCCGAAGAACAGAAGGCTGCCGCGGCTGCTGCGGCTTCAGGCACCGCTGCTCCGGCGGCGGGTGCTGCTGCGCCGGCTGCTGCCGCACCTGCGCGGGTGCTGCAGCTCCGGCGGCTGGCGCGAAAGCGCCGGCTGGCGGCGACAAGAAGAAGTAAGCAGCGGCAGGATGCCGCGTCATGCGCCTGTTTGTCGGTCTCGGTAATCCCGGTTCGAAATACGCGAACAACCGGCACAACATCGGGTTCATGGCCGTCGATGAGATTACGCGGCGTCACGGTTTTGCACCATGGCGCCGCCGTTTTCAGGGCGAGACTTCCGAAGGCACGCTCGATCGCGAGAAGCGTCGTTCTGCTGCGGCCGACCACCTTCATGAACGAGTCCGGGCGCGCGGTTCAGGAAGCCGCCAACTTCTTCAAGCTGTCGCGCTGGCGAGATCACCGTGTTTCAGGACGAACTCGAACTGCCGCCGGCGAAGGTGCGCGTCAAGATCGGCGGCGGCATTGCCGGCCATAACGGGCTGCGCTCGATCTCCTCGCATATCGGCAACGACTATCGCCGGGTGCGGCTCGGGATCGGTCATCCCGGCGTCAAGGAACTGGTGCACAGCCACGTGCTGTCGGATTTTGCCAAGAGCGATCGGCCGTGGGTCGAAGCGCTGTGCGAGGCGGTTGCCGACAATGCCGGGCTTGCTGGCGACGGGCAAGGACTCGACGTTCCAGAACAAGGTGCATCTGGCGCTGCAGGCCAAGGGATTTTTCGACAAGGGCGATGGTGACGCCAAGGGCGACAGCTGACATCGCGAACGGACTTCAGGACGTATTATGGGATTCAAATGCGGTATCGTTGGCCTGCCCAATGTCGGCAAGTCGACGCTGTTCAACGCGCTGACCGAGACGGCAGCGGCGCAGGCGGCGAATTATCCGTTCTGCACCATCGAGCCGAATGTCGGCGAGGTCGCGGTGCCTGATCCCAGGCTCGACAAGCTGTCGGCGATCGCCAGCTCTGCGCAGATCATCCCGACGCGACTGACCTTCGTCGATATTGCAGGCCTCGTGCGCGGCGCCTCGAAGGGCGAAGGCCTCGGCAACCAGTTCCTCGCCACCATCCGCGAGGTCGACGCGGTCGCGCATGTGGTGCGCTGCTTCGAAGATTCCGACATCACCCATGTCGAAGGCAAGATCGCGCCATTGGCCGATATCGAGACCATCGAAACCGAGCTGATGCTGGCCGACCTCGACAGCCTGGAAAAGCGCGTCGACAACCTCGCCAAGAAGGCCAAGGGCAACGACAAGGAAGCCAAGGAAGCGCTCGACCTCGTCAATCGCGCGCTGGTGCTGCTGCGCGAAGGCAAGCCGGCGCGGTTTCTCGAGCGCAAGCCGGAGGAAGAGCGCGCGTTCAGTATGCTGGGCCTGCTGACGTCGAAGCCGGTGCTCTATGTCTGCAATGTCGAGGAAGGCTCGGCCAAGGACGGCAACAGCTTCTCGAAACAGGTGTTCGAGCACGCCAAGAAGGAAGGCGCGGTCGCGGTGGTGATCTCGGCCAAGATCGAATCCGAGATCGCGACCCTGTCACGCGAGGAGCGCGCCGAGTTTCTCGAGACGCTCGGCCTCGAAGAGGCCGGCCTCGACCGCCTGATCCGCGCCGGCTACCAGCTGCTCGACCTCATCACCTATTTCACGGTCGGCCCGAAGGAAGCCCGCGCCTGGACCATCCACCGCGGCACCAAGGCGCCCGCCGCGGCCGGCGTGATCCATACCGATTTCGAAAAGGGCTTTATCCGCGCCGAGACCATCGCCTATGCCGATTACGTCGCGCTGAACGGCGAAGCCGGCGCCCGCGACGCCGGCAAGCTGCGGCTGGAAGGCAAGGAATATGTCGTCGCCGACGGCGACGTGATGCATTTCAGGTTTAATAATTGAGATTCTTGTAGGGTGGGCAAAGGCGCGATAGCGCCGTGCCCACCATCCATCGCCAGGCATGCTGCTTGATGGTGGGCACGCTGCGCTTTGCCCAGCCCTACCGCATCTGCCCCTGGTCGCGGATCGCGCCGAGATGCTCGTTGATGCGGAACACGATCAGGATGAATTCCGCGGCGATGCGCGAAAACACCACGCCGACCACGACGCCGGCGATCGAGGACAACAGCAGGATGAATCCGCCGAACGGGCTGATCGCCATCGCGGCGAAGCGCCGAGAAGATCCCGGACATGCCGAACAGAACGATCAAGCCGATGACCAGCCAGTAGAAGGTCTTGATGATCGTGGGCGTGATGAAGCGGTCCCACTGAAACAGATCCTGAAAATCGAACATCGATGGTTCTCCGGCGAGTCAAAAACCTGGTTCCAGACGGCACAGGGCTAGCCCCGAAAACTGCTTCGGGCAAGCCAGGGGCGAGCGCCAGAGGCGGTGCTCGCCCCTGGCGAACAAGCCATGCGGGTGGACGGGTTGAGATTGCCGCAAATAACGGCCACAATCGGGCTTCCCCGCCGCAATCCTCAAGCCAGATTCCAGATAGATGACACCACTGACCTTCGAAGACTTCAAGCCCGGCCATTTCGGCACGTTCGGACCGCGCCACGTCACGCGCGAGGAGATTCTGGCCTTTGCCGCCGAATTCGACCCGCAGCCGATGCATCTGGACGAGGCCGCCGCCAACGCTTCGATGCTGAAGGGGCTGTCCGGCTCGGGCTGGCATCTTGGCTCGATCATGATGCGGATGCTGTTCGACGGCTTCATCGGCCGTACCGCCTCGCTCGGCTCGCCCGGCGTCAACGAGATGCGCTGGCTGGCGCCGCTGCGGCCGGGCGACGACCTGACGCTGGATGTCGATGTCGCGGAGGCCAGGGTTTCGAAGAGCCGTCCCGAGACCGGCATCGTGACCTTCAAGGGCACGATCCGCAACGCGGCCGGCGTGGTGCTGTGCGAGATGGAGTCGCCGATCATCGTGCGCCGGCGTGACGAAGCGGGGGCGATGTAGCGATGCGTTTCTTCGAGGATATCGAGATCGGCGCGCGGCGCGAGTTCGGCTCGTTCACCTTCACCGCCGACGACATCAAGAAGTTCGCCACGCAGTTCGATCCGCAGCGCTTTCACCTCGATGAGGAGGAGGGACGCAAATCGCTGTTCGGGGGACTGGCTGCATCGGGCTGGCACGTCGCCGCGGTCTGCATGAAGCTTTTGGTCGCCGACGGCAAGCGCTTGACGGCGGAGGCGGTCGCGCGTGGCGAGAAGGTCGCGGTGGGGGGCCCGTCGCCCGGCTTTCGCGAATTGCGCTGGATCAAGCCGGTTCTGGCCGGCGACACCATCAGCTTTTCCAACCAGGTCGAAACCAAGCGGACGTCGGAGAAGCGTCCCGAATGGGGCATCCTGCAGGCCCGCAATACCGGCATCAACCAGCGTGGCGAGGTGGTGTTCTCGTTCCTTGCCACCGCCTTCGTGCCGCGGCGGAGTGCGGGTTAGTCGTAGCCCGGCACATGGTTAGCGAATTGTGCCGTTAGTGCTTCGTAATCCATGACCGCACGGAACGGATTTTTTGCTAACGCAATCTGAACTTTCTGCCTGCCATATGCGTCCTAGGGGAAGTACCGAGGGGATGATGATGGCAGATCGCAGCAGCCTGAAATTCGTCGGCTTTGTCTTCGCAACCGTCACCATGGCGGTGATGCTGACCGCCGGAATGGTGGTGAAGTCCTATGCCGACGGCGTCTACACGATCGAGGACACCGCTTTCGTCCGCCAGTAGTTGCGGATCGGACAGCCGCGAGCGCTGAATAAGTTCAGCGGCTCCAGATCAGAATCATCGCCACGACCGCAAGCGTCAGCAGTCCGACGAAGCGAATCACGATCGTGCTCATGCTATGCGACGATTGCCGCAACGGCATTGAATCCATGTTGTCTGGCTGAACGTTTTGCATCGCCGGTGTGTTCCCAAAAGGTGCCTGCCGCCACGTGACGGCATCCGTCCCTGGACGCGACCGTGCTTATAAAGTTCAGATCCAGCACTGCCAAACAAAACCGCCGCGCTCCGATACGGAACGCGGCGGAGTGTCAGATTTTTGCAACGATCACGATCAGCTGTTGCGCAGGCCGTCGGCGGCGCGCTTCCACTGCGTGACGTTGTCGGCGATCATGCGCGTCGACTTCATCGCGGCCTGGCTGAGCTGGGCATAGCCGGAAATCTCGCGCTGGACGCGCTGGCCTTCGGCATGCAGCAGGTCGCGCAGGCTTTCGAGTTCGGAAATCAGCTTCTCGATTTCGGCAAGCGAGGTACCGGCGACACGCTGGATCAGCGAGTTGACGTTGTTGACGGTGGCTTCCGCATTGGCGTCGAGCGGCGCGGTTTCCGTGGCGGCTGCTGGCCGGCGCAGATAGGCAATGTCGTTGCGAACGAATTCGCGGATGCCGGCCTCGACCTCGGATACCGCGGCGAGATTGCCGTCGACTTCCGGGCTTTCATCAGTCTGTTCCGGGCGAATGGTGGCGTTCATCGGCAATTCCTCTGTTTCGCATTCAGGCGAGCGCGGAAGTCCCCCCGCACGACGAAGTATATCGTCCCATCTGCACTGCCGATTTTGACCGCATCTGGGCCAATCTGCGGCAATGCTGGATCATTCTCGGGAGGCAGTGCTTTCAGGCCCGGAAATCGCGTCAACTTGGGACAAGTCCGGCCATCACCAGCTGCGCTTGAACCCTGCGCTGAGGCTCTTGTTGGCGGCGCCCGACGGCGTTTCGCCGATCGAGCCGGAGATGGTGACGCCGTCGAACAGCTTCTGCTCGGCGCCGACCTTGCGCAGCCATTTGTCGTCCGAGGTCGACAGGGTCTGGCCGGCGATGAGGCTGGTGCCGGTGTCGGCGATGCTGAGCCTTGCCGACTGGTCGGTTTCGTAGCTGCGCGCCGGATGGCTGATGATGCCGGGCACCGGCACGATGCCCTGCTGAATCAGGTTGTAGCCGTTCTTCAGGGTCAGCGAATATTGCTCGCTGAGCGGCAGCGATTTGCTCAGAGAGGTGCCGAGCTTGCTCTGCTCGGATCCGGGATCGACGCGGGCCTCGACCGACGTCTTGTCCCAGATCGAGGCCACGCCGGGGGCGGTGATCGCCGCCCAGGCGGTGCCGGACGATTGCGGCAGGCTGCCGCCATTGGCGAGTTTTTCCGAGAGCTGTTCTGATGTCGTCACCGTGCCTTGGCGCGCGACCGTCATGTCGGCGCCGATGCGCGTATCCCAGAACGGCGAGATCGATTGCTTGACCGACACCGCGGAGGTGCCGTTCGCTCTTTCATTGCCTGACCATGCGGTGTCCATGCTGCCGGCCGCTTTCGACGCGCCGCTTCCCTTCGGCGCCGGATCGGTCAGGGTCGAGGCATCGACATTGAGCAGGCTCCAGTCGAGCTTGCTGACGTCGATGTCCTTCATGATGTCGACGTCGTTGGCGCCGGCAGCCGCCTCGGTCTGTTCCGCCGCAGGCTCGTCCGTATCGTCGTCCGCCGGCGGCGTTTGTGCCGCCGCCGCCACCATCGAAGCCAAACCGATGCCGGCCGCCAGCATCGGCAGCCGCGCCCAGCCAAATCGCATTTTGGAAATCATTGCCCGCCCGCATTCCAAGTCGCGCCCAGAATGCGTTCGCTCTGTTGCAAAATTATGGCGCGAGTGATCATGCGCACTTCAATTGAACGTCATGGCCGGGCACAGCGCGTGATCGCGCCAGGTGACCCGGCCATCCACGCTTCCTTGGGGCTGGCGAAGGAAGACGTGGATGCCTGCACGCGCAGATATGATTCGCGCGGCCGGGCATGACGATTGAAATCGATCGGCGTGGACTACCCGGCCATCCGCGGCAGGTGAATCGGATAGCCCACGGTCTGCTCGACCAGATCGAAGGTGTCGACCAGCACGCGGAAGTTGGTCAGGCGGCCGGCCCTGAACTGGGCGAAATGGGCGATCCGCAAGGAAATCGGCTTGTTCGAATCGAGCGCGGTCAGCGAATAGCGCATCATCGAGGAGGCCGAATCCACCCCCAGCATGATCGATTCGCGGTCGAAGCGGTGGACGCGGAAGTTGTCGGCGATCTGCCGGATGACATCGATCACGGCCGCCTTGCCGCGGCGCGAGCCGAAGAACGAATACATGTCGATCGGGCCGTAGATCGCCCAGTCGACGTCCTCGTCGAGCAGGGCTTCGAGATCGGCGGGCTGGCGTTCATTGATCGCGCGATGCAATGCGCGCGAAAAACGCCAGAGGCAATGCTCTGTCATTTGGGTTTGGTCCTTGAAACTGGATTTCAAACAGCAACGAGCCCATAGGGCGTCAGTATCGACGCTGTGCCGGATTGCTAATTCGTTCGTACACTAACAATAGGCGATTTTGGCCAAACTACAATTGCGTATTCTGCATTGCACAAATGCAACTTACCCGTGTTTAAAACGATCACTTAACGGTCATTGCCGCCTGCAGGTTCGCGCGTCGAAGACGATTTCGGCGTCGCGAATCGCGATGAAACCGAACAGCAGGGCGCACCCGATACCGCCGATCAGCTCCTAGCTGCGTGACGGTAAGAACACTGGCTTCCCGCTATCACCTTCAAAGCGCGAGGTTTTGAAGATTTCGACCGAAGCGAAGTCGGCTCCGATGCCCAGTGTCGCGCCGCCCAGTGACCAGCGCCGAACCAGGCAACGCCGGTAACGCGATCTTCATACTTTCTTCACGACTGGAAACAGCCTTGAGGTGTGTCACGGCAAACGCGATGAGGTTCAACGCTGCGCGCAAAATGAGCGGCGAGTTTGCCTGCACTTCTGATGTGCAACTGCCCCTTCGACACCGGCTTTGCGGCGCTTCGCGAAATGACGATGACAGCGGACGCTAGATTGGATTCTGCCTGCGGCCGGTCAGGAGCGCGGTGACGTCGCGTTCGAGCAGTTGCTGGACCAGATCGAAGGTGTCGATGATTTCCCTGATATGGCTGATCTTGCCGTCGCGCAGCGCGTAGAAGCCGGCGAAGTCGAACTGCACCATGCGCTGATTGATGCTCTTGCGAAAGAACACGCGGACGAACGCGGCGGCCTTGTCGCCATCGACGACCAGCATCGGCACCTCGCAGCGCA
Organism: uncultured Alphaproteobacteria bacterium; assembly: GCA_963816815.1. Taxonomy (GTDB): domain Bacteria; phylum Pseudomonadota; class Alphaproteobacteria; order Rhizobiales; family Xanthobacteraceae; genus Bradyrhizobium. Next base: position 40,015 of record CAWFMW010000008.1, read on the forward strand.
GCTCGGAATAGCGGGCCCGGACCGCCTCCCACATCTCGCGCATTTCGGCCTTGCCGCGGCGGTGGCCCATATGCGGCAGGATGTCGATCGGGGCGTTGGCGAGGAACTCGATGTCATCGGTGCAGCGCGCCAGCGTGGCTTCGACATCGCCGGAATACAGGGTGTTAAGAAAGTCCAGCACGAGCTGACGATTCGGTGCCTCGGTCATTCTCCCACCCTGCCTGTGTTCGATTCCGCGCTTGCGGCCGGATCCATTGTGAACGGAACCGTGCAGCGATCAATCAGCAAATGGGTTTAAAGTTTCTGAAAGTATTCTGACACAGCTGCACTGTGGAAAGTTCAGGCCGTGACATCATACCTCCGCCTTCGAACGACGATCGCCGGCTGAACCGGTTACCGTTCGGCGACGACGGCTGCCGATTCCGCGCAAGCAAGCGCGAATCACGGCTTGCCGAATTCCGCTTCCGGCACGGTCTTGCTGGTTGTGAGGTCGATCACAAACCTCGCCGCCTTCTCATGGCCGGGCGGGACAAACCGGCTTTTGCGGCCGGCGACAATGCGCCGCCCTCGTAGCCGGGGAACGATCTCGCCATCGCCGGTATTGTCTTCGATCCGTTGCTAACGGAGACCATGATGACGAAATCCACACCGCCCATCCCGGAAGGCAACCAGAGCCACAAGGGCCCCGGCAGCGCGCCCAGCGTCCCCCTCGACACCACCAAGGGCCATCGCGACGACGAGAAGAACAACCTCCGCGAACAGGGTGACCACGGCAACATGACGCAGAACACCAGCAACCGCCGGTCGGGGTAAAGGGGTAGTGCGGCACTCTCGCTGTCTTCCCTGCGAACGCAGGGATCATACCGCGTGATCTCTCGATAAGGCAGTGTAGTAGACACCTTTCACAAACCTCCGCCGGTGGCTATGGGTCCCTGCGTTCGCAGAGACGACAGTGCGTATGCCGCACGCTCGATTTCGAATGTCAAACAGCCGAACGGTTGTCGTCACCCGCCTTGCGCGCAATCGCGCACTGGGGCGGGTGACCCAGTATTCCAGCGGCGCCTACGCTTGAGCCGAGAGGCTGCGGCGTACTGGATGCCCCGCCTTCGCGCGGCATGACGACGGAGAAGACACGGCTTCGCATTCTCGCGGCGCGAGGCGCCCGAAGGGATGCGATTGGCGATGCCCTCGAAAAACGAAGAGGGCGCAGGGAAAGCCGGGTGCCCTCAAGCACCCGCGATCGTGCGCACAAAGTGCACACGGGTGACCGCAAGGTGCGCCGGAACACCCGGCCTTCCCTGCGCAATGGTTTTACGGCTTATAGCGCGCTCTCCCTGGAGACGAATTCCTCTTGCCTCCATCGCTGACGAATTGACGATTCCCCGACGCCCGGTTGGGCCCGGAAAATCTCCGCCAGCTTGACACCAGCCACGGGTGCCAGAACCACACGCCTTTGCCGTCCGCGGCTTCCTCCACCAAAATGCTTCGACCGGCTCATGTGCTGCCGATCGAGATTCCGGCGAAGGCGTTTAAGCGCCGGTCGTCTGCGCGCCGGCTGATCGCTCACAAGCCGAAGCCCGCCCTGCGATCCCGTTCGCGCCCGACACTGCCGCGTCCATCGCATCCCGCGCCCAACGTCCGTGACGATCGCGATACGCCCCTCTCATGGGTGCGGGATGGCCGGAGTTGTAGGAGTGATTTGGGGTAATCGCGAAGCGGAATATTTTTGCGCGCGGCACTGGACCAAGCCATGCCTGATTTGCCTGGCAAGCAACGCAACCAGTAGTGGCTTCCAATAGCGTGATCTCCATCACGGCATCATGCTTCCCAGTTTTTCATTCTCCCGCGCATCACCGTCCCCGCCGAGGACGTCAAGCCCAGGAGCCACCGCCGTGAACGCGATCGCCGCCGCAAAATCATCAACGCAGAACCGCCTCGAAGGCTTTGCGCTGACCGCCATCCTGCAGGGCTTTCCGTCGTTCGCAGCAGCAGCCCTGCTCCTGAAACTCGCCCGCCACGACATCGCCGGCGGCGTGTTGCTGTTCGTCGTGCTGACCTCGGTGCTGCACGGCCTGTTCACGCCCTGGCTCGCGCCGAAATTTCCAAAGTTCTTCAGGCATGGATATGAGCCGCTGTTCTTCAACGCCGGCCTGTCGTTTTCGGAAAAGATCGCGAAGTGGCGCGAGCGGCCGACGACGTCGGTGCAACTGGTGACGAGCGATGCTGATGCTGGCGCTGCTGGCGGTGGCGGTGGTGAGTATGAAGTGATCTTTCGGGTGGCCAATTCAGCTGCTGGCCTTCCGGAATGGCGAAGCGGGTGCTAGCTACGCCGCGCGGCAATGGGCCGCGTTTCGACCAACGGAGGAGTGTCATGCGAAAGCATCGCGATCTCGAAAACCTCCCGCGCTTTCAGCGTTACGCGTAAGCGGCGGAAGTCCTTCCCCTCGGAAACTCATGTCAAGCGTGGACGGCGTGTCGTCCATGGCGGTGTCGAACTGACCGAAAAGCTCGGCCGCAACGACCTATGTCCATGCGGCTCCGGACGCAGGTTTCAAAGCCTGTTGCATGAAGTCCGGCGCGTATGACGGGTCGAACCGGGATTATTACTTTTAGGGAGTAGTCGCCGATTGGGGGATCTCCGGGGCGTCGCGAAAGCTGCGTGCCCCGGAATTTATCAGCATGCAGGCCTCTCATTGACAAAAATGGCTTTGTAGCGTATACGCTACAGATGCCGACGATCAAGAGAACGGATGAATTCTCGAGCTGGCTTGGGGACCTGCGAGACATTCGAGCCCGAGCGAAGGTGCTCGCCAGGATCGATCGTCTCAGCCTCGGCAATCCCGGCGACGTTGCCCCGGTTGGCGATGGGATTAGCGAGATGAGGATTCATTACGGCTCGGGGTACAGGGTTTACTACGTTCAGCGCGGTGAGGAGATCGTCGTTCTGCTTTGTGGCGGAGACAAGAGTTCACAGGTTTCGGATATCAGGGCGGCCAAGAAGTTGGCGAATGAGTTGGAGGACTGAAATGGCCAAAGCAAAACCGTTCGATGCAGCCGTGTATCTCGACAGTCCCGAGATGATCGCCGCCTACATCAACGAAGCTCTCGAATCCGAAGACGCATCAGCCATCGCTGTTGCCATCGGCACGGTTGCCCGCGCGCGCGGTATGAGCGCGGTGGCAGAAGAGGCCGGACTCTCGCGCGAGAATCTTTATCGGGCGCTGGGCGGTGAAGCGAAGCCGGAATTCGCCACGGTCATTAAGGTGCTTCACGCGCTCGGCATCGATTTGGTTGCCCAACCTCAGGGATCGAAGGCGGCGTAGGAAGAACAGCTCTCGCGCGGTTTCCGAAACGACCAAGTTTGCAATCTCGCCGACCGATCTTTGCTGACTCGGGCTCCACCGCTTCAAATCCCCAGCGCGCTCTGATACGCAAACAGCGCCGGTGCGCCACCGGTGTGCAGGAAGATGACATCCTCGTCCTTGCGCCATCGGCCCTGGCGGATCAGGGCGATCAGGCCGGCGAGGCCCTTGCCGGAATAGACCGGATCGAGCGCAAGCGCCTCGAGCCGGCCGGCGAGGCGGATCGCTTCGATGGTGGCTTCGTGCGGGACGCCGTAGGCAGGCCCGGCATGCCCTGCGACGACTTCCACGCTTGCTTCGTCGAAGGGAGCGTCGAGCAGATCGGATGCTTCCCGCGCAAACGTGACGACATCGGCGCGCACCCGCGCAGGCTCGGCGTCGATATCGATCCCGACGATGCGCGTGGCCGGCATCGCGATCGCGGCGCCGGCGACGAGGCCGGCCTGCGTGCCGGCGCTGCCGGTGCAGTGCACGATCGCGGCGGGCGCAAAACCCGATTGCGCGGCCTGCGCTTCGATCTCGGCGATTGTCGTGGCATAGCCGACGGCGCCCAGCGCATTCGAGACGCCGTAGGGCACGAAATAGGGCTTGTGCCCCTTCGCCTGGAGATCGCCGACGAGCGCGCGAATGGCGGCGTTGCGGTCGCCGGTCCACGGCACGTCATGGAGATGCGCGCCGAACAGCCGGTTGAGAAACGCGTTGCCGGAGGTCTTGTATTCGGGCGTCGGCGGTGCGAGGCGGCCGTGATAGACGGCGAGATGGCAGGGGAGGCCGAGTTTTGCGGCGGCCGCCGCGACCTGCCGCTGGCTGTTCGATTGCACGACGCCGCCGGAGACGATCGTGTCGGCGCCGCTCGAAACGGCTTCGTGCAGGACGTAGTCGAGCTTGCGCAGCTTGTTGCCACCAAAGCCGAGCCCGGTGGCGTCTTCGCGCTTGACCCACAGCCGCGGTCCGCCGAGATGCGCCGTCAGCCGCTGCATCGGTTCGAGCGGGGTCGGCAGGGTGGCGAGGCCGAGGCGGGGAAAGGCGGCGAGCCGGTCGGATAGCGGCCTGCGATTGATTTGCATCGTTCTGTCCGTCTGACTCACAAGTGATATTCCGACCATCGCCCGAGGGACGCCATGTATAGTCCCATCAACGATAGCTGCATCAGTCAAGCGACGCTGGAAGTCTCCTCGGCCCGTCGCGCCATTCCGCTGCTGAGTCTGCGCGTCGTCTGGTCGCTCACGGGAAACCCGCCCTGCCATCACGTTCGCGTCCGACACTGCTGCGTCCACCGCCGCCCCAGCGTTCGCAAAGGGGCGGCTTCAGAGTGCGGGGCATAAAAATACAACCGGTTCAACGTCGTATCGTCGTTTGTTGGAGCTTACCCTGTATCTGATTTTCTTCGTTCGGCTTTGAGGGCTGCGGTCCTCCTTCACGCGCAATAGCGGCAGGTCACGCGATTTTTGTGCTAAATAGGCCCATGCGGGGAAGGAGCACCCGGTGTGGCAGAATGTACGAAGTCAGGTTCAGCATGAGCCGTCCACCGGCATCGACCTGACGCGGTGGGTTGGCTCGATTGGGCTCGCTGTTGCGGTCGGCATCGTATATTTCGTGGCAGCGCGGCTTAGCCTTGCGCTGCTGACCAAGCCAGAGGGTGTTGCCGTTTTCTGGCCTGCCGCAGGAGTGTCCGCCGGCGTCCTGATCGCGCTCGGGTCCCGGGCGCGATGGCCGGTCGTCATCGGCACCATGGCTGCAACCATCGCGGCGAATCTCTTTGGCGACCGGAATCTCTGGAGCGCCGTTCTCTTTGCCTTATGCAATGCAGGGGAAGCTGTGCTCGCGGCGTGGCTCATTGAGCATTACTTCGGTTCGGATTTCAGACTGGACAAGCTGCGCAACGTGCTGGGATTGGCAGCGGCAGCGATCATTGGGGCCGCTGTCTCGGGGATCGGTGGGGCCGTAGCGTACAAACTGTTTCACAGTGCGACGACGTCGATGTTGACGACATGGCAGCACTGGTTCGCATCAGACGGCCTGGGAATAATCACGGTTGCACCGTTGCTGATAGAGCTTGCCTCAGCCTGGCGCGACCGGCCGTCGCCGAGCGAACTCGCCGAAGGTGCTTTGGCGGTCGCCGCACTGGCCCTGGTAAGTGGACTAGGCATTTTCCTGCATTCGGAGCTGTTGGCGACCGTTGGGCCGGTCGCCGTGTTGTTCGCGCCGCTGCTGTGGCTTGCAGCTCGGTGCCGACCGGTTTTTGCTGCGGCGGCCGCCTTCATTGTCAGTCTTTCAATCGTCTGGACGACCACCTTTGGCATTGGCTATTTCGGTAATCCGGCTCTTTCAGTGGCCGAGCGCGTCATGGCGGCCCAAGTCAGCATTCTACTTGTGACGGTCAGCGCATCGGTTCTTGCGGCGCTGTTTGCCGAAATCCGGGAGAAGAGGAGGTTGGCCGAAGCAGCTCTGCTCGCCAGCGAAACGCAGCGCTATCTCATCGAAACCCAGAGGTTAGCCGCACTCGGCCGTCTCGTCGCGGGGGTTGCACACGAGATCAATACCCCGGTCGGCATCAGCCTCACGGTGGCCTCGACGCTCGCTCACCGCTCCGCGAACTTCGCCGACCAGATCGTCTCGGGTCCGGTGCGCCGTTCCCTGCTCGCAGAGTTCTCCGATTCCTGTCGCGACGCTGCAAACCAACTCGTCGCGAACCTGCAGCGCGCCGGAGAACTGGTTCAATCGTTCAAGCAGGTCACCGCCGATCGCAGCCACGCTGATCGGCGTACCTTTGACCTCAAGCTTGCGACCGAGCAGATCGTGGCCAGTGTGCTGCCGGGCCTGCCGAAATCCCGAGCTTCACTTGCGCTCGAGATACCCTCCGACATCACCTTCGACAGCTACCCGGGCGCCTACGGACAGGTGCTGACCAACCTCATCTTCAACGCCGTCACTCACGGCTTCACCGATGGGCCTGGCGGACACATGCTGATCAAGGCGCGTCGCCTCGGCATGGAACAGGTCGAGATCATTTTCTCGGACGACGGTAGTGGCATTCCGGAGGAAGTTCAGCGTCAGGTCTTCGATCCGTTCTTCACCACCAGACGTGCGCAGGGCCGTACCGGGCTCGGCCTGTACATCGTCCATAATCTCGTGACGCAGCAGCTCGGCGGTCGAATCGCGCTCGTCTCCGCTTTGGGAAAGGGCACGACCATTTACATGACACTTCCCGTGCTCGCCCCCGGCCTGGCAGAGCCAACCAATACGGCCGGGCGCCTCAACACATAGTCGATGGCGCTGCCGTCGCGCGTGGCGCGGTACGGCGACGGCGGCTGCGATCGCTGATCGACTACCGCTTCTTCCATCCGCCGCGATGTCCCGGCGCGCCGCCGCTGGAGCGCGGGGCGGGGCCGAACTCGGGGCCGGATTGGCGGGAGTCGGTGGGCTGGAAGATTTTGGTGCCGCCGGGGAGTTCGGGCTTGCGCGGTTTTGCGCCGCTCGGGCGGAAGGGCAGGGATTCCGGGCCGTGCATTTCGTCGAGGTGGGGTTTGTGGACTTTGGATGGACTGCCGCTGGCACCGCCTTGTGGAGAGAGCCCCTCACCCCGACCCTCTCCCCGTGAAGAACGGGGCGAGGGAGCAGAGGCACCGCGGCTGGCCTTGAGGGCTGATTGGACGCCTTTCTTCTTCATGGCGCTGACGGGGAGGTTTGCGGCCTCGCCGTACTTCTTCGTTCCTGCATAGGCGCCGGCCTGCTTCTGCACGTTTCGCTGTTTGGCGGTGGGGTCGTCGACCACCGCCATCTCCGTCGCACGCAATCGCTTGACTTCGTCGCGGAGTCTGGCGGCTTCCTCGAAATTCAGATCGGCGGCGGCTTCGCGCATGCGGGTTTCGAGGTCGGAGAGAACGGCTTCGAAATTGTGGCCGATCGAGATGACATCGTCGGCCATGCCGCCGTCGCCGATCTCGACCAGCACGTGGTCGCGCTCGTAGACGCTGTTCATGATGTCGCCGATCGACTTCTTGATGCTCTCCGGCGTGATGCCGTGCGCGGTGTTGTACTCGACCTGCTTCTCGCGGCGGCGGTCGGTCTCGGCGATGGCGCGCTCCATCGAGCCGGTCATCTGGTCGGCGTAGAGGATCACCTTGCCGTCGACGTTGCGCGCGGCGCGGCCGATGGTCTGGATCAGCGAGGTTTCGCTGCGCAAAAAGCCTTCCTTGTCGGCGTCGAGGATTGCGACCAGGGCGCATTCGGGAATGTCGAGGCCCTCGCGCAGCAGGTTGATGCCGACCAGCGCGTCGAACGCGCCGAGGCGAAGATCGCGGATGATTTCGATGCGCTCGATGGTGTCGATATCGCTGTGCATGTAACGCACGCGAATGCCCTGCTCGTGCAGGTATTCGGTAAGGTCTTCCGCCATTCGTTTTGTAAGCACCGTGATCAGGCTGCGGTAGCCGGCTTGCGCGGTGGCGCGGACTTCGCCGACGAGGTCGTCGACCTGCGTACGCGCGGGGCGGATGTTGACCGGCGGGTCGATCAGTCCGGTCGGGCGGATCACCTGCTCGACGAACACGCCGCCGCTTTCGTTCAGCTCCCAGCCGCTCGGCGTCGCCGACACCGCGACGCTCTGCGGGCGCATCATGTCCCATTCCTCGAACCGCAGCGGACGGTTGTCCATGCAGGAGGGCAGGCGGAAACCGTATTCGGCGAGCGTCGCCTTGCGGCGGAAGTCGCCTTTGAACATGCCGCCGATCTGCGGCACGGTGACGTGGCTTTCGTCGGCGAACACCAGCGCATTGTCGGGCACGTATTCGAACAGCGTCGGCGGCGGCTCGCCGGGGCGGCGTCCGGTGAGGTAGCGCGAATAGTTTTCGATGCCGGCGCAGCTTCCGGTCGCTTCCATCATTTCGAGATCAAAGGTGGTGCGCTGCTCCAGCCGCTGCGCTTCCAGCAGGCGGCCGTGGTTGTTGAGATCGTCGAGCCGCAGTTTCAGCTCGGACTTGATCGACTTGATCGCCTGCACCAGCGTCGGCCGCGGCGTGACATAGTGCGAGTTGGCGTAGATCTTGATGAATTCGAGATCGTCCTGCTTGTGGCCGGTGAGCGGATCGAATTCTTCAATATTTTCCACGGTGTCGCCGAACAAATTCACGCGCCACGCGCGGTCTTCATAGTGCGCCGGGAAGATGTCGATGACGTCGCCGCGCACGCGAAAGGTGCCGCGGGTGAAGTCGGCCTGGGTGCGCTTGTATTGCAGCGCCACGAGGTCGGCGATCAACTGCCGCTGGTCGATGCGTTCGCCCTTCTTCAGCGCAAAGGTCATCGCGGTGTAGGTCTCGACCGAACCGATACCGTAGATGCAGGACACCGAGGCGACGATGATGACGTCGTCGCGCTCCAAGCAGCGCGCGCGTCGCCGAATGGCGCATGCGGTCGATCTGCTCGTTGATGGACGAAGTCCTTCTCGATATAGGTGTCGGTCCGCGGCACGTAGGCCTCGGGCTGGTAGTAGTCGTAATAGGAAACGAAATACTCCACCGCGTTGTCGGGGAAGAAACTCTTGAATTCGCCATAGAGCTGGGCAGCCAGCGTCTTGTTCGGCGCCAGGATGATGGCGGGGCGCTGCGTCGCCTCGATCACCTTGGCCATGGTGTAGGTCTTGCCGGAGCCGGTGACGCCGAGCAGCACCTGCGTGCGGTCGTTGCGGTCGATGCCTTCGACCAGCTCTTTGATCGCAGTCGGCTGGTCGCCCTTCGGCTCGTACTCGGACTTGATGACAAAGGGCACGCCGCCTTCGGATTTTTCCGGGCGTGGCGGACGGTGCGGCGTCCAGATTCTCACCTGGCCGTCATCGCCCTTGAATTCGGGGCGGCCGTCGCGGATCAGGTTCTCCAGCGCGTCGGCGGTCGCCTTGACGCCGAACGCTTCCATCTTGCTGCGCGGCGGGCGGGCGAGGGCCTCGTCGTCGTCTTCCGCCGTGGGCAGGCCGAGCTGGCGCGCGATTTCAGGATCGAGCGTCGGGATGGTGGCCGAGGTTCCGTAATTGGCCTGCGGGGCTTCTTCGAGGCCTTGCGGGGTGCGCGCGCCTGGCGGCTGCGGATTGGGGCGCAACGGGGTCTGTCGGGCAACGACGTTGCGCGTCATGTTGCGGTCGGGCAGCGGATCGGTCGGCAAGCCTTCCGCAGACCTGGTCGAGGCGCGCGCGCGATGCGCGGCGGCCTCGCCGCTGGCGCGGCGGTCCCACGAATTGTCCGGCGGCGGCTGCAGCCCGGTGCTCGAGCCCATGCCGGCGTCGCCGCGGTTGATCGCGGGATTGAGCAGTTCCGCGAGCGCCGGCCCGATCGGCTGAACGTCCGGCCGGTGGGCTTTGGATTTGGGGGTTTTGGTGGGCTTTTTGGGAGTGTCAGGTTTCTTCGCCATTAGGCGAATATGGGATGAGTCAGCCAGCGAGAAAAGGGCAAACGGCAGCGTGCGATGCTGCACGCGTCATGTCAGCAGGTGTCAGCAAGCCGATTCGGAACCGTCTTGTTACGCCGTCAGCGGCGCGGTCGAGGGGTTGACGATATCCAGATGGATCCCGCCGCACCGGGTGCAGCGCAGGGTCCAGTATTCGGCGCCGGCGCGGCCGGGGATGATGCGCAGGACCGCGAGCGAGGCGGTGCAATCCGGACAGTTCGAGAGCACCGGTGTCGCCTGCAACGTCTGTTCGGGAAGGGGGACGGAAAGGCGGCCGGCCGTTCCGGTTCCAGCGTCTACGGATTCGCAAACCGCGGCTTGAAACGATCGATATGGGCTTTCGCGTCCGCGATCGCCGCTTCCGGATCCGACCACGCGAAACCGACTTCGAGGGTCGGGAACGCCATCCCATCGATCACCACCGGCGCCTGGTCGGCCCGTTGAATCCTGGCGTGCCATAGCCCTCTCCCTGCCTCGAACGACTGGATTTCAAAGCCGCCATATATCGTCATGGCGTGTCCCCCGGATTGTCCTATGCGGGGAGGAGAGCATGGCTGGGGGAACGCAAATGTGAACGGGTTCACATGTCAGCTGATTTTTGCGGGCAAAGGCCGTCATCGCCCGCCTTGCGCGCAATTGCGGACTGGGGAAGGCGATTCGGCATTCCAGAGGCGGTGATGAATCGAGAAGTCTCGGCGTACTGGATACCCGCATGCGCGGGGTATGACGGCCGGGCAAACGTGGAGAACGGTCCAGAATCACCGTCGCCCGAGAATATGATCGGCTAGCACCGCGGCATCGTCGCCGACGCCGGACAGGAACGAGGAGTTCATCTTCGACAGCCATTGCAGGCCGAGGAAATACAGGCCCGGCACCGCCGAAATACCGTTGCGGTGCATCGCCTCGCCTTTGGCGTCGGTGACCGGGAGATCGATCCAGCCGAAATCGACGCCGTAGCCGGTGGCCCAGATCACCGCGGAGATGCCTTCCGCGGCGAGGTCGAGGCGGGTGAGCGGCGCGGTGACGCAGGGCGGGTTCGCGAACGTCGCGCGGGCGTCCGGATCTTCGGGCAGTTCCATGCGGCGCCGGTTCACATAGTCGTCCACCGTAGCGAGGAAGGTGGTGTAGACGAGGTCGCCGTTGGTCATGCTATCGGCAAGGTCGGGGGCAATGTCGAGCACACCGTCATGCGCCGCCTCGATGCGTCCCACCAGGATCATGCCGCCGGCGGCGAAGTTGCGGAAATCGATGGTGCGGCCGCCATAGGCGCCGGAAATGACAGGGCCGAGGCGCGCCGGCCCGCGCTCCTCCGGCGTGACCTGATCGAGACGCATCTCGGCAAGCCACCAGATCAGGTCGCGGCCGCGGTAGCGGCGCGGCAGGCGGCGGTGCCGTCCGACCGAGAGATAGACGCGGCGGCCGGCCTGCAGCAATTCCTCGGCGATCTGCGCGCCCGACGCGCCGGCGCCGGCGACCAGCACCGCGCCCGGCGGAAGCTGGTCGGGATTCCTGTAGTCGGCGGAATGGACCTGGAACACGGGATGGTCGCGCAGCAGGTCCGGGACGACGTTGCGCTGATAGGGACCGGTGGCGATCACGACTTTGTCCGCCACGATCGTGCCGCCGGTGGTTTCGGCGACGAAACCTTTGCCGTCGCGTTGCTGCGACAGCCGCGTCACCGCGACGCCGCAGCGAATCGGCGGCGCGACAAACGCCGCATAGGCCTCGATGAATTTGATGATATCGCCGTTGTCGGCAAAGCCATCCGGATCGCTATGCGGAAACGGAAAGTCCGGCAACCGCACCGACCAGTTGGGAAACTGGAATTTCAGCCCGTCCCAGCGTTCGCTGCGCCAGCGCTCGGCGATCCGCTGGCGTTCGAGCACCAGGTGCGAAAGCCCGCGCTCCTTCAGCCGATGGCTCATCACGAGGCCGGCCTGGCCGCCGCCGATCACCAGCGTCTCGATCTTTTCATCCGGCATGTCTTTGGCCCCTGCGCCGCGTAGCGGGCTCTGCCGCTGCGCGGACGATCCAGCGCCGGAACGCGGCAAAGTCGCGCTGCCCCGCGCTGAATCCCCGATAAACCAGATACCAGCGCATGCCTTTCGGCACGCTTAACGCGAACGGGGCGACCAGCCGGCCGGCGGCGAGATCATCGTCGATATAAGGGCGGATGCCCATGGCAATACCGAGGCCGTCGACGGCGGCCTGCAGCGCCTGGCCGTAAAACTCGAATTCCGGCCCGCGGGCGCTGATGCGGGCGGTTCCGGCGGCCTCGAGCCAGGACGGCCAATCGTCGGGCGAATGCGCAACCCGCAGTAGAGTCGGGCCTTTCAGGTCGGCCGGGCGCTTGAGCGTGTTGGCCAGGCGGGGCGCGCAGACCGGCAGCAGGTCGGCGGCGAATAAGGGTTCGGCGATCAGGCCGGGCCATTCGCCGTCGCCGAGCTTGATGCCGCAGCTCCAGTCCTCGCCGAACGGCACCGCGGCGCCGCCGGTGGTGATGCGGACGTCGATATCCGGCTCGTGTTTGCGGAAATCCGCCAACCGCGGGATCAGCCATTTCATCAAAAAGGTGGGACCGACCCCGATGGTCAGCACCCGCACGCTGGAGGGGGCGGTGACCTGGGCGGTCAGGCTCGCCAGCGCGTCGAACAGCGGCGTCAGGCCGCTCTGGTAGGCGCGGCCCGCCGCTGTGGTGGCGAGGCGGTTGGCCTTGCGCTCGAACAGCGCGACGCCGAGCCGCTCTTCCAGCAGATGCACCATGCGGCTGACCGCGGCGGCGGATACGTTGAGCTCGGTGCCGGCGGCGGCAAAGCTGCCGGTCCTGGCCGCGGCCTCGAACGCCTTGATCCCGTTGAGAAAGAGCAGCCGGCGCACATAACCCTCAGGAAAACTGATGCCAGAGCAAGATAACTCAGTTTGCGTGGGTGCCACAAGCGAGGCAGAAACACGCTTGTGGAGATTCCGATGACGCCACTCATGATTGCAGCCCTCGGTGTGTTGATGGTCGCGACGGCCTTCCTGTCGGGGCTGTTCGGCATGGCCGGCGGGATGATCCTGATCGGCGTGCTGCTGATGCTGATGCCGCTGCCGACGGCGATGGTGCTGCATGCGATCACGCAGATGGCGTCGAACGGCTGGCGTGCCTTTCTGTGGCGGGCGCATATCCGCTGGCGGCCGGTGTTCGTCTATCTGATCGGCTGCGGGCTGGCGCTCGGCGCCTGGTCGATCATCCGCTACGTGCCGGACAAGCCGATCGCGCTGTTGCTGCTCGGCGTGACGCCGTTCATGGCGCGGCTGATGCCGAACAATATCAGGCCCAACCCTGACAGCATCGCGCAGGGCTCGTTCTACGGCTTCATCTGCATGGGGCTGATGCTGATGACCGGCGTCTCCGGTCCGCTGATGGATACGTTCTTTCTCGGCGGCAATTTCGGCCGCCGCGAAATCGTCGCCACCAAGGCCACCTGCCAGGTCGCGAGCCACCTGACAAAACTGATCTATTTCGGCGGCATCGTCGACCAGGCGGCGACGCTCGATCCGGTGCTGGCCGGCGTTGCGATCGCGGCCTCGATGCTCGGCACCACGCTGGCGCGGCGCATCCTGGAGGCGATGAGCGACGCGCAGTTTCGCACCTGGGCGAACCGGCTGATCACCACCGTCGCGGGCTACTACATCCTCTACGGCGGTTGGCTGTTGTTCACGCGCTCGAGCGCGATGGCGTTTTGAGTTTGACCGCTTCGGATGCGGAGGCGCTGATGACCGAGACAACGGACGCACTGGTGCTCGACCTCGTCGAATGGATCGGCCGCGAGCCGCGGCTCTATTCCGAGGTGATCGAGACGTGGCGCACCTCGTGCCCGCGCCTGACGATCTGGGAGGACGCCGTCGATCGCGGCTATGTCGCACGCCGGCCGGTCGCCGGGCAGGGCGTTCATGTCGCGATCACGGCATCGGGTGAAAAATTCTTGCGCGATCACGGCCGCATCGGCTGAATCAATCACATTCGCGCGCGGGGCGGCCGGCGGCATTGACTTGCATGGAGCGATCGGGCCAAATTCATGCAATCGCATGCAAATCGGACGGCATGCCGAGCAACACGGGAAACGCCCATGATCGACCTCTATTACTGGACCACGCCGAACGGCCACAAGATCACGATGTTCCTCGAAGAGACCGGGCTGCCGTACAAGATCTTCCCGATCAACATCGGCAAGGGCGAACAGTTCAAGCCGGAATTTCTCGCGGTCGCGCCGAACAACCGCATTCCCGCGATGGTCGATCATGCGCCGAAGGGCGGCGACAAGCCGATCTCGATCTTCGAGTCCGGCGCGATGCTGGTGTATCTCGCCGAGAAGACCGGAAAATTTCTCCCCGCCGATCTCTACGGCCGCTACGACGCGATCCAGTGGACGTTCTGGCAGATGGGCGGGCTCGGCCCGATGGCCGGGCAGAACCACCACTTCCGCAATTATGCGGTCGAAAAAATCAAATACGCCATCGATCGCTACGTGAACGAGACCAACCGGCTCTATGGCGTGCTCAACAAGCGCCTGGCGGACCGTGAATTCATCGCCGGCGACTATTCGATCGCCGACATGGCGAGCTATCCCTGGGTCGTGGGCCACAAAAACCAGGGCCAGGACATCGACGACTTCCCGCATTTGAAGCGCTGGCTGGAAACCATCGCCGCGCGTCCCGCGACGATACGCGCCTATGCCAAGGCGAAAGAGGTCAACCCGAATTTCGGCCAGCCCGTCAACCGCACCGAGGAGGAACGCAAGATCCTGTTCGGCCAGACCGCGGCCGTGGTGCGGTAAGGCACGCTTTCTCCACGTCATTGCGAGCGAAGCGAAGCAATCCATCGTTCCCGTTGCGGATAGATGGATTGCTTCGTCGCTTGCGCTCCTCGCGATGACGGCTAGGCTGGCGACCGTCTTTCAAGAGGTCGCCAATGCCCCTCAAACTCTACGAACTCGTCGGCACCGATCCATCCCGCCCGTTCAGCCCGTTCTGCTGGCGCACGCGCATGGCGCTGGCGCACAAGGGGCTGTCGGCGGAAACCATCCCGTGGTGCTTCACCGAGAAAAGCGCGATCGCGCCGCATGGTTCGGAAAAAGTGCCGGTGCTGCTCGACGGCGAAACCGCGGTCGTCGATTCCTGGACCATCGCCAACTATCTCGAAGACACCTATCCGGGCCGGCCGTCGCTGTTCGGCGGCGAGGGCGGCCGCGCCATGGGGCGGATGCTGAACTGGTGGGGCGACGGCGTGATCGGCGGCATGTTTCCGCTCATCATTGCCGACATCCCGCTCAACCTGAAGCCGGAGGACGCTGCCTATTTCCGCAAAAGCCGCGAGGCGCGTTTCGGCAGGCCGCTGGAAGAAATCATGGCCAGCCGCGACACGGCGGTCGAAGGCTTTCGCAAGTCGCTCGACCTGCTGCGGCTGACATTGCGGACGCAGCCGTTCCTCGGCGGCACCGGTGCGAACTATGCGGACTACATCGTGTTCGGCGCGTTCCAGTGGGCGCGGGTGGTGAGCCCGTTCAAGCTGCTCGCCGAAGACGATCCTGTTTATGCCTGGCGCGAGCGGCTGCTCGACGCGTTCGACGGCCTGGCGCGCAAGTCGCCGGGATATCACGGGTAGGCAAATCAGCAGGCAATGATTGCGCGGCTGTCCGGACTATCGCCGAGGCTGTAAATTAGTTCTATCCGATAACGATGTTAGCCGTGACGTAAATTGCAGGCGTAGTCTTGTCCCCTTGATGGCCGTCAGGGGAGGCGCGTCATGACCGATTTTGAAGCCAAGTTAGAGCGGTTTGAGACGCTCGCAGCCGAATGCGATTTGATCGGCAAGTTGTCGGCGGACCGGACGAAGCGCGAGCTATACCTGCGCCTCGGCCAGCATTACCGCGAACTGGCCGGTGATATGCGGACGGTGATTGCGACCGCGAATGCCGCTTAGTGCGCGGACCCATTGGCGCCCCGTCACAGCCGTGAGCGGTTGAAGCGAGAACCCTCTAGCCGGACTGCGGCATCAAGACGTTCGGAAAGCTGGACAGGTTATTGTCCAAGCTGCCCGAGCACGCCAAACCACAACGCAAGCGTCTCGGCATAAGAGCGCGGTTCCGACGGTTTCTGGCGAACAGCGGTATGGACCATGACGAGTTTGGTGGCTGGATCGACCAGGATGATCTGCCCCCTTATCCCGAGCAGCGCAAATCTGCGCTGCTCGCCGGGCAGGAGCCACACCTGGTATCCATAGCCGAAGTAGGGAGTTGCCGTTCCCGGGGCGAGATGACCGTCGGCTGGCTTCACCGTGGTGGCGTCCAACACCCACTGCCGTGGAATCAGTTGGCGTCCTTCCCATGCGCCGTCATGCGCGAGCAGCCGGCCCAGACGCGCGTAGTCGCGCAAGGTCGCGTTGAAGCAGCAGAAGGCGATCTCCTGGCCGGTGGTATCGATGGCCCAGGCCGCGTCGGCCTCCGCGCCGATCGCGTCCCAGACCCTGCTGTGAAGATAGTCCGCAAGCGGTTCACCCGTGGCAGACCGCAACACAAGGCCCAGGATCTCGGTCTCGACGCTGGCGTAGTGCCATTTGGTTCCCGGTGGCGTAGCGCGCGTGTTGAACTGGGCGACGCTGGCGACAGGGTTCTTTCCGGGCTCAATGAACAGGTCGCGCCCGAGTCGCGCGATGTCGTCCTGGCCGTCATAGATTTCCGAAAAGGCAACGCCTGACGACATGTGCAGGAGGTCACGGATGGAGGTCTTGCCATATTCAGCATCCGCAAGGCCTGGAACATAGGCCGAGACGGGATCGTCGATCGATTTGATTTTACCTTCCGAGACGGCAACGCCGATCAGCATCGCCGTGATCGTCTTGGCCATGGATTGCGACAGCAAGCGGTCGCGGTCGGTGCGCGCATATTGATAATGCTCGTACAGGATCGTGTCGTCTTTCGCGATCAGGAGGCCCGTGGTCGGATTTTGGGCGAGATAGTCGGAGATCGAGCGCTGCTCGGATCCGAACTTGTAGGAGATCGCCGGCTCCGCCGCCCGCTTGAACAGCCAGGGGGTGGTGGCGCGCCGGACCGGGCGCGAGGAAAACATTTCGCCGAAATGGCTGTAAGTGCTGACGAGATGTTCGATCTGGCTAGCGGTCGCCGGGGTGCCAGCCGGATAACCTGCCGCCGCGCCGTAGGCGGCCGCGTCGGGGCCGGTATCCGAAAACACAGGCCCCGGCGCTGCCGCACCGTTGTTCCCCGCGACCGTCGTGCCTTGCGCGTGCGCCGATGACGCCAAGCCGGCCATCATAAGGTTGAGAGCCAGGCCAACGGTTGCGCCGCGCAAATCGAGATCAAGTGCTGTCAACGCCATGGCATTCCGCCCCCTGCCGACTTCGCGGAGTTCTCGTCGCCGTCGTCAGCATAGCGCCTCCGATGCTTCGTATGAAGAGGCGTATGGTGGCTTTGGTCGTCAGCGGCCGCTAGAGGCCGGCGGCCGGCGCTCGATCCAGGCGTTGATGCCTTCGCCGAGATCCCCGGTCGGCACGAGCGCGGCGAATTGCTCACTCTCGACCTGCAGTCCTTCGGCGATCGCCATGTTGAGTCCGCGGCTGACCGCCGTGATGATCGCGCCGACCGCGAGCGGCGAATGTCTGGCGATACGGGCTGCCAGTTCGCGCGCAGCCGGCAGCAGCACGTCATGCGGCACGACGCTGTTGACCAGCCCGATCTCCAGCGCCCGTTGCGGCGAAAAGGGATCGCCGGTCAGCAGCAGTTCGAGCGCGCGCTTGCGCCCGGCGAGCCGCGGCAGCCGCTGCGTTCCGCCGAAGGTCGGCGGCATGCCCAGATTGATTTCCGGTTTTGCAAATTGCGCACGCTCGCTGGCGATGGCGAGATGGACGGCCTCGGTAATCTCGCAGCCGCCGCCGAATGCGAGGCCGTTGACGGCTGCGATCACCGGTTTCCGGAAGGCTTCGAGCCGTGCGGTCATGGCCTGTCCGCGCCGGACGAAGTCGCGGATGGCCATATCGCGCCCGCGCCGGACGCTGCCAGCGAATTCATGGATATCGGCGCCTGCGGAGAACGCGCGTTCGCCGGCGCCGGTCAGGATCACGGCGCGCACGGCGGCGTCGGTCTCGATCCCATCCAGCACCGCCATCAGGCGGTCGATCAGCTCGTAGTTCAGGGCGTTGAGCTTGTCGGGACGGTTGAGCGTGACCAGCGCGATCCCGTCATTGATTTCAAGCAGAATGGGCTCGGACATCGCGTCAGGTCTCCGCAAGCGTTGTGCTGCGGTAATCGTAGAAGACCGTTCCGATTGTGTATATTCACTGGGCGGTATACATACCGGCCATGGCACGATCCGCGATACCGACACGCGAACGCATCATCTCGGCGGCGAATGCGCTGTTCTACAATGACGGCATTCGTGGCGTCAGCGTCGATGCGGTGGCGGCGAAGGCCGGCGTCACCAAGCGGACGCTGTATTATCATTTCAAGAGCAAGGACGATCTCGTCGCGGCTTATCTTGCCGCCCGCGATCAGCCCAATCTCGCGCTGTTCAGGCAATGGTTCGCGGAGGCCGACGACGGCTTGCCGGCCCAGGTCGAGCGCATCTTTCGCAATCTCGCCCGCGCGGCGCGGCATCCGAAGTGGAAGGGCTGCGGTTTTCTGCGCACATCGGCCGAACTCGCCAACATGCCCGGCCACCCCGCGATGAAGATCGGCGCCGCGCACAAGAAGAAGTTCGAGGAATGGCTGCGCACGACCTTCGAGGCGGCCGGGATCGCGCAGGCGGCGCAGCTCGCGCGCCAGATCCTGCTGCTGCTCGATGGCTCGTTCGCCGTCGTACTGCTGCATCGCGATCCCTCCTACATGGAGACGGCGGGTGAGGCGGCATATTCCCTGACGGAAGCGGCTCTGACGCGGCGACGGCGGCGTCAACGCGATCAGCGCGCGAGGGGCCGATTGACAGCCACGAGGTGACTCGGCATCCTGATGCCGCTGCATGTAGGGCGCATCGGCTTTCAGCCGAAGGGGCAATGCCCACCTACGCGACGTCAACCGTAGCTGCGCCCATGCCGAATCTCGAAAACCTTCGCAAGCAAGCCAAGCTCATCCTGCGCTGGCATCGCGACCGTTACTATCCGGTCGCCGCCCAGATCAGGTCGGGCTTGCCCCGCTTCAGCCAGATGACCGATCCTGACATCCTCGCGCACAGTTTTCGTCTGGGCGATGCGCAGGAGCTGGTCGCACGGCAGCATGGTTTTGAAAGCTGGCAGGCGCTCAAAACAGGATTATCGACCATGTTGGACCATGCAGACACCACTTCCGCCGCAGCGGTCATCACCGCCGCCGAGCCTCAGCTCTTCGTCGCCGATATCAAGGCATCCTGCGATTTCTTCACCGGCAAGCTCGGCTTCACCGTCGTCTTTACGTATGGCGAGCCGCCATTCTACGCGCAGGTGATGCGCGACGCCGCGAGGCTGAACCTGAGATGCGTAGAGCAGCCAGTCATCGATCCGGCATTGCGGGATCGCGATGAATTGCTTTCCGCTGCTCTCACGGTGGCAACCGCCAGCGAAATCAAGCAGCTCTTTCTCGAGTTTCAGGTCGCCGGTTTGACTTTTTTCCAGACCTTGAAACGTGAGCCCTGGGGCGCGCGCAATTTCATTGTGAAGGATATTGACGGCAATCTGCTGCAATTCGCCGGACCGGCAGAATAATCCTTCAGCGTCATTGCGAGCGTAGCGAAGCAATCCATGCCTCGGCATGTGGCGCGATGGATTGCTTCGCTTCGCTCGCAGTGACGGCTTGGAATCAGCGGCGTCCGAATCTGCCACGCTCGCGCAGCATCGACAGTACTTCATTGAGGTCCAGCAGCACGGCGGCGCATTTTTCGCGCGTCTCGTCGGTCGGCGGCGCCATGTCCGGCACCATGATGGTGATCGCGCCGGCGGCGTGGGAAGCAGCCACGCCGTGATTTGAGTCCTCCACTGCGACGCAGACTTCCGGCGCATGGCCAAGGCGTGCGGCAGCAAGGAGATAGAGGTCCGGGCTCGGCTTGCCGCGCGTCACGTCGTCGAGCGTCAGGATGGTGTCGAAGCGCGAGCGAATTCCAGCGAGCGAAAGATTGCGTTCGGCGGAACGGCGCGACGACGAGGTCACTATGGCCATCGGGCAATCGGCGGCGGCGAGCCCGTCGAGCAGTTCCAGCGTCCCGGGCTTGAGCGGCAAACCAGCCTCCATGAACTTGTCCCGATTGACGAGGAAGGCGCGGTTGATTTCGGCGAGCGGAAAGTCCTCCCCGTAGTGATCGAGCAGCATGGCCTCGCAGGCCGGGCCGGGAAGGCCGACCATGGCGTGGCAGAGCGCAACGGCGTCATCGGCGTAGCCACTTGTATTGAGTGCCGCGACGAGGCTGTTGAAATAAACTTTCTCGGTGTCGAGCAGCGTCCCGTCCATGTCGAGCAGGACGGCGCTGATATTCCATCTCCCGCTCACGTCGCACCCGCACCGGTGCTCTGCTCCGCCAATTTGCGCAAACAGTTCGGGCAGAGACAATCGCTGCCGTCCGTCGGCATCGGCAGGTGGAACGCCTCGTCGGAACACCAGCACGGCCCCGACAGGCTGCAACTGAATTCAGTGCCGCATCCGGCGCAGGCGAGGCGGCGCGTGGGCTGATTTTCCAGACGATTTGCCATCAATGAGGCCGCATCCTGACGCGGAATTAATCCCGGGTTCACATCCAAGCACGTTATACTCGGGGGCTATTATACGCCCGCGAAAGATCCAAGGGAAATCCGATGGCCCGCGATTCGCAAGCAGCCCTTGTTGCGCTCAATCGCTTCGGACTGGGCGCACGTGGCGGAGCTTCCGGCGATTTTCTCAATGCGGCCTCCGATCCGCGCGGCTTCGTCAAGGCCGAACTCGCCCGTCCCAATGGCGTGCTGCTCGAAGTGCCGGGATTGCAATCGACGGCGGCGCTCGGCAAGGCCGTGTTCGATTATCAGTTCGAGATCCAGCAAGCCCGCGACGCCGCCGCCAAACAAGCGCCTGCGCCCGCAACCGAGGGACAATCGCCGCCGGATGCGAAGGCACAGCGGCGGAACCTTTCGCTCAACAGCATCGCGATGGATATGGCGCCCAAAGAACCGTCGGTGGAACCGGCGAAGCCGACAGAAAATCGCGATGCCGCGATGATGCCCGCCGAGACGATGCGGCCCAACCCACCAAAGCCGCCGCCGGCGCCGCTCAACGTCATCCAGAAAACCTTTCGCGCCGAGGCGCTGGCGCGGCTGCAGCGGGCCGTGATTGCCGATTGCGGATTCACCGAGCGGCTGGTCGTTTTCTGGTCCAATCATTTCTGCATCTCGGCCAACAAGGGCGGGCCGGCGCGAATGTGGGCCGGCTCGTTCGAGCGCGAGGCGATCAGGCCGTACGTGCTCGGGCGTTTCGGCGACATGCTGAAGGCGGTGGAGCAGCACCCGGCGATGCTGTTCTTTCTCGACAACCAGCAATCGCTGGGTCCGGATTCGCGCGCCGGGAAAAACCGCAACCGCGGCCTGAACGAAAATCTCGCCCGCGAAATTCTGGAATTGCATACGCTCAGTGTCGGCGGCGGTTATTCGCAGGATGACGTCACGGCGCTGGCGAACGTCATCACCGGCTGGACCTATGCGGGCAGGCTGGGGCAACTGGGCGCGCCCGGCACTTTCGTGTTCAACGCCAATGCGCATCAGCCGGGCGCGCAGCGCGTGATCGGAAAGATCTACAGCGCGTCCGACGTGACGCAGGGCGAGGCGGTGCTGGCGGATCTCGCGCGCCATCCGTCGACCGCAAAATTCATCGCCGGAAAATTCGCGCGGCATTTCGTGGCCGACGATCCGCCACAGGCTTTGGTGGCGCGGCTTGCCGATGTCTTTGCGAAGACCGACGGCGACCTCAAGGCGCTGGCGCTGGCGCTGGTGGATTCCGATGACGCCTGGAAGGCGCCGCTTGCGAAGATGCGCTCGCCTTACGAATTCCTGCTGGCGTCGGGCCGGCTGTTGGCTCAGATCCCGAACGATCCCGGCCGCTATCTCGGCGCGCTGAATACGCTGGGGCAGCCATTATGGTCGCCCGCCGGGCCGAACGGTTTTGCCGACAGCAACGCGGCCTGGGCGGCTCCGGAAGGTATCAAGCTGCGGCTCGACATCTCCGCGCAGATCGCCTCGCGGCTCGCCGACGGCGTCGATCCGCGCGACCTGCTCGAACTCGTGGCCGCCGATGCGGCGTCGGTCGAAACGCGCAAAACCATCGAACGCGCGGAATCGCGGCAGCAGGCGCTGGCGCTGTTGCTGATGTCGCCGGAATTCCAGAGGAGATAGCGTCCATGGAAACGATGAACGATTGCTGCGAAGGCCTGAGATCATCGCTCGTTTCGCGGCGCGGCGCTGTTGCTCGGCGGCGCGTCCTTTGCGGCCTGGGCGTACTTGCCGAAATTCGCGCGCGCCGCCGACGGCCGCGATCCGCGGCTGGTCGTCGTCATCCTGCGCGGCGCGCTGGATGGGCTCGCGACCGTCGCGCCGATTGGCGATCCTGACTATGCCGGCCTGCACGGCTCGATCGCGCTGACCTCGAGCGGGCCGAACGCGGCGTTGCCGCTGGATTCATTCTTCGCGCTGCATCCGGCGATGCCGGAATTTGCGCGGATGTATCGCGAGAAGAAGGCGGCGGTGATTCACGCGGTGGCGACGTCGTATCGCGACCGTTCGCATTTCGACGGGCAGGACGTGCTCGAAAGCGGCTTTGCCGGGCCGGGCCGGGTGCAGTCCGGCTGGCTCAACCGCGCGCTGGAAGGCCTGCCGAAGGGCGAGCGGGTGACGAGCGCGCTGGCGGTCGGCCCGACCACGCCGCTGGTGCTGCGCGGCGCGGCGCCGACCGTCGGCTGGGCGCCGGTCGCGCTGCCGCAGGCCGCGGAAGATACCGCGATGCGGCTCGTCGAACTCTATCAACACCGCGATCCCGCGCTGGCCAGCGCGTTGAAGCAGGGCCTCGCGCTCGACAAGGCCGCGCAAGGCGACGACATGAAGCCGAAGCCCGGCACCAATGGCGTGGCCGCGATGCGGCTGGTGGCGCGCGGCGCGGCAAAACTGATGGCGGCCGATGACGGCCCGCGGATCGGCGCGCTCGCCTTCGACGGCTGGGACACCCACGCCAATGAAGGCGGACCGGTCGGGCGGCTGGCGCAACTGCTCGGCGGCCTCGACGGCGCGCTGGCGGAATTCGAAACCGGACTGGGCCCGCGCTGGCGCGACACCGTGATCGTGGTCGCCACCGAATTCGGCCGCACCGCGCGCATCAACGGCACGCAGGGCACCGACCACGGCACCGGCACCATCGCGCTGCTCGCCGGCGGCGCGGTGAAAGGCGGCCGCGTGATCGCGGACTGGCCGGGGCTGAAGCCCGGCAATCTCTATCAGGGCCGCGACCTTGCGCCGACCACCGATCTGCGCGCGGTGATGAAGGGCGTGCTGAAGGACCAGTTCGGGTTGGCGGAGCAGGTGCTGGCGGAGAGCGTGTTTCCGGATAGCAGCGCCGTGAAGCCGATGCAGGGGCTGGTGGGGTAAATTTCGATGCGAGGCCGCAATGAAAATCCTATCCGAATTGCAAGGCAACTGCGCGTCAATCAGACGGATGCAGAGACGGTTCTCTGGAATCGTATTCGCAACCGGCAGATCGACGGGCACAAGTTCGTGCGGCAAGTGCCGATACTCGGTTACATCTGCGATTTCGTTTGTCGCGAACAACGGCTGATTATCGAAGTCGATGGCGGGCAGCACAATGAATCAGCCACCGACGCGGTTCGCGATCACCGCTTGATAAACGAAGGTTACCGAGTGCTGAGATTCTGGAACAACGAAGTACTTGGAAATGCCGAAGGCGTCTTGATGACGATTCAAGCCGAGCTCTTGAAATAAAGCGGCGCTGCCTTCTTAACCTCGCCCCGCTTGCGGGGAGAGGTCGGATTGCGAAGCAATCCGGGTGAGGGGGTACAGGTCTCATCGTCGTTCGGAACTCGCGGAGAGAGCCCCTCACCCCGACCCTCTCCCCGTGAAGGACGGGGAGAGGGAGCGGAGAGAGCCGTGCCTGATATCACTTCGTAATCTGATCCACCTCCGCCATCTCCTCCGCGCTCAGCGTCCAGCCGATCGCTTTCACGTTCTGCTCGACCTGTTCGACGCGGGTGGCGCCGGCGATGACGCTTGAGACTTGCGGACGTGACGCGAGCCAGGAGAAGGCGAGTTCGAGCATGGTGTGGCCGCGGGCTTGCGCGAACGCTTGCAGCTTTTCGACGATGTCTTCATTGCGCGCCGTGACGTAGCGGTCCTTCAGCGCCGGCGCCTTGGCGAAGCGGGTGTCGGCGGGCACGTCGGCGCCGCGCTTGTATTTGCCGGTCAGGAGCCCGCTCGCCAGCGGGAAGAACGGCAGCAGGCCGAGCTTGTATTCCGTTGCGGCCGGCAGCAGATCGTTTTCGATGCCGCGCACGACGAGGCTGTATTCGTCCTGGCAGGAGACGAAGCGGCTGACATTCATCTGCCGCGCCATCATCTCCGCTTCGGCGATGCGCCAGGCCGGAAAATTCGAATTGCCGATGTAGCGGACCTTGCCCTGGCGGACGAGATCGTCGAGCGCGCGCAGTGTCTCTTCCATCGGCGTCAGGGGATCGTAATCGTGCTGCTGGTAGAGATCGATGTAGTCGGTCTTCAGCCGCGTCAGGCTGGCCTCGACGGCGGACATGATGTAGCGGCGCGAGGCGCCCTGCTTGGTGCCGTCGGTTGCCATCGGCTTGGAATATTTCGTCGCCAGCACGATGTCCTTGCGGCGGTCGCCGAGCACGGTGCCGAGCACGGTCTCGGAGCCGCCCATGCCGGCATAGATGTCGGCGGTGTCGAACAGGGTGATGCCGAGGTCGATCGCCTTGTGGATCACCTTGCGCGAGGTTTCCAGGTCGGTGCGCTGGCCGAAATTGTTGCAGCCGAGGCCGACGGCGGATACGCGCAGGCCGGAGCCGCCGAGATTGCGAATTTGCATGGATCGATCCTGTGGAAAGCACGGGGGAGGGGCCGCATTGTGGCCCGCGCCAATTCGCCCCGCAAGCAGCGGGGCTAGCGGCCGCCCCGCTTGGCAGCCATGCGGCACAAAAGGATGCGGCCCCGGTCAGACGCGGCGACTGACGGGGGCCGCTTGGGGCGCGCGTGATCTGAGACGGGGGGCCTGATCAGACGCAGGCGCAACCTATCCGCGCTTTGTTACGCGGCGGTGACATCCGGACTTATCCACAGGCGGCCCGACGGGGCCGCCTTCACGAAACCGTGTCAAAACAGCTTGCGGTAGACGACGAAGCCGGAACGGTCCGCCACCTTGTCGTAAAGCTGCATCGCGGTGTGGTTGGTCTCATGGGTCTGCCAATAGACGCGCGATCCGCCGGCAAGCTTCGCCTGCTCGTACACGCCGTTGATCAGGGCGCGGCCGACGCCCTTGCCGCGCGCGGCGGCGCTGGTGAACAGATCCTGCAGATAACAGTTCGGTTCGATCATGGTCGTGGAGCGGTGAAACAGATAATGCGTCAGCCCGAGCAGTTCGCCGCCGCGCTCGGCGACCAGCGCATGCACCGGCTCGTAGGCATCGAAGAAGCGCGCCCACGTCATCGCCGTGATCTCCGGCGCCAGCGCGGTCGCGCCGGAGCGGCCGTAGAAGGCGTTGTAGCCGTCCCACAGCGGAAGCCATTGCGCGTAGTCCTGACGGGTGACGAAGCGGATGGTGAGGTCGCCGGACATTGAGCGATTCCGTTTTTGTTAGGAGGTGACGCGATAGCGGCGCGCAGGAGGGATGTCCGTTTATTACTACAGGCAAGGCAAAAGCGGATCAATGTTGCAAGGGCACCGGCGTTGTTGCCGCTATTCCGCGGCGCCGAGCTGCTGGGCGAGGCTGCGATGGCTGCCGCGCAGCGCGCGAACATAGTCGCCGCTGTCGGGATCGTCGTTGTGGCGAACGAGGTCGGTGACCGGCGTATAGCTCAGCATGCGCCCGCCGTCGGGCAGCGCCGTGCAGATGAAGCGCAGCACCTGTCCGTCGGCGAGATTGATGTTGATCGGCGTGGAATCGCCGGTCCGGATCATTTCGGTGCGCTTGGCGATGAACGCGTTCAGCTCGTCCTCCGGCAGTTGCCAGGCGCCGGTGTCGCGGCCGTGATACATCAGCGCGATGAAGGGCGGCTTGCTGTCGGCCTGCTCGTCGGACAGTGCGAAATAATCGCGGAAGGCGCGGTTGATGAATTCGGCGCGGGTATCGGAATCGAGCAGCACGATGCCGATGTCGACCTGATCGAGCGCAGCCGACAGCCGGTCGGCGGTGGCGTGATGCTTCTTCTCCCACGCGAACGCATCGACCCATTTCTGCCGCAGCAGGCCGGTGATGAGCGCGGTGCCGCCGGCGGTCGCCGCCAGCAGCAGCATGCGCGCCAGGTCCGACGGGTCGTAACCCGGCGCGGCGCGGTGGTTGAGGAAGAACAGCGCAGAAGCGGTCACCGCGATGACGGCGCTGGCCAGGCCGGAGACGATGCCGCTGACGGACGCAGCAAGGGCGACGATGCAGACGAACAGCGGCGCGGGATTGGGGATCGGAAAGAACTGGCGGTCGACCATGAAGGCGAGCACTGCCGTCGCTGTCGTCAGCGCAGGACCGGAGATTATGCGCCAGTTTAACTGCATGCCCGTTCTCGCCACTTGCCGGGAATAAGGCGCGAGCATGCCTGATTGTTGCGATTGTGCACGCCTTTCTGCCGCCAGTCTTAAGAGTAAGTTGCAGGGATGCGGCGGGCTTTCGCATTTTTGAAATCAAATGCTATCGAAGCCGGGAACAGGGAACCGACCCCGGCGATTAAGCCGCACGACATTTTGCAAGAGGACATCGATGCCCACGCTTTCCCCGACGATATTGCCGATCCTGATGCTGTTTGCCTCCAACGTCTTCATGACCTTTGCCTGGTACGGCCATCTGAAATTCAAGGAGAGCTCGCTGCCGCTGGTCGTGCTGGTGAGCTGGGGGATCGCCTTTTTCGAATACTGGCTGGCGGTGCCGGCCAACCGCTGGGGCAGCGCGGTCTATTCGGCGGCGCAGCTCAAGACCATGCAGGAGGTGATCACGCTGGTGGTGTTCGCCGCCTTCTCGGTGTTGTACCTGAAGGAGCCGCTGGGCTGGAATCACGCGCTCGGTTTTCTCTTCATCGCCGTCGGCGCGTTTCTGATCTTCCACAAATGGGGATGAGCTAATTGCGGCCGGTGTTGGCGTTCACGGACCGCTCGGCTCACTTCGCGGCCGGCGCCACCCGCAATACGCGTCCGTTCGAACTGTCGGTCAGCAGCCACAGCGCGCCGTCCGGCCCCTGGCGGACGTCCCTGATACGCTCGTGCAGGTTTTCCAGCAGGCGTTCCTCCGCCGTCACGGCGTTGCCGTTCAGCGTCAGCCGCACCAGCATCTCGCCGCGCAGCGCGCCGGTGAACAGGCTGCCGTTCCATTTCGGAAACAGCTTTCCGGTATAGAAGGCCATGCCTGACGGCGCGATCGACGGCACCCAGTATTTCAGCGGCTGCTCCATGCCGTCTTTGGCCGTTGCATCGTGGATCTTGGCGCCGGAATAATCGATGCCGTAGCCGATCACCGGCCAGCCGTAGTTCTTGCCCTTGCCGATCAGGTTGACCTCGTCGCCGCCGCGCGGGCCGTGCTCGATTTCCCAGAGTTCGCCGGTTGTGGGATGGATCGCAAGGCTCTGCGGGTTGCGATGGCCGTAGCTCCAGATCTCCGGCTTGGCGTCGGCGCGGCCGGCGAACGGGTTGCCTGCGGGCACCGAACCATCCGGCGCGATCCGGATCACCTTGCCGAGATGATTATCGAGATTTTGCGCCTGATCGCGGAAGGTGAAATGTTCGCCCAGCGTGACGAACAGATTGCCGTCGTCGGCCTGCGCGATGCGGCAGCCATAATGATTGCCCGATGACAGCGGCCCCTGCTGGCGGAAGATGATCTTGACCTCGTCGAGCTGTCCTCTGCCGCTGTCGAGTTTGGCGCGCGCCACCGCGGTGCGTCCACCGCTGCCGGTCCGCTCGGCAAAACAGAAATAGATGGTGTTGTTCTGCGCGTAGGATTTGTCGGCGGCGACGTCGAGCAGGCCGCCCTGGCCCGACGCCCACACTTCGGGCACGCCCTTGAGCGGCGGCGAAACCTGTCCTTCGCTCGTTACGATGCGCATGCGGCCCGGACGCTCGGTCACCAGCATCGTGCCGTCGGGCAGGAACGCCAGCGCCCACGGATTGACGAGGCCCCTTGCGACGGTGCGAACCTCGAGTTCGCCCGCCGAGGAGCCGAACGCCTGCGCTTCGCCACGCGTGCCGGTGGCGATCAGAAATGAGACGGCAAGCAATGTCGCGACCGCCAGGGCGGCGGTCACGAGACCGACAGGTGTCTTCATGCTCGTCCGATCGCGATGCCAATCATCGCGTGTTCGCAAATGATGCAAACAAAAACGCCGCAACCATCATTATGGCATGGGCATCGCGACGGTGACCTTGATCGATAGCACGGTCAGGGTGACCACGAGGCAAAGCGACAGGGTGCCGATCGCAAGCGAAGTGGCGATGGCACTAGCCAATCGGGAAGAAGCAATGTGCGCACGAAGGCTTCCGAAGCCGACCGTGCCAGGCGACCGCATCATCTTCTGATCCTTGTAACGCGGGTGACGAATCACCCGGCGACTTACTCAGGAACTTCTTGCAACGTTCACCGGCAACATTACGGCGACCTAAGGCTGAAAATGGCGGAATCACGGCAAAGGTTAACGCCATGCCCGCTATTGTTAACCTTTGGCGGCATGCTCGCGCGAAAGTGAGGAAGCCGGCTGTCGCTTGGCGGCGATTATGCCCCGGCGGCGATGCCAGCCGGGTCGTCGACCTCGGCCGGCTGCCAGTCCATGGTGACGAAGCCGGGTGTCTGCTCGACCCGCCGCAACCAGGTGCGGATGGCGGGGAAGGTCGCCAAATCGAAGTCGCAACGGTCGGCGACATGGGTGTAGCCGTACAGCGCGATATCGGCGACCGTCAGTTGCCCCGCGGCGAAATAGGCGCGGGTCTTGAGATGGTTTTCCATCACCTGAAGCGCGGCATAGCCGCGCTCCATCCAGTCCTCCAGCGCATGCGTCTGCAGGTCGCGGCCACCCTTGACCAGCGACAGCCAGAAATAGGCGGCGCCGATATTTGGCTCGAGCGCGTGCTGCTCGAAGAACATCCATTGCAGCGCTTCAGCGCGCTCGACGCGTGATTCCGGGGCCAGCGACGTGCCGCCGCAGACATACCAGAGGATGGCGTTGGACTCGGCGAGGTAGCGTCCGCCGGCCACTTCCAGCAGCGGCACCTGTCCGCTCGGATTCTTCTCCAGAAAATCCGGCGTGCGGCTTTCGCCGCGGAGAATGTCGACTTCGATCGCCTGATACGGCGCGTTGAGCAGCGCCAGCGCAAGGCGGACCTTGTAGCTGTTGCCGGAGCGCTGCATCGAATAGAGCTTGTACATCTTCAGGTTTCACTCGGTCGAGGGACGCACAGCACGTCACGGGCGCAAGATTTCGCGCGCAACGCGGCTAAACAATGATGCCGATACGAATGCGTCGCAAGGCCCGCGGAATGGAAAAAGTCGAAAACTCTACCGCACTGCACGCGTGCAGCATGCGATGCCATGGCGTAGAGACTACGTGGGCGATCACACACCTGGGTGATCACATGGTCGAGAGCGGATGATCAGGCCGATTCAAGCCTGCGCGCCGCCGCCGTTTCCGACTCCGACATCGCTTCCGGCACGATCGAGGGCGGATCTGGAATCGTTGCGAGCTGCTTCGGCGTCGCATCTGCGTTGGCTGCAAAGAGGCGTACAACAGCGACCCAGCACGCCGCCGCAATCAGGATCCCCGCAATAACGTCCACCACGTAGTGGCTTCCATAGGCAGGGGTAGCAATCAGCATCAGGGCGTTCAGCCCGACTGCGATCCATCGCACCACGCTCACCCGCCAGAGCGCTGTGGCGAACAGGATACCGAGCGCGGCGTGCAGGCTCGGAAACGTGATGATCCCTTCCGAGTTCAATCCGTACACGGTGTGCAGCATGCCGTCACGCAGTCCGAGGAAGACCGGCCAACTGGTCGACGAGACGGGCAGGAAGCCGTTCGCCATCGAAGGTTGGAGATCGAGAGAGAGCCACGGTCCCGCTGCGGGATAGATGGCTGATATCGCGATGGTGACCAGTGTCGTGCAAACTAATGCGAGGATGAAAGTGCATAGCCGGTCGAGTTGCCCGGCTATGCCAAGCGCGAGCACCGTGGTGATCGTTTGCACGGCGAAGCTGAAATAGGCGAGCTGCAGGATCCATTGCAGCCCCGGACGCGGCGAGATCAACGTCGTCATCTGCACCCAGTCGAAATGCAGGTAGTGGTCCCACGCATCGAACGTCGCATCCTGCAGCGGAAAGCCGGCTGTGGCCGCGATGTAGGACAAGGGAGCCGCGACCGCGGCGAAGCCGATGATCTGCGAGGTGCTCGCCAGAATGGCCCCGAGCCGTTGTTCGCCTCGGATCGAGCGGTAGAACCACGCGCCGATCGCGAGCAAGGCGGTCACCGAGATCGGCGCCAGGAACGAACGCCATGCGATCTCGAACGAGGTCCATAGCGCGAAGCCCGCGATCACGGCCGCGGAAAAGCCGATCACCGTCCAGACCGCGATGTCGGCACGCCGCAGGGCTGCGGAGCGGCACGCGGGCCCGTTCCCGGCCGCCAGCCATTCGCCGGATAGCAACCCTTGCCAGATGTGTGTCATTTCACCGCGGAATTTTACGAATATTGCGCTGATATTGCTCCGACCGTACCGAGCCAGCTTTAACGTTCCCTAAAGTTCGCCGTTATTCGGCCAAGCTTCTTGCGATGCAGCGCGCAGCGCCTTAGGGTGCGCCGTTCCCATTGAAAAGAGTCGTGAATTTTCGGAAATCACGACGTTTGCCAGGAGATGATGATGCCCTTCCTGTCCGCTGCGCTCGCCCGTGTGAAGCCGTCCGCAACGATCGCGGTCACGGATAAAGCGCGCGCGCTGAAAGCGGCGGGGCGCAACGTTATCGGCCTTGGCGCCGGCGAGCCGGATTTCGATACGCCCGCCAACATCAAGCTGGCGGCGATCCACGCCATCGAGGCCGGCAAGACCAAGTACACCGACGTCGGCGGCATTCCCGAGCTGAAGGAAGCCATCATCGCGAAATTCCAGCGCGAGAACGGCCTGACCTACAAGCCGAACCAGATCATCGTCGGCACCGGCGGCAAGCAGGTGCTCTACAACGCGCTGATGGCGACGATCAATCCCGGCGACGAGGTGATCATCCCGGCGCCGTATTGGGTCAGCTATCCCGAGATGGTGGCGCTGGCCGGCGGTGAATCCGTGCCCGTGGTATGCCCGGCGTCGAGCGGCTTCAAGCTGCGGCCCGACGATCTGGAAAAGGCGATCACGCCAAAGACCAAATGGATCATCCTGTGCTCGCCGTCGAACCCGACCGGCGCCGCCTATACGCGCGCCGAGCTGAAGGCGATCACCGACGTGCTGGTGAAGCATCCGCATGTCTGGGTGATGACCGACGACATGTACGAGCACCTGGTCTATGACGACTTCCAGTTCGCAACGCCCGCGCAGGTCGAGCCGAAACTGTACGACCGCACGCTGACGGTGAACGGCGTCTCGAAGGCCTATTGCATGACCGGCTGGCGCATCGGCTATGCCGGCGGCCCGGCCGACCTGATCAAGGCGATGGCGACGATCCAGTCGCAGTCGACCTCGAACCCGTCGTCGATCGCGCAGTGGGCGTCGGTGGAAGCGCTGAACGGTCCGCAGGACTTCATCCCCGTGCACAACAAGGTGTTCAAGGAGCGCCGCGACCTCGCGGTGTCGATGCTGAACCAGGCCAAGGGCATCGAATGCCCGCGGCCCGAAGGCGCGTTCTACGTCTATCCGTCCTGCGCCGGCACCATCGGCAAGACCTCGCCGTCCGGCAAGGTGATCGCCAATGACGAGGATTTTGTCACCGAGCTTGCTGGAGAACGAGGGCGTCGCCGTCGTGCAGGGATCCGCGTTCGGGCTCGGACCGGCGTTCCGGATTTCCTACGCGACCAAAACCTCCGATCTCGAAGAAGCCTGCAAGCGCATCCAGCGCTTCTGCGGCAATTTGAGATAATCAAATCACAACAGGTCGTGATCGCCTGATGTTTTGACGACTTATCGAGCAAGCGCCTTGTTTTGGACACGGCGCTTCCCTCCTGTCCGGCCGCAAATTTAATTTTTCATGCGGAGACTGGGACACATGCGACTTCTGACTTTGACACTCGCCACGCTTGCGCTGATCGCGCCGATCGCGACCGCCAGCGCGGCGCCGCCGGTTCGCGCCGGCATCCTGCAATGCCAGGGCGGCCAGAATGTCGGCTTCGTGGTCGGCTCGGTGACGAGCCTCGAATGCGTGTTCCAGAGTGAAGGCCGCCGGCCTGAGCCCTACATCGCCAAGGTGCAGCGCATCGGTCTCGATCTCGGCGTCACGGCGCAGACCCAGTTGTCCTGGGCCGTCAATGCGCCGAACAGCCGGCTTGGGCGCGGCGAACTCGCCGGCAGCTATGGCGGCGTCGGCGCCAATGCATCGATCGGCATCGGCGGCGGCGGCAACTTCCTGGTGGGCGGTCCCGCCAACGCCTACGCGCTGCAGCCGCTCAGCGTGCAGGGCCAGACCGGCCTGAACGTCGCCGCCGGCATCGCCGGCCTCGAACTGCAGCCGGTCGAGTTTGGCCCGCGCCGGCATCACGATCGCCGGCACCACCGCCGCGGCTGACGGTTGTTGTGATTTCCGGAAAAGGCCCGCATATGCGGGCCTTTTTTGTTTCCGGGACGCGGCATGCGCCGGGCAAATTCTGGCACGGCTCAGGGCATTGTGGCATAGAATCAGGCGCGCCGCGGGCACGGCGCGCCTTTTTCGTTTCTCTGCTCGCATCACTTTTTTTCAGCCGGAGATTACTTCATGCGTCGTTCCCTCATCATTGCCGCCGGCGCGCTCGCCGTGCTGGCTTCGTCGAACAGCGGCGCCAATGCGCAGCAGGTACAGCGCGTGCAGGTCGGCGTGCTGGAGTGCCGCGGCGGCGCCAGCGTCGGTTTCATCGTCGGCTCCGTCACCAATCTCGGCTGCGTGCTGCGCGCCGACGGCATGCCGGAAGACCGCTACATCGCCACCATCCGCAAAGTCGGTCTCGATCTCGGCATCACCCAGGAGTCGGCGCTGGCCTGGGGCGTGTTCGCGCCTGTAGCCCGCCTCGGGCCGGGCGACCTCTCCGGCAACTATGTCGGTGCGCAAGGCAGCGCGACGCTCGGTGTCGGCGTCGGCGGCAATGTGCTGGTCGGCGGCTCCGCCAACTCGATCGCGCTGCAACCCCTCAGCGTGCAGGGCCAGGTCGGCGTCAGCATCGCCGCCGGACTGGAAAGCCTGGAACTGCGGCCGGGGCGGTAGCTTTCGTCCTCTTCCGTCATTGCGAGCGGAAGCGAAGCAATCCATGCCACCGCGCGGGGGATAGATGGATGGCTTCGTCGCTTCGCTCCTCGCAATGACGGTGTCTGGTCTTTCGATCCCACGATGCAGCAAGTGTAACCCGGATCAGCAAAGCGACATCCGGGTTTTTGGGGTCCCGCATATCGCTGAGTTCATGCGGGCCACACATTGAATTAACCGCACTTCATTTTCGCCACGGAGCGTCTTGACCTGCGGCCGTGATTGGCCTTAAAAAGAATAAACGTTCTTTTTGTGGAGGTCGCGAAATGCTACAGCATCAGCCGAGCCGGACCGCCGAATACATGGCCATGTTCCGCGCGTCAGAGCATGCGAAGGGCGCCGGACGACGTGTGTTTACCGATCCACTGGCCGTCGCGCTGTTGCCGGGAAGCTTGCGGTTACCAGCCAGACTACTCGCGGTACGTCCGGTGGGCGACATGCTGACGCGCTACATCGACCGGCAATGGCCGGGCGCGCGAACCTCCGGCATCGCTCGCACGCGGCTGATCGACGACTGGATCGGGGAATCGATCGGACAGGCCGAGCAGGTCGTGTTGCTCGGCGCGGGTTTCGATACGCGGGCCTGGCGGCTCGCCGCGCTGGAACTCGGTCAGGGTATTTGAAGTGGATCATCCGGCGACGGCCAAGGTGAAACGCGAGCGGCTGCAGGCGGCCGGCGCCGATCTGAACCGGGTGACATTTGTCGCCGTCGATTTCGAGATCGATGATTTCGAACAGCGTCTGCGCGATGCCGGCTTCGATCCGCTGCTGTGCACGATCGTGGTGTGGGAGGGCGTCAGCCAGTATCTGACCGGAGATGCGGTCTGCGGCGTGATGCGCTGGGCGGGCCGGCTCGCGCCGCGCAGCCGCTTCATCTTCACCTATGTTCACGAGGGCGCGATCGACGGCAGCGTCGCGTTCGATGGCGCCGACAAGGTCATCGCCAAGGTCGACGGCTCGGGCGAACCCTGGCGGTTCGGTCTGCTGCCAAGCGAATTGCCGGACTTCCTGCGCGAGCGCGGACTGAGGCTGGTGAGCGATCTCGGCGCCGATCAATATCGCGAGCGGGTGATGGGGCAGGCCGGCCGCCACATGCAGGGCTACAGCTTCTATCACACGGTGCTTGCGGAAACAGGCGATGCCTAGGATATCGGAAGCACGCGCCAACGAGCAGCGCGGGCGCATCCTCGATGCCGCGCTGACATGCTTTGCGCGCGAAGGCTTTCACGCGGCAACCGTGCAGGACATCGTCGAGGAGTCCGGGCTTAGTCCCGGCGCGATCTACGGATATTTCAAGGGCAAGACCGAGATCGCGATGGCGATCGCTGCCGAACGCCACGCGATGGAACGCCGGCGCATGGAGTTTGCGCTGGCCGCGCCTGACATCGACACCGGCCTGCAGCGCCTCGTCGAAGGTTTTGTGCTCGAATTGCGCACGCCTAAGGAGCGGCGATGGCGTCATCTGGCCGTGCAGCTTTGGGCGGAGAGCCTTTCCAATCCACGATTGAAGCGCGAAGCGCTTGCAGGGGTTTCCCAGGCCGTCGACGTGCTGGCGCCGATGATCGCGCAGGCGCAACGACAGGGGCGTTGGCCGCGGCATCTCGATCCGGCTTCGGCCGCCCGCGTCATGGTCGCGGTCCTGCAAGGCATTTCGCTCCAGCTCGCCTGGGACCAGCGCGTCGATATCGAGCGCTTCGCTATCGCGCTGCGGATCATGCTCGATCCGCGTTCGGATCGATCGGGTGCCGCGACCGGCTGAGCGGAATTGGCTCTTGAGTTCCGGGTTGGGGCGATGGTGGGCAGACGGTAGGACCCGTTGCCTGAGGTCTGTTTCGACGAATCGACTGAATGCACTGCAGCGAATTTTTCTCGCTTGCCAAAACCTCGGGACAGGCGGAGCATTGGGAGTCGCCGACCCAATCATGGGCCGAGCTCCAGAGATAAGGAGGCGGCAATGGGACAAGACGTCAGAAGTCCCCGCGGTCCACGGTGCATTGCGCTGGTGGGCCCTTTTCAGAGCGGTAAAACAACACTCCTGGAAGCGATCCTGGCCCGAACGGGGGCCATCAAGAATGCCGGCAGCGTCGATGCCGGAACTTCCGTCGGCGATGCCAGCCCCGAAGCGCGCCGTCACAAGATGGGCGTCGGCCTCTCCGCCGCCACCACCACCTTCATGGGCGATAGTTACACCTTTATCGATTGTCCCGGCTCGATCGAGTTCGCGCATGACATGCGCGCCGCGCTGCCCGCGGTCGATGCCGCGGTCGTGGTCTGCGAGGCGGACGAGAAGAAGCTGCCGCAACTGCAGATCATCCTGCGCGAGCTCGAGGAGCTCGGCATTCCCCGTTTTCTGTTTCTGAACAAGATCGACCGCGCCAACAAGCGCATCCGCGAAACGCTAGCGACGTTGCAGCCGGCCTCGCGCGTGCCGCTGGTGCTGCGGCAGATCCCGATCTGGAACGGCGACTTGATCGAAGGCTTTGTCGATCTCGCGCTGGAGCGCGCCTTTGTCTATCGCGAACACAAGCCTTCCGAAGTCGTGGTGTTGGAAGGCGGCAATCTCGACCGCGAGAAGGAAGCGCGGTTCTCGATGCTGGAAAAACTCGCCGACCACGACGACGCGCTGATGGAGCAGCTGCTGGAGGACATCCAGCCGCCGCGCGACGCGGTGTTCGACGATCTCGCCCGCGAATTGCGCGAAGGCTTGATCTGCCCGGTGCTGCTCGGTGCTGCGGCGCGCGAAAACGGCGTGCTGCGGCTGATGAAGGCGCTGCGGCATGAATCGCCGGGAATTGCCGAGACCGCGAAGCGGCTCGGCGCATCCTCGCAGAAGGAAGCGCTGGCCTATGTGCTCAAGACCGTGCATCTGCAGCACGGCGGCAAGCTGTCGCTGACGCGGCTGCTGGCCGGCCATCTTGATGACGGCGCGACGCTGCAATCCTCCTCCGGCGAAGCCGGGCGGGTATCCGGAATCCTCGCGGTCAGCGGCGCGCATGACAGCAAGCGTCCAGCTGCCGAGGCCGGCGATACCGTAGCCCTCGGCAAGCTCGATGCGATCAAGACCGGCGATACGCTGTCGAGCGGCAAGACTGCGCCATCGTCGCTGCTGAAAGTCGAACCGGCGCCGCCGGTGCTGGCGATGTCGCTTTCGTCGGCCGACCGCAAGGACGACGTGAAACTCGGCCAGGCCTTGCTCAGGCTCAACGAGGAAGATCCGTCGCTGACGATGATCCAGAACCAGCGCACCCACGACACCGTATTATGGGGCCAGGGCGAGATGCATCTGCGCGTCGCGCTCGAGCGCCTCAAGGATCGCTTCGGCGTCAACGTCAAATCGCAGCCGCCCGCGATCGGCTATCTGGAGACGATCCGCAAATCGGTCACCCAGCGCGGCCGGCATAAAAAGCAGTCCGGCGGCCATGGCCAGTTCGGCGACGTGGTGCTGGAGATCAAGCCGGTGCCGCGCGGCGCGGGTTTTGAGTTCCACGAGAAGGTCGTCGGCGGTGCGGTACCGCGCAACTATATCGGCGCGGTCGAAGAGGGCGTGGTCGACAGTCTCGCGCGCGGGCCGCTCGGCTTCCCCGTCATCGACATCCACGTCACGCTGACGGACGGCTCCTACCACAGCGTCGATTCCTCCGATCTCGCGTTCCGTACGGCGGCGCGGGCCGGCATGAGCGAAGCGCTGCCGCAGTGCCAGCCGGTGCTGCTGGAGCCGATCCATATCGTGGAGATCGTCTGCCCGACCGAGGCGACGGCGAAGATCAACGCCATCCTGTCGGCACGACGCGGCCAGATCCTGGGCTTCGACACCCGCGACAACTGGCCGGGCTGGGACTGCGTTCGCGCCACCATGCCGGAAGCCGAGATCGGCGACCTGATCGTGGAGCTGCGCTCGGCCACCGCCGGCGCCGGCAGCTTCACGAGGCAGTTCGACCGCATGGCCGAAGTCACCGGCCGCGCCGCCGACCAGATCATCGCCGCGCATCGCGTCGCGGCGTAAGGTTACGCGAAGTGCGATCATGACGCCTGAGCTGGCGTCATGATCCCGTAAGCACAATCATGGGATTGCGGAGGGGGAGGGAATGTCCTTGCGCGTAATCGCGGGCGCGACGTTGCTCGCGCTCATTGCAACGGATGCCACGGCGCAGAACGCGGCCTCCGTTTCGGGCAGCTATTGCGGCACCTGGGCGAGCGGCAATAGCTGGCAGATGTCCTTGCAGCAAAACGGGACCAGCGTCAGCGCATCGGTCACCGGCCGCCGGCCGGATGGCGGTCCCAGTTCGGGATCGGCCAGCGGCACGCTATCCGGCTCCCAGCTCGTGTTGAACTTCGCGTTCTCCAGGGGCGCGACCGGCACCTTCTCCGGCAGGGTCGGCGGCGGTGGCATTTCAGCCGCGTTCGTGCGCACCGAGGCCGGCGCCCCGAAACGGAAGGACTCCGCGCGCTTTACGCGCTGCTGAGGCGGTGAGGGGAGACGCTTGGCGATTGTGCTTCACTCGCAGCACCGTCCGCGTCCTTGACAGGACCAGCCGGACACGAAATGGATCGCCTGCAACAGTTTCCGGAAAGAACCATGCCTGCCTGCGCCTCAAAGGACGATCGTGCCTAACCCCCCCGCCGCGTGCCTGATCGGATGGCCGGCCGCGCATTCGCGCTCGCCGCTGATCCATCATTACTGGCTGCGGACGCTGGGCATCGCGGGCGGCTATGTCATCGAGGCGGTGCCGCCCGACGAGTTCAAGGATTTCCTGTTCCGGCTGTCGCTGCGCGGCTTCGTCGGCGCCAACGTCACCATTCCGCACAAGGAGCGCGCGCTTGCGCTGTCGAAGCCGGATGCGCGGGCGCGTGCGGTCGGCGCGGCCAATACGTTGTGGTTCGCGGACGGCGAGTTGTGCTCCACCAACACCGACGTCGAAGGTTTTATCAACAATCTCGACGCCTGCGCGCCCGGCTGGGACAAGGTGCGAAGATGCGCTGGTGCTCGGCGCCGGCGGTTCGGCGCGCGCGGTGGTGTTCGGATTGCTCGACCGCGGCATCAAGCGCGTGCATCTCGTCAACCGTACCGTCGCGCGGGCCCGGTCGCTCGCGGACCAGTTCGGCGCGGGCGTTCTGCCGGTGGCATGGGATGCGGTCGGCGACCTGCTGCCGCGTGCGGGGCTATTGGTGAATACGACCTCGCTCGGCATGAAGGGGCAGCCGCCGCTCGAACTCGATGTCGCGCGGTTGCCGTCACACGCCGTCGTCGCCGATCTCGTCTATGTGCCGCTCGATACCCCCTTGCTCGCCGCCGCGCGCGCCCACGGGCTGAAGACGGCCGACGGGCTCGGCATGCTGCTGCACCAGGCGGTGCGCGGCTTCGAATTGTGGTTCGGGCGGCGGCCCGAGGTGACGGCGGAACTTCGCGCGCTGGTCGAGGCCGATCTCACGAATGCATGATCGGCTGATCGCGGAGACTTGAGCCGGAATTTTCGGGAAATGCCGGGGTCAATGGTTACGTCACTGCCGTCACTGGAGACCCCCGCCATGTCCGTCCGTCGCTTTCAGCTCGTTCGCACGCTTGCCGCCATCGCGATGGTCGCGGGCTCCACGCTTTACGCCATCGCCCAGCAGCCGCCTTCACCGACGCGCGTTCGCGGCACCATCGAGGCCGTCGATGGCGACGTGCTCGCCGTGAAGTCGCGCGGCGGCGAGGATTTCAGGCTGCATATGACCGGCGATCTCAGGGTCGTGGGGATCACCAAGATCTCGCTGTCCGACATCAAGGTCGGTTCCTTCATCGGCACCACCACGGTGCCCGGACCGGACGGCAGCCAGAATGCGGTGGAGGTGCATGTGTTTCCGGAAGCCATGCGCGGCACCGGCGAGGGATCGCGGCCCTATGATCTCCGCCCCAATTCCACCATGACCAACGCCACCGTGGCGGACTCCGTGGTCGGCAATGACGGTCACACCCTGATGATCAAGTACAAGGACGGCGAGAAGAAAGTCGTGGTCTCCCCGGAGACGCCGGTCGTGACCTACGTTCCCGCCGACAAGTCCGACCTCAAGCCCGGCGCCAAGGTGATCGCCTTCATGAAGAAGCTGCCGGACGGCTCGTTCGAGACCAACCGCGTCAACGTCGGCCGCGACGGGCTGACCCCGCCGATGTGATCTCGCCTGCTGGAATACCCTCTCCCTTGCGGTGTTTGCGTTGAGTTGGGCGCCAAATCCACCTCGGGAGGAATACCATGCCGAAATCTTCTTCATGGCCGCGCGGGCTTGCGGCCTCGCTCACTTTTGTCACCCTGCTCGGAACGGCGGCCTGGGCGCAGCAGCCGCCGACGGTCCGCATTCGCGGCACCATCGAGGCCGTGGACCTGCCCACGCTGTCGGTCAAATCGCGCGAGGGCACCGACATGAAGGTGCGCCTCACCGACAATGTCGCGGTGTTCGGCGTCGCCAAGACCGAACTGTCGGAGATCAAGGAAGGCTCCTATATCGGCGTCACTGCGCTGCCGGAGCCCGACGGCACACAGAAGGCGGTCGCGGTACATATTTTCCCGGAGAACCAGCGCGGCGCGGCCGAAGGTTTCAGGCCCTGGGATCAGCGGCCGAACTCGACCATGACGAACGCCACCGTCGCGCAGACGGTCAAGGGCACCGACGGCCAGAATATCCTGGTCAAGTACAAGGATGGCGAGAAGAAAGTCGTGGTGCCGGAGGGGACGCCGATCGTCACCTTTGTTGCCGGCGACAAGTCCGAACTGAAGCCGGGTGCGAAGATCATCATCTTCGGTGCGGTGAAGAAGGACGACGGCACGCTGGAAGCCAATCGCGTCAATGTCGGCCGCGACGGGATCACGCCGCCGATGTGAGGGCAGGGGTTAGCTCTATCAACAAGTCGTCCCCTGCGAACCAGGGACCCATAACCACAAATGTTCATTGTGGATAGAAGGCGTCTACCACATCGCCTAACCGGAACGCCGCGGCGTATGCGTCCCTGCGTTCGCAGGGACGACGACGGAATTTGTCTCGCCGCCGTCTCCTCGCGACCGGCGTGTCGGCAGCTCGCAACAGCGACTCCCGGTGAGGTCGAGAAAAAAGCCCCGGATGATGCCGGGGCTTTAAGTCTGCTGGAGATAGCGCTGATCAGTAGCGGGCCGCGATGGGAGCCCCATAACCGCCGAAGCGGTAGTTGAAGCGCAAGGTGACCATATCCACGTCCTGGGTGATCCGGTTGTTGATAAAAGCGGCGTTAACCGGATTGACGATCGAGAATGAATTATTGGCATCGCCCATAAACAGATGGTCGTATTCAAGACCGACCGACCAGTTTGGTGCGAAGCCGTACTCAAATCCAACACCCACGACGCCGCCCCAACGGGTCGAGCTGGCTGAGGCGAATTCAACGCCGGTAAGCGTGTCGAGGATGCTAAAGCGGTTGCTCGTCACCGCCGCGCCGCCCTTTACGTAAAATAGCGCTGCGTTCCAGGCGTAGCCGATCTGGCCGGTAAAGAGGCCGATGCCATCGGTTTTGGTGCGAGTGGAGAACGCCGGATTGATCAGGCTGACGCGCTGGTTGCTGAGATCCGCCCAATCGCCCTGGGCTTCCAGGCCAAACACCCACTGACTGGCTTGCCAGCGATAACCGATCTGGCCGCCGATGAGGCCTCCGGACCGTTCGCGGCAGCCCGAAGCGAAGGCTACGCCAGCCGCGTTAAGGAAATCCCAGCAATTGCGGCTCTGACCCCAGCCACCGTTGCCGCCAATGTAGAAGCCGCTCCAGTTGTAGATTACCGGAAGCGGAGCCGGAGGCGGAGCCTTGACGGCCATATCGGCTGCCGATGCAGGAGCGGCGGCCATGACAATTGCCGCGAGGCTGACAGCGGCGGCTAAGTACTTTTTCATCTTAGTTTCCCCTTTGTCTTCAGATTCAGATACCCAACTATGTGCACGCTTGCGTGCAAACCACTTGTGTTACCAGTGTTGAGGGTAGTCCGCGTCGAGCCAGACGCACGTAACAGAATGGCAACACCCAAGTGCATTTCTTATGCACGGCAACGTGCATTACTCCTGATCGCCGGGAGGCGGCTCGTTGTCGCCGTGTTCATCAGCGAGCCAAGCGTAGATCTGTGAGGACGGGACAAGCCGTTTGGGAAAGTGCGGATTGATCGTGCCCGCAAATACAGTCAGGCCTTCTTCAAGCTTTGAGCGAGCGAAGATCTTGGCCTCGTCTTCCGTCACAAACGTTCTTGTTTCGCGGGGGCTGCGCTGCTTGGGCAGGATGCCGCGTTTACGAATTTCAAATGTGACGTACCAGATCGGCGTCGCTGCACCCGTCAATGTCATCCCCCGGACGGCGCGGCCGGTCGCCTGGTGCGAACGTCTTGCTCCCGGCAAGAAGAGACACAACCGCATCTCCCAGCATGCGGCCTCAAACGTAAGTCGGTCCATTGATGTAAATCAAGGTGCGCCTGGCGATCCACGAAAGGCTCGTGGCCTTATCAGTAGGGAGCACCACCATGAAACGGTTTGGCGTTATGCGGATGCTGATCGTGGCAGCCGCCTTCGTGTGCGGATTTGGTTCCTTTGAATCGGCGCAAGATAGTCTTTCGCTATCCATTCAAAGCGCCGAAGCAAGGGTTGGCCGACCGGCAACGCCGGTAAGCGTTGCTGGCGTCGCGCGTCGGCAGACGCGGCGGGCCGTCGTAGGAGGCGCCGCTGTGGGTGCGGCGACTGTCGGCGCGGCATGCGTCCGGGTGCTCGTGAATGGACAATACGTGTGCCGCTGATGCACTTTAAACGTTGAACTCGCGCTGGCCATGGCGGAACCGCGTCATCCTTTGATCTAGGTCAAGCGCCTGTTCAGCCAGAGTCGAAACTCTGCCAAGGGGTGGATAATTGCGAATTGGGTTGGTTGCAGTCCGAATGATCGGGCCCAATCATCAGGAAGGAAGCGCCATGTTTCGCTATGTTCTACCGGTTCTTGCAGCACTCGTTCTAGTTACAGCCAGCCTCATACCGGACGACGCGTTCGCGCGCCGTGGGGGCGGTGGCGGATACCGAGGCGGTGGAGGCTTCCACGGCGGCGGGGTCCGGGCTGGAGGCGTTCACCGAGGTGGAGTCTATGCCGGTCGCGTAGGCGTGGGTCGCGTGGGTTACCGCGGAGGGTATTATCCACGTCGCGGATACGGTGCGGCGGCGGTAGGTGCCGCAGCGGTTGGTGCCGCGGCCTACGGCGCCTATGGTGCCTACGGCGCTTACAACAACTGCTACGACACGTACGGCAACTATATCTGCGGCCAGTATCGATA
This sequence comes from uncultured Alphaproteobacteria bacterium, assembly GCA_963816815.1. Classification (GTDB taxonomy): domain Bacteria; phylum Pseudomonadota; class Alphaproteobacteria; order Rhizobiales; family Xanthobacteraceae; genus Bradyrhizobium. The sequence goes on from CAWFMW010000008.1 coordinate 82,756, forward strand.
CTGACACGCGCCGGGTGCATGTCGACGGCGGTTGGGCCAACCCTTACCGCCGTCCCTTTCTCCTGAATTTTGCGCCGCGATTCAATTTCAAGCCGGCCTGATCTACGTCGATGCCGCGATTGGCAGCGTGTGCGGCCAACGCAGACTTCTATCGCGCTCAAACCGCCAGCAAATTATCGTCGATCTCGGCAATCGTGTTGACGCCGCACAGCCCCATGGTGGTGAGCATTTCCTTGGCAAGGATGTCCAGCGCCTTGGCGACGCCCTCTTGTCCGCCGGCGCCGAGGCCGTAGGCGTAGGCGCGGCCGATCATGCAGGATTTGGCGCCGAGCGCGATCGCGCGCACCACGTCCATGCCGGTGCGGATGCCGCCGTCGAACATGATCTCCATCTGCGAGCCGACGGTGTCGACAATCTCCGGCAGCACCTCGATCGAGGACGGTGCACCGTCGAGCTGACGGCCGCCATGGTTGGAGACCACGATGGCCTGCGCGCCGGTTTTTGCCGCGAGCTCGGCGTCCTCGACGTCCAGAATGCCTTTCAGGATCAGCTTGCCCGGCCAGATCGATCGGATCCAGTCGATGTCCTTCCAGTTCAGCGAGGTGTCGAACTGCGACGCCGTCCATTCCGACAGTTTGGTGAGATCCTCGGTGCCTTTGACGTGGCCGACGATGTTGCCGAAGCTGCGGCGCTTGCCGCGCAGCACGCCGGCGACCCATGACGGCTTGCTGGCGAAGTCGAGCAGTTTCGACAGCGACCATTCCGGCGGCACCGTCATGCCGTTCTTGATGTCCTGGTGGCGCTGGCCGATCACCTGCAAATCGACGGTCAGCACCAGCGCCGAGCATTTCGCCGCGATGGCACGCTCGATCAGCGCCTTGATGAAGCCGCGGTCCTTCATCACGTAGAGCTGAAACCAGAACGGCTTGTCGACGGCGGATGCGATATCCTCGATCGAGCAGATCGACATCGTGCTCTGGGTGAAGGGAATGCCAGCGGCCTGCGCGGCGCGGCAGGCGTAAATCTCGCCGTCGCCATGCTGCATGCCGAGCAGGCCGACGGGGGCGAGGATCAGCGGCATCGCGGCGGGCTCGCCGAGGATCGTCGTGGAGAGATCGCGCTTGGAGACGTCGACCAGGATGCGCTGGCGAAACTTGATCTGGGCCAGATCCTCGGAATTCGCGCGCAGCGTGTCCTCGGTGTAGGAGCCGCGGTCGGCGTAGTCGAAAAACGCCTTGGGAACCCGGCGCTTGTGCAACTGGCGCAGATCCTCAATGCAGGTGATGTGCTTCATGGACGTCCCGGCCCTTCTTGAACTTCTTCGCTGGATTGTCATCTAGCATGGTTGGGTGGTCAGCCAAATCTCATCTCATCCGTCTCTGGCGCCATTCCGACGGGAGGACATCCCATGACCCGACCGCGCACCGTTGCTCCCGTCGAGACCGGCTCGGATCGCGAGGAAAAGCGCCAGCTGGACGACGCCCTGGAGGAGGGGCTGGAAGAGACTTTTCCGGGGTCTGACCCGGTCAATGTCACCCAGCCGGCGCCCTCGAAGGCGGATAGCCACGTCAAGCGGCGGAACTAGCGCTAACGCGCAGGCGCGGTCGTTTTCGAGGAAATATCCATTCCTTACAAATGCTTATGCGCCAATCGCGGTCGCCCGCGGCGGTAATGATTCATCATATTTTTTGAAGCCATTTTAGCGGCCGAGGGACTATAACCGCTGCACGCTACGAGGGTGGCGTGGGGATTCGGCCTTGATCGCCGGAAGAAGTCCCGCTGGGGGTCACATGAGCCGCAAATATTTCGGTACCGATGGAATACGGGGCCGAGCCAATGGATTGATCACGCCGGAGCTCGCGCTCAAGGTGGGGCAGGCGGCCGGCCTGGTGTTTCAGCGCGGCGAGCATCGCCACCGCGTCGTGATCGGCAAGGACACCCGGCTCTCCGGCTACATGATCGAATACGCCATGGTGGCCGGCTTCACCTCGGTCGGCATGGACGTGCTGCTGCTCGGCCCGATGCCGACGCCGGCGGTTGCGATGCTGACCAAGTCGATGCGTGCCGATCTCGGCGTGATGATTTCGGCCTCGCACAATCTGTTCGAGGACAACGGCATCAAGCTGTTCGGTCCGCAGGGCTTCAAACTCTCCGACGACGTCGAAAAGCAGATCGAGCAACTGCTCGACGAGCCGATCGACCGCCGACTGGCGCAGAGCGCCAGCTTGGGGCGCGCCCGCCGCATCGACGGCGTGCATGACCGCTACATCGAGTTCGCCAAGCGCACGCTGCCGCGCGAGCTCTCGCTCGACGGCCTGCGCGTCGTGGTCGATTGCGCGCACGGTGCGGCCTACAAGGTGGTGCCGGAAGCGCTGTGGGAACTGGGCGCCGACGTGATTGCGATCGGCGTCGAGCCTGACGGCTTCAACATCAACAAGGAATGCGGTTCGACCTCGCCGGAGGCGCTGGCGAAAAAGGTGCGCGAGATGCGCGCCGATATCGGCATCGCGCTCGACGGCGACGCCGATCGCGTCATCCTGGTCGACGAGCGCGGACATGTGGTCGACGGCGACCAGTTGCTCGCGGTGATCGCGCAAAGCTGGAAGGACGATGGCCGTCTCGCCAAGCCCGGCATCGTCGCCACCGTGATGTCCAACCTCGGGCTCGAGCGTTTCCTTGAAGGGCAGGGCCTCGGCATGGTGCGCACGCCGGTCGGCGACCGCTACGTGCTCGAGCAGATGCTCAAGCAGGGCTATAATCTCGGCGGCGAGCCGTCAGGCCATATCATTCTCTCCGACTACGCCACCACAGGCGATGGCTTCGTCGCAGCACTTCAGGTGCTGGCCGTGGTGCAAAAGCTTCGCCGGCCGGTGTCGGAAGTCTGCCACCGTTTCGATCCGCTCCCGCAGATCCTGAAGAACGTGCGCTACCGCTCCGGCAAGCCGCTCGACCATGCCGAGGTGAAATCGGCGATCCTGGACGGCGAGAACCGTCTCAACGGCCACGGCCGGCTGCTGGTCCGCTCGTCCGGCACCGAGCCTGTGATCCGCGTGATGGGCGAGGGCGACGACCGCATTTTGGTTGAGGACGTCGTCGATCAGATCGTCACCGCACTCGGCCACGCCGCGGCGGCATAAGCCAGCTTCACTCCAACGGCGCGTGATCGCCGATCGGCGGTGCGTCAACGCATCGCAGCCATAAGCTATTGGCGATGGTCGTTCCCGCATGCGGGACGTAAAAAATAGCATTCCCGTCTACGAATCCTTTTTTGGCAAAAGCCTGCTGGGAACGCGTCTTGAACAAGCCGGTTATTGTCTCTGAGGAAGCGTTGGTCGCGCCGGTGGTCGTTCCGGACGTGGCGCCGGGCTTCGCCGCCAAGGCGGCCGTGGCGGGGCCGGCCTATGTCGTGCTGACTGGTATTAGCTTCTCTCATTTCCTCAACGACACCATGCAGTCGTTGATCGCGTCGGTCTATCCGATCCTGAAGGATGCCTACGCGCTCGACTTCGCGCAGATCGGGATGATCACGTTCGCGTTCCAGTTCACCGCGTCGCTGCTGCAGCCTTTGGTGGGGCATTTCACCGACAAGAAGGCGCAGCCGTTCTCGCTTGCGATCGGCATGGGATTCACCTTCTTCGGCTTGCTGCTGCTCAGCGTCGCGGCGCGCTATCCCGTCATCCTGATCGCGGCCGCCCTGGTCGGCCTCGGTTCGGCGGTGTTCCATCCGGAATCGGCGCGGATCGCGCGGCTCGCCTCTGGCGGGCGCTATGGATTCGCGCAGTCGGTGTTTCAACTCGGCGGCAGTTTTGGCACGTCGATGGGGCCGCTGCTCGCGGCGCTGATCGTCGTGCCGTTCGGCCAACCGAGCATTGCCTGGTTTTCATCGATCGCGTTTCTGGCGATCGTGATCCTGTGGCGGATCGGCGTCTGGTACAAGCCGCAGATCGCGACCAAGAAATCGGTGGCGGTCGAGCGCCATCCGGACCATCCGGATCCAAGGCGCGTCAAAATCGCGCTTGCGGTGCTGGTCGCACTGCTGTTTTCAAAGCAGCTCTACGTGTCGAGCCTGTCGAGCTATTACATCTTCTACCTGATCGACAGGTTTCAGGTGTCGACGCAGGCGGCGCAGTTCTATCTCTTCATCTTCCTTGCGTCCAACGCGGCCGGTGCATTCTTTGGCGGGCCGCTCGGCGATCGCTACGGCCGCAAATACGTCCTCTGGTTCTCGATCCTCGGTGCGCTGCCGTTCACGCTGGCGCTGCCTTATGCCGGCCTTGCCGGAAGCGCGGTGCTGACCGTATTCATCGGCCTCATCCTCTCCTCGGCGACGTCGTCGATCATCGTGTTCGCGCAGGAACTGATGCCGCACCGCTTCGGGATGATCTCGGGCGTGTTCTTCGGCGTCGCCTTCGGTATCGGCGGACTTGGCGCCGCCGTGCTCGGCAAGCTCGCCGATCACACCGGGATCGCCTTCGTCTATCACCTCTGCGCGTTCCTGCCCGCGCTCGGTTTGCTCGCGGTGTTCCTGCCGAAGATGCCAAAGCACGTGCGTTGAGGCGCATACGTTGAAGCACTCACGCTGCGTGCGCGCCGCGAGCTGCCGCGGGGGGCGAGGACGGCGTTGGCGCATCAACAAAATCTTAACGGTGCGGCGGCGGGCGGATTGTTCTCAATACATCGTTAGGATGTTTGGCGGTTTAGCCTCATTTATCGTGCTGCAAAACCCATCGCGACTCGCGCCACAAACAGCGTCGTGAAAAAAAGTCAGAGATTGTCAACCTTAATAATTAGGGTTAAGCGCCGCTTAAACATTCGGTGCCATCGTCCGTCCGTGAGTTTTTGAAGTGAGGCTCATTGCAGTCAGCCTCACCGGACAAAAGGGACGAAGCCCATGCGTAGCGTTAAGTCTTTCATTGCCGCCGGTGCGGCCACATTGATGTCGCAGGTTGCGTTTGCTGCCGACATGGCGATCGCGCCGCCTCCCTATGCGCCGGCCGTGGTCGAAGACTTCGGCGGCTGGTATCTGCGCGGCGACATCGGCTTCAGCAATCAGCGTGTCGATCGTCTCAACAACGTGCTCGACCGCAACAACACGTCGTCGGTTCAGACCCTGAACTTCAACAGCGCGGGCATCTTCGGCCTCGGCGTCGGTTACAGGGTCAACAACTGGTTCCGCGCCGACGTCACCGGCGAATACCGCGGCAATTCGCAGTTCTTCGGCACAGATCGCATCACCTATGCGGGCGGCGTCGGCACCGACACCTACCACGCCACCAAGAACGAGTGGGTCGTTCTCGCCAACGCCTACGTCGATCTCGGCACCTGGTGGTGCATCACCCCGTTCATCGGCGCCGGCGTCGGCGGCGCGCGGGTTGCGATCAACGGCTTCACAGATCAGGGCATTGCCAACAATGGCGGCGGCGCGCTGCCGGGTCTCGCCTATGGTGACAGCGTCGCGAAGTGGAATTTTGCCTGGGCCGCGCATGCCGGTCTCGCCTACAGGGTCACACCGAGCTTCACCGTCGAACTCGCCTATCGCTATCTCGACATGGGTGACGGCCTGACCGGCGATCTCCGCACCTTCGACGGCATCAACAACATCAACAACCCGATGACCTTCAAGCACATCACCTCGCATGATCTGAAGCTCGGCGTGCGCTGGGATCTGACCAGCCCGCACGTTTATGCGCCGCCGCTGGTGACCAAAGGTTAATTGCGACTTCCATTCGTTAACGGTTGCCGAACGGCGCGGGACACTTCCCGCGCCGTTCGCTTTTGTCGTGAGACGATCCACGAACGGCGCGTGAAAATGTTTGCCGGCTTTCCGACAAGATCCTGCCCAAACCGTGCCCGCGACAACGATTGGTTAAGGTTAACAGGCGATGATCGGCGCAAGTTCAGAGTGTCCGATGGAGCGTTGCAATGCGTCGATTTTTGCTGGTGGCGGTGATGTGCGGAGCGGCGAGTGTCGCCCAGGCAGCCGATATGCCGGACCTGCCGTTTCTCCGCGGCGGTCTCACCGATGGCCTGAGCAGCGCCAGGGTCAATTGGCAGGGCTTCTATGTCGGCGGCCAGGCGAGCTACGGCTCGACCACTTCGAACGTAGCGCCCGGTGCCAACACCGACCTGCAATCGAGCTTCATCCCGCCAAACGGCATCAATTACAATTGGCCATCTTTGCCCAGCGCGCACAGCAACACCACCGGCTTCGGCGGGTTCGCGGGATACAATTCGCAATGGGAAGACGTCGTGCTCAGTCTGGAGGCGAACTACATCCATGACGGCATTCGTTCGATCTCGGATTCCGTGGGGGTGTTCCGTAACCCTGACCTCTCGATCCAAAGCCTGACCCATTCGAATGCGGTCGTGAAACTCTCCGACTTCGGTTCGCTGCGCATTCGCGGCGGCTACGTCATAGGGTGTTTCCTGCCCTATGCCTTTGCCGGTACCGGCTTCGGCAGCCAGACCGTCGATCGCACCATCTCTGCCTATCCGTACCCGTTACTGCCGGGGACGAGCGCCGCCAGCAAGACCAAGCTGGTCTACGGCTACAGCGCCGGCGTCGGCATGGACGTGATGCTGGTGGGCGGCCTGTTCGTGCGCGCCGAATACGAATATCGCCGGGTGACGTCGGATATCGAAACTAACATCAACAGCGTCCGCGCCGGCCTTGGCTACAAATTCTGATCCCGTCGCGGCGGCGCCGTACCGGCGCCGTTGACAGATTTGCCGCCGCCTGTTGCAGTGTCGCCCTAAAGAGGGCGGCACATGAAGGTCTACGGCGATACCAATTCCGGCAATTGCCTCAAGGTGAAGTGGGTGTGCGACCATCTCGCGCTGCCCTACACCTGGATAGCGGTCGACACGCTGAAGGGCGAGACGCGTACCGCGGAGTTTCTCAAGCTCAACGGCGCCGGCCAGGTGCCGGCGATCGAACTCGACGACGGCCGCACGCTGGCACAATCCAACGCCATCATCCGTTATCTCGCGCGCGGTTCTCGTCTCATTCCGCAGGATGCGTTCGCGCAAGGAAAGATGGACGAGTGGCTGTTCTGGGAGCAGTACAGCCATGAGCCCTATGTTGCCGTATGCCGCTTCCAGATGTTCTACCTGAAGAAGTCGGCTTCCGACCTCGACCCCGAAAAGGTCAAGCGGGGCTATGCGGCGTTGGCGCGGATGGAGCATCAGCTTGCGCTGACGCCATTCCTGGCCGGCGATGCCGTCACGCTCGCCGACATATCGCTGCTGGCCTATACGCGTCTCGCGCATGAAGGCGGCTTTCATTTCGACGGCTACGCCGCGGTGCGCCGCTGGATCGCCGAAACCGAAAAATTCCTCGGCCTGCCGCCGGCGCGCTGACCACTCCGGAAATCGTCATGTCTGCCATCTCAGAGGTCACCATCCGCCCTGCGTGCCGCGAGGATGTCGGCATCATCGTCGCCATGCTGGCGGACGATCCACTCGGCGGCGGCCGCGAGCGGATCGAGGATCCGCTGCCGCAATCCTATTTCGCGGCGTTCGAGCAGCTCACCCGGGATCCGAACATTCAGCTCGTCGTCGCCGAGGACGGGCAGGGTGCCGTGGTCGGGTGCCTGCAACTCTGCATCCTGCCGGGGCTGAGTTCGCAGGGCGCCTCGCGCGGCCTGATCGAGGATGTCCGCGTCGCCAAACACTGCCGCAGCCGCGGCATCGGCGAGCAGGTGGTGCAGTGGGCGGTGGTGGAAGCACGCGCGCGGGGATGCAAGGTGGTCGAACTGCTGACGCATCACACCCGCGTCGATGCGCAGCGGTTTTACGAGCGGCTCGGCTTCGCGCGCAGCCATGTCGGCATGACCGTGCGATTTTGATGTTCTTCGGCGGTTGAGGCGTATTTGGACTAAATGCCTGAGATAGCCGTCCGTGTGCGATCCGGTTAACGACCGATAAACTACGCGCGCGTCCGTGATTTTACGGATCGGAACGTCTCCGCTATGCTGGCGTATCCCACGGGGCTCGGGCAGCTTGGGGATTTTTCTATGAAAAAATATTCGATCGTCCGTTTGGGAAGCGAATATATCGTGCAGGCCGGAGAGACCAGCATTCTGAAGGTCTCGAGCCGGCGGGAGGCCGCCAAACTGGTCACCGATGCTGCCGGACTCCTGCAGCAAGAGCCGACGCCTTCGGTGGACCAACACGCATCAATCGAGCGTGATGCCCGGGTCATACCTGATCCCGCCAAAGTTCCTTGACGATCGGGCGCGATTCCCTTAATCACCGCCGCGGGACACCTCCCCCCAACGGGAGGCTTACTATCTGGAAGGATAGATCATGACCGTGGCGAAGCCCGCTTCGCGGCCGAATGTGCCGCATTTTTCCTCCGGCCCCTGCGCCAAGCGCCCCGGCTGGAATCCCCAAAATCTCAAGGACGCAGCGCTCGGCCGTTCGCATCGTGCGAAGGTCGGCAAGGCCAAGCTCAAGCTCGCGATTGACCTTACGCGCGAAGTGCTTGAAGTGCCGGCCGATTACAAGATCGGCATCGTGCCGGCGTCCGATACCGGCGCGGTGGAAATGGCGCTGTGGTCGCTGCTCGGCGCGCGCCCCGTCACCACCATCGCCTGGGAATCCTTTGGCGAGGGCTGGGTCAGCGACATCGTCAAGGAATTGAAGCTCAAGGACGCCACCAAGCTGCATGCCGGCTATGGCGATCTTCCCGATCTTTCCAAGGCCGATCCCGCTTCCGACATCGTCTTCACCTGGAACGGCACCACCTCTGGCGTGCGCGTGCCGAACGCCGACTGGATCAGCGCGACCCGCGAAGGCCTCACCATCTGCGACGCGACGTCGGCCGCGTTTGCGCAGCCGCTCGATTTTGCAAAGCTCGATGTGGTGACGTTTTCCTGGCAGAAGGCGCTGGGCGGCGAGGCCGCGCATGGCATGCTGATCTTGTCGCCCCGCGCGGTGGAACGGCTCGAGACCTACAAGCCGGCCTGGCCGCTGCCGAAGATTTTCCGGCTGACCAAGGGCGGCAAGCTCAACCAGGGCATCTTCGAAGGCGAGACCATCAACACGCCGTCGATGCTGTGCGTCGAGGATTATCTCGATGCGCTGAACTGGGCGAAATCGATCGGCGGCCTCAAGGCCCTGATCGCGCGCGCCGACGCCAACACCAAGGTGCTGTCGGACTGGAAGGCGAAGACGCCGTGGATCGATTTCCTGGCCAAGGAAGCCTCGATCCGCTCCAACACCTCGGTGTGCCTGAAGTTCACCGATCCCGCGATCACCTCGCTGACCGCGGATGCGCAAGCCGAGTTCTCCAAGAAGCTCGTGGCTCTCGTGGAGAAGGAAGGCGCCGGTTACGACTTCGCCTATTACCGCGACGCGCCGGCAGGCTTGCGGATCTGGTGCGGCGCTACGGTGGAAGCCTCCGACGTCGCGCTGCTGACGCAGTGGATCGACTGGGCGTTCGCCGAGACCAGGGCCGCGCTGCCGAAGGCGGCTTAGCTTTCTTTTTTGCCTCTCCCCGTTCTTACGGGGAGAGGTCGGCGCATTGCGCCGGGTGAGGGGCTCTCTCGCGCGCACCTTGCCTGTAGCTGCCCCTCACCCCGACCCTCTCCCCGTAAGAACGGGGCGAGGGAGAAGAGTTCGCTCCGTCTTCATTGCAGCAGTCTCACAGGCCATCCCATGTTCGAACCCGAGAACGACATCGAGCGTTTGCTGATGCGTGCATCGGCGGAGCCGGCCGAACGGCCGAGCTTTGCTCGCGCGTTGATGGACGCCCAAATCGTGCTGGTGCTGGTCCCCGACGGTCCGATCGCGTCCGGGCCCGACGGCAACGCCGTCATTCCCGAAGGCACCAAAATGACGCTGCCGAGCGCGGTGCGCGGCGAGGAGAGATTGATTCCGTTCTTTACGGCACGGTCCCGCGCGCAGGCCTGGTATCGGGATGACCACGTCGCGGTGCCCGAGCGCGTGCGAGACCTGTTCTCCCGCTATCCCGGTGCGCCGTTTGTGCTCAACCCGGGTTCTGATTACGGCAAGGATTTTACGCCGGGCGAGGTGGCGCGACTGCTGGCAGGAGAGTTCGATCTGACCGCGCCGCAGACCGTCACGACGAAAGCACCCGAACAGATCTTGCTGGCGCATCCCAAGGAAATCCCATCCGCGCTGATCGAAGCGCTCGCGCGCGAATTCGTGGGCCTGAAATCCGTTCGCGGCGCCTGGCTGATGTTGGCGATGCGCGGCGGGGAGGCCCAGCAGAGCTGGATGCTCGGTGTCGATCACTCGGGTCCGTGGCAGGACGTTCGCGATGCGATCGGCCGCGCCATCGTCGGCGATATCCTCGGCGGCCGCGTGCTCGACGCCATGCCGCTCGACGGCAGTTCAGTCGCCGTCACCTTGCGTACCGGAATTCCCGTCACTGCCGCCAAGTGCGGCTTCCTCCATTAGCTCTTCAGGTAGACCAAATGACAAAACCCAAGGTTCTTATTTCCGATGCGCTGTCTCCGGCCGCCGTGCAGATCTTCAAGGATCGTGGCATCGAAGTCGACTTCCAGCCCAATCTCGGCAAGGACAAAGATAAACTCGCTGAGATCATCGGCAATTACGACGGTCTTGCGATCCGCTCCGCGACCAAGGCGACCGCAAAGATCATCGATAAGGCTACGAAGCTGAAGGTGATCGGCCGCGCCGGCATCGGCGTCGACAATGTCGAGATCCCGGCGGCCACCGCCAAGGGCATCATCGTGATGAATACGCCGTTCGGCAATTCGATCACGACCGCCGAGCACGCCATTACGTTGATGCTGGCGCTGGCGCGTGAAATTCCGCAGGCTGACGCCTCGACCCAGGCGGGCAAGTGGGAGAAAAACCGCTTCATGGGCGTCGAGATCACCGGCAAGACGCTGGGCGTGATCGGCTGCGGCAATATCGGTGCGATCGCCGCCGACCGCGCGCTCGGCCTGCGCATGAAGGTGGTTGCGTTCGACCCGTTCCTGTCGCCTGAGCGCGCCAAGGATATCGGCGTCGAGAAGGTCGAACTCGACGAATTGCTCAAGCGCGCCGATTTCATCACGCTGCACACGCCGCTGACCGAGAAGACCAAGAACATCATCGACGCGGCAGCCATTGCGAAAATGAAGAAGGGCGTGCGCATCGTCAACTGCGCCCGCGGCGGCCTGGTCGACGAGCAGGCGCTGGTCGACGCGCTGAATTCCAAGCATGTCGCGGGCGCCGCCTTCGACGTGTTCGTCGAGGAGCCCGCCACCAAGAACGTGCTGTTCGGCCATCCCAACGTGATCTGCACCCCGCATCTCGGCGCCTCCACCACGGAAGCGCAGGAGAATGTCGCGTTGCAGGTCGCCGAGCAGATGTCGGATTATCTCCTGACCGGCGCGATCTCCAACGCGGTGAATTTCCCGTCGATCACGGCGGAGGAAGCGCCCAAGCTGAAGCCGTTCATCGAACTCGCCGAAAAGCTCGGCTCGTTCGCGGGCCAGCTCACGGAGAGCGGCATCCTGAAAGTCGAGATCACCTATGAGGGCCACGTCGCCGAGATGAAGATCAAGGCGATCACCTCGGCAGTGCTGTCGGGCCTGCTGCGGCCGATGCTCGGCGACGTCAACGTGGTCTCCGCGCCTGTTGTCGCGAAGGAGCGCGGCATGGTGGTGGACGAAATCGTGCGCGCGGCGCAGAGCGATTACGAAAGCCTGATCACGGTCAGCGTCAAGACCGAACGGCAGGAACGCTCGGTGTCCGGCACCGTCTATCACGACGGCAAGCCACGGCTGGTCGACATCAAGGGCATCCGGGTCGACGCCGAGTTTGGCAAGTCGATGATCTATATCACCAACGAGGACAAGCCCGGCTTCATCGGCAGCTTCGCCGGCCTGCTCGGCGCTGCCAAGATCAACATCGCGACTTTCCATCTCGGCCGCGTCAAGCAGGGCGGCGACGCCATCGCGTTGGTCGAGATCGACGGCCCGGTCCCGGCGGACGTGCTGAGCAAGGTGCAGGCACTGCCGCAGGTGAAGCAGGCCAAGGCGCTGGTGTTCTAGTCGCGCGTCGTTCCTTTCCCTTCAGGGGGCTTGCTATTCTTCGCCGCGGTCCCGCCGCGGCGAAGCCACATGGAAATTCCGATCGAACCAGTTTCATCCTCGCCGCGTCTCATGACCGGGAGTGTTGGGGCGATTTCTCGCGTTGCCGTCAGGCGACCGGTTCAGGAGGTATCCATGCGATTGATTACGAACGGTTTTCTGACGACGAGCCTCGTCATGTTCACGGCGCTTGCCGCCACCCCGGTGCGCGCGGCGGACGTGGCCGCCAGTTCGGCGGTCGATGCCGTCACGGTCTATCCCGATGGCGCCAGCGTCACGCGGGTCATCGCGCTCGATCTTCCCGCCGGCGAGAATTCCGCCGTGCTCAAGGATTTTCCGCTGACGCTCGATCCGTCCTCGCTGCGGGTCGAGGGTGAGGCCGGCGCCAAACTCACGGTCGGCGCGATCGACGCCAAACCGCCGCGCGCAGCGCCGCCGGTCAACCTGCCCGAATTCGACAAGCGCATCGAGGCGCTGAAGGACGAGCGCGTCAATCTGCAGGGCGCGATCGATGCCGCCACCGCCCGGCGCAAATTCGCCGAACGATTTGCGGATAGCGCTCCGGCCGGAATCGGCGACAAGGGCGAGGCGCGGCCGATCGCCGAATGGCGTGCGGCCTTTGCCGCGGTCGGCGAGGAAGTCGCCAGCGCTGACACCGCCATCCGCGACGCCGAACGCAAGCAGCGCGAACTCGACCGCGAAATCGCCCGTCTCGAACAGGACCGGGCGCAGAAGCCGCCGAGCAAGATGGAAGTGCGGATCGAACTCGCGGCGGCGTCCGCGACCAAAGCGACGCTGCGCGTGACCTATGCCGTGCGCAACGCGCGCTGGATGCCGCTCTATGACGCCCGCCTCGACACCGGCGCGAAGGACCGCAAGCCCGCGCTCGAACTGGTACGTCGTGCCGAAATCACCCAAAACACAGGCGAGGACTGGTCGAATGTCGCGCTCGCAGTTTCCACCGTGCGCACCGCACGCGGCGGCAGCGCGCCCGACCTGAAGCCGCTTGTTGTTCAATATCCGCAAGTGCCGCGCCCGATGGCCGCGGCGTCCGCGTTGGATTATGCGGCTGCACCGCCCCCGGACAGGCAGCGGCAGCTCCGGGCCACTGCGGGGAAGAGCGAGGAGCCCGTGATGGAGAAGGCCGCCGAGCAACAGGCCGCGGCCGATGTCAGCGGCTTCCAGGTGGTGTTCAGGATCCCCGGGCGCGTCAGCCTCGGCGCCGGCGAAGGTGCCAAGAGCCTGCGCGTCTCCAGTGCGAACATTGCGCCGGACTTGACGGTTCGCGCCGTGCCTGTGCTGGACCCGACCGCGTTCCTGGAAGCGAGCTTCAAGCAGACCGAGGACGCGCCATTGCTGCCCGGCCGGGTCGCGATCTATCGCGACGGCGTGTTCGTCGGCCGCGGCCAGATGGCGGCTGCGGCCAAGGACGAGACCGTGCGGCTCGGCTTCGGCGCCGACGACAAGGTCAAGATCGAGCGCACCGTCCTCAAACGCAACGAGGGATCGGCAGGCCTGATCGTGACGACGTCGAAGACTGACGAACGCGCGTTCAAGACCACCGTGCGCAACGGCCACGACTTCCCGATCCGCATCGCGATCGAGGACCAGTTGCCGGTCAGCGAGCACGAGGAGATCCAGGTGGAAATGCTGCCGTCGACCACGGCTCCGACTGCAAGCAACATTCGCGACAGGCGCGGCGTGCTGGAATGGGCGTTCGAGGCGAAGGCTGGCGAAGTTCGCGATATCAACTTCGCCTGGCGGATACGCTGGCCCAAGGACAAGGGCGTCGTGATGGCGCCGGCGGGCTGAACCGGCGAGGATGGGCGGACTTCCGATTCTCCCCCGATGCGGGAGAGGATGGGAAGTCCCTCATTGCCAGCCGCCACCCCGGTACGTGACCAGATGATCGTGCACGGCGCCAACCCCGGCGGCGGATTCTGCCACCACTCTGATCGCCTTTCGCTCGGCATCCGAGTCCGCAAGGCCCCAGAGATCGACGATGCCGTTGGCGACGGTGACGTTCAGCAGTCCGGTGTGGCTCCAGGCTTGTTTCTTCAAGCTGGAAAGGATGCGATCGCGGATCGCCTTGTCCGTCGGCGCGATGTCGAGCAGTTGGCGTGCGCTCGCCACCGCCTGAAGAAGATTGGCCCTGCTCACCACACCGACGAGCTGACCGTTCTCCAGCACTGGCAATCGCTTGACGGCGTTGTTCTCCATTACGGCGGCAACTTCATGCAGCGGCGCCTGAGGCGAGGTCGTGATGACATCCCGCGTCATGACATCCGAAACCTTGCGGCTGTGCGATTTGACGTATTCGGCCGCCAGCGTATCGCTCTCGGTCAATACGCGAAGCCACCAGGACCGGTGCCGTTCCGTACCTGCCTCGACGCGGTGCAACAAATCGCCTTCGCTGACAATGCCGACCAGCTTGCCGTTGTTGTCCAGCACGGGAACCGCGCTGATCTGCTTTTCGAGAAACAGTTTTGCAACCTCCTGCACGGTGGCGGAGGGGCCCACGGTAATGACCGGGGCAACCATGACGTCACGGACAAGCATGGCACTTCTCCCATCAATGTAGCGATCATCAGAAGCCTGAGCGCGACGCCTGTCGTTGATTCAGGTCAAGCTGGCGAGCCTCGCCGGGCGGGATCGCTCACCCGGCGGCGGGGCGGGGTTCTGCCTTGCACCGCACGGCCTTGCCGTTGTCCGCGGCTTCCCCTCTGATACCGGCACTAACGTGCCGAGGGGCCGCCCAACAGGCCTGCGAACAGGGAGAAGCCAGCCGATGCCATATCAACACATTCTCGTCGACGATCCCCGGCCGCGGGTCCGGCGCATCACGCTGAACCGGCCGGAGAAGCGCAATGCGCTGAATAATCGCCTGCGCGCGGAAGTGTTCGAAGTATTGGAGCAGGGCGATCGCGATCCCGACGTGTCGATTTCGATCGTGCGCGGCGCAGGTCCCTGCTTTTCCGCGGGCTACGATCTGTCGGCGGATAATCGCGTCGATCAGCCCTATCACTCGGCCGCCGGTTCCGGCCAATGGTCGCGCCACGTCGTTGAAGGCTGGTTTTCGATCTGGGATCTGGCAAAACCCGTGGTGGCGCAGGTGCACGGCTATTGTCTCGCCGGCGGCACCGAACTCGCCACCGCCTGCGATATCGTCTATGTCGCCGAGGACGCCCAGATCGGCTATCCGCCGGTGCGGCTGATGAGCCCGCCCGACATGCAGTATCATCCCTGGCTGGTCGGCATGCGCCGCGCCATGGAACTGATGTTGACGGGCGATGCGATGTCCGGCCGCGAGGCCGCCGAATGGGGCTTTGCGACGCGGTCGTTTCCGCTTGACGAGCTCGATGCGCGCACGCTGGATTTCGCCGAGCGCGCCGCAAAAGTGCCGGTGGAATTGCAGCAGCTCAACAAGCGCTCGGTGCACCGCGCGATGGAGATCATGGGCGCGCGTGCGGCGATGCGCGCTGGCACCGAAATCCAGGCGCTGGCGTTTACGACGGAGGCGAGCAAGAACTACATGTCGACCTTCCGCCGCGATGGATCGAGCGTGAAGTCGCAACTCGATCAGCGCGACTCCACGTTCGGCGATTATCGCACGAAGAAGGAGTGAGCACTATCCGCCGCGGCGGTGTGCTCCCTCTCCCCGCAAGAGCGGGGCGAGGGAGAAGAGAAGTCGTTACTTCGCCTTCAGAAACTCGCCGACTTCCAGCAGCACGAATTCGTTGTCATCCGCCTTGTTGGGATCGCGGCTCGACGAGAACGGCAGATTGTTATCGTTGCCAACAATGATGTGCGTCTCGTCGATGCGATCGACGTTCTCGATAGTAAAGAACGGGAAGGTCAGTACGCCGTCATTGAGCGGCTTGCGGGCTTTCTTGTCGGGATCGCGGATCTTCATCAGGTCGATATAAGCGATCTTGCGCACTGGCTTGCCGACATTGGCGTCTGACAGTTCGACCTTGTAGACACGCTTGAATTTCGCGAGGTCGGCAAAGCAGTTCTCGCCGCGCTGGCCGGCCGGGCAGGCCTTGTCAGCGGTGCCCTCGCCATTGTCTCGCTCGATGATCAGGCCGCTCGAAGCATCGATCATGTTGAAGTCGCCTATGGCGTTGCCGTTCTGCTCGAACACGTATTGCCAGTAGCGGCCGGTGAATTTCTCGGCGGCTACATCGAATTCGAGAATCCGCGAAGCTTCCTTGCCGTCGACCTTTTCAAAGTCCTTTTTCTCGGCGTCCCACAGCGGGCCTTCGAGCAGGGCGTACAGGAACTTGCCGTCCTTCGAACCGGCAAAACCTTCATAGCCCTTGGAGCGGCGCAGGTTGACCGTGGTGTAGCTCGCGCCGGGTGCTGCCGGCGACTGCACCGACCAATGGTCGGGCGAGCGCACCGGCTTGCCATCGGCAGTGGTTTCGAACACGGCCAGGATCTTGCCCATCCTGTCGGCCTTCAGCACATAGGGGCCGAACTCGTCGCCGATCCAGAAGGTGTCGCCGATGATCTGAAAGCCTTCGGTGTCGAAGTCGGCGCCGGTGAGATAGCGCTTTGAAGTGTCTTCGTGGACAATGCGGAACGGCACTTTCTTGTCGGGATCGTGCAGGAATACGGTTTCTTGCCGCTCGATCTTGCCGCCGGCCCAGTCGATCTTGTGACGGTTGAGATAGAGCATCGAGTCGGCCGAGTTGTAGCGCGAGCCCATGCCGTTGTCGGTGAGCACCCAGAACGAACCATCGGGCATCACCTTGATGCCGGAATGGCCCTGCAACGGCTGGCCCTTGAACGGCAGCGATACGCCGGTCGGCCGCTCGTAGGATTTTCCCATCACGCTGCCGACGGCGTCGACGCGCTTGCCGGTGGTGTATTTGCCTGATGTCTTGAGATCGTCGGGCGCGTCCGCGGGCGCATCGATGAAGCTCTGCGCCGGCAGCACAGCGTGGCCCTTTAGCGTGGCGGGAAATTCGCCTTCGCCTTGCGCAAAGGCAGCACTGGCCAGAAAGACGGAAGCGACGGAGCAGAGCAATGACACGCGCATGGCGGATCTCCTCATGATGACGATGCGGAGTGTCTTGCGGAGCGGCTGTTACAGCTGGCTGACAGTTCTGTGAAGAACCTGTAACGCCGTGGGATAAAGCTGCGGCGTTATGCCGTTGGCGGGTCAGCCGGCCGCATGGTTTGCGGCAGCAGGAACGGCACGCCCTGATCGGTATAGTCGATCGTGACGTCGACCTCGAAAATCCGGCGGATGGTCTCGGCCGTAATCGCCTCCGCGCGGTCGCCGTCGACGGCGAGCTTGCCACGGTGCAGCAGCACGATGCGGTCGGCGAAGCGCATCGCCAGATTGAGGTCGTGCAGCACGGCGATCACGGCGGTGCCGTTCTGCGCGCGCCGCCGCGCCGTCTCCACCAGATCGATCTGGTGGCGCATGTCGAGGCTGGAGGTCGGCTCGTCCAGCAGCAGCAGGCCGGGGCCGTGCTGCGCTTCGCCGCAGCCGAGTTGCACCAGCACGCGGGCAAAATGTGCGCGCTGCTGCTCGCCGCCGGAGAGCGTCGGCAATTGCCGGTGGCTGAAATGCGCGAGCCCGACCTCGCCCAGCGCCTCATCGACCAGTCTTTGCGCGGCGGCGCGGCCGGTGTCGCCCGCGCCCATATGGACGATTTCCTCGACCGTGAACGGGAAGGTGACGTTGACGTGCTGCGACAGCATCGCGCGGTGATGGGCGAGAAGGCGGGGTGGATAAAGGTGGATGTCGCGCTGCCTCAGCTCGATCCGACCCGTGGTCGGACGGAGATCGCCGGACAGCATCCGCAGCAGCGTCGATTTGCCGGCGCCGTTGGGGCCGACGATCGCGACCATCTCGCCGGCCTTGATGCGCAGATCGACGCCGTCGACCAACGTGGCGCCGCCGATCGCCAACGAGACCGATTGCGCTTCGAGAATGGCGGTCATAGCGAAACCAGCCCGCGCTGGCGCAACAGCATGCCGAGGAAGAACGGCGCGCCGATCGCCGCCGTCAGGATACCGATCGGCATTTCCGCGGGCGCCACGATGGTGCGGGCCAGCGTATCGGCGCCCACCAGCAACACCGCGCCCAGCAGCATCGAGGCCGGCAGCAGCAGCCGGTGCGCCGGCCCGATCACCAGCCGGAGCAGATGCGGCACCACGATGCCGACAAAGCCGACCACGCCGCAGACCGAAACCGCAACGCCCGTCATCGCCGACACCAGCACGATCGACATCCGCTTCAGCCGCTCGACGTCGACGCCGCTGTGAAACGCCTCGGCCTCGCCCAATACCAGCACATCGAGCCCCCGCGCGATCCAGACGCAGGCGATCAGGGCGAACCCCAGCACCGGCGCCAGCGCCGCGAGCTTGGGCCAGGTCGCGCCGCTCAGCGATCCCAGCATCCAGAACGTGATGTCGCGCAACTGGCGGTCGTCGGCGATGAAGACAAGGAGCCCGATGCCGGCATTGGCGATAGCGGCAATCGCAATGCCGGCCAGCAGGAAGATCGCGATCGACGTCCGTCCCGAGCGGCTCGCGATCGAATATAGGAGGACCGTCGTGACCAGTGAGCCCACAAACGCCGCGAGCGGCAGCAATTGATGCTGCATGAAGCGGAAGCTCTGGCCGATCTGACTGTCGGTGAAGACGATCGCCGACGCCGCGGCCAGCGCGCCGCCGGATGACACGCCGACCAGCGCGGGGTCGGCCAGCGGATTGCGAAACAGCCCCTGCATGATGGCGCCGGATGCGGCGAGCAGGGCGCCCACCATCGCGGCCGCGGCGATCCGCGGAATCCGGATCGACCACAGCACGAGCTGGTCGCGTGCCAGCGTCGGACCTGCGTCCCCCCACAGCCCGAGTGCGGCCGGCAGCCGCGCCAGCGGAATGCCGGCGGCGCCCATCGTCAGCGCAATCAGGGCCGCTCCGGCAAGTGCGATGAGCAGGCAAAGGAGGGTGAGTGAGGCGGGCGGCCGGAACGCGTATCCGCTGCGCGGCTTCGCACGCTTGCGCGCTGTCGGAGAGGGCGGTCACAGCCGGCAGTTTGCGGTCAGCGGCCGCGGGCGTGAATTTTTCGGCCTGCGGCGCCAGCGCCGGATAGAGCTTGATCGAGAGATCGCGCGCTGCGGCCGCCGTGCGCGGGCCGAAGCCGAGCAGATAGAGGCCTTCCATGGAGATGAAAGCCTTGTTGGCCGCGACCGGCGTCAGCGCGAAGGCCGGATGGACGTACACGGCCTCCGCGTCCACCGAATCCTTGCCGCGCTGGATCGACAGCACCACGTCGGGCTTTGCAGCGACGATCGCTTCGTCGTTGATGATCTTGTAGCCGTCGTAGCCGTCGATCGCGTTGACGCGCGCCGGCGAGCGCGATGATCTCGTTCGCGGCGGTGTTCTTACCGGCAGCCATCGCCCGGCCGTTCAACAGCGACATCACGAACATCACGCGCACAGGCTTGGTCACCTTGGCGCGCAGCTCGCGCAGTTGAGCCAGATCGCCGGAGACTGCCGTGGTCAGGCATTCGGCGCGCTTGTCCGCGCCCATGGCGTGGCCGACCAGCTTGATCTTCTCGATCAGCCCCTGTTCGGAAAAGGTTTCGGGCACCAGCACCAGCGGCACCTTGGCGGCTTCGAGCACGTCCATGGTTTCCTTCGGCCCGGAGCCCTGCACGGCCAGCACCAGCGAGGGATTGAGCCCGAGCACGCCTTCGGCCGAAAGCTGGCGCATGTAACCGACATTCGGCTTGTCGCGCAGCGCGGCGGGCGGATAGAGGCTGGTGGTGTCGACGCCGGCCAGCCTGTCCTCGAAACCAAGGGCATAGAGAATTTCGGTGATCGCGCCGCCGATCGAAACGATCCGTGCCGGGTCCGATATCGTGACGTCGCGGTCGCGGGCATCGTGCACCGTGATGCCCGCGGCGATGGCCGCACCGCCGAGCAGGAAGCCGCAGGTGGCGACCGATAGTGCGAGCGTGCGACAAATTGTCATTGCCGGCTCACTTGGTCAGGATCAGCTTGTTCTGCGACGTCAGCCGCAGGCGATATTTCTCCTCGCCATGCGTGATGATGATTTCGCGCTCGGTCGCGAACAGTTCGCGGCTGTCGATCCGGCTGCCGTTCACGGTGAGAACGCGCGTCGCAGACGGCGGCTTTCCGGCACCTCCGAAATTGTCTCCTGAAGGTGCCGCCATAATTGCAGTTGTGTCCCTGTGTTCCCGACCAGCTGCTTTGTATAATTTGATCGACGCGCAATCCAACATCTGCACTTTACAATCGATATAAAGTGCACCCCGGCATTATTGACCGGTTCCGCAACGCGGCGTAACCAAGACAGACGCGATACGAGCGGGGGAGCCCGGTCGCGGAAATATGAAGCCAGCAAGCAGCCGCGCATATCAGCGGCGCCCGCCAGCCAGACCAAGAACATCAACAGGTTGGGGCAGTATGGCTTTCGGGGTCAGGCATTCGCGCGCCTTGGTTTTGGGCGCGTCGGCATTTTCGTTCGCATTGATGGCGTCAGGCGCAGCGTTCACGCAGGCGCTGGAAACGGAGACCGTTACGCGCACCTCCGAGCAGAAAAAGCAGAAGCAGGCCAAGCGCCAGCAGGCCAAGCCGCAGCAAGTTGAGCAAGCCGCGGCTCCCGTCAGGAACGCGATGGCGCAGATTGGCCGCGCGCCGGTGCAGTCGCTCGACACCATCACGGTGGCAGCTTCGAAGACGGAAGAGCGCGCCATCGACGCGCTGGCGCCCGTCAGCTCCGTGTCGATGGAGCAGATCCAGGGCCTGCAGCCGAACCGGCTGTCGGATATCTTCTACAGCGTCCCCGGCGTGTCGTTTCAGGAGCGCGGCGACGATCCCGCGACCGTCATCAACATCCGCGGCCTGCAGGATTTCGGCCGCGTCGCGGTCGTCGTCGACGGCGCGCGGCAGAACTACCAGCGCTCCGGCCACAACGCCAACGGCTCGTTCTTCCTCGATCCCGAACTGGTCGGCGGCGTCGATGTCGTGCGCGGCCCGACCGCCAATATCTACGGGTCGGGTGCAATCGGCGGCCTGGTCTCCTTCCGCACCAAGGACATCAACGACGTCGTGCGCCCGGGCGAGCGCTGGGGCGTCGACATGACCGGATCCGGCGGCACCAACAATGCGCGGGGCCTCGGCTCGATCTTCGGCGGCGTGCGCGCCGATCCCAATGTCGATGTGTTCGGCGGCGCGGTGTACCGCACCCAGGGCAACTACAAGGACGGCAACGGCACCGAGATCGGCAACACCGGCAATGAACTTGCCGCCGGCCTGATGAAGCTGACCGTGCGTCCCGCCGATGGCCACGAGGTCAAGATCGGCGGCGTGTTCCAGGATTACAAATACAGCATCGGGCAGCAGAATCGCGGTCCTACCACCACGTCGGCGCCGCTGGCGGCGATCGCGGGGTCGTCGGTCTACGCGTCGGATGCCAAGAACTACCTCGGCACCATCACCTACAAATACGCCAAGCCGGACGATAATTGGTTCGACTGGAACGCCACGGTGTATGGCAACCGGGTCGAAAACGATCAGGTCAAGACCTACAACACCCGCATCACCACCGGCGGCGGCGTCTGCCCGATCAGCAATCCCGGCAACAATATCTCGGGCTGTGTCGGCGACCGCCGCAGCTATGTGCTCGATACGCTCGGCGTCGACGTCAACAACACCACGCGCTTCAATGTCGGAGACTGGCGCAACGCGGTGACCTACGGGGTCGACGCGTTCCGCGACGACGTGGTGACGAGCGACGCGCGGGGTAACTCCAACATCACGACGCCGAGCGGCGTGCGTACCGTTTCCGGCGGCTTCATCCAGTTGAAGCAGAACTATTCGACCTGGTTCGAAGCCATCAGCGCGATCCGTTACGATCGCTATGATCTGGACTCGCGGACGGTCTCTACCGGTGGCGACCGTTTCTCGCCGAAGATCACGCTTGGCGTGACGCCGGTGGCGGGGTTCACGCCCTATGTCAGCTATGCCGAAGGCTATCGCGCGCCGTCGATCACCGAGACGCTGATCGCAGGCGGTCATGCCACGGGCGGCGGTCCGCCCCTGTTCGTCTGCCCCGACGGCACCGCCGGCCTGTTCTGCTTCCTGCCGAACCCGGCCCTGCGGCCGGAAGTCGGCAAGAACAAGGAAATCGGCCTGAACCTGAAGTACAATGACATCTTCACGTCCGGCGACAGCTTCCGCGGCAAGTTCAACCTGTTCCGCAACGACGTCGATGGCTATATCGATCTTGTCGGCTCCGCGCCGACGCCGGTGCCGCCGTTCGGCTCGTTCAGCCAGTTCTTCCAGTACCAGAACATCGCGCATGCCCGGATCGAAGGTTTCGAGGCCGAGACGATGTATGATGCCGGTCTGTGGTATGTCGGTGTCGCCGGCCACTTGATCCGCGGCAAGAACGTCGCGACCAATATCGGGCTGGCGACGATTACGCCGCGCAAGATCACCACGACCGGCGGTGTGCGGCTGCTCGATCGCAGGCTGATCCTGGCGGCGCAATGGTCCTCGTTCGGTGCCAATAACGACATCCCTGCAGGCTATCTGCATTCGACCGGGTATGAGTTGATCAATCTGTACGCGACCTGGCATGCGACCAAGGACATCATGTTTACGGCGTCGATCGACAATCTTTTGAACCAATACTACCGGCCTTATGCTATCCCCGGCAGCTCGACCGACGGCACCACGCAGAACGACGTGCTGTGGACGAGCCCGGGACCGGGCCGGGTCTACAAGGCCGGCTTGAAGATCCATTTTGGCGGAGCATAATTTCGACGAGCTGACGACCCAAGTTGCACCGGGCCGCGCTGATGCTCCAGCGCGGCTGCGGTGCATTCATGTTTCATCCAACTCAAACACAACGCCAGGCGCAACCCAGCACCCCAGCAAGGAGATTTTGAAATGTTTATCGCAATGAACCGGTTCCAGGTGAAGATTGGC
>CAWFMW010000009.1:0-7048 GCA_963816815.1 uncultured Alphaproteobacteria bacterium
TAGTCCGGATGAGCGCAGCGATATCCGGGAAAACTATATCAGCTAGAGTCCACTCCAAGAGACCGTTCCCGGATGTCGCTGCGCTCATCCGGGCGACAGGATACTACTTGCCCTTCCGCCGCTCCCGCTTGCGCCATTCCGCAACAAAGGCCACGAACGCGGCGAGCGCCGGCGGCGGCTGGCGGCGGCTCGGGTAGTACAGGAACGGTCCGGGAAACGGCGCGCACCAGTCGTCGAGCACGCTGACCAGTGCACCCGACTTGATGCCGTAGCGAACGTAGCCCTCAAACGTCAGCCAGAAGCCCACGCCATCATGCACGGCGCGCAGCGCCAGGCCCAGATGGGTCGCGATCAGTTTGGCCGGCGGCGAGACCTTGACGACGCGACCCGCCTTCTCGAACTCCCAGTCCAGCATCGCACCGCTGCCAAAACGGGTGCGGATGCAGGAATGCTCCAGCAAGTCTTTCGGAAGTTTCGGGCTGCCGTGCTGCGCGACGTATTCGCGCGAGGCCACCACCGCGTAGCGCTGCGGCGCGCCGAGGGAAACCGCGATCATGTCCTGCGCCAGATGCTCGCCATAGCGGACGCCGGCGTCAAAGCCTCCGGCCACGATATCGACGAATGCGCTCTCGCCGACGATCTCCAGATCGATCTTGGGATGGGCGGCAAGAAACGGCGCGATCATCGGCGCCAGCACCAGATCGATCGCCGGCGGCGGCGCATTGATGCGCAGACGCCCCGACGGCACGGCCCGCAAGCCGCGTACCTGATCGAGCGCCGCGCCGACATCCGACATCGCAGGCCCGACACGGGCCAGCAGCAATTCGCCGGCTTCGGTCAGCGCCACGCTGCGCGTGGTGCGGTTCATCAGGCGGACGCCGAGCCGCTCTTCGATGTCGCGCAGCCGCTGGCTGAGGCTCGAGACGGAGACGCCCTGCTCCGTCGCGGCGCGCCGGAAATTCCGGGTGCGCGCTATGGCTACGAAAGCATCGAGGTCGCGAAGGTCGAAATTTTTCATTGTTCGGTATACTGAACAAGCTATTTACGATTGTCCAGCTTATCGCCTTGCGCGAAACGGCGCATATCAGCCTCGTCACCACGGCGCGAATATCCGCGGCCGAATGCGAGGAGAACCATCATGGAAAAGCGCAAACTCGGCACGACAGGCCCATCCGTCTCGGCCATCGGCCTCGGCTGCATGGGCATGTCGGATTTCTACGGCCCCGCCGACCGCAGCGAGAGCATCGCCACGATCCACGCCGCGCTCGACGCGGGGATCACCTTGCTCGACACCGGCGATTTCTACGGCATGGGCCACAATGAGATGCTGATCCGCGAAGCGCTTAACGGCCGCAACCGCGACAATCTCCAGATCAGCGTCAAGTTCGGCGCGCTGCGCGATCCCAACAAGGGCTTTCTCGGCTATGACAGTCGCCCGGCAGCGATCAGGAATTTTGTTGCCTATTCGCTGCAACGGCTCGGCGTCGATACTATCGACATCTATCGGCCGGCGCGGCTCGATCCCGATGTGCCGATCGAAGAGAGCATCGGCGCGATGGCCGACATGGTGAAGGCCGGCTGGATCAGGCATATCGGACTTTCCGAGGTTGGCTCCGACACCATTCGCAGGGCGCACGCGGTGCATCCGATCGTCGACCTGCAGATCGAATATTCGCTCGTCGCGCGCGGGATCGAGAGCGACATTCTCAAGACCTGCCGCGAGCTCGGAATCGGCATCACCGCCTACGGCGTACTGGCACGCGGGCTGATTAGCGGACACTGGTCGAAGGAACGTTCCGCTGCGCAGGATTTTCGTCAGATGAGCCCGCGCTTCCAGGGCTCCAATCTCGACGCCAATCTGGCACTGGTGGATTCCCTGTGCGCCATTGCAGCCGAGGTCGGTGCATCGCCGGCCCAGGTCGCCATCGCTTGGGTCGCCTCGCAGGGCAACGACATCGTGCCGCTGGTCGGCGCACGCCGCCGCGACCGCCTTTCCGAGGCGCTCGGCGCGCTGGACGTGAAATTGACGGATGCGCATCTCGCCGCGCTCGCCAAGGCGTTTCCGCCCGGCGCAGCCGCGGGGGCACGCTATCCCGAAGCGCAGCTTGCGCACATGGATAGCGAGAAGCCGGCCAAGGGTTCCTGACCCCGGCGTGGCCCGCTCACATCGACGACGCCCCGGGCGTCGCGGTTGAGCGGGCTAGCCGCAGCCGATCGTGGTCACCGCGGTCACGAGATCGCCTTCGCGCGAGCAGGTAACACGAACCTGTCTCGTAACGGCCCAATCCGGCTGTGTTGGAGAAAGGGTGATGACGGCCGTCCCGGCCTGCCGCTTCGTCGCTGCCGATCCCGATACGATCGTCTCGCCTTCCATCGCGAGGCTGAAATGCCCTGCTTCCTCGAATGCGAGGTCGAGTCCGCCCTGAGGGCTCCCATCTGCGAGGCATCTGATCCGGGTGATCCGCAAGCCGTCGCCGGTCGCGAAGGCTTCGATTGATTCGCCTGGCGCATCCGTGCTCGCAATGCGCAGCTTTCCATCCGGGCCAATGCTCTCAATGCGATAGGTAATAACCCGGCCGGCGCTCTCCAGAATCCATTGCTCTCCGACCGCCATTCGCGCGGGCCTTGTCTTCAGGCGATAGCTGATCGTTCCGGCACGTATCGCCCCGAACATGTGTCCTTCGGTAAAATAGCCTTCATGCGCGACGAAGGGCCCGGAGCTGATCTTGACCGGAACCTCGAAACGCTTGCCGCCGACGAACACCGCGGTCTGCGGTGCTGCGAGCACGCTGGCACGCCGCCGCATCAGCGGCAGGCTGCTGTTGGGCGAGTGGCTGCCGGGATCGGAGACGCCGCCGCGCCGGGGGTCCGGCTCGCCGGCGGTCACGATGTCGAGCACGACAGGCTCGCCCGCGTACGAGTCGAATTCCAGCCGCGCGTGCCGCCTGCCCGGCAAGGCTTCGACGGCAAGCGCGATGTCGCGGCGGCAGGTTTGCCTGATGACGCCATGTCCCTCGGCGGACAGATCGTCGTCATTGACGTGGTCGACCTGGCTCTGGTCGTGACGGGTCAGGATCGCACGGATCGAAGGCGTGCCGTCGTCGCGATAACGGATCATGGCTTCCACCGCCTCATAGTCGGGATGGCCGCCGAAGAACGCCATGATGTGCAGGTCTTCGCGCCGATACCGCAGCAGGAAAGGCTGCAGCAGATCCGGAGGCAGAACGATGCCCGCCCGGCTGGCGCTCGGTTCCTTACGCATCAGAATTCGACCTTCGCCCGGCATGAGCGCACGCAATCATTTTGAGTACCCGCGGGTACTTGCTATACAGTACCCATGGGTACTCAGTCAAGGCGAGCAGGAATGAAGCGTTCTGATCCGGCTGCGAAGCCGCCGCAGGAAACTCCGGCGCGCGACGAGGAGATCCTGCAGGCCGCCTTCGACGTCTTCGCCGAAAAGGGCTTTCATGGCGCACGGATGCTCGACGTCGCGAGCCGCGCGCGCGCGTCCAAGGCAACGCTGTATGCGCGCTACCCCAGCAAGGAGGCACTGTTCGAAGCGCTGATGGCGTGGTCGACCCGGCAGGGCACCGATGCGCTGGATGCCATTGCCGCGGACGAAACGCTCGATCCCTTGACCGCGATGCATCGTCTTGCCGCGCAGTTGCTCGCGCTGATGCTGCAGCCGAAGAAACTGGCGCTGTTCCGAATCGCGGTCGCGGAGGGCGACCGGCTGTCCGCGGTCGGGCGCAGCTACAGCGCCTTCACCAGGGATCATGGCATGGAGCGCGTTCGCGCGATCGTGGCGCGGCTGTTGAAGCAGGGACTGATCGAGATCGACGATCGCGCCGAATTCGGACACAGCTTCATCGGACTGCTGCAGGGCGAACTTTTCACGCGCGCGCTGCTGGGCACGATCCCCTCTCCGGGGCGCGAGGAGATCGATCGGCACGCCAAGCGAGCCGTGACGCGCCTGATGCGTGCCTACGCTCCGTCGGGCCCGCGCAGGGCCTGAAGATGGGGCTTAAGCCGCGTAGCCGCTCAAATCAGTGATCGTGGGCGCATCGCCATTGAGCGGGTTGGCCGGGTCGCGCGCGTAGCGCAGGGTTTCGAAGCGCATCGCGCGCGCGTCCACCATCACCAGCCGGCCGACCAGGCTCTCGCCGAAGCCGACGATTTCGCGGATCGCTTCCAGCGCCATCATCGAACCCAGCATGCCCGCCAGCGCACCCATCACGCCGGCCTCAGCGCAGGCCGGCACGGTGCCCGGCGGCGGCGGTTCGGGAAACAGGCAGCGATAGGTCGGATTGAACGCGCCATCCTCAGCCCGTTCATGGGCGCGGATCGTGGTCAGCGAGCCGTCGAACTGGCCCAGCGCCGCCGTGATCAGCGGCTTGCCGGCGAAGAAGCACGCATCGGAAACCAGATAGCGCGTTTCAAAATTGTCGGAGCCGTCGAGCACGAGATCGTAGCCCCCGATCAGCGACATCGCATTCTTTGCATCGAGTCGCACCGCATGCGCCTCGAAATGAACGTGCGGATTGAGCGCGTCAATGACCTCCGCGGCGCTGTCGACCTTGTGCCGTCCGACGTCGCGCGTGGTGTGGATGATCTGGCGCTGCAGGTTGGACAGCGAGACGATGTCGTCATCGACCACACCGAGCGTGCCGACACCGGCGGCCGCCAGATACATCAGGACCGGCGCGCCGAGCCCGCCGGCCCCGACCACCAGCACGGACGCCTCCTTCAGCGCGGTTTGCCCGGGGCCGCCGACTTCGCGCAGCACGATATGGCGGGCGTAGCGTTCGAGTTCGTCGGCCGTCAGCATGGTCGTGTCAGATCCTCTCGCATCACGTCTGTCAAACTCTCATGGTGAGGAGCGCGGAACGCGCGTCTCGAACCATGAGGCCCCCGCTCTCGCCTGCGGCCATCCTTCGAGACGGCCGCTTCGCGGCCTCCTCAGGATGAGGAGTTCAGTCAGTCCCCTGAACCGGGGCGTGGTTGGTGCCGACTAAGCAGATGTGCTTAGTTGGCAGGACGTCAATGCGCACTCCCCTATTCCACTGCGGCATTTTCCTGGATTTGTCATGAGATCGGTGCTTTCGGCAACATTGATGATCGCAGCCCTCGGTATTGCGGTCTCGGACGCGCGCGCACAGCTGACGCCTCCGGCCACGGCCGGCGCCAAGGCGAAACCGGTCACCACGATACCGATCCGCCCCGCGCTGCAGAAGCCGGAGGAAACGGCGAATGCGATGGGGCAGGCCGAGCGGCTTTCGCTGCAGTCGGACCTTGCCTGGGTCGGGCAATATAACGGCGCCATCACGGGCGACGTCAGCGAGCGCATGGTCAATGCGATCAAGGAATTCCAGAAGGGACGCGGGGCCAAGCCGACCGGCGTGCTCAATTCGCAGGAGCGCGGGCTGCTGGCCGACACCGCCAGGAAAAAACAGGACAGCGTCGGCTGGAAGATCGTCACCGATCCCGGCACCGGCGTGCGGCTGGGAATCCCGACCAAACTGGTGCCGCAGCAGGCCAGCGACGCCAACGGCACCAAATGGACATCGCCCACCGGCACGATCCAGATTCAACTGGCCCGGCGCAAGGAAGCCGGCCCCGTTACGGCCAAACTCGCCGAGCGCGAGAAGAAAGAGCCCGGGCGCAGCATCGACTACACCGTGGTCAAGCCGGACTTTTTCGTGCTGTCCGGCTTGCAGGGCCTGAAGAAATTTTATCTGCGCGGCACCTTCAAGGGCGATGAAGTCCGCATCCTCACCATCCTCTACGACCAGGCGACCGAGAATACCGTGGAGCCGGTCGTGATCGCGATGTCGAGTGCGTTCAATGCGTTTCCGGCCGCCGTGCAGATGGCCGGGCCGCCGCCGCGCAAGAGCGTGGAATACGGCACCGGCGTCGTCGTCAGCGAGGACGGCGCTGTTGTCACCGACCGCCAGATCCTCGATGGCTGCGTGACGGTCACGATCGCAGGTTTTGGCAATGCGGATCGAATCGCCGAGGACAAGGAGCATGACCTTGCGCTGCTGCGCATCTATGGCGCGCGCGGCTTGAGGCCGATCAATCTTGCCAGCACCGCCGCGAAAACCGCGCTCGACCTGACCGGCATTGCCGATCCGCAGAATCAGGGCGGTGCTGCTGCCGTCAGCGGCGTCAAGGCGTCAGTGGCGCAGTTCGACGCCAGCCATGATGTGGCACTGACGCCCGCGCCGGCGATCGGCTTTTCGGGCTCGGCCGCGCTGGATGGCGACGGCAAGTTCGCCGGCATCGCGCTGTTGAAACCGGTGCAGGTGGCTGGCCCGGCGAACGGCACGCCGACGGCCCAGGCCGTGCTGGTGCCATCAGATACCGTGCGCCATTTCCTCAAGACCAATGGCGTCAACGCCACCGGCGGATCCCCGGACGCCAAGGCGTCCGTGGTCCGCGTCATCTGCGTACGGAAGTAGCGGCTCGCTCAACGGCAATATCGGCTGGACACCTGATGCGATCTTCCGCTTGAAGTGCGGACCCAGCATTTACCGTGCCGCCAATAGTAATGGTTGTGCCAATGCTGCCGGTGACGGCTTCCCACGACAGCGCCAGTTGCCGCACCGACCGCCGCACCTCGCCTGCCCCCCACAGCACCACCGATGATGGCCCCGGAGACTGCGCCGCGCCCTGCGGAACTTTGCGCGAGCGCGTCCGCGACGGGGATCGTTATGATAAGCGTGGCCAAAACCAGTGAAGCAAACGTCCAGCGCATGGCTAACCTTCTCTATCGATGTTTACGTCGAGCGCGTTTCAAACTGGAGTTGCCACCCTTAGGCAGTTCTCCGACGACAAGCGCCAACTAGACTAGAGTTGGAAAGCATCGACTATCAGGGAAAACCCTTCATTGCTTTCGGCCTTCGCCCCGTTCGGGCCACGAACCTTCATGCCAGCGCGAACCTGACGCCGGCACGCGCAAGACCGCCGGCGACACCGATCGGCGTGCCGTCGGCGCGCCAGCACGCGGCGCCCGACATTCCGCCGCCTTCGTGAAACTCGATCGCGT
>CAWFMW010000010.1:0-77495 GCA_963816815.1 uncultured Alphaproteobacteria bacterium
TGGAGCGGAATCTATGCGCCGATTGCGGATGCCGTCGGCTTCCTGTCGACACGGCTCAATCGCCTGCAATTTCTGACCATCCGGCGATATCTCAGCCTGGTCTTTGCCACCCTCGTTACGCTGCTGCTGGTGCTCGCGATATGGTCGTGATCTCGGACATCATCGTGCAAGGCGTGCAGATGCTGCTCGTGCTGCTGCTCGCCCCGCTGCTGACCGGCTACGTGCGCAAGATCAAGGCCCGGCTGGTGCGCCGCCAGGGCGCCTCGGTCTTTCAGCCCTATCGCGACCTGCTGCGCCTGATGCGCAAGGAAGTGGTGCTGGCCGACAACGCCTCATGGCTGTTCCGCGTGACGCCCTACATCACCTTCGCCGCGATCTGGGTTGCCGCCGCCCTGGTGCCGACCTTCGCGACCGGGCTGCTGTTCAACTGGACGGCCGATCTGATCGCCATCGTCGCGCTGCTGGGAAGCGCGCGCTTCTTCCTCGCGCTCGCCGGGATGGACGTCGGCACCAGTTTCGGCGGCATCGGCTCCAGCCGCGAGGTGATGATCGCAGCGCTTGCCGAGCCCGCGATGCTGCTGATCGTATTCTGCCTGGCGCTGGTCGCCGGCTCGACGCAACTCTCGACCGTCTCGCACTTTCTGGCGTCGTCCTATGTGGGCTTGCGGGTGTCGCTCGGCATGGCGCTGGTCGCGCTGTTCATGGTGGCGATCGCGGAGAACGCGCGCATCCCGGTCGACAACCCGGCGACGCACCTCGAACTCACCATGGTGCATGAGGCGATGATCCTGGAATATTCCGGACGCCATCTCGCGATGATCGAGCTCGGCGCATTCCTCAAGCTGCTGCTCTACGTCTCGCTGATCGCCTGCGTGTTCTTCCCCTGGCAGATCGCGCTGTACGGCAGCGGTACGTTGTCATACGCGATCGGCGCCGGCGCGTATGTCCTCAAGCTCGCGCTGGCCGGCTTCCTGCTCGCGCTGTTCGAGACCGCCACGGCAAAGATGCGGGTGTTTCGCGTTCCGCAGTTCCTCGGCGCGGCCTTCATGCTGGGCCTGCTCGGCACCCTGCTGCTGTTCGTCTCGAGGAGTTTCTGATGCAGATGCACAGCTTCGCCTTCGACGTTTCGCACACGCTGGCCGGCGGACTGGTGCTGATCAGCCTGATGATGCTGTATCAGGACCGTCTCTATTCGCTGCTCAACGTTTTCGCGCTGCACGCTTTGGTGCTGGCGCTCTCGGTTGCCTGGCAGGCTTTCATCCAGGATGCGCCCCATCTCTACGTCACCGCGGTCATCGCCCTGGTGTTCAAGGCGATCGTCATTCCGGTGGCGCTGCACCGCATCGTCAAGCAGCTCGGAATTCACCGCGATATCGAATCCGCGGTCGGAATCGGTCCGACCATGCTGGCCGGAATGGGGCTCGTCGCGCTCTCGCTGGTTCTCATGCTGCGGGTGACGAGCGACGCCGACCCGCTGGCGCGTGAGGATCTCGCCTTTGCGCTGTCGGTGGTGCTGCTCGGGCTTCTGGTCATGGTGACGCGCCGCAACGCGGTCAGCCAGGTTGTCGGCTTCATGTCGCTTGAAAACGGACTGGTGCTGGCCGCGACCGGCGCCAAGGGCATGCCGCTGGTCGTCGAGATCAGCGTCGCCTTCTCGATCCTGATCGCCTTCATCGTCATCGGCATCTTCCTGTTCCGGATCCGCGAACGTTTCGATTCGGTGGATGTCTCCGCGCTCGACGATTTCAGGGGCGAACGCCGATGACCCCTTCTTTCTTCGATCCGGTTACGGCCGTCCTGCTGATCCCGATCTGCTCGGCGGCGCTGCTGGCCGCCCTGCCCGGCTACCGCGCTGGCAGCACGGCTGAACGTCGTTGCCAGCCTGGCGACATTCCTGTCTGCGCTTTCGCTGTTCGTGGTCGAGCGTCCCTCGCCCGGCCCTTACGTGCTGATCGACGATCTGAACATCGTGTTCATCGTGCTCAATACGTTCGTGGGATTCACCACCAGCATCTTCAGCGCGAGCTATATCGCGCACGAACTCGAAACCGGCCGGCTGACGCCGGCGTATCTGCGCTTCTACCATGCCATGTACCAGACCATGATGTTCGGCATGAACCTCGCGTTCGTGTCGAACAATATCGGCTTGATGTGGGTGGCCGTCGAAGTCGCGACGCTGACGACGGTGCTGATGGTCGGCATCTACCGTACCCACGCCGCGCTCGAAGCCGCCTGGAAATATTTCATCCTGGGCAGCGTCGGAATTGCGCTCGCTCTGTTCGGCACCATCCTGGTCTATATGGCGGCCCGCCCGGTCATGGGCGAAGGCCAGGACGGCATGGTCTGGACGCTGTTGGTCGAGCGTGCCGCGAACTTCGACGCGGCCCTGCTCAACGTCGCGTTCGTATTCCTGTTTCTCGGCTACGGCACCAAGGTCGGCCTCGCGCCGCTGCACGCCTGGCTGCCGGACGCGCACGCCGAAGGTCCGACGCCGATATCGGCGGTGTTGTCGGGCCTGTTGCTGAACGTCGCGCTCTATGCGCTGCTGCGCTTCAAGATATTGCTCGCCGCCAACCCGGCCTCGATCGCCCCCGGTCCCCTGATGGTGACGATGGGCCTGGTCTCGCTGATCTTCGCGGCCTTCATGCTGTACCGGCGGCGCGACATCAAACGCCTGTTCGCCTATTCCTCGATCGAACACATGGGCATCATCGTGTTTGCGTTCGGCATGGGCGGCCCGCTCGCCAATTTCGCCGGGCTTCTGCACATGGTGATGCACAGCCTGACCAAGTCGGCGATCTTCTACGCCGTCGGGCACATTTCGCAGATCAAGGGCACCCAGCGGATTTCCCGGATCCGCGGCCTGACGGTGACCCATCCGGCGCTCGGCTGGGGGCTGGTGGTGGGCGTGGTCGCGATCGCCGGACTGCCGCCGCTCGGGATCTTCATGAGCGAGTTCCTGGTCGTGAGCTCGACCTTTGCAAGGCAGCCGTTGCTCGCGATCGTGCTGGTATTCGGCCTGTTGCTGGCCTTCGGCGCATTGACGTTGCGCCTGACCAGCGTCGCCTTCGGCGAGCCGCGCGGCAGTACGGCCCCGGCCGACGCCTCCTATATTCCGATGTTTGCGCATCTCGCACTGGTGTTGGGCGCGGGGATTTATCTTCCCGCCCCGCTGGTGGTCTGGTTCCAGCATGTGGCTCAGCTCCTTGGATAGGAACGAAATGACATGCCGTCGCTGATCGATCTGACGCTGGAGGGCCGCAAGGTCGGGCAATACGGCCCGTGGCCGCGCGTCGCGGTCGATGCTTCGGTATGGACATTTGCGGCGAGCGAACTGGCGCATGGACGCTGGAGCCTGCTCGGCCTGTGGGGCGAACCCGCAACGGTGCACATGGCGATCATGGATGGACAGACCGCGGAGATCGCGGTCGTCAGCCTGGATTGCCCCGACCGCACGTTTCCTTCCGTCGGCAAGCATCATCCGCCGGCACTGCGGCTGGAACGCACCATCAACGACCTGTTCGGACTGGCCGCCCGAAGGCTCGCCCGACGCCCGACCCTGGCTCGACCACAACCGCTGGGGCGTGCGCTTCCCGTTGGGAGATCGCATCGACGCATTGCCGAAGGCAGCGCCGTATCGTTTCCTCGCCGCGGAAGGCGACGGCCTGCACCAGATTGCGGTCGGCCCGGTGCATGCGGGTATCATCGAGCCCGGACATTTCCGCTTTACCGCCAGCGGCGAGACCGTGGTCCGGCTGGAACAGCGGCTCGGATACGTCCACAAGGGCATCGACGGGCTGATGACCGGCGCCAGCCTCGCGCGCGGCGTCCAACTCGCCGGCCGCGTGTCGGGCGACAGCACCGTGGCCTACGCTTACGCGTTTTCGCGCGCGGCCGAAGCCGCTCTCGATCTCGCCGTGCCGGATCGCGCCGTGTTCCTGCGCGCGCTGCTGGCAGAACTCGAGCGGCTCGCCAACCATCTCGGCGACATCGGCGCCATCTGCAACGATGCCTCCTTCGCACTGATGCACGCGCATTGCGGCGTGTTGCGCGAGAGCGTGCTGCGCGCATCGGGCGCAGCCTTCGGCCATCGCCTGATGCGCGACATCATCGTGCCCGGCGGCGTCAGCCGCGACATCGGCGACGGCGGGGCGGAAACCATCCAGGCCACGCTGGACAATATCCGCCTGCGCTTTCCCGCGCTGGTCGAACTCTACGACAACACCGCTTCGCTGCAGGACCGCACCGTCGATACCGGCATGCTCAAGCCGCCGCTCGCCAGGCAATATGCCGCCGGCGGCTATGTCGGCCGCGCCTCGGGCCGCGTCGTTCGACGCGCGCCGAACGCTGGCCTATCCGCCCTACGACAGCCTGCGCTTCGACGTGCCTGTCCTCAACGAGGGCGACGTCAATGCGCGCGTCTGGATCAGGGTGCGCGAGGTCGAGCAAAGCCTTTCGCTGATCGACCAGATCCTGAGCCGGCTTCCCGAAGGCCCGATATGCAAGCGCAGTTCCGCCTCGGAGGGGAGCTGCGGGAGGGCATGGCGATCGTGGAGGGATTCCGCGGCGACGTTCTGGTCTGGCTGCGCTTGCGCGATGGCCTGATCGAACGATGCCACATGCGCGATCCGTCCTGGTTTCAATGGCCGCTGCTGGAAGCCGTGATCGAGAACAACATCGTCGCGGACTTTCCGCTCTGCAACAAGTCGTTCAACTGCTCCTATTCGGGCCACGATCTCTAAGGAAGCCATGCGATGCGCAAGCTGCTGTTTGAAAGCGTGTTTCGCCGGCCGCTCACCGAGCGGGCGCCATCGCCCGACGACGCCGCCGTGGCGGAGCTCGCCACCGCGCTCGGGCAGGCCGCGCGGCGGCGGCTCGGCCGGAGCCTGTCGATCCGCGAGGTCGATGCCGGATCCTGCAATGGATGCGAGCTGGAAATTCACGCGCTCAACAACGCCTATTACGACGTCGAGCGGTTCGGCCTGCGGTTCGTCGCCTCGCCGCGCCATGCCGACGTCCTGATGGTGACGGGACCGGTGACGAAGAACATGCGCGAGGCGCTGGAGCGCACCTATCACGCGACGCCGAATCCGAAATGGGTCGTCGCGGTCGGAGATTGCGCGCGGGACGGCGGATGTTTTGCCGGCAGCTACGCGGTCGTCGGCGGCGTCTCCGAGGTCGTCCCGGTCGACCTGCACATTCCCGGCTGCCCGCCTGCCCCCATCAGCCATGCTGCAAGGGATTGCTGGCGCTGCTCGAACGCGCGGACGCGGGCGCCGTTACGTCGTGAGGAACGCTATCGAACCCGCTCCAGCACCCGCTTCGGCTGGCGGACTGGTCTTGCTCTTTGTCTTGAGATTTGTTTTGGGATTTGTGACATGTTCGCGAAGGCGCACACCTCGCCCGCCGGTCGCGCTCGCGGCGCCCGGATTGATCAACTCGATCCCGGCGCTCTCGAGCGCGGAAACCAGTTTCATCAGGGAATCGACGTTGGCGCGGATCACGCCGTCGCTGGCTTCCATGCGCTGGATGGTCGGCACCGAAAGATCGGCCAGCTCGGCCATTTGCCGCTGATCGATGCTCAGAAGCGCGCGCGCGGCCCTGAGTTGATTGGCGGTAATCATGGGGGACGTTTCTCCCGGTTCGGAAGCGGATATATTTATCCCATCTAAATTACCGTCTCAAGCATCAATTTAGAGGTTCAGTATATCAACTGGGAGACCGCACGAGGTCTCTGCACCGATTGGCATCCGATTCACGACATGATAAACGATGTATCATACATCCTATTTGATGCATGGTGACGACAGGTGCGGTTGCTGGGACGCTATCAGGGCAGGAACGGCGCAATCGAGATCGTCGAATGCTCCGCGGATGGAACGCGGATCTATTTCGAGGAAGGCGTCAGGCAGAGTCAGGCCACGCCCGACGGCGAGAGCGTCTTCAGCTATGTCAAGCTCATGGACGAACTTCTGCATCGCGCGACGAACATTCTCGTCCTGGGATGCGGCGGCGGAAATCTCGCCACCAGACTGGCGCGTCTCGGAAAAAAGCTGACGATCGTCGACAACAATCCGATCAGCTTCGTGATCGCTCAGAGATATTTTGGGCTGCCGGACGGATTGCCGCTGATCGTGTCCGATTTCCGGAAATTCATTCTCGATGACGATCTGCTTTACGACGGGATCGCCATCGATGTCGGAGGTCCGGATTTTCGCTTTGACGATGAATTCGACGTCGAGACCTGCGATGCCATCCGCGCGCGGCTGACAGCCCGGCGGCCGCATCGTCATGAACGTGCTGGTCGCGAACGACATCGACCCGGTAGCCGATCGCATCGCCGCGCGGCTTGCCGGCGACCGGCTGGGAACGTGGATCATCGACGAACAGGGCGTCCAGGATCGAAATGCGATCATTGCATGCGTGCCGGAAAAGCAGTTGAACGCGCGTCCGGCGCTCGCCGAGGTGATGCAAAACAGCCTCGAGCGATGGTCGATCCGGCGAGGCAGATTGCGCGGCCGCGACCGCGGCGCGGCGTATTCCACCGCTGACAGGTAACCAGCCGCGCGGCGCGCATCATGTCCTTGTTGCGCGAGCGCCGAGTTAGCCGGCGTGTTCGATGGCGCGGATGGCGCCGCGCAGTTCGGCGAGGCCGCGCAGCCGGCCGATCGCGGTATAGCCGGGATTGGTCCGCTTGGTTTCCGCGAGGTCGTCGAGCATGCGATGGCCATGGTCGGGCCGGAACACGATCTGGTCGCTGCGACGAACGCTTGCGGTTCTCGGCAAGCAGCGCCTTCAGCACCGCGATCATGTCGACGTCGCCGTCGAGATGGTCGGACTCGAAGAACGACAGGCCGTCGGCCTTCGCGCTTGGTCGCGCGCAGATGGGCAAAGCCGATCCGCGGCGCGAAGCGCTTCGCCATCGCGCGGCAGGTCGTTGTCCGCGCGCACGCCGAGCGAGCCGGTGCAGAAGCAGATGCCGTTGGCCTTCGACGGCACGGCATCGAACAGCGCCTGATAGTCCTCCGCCGACGAGGCGATGCGCGGCAGGCCGAACAGCGGCCGCGGCGGATCGTCCGGATGCAGCGTCAGCGTCACGCCGAGCGCTTCGGCCGACCGGCGTCACGCGCGCGAGAAACTCGACTCAGGTGCTGCCGCAGCACCGCGGAATCGATGCCGCGATATTGCTGCAGCCGGTCGCGGAACTGCGGAATCGTCAGCGGATCGGTGGTCGAGCCCGGCAGCGCGCTGGCGATGTTGGTGCACGAGGTCGTCGATATCGGCCTGCGTCATCGCGTGCGAATAGACCTGCCTGCGCGCGACGCTGCGCGGCCTCGGAATATTCGCGCGGCGCTCCGGCCGCTGCAGGATATGCAGGTCGAACGCCGCGAACCGGTCCTGGTCGAAGCGCATCGCCGTGGCGCCGTTCGGCAGTTCCCATTCGAGATCGGTGCGGCACCAGTCGACCACCGGCATGAAATTGTAGCAGATGATCTTGATGCCGGCCGCGGCGACCGCCTCGAGGCTCGCGATCCAGGCCTCGATCGAGCGCGTCGCGCCGCCGCCGAGCCGCTTGACGTCATCGGGGATCGGGATCAATTCGACCACCGACCATGTCAGCGGCGAGCGGCCGGGCTGGCTCGTTCTCGATCAGGTTCTTGCGCTCCTCGACGGCCGCGCGCGTCCAGGCCTCGCCGATCGGCACCTGATGCAGCGCCGTCACCACATCGGTCGCGCCGGCCTGGCGGATATCGTCGAGCGATACGCGGATCATCGGGCCCGTACCACCGCCATCCCTGCAGCATCATGCGAAGTCTCCTGAACTGTGACTGCGATCAAGCCGTCAGCACGACCTTGACGCTCTGCGAGCGGTCGAGCGCCAGCCGCACCGCGTCGGGCGCGACCGCGAGCGGGCGTCGCGCGGTCACCAGCGACAGCACGTCGACGCTGCCGTCGGCGATCAGTTCGACCGCGGTGAAGAATTCCGTCCCGAAGCGGAACGAGCCGCGGAGGTCGATCTCCTTGGCCATCACGGCATTCGCCGGCACCGGGATCTGCCCGCCCGGCAGATTGCCGACCTGAACCACGACGCCGCCGCGCCTGACGACGCCGATGGCGCTGGCGAGGCCCGCCGCGGTGCCCGAGACTTCGAACGCCACGTCGAACGGGCGCGCCGCGGCCTGCGCCTTCAGCGCCTCGTCGCCGCCGGAGATATCGACGACATGATTGGCGCCGAGCCTCGTGGCGAACGCCAGCGGCGCCGCGGCGATATCGACGACGGTCGTCTCCGCGATCCCGGCGCGCTGCGCCGCCAGCATGGTCAGCAGACCGATCGGGACCGGCGCCGAACAGCACCGCGCGCTTGCCGGTGACGTCACCGGCGCGGGCGACCGCATGCAGGCACACCGCGAGCGGCTCGGCCAGCGCCGCCGCCTGATAGGTCACGTGGTCGGGAATCTTCACGCATTGCGCCGGGATGGCGTCGAAGTAGGACGCAAAGCCGCCCTGCATATGCGGGGTCTTCGAGGCCGAGCCCATGAAGAAGATGTTCTCGCACAGATTGGGCCGGTTCTCGCGGCACGGCTTGCAGTGGCCGCACCAGCGCGACGGATTGACGGCGACGCGGTCGCCGACCTTCAGACCCGGCGCGGCGCCTGCGATCTCGACCACCTCGCCCGCGATCTCGTG
Source organism: uncultured Alphaproteobacteria bacterium (assembly GCA_963816815.1). Classification (GTDB taxonomy): domain Bacteria; phylum Pseudomonadota; class Alphaproteobacteria; order Rhizobiales; family Xanthobacteraceae; genus Bradyrhizobium. The sequence goes on from CAWFMW010000010.1 coordinate 8,689, forward strand.
GCCGAGCACCAGCGGCGAGGTCACGACGAAATCGCCGGTGCGGGCATGGCGGTAGTAATGCATGTCGGAGCCGCAGATGCCGCCGGCGCCGAAACGGATACGCACCATGCCGGACGCCAAGCGGATCGAGCGGCCGCTCGACCATGCGCAGATCTTCCGGGCCGAACAGCGTTGCAGCCAAAGCCATCGATGTCATTTTGAAAGTCCCATGTATTTCGGCAGCCAGAGCGTCAGCTCCGGGATGTAGGTGATGGCGACCAGCGCCAGCAGCAGCGGCACCAGCCACGGCAGGATCGCCATGGTGGTGCGCTCGACCGACAGCTTCGCCACGCGCGCGAGCACGAACAGCACCATGCCGAGCGGCGGATGCAGCAGGCCGATCATCAGGTTCAGCGTCATGATCAGGCCGAAATGAATCGGGATCGATGCCCAGCTTCAGCACGATCGGCAGCAGGATCGGCACCAGGATGGTGATCGCGGCGATGGTGTCGATGAAGCAGCCGACGAACAGGATCAGGATGTTGGCGAGCAGCAGGAACACCCACTTGTTCTGGGTGATCCCGAGCATCGCGTCGGTCAGGGTCTGCGCCGCCTGCGACACCGTCAGCAGCCAGGCGAAGATCGAGGCCGCGGTGACGATGAACAGCACCGAGGCCGTGGTCTCGATGGTGTCGAAGGTCGCCTTCGCCACCGTCTGCAGCGTCATCGAGCGATAGCGCACCAGCCCCAGGAACAGCGACCAGATCACGGCCGCGACCGCGGCTTCGGTCGGCGTGAACCAGCCGAGCGTCATGCCGCCGATCAGGATGACCGGCGCCATCAGCGCCATCACGGCGGAGAAATCGAAGTACCAGTCGAGCGCCAGCAGCACCACGAGGCCGATGCCGACCGCCATGTTCACCGACATGCCCGCCGACGACCAGCAGCCAGACCACCATCGGGAATGCCAGCACGATGACGATTTCGAGGCCGGCCGAGCCGAGCTGCGGCCAGGAGAACGGCGCGTCGCTGCCCCAGCCGTTGCTTGTGGGCGAAATAGGCGACCGTCGCCATCATCAGCAGGGTCATGACGACGCCGGGGATCACGCCGCCGAGAAACAGCGCGCCGATCGAGACGTTCGCCATCATGCCGTAGATCACGAACGGCAGCGACGGCGGGATGATCGGGCCGAGCGTGGCGGAGGCCGCGGTCACGCCGACGGCGAACTCGGTCGAGTAGCCGTGGTCCTTCATCGCCTTGATCTCGATGGTGCCGAGGCCCGCGGCGTCCGCGATCGCGGTGCCGGACATGCCGGAAAAGATCACCGAGCCGATGATGTTGACGTGGCCGAGGCCGCCGCGCATCCAGCCCACCAGCGCGACCGCGAATTTGTAGATGCGGCCCGGTCACGCCGGCGATGTTCATGAGGTTGCCGGCCAGGATGAAGAACGGCACGGCCAGCAGCGGAAAGCTCTCGACGCCGGCGATCATGCGCTGCGCCAGCGTCACGTCGGGCGTGATGCCGGTGACGAGAATGTAGACCAGCGACGAGGTCGCCATGGCCAGCGCGACCGGCAGGCCGACCAGCATCAGCAGCAGAAATCCCCCAAGCAGCAGCAGCATCGCCCTACCCTTCCGTTCCGTCGAATGCGCCGGGGCGCTCCAGGATCGAATAGCCCCGCCGCCAGTTCTCGACCGCGATCTGGATCGAGCGGGCGAACATCAGCGCGAAGCCGAGCAGCACGGCGTAGTAGACGAAGCCCTTTTGAAACTTGATCGTCGTCATCCGCTCGTCGCCGATGATCTGGATGAACTGCCAGACCAGCTTGATCGCGTAGCCGAAGAACGCGATCCGGATCAGGTCGATCACGGTCGACAGCACGCGCGCCGGAAGATGCGGCAGATAGCGGAAGATCAGATCGACCTGGATGTGCCGCGACAGCCGCACGCACATCGCCGAGCCGATGAACACGACGCCGATCAGGCAGTAGGTCGCGATCTCCTCGGTCCAGGCGTAGCTGTCGTTGAGGACGTAGCGGGTGAAGAACTGCAGGAAAACGCACAGCGCCATGATCCAGAAGATCGCGAGCGCCAGCCAGTCTTCGGGCGCATACTGGCTCAGATCGGCGGCCTTGGGGACCTCGTCCTCGAAGGTATGGGCGATCTCGTCCGCCGTGATCTGCTTGTGAACTTCAACCGATGACATGCGCTTACTCCCCAAGCTGGCGGCGCGTGATTTGCTCACGTCATTCCGGGGCGATGCGTGAGCATCGAACCCGGAACCTCGAGATTCCGGGTTCTGTGCTTCGCACCGCCCCGGAATGACGACGGATCGTCTATTTCACCGCCTGGATGCGTTCCCAATCGGCCTTGCGGTAGTCGAAGCTCTCGAAGGTCACGTTCTTGAGCACGGTGTCGCGGAACTCGTCCTTGTTGACCTCGGTCACCGTCAGGCCCTTCTGCTTGAAGAAATCGACCAGCTTGGCTTCGTTGGCCTTGATCTCGGCGGTCGCCTTGGCGGCGGCTTCCTGCGCGACGTCGGTGAAGATCTTGCGGTCTTCCTCGGACAGCTTCTTCCAGAGCGCGCCGGAAATCACGGTGTTGAGATGATCGACGATGTGGCCGGTCAGCACGATGTGCTTCTGCACCTCGTAGAACTTCTTGGCCTCGATGGTCGTGAGCGGATTTTCCTGCGCTTCGACGGTGCCGTTCTGCAGCGCGAGATAGACCTCGGCGAAGGCGATCGGCGCGGTGTTGGCGCCGCAGGCGCGCGGCATCGCGAGATAGGCCGGCACGTCAGGCACGCGCATCTTGAGGCCCTTCATGTCGGCGCAGGTCTTGATCGGCTTGTTCGAGGAGGTGTGACGCACGCCGTAATAGGTCACCGCCACGATGCGGTGGCCGGTCTTGTCCTCGTAGCCCTTGGTGAGCTCCTTGAAGACGTCGCTCTTGGTGTAGGCCAGCAGATGCTCGGCGTCGCGGAACGTGTAGGGATAATAGGTCACGCCGATCGGCGGGATAGCTCTTGGCCGCAAAGCTCGAGCCGGAGATGATCATGTCGACGGAGCCGAGCGAGAGCCCCTGGTTGATGTCGGTTTCCTTGCCGAGCTGCGAGGCCGGATAGACGTCGATCGCGTAGCGCCCGTTGGTGCGCTTGTCGATCTCGCCGGCGGCCCAGACGGAAGCGGTGTGGAACGGCTCGGACGTTTCGTAGACATGGGCCCATTTGAGCTTGGTCTGCGCCATGCCCGATGTGGTCGCGGCCAACAGCGCAGCGGCGGATGCCGCAAATGCAATCGTCAATTTCTTCAACACGTGAATTCCTCCTTGCTACAATTTTCTTTTGTTACCCAACCGGCCCGGCATTTCGCCGGACCGTTCGAATTCTTGTCGTTCAGCCGCTTCTCGCGCGAACGCGGGAGGCAGGCGAAGCTTCGGGTCCGAAATTTTGCGCAAAGCGCGCCTGCGACCGCGCCAGGTGCTCGCGCATCGTCACGCGCGCCGCGTCCGGGATCATGGGCGGCAATGGCTTCGCGGATCGCGCGGTGCTCGGCCAGCGCCGCATTCCAGGATTGCGGATTCTCGAAATAGTGCGCGAGCTTGGCGAAGTAGGGATTGAGCCGCTGGTCGAACAACTCGCCGACCACACGGACCATCACGGCGTTGTCGAGACATCCGGCGACCGCGACATGAAACGCGCGGTCATGGATCATCGAGGCTTCGCCGGGATGCTGCACATTGGCCATCGCTTCCAGCGAAGCGTCGATGCGCGCGATGTCTTCAGGTGTCGCCACCCGCGCCGCCTGTTCGGCGATGGCGCCTTCGATGAATTCGCGGGCGCGCAGCAGTTCGAACGGGCCTTCGATTTCGGCCGCCGCCGGCAGGGGCGGTGCGAGCGCCGCCGGTTCACTGACATAAATTCCGGAGCCGACGCGGATGCGAACCCGGCCCTCGACTTCCAAAGCGATCAGGGCTTCGCGCACCGTCGGCCGCGACACCTTCAACTGTTCGGCAAGATCGCGTTCGGTCGGAAGACGGCTGCCCACGCGGTATTCGCCGCTGTCGATCAAGGCGCGGAGCTGATCGGCAACCTGGCGATAAAGGCGTCGCGCTTCCACGGCTTCGAGCGGCACGCTCGGCTCTCCCTGACGATCCCTTGATGAATTGATTTTTCTTGCTTTGATCGGGCCAAGGCCAATAAATCGGCAATATTGGCCTTACCAATTGACCAAGGATTGATAGATCGAGCCTCCCATGTCAAGCGAAACGGCAAAAAATCAGGCTTCAGGCCCGAAAGATCGGCGATTTTCGCCTCTCGACGCCAGCCTTGATCGGCTTCCCGGCCAGATCCGGCGTCCGGCCTATGACCGCTCGGGCGTCACGCCGGGCATCGTTCATCTCGGAATTGGCGCGTTCCACCGGGCACACCAGGCGGTGGTGATCGACGACCTCCTTGCGGGTGGCGCCACCGATTGGGGAATTGTCGGCGCCAGCCTGCGCAGTCCGGAGACGCGCGATGCCCTCGCCCCGCAGGATTGCCTCTACACCCTGGCCGTTCGTTCCGGCGCGGGCACCGATCACCGGATCATCGGTTCGGTTCTCGCATGCGAAGTCGCCAACGAGAAACCCGCCCCTTTGATCGCGCGCCTGACCGACCCGGCCACGCGCATCGTCTCGCTGACGGTCACCGAGAAGGGCTACTGTCACACGCCGCAAACCGGCGACCTGGACGAAAATCATCCCGACATCGTTCATGACCTGCAGAATCCGGACACGCCGCGCTCGGCGATCGGATTTCTCGTCGCTGCACTGGCGCGCCGGCGGATTGCAGGCGCAGCCCCCTTCACCGTTCTGTCGTGCGACAATCTCTCCGCCAATGGCCATACCGTCGGGCGGATCGTGACGCAGTTCGCCAGCCTTCGATCGCGCGATCTCGCCAAATGGATCGAAGCCGAGGTGGCCTTCCCTTCGACCATGGTGGACCGGATCGTGCCGGAGACCACCGACCTCGACCGATCAGAGATTTCGTCCGCGCTCGGCATGACCGACGCGTGGCCGGTGGTGACCGAGCCATTCACGCAATGGATCGTCGAAGATCGCTTTCCGGCGGGACGGCCGGATTTCGCGGCCGCGGGCGTGCAGATGGTCTCGGATGTGACGCCGTTCGAGCACATGAAACTGCGGCTGCTCAACGCCAGCCACTCGGCGCTGGCCTATCTCGGCTATCTCGCCGGCCATGAGACCATCGCTTCCACCATGACCGACGTTCGCTTTGCAGCGCTCGCCCGACAGGTGATGCACGACGCGGCGCCGACGCTGACGATGCCTGAAGGCACCGATCTTGCCGCCTACAGCGCGTCGCTGCTGCAGCGCTTTTCCAATGCCGCCCTGCATCACCGCACCTGGCAGATCGCGATGGACGGTTCGCAGAAACTGCCGCAGCGGCTGCTCGCCACCATGCAGGACCGGTTGCGGCTGGGCCTTCCGATCGACACGCATGCGCTCGCGGTCGCGGGCTGGATGCGCTACGTCACCGCAAAGGACGAACAGGGACGCGCCATCGACGTGCGCGATCCGCTTGCCAGGGAATTGGCCGCGATCGCCGAGCGCGCCGGCCCGGTCGCGGAGCGCCTTGCTCCCGCGCTGCTGGAGGTGCACTCCATTTTCGGCAACCTCGGCAGCGATCCCCGCATGCGCAGCGCCGTCACCGAGGCGCTCGCAAAACTCTATGCCCTCGGTGCACGACAGACGGTGCAGACGTTTCAGCCAGCATGATTGGCAGGCCACCTACGGAGACAACAACGTCCTGGTGAGTTGATGATCGGGATCGGCGAGCCCGTCGATGACATCGAAATGATGCCGGCCGGGTTCTTCGATCGTGCAGGTTTTCGCGCCGAGCCCGGTCCAGATGTTGGCGAGGAGCGCGTTCTGGCGGACGAATTCCGGGCGCTCGGCGCTGCCCACCCAGCAGGTCACGCGCGCATCCGGCATCGGCTCCAGCAAGGCGGGGCTTTCCACGCGCGCCTCGGCCTCGTCGATCCGCAGGTCCGCATTCATGGCGGCCTTCATCAGCGGACGAAGGTCATGAACGCCGGAAATGGAGACGGTGTGGCTGATGCGCGCCCGGACATCGTCCGGGAGCGGCGACGTCGCCGAAATCATGCGCGTCACCAGATGCCCGCCGGCGGAATGGCCGGTCAGAAAAAGCGGACCTTCGACCATCGCGGCGGCGCGCGCGACGGCCGCGGCAATTTCGCGCGTGATCTCGGCGATGCGCACATCCGGGCACAGCGTGTAGGACGGCATCGCCACCGCATAGCCGCTTTCAACCGATCCGCGCGCGAGATGCGACCAGAAGCTCTTGTCGAGCGCCTTCCAGAATCCGCCATGGACGAAGACGACCAGGCCCTTTGGCCGGCCTTCCGGGCGAAAGAGATCGAAGCGGTTTCGTGCCCGCTCGCCATAGCTGATATCGAGCGTCGCGCGGCCGCTGCCTTGAAGTGCGTCGCGATAGGCCTGCGCGGGCTGCACCCACGCCGCCGGCCAGCGTTCGCCGCCCGGAATGTTCGGGGCATTCGCATAGGCGTCGTTCCAGTCGGAAATCTGATGAAAAATCACGCGGTTCGGTTTCCATTCGATTTTGGGCCGGCACGGATGTCCGATCGATGCCCGCAACCAGCAGTATACCGGGAAGCGCACGTCCCGCCCATAAATTTTAAGCTTGAAATAATTCGATGTCCGCGCGAATAATTCCACCGGGCGCGCGACCAGGGAAAGACATGACCGATTTCACGCGAACAAAATCCCGGTTCGCCATCCCGGATGGCGTGATCTATCTGGACGGCAATTCGCTCGGTCCCCTGCCCGTTGCAGCCGCCGATCGCGTCGGCCGCATGATATCGGAGGAATGGGGCAAGCAGCTCATCAGGGGCTGGAACGTCGCCGGCTGGATGACGCAGCCGCGCCGTGTCGGCGACCGCATCGGCCGGCTGATCGGCGCGCCGACGGGACGGTGGTGGTGGGCGATACGCTGTCGATCAAGGTCTACCAGGCGCTGGCCTCGGCGCTCGAGCTCAATCCGTCGCGGCGCGTGATCCTGTCGGACACCGGCAACTTTCCGTCCGATCTCTACATCGCCAGCGGCCTGCTCGAATCGCTCGACCGCGGCTACGCGTTGAAGGTCGTGGCCCCCGAAGACGTCGAAGCCGCCATCGACGAGACGATCGCGGTGCTGATGCTGACCGAGGTCGACTATCGCACCGGCCGGCTGCACGACATGCGCGCGCTGACGCGCAAGGCGCATGCCGCCGGCGCGTTGACGGTCTGGGATCTGGCGCATTCCGCCGGCGCGATTCCGGTCGACCTGTCAGGTGCCGAGGCCGATTTCGCGGTCGGCTGCACCTACAAATATCTCAATGCCGGTCCTGGCGCGCCGGCCTTCATCTATGTCGCGCCGAAGCACGCCGATACGGCGCGGCCGGCGCTTTCCGGCTGGATGGGTCATGACGCGCCGTTTGCCTTTGACCTCGACTATCGGGCCGGGCCCGGCATCGAGCGAATGCGGGTCGGCACGCCCCCGATCATTGCGATGGCCGCGCTCGACGCCGCCCTCGACGTCTGGGACGGCGTCAGCATGACCGACGTGCGCCATGCATCGATCGCGCTCGCCGACCTGTTCATCCGCGAAGTCGAAGCACGTTGTCCCGAGCTGACGCTGGCTTCGCCGCGGGACGGCAAGCAGCGCGGCAGCCAGGTTTCGTTTCGTCACCCGGATGGCTACGCGATCATGCAGGCGCTGATCGCGCGCGACGTGATCGGCGATTTCCGCGCGCCGGACATGATGCGCTTCGGCTTTACGCCGCTCTACATCGGAGAAGCCGAGGTTCGCGCGGCAGTCGAAATCATCGCCGACGTCTTGACCAATCGCCGCTGGGATACGCGCGGAATACCGCAAGAAGGCGCTCGTGACATGACCGACAAGCCTGACGACTCCTCGCGTGAGGGCGCCCAGATGTCGTTCGACGGGCGCATGTCCTACAGCGATTATCTGCATCTGGAACGCGTGCTGGACGCGCAGGAGCCGCTCTCGGACGCGCATGACGAACTGCTGTTCATCATCCAGCACCAGACTTCCGAACTCTGGATGAAGCTCGCCATCCACGAAATCCGTTCCGCCATCAAGGCGATCCGCCACGACCAGTTGCAGCCCGCCTTCAAGATGCTGTCGCGCGTCGCCCGGATCTTCGAGCAGCTCAATACCGCCTGGGACGTGCTGCGGACGATGACGCCCAGCGAATACACCGAGTTTCGCGATCAGCTCGGGCAGTCCTCGGGTTTCCAGTCGTACCAGTACCGCGCGATCGAGTTCCTCGCCGGCAATCGCAATCTGGCGCTGCTTGGCCCGCACGCCCACCGCGCCGACATCATCGGCAAAGCTCGAGGAAATTCTCGCCGAGCCCGGCCTCTATGACGAGGCGCTGCTGCTGCTGGCGCGCAATGGCTTTGACATCGGCGAAGACGCGCGCCGAACCGACTGGCGCGTCAAGCGCACGCCAAACGACGAGGTTCTGGCGGCCTGGAAGACCGTCTATGCGTCGCCGGCGAAACACTGGATGCTCTACGAGCTTGCGGAAAAGCTGGTCGATTTCGAAGACTATTTCCGCCGCTGGCGCTTCAACCACGTCACGACGGTCGAGCGCATCATCGGCCTGAAGCGCGGAACCGGCGGCACGTCGGGCGTCTCCTACTTGCGCAAGATGCTCGAGGTCGAACTTTTTCCGGAACTCTGGAAACTGAGAACAGAGCTTTAGGACGACACCCGACAAGCGGGTTTCAGCGCGGCACCACTGCCGTCGCTTCGATCTCGACGCGCGCTTCCTTCTCGACCAGGCGCACCACCTGCACCAGCGCCATCGCCGGATAATGCGCGCCAAAAATCTCGCGATAGACGCGGCCGAGTTCTTTCAGGCTCGCGAGATATTCCTCGATGTCGACGACATACCAGGTCAGGCGCACGAGATGCGCAGGTCTGGCGCCGCCCGCGGCAAGGATATCGGCAATGTTGCTCAGCGTCTGACGCACCTGCGCAACGAAATCGGGCGCCAGATGCCCTTGCGTATCCCAGCCGATCACGCCGCCGGTCACCACAAGCCGGCCATCGGCGGCCATGCCGTTGGCATAGCCTTTCGGCGTCGGCCAGCCGCTCGGCTGCAGCACTTGCGGGCCCGACGACGAGGTTTCGGTCTTGGGACTAGGCACCACACTCAGCGTGGGGCCTTTGGGGGCGGTCACCGGCATTCTCCATCAGGTTCAAGCGTCATTCCGCGGCGATGCCTGGCGACGCCGGGCCGCCCGCGGCCATCTGCCTCAGCGCAAAGCGCCTCAGCTTGCCGGTTTCGGTCTTCGGCAGTTGCGCGACATATTCGATCGCGCGCGGATATTTGTACGGTGCAATGGTCTGCTTGACGTGATCCTGCAAGGCCTGCGTCAGCGCGGCGTCGCCCTTGGCGCCACCCGCCAGAACCACATAGGCCTTGACGATCATGCCGCGCGCCTCGTCGGGCGCGCCGACCACGCCGCATTCGGCGACGGCAGGATGCGACAGCAGCGCGGCCTCGACCTCGGGGCCTGCGATGTTGTAGCCGGAGGAGACGATCATGTCGTCCGAACGGGCGACAAAGGACAGCCGTCCATTCGCGTCGCGAACGAAGGAGTCGCCGGTCAGATTCCAGCCGTCGCGCACATAGTTCGATTGCCTGTTGTCGGCGAGATAGCGGCAGCCGGTCGGCCCGCGCACCGCGAGCTTGCCGACGGTACCATCAGGCAATTCGTTCATGTCGTCGTCGACGATCTTCGCCTCATAGCCGGAAACCGGTCGCCCGGTCGTCCCGGCGACGGCGTCACCGACGCGGTTGGTGATGAAGATGTGCAGCAGCTCCGTCGAGCCGATGCCGTCGAGAATGGTCTTGCCGGTCTTGCGGGTCCAGTTTTCGAACACCGGCGCCGGCAAGGTTTCGCCGGCGGAGACGGCCAGCCGCAGCGACGACAGATCGGCGCCCTTGTCCATCGCGGCCATCATCGCGCGATACGCGGTCGGCGAGGTGAAGCAGATCGTCGCCTTGTAGGTCTCGATGATCTTGACCATTTCGGGCGGCGAGGCGTTTTCCAGCAGCGTTGCGGTCGCGCCGAACCGCAGCGGAAAGATCGCGAGCCCGCCGAGCCCGAACGTAAAGGCCAGCGGCGGCGAGCCGACGAAAACATCGTCCTCGGTCACGTTGAGCACTTCCCTGGCATAGCCGTCCGCCACGATCAGGAGGTCGCGATGGAAATGCATCGTCGCCTTGGGCTCGCCCGTGGTGCCCGAGGTGAACCCCAGCAGGGCGACGTCGTCGCGTCCCGTCTTCACCGCGTCGAACTTCACCGGCTTGTTCAGCGCCACCCGGTCGAGCTCGGCATCATGGTTGGACGTGCCGTCGAAATTCACCACCTGCTTGAGGAACCGGCTGGTCTTCGCGCAGGCGACCAGTTCATCGGCAATGCGGCTGTCGGTCAGCGCCAGCGCAATCTCGGCCTTGTCGATGATCTTGCTCAGTTCGCCGGCGCGCAGCATCGGCATGGTGTTGACGACGACGGCGCCTGCCTTGGTGGCCGCAAGCCAGGCCGCGACCAGCGCCGGGTTGTTGCCGGAACGGATCAGGACGCGGTTGCCGGGCTTGACGCCGTAGTTCTCCACCAGCGCATGCGCGAGGCGGTTGGACCAGTCGGCCAGTTCCTTGTAGGTGCGCTGGCGGCCGTTGCCGATCAGCGCGATCCGGTCGCCCCAGCCTTTTTCGACGATACGGTCGGTCAGTTCGACCGCGGCATTGAGATATTCCGGATATTGAAACTCGCGGCCGGTCGAGCAGCAGGTCCGGCCATTGCTCGGACGGCGGCAGGTTTCGCCGCGCGAAATCGTCGACATGGCCCGACGGGCCAAGAGACCGACCAAGAGGTTGGCTGGGAGTTCTACCTGACATTTTCATCTCCCCTCGCTTCCATCAATGAAAGGCTCGAGATCAATATCGAGGACGCCCGGCAACGCCGTCTCGCAAATCATTTTAGGCTTAAAACAATTTTTCGCAAGTGCGGAATCAAGGTGGAATGCGCCTCCCCGCCGCCGGGACCAGCCTGACGGCGGCAGCGCCATGGGAACCCGCTCAGGCCGCGCGGTAGGCCGGCGCCGAGGCCAGGAAGCGGCCATAGGCCGCGGCATCGGGCGGGGTAAATTTCTCCACCAGCGGATTGGCCCGGCGTCCGGACACGCCGATATCCGACATCAACTCGTCAAAATGCTTGAAGTGATAGGGCGCCACGCACAGCCCGCCATAGACGCCGGCCGCCGGCCGCTCGACGCGCTTGAAATGCAGCATCATCTCGATGTTGTCCTGCATCTCCTTCGGGCGTCGGCTGACGGGCGAGCTGGCCATCGGCGTAGCGCACCAGCCAGTTCGCGGCGAGATCGGCGCACAGCACCGTGCAGAAGCTCGAATTGAAACCGACGAACCCCATCTCGGGCAGGTCCGGATTGGCGATCAGCCGATAGAGCCGGTACTGCCCGTCGGGATCGACGAGCTTGTCGCGGTACGCCTGCGGCAGGAACGGCACGCCCAGTTTGTAGCCGATCGCGAGCACGGCGACGTCGGCCTGGACGCGCTGCCCGCCGGTCATCACAATCGAATTGCCGTCGTAGCGCTCAAAGCTGCCTCTGATGGCCTTGATGCGGCCGTCGGCGACCATCGGAAAGAATCCTGGGGTTGCGATCGGCACCGAGCAATTGACGCCATCCTCGATCCGCTCTTTCGGCACCATGTCGCATTTGCCGAGCTTGAGCTGAACTTTCAGCAGGCTCTCCAGTCCGCGCCAGTTGGCCCAGACGAACGGCTTTGCGACCGCATGCGCGAACCGCGACATCGCGCCGATGCCCCAGCTCCGGAACATCTCCTCCTGCGCGCGGATGTAGAGAATGCGTTTGAAATTGACCAGGCCGCCGATGAAATAGGGAATCCGCCACACCGGCTCGCGGTACACCAGCGTCACTTCGGCGGCGCCGGAATTGACGGCGTTGACCGCGATGTCCGTCGCCGACTTCGAACCGCCGAGCACGACGACCCTGCGGCCTTTGGCGATGACCGGATCGTTGTATTGCGAGGAGTGCAGGATGCGCCCGCCCTGCGCCTTGAAGGCCTCTTCGCCGGGCAGGCTGAGCGTCTGCGGCTCGTTGAACTGGCCCGGTACAAACAGCGACGAAATCGAAGTCTTCGTGACGGACGCTGCCATCCGGCCCCCGCAGTTCGAGCCGCCAGCCGGGCGCGGAATCGGGGCGGCGATCCATCTGCACCACGGCCGTGTTGAAGCTGATGGCGCCGAGGAGATCGTTGTCCTTGGCGTACTCGGTCAGATAAGCGTGGACCTGCGGCCCCTTCGGCCATTCCGGATAGGAATCCGGCATCGCCTTGTCGGTGTAACGATAGAGATCCTTCGGGCTTTGCGTTTGCACCTCGGGATAGGACCGCGCCGGCTCCCAGACGCCGCCGAGATCGCCGCTGCGCTCGATGATCGTGATCTGATGTCCGCGCGCGGCGAAGGCTTTTGCGGCCGCAAGTCCGGATACGCCGGCGCCAATGACGCAGACCTTTCTTTCGCCTGACCATGACGACGTCTCCAGCGAGGATGAGTCCAGGGAGCTATTCGTTGGCCTCGGGCGGCAGGAAGTTCACCTCATGCTGCGCCGAGATCCGAACCACCTCCGCGGGGTCCGTCAGATTGTGGAGCTGGTTGAACAGCGCTTCGAGCTTCTGCATCGGCGACACCCAGAACAGCGCACGCGCCGGCTTGTCTGACTTGTTGAAGTAGCCGTGCGGAATGCCGCGCGGCAGGCGAACCAGATCGCCGGCCTTGGCCTGCACCCAGACGCCGTCGAGCTTGAGATCGAGCACGCCCTTCCTGCACCAGGATGAACTCATCCTGCGTCGGGTGAATGTGCACCGGCACGAACTGGCCGGGTTCGCTGTTGGTCTCGAAGGCAAAGGTTGAATCGGTCACGGCCTTGGGGAAGTAGACCTGACCCAGGATGTTCCAGGTCTTGCCGCCGTAGCCCGTGCCATTGGCGGTGATGCCTTTTTCGAGTGCTGCCATGTCGCCATCTCCTCTGTCGCGGTTGGTGGTTGCGATGTTCCGAATGGTTCGCGCAGGCTGCGGCCGCAGCGGGGCGGCCGTCTAGCCGGAAAACGAATCCGCCGGCTGCGACAGAGAATTTTTCGGATTGCTGCGGCGCGAAAGTCGTCATTCCGGGGCGATGCGAAGCATGAGCCGGAATCTTCACGCACCAGCGGCCCGATGATTCCGGGTCGCGCTACGCGCGCCCGGAATGACGGGAGAGAGCCTTGCCTCCGATCAGGCACCACGGCCATCAAATCGCCTTCCCAACCACGGCGCCCGCCGATATTATAGGCTTCAAATAATGCGAAGGGCCGGGCCGTGGCGAGAGCGACCAGCATTCCCCAGCATGACCCCGCCGCCCGGCTGGCGGCGTTCAACCGCGTTTCGACCGACAGCGTCGACGATGCCGCCGACGCGGTCGGGCGGATATTCTGCCCGCATCGACTTACGCCCGAGCACAGGACATCGCCCGACTTTTTTGCGCTGCATAACAGCGCGGTCTTTGGCGGATTCTCCGTCAACTACGTCGCCTATGGCGGGTCGGTGTCGATCGACCCCGGCTGTCTCGAGCGCTTCTTCCTGTTGCAAATCCCCGTGCACGGTTCGGCGCGGATCCAAACCGCGGCGCGCGACATCGCAACCGCTCCCGGCGCCAGCGCTTCGCTATTGTCGCCGACGATTCCCACGCGAATGACCTGGCAGGGCAATTGCGCCCAGCTCATTCTGCTGGTCGAGCGCCGCCTGTTGGAGCAACGGGCTGCGGCGCTGTCGGGGCGGCCGGCGGGCGCGGTCGAGTTCGAGCCCGCGGTCGATCTGTCCTCAGCGGGCGGCCGAGCGCTTCAGTCGCAGATTCTGCAGTTCGTCGATCTCGCCGAACGCCTCGGACCGCAGCGGCCGCTTTCGCCGATCGCAGCGGCCAATCTGCGCGAGACGCTGTTGGGTGGTTTGCTCCACGGCCAGCGCCACAGCGCGAGCGATGCGATCGACCGGTTTGGCGGTCGGGCCGAAGCGCTGCCGCAGCCGTTACGGCGGGCGCGCGAGTTTCTCCATGCGCATGCGGACGAGCCGCTCGATCTTGCGCAACTGGCCGAAGCCGCAGGCACGGGTATCCGCGCGCTGCAGCTCGGCTTCCAGCGGCATTTCGGAACGTCGATCTCGGAGATGCTGCGCGACATCCGGCTCGCGCATCTCAATGTCAGACTGGGCGCCGCCTCCCCTGACGACAGCATCACCGATATCGCATTCGAGCTTGGCTTTACCCATCTCAGCCGAATGGCGAGCGCCTATCGCGCCAAGTTCGGCGAAACGCCGTCGGCGACCCTGCGCGGGATGAACTAGCCGGCATTGACGTGAGCCGCAGCGTCAACCTCAGCCCGCCCGCGCCTTCGCGGATTTCTGCGCCGAGGCCTTGGTCTTGGCCAGCAGACGCATCAGATTCGCGGACGTCCTTTGGTGTCAGGTCGCCGAAGACATCGGCAATCCATAATTCGTGCTCCGCCGCCATCTTGCGGAATTCGGCGCGCCCCGCCTTGGTCAGGCGGATCACCTGCACGCGGCGGTCGGCGTCCGACGTGCGGCGGTCGAGATGCCCGGATTCGACAAGACGCTCGACCAGCCCGGTGACGTTGCCGTTCGAGACCATCATCCGCTTGGAGACATCGGACAGCGTCATGCCCTCCGGCACCTTGTCGAGCTGGGCCATCAGGTCGAACCGCGGCAGCGTGACGTCGAAGCGTTCGCGCAACCGGCTGCGCACCTCGCCCTCGATCAGGGTCGTGCAGGTCAGCAGGCGCAGCCACAGCCTGAGTTCGTCGCCGTGATGCTCCGGGAGTTCGACGGCCTTGGTCTCTGAATCGAGGATCATGATGCAAATCTTGTCCGGCTTGGGCGTTCGGTGATCCGAACAGACGCGCAGCTTCTGGGATCATTGCCCATATTTCTTTAGGTTTCAAGTAATTGGCGCATGGCTTGCATGGACGCGTTCTGCTTGCAGGCGCAGTCACCGTCAGAATAAGCTGCAATCCGAGCATTTTGTGTGGCGTTAAGTTTTTCGGCTGCAGAGGCCGAATGGAGGATAATCATGAAGCCGTCGTTGAAGCTGAGCGGATTTGCCGTGTTGCTGGGTGTTGCCGCCACTCCGGCCGCAGCGCAGGAGAAAATCAAGATCGGCGTGATCACGACCTTGTCCGGCCCGGCGGCCGTGCTCGGCCAGCAATCGCGCGACGGCCTGCAACTCGGAATCAAGGACCTCGGCGGCAAGATGGGCGGCAAGGACGTCGAGGTCGTCGTCGTCGATGACGAACTCAAGCCCGACGGCGCCGTGACCAAGGCCAAGGGCCTGCTCGAACGCGAGAAGGTCGACTTCGTGGTCGGACCGATCTTCTCGAACATCCTGCAGGCCATTCACCGGCCGGTGACCGAGAACAAGACGTTCCTGATCAGCCCGAACGCGGGGCCGTCGAGCTACGCCGGCAAGGAGTGCAGTCCGTTCTTCTACGTGACCTCCTACCAGAACGACCAGGTTCACGAGATCCTCGGCAAGGTCGCGCAGGACCGCGGCTACAAGCGCATGTATGTGCTGGTGCCGAACTATCAGGCCGGCAAGGATTCCGCGGCCGGATTCAAGCTCGACTACAAGGGCGAGATATCAGAGGAAAGCTACACGCCGCTCGGCACGCTGGATTTCCAGGTCGAGCTGACCAAGATTTCCTCTTCCAAGGTCGATGCGCTGTTCACCTTCATGCCGGGCGGCATGGGCGTCGGCCTCGTCAAGCAGTACCGGCAGGCCGGCCTTGCCGACAAGATTCCGGTGCTGTCGGCATTCACCGTCGATGAATCCACCCTGCCCGCGCAGCAGGACGCCGCCGTCGGCATGTTCGGCGGCGCCAACTGGGCGCCGAACATGGACAATCCGCAGAGCAAGAAGTTTGTCGCCGCTTACGAGGCCGCCTACAACAGCGTGCCCGGCACCTACGCCATGCAGGGCTATGATACGGCATGCTGATCGACAGCGCGGTGAAGGCGGTGAAGGGCGACCTCAAGAACAAGGACGCGGTGTCGGCCGCGCTGAAAAAGGCCGAGTTCACCTCGCTGCGCGGCGACTTCAAGTTCAACGTCAACGGCTACCCGATCCAGAATTTCTATCTGACCAAGGTTGCAAAGCGTGCCGACGGCAAATTCCAGACCGAGATCGTCGAGAAGGTGTTTTCCGAACTATGGCGATCGCTACGCCAAGGATTGCGCGCCCGCAAAATAATTTTTGGGAAGGAAACAGCAATGAAGACCGAAATCGCCGGCATCACCCGCGCCAATGAAGGCATCCAGGGAATCTCCTGGAACATCCTCGGCCAGACCTATGTGCCGAAGAACGTCACCGAGCATTCCTTCTCGTGGCATGCGACGTTCCCGCCCGAGACCTTCGTGCCGCCGCATATTCATCCCGACCAGGACGAGTATCTCTACATCCTGGAGGGCCAGCTCGACTTCTTCCTCGACGGCGCCGAGACGCAAGGCACGCCGGGCGATCTGGTGCGGCTGCCGATGGGCAAGCCGCACGGCATCTTCAACAAGTCCGGCCGCACCGCGAAGACGCTGTTCTGGGTCTCGCCGACGCGGCGGCTCTACGATCTGTTCTGGGCGATCCACAACATGAAGGAGCAGACGCCGGACGCTGTGGTGGCGCTCGCTGCCGAGCACAACATCCACTTCCTGCCGCCGCCTCCGGGGGCGTGAGGCGTTCGCGGCCTCGTAGCCCGGATGAGCGAAGCGACATCCGGGACCGTCTCGAACGTGAGCCCTCGCGAATGTCCTCGGATGTCGCTGCGCTCATGCCGGGCTACGGATCGCGACTACGCCCGCACGGCCGCAAGCCCCAGCGGCGGTGGCGCAAAGCCGGCCTTGGAGGCGTAGCCGCGCACGATCGCTTCGCGCTGGGCGTGGCTCAGCACCTTCTCGATGTCGGTAAAACCATCCGGCGCCAGTTGCTCGACCGCGTCGATCACGCCCTCAGGGCCGCCGCGGCGGTTCGAGCGCACGATCTCCGCCGTCATCGGCAGCCGCTTCTGCTCATAGGCCACCAGCGCCTGTCGCGGATGCTCGGCACGCGCCAGTGCATCGGCGAGTGCACGGGCATCGAGGATCGCCTGAGACGCTCCGTTCGATCCGACCGGATACATCGGATGCGCGGCGTCGCCGAGCAGCGTCACCCTGCCCCAGGTCCAGTACGGCAGCGGATCGCGGTCGCAGCAGGGGTACTCGTAGAATTCCGGCGTCGCCGAAATCAGGCTGCGGACGTCGACATGGGGCACCGAGAACCGCTCGACATGCGGCATCAGCTCCTCGCGCTTGCCGGGCCGCGACCAGTCCTCGCGGCGCGGCGGCGGCGAGTTGCCCTCGCCGATCTTCACCAGCACCGCCCAGTTGGTCAGCCGGCTCGCGGGGCTCGATCCTTCCGCGATCGGATACACCACGACCTTGGCGTTCAGCCCGCCGGCCACGATCATCGAGCGGCCGGTCAGGAAGGTCGGCCAGTCGCGCGCGCCGCGCCACAGCATCAAGCCGTTCCAGCACGGCGGCCCCTCGTCCGGAAACAGCATTTCGCGCACCCGCGAATGAATGCCGTCGGCGCCGATCAGGATATCGCCGCGCGCGGTTTTGATGTGGGCGCCGGTACGGTCGAAGAAGTGCGCGACCACGCCGCCCTCGTGCTGCGCGAACGCGCCGAGCCGGCAGCCGGTGTGGATGGCCTCAGGCCCGAGCCGCTCCTCGACGGCGCGATGGATCACGCTCTGCAGGCGGCCGCGATGAACCGAGAATTGCGGCACGTCGTGGCCGGCGTCGAGCCCGCGCGGCTCGCGCCAGACTTCCTGGCCGTGGCGGTTGAGATAGTACAATTGGTCGGTGCGGACAGCGGCGGCATCCAGCCGGTCCAGCAGCCCGAGGCCGGTCAGCTCGCGGATCGCATGCGGCAGCGTGTTGATGCCGACGCCAAGCTCGCGGATGGTGTCGGATTGTTCGAACAGTTCGCAGTCGATGCCGCGCGCCCGCAACATCAGCGCAGTGGTAAGGCCTCCGATGCCGCCTCCGACGATGATTGCTTTCATACGCGTTACTCCAACTCTACCTGTCGCTCTCTTACCTCGCCCCGCTTGCGGGGAGAGGTCGGATCGCCCTTGCGATCCGGGTGAGGGGGTACCGCACTCACGGCGATTTCACCTCGCTGAGAGAGCCCCTCACCCCGACCCTCTCCCCGCAAGAGCGGGGCGAGGGAGTACAAGAGCCTGCCATCCGGCCTATTCGGCTGCAAGCGGCTTTGTCGCCTCGGCTTTCAGCTCGGCGCGGGTTTTCGGCTTACCCTTAATTTTGAGGTCCTCGAAATCCTGCCGGTCGCGCACGCTGTTGCGGAAGATCTGCTCCTTGCCCGGCAGATATTGCGGCGGACAGGCGATATCGGCGCCATACCAGGCCGCCGCCCGGATCGTAAAGGACGGATCGACCAGATGCGGCCGGCCCAGCGCCACGAGGTCGGCGCGGCCGGCGGCCAGGATCGTGTTGACCTGATCTGCGGTGGTGATGTTGCCGACGCACATGGTCGCGACCCGGGCTTCGTTGCGGACCTGATCGGAGAACGGCGTCTGGAACATCCGGCCGTAGATCGGCTGGGCATCGCGCACGGTCTGTCCCGTCGAGACATCGACCAGATCGACGCCGGCGTCGCCGAACGCGCGCGCGACCGCCACCGCATCGTCGCCGGTGATGCCGCCCGCGGCCCAGTCGGTGGCGGAGATGCGAACCGACATCGGCTTGTGCGCCGGCCATGCCGCGCGCATCGCCTCGAACACTTCCAGCGGATAGCGCAGCCGGTTGGCGAGCGTGCCGCCATATTCGTCGGTGCGCGCGTTGGTCAGCGGCGAAATGAAGCTCGCCAGCAGATAGCCGTGGGCGCAGTGCAGCTCCAGCATGTCGAAGCCGCAGGCCTCGCCGCGCAAGGCCGCGGCGACGAACTCCTCCTTGACGCGGTCCATCGCGGCGCGGTCCATTTCGCGCGGCACCTGGCTGTCGGGGAAGTAAGGCAATGGCGACGCCGAGATCGTGTCCCAGCCGCCCTGCTCCAGCGGCCGGTCCATGCCCTCCCACATCAGCTTGGTCGCGCCCTTGCGGCCGGCGTGGCCAAGCTGCAGGCAGATCTTTGCGGCGGAATTGGCGTGGACGAAATCGACGATCCGCGTCCACGCCGCCTGCTGCTCGTCGTTCCACAAGCCAGTGCAGCCAGGCGTGATGCGGGCGTCGCGGCCGACGCAGGTCATCTCCGTGAAGATCAAGCCCGGCGCCGCCGATCGCGCGCGAGCCGTAATGCACCAGATGGAAATCGCCGGGCACGCCCTCCTTTGCCGAGTACATGCACATCGGCGAGACGACGGCGCGGTTGCTGACTTCCATCTCGCGCAGTTTTAGCGGCTGGAACATCGGCGCCACGGGCTTGTCGAGATCGACGTCGAAGCCTTTTGAACGTACCTGCTTCGCAAAGGCCGCGTCGACCTCGCGGACGAACTCCGGCGCGCGCAGCGTGAGGTTATCGTAGGTGATCGCCTTGGCGCGGGTCATGACGCCGAACGCGAACTGCACGGGATCGAAATCCCAGAAGCGGTCGACATGTTCGAACCAGACCAGCGACACGTCGGCGGCGTGCTGGATCTTCTCGACCTCCTCGCGCCGGCCGTGCTCGTAGGTCTGCAGCGCGGCATCGACGTTCGGCGACTGCGCCATGGCGTCCGCGAGCGCAATCGCGTCTTCCATGGCGAGCTTGGTGCCGGAGCCGATCGAGAAATGCGCGGTCGCCTTGGCGTCGCCGAGCAGCACCATGTTGTCCTTGACCCAGCGCTGGCTGCGGATCATCGGGAAATTGCGCCACATCGAGCGGTTGATCAGCAGCGGATGGCCGTCGAGGAACCAGCCGAAAATCTCCGCCATCCGATCGGCGGATTGCTGTTCGCTCAGGCCTTCGAGCCCGGCGCGCTGGAAGGTTTCGGCATCGGTCTCGAAGATCCAGGTCGAGCGGCCCGCCTCATACTGATAGGCGTGCGCGATGAACGGCCCCCACTCCGTCTCCTGGAAGATGAAGGTGAAGGCGTCGAGCGGCTTGGTCGAGCCCATCCAGGCGAACTTGTTGGAGCGCAGGTCGATCTGCGGGCTGGAAATGATCGATGTATTTGTCGCGGAAGCGGCTGTTGATGCCGTCGGCGAGCACGATCAGATCGGCATCCGCGAATTGCGCTTCATCGTCGATATCGGTTTCGAACAGGATCGTCACGCCGAGTTCGCGGGCGCGCTCCTGCAGGATCAACAGCAGCGTCCGGCGCGAGCAGCCGCAAAAGCCGTTGCCGCCGACGCGGTGCACGGTGCCGCGGAAGTGCACGGCGATGTCGTCCCAATAGGCGAATTCCTGGGTGATGCGGCGATAGCTCGGCGGATCGTATTTCTCGAAATTGTCCAGCGTGGCGTCGGAGAACACCACGCCGAAGCCGAAGGTGTCGTCGGCGCGGTTGCGCTCATAGACCGTGATCTCGGCCTGCGGCCGCTGCTTTTTCAGGAGGATCGCGGCGTAAAGACCGGCCGGTCCGCCGCCGATAATCGCGATCTTCATCTACCGCCTCCGAAACAGGCTGTCGGGCTAGTACGGAATTACTTTAAGCCTAAAATAATTTTCGGGCAAGGGGGCTGCGTTGCCCGGATACGCCGCATCCAGCCCTGCGGATCGGCGCGCCGGTATCGCTGCGCTCACCCGGGCACGGTCTCGAATGATGTTCCGCGGGCAGTTCGTGCGGATGCAGCGGTACGCAGCGATCGCTGCGTCCGCATCGCCGGTCGAGCAGCTCACGCTGCACCGCGTCCGGGACACGGCCGCCTCAGTTCCCCTCAAACACCGGGGTTCGCTTGTTCGAAAACGCCTCGAAGGCGCGGCCGAAATCTTCCGTGGTCATGCAGAGCGCCTGCGCTACCGCTTCGGCCTCGATCGCCTCCTCCACCGACATCGCCCATTCCATCGCCAGCATCCGCTTGGTCATGGTGTTGGCGAAGGTCGGGCCGTCGGAAATCTGCTTGGCCATCAGCTGCGCCTGCGACAGCACCGCGTCCGGCGTGACGATACGGCTGAAGAAGCCCCAGCGCTCGCCCTCCTCCGCGGTCATGAAGCGGCCGGTGTAGAGCAGTTCGGAGGCCCGCGACTGGCCGATGATGCGCGGCAGGATCGCGCAGGCGCCCATGTCGCAGCCGGCGAGGCCGACCTTGTTGAACAGGAACGCGACCTTGGCGCCGGTAGCTGCGAGGCGCAGATCCGAGGCCATCGCGACGATCGCACCGGCGCCGGCGCAGATGCCTTCGACGGCGGCGACGATCGGCTGCGGGCACGCCCGCATCGCCTTCACGAGGTCGCCGGTCATGCGGGTAAAGGCGGTCAGCCCCTTGGTGTCCATCTGGATCAGGGGACCGATGATCTCGAACACGTCGCCGCCGGACGAGAAATTGCCGCCCGCGCCGGTCACGACAATGGTCTTGACCTCGTCATCCATCGCGCAGGCGCGAAAGAAATCGGTGAGTTCGCGGTAGCTTTCGAAGGTCAGCGGATTCTTTCGCTCGGGACGATTGAGCGTCACGGTGGCGACGCGATCGACCACGGCCAGCAGAAAATGCTTTGGCGAATAGTCGGCCAGCGGCAGCGTGACGGGGTTGGCGGGCTTGCTCATGGGATCTCCCTGAATTTGTCGTTGTTGATCGTGGCGGCCGCTCAGACTTCGCCGCCGGCCACCGCGATGGCCTGCCCGGTGATGGCGCCGGCACCCTCGCCGCAGAGCCAGAGCACGGCATCGGCCACTTCCGAGGGCGCCACGAGGCGCCCCTGCGGATTGTGCTTCGACAGTTCGGCGATGGCCTGCTCGCGGCTGCGGCCGGTCTTCTTGATGATGTTGTCGATCGAGCCTTCCAGCAGATCGGTTTCGGTGAAGCCGGGGCAGACGGCGTTGACGGTGACGCCGCTCTTCGCGGTTTCCAGCGCCAGCGAACGGACGAGGCCGATCACGGCATGTTTCGCCGCGCTGTAGGCCGAGACGTAGGCGTAGCCCTTCAGTCCGGCGGTCGAAGCAACGGCGACAATCCGGCCGCGGCGGCGCTCGATCATTCCAGGCAATACCGCCTGCGTGGCATGGACCACGCCCATGAAATTGACGTCCATCATCCGCTGGAACAGCGCCGCATCGGAACGGCCGAACGGCGACAGATTCCGCAGCACCTGCATTGGCAATGAGGATGTCGATCGGCTGCCGCGCCGCGGCTTCCGCAATGGCCGATTTGACCGACGCCTGATCGGCGACGTCGGCTACGGCTGCGAACTGCGCCGCGCCGGATGCCACAGCTTCGTCGAGCGTTGCGCGGTTGCGGCCGAGCACGGTCACCGTCGCGCCCGCTTTCGACAGCGCCGCCGATACCGCAAGACCAATGCCCCGCCCGCCGCCGGTGACGAGCGCATGGGAGGAACGCGACAATGGGGACATTGGCCAGGCCTCCGGGAGGATGGTCCAGCCTATATTTTAAACTTCAAGCTTTTGCAATCCAGGACAGTTGCCCCGTAAAGACTGTCGTCCCTCGCCACCGGGTCTCGTCTTCGACGAGCCCGATGACAGGCTCCGGCGGGGGATCCAGTATTCCAGAGGCCGTGGTGTTTGAGCCGAGAAGCCGCGGTGTACTGGATCCCCGCCTGCGCGGGGATGACGACCGAATGTTAGCTCAGCGCTCTCGACGACGAGGCCCGTATCGCCGTTCACCCTAGCCTGCCGTGACGTCCACCAGTTCCGTACCATCGAGCACGCGCCGGGCCTTGTCGCGGTCCAGATCGCCTTCCCAGGCCGCGATGACCACGGTCGCAATGCAGTTTCCGATCAGGTTGCCGAGCGCACGGGCCATGCCGATGAACCAATCGACCGAGAGCACCAGCACGAGGCCGATCGCCGGAATGCTCGGCACGGCATTCAGCGTCGCCGCCAGGATCACGATGGCGGAACCCGGCACGCCGTGCGCACCCTTGGAAGTGATCAGCGAGACGCCCAGCACGAGCAGGAGATCGCCGAGCGACAGCGGTGTATTGGTCGCCTGCGCGATGAAGACCACCGCGAGCGTCAGATAGATCGAGAAGGCGTCGAGGTTGAAGGAATAGCCGGTGGGAATAACGAGGCCGACGACCGATTTCTTGACGCCGAGCGCTTCGAGCTTGCGCATGATCTGCGGCAGCACCGCGTCCGACGACGCGGTGGCGAGCACGATGGTCAGTTCCTCGCGCAGGTAGGCGAGGAATTTGAGAATGTTCAGCCCGGCGAGCGCCATCACGCCGCCGAGCACGCCAAGGACGAAGATGGCGAGCGAAACGTAGAACAAGGCGACCAGCGACAGCAACTGCTTGAGCGAACCGACGCCGTATTTTCCGACCGTATAGGCTACCGCGCCAAGCACGCCGAGCGGGGCAACACGCACGATCAGGCCCATGACGCGGAACAGCACGGTCGAAACCGCGTCGATGAGCGCGTTGATTTTCTCGGCCTTTTCGCCACCGACCAGCGCCAGGCCGGTGCCGAACAGGATCGCAAAGAACAATACCTGCAACACGTCGTTGCGCGACAGCGCGTCGAACGAGGTAGACGGTATGATGTTCAGCAGGAAGCTCCCGATACCGCCGCCCTGCAGCTTGTGTGCGTTGTCGGAATAGGTATTGAGCGCCTTGGCATCCAGCGTCGATGGATCGATGTTCATGCCGTGGCCGGGGCCGAACAGATAGGCGAGCATCAGGCCGACCACGAGGGCTATGGTGGTCATCACTTCGAAATAGATCAGTGCCTTGACGCCGACGCGTCCGACCTTTTTCAGGTCGCCGGCACCGGCAATGCCATGCACAACGACGCAGAACACGATCGGCGCCACGATCATCGAAATCAGCTTGAGGAATGCGTCGCTGAAGATCTTGAGCCCGACGGCAAAGTCGGGAGCGGCCATTCCAATCACGATCCCGAGCAGCAACGCGGCCAGGACCTGCACGAATAGCGATTGATAGATCGGTTTCCGCGCGCTGTCTGCGGTTGCAGTGATTGTTGTCATGATCGCTGTTCCTTTCGGCTCAGCAGATTCACGAGCAAAATCCATGCCAGAAGACGGTCCAACTATTGCGATCGCTGCCTGGTTTCAACGTTGATCGAGTTCAGCAGTGTTGCGGTCGCGATCATCGCTGCGATGCCGGCGAGACTCAATACTATCTGCATCGCAAGTCCGTCTGAAATGTCGAGCAGCACCACGTGGCTGGCGAACGTCAGCAGAACGCCGAGGCAATAGATTGGCAGCGAGTTCTGGCCACAGCGGATCGCGCCGCGCATTGCAGGCGTCGTCAGCCCTCGCCAATTGCGAGGCACGAGCCATGCCGCCAAAACGGCTATGGCCAAAAAATGCAACAGTCGCAACGGATCGAGATTCGATTTGTCCATTGGGTAAAACAGTGTCGCCAGCGCCTGCGGAATCAGTGCTTCCAGCGGCTTGATACGCCAGCTCAATGCGATGACCAGGCTGAAGAGCAGATACAAGACGGCAAGCATAAGCGTCGTGCGCGACGTCAGCCACCGCCGGGCCCTCTCGTCCTCGTTGATCGTCCACCACGCGCCAAGCACGACAAGCAGCTGCCAGGCGAGCGGATTGAAAGCCCAGTGGCCGTTCGGCCACGCCGGGACGGTCCAGCCAAAGGCTTGCACCAACACATAGAGCGCCAGCGAGGCGCCAAGCGTGGCGTTCGGCGCTCGCAACAGCAGCCACAGCAGCGGCGTGAACAAGAGGTGAAGAAGCACGAAGACCGGCAACACATCGGTATTGACCGGACGGTATTGCAGAACCGCCGCGCGCGCGAGCGTAGCACCCGGATCGTCCAGCAAGATGCGCATATTGCTCTCGTCAGCAATACGACCGGCGAGGTGAACCAGGATGGCGCAGGCGAGCGTGAGCAGTAGAAATGCGATGTAAATATCCCAGCTTCGCCGCAGCGTCCGGTTGAACACTCCGGTCCAGCCCTCGCGGCGCCTCGCCCTGCCGTAAGCCAGCGCGCAGGTTACGCCCGAAACGAACATGAACACTTCCGAGGCATCGCTAAAGCCGTAGTTCCGCAGCGTCAGCCAGGTTCCGATGTTGTTGGGAATATGGTCAAGAAAGATGAACCATAGCGCGATGCCTCTGCAGGCGTCTATTCGCAGGTCGCGGCCCTGGCTTTTCAGCTCCGGCAGCTCGCCGGCCACGAACTTGGGGATGGTGACTCGGTCATGCATTTGGATCGCTCCAAGCCAGCAAAATGGACCTGCGGCTCGAGCTGCTGGTGTGAGCTGCTTCACCTTTAAGGCCTTATTTTTAAAGGCGAATCTGCGCTCTAACGTTGAACGCAGTCAGCTTTGCACGTGATAATTTGAGACACGCAATCGGTGCAGATTCGCCGTCCTGCAATCTGACTCTCGGAGTGGATGACGTCAGATTTTCCGGCTGTTCAGAGCCGATCAGATCAACGGCCGCGGCATCTAGATGATGCCGTTTCTGCGCAGCGCGGCGATTGCCTCCGCGTCATAGCCGATATCGGCAAGCACGCGATCGGTGTGCTCACCGAGTGTCGGTGGACGCGACACGATTTCGCCCGGCGTCTCCGACAGCCGCACCGCAGCGCGCGCCGTCGGCGCAGGCTTCGGCAGGCCCGGATAATCGACGTCCTGCATGAAGCCGGTGGCGCGGATATGCGGATGCTCCAGCGCCTGTTGCGGGCTGAGGACGGGACCGGCCGGGATCATCGCCTTGCCTAGCGTATCGAGCGCTTCCTCCGTGGTACGCTCGGCGCACCAGCGCGCCATGCGTTCGCTGATGACAGGCCCATTGTTGCCACGCTTGAGGTCGTCGGCGAAACGCGGGTCCTTCAGCCAGTGATCCTCGCCCATCAACTTCGCCCAGCGGATGAACAGCGGATGCCCGGTGACCTGGCACAGCACCCAGCCATCTTTGGTGCGGTAGATGTCGACGGGCGCCGCGGTCTGGCCGAGATTGCCTGTGGGCACGCGATTGGCTGATATCACCGCCTGCTCGATCAGCGTGGCGTTGGTGAAGGAGAGCGCGGTCGCCAGCAGCGCGCCCTCGACGATCTGCCCGCGCCCGGATTTGCCGCGCTCGATCAGGGCGGCGAGCGTGCCGAATGCGCAATGCAGCGCGGTGCCGAAATCGACCCAGTTCACCGCCGCGCGGTACGGCGGATCGCCCTTGCCCGTCATGTACACCGCGCCCGACATCACTTGCCCAACGCCGTCAAAACCGACGCGGTCCGACCACGGTCCGGGGCCGCCGAAGGCGGTTGCCGTGGTCAGGATGATGTCCGGCTTGATCGCCTTCAGCGACTCGTAATCGAGCTTCATCGCCCGCAGCGTCTGCGGCGGCAGATTGGCGACGACGACGTCAGCGGTCGCGACCAGCCGGCGCATCACTTCCTGGCCTTCCGGCTTCATCGGATCGAGCGTGATGCATTTCTTGTTGCGGTTGACCTGCAGGAACAGCGCGCCCTCGCCGCCTTCGCCGACCGGCGCGACAAAGCGATCCTCGCTGCCGTCGCGTTTTTCCACGCGAATGACTTCCGCACCGAATTCCGCCAGCAATGTCGCGCAATATGGCCCCGCGATATAACGTCCGAAATCGAGGACGCGAACGCCCTCCAGAACTCCCCCCATCGATCTTTCCCTTGTTCCCGCTGCTCGATTGTGTCGAGACTTCTACCATGTTGCTGAATGAACTGGACGGCCATACAATCACTGATCCTGCTTCATTGGAACATCCTTCAATGCCCCCGACAGCATCACGGCCCTATCGCGGCGTTTTTCCCGTTGTGCCGACCATCTTCGACGATCGTGGCGAGCTTGATCTCGCGGGACAGCGCCGCTGCATCGATTTCATGATCGACGCCGGCTCCAACGGCCTCTGCATTCTGGCCAATTTCTCCGAGCAGTTCGTGCTCACCGACGCCGAGCGTGAACAGGTGATGCATGCGGCGCTGGCGCACGTCGCCGGCCGGGTGCCGGTCATCGTGACGACGACGCATTTCGGCTCGCGCGTCTGCGCCGAGCGCAGCCGCCAGGCCCGGGACGCCGGCGCGGCGATGGTGATGATCATGCCGCCCTATCACGGCGCTACGTTTCGCGTGCCGGAAAGGGCGATTTTCGACTTCTATCGCACCGTGTCCGACGCCATCGACATCCCGATCATGATCCAGGATGCGCCGGTTGCCGGCACGCCGCTTTCGGTCGACCTGCTGGCGCGCATGGCGCGGGAAATCCCGAACGTCCGCTATTTCAAGATCGAGGTGCCGATGGCGGCGGCGAAGCTGCGCGACCTTATCGCGGCCGGCGGCGACAGCATCGAAGGGCCCTGGGACGGCGAGGAAGCGATCACGCTGATGGCCGATCTCGATGCGGGCGCGACCGGCGCCATGACGGGTGGCGGATACCCTGATGGCATCAGGCAGATCGTCGATCCCTATCTGGCCGGCCGCCGGGAAGAAGCGATGGCGGCCTATGCGCGCTGGCTGCCGCTGATCAACTGGGAGAACCGCCAGTGCGGCTTGCAGGCCGCCAAGATCCTGATGCAGGAAGGCGGCGTGATCGGTTCGGAAGCGGTTCGGCATCCCCTGCAAAAGGTTCACCCGGCGGCGCGCGCGGGCCTGATCGAGATCGCCCGCACCCTCGATCCCGTGGTGCTGCGCTGGGGCCGGTAACAGGCAGGTTGCGCACCTTTAGGGAAAAGTTCGATTGATGCAGGCGCTCTGTTCCGGAAACGCGATATCCGCGATCACCGGCAGATGGTCCGAATACGCGCTGGCCTTGCGATCGGTCCAGGCCGCGCGGATCGTCAGATCGCGCGAGGCATAGATCCTGTCCAGCCGCATCATCGGCAATCGGGCAGGAAACGTCCGCAACCGGGTTCGGACCGGGCAGATCCGCGCCAGCACACCCCTCACCGACTTCACCCAGAACCAGTCGTTGAAATCGCCCAGCACCAGCGTTCGCGTCGGCTGCACCAGATCGATCAGGGCATGCGCCTGCGCGTGCCTTTCATGGATGCTGAGACCGAGATGGGTGGCAATGACCCTGACCTCGCCGTGATCCGACAAGATGCGCGCGGCAATGGCGCGGCGGGGCTCCCGTTCCTGATAGGAGACGTCCGAAATCTTCGGGGGCTCGGCGAACGGCCAGCGGCTCAGCAGCACCTGGCCGTAGTCGCCATCCTCGGTAACGATCGATCGCGCATCGACGCTGTGGTGGCCGACGGCTTTTGCCAGCAGCGCAAAGGGATCATCGGTTCTTCCGCGCGAATCGACCTCCTGCAGCGCCACGATGTCGGGCGACCAGTGGCGGATGATGGAACAGACGCCGTCCAGATCGAAACCCGGATTGAGGTGGAAGATGCCGTGAACGTTCCACGTCATGATGCGAAGCGTAGCGGTCACGTTCTTCGTCCCGCCATCCACGTCACCAGGAACTGCACGCCAAGGCACAGCGCGATCCAGGCGGCGACTGCCAGCACCAGCAGCAGGACATTCGTCCACGACGCGTTTCTGGCGAGATCCGCGATCTGCGCGCCGAGTGCGGCCATGACAGCGATCCCCGGCGCCATGCCGAGCGCCGTGCCGAGCAGGAAATCGCGCAGACTGAGCTTGCTGGCGCCCGCCACCACGTTGACGATCGAGAACGGGGCAATCGGCACCATTCGGATCATCGCAACCGCAACAATGCCCTTGTCAATGATGCGGCTCTGAATCCGCGCCGCGCGGCGCCCGAGCAGCCGCTGCAACCGGGCGCGGCCCAGCACGCGTCCGATCGAAAACAGCGTGAGCGCACTGAGCAGCACGCCCGCGCAAGCACTGAAGAAGCCCATCCACGGCCCCAGCGCCGCCGCCGTCGCGGCGATCAATATCAGCACCGGAAACACCACCAGCCCGCCGAAAACGAAGGCGGCAATCGCCAGCAGCGGCGCAAAATGCGACCGTGCAGGTTGCGAAATAACGGAGGAGACGAAGCCGACGTCAGCAAAATCGCGCAGAGATGTAAACTGCCAGGCCAGCGCGAGGCCGGCGAGCGCCGCGACCAGTCCGATTACGGACAAAAGGGTTCTTGCCGTCCACATGCGATTGGCGGCGCGGTCGAGATGAAGAGGTTCTCTCGGATCGGCGACGGGCTGCACGACGGCGGCCATGCCGCCGGCTGTTGCGGCCGGATCGATTGGCTGCAACGATTTTTCGCGGTCGCTCTCCGCGAGGCGGTCGAGAAATCCGAACAGATCGGCCTCGTTGCTTTCGATTTCCCGTTCGTCGACCCCGCAGAAATGCCCGATCATTTGACGGCGAAGCCCGGCGATATATTTCCGGTGCACCTCCGACGTCGCCTCGAAGGCGAGATCGCACTCGGTATCCGCACCCATCGAGCGATTGTTAAGGTTGGCTGAACCCACGCGCAGGATGCGGTCGTCGACGACCATCACCTTGCTGTGCACCATGACGGCAGCGGCCCCACCCGCATCGCGCGTCGATGGATAGAGAAAGCGAACCCGGTCAATCACACCTGCCGCCACGAACTGCTCGATGAATCCGCCTCGCCCGCTCTGCATGGCCTGCAATTCGAACCAGGACGAATGCAGCTTCGGCGTGACGATCAGGACGCGAAGCTGCGGCACGTCGAGCATCCGCTGCGCCAGCAGCTGCGCAATGTCGACGGCGCTGGTAAACTGGTTCTCGATATAGATGAAGCGGTCGGCCGCGTTGATGGAGGCCTCGAACAGCCGCGCGACTTCTTTCACGCTGACGTCGCTCGCGGTTGCTATCCCGGTCCGGGCGATGCCCGCCATCATTCCCCGGGATTGCACCGGCACCGAATCCGGCCAGCGCTCGCCCGAGACGTCGGCGCTCGGTTCGACCGTGCAGCCGGCTGCGCGCCACCTGTTCTCCGCCACTTCCGTCAGGCTGGCCGCCGCTTCACCATCCACCATGCACTGCACGTCGTGAAACGGTGGATAGGGTTTTCCGTCGGGATCGACGCGGAGCGGATCATGGGCTTCGTGCGCGCTGGTGTCCCAGCGCCTTATCGTGAGGTCGAGGCCGCCGGAGAAGGCGAGCGCACCGTCAATGACGACGATCTTCTGGTGCTGCGCCGAGCCCAATGGAAGGCTGAAGTCGAAGCAGAAGCGAAGCCGGTCCGGCACTTCCGAGGTGAACTTGGCGGCCGAATTCCACTCCCGCTCCGCGGCGTATAGCGGCGGAAAATTCCAGCTCAGGATGTTAATGCGCAGCTCGGGCTTTGCCTTCAGGAGCGCGTTCAGAAATGCGCCGAGCTCTTCCGGATAGCCATCGTCGGCCTGGCCCGATGGCCCGACAAAACGGGTCAGGCTGTGGACGTCCCAGCCGATGATGTAGACCTGCCGTGTCGCAAGCAGCAACGCTTGCCGCAATGCCGCAAAATACGCGGCTGCGTCATTGAGGATAGCCAGTCGCCCTGCCTTGCACCTTCTCCAGACGGTATCGCCCGGGATGAGGATGGATGAGCTTTGCAGCAGGCGGCACCTCGGCAAGAAATGGCATGTGAGCGCGGGACTACGGGCGCGAAGCCGGTCCATCACCACGCAAACGTTTGGGAGGCAGGACCGTTCCTCGCCGGGGCTGTTTTCGCTCGGAAATTCCCGGGAAATCCCGTCAAGCTAGCGGCGGTCCAGGATGGAAGCGCCTTCCTTCCCGGCCACGGGCTCGATGTAGGTGCTATGCAGCGTGGTTGCCGACCTGAAGCCGTCGAAGATGACGCGGACGGTGCTTCGATAGCGGCCCGTGCCAATGACGGTCCCTTCCCTGCCGGCGAGATTTGGGCATCGCACCGCGCCGAGTGCGCTCATCCTGATGCGGGTCGGCGGAGACAACCGTTGTTGTTCGGACGGCGCTGCAGGCGATCGCGACGAACCGAGAGCCATTGCGGAGCTCATCCATTTGGCCGGCGATGAAAAACGTTCGGTGCCTGGCGGAAACCCACCGGCGCACGATGCGATTGACGGACCCCTGCGGGCGGGAAGCCAGCGCGGCTGTCACAGGGGGACAGCAGAAGCATCCGACCATCGAAGCCCGACTGCGAGCCGCCGCCAAATCCGCGCAGAGGATGTCAGCCGTGCTGAGCTTGCCGACACATCTGCGCCAACAACATGCACGCATTAGATGTATCGTCGTATCTTGCGATATCAACCATCGAGGCGGTTGTCTCTCAGTGGGTCTCGATGAGCGCCGTCGGATTTTTCGGGGGCATTTTCCAAACTTACATATCGAAAGATCTAATAGTGCAGGTTGGGCGGACGTCCTCCTGCAATTACTGCAAGAAGAAATGTCGCCTTCTTGCCGCTATCTTGCTGCAATGCCCTTGTTACCGACGACTTCTTGTCACACTCAGGCTTCTTGGCAATCGTTTGGAACAAGGATAAACTTTTATCACAATTAAGATACTAGTCATGTTTTTCACAGCGACCTGGAAAGGCCCGAGGCAATCTATCGATAGTTGTAGGATGTAATGATCGATACTCATTCGACGTAATCGTAATGAAGGGGCGCGTTATGTCAGTCCCATTTAAGAAGACGGTTTTCCTTGTCGACGCGATGGCCTTCAGACGAGCTCGCGCAGAGAGCTTCTTAACTCCGTGGGCCCACGACGAAAGCGTCGAGCTTATTTCGCTCGATCCCGACGAAGCCCACACAAGAACTCGTCGAGCGCGACGTATGCGACATGCTGATTTACAGCGTCGGAGCCCCTTCGCCTCACGAGGTCTTCGCCGAGATACAGGTATTGCATACGCTTCGCCGCGATGCAGCGCTCGCCATCGTCTCTGACGATGAAAATCCCACCACCGTTCTCGCTGCAATCCGCTGCGGGGCTCAAGGTTATTTCAGCAATTCCATGCCGCCCGGTCTTGCGCTGCAGGCCCTTTCGTTCGTCCTTCATGGCGGTACTTATTTTCCACCGGCCGCCTTCCTGGCCAGCCAGACCTTCAGCGCGCCGGCCCCCATCGAATACAGGCAGCCCGATCTTTCCCAGGAGCAACTGCTTCCGGGGCTTGAACAACAGACGCTGGCACCACCTCTCGGACCGGAAGACAGCCTTTACGAGCCGCACAGCTCCCTGTTCGACGACAAGGCGGTCACCGCGCCGCGCGACCACGGCTTCAACGGCGCTCGGCACACGCCCGAATTCACCGAGCGGCAATACGCCGTTCTCGTTTGTCTCTGCCAGGGCGACCCTAACAAGGTGATCGGTCGCAAACTCGGCATGACCGAAACGACCGTGAAAGTCCATGTCCGCGAAATCATGCGCAAGCTGGGCGTAAGCAACCGGACCCAGGTCGCGATCACCGCGGCGCACGTCTGCTCGGACAGCGCCGTCGCACTGGTTACCGCGGATTCATCCATGGCAGTCAAGCCGTCGATATCTCACTAACGATGAATGATCGGCGCTGCGTCCCGCGCGTCATTACGCCATCCTTGCGGAGACGCATCAGCACCCGGTCGGCTTCACAATGAGCGCGTTGGAGCAGTCCCCGGATCATTAGGGCTAATTCTTCCGACGTAGCGGTCCCCGAAGAGCAGGTGCCGAGGAGGCTTTCGCAGTCGCCCCTGGCTTCCTGTCATCGCTCCAGCCGGATTCGCGTTAGTCGCGTGCGACGGCTTCGCGAGGATGCCGGCCCGGCTTCAATTCCCTCCAACTCTCCGACGGTCGGTCAGCTAGCGCCTCGCTGCGGAAAGCCGGCGGCATCCCATTGCATTCCCGTTATATATGACTATCGTCATATCATAATGTCCGAACAGGAGAACCCGCGATGCCCGCAAGCGCCGATCCCGTCGTCATCCTTTCCGCCACCCGCACGCCGCTTGGCCGGTTCATGGGCGAGCTGTCCCCCTTCAGCGCGCACAAGCTTGGTGCGCACGTGATCGGGGCTGCGCTAGAGCGGGCGAAGCTGGCGCCGGAGCGCATTGACGAGGTCTTCATGGGCAACGTGCTGCCGGCCGGACAGGGCCAGGCCCCGGCGCGCCAGGCCGCGCGGGGCGCCGGACTGCCCGACGCCACCGGTGCCACCACCGTCAACAAGGTCTGCGGTTCCGGCATGAAGGCGACCATGCTGGCCCATGACATCATCAATGCGGGCTCGGCCGCAATCGTGCTGTCCGGCGGCATGGAGAGCATGAGCAACGCGCCCTATTTGCTGGCGAAGGCGCGGGGCGGCTATCGCGCCGGCCATGACCGGATCATCGATCACATGATGATGGACGGGCTGGAAGACGCCTACGAGACCGGCCGCTCGATGGGCGACTTTGGCGAGGCCACCGCCGAGGCCTACCAGTTTACCCGCAAGGATCAGGACGCCTATGCCATGGAAACGCTGACCCGCGCCCGCAAGGCGGTCGAGGGC
Organism: uncultured Alphaproteobacteria bacterium; assembly: GCA_963816815.1. Lineage (GTDB taxonomy): Bacteria > Pseudomonadota > Alphaproteobacteria > Rhizobiales > Xanthobacteraceae > Bradyrhizobium. The sequence continues at coordinate 42,386 of CAWFMW010000010.1, forward strand.
GGCGCCTTCAAGGCCGAGATCGCGTCAATCACGCTGACCGAAAAAACCGGCCCGCAAGTCATCGCCAATGACGAGCACCCGCTCAAGGTCGACCCTGGCAAGATTCCTGGATTGAAGCCCGCGTTCCGCGCCAACGGCACCATCACGCCGGCCGCTTCCTCCGCCAATGCCGACGGCGCCGCGGCACTCATCCTGGCCAAGCGTTCGCTCGCCGATCGTGACGGCCTGCCTGTTCTCGCCGAAATCAAGGGCCACGCCACCCACAGCCAGGAACCGCAATGGTTCACCACCGCGCCGATCCCGGCCATCCGCAAGCTGCTCGACAAGGTGGGTTGGAGTGTCAGCGATGTTGACCTGTTCGAGATCAACGAGGCGTTCGCGGTGGTGGCGATGGCGGCGCAAAAAGATCTCGGCATTCCAAGGGAGAAACTCAACGTCAATGGCGGCGCCTGTGCACTCGGCCATCCGATCGGCGCGACCGGCGCGCGACTGATCGTGACGCTGCTGCATGCGCTGGAAGCGCGCAACCTGAAACGCGGCGTCGCGGCCTTGTGCATCGGCGGCGGTGAAGCAACCGCCATTGCCGTCGAGCGCATCGCCCGCTGACAGGCGAAGAAGGGACATGCGGGCGGCGCGAACCGCGTTGCCCGCGGTTCTCTTCTTGACCGGCCGCCTCTCAAGCCGAGAGGGCGGCAGGTCGCAACGCGTTTTTTGATGCACAACGGGGCCTGGATAACCTCGGTGTGGGAGCGCCGACCCAGCGGTCTAGTAATTGGTCCCCGTCAACTCATTTGGAATGCCGTCAATCGGACATTCATCGGTGCCGACCGTCGGGCGGGTCATCGCCTCCACCATCTCGCGCGTGCCTTCCGGATCGTCGATCCATTTCTTATAGAAATCGTAGGGGCACGCCGCGACGCCTTGCGCGCCTTCGCCGGAGTTGATCATGCCGGTGTAGCCGCGATGCAGCAGCTTGAAGAGGTGGTTCTGCGACTGGCCGTTGCGGCGCGCATCGCGGATCAGGCTCTTCGATAATGCTGCGTACTGGATGCCGTATTCTTCCTCGCCGGTCTCGCCGAGGGTGCGGCCGTCGAAGCCGATGATCGCGGAATGACCGAAATACGAATAGACGCCGTCGAAGCCAGCGGCGTTGGCGACCGCGACATAGACATTGTTGGCCCAGGCCATCGCCTTGGAAATCAGGATCTGTTGTTCCTTGGCCGGATACATGTAGCCCTGGCAGCGCACGATCAGTTCGGCGCCCTTCATGGCGCAGTCGCGCCAGATCTCAGGAAAATTGCCGTCGTCGCAAATGATCAGGCTGACCTTCAGACCTTTGGGGCCTTCGGACATGTAGGTGCAATTGCCGGGATACCAGCCCTCGATCGGCACCCATGGCATGATCTTGCGGTATTTCTGGACGATCTCGCCCTTGTCGTTCATCAGGATCAGGGTGTTGTACGGCGCCTTGTGCGGATGCTCCTCGTGGCGCTCGCCGGTGAGCGAGAACACGCCCCAGACTTTTGCCTTGCGGCAGGCGTCGGCGAAGATTTCCGTCTCGGCGCCCGGGACCTGCGAGGCAGTCTCGTACATCTCCTTGGAGTCGTACATGATGCCGTGGGTGGAATATTCCGGGAAGATCACGAGATCCATGCCCGGCAACCCGAGCTTCATGCCGACGATCATGTCGGCGATCTTGCGCGCGTTGTCGAGCACCTCGGCCTTGGTGTGCAGGCGCGGCATTTTGTAATTGACGACTGCGACGCCGACCGTGTCGTTGCTGGAGGAAATGTCACCGTGGAGCATTGGATCGCCTCTCGTTCGGGTTTGACGGGTCGCGCTTCAGTGGCTGATCATCCATGGACGTGCGGTCGGAAAGCCTTTGGCGCCGCTTCTGGTCTTGGTCACCAGCCGCGCCGGCTTCTTCTTTCCGGTCGAACAGCAGCCGCAGCCGGGGCCGTGCGAGGCCTTGTACTCGCCAAGCGTTTTTGGCGCGTTGGCGCTGCGCTCGTTGGTGGCGTGCGCCTTGCGCTTGTCGGACGGCATGCAGAAGAACGCCGGTGCGGTCAGGATCACGCGCGGCGATTCAGTTTCGCAGCGCGGGCAGTCCTGCGGATCGTCGCACTCGGCCATCGGCCGCATGTCCGTGAACGGGCCGCAATCGTTGCAGAGATATTCGTAGACGGGCATCTGGTTTCCTCGCGCGATTTGTCTTCGTAGTCACTTTTTGACGCGTTTTCTTTACGCGAACCGGTACCCGCTTCGCTTGAAAACGCTACCACACGGCGGATGCGAGGCGGCCGGCACGCAGGCCGTCCCGCATCCTTCTCGCGCGGAAATCACTTGTCCGGCGAGATCGGCATCTGGATGTCGCCCTTGATGTGTTTGATCGGGCCGGCCGACGACGGCATGATGTCGAAGTCGAAGATCTCCGTCGGCAGCCACAGCGTGGCGCAGGCGTTGGGAACGTCGACCACACCCGAGATGTGGCCCTGGCACGGCGCGGTGCCAAGGATCGAATAGGCCTGGGCGCCGGAATAGCCGAACTTCTTCAGATATTCGATCGCGTTCAGACAGGCCTGGCGGTAGGCGATGTGAACGTCGAGGTAATGCTGCTTGCCAGCCTCGTCGACCGAGATGCCCTCGAAGATCAGATAATCCTTGTAGTTCGGCGTGATCGGCGACGGCTTGAACACGGGATTCTTGATGCCGTATTTGGCGACGCCGTCCTTGATGACATCGACCTTGATATGCAGCCAGCCGGCCATTTCGATCGCACCGCAGAAGGTGATCTCGCCGTCGCCCTGGCTGAAATGCAGATCGCCCATCGAGAGGCCGCCGCCCGGCACATAGACCGGGAAATAGATCTTTGAGCCGCGCGACAGATCCTTGATGTCGCAATTGCCGCCATGCTCGCGCGGCGGCACGGTGCGCGCGCCTTCGGCAGCGATCTTGGCCTTGGCGTCGCCTTTCGCCTGACCGGCATGTGTCGTCGGCGCGAACGGCGGATTGGCAAGGCCAGGAATCCGCGTCGGATTGGTCGCGATCAGTGCGGCCTCGCGCTCATTCCAGGTCGCGAGCATTTTCGGATCGGGCAGGCAGCCGATCAGGCCGGGGTGGATGAGGCCGGCAAAATTAACGCCGGGAATGTGGCGCGACGAGGTGTAAAGGCCCTTGATGTCCCAGATCGACTTCTGCGCCAGCGGGAAGTGGTCGGTCAGGAAGCCGCCGCCGTTTTGCTTGGAGAAGAAACCGTTGAAGCCCCAGAGGCTTTCCTTGAGCGGACCGACATCGAGCAGGTCGACTACCAGGAGATCGCCGGGCTCTGCGCCCTTGACGCCGATCGGGCCGGACAGGAAATGCACGATCGACAGATCGATGTCGCGCACGTCATCGGCTGAATCGTTGTTCTTGATGAAGCCGCCGGTCCAGTCGACGGTCTCGATGATGAAGTCGTCGCCTGGCTTGACCCACGCTACGATCGGGATGTCGGGATGCCACCGATTGTGGATCATGTCGTTGTCGTAGGCCGACTTCGAAAGATCGACCTTGATCAGTGTCTCTGGCATCAATAGCTCCCCTTTTTTAGAACAGCACGGTTACAATTTGCTTGAGCATGATCTTTTCCGAAAACCGCTTCACATTTTTTCCGGATCATGCTCGCTTAAACGGACAGATATTTCGAGACTTGTGCGGCATCGACGCTGTCGCGCGGGTCGTCGCGAACGATCTCGCCGTTCTCGATGACAAGCACGCGGTCGGCAATATCGAGCGCGAAGCTCAAGACCTGTTCGGAGACGACGATCGACAGGCCGCGCTCGTCGCGGATCCGCTTCAAGGTGCGCGCCATGTCCTTGATGATCGACGGCTGGATGCCCTCTGTCGGCTCGTCCAGCAGCAGCACCTTCGGCTTGGTGGCGAGCGCGCGGGCGATCGCGAGCTGCTGCTGCTGTCCGCCGGAGAGATTGCCGCCACGGCGGCCCTTCATCTCCAGCAGCACCGGAAACAATTCATAGATGTCTTCGGGCACTTCAGTACCGCCGGACACCACCAGGCCGGTCTCGATGTTCTCCTTTACCGTCATGGTCGAGAAGATCATGCGGCCCTGCGGCACATAGGCTAGGCCCTTGGCGACGCGCTCGTAGCTCGGCAGCGCGCTGAGCTCCGCGCCGTTCATAGTGACCGAACCGCTCTTGGTCGGCAGGATGCCCATCAGCGACTTCATCAGCGTGGTCTTGCCCATGCCGTTGCGGCCCATGATCGCGACGATCTCGTTGGGTGCGACCGAGACATTGAGGCCGTGCAGCACCTCGCTCTGGCCGTAGGCGACGTGAAGATCCGAAATAGCCAGCATTTGCCCTGCTCCTTAGTGGCCTAGGTAAACTTCGATCACCTTCGGATCGTTCTTGACCTTCTCCATCGTCCCCTCGGACAGGATCTGGCCCTGGTGCAGCACCGTGACCTTGTGGGCGATGTCCTCGACGAATTTCATGTCGTGCTCGATCACCAGCACCGAACGATCCTTAATGATGCGGTTGAGCAGTTCGGCGGTCTTGGCGCGCTCGCTCACGCTCATGCCGGCGACGGGTTCGTCGAGCATCAGAAGGTCCGGGTCCTGGATCAGCAGCATGCCGATCTCGAGCCACTGCTTCTGGCCGTGACTCAGCTCGTCGGCAAAGGTGTGGAGCCGGTCCTTCAGGAAGATCATTTCCGCGACCTCGTCGACCCGTTCCTTTACCGCCGCGTCACGCTGGAATGTCAGCGAACCGAACACCGTGCGGCCGCGCGGATAGGAGATTTCGAGATTCTCGAACACAGTAAGATCTTCGAACACCGAAGGCGTCTGGAATTTGCGGCCGACGCCGGCCTGCACGATCTCGTTCTCCTTCAGCTTCGTCAGCTCCTTGCCGCGAAACGCGATCGAACCCGATGTGGCCTTGGTCTTTCCGCAGATCAGGTCGAGCACCGTGGTCTTGCCGGCGCCGTTGGGGCCGATGATGACGCGGATCTCGTTCTCCTCGACATAGAAGGACAGATCATTGACCGCCTTGAATCCGTCAAAGGAAACGGTGAGCGCTTCGACCGCGAGCAGGAATTCCTTGGGTTGATGACCGATGAGCATGACGATCTCCTCACTCCGCCGGCGCGCCGTCGGCGACGGAATCGTCGCTCCAGCCGTTCTTGGGTTTCGATTTGCGCGACGCCAGCAGGCGATCGATGCGCGGCTGCACGTAATCCTGCCAGAGGCCGGACAGGCCGTTCGGGAAGGCGAGTACACACGCGATGAAAAGCGCGCCGAGGCCGAACAACCAGAGCTGCGGGAAGGATTCCGAAAGGCTGGTCTTGGCGAAATTCACCAGCAGCGAGCCCCACACCGCGCCGAAGATCGACATCCGTCCGCCGACCGCCGTGTAAATCACCATCTCGATGGACGGCACGATGCCGACAAAGGACGGCGACATGAACCCGACATTAAGCGCGAACATCGCGCCCCCGATCGCAGCGAACACCGCGGCCATGCAGAAGGCGAAGATCTTGAAGTTGGCGACGCTGTAACCGGAGAAGCGGACGCGGTCTTCCTGTTCACGCATCGCCACCAGGATACGCCCGAGCTTGGTCAGGCGGATGAACTGCGCGATGCCAATACAGGCGAACAGCAGCACCACTTCGACGAAATACAGGATGATCTTGGCATGGTCGGGCCGGATGTCCCACCCCTTGAGGGTGCGCAGGTCGGTCATGCCGTTGATGCCGCCGGTGTAACCCTGCTGTCCCACGATGAGGATGGTCAGGATCGCGGCGACGGCCTGGGTGATGATTGCGAAGTACGTGCCGCCGACGCGGCGCTTGAACATCGCGGTGCCGATGATCAGCGCAAACAGGCCGGGCACCAGGATGATGGCAGCGATGGTAAAAGTGAGACTGTGGAACGGTTGCCAGAACAGCGGCAGCGAGGTGATCTGATTCCAGTCCATGAAATCCGGAATGCCGGGCGTGGACTGGATCTTGGTGTTCTCGACGCTGGAGGCCTCCAGCTTGAGGAACATCGCCATGCAGTAGCCGCCGAGGCCGAAGAACACCCCCTGCCCCAGGCTCAGAATGCCGCCATAGCCCCAGCACAGCACCAGCCCGATCGCGACGAAGGCGTAGGTCAGATATTTCGCGACCAGGTTGAGGCGGAACACATCCAGCGACAGCGGCAGGATCACGAACAGGACGAGGGCCAGGGCAACGAAGCCGATGAGTTCGGATCGATTGAAGAAGCGTGAAGTGAGGATCATGAACTTGCCTGCTTCCGTTATTTGCGGACTTTGAGGGCGAACAAGCCTTGCGGCCGCAGCATCAGGATTCCGACCACAGCAAGCAGCGTGAGCACCTTGGCCATCGAGCCCGACATGAAGAATTCGAGCGTCGACTGGGTCTGCGAGATCGAGAAGGCGGAAGCGATGGTGCCAAGCAGGCTGGCAGCGCCGCCGAACACAACCACCAGGAAGGTATCGACGATGTAGAGCTGGCCAGACGTCGGTCCGGTCGAGCCGATCATGGTGAAGGCGCTTCCGGCGACGCCGGCGATGCCGCAGCCTAACCCGAAGGTGTAACGGTCGACCTTCTCGGTATTGATGCCGACGGCGCCGGCCATGATGCGGTTCTGCACCACGGCGCGGACCTGGCGGCCCCAGCGGGATTTGTACATGACGTAAGCGACCGCGACGGTGATCAAGAGCGTGAGACCCATCACGAAGATGCCGTTGATCGGGACCTCGATAGAGTCGGTGACCTTGAGCGAACCGAGCATCCATTGCGGCAGCTCGACGCCGACTTCGCGCGGGCCGAACACCGAGCGATAGGTCTGCTGCAGGATCAGGCTGAGGCCCCAGGTGGCGAGCAACGTATCGAGCGGTCTTTTATAGAGGTGCCGTATCAGCGCCCATTCGACCAGCATCCCCAGCGCACCCGACGCCAGAAACGCCAGCGCCATCGCGAGAAAGAAATAGCCGGGGAACAGCGAAGGCAGATAGTGCTGGAACGTGTTCGACGTCAGCCAGGTGACATAGGCGCCGAGGATCATGAACTCGCCATGCGCCATGTTGATGACGCCCATCTGGCCGAAGATGATCGCAAGGCCGAGCGCCATCAGCACGTAGACGGAAAACAGGATCAGGCCCGCAAAGCCCTGCATGACGAAGATGGAGCCGAGATCGCCAATCGAATAGTCGCCGAACATCTGACTTCTCCGTCGAGGGGATAAGGTCCCCGCGTCGCGAAAGAATTCGCGACGCGGGGTCGTCAAGCGCGGATTGACGGTCCACGCCAGGGAGCTGATGCTCGGAGAAAAGTGCGGAGCGTTCCGCTATTGCTTACTGGTAGCCCTTCGGGAACGGATCGGGCTCGACCAGATCGGCGGTCTCGAAGATCAGCTCGAACTGGCCGTCGAGCTTCGCCTTGCCGACGCGCGACTTCGACCAAAGGTGATGGTTTTCATGGATACGCACGTAGCCTTCGGGCGCGCCCTTGAATTCGATGCCCGGCGAGGCGGCTGCGATCTTGTCGACGTCGAAGCTGCCGGCCTTCTCGCAGGTTAATTTCCACAGCCACGGGCCGAGATAGGCAGCCTGTGTCACGTCGCCGATCACGGTCTTCTCGCCCCACATCTTCTTGAAGGCGGTCACGAACTCCTTGTTGTTCGCATTGTCGAGCGACTGGAAGTACTTCATGCAGGCATAGGCGCCAGCGATGTTTTCGCCGCCGATGCCGTCGATTTCGTCTTCGGTCACCGAGATCGTCAGCAGCGCCTGCTTCGACAGGTCGACGCCGGCTGCCTTCAGCTGCTTGTAGAAGGCGACGTTCGAACCGCCGACCACGTCGGTGAAAATCACGTCAGGTTTGGTCAGCTTGATCTTGTTAATCACCGAATTGAACTGGGTGCTGCCGAGCGCGTAATATTCCTCCCCGACGACCTTGCCCTTGAGCACGTTCTCGACGTGCTTGCGCGCGATCTTGTTCGAGGTGCGCGGCCAGATGTAATCCGAACCGATGAAGAAGAACGACTTTGCGCCCTTCTCCTTGGCGATCCAGTTCAACCCGGCGAGAATCTGCTGGGTGGCTTCCTGGCCGGTGTAGATGACGTTCTTTGACTGCTCGAGGCCTTCATAGAAGGTCGGGTAGTAGAGCATGCCGTTGTACTGCTCCATGACCGGCAGCACCGCCTTGCGTGACGCCGAGGTCCAGCAGCCCATGATCGCCGCGACCTTGTCGTTGACGAGCAGCTTCTTGGCCTTTTCCGCAAAGGTCGGCCAGTCGCTGGCGCCGTCTTCCTGGATGAACTTGATCTTGCGCCCGAGCACACCGCCGGCGGCGTTGATCTGTTCGATGGCGAGCTTTTCGGCCTGGATCGAACCGGTTTCCGAAATCGCCATCGTGCCGGTGGCCGAGTGCAGGATGCCGACGGTCACTTCAGTATCGGTTACCGCGAGCCCGGTCGCATTGACCGTTGCGGTTGCAGGACCAGCCCCGAACGAGGGCCGCGGAAGCATCGAAATGAGCGGCAGCGCCGCTGCGCCCATCAGCAGTTTGCGGCGAAGCGGCGACTGCAGGCCCTTGTTTGGTTCGTCTGACATGAGCACCCCATTTTTGGTTCGAGAACGCTTATTGGTGAGGCGAGGATTGCCTAGAATTGTGCACTGCACTGATACGCAAGATCGCGTATATTGCACCGCAAAATAGCGACGTAGGCTTGGTACGGGGTTTGCTGGCTACGTATGGAGACCAGGCGAACCGGGCAGGAGTGATAAAGTGGCAGGGCGGCAGCGGATTGACCGCGTCAGGCGCCAATACAATCAATGGGTCGCAAACCAGACGCTGGAAGACTATGCGCTGCGCTTCACCGCCAAGAGCGCCCGGCGATGGTCGGCCGCCCGCGTCGCCAATACCGCCCTTGGCGCGATCTCTTTCCTGGCACTGGAGGCGATCGGCGGCACGATTACGCTGAATTACGGCGCGGCCAACGCCACCGCCGCCATCCTGGTCGTCAGCGTCATCATCTTCTTTTGCGGCCTGCCGATTGCCTACCATGCCGCCAAATGCGGCATCGATATCGACCTGCTGACCCGCGGCGCCGGCTTCGGCTATATCGGCTCGACCATCACCTCGCTGATCTACGCCTCCTTCACCTTCATCTTCTTCGCGCTCGAAGCGGTCATCATGGCAGCCGCGCTGGAGATGTGCTTCGGCATCCCGCGCCCGATCGGCTATCTCATCAGCGCGGTCGTCATCATTCCGCTGGTGACCTACGGCATCACCCTGATCAGCCGCTTCCAGTTGTGGACGCAGCCGATCTGGGTCGTGCTCCACATCCTGCCCTTCGTGGCGATCGCCTGGGCCAACCCGCATTCGTTCACGGAATGGCGGAAATTCGCCGGCGAGCATGGCGACGCCACCGGCCATCTCGATCTGCTGCTGTTCGGCACCGCGGCGTCGGTGGTGTTTTCGCTGGTGGCGCAGATCGGCGAACAGGTCGACTTCCTGCGGTTTCTGCCGCGCGACCGCCGCACCTCGCGCACCTCGTGGTGGATCGCCCTGCTCAGCGCAGGCCCCGGCTGGATCATCTTCGGCGCGCTCAAATTGCTGGTCGGCTCGTTCCTCGCCTACTTCGCGCTCAGCCATGGCGTCACCAACGAACAGGCGGCCGATCCGGCGCACATGTATCTCGAAGCGTTTCGTTATGTGCTGTCGCAGCCCGATCTGGCGCTGGCGCTGACCGGCACCTTCGTCATTCTCTCGCAGGTCAAGATCAACGTCACCAACGCCTATGCCGGCTCGATCGCGTGGTCGAACTTCTTCTCGCGGCTGACGCACAGCCATCCCGGCCGCGTGGTCTGGCTGGTGTTCAACGTCATGGTCGCGCTGCTCTTGATGGAAATCGGCGTCTACAAGGCGCTGGAGCAGACGCTGGCGCTCTATTCCAACGTCGCGATTGCCTGGGTCGGCGCGCTGGTCGCCGATCTCGTCATCAACAAGCCGCTTGGACTGCGCCCGCAGCACATCGAGTTCAAGCGCGCGCATCTCTACGACATCAACCCGGTCGGCGTCGGCGCCATGACGATCGCGACCATCGTCTCGATCTCGGCGTTCTACGGTCTGTTCGGACCGACGGCGAAGGCGCTCTCGGCCTTCGTGGCGCTGGCAGCCGCCTTCATCACCGCGCCCCTGATCGCATGGGCCACCGACGGCAAATATTACATCGCGCGCAAGCCGAAACGAAGCTGGCAGAACCTCGAGGCGATCCAGTGCTGCATCTGCGAGCATTCGTTCGAGCCGGAGGACATGGCCTCCTGCCCCGCCTATGCCGGCCCGATCTGTTCGCTGTGCTGTTCGCTCGACGCCCGCTGCCACGATCTCTGCAAGCCGCATGCGCGGATCGGCGCGCAGGTGTCGGAGACGCTGGGCAAGATGCTGCCGGAGCCGATCTACGCCCGGATCAACTCGCAGTTCGGGCATTATCTCGGGGTGTTCGTGGTGTCCGCCGGCCTGGTCGGGCTGACGCTCGGGCTGATCTATCTGCAGACGTCGGCGACGGTCGCGGTGGACAATCTGCTTCTGTCCGACGTGCTGTGGAAGGTGTTCTTCGCGCTCACCATCATCATCGGCGTGGTGGCGTGGCTGTTCGTGCTGGCGCAACAGAGTCGCCGCGCGGCGGAGGCGGAAACGCGGCGGCAGACCACGCTCTTGATCCAGGAAATCGACGCGCACAAGCGCACCGACGCCGAGCTGCAGCGCGCCAAGGAAGTGGCTGAGTCCGCCAACCTCGCCAAGAGCCGCTATGTGGTGGGCCTGAGCCATGAACTGCGCTCGCCGCTGAATGCCATCTCCGGCTATGCGCAACTGCTGGAACAGGATTCCAGCCTCAATACCAAGCCGCGCGATCAGGTGCGCGTGGTCCGCCGCAGTGCCGACCATCTCTCCGGACTGATCGACGGCATCCTCGATATTTCCAAGATCGAGGCCGGCCGACTCTATCTGTCACGCGACGAGGTGCGCCTGAGCGAATTCCTCGACCAGCTCGTCGGAATGTTTCGCGTTCAGGCTGTCGCCAAGGGCATCGACTTCGTTTTCAAACGGCCTTCGGTGCTGCCCGTCGTCGTCTATGCCGACGAAAAACGCCTGCGCCAGGTTCTGATCAACCTGCTGTCGAATGCGCTGAAATTCACGCAGACCGGCAGCGTGCAGTTCGTCGTGCATTACCGCAGCCCCGTCGCCGAGTTCGAGATCATCGACACCGGCCCCGGCATCCAGCCCGGCGATCTCGAACGCATCTTTGCTCCCTTCGAACGCGGCGCGCTCGGCGTGTCGCAGCCGCAGACCGGCACCGGACTCGGGCTCACCATCAGCCGGCTGCTCGCCGGCGTGATGGGCGGCGATATCAGGGTGACGAGCGAGGTCGGCAAAGGCAGCATTTTCCGCGTCAAGATCCTGCTGTCGGAAGTCACCAATCCGACGCGGATTGCGCCGATCGAGGCGCCGATCTTCGGCTATCACGGCCCGCGCAAGACGATCCTGATCACCGATGACGATCCGACCCACCGCGACCTGCTTGCGCGAGGTGCTGGCGCCGCTCGGTTTCATTCTGTTGAGCGCGCCGGACGGCCCCGGCTGCCTCGCGCTGGCGCAGCATTGCCGGCCCGATCTGTTTCTGCTGGATATCTCGATGGCGGGTATGGACGGCTGGACGGTGGCGGAAACGTTGCGCACGAGCGGCCATCACCAGGCCCGCATCCTGATGGTCTCGGCGAGCGCACTGGAAGCACATGGCGCGCCGCTGGCGCAGCCGTTCCACGACGGCTATCTGATGAAGCCGATCGATATCCCCAAGCTGGTGGAGACGATCCGTCAATTGCTCAGGATCGAATGGCAGTACGAGGCCGAGCCAATACCCCAGCCGCGCTGGAAACCGGAGACGGGATCGCGGCCACCGGTGAAATATGTCGAGGAACTGATCGGCCTCGGGCAACTCGGTTATATCCGAGCGATCCAGGTCAAGCTCGATGAGATCGGAAGCGATTACCCCGAGCATGCCGACTTCGTGTCGCAAATGCGTGCCTTGATCGACCGCTTCGATCTCGACCAGTACATGGCGACCCTGAAAACACTGTACAGCTATGATCACTGAATCCAAAAAGCGCGACGTCGCCCTCATCGTCGATGATTTGCCGGAGACGCTGCGGCTGCTCACCGACGCGCTCGACGGCGCCGGCATGACGGTCATGGTCGCGCTCGACGGCGCAGCGGCGATGCGGATCGTCGACCAGATCACGCCCGACATCGTCCTGCTCGACGCGGTCATGCCCGGCCTGGACGGGTTCGAGACCTGCAGGCGGCTGAAGCGCGACGCCGGGCTTGACCATGTGCCTATCATCTTCATGACAGGGCTAGCCGAAACCGAACACATCGTTCGCGGGCTGGAAGCCGGCGGCGTCGATTATGTGACAAAACCGATTGCGGTCGAGGAGATGCTGGCGCGCATCCGCGTGCATCTCGCCAATGCGCGGCTGACCCAGAGCGCGCGTGCAGCGCTCGACGTCTCCGGCCGCTACCTCCTTGCCGTCAACAGCGAGGGCAAGATCATGTGGGCGACGCCACAGGCGCAGAAACTGCTGTCGGATGCGCTTAGCTCCGGCAGCGACGACGATGTCGTGCTTCCCGACCCGATCCCGCTATGGCTGGACCAGGCCCGCAAGGGCAAGGCCGGATCGAAAGCCACCATCATGACCGCGCTTCCCGGCAACGACCAGCTCCGTCTGCAATTTATGGGCAGATTTGGCACAAACGAATTCCTGCTGCGGCTTGCAAAGGATTCCGGCACCGAGACGCCGACCGAATTTTCCAGCGAGCTTGGCCTGACGACGCGCGAGGGCGAAGTGCTGTCGTGGCTCGCGAAGGGCAAGACCAACCGCGACATCGCGCAAATTCTGGGCTTGAGCCCGCGCACCGTCGACAAGCACCTCGAGCAGATCTACTCGAAGCTCGGCGTCGAGAACCGCACCGCGGCGGCCGCGATCGCGGTCAACGCGAAGCATCGAAAATCCTGACGCGACATTCTTCCTCGCTCTGTACGCGGCTTCAATTAGCCAAGCCCTGATCGCAGGCGGCGAGCCAATGCTTGGCGATTGACTGGCGGGATGTACTCCAAAACGCCATCGCAGCTTGTCATATGCTCCAGGATCCGGCGAAGCGCACCGATGCGGCCGGGTCGCCCGATCATCGGCAGATGCAGGCCGACCGATAGCAAGCGCGCTGCCAGCAACGCCAGCGCCTACAATTGCGGATGTGCGATCTTCCATCCGAACTCTCTCGAAAGCAGCGACGAATCTGCCTTGCGGGCTGCTCGGATTACCGCGAATATCCAACCGGGTCAGGCAACGGAAAGTCCTTGATCAGGTGCATCCGAAGCCGAACGTCGAGAGGACCGCATGCAAGACGCTTTTGCAGAAGCCCGCAACGTTGCACCGCCGAGACATCCACTGGACCCGTTGACGCCGGACGAGATACGTCGCGCCGCTGCCGCGGTGCGGGCAGCGCACGATCTCGGGGTGGGCATGATGTTCGAGACCATCAGCTTGCACGAACCGGACAAGAGCGTGGTGCACGGCGCCACCCCGGGAGCGGCCTTTGCGCGCGAGGCGTTCGTGTGCGCATTCGACCGCACCAATGGCAAAGTCTGGGAAGCCCGGGTCGATCTCATCGCGGATCGGGTCGTCGATTGGCGCCATGTGCCCGGCGTGCGGCCACGTATCCTGCTCGATGACATAACCCTGGTGGGAGAAGTGGCCCGAGCCGATCCGCGTTTTCGCGCGGCACTAGCCGAGCGCGGTATTACTGACATCGAAAATGTTCAGGTCGACCCCTGGTCTGCAGGCAATTACGGCTTGCCAGACGAGGAAGGCCGGCGGCTTTCGCACACGTTCTGCTGGTACCGGAATGAGAAGAACGACAACGGCTACGCCCACCCCATCGAGGGACTTTGTGCCGTGATCGACCTGGATCGGGCGGAAGTTCTGCGAGTCGATGACTATGGCGGCGCTGACATTCCCATGCAGAATCGCAATTATGCCGCGCGCTATCGCACCGCTTTCCGTAACGATGTAAAACCGCTGGAAATCGTGCAGCCGGCCGGTCCAAGTTTCGTGGTCGAAGGCAACGAGGTTCGCTGGCAGAAGTGGCGTTTCCGGGTCGGCTTCAATGCGCGCGAAGGATTGGTGCTGCATATGGTCGGCTACGAGGATGAAAGCAGGCTTCGGCCGGTACTTCACCGCGCGGCCCTATCGGAAATGGTCGTGCCCTACGGACATCCAGGCGGTGGGCATTTCCGCAAAAATGCCTTCGATGTTGGCGAGTACGGCATCGGCGTGCTGGCGAACTCCCTCACGCTGGGCTGCGACTGTCTTGGCGCCATCCGCTATTTCGACGCATGGCTGGCCGATAGCAAAGGTGATCCCTATTGCATCGAGAACGCGGTGTGCCTGCACGAGGAAGATTTCGGCATCCTTTGGAAACACACCGATTTGTTCACCGGCGAGGTCGATGTGCGGCGTGCTCGCCGCCTGGTGCTGTCGTCAATCTCGACGGTTGGAAACTACGAATACGGCTCGTTCTGGTACTTTCATCAGGACGGCTCGATTCACTTCGAAATGAAAGCAACCGGCATTCTGAATACGGCGGGGTTAAAGCCAGGCGAATCGCCGGATTACGGCACGATCGTTTCACCCGGAGTCTACGCACACTATCACCAGCACATCTTCAATATGCGCCTTGACATGACGGTTGACGGCGAACGCAACCGGGTCGTTGAGGTCGATACGGTGGCGCTACCTGTCGGGCCAGACAATCCGTACGGCAATGCCTTCACCATCCGCGAGACCGTTCTGGAGACGGAACAAAAGGCGCAGCGCAACGTCGATTTCAACGCTGCCCGTTTCTGGAAAATCGAGAGCGCCGAGGCCCGCAATTGGCTCGGACAGCCCACCGCCTACAAGCTGTTGCCGTTGAGTCCGGTGCCGAGCTTCTCAAACCCGCAATCCATGGTGGCCAAGCGGGCGACCTTCATGATGCGACAATTGTGGGTTACGGCCTATCATCCCGACGAGATTTACGCGGCTGGCCGTTATCCCAACCAGAGCGGAGGCGGAGACGGACTGCCGGCCTGGACTGCCGCGGATCGGCCGTTGGTCGACAAGGATATCGTGGTCTGGCACAGCTTTGGTCTGCACCATATTCCCCGCCCCGAGGATTTCCCGGTCCAGCCTGTGATCTCGGCCGGTTTTGCGCTTCACCCCGCTGGCTTCTTTGACGAGAATCCAGCTCTCGATGTTCCGCCGGCCGACAGTCACCTGAGCTGTTGCGTCGACTGACGGTGGAGACGCAATTGACAGAAGCGCGCATCAAAGATCGCGAGGGTGACGGTTTGGCTGGCAAGGTCGCAATCGTCAGCGGTGGGGGTGCTGCGGGCGACGGTATCGGCAATGGCCGGGCTGCGGCGATCTTGCTGGCGCGCGCCGGTGCCAAGGTGGTGGTGGCCGATCTCGATCCTGGGCTTGCCGGGCGCACGGTCGAAATGATCGAGGCCGAAGGTGGCGTTGCCATGGCCATGGCCAGCGACGTCACGGTGGAGGCCGAATGCAAACGGCTGGTCGAAGCCACCGTCGACCAATGGGGCCGGCTCGACTTCCTCGACAACAATGTCGGCATCGGCAGCCGCGGCAGCGTCGTCGACGAGAAGGTGGAGGAATATCGGCGCGTGATGCAGGTCAACGTCGAAACCATGTTCCTGCTTTCCAAACACGCCATTCCCGCCATGATCAAGACCGCCAAAGGCGGCGCGATCGTCAACATCTCGTCGATCTCGGCACTGCGGCCGCGCGGCCTGACCACCTACACGACCTCAAAGGCCGCGGTGATCGGACTAACCCAGGCGATGGCGGTCGATCACGGCCGCGACAACATCCGGGTCAACTGCATCTGCCCGGGTCCGATGTACACGCCGATGGTCTACGCCCACCGCAACGGCATGAGCGAAGCTGCGCGCGCCCAACGCGCCAACGCCTCGTTGCTGAAGACGGAAGGTACCGGCTGGGACGTCGGCCACGCCGTGAAATTTCTGCTCAGCGATTATGCCCGCTACATCACCGGCCAGGCGCTGGTGGTCGACGGCGGTGTCACGCTGCAAGGCCCGGAACGCGATTCCCGGGATCATTGATCACGGCTCGCTCAAAGAAACTCCTCGGGCGGGACACCGAGCAGGATCTGCCCGACCGACTCGAAATGGGCGCCGCGTGCCTGGATCTGCTGCGAGAGCGTGTGCATGTCGCGGAAGCGGCGCTCGAACGGGCTGCCCGGAAAAATCGCGTCGACGCCCGCTCCCTTGTAGGCGAGGTCTACCACCTCGGCCGCCGCCTGGATCGCGTTGGTGCATGCGAGCCGCACGCGGGCCCGGTCGGCGACCTCGATCGGCGCCACAGCGTCGGCAGACGCGTAGATCGTGGAGAGCGTCTCGATCAAATAGGCGCGCGCCGAGCCGAGCCGGGCCTCGGCCCGCGCCACGTCGGCCTGCACGACCGCGTTGTCGGCGAGCCGGGCGAGGCCCCGCGGCGCCTTGCGGGACGCCAGCGCGATGAACTCGGACAGCATCGCGCGCGCAATGCCAAATCCCACAGCGGCAACCCCGACCGCGTAAACGCCCTGCATGGTGAAAGCATAGAGCGGACCACGCTCGCGGCGCAGTGTGGGGTCCTCGCGCGTCGAGCTAAACGCCTCGGACACGAACAACTCGTTGACGCAATAGGAGTCCGACGCCGTGCCGCGCAGCCCGATCGTCCGCCAGGTGTCGAGCAGGGTCGCCTCGCCCGCCGGAAACAGCAACGTGCGGACCGTGGGCCGGCCGAAGCGGTTGAGCCGCAACGTGCCGTCCGCCTCGAGCACATGGCAGTGTGCGCCCATCCAGCGGGCCTGCCGACAACCGCTGGCGAAATCCCATTTGCCGGTCAGACAATAGCCTCCGTCGACCGCTTGAGCGCGCGACGCGTTTGGCGGTCCCCAGGCCACGAAGCTGCGCGGATCAGCGAACACGGCGCGACTGGCCACTGGCTCGAGATAGGCGGCAATCAGGCAGGAACTGTTGGCGACGAATACATTCCACGCGATCGAGGCGTCGTGCCGGGCGAGTTCTTCGATCGCCGCCACGTAGAGCGCAGGCTCCGTCTCGTCGCCGCCCGCCGCGCGCGGCAGCAGCATGCGGAACAGCCGCGAGCCATGCAGTCGCTCCAGCAACGCCTCGGGGATGCGCCGCGTGCGCTCGATCTCGTCGGCTGCTGCGACAAGCTCCGCCCCGAGTTCGCGGGCGCGGGCGAACGGGTCCGGACTGGTCTGGATGTCCATGCGTCACCTCGGATCGGCAGGGCATTGCGGCCGCCGCGCGCGGACCGGGTTCCCCTACCCGCGGTATCTCCACGGCGCGCCACCGGCCGCGGTCTCGTCAATCGTCCATTGCGGCAGCGCCAGCCCCGGCGCGACATCGGTGAAAACCATGCGCACCCGGCTGCCGATGCCAACCCGCTCGACTTCGGCTTTCGGCGCGAGTACCCCGTCGGGCCGCACCAGATTGCCGATCACGCGGAGCCCCTCTTCCTTGGTCGGCATGCCGCTCTGAGTGTCCAGCTCGACCAGCAATACGAGATATGGCGTGTACTGCTTGAAAGCAGGTTGAATGGCATGATGGACTTCGGTGTAGGAATGCACGGTGCCGCGCCCCTCGACCGACACCCATTCCGAAACCAGTTCCGAACACCAGGGGCACGCCGTTGTCGGTGGGTAGCGAAGCAGCTTGCACGAGGCGCAGCGCTGCAGGCGGAAATCATGCTTCGCACAGTAGGCGAAGTAGGTGAGGTTCTCATGGTCGAGATCATTGATCTCAAGCGGCATGCCGAGATATTGCGCTGAAATCATCTGCCCTACCCCCTCCGCATCACCATGGCCGATCCCGTGCCGGGCATCGCCCAACCGAGATTGGCCGATACCTCGGCATTTTTCACCTGGCGACAACCACCCTCGCGATGATCGTAGGTATGCTGCCGCCTGCCGTCCGGCCCGGTCGGGCAACTATCATCCGCATCGTGGCGGAGCTGACGCACGTTCTCGATCACCATGGCGATGCCGTGGGTATAGCCTTCGCAGAGATGGCCACCCGACGTGTTATTCGGCCTTTTCCCGCCGAGCATGATGGTGCCGTCGGAGACGTAGTGGCCGCCCTCGCCCTTCTTGCAGAAGCCGTAGTCCTCCAGTTGCAGCATGGTGGTGAAGGTGAAGGCGTCATAGGAGCCCGTGAGATCGACATCATCAGGGCTTACGCCAGAATTCGGCCAGAGGATGTCCTTGGCGTAGTGACCGGCAACGGTTGAAATCGGCCCGGCCTGGTAGTGCATGTCGACCCGCGGCTTCGAGCAGCGGCCCACCACACCGCGGATCCGCACCAGCGGGTGCTTCAGGTCTTTTGCCCGTTCAGCCGTGGTCACGATGATGGCATTGGCGTTGTCTGTCTCCACGCAGCAGTCGAGCAGATGCAGCGGTTTGCAGATCATGCGGCTGTTGACGACATCTTCCGCAGTGACGCGCTTCTTGTAGTAAGCCTTGGGATTGTTCGAAGCGTGATGGCTGTGGGCGACGCGAACATGGGCGACCTGCTCGGCGGTGGTACCGAAATCGTGCATGTGGCGCATGAAGGTCGGCGCGAACATTTGTCCTGCGCTCTGCCAGCCATAGGCGCGGCTGTGCATCATGTCGCCCGAGACGGGTATTGCGGAGCGCACACCGGTGCCGCCGATCCGCACCTGCGAAAACCCGTTCATGGAACGGAAGATTACCACCGTCTTGCACATGCCGGCCTCGATGACACCGATCGCGATACCGATCAGCGCCTCGGTCGACGATCCGCCACCGAACACGTCCATGTAGAAGTTGAGACGGATACCGAGGTCGCCTGCAACAAATGGCGAGAACACCGAGTCGTTAAATTGATACGACAACATGCCGTCGATCTCGGAAGGTTTGAGTCCCGCGTCGACCATCGCGTTGCGCACCGCGATCGACGCGAGCGCCCGCGTCGACTTGTCCGAGCCTCGCGTGTAGGAGGTCTCACCCACACCGACGATGGCGTACTTGTCGCGCAGGAATTTTGGCGTGGTGGCTTCGACGTCTTCTCTCGGCAGAGGCATATCCCCGGGCTCCCGATCCGTTTTTATGTTTTTTGTCTTCTCGCGCCTGAATGAGAATGCTGCATGGCTTTCTCTTTGTCCATCTCCCGGCCCCTCACGCGTTCGCGTAAGGCTTGATGATCTCCTCGCCGAAGCGGGCCAGCGTCGTTTCGAGATCGGGCATGAACGCTGTCACTGGCAGCGCCAGGCGGCCCGCGCCCCGCGCGATTCGCTCCTCGACGGCCGCGCGCGGGTCGGAGCCAGAATTGGGCAGCGCACCGGGACAGCCGAGGATCAATTCCACCATCGCCGGATCGCGGCCGGCCTGCTCGGCCGAACGGCGCACCACGTCGAGCAATGGCATGGTGTCGACCTGGGCGCCGATCGAGGGGAAGAAGCCGTCGCCAAGCCGCCCGGCGCGCCGGGCGGCCGCTTCCGAGTGGCCGCCGACGACGATCGGCACTGATCTCGCGATCGGCTTCGGATTGCAGTTGACCTTGTCGAAATTGACAAACTCGCCCGCGAAGCTGGCACCGTCGCTGGCCCACAATGCGCGCATCGTCGCGACATACTCATCGGCGCGCTTGCCGCGACGCTCGAAAGGAATCCCGAGCGCGTCGAATTCCTCCTTTAGCCAACCTACCCCGATGCCGAGTTCGATCCGGCCGCCGCTGAGATAGTCGAGCGTGGCGACCTCCTTGGCCAGCACCAGCGGGTTGCGTTGCGGCAGGATCATCACCGCCGTCATGAAGCGCAGGCGCGTGGTGGCGGCGGCGACCCACGTCAGCCATATCAGCGGATCGGGAAAGTTCACCGACGGACCGCCCGGCAATCGTCCGCCGGGCGCATAGGGGTAGACACTCTCGTAATTGTCGGGAACCACGACGTGTTCGACGGCAAACACCGAGTCGAAGCCGGCCGCTTCGGCGAGACGTACCAGACGCCGGGCGCCTTCCGGGTCGGGGAACGCGAAGTTACCGAAATGCAGCGCGAATTTCACGACGGCGGCTCCTTCCCAGATCGAGCGGCGCGCTCGATCGGCGCCTTCCAAGCATCATGGCACAGGGCAACGGCATCCGGGAGCCACAGTTCATCGCAGCGTCCATGCGCCCACCGACACTGTTCAAGCGACCCGGCGCTTCGTATCCTCCGGCCAGGGAGGACCGGACGATGAAGCTTGGCCTGTCAATCGGCTATTCGGGCGCACATCTGGAGGTGCCGGTCGCCCTCGTGCAGCGGGCGGAGGAGCTGGGTTACGACTCGGTCTGGTCGGCCGAGGCCTATGGCTCCGACGCGATCACGCCGCTCGCGTTCCTCGCCGCCAAGACCAACCGTATCAAGCTCGGCACCGGCATCATGCAGCTGGCCGCGCGAACGCCGGCCAACGCCGCCATGTCGGCCGCCAGCATTGACGCGATGTCCGGTGGCGGCCGTTTCATCGCAGGCCTCGGTGTCTCGGGACCGCAGATCGTCGAGGGCTGGTACGGCCAGCCGTGGGGCAAGCCCTATTATCGGGTCAAGGACTACGTCGCGATCATGCGCAAGATCTTCAAGCGCGAAGAGCCCGTGACGCACGAAGGCCGTGAGATCAGCCTGCCCTACAAGGGCGAAGGCTCCGCTGGCCTGGCCAAGCCGCTGAAGTCGATCCTGCACATGAACCCCGACATCCCGATCTATCTCGCCACCGGCGGCGAGACCATGGTCAAGCTGACGGCCGAGATCGCCGACGGCTGGCTGCCGATGGGCTTCGTGCCGGGCGCCATGGAGGAGTATGGCCCATGGCTGGAGGAAGGCTTCCGGCGCGCCGGCAACGGCAAGAGCCTGAAGGATTTCACCATCCAGGCCTCCGTTCATGTCGAGGTCGACAACGACGTCAAGGGAGCGCTGACGCGCCTCAAGCCGGAGGTGGCGCTCTATGTCGGCGGCATGGGTCACCGGACCAAAAACTTTCACAACGACATCATGGTCCGTCGCGGCTTCGGCGACGCCGCCAGCCGCATTCAGGAACTCTACCTCGCGGGCCATAAGGACGAAGCCATCGCCAGCGTGCCCGACGAGTGGGTCGATCTGAAATCGCTGGTCGGCCCACCGGCGCGCATCCGCGAGCGCTACCGCGCCTGGGAGGACAGCGGCGCGGACTCGCTCAGCGTGCGATCACGCCAGCCCGAGGCCATCGAGGTGATGGCCCAGGCCGCTCGGCTGAACTAGGTCCAGACCGGCGGAGAACAAGCGTCATGCGTCCACCCCTTCGCGTCGGCACCGTGTACGATTTCCGCAACACGCCGGAATCGGGCATGGACATGCCGAGCCTGTACGCCGCCATCATGGACCAGGTGGTCATGCTCGACGGGCTCGGATTGGATCTCGTGTGGTTCACCGAGCATCACTTCCTCGATGACGGCTATTTGCCTTCGTGGGTACCGATGGCGGGCGCAATCGCCGCGCGCACCAAACGCGTGCGGCTATCGAGCGACGTCTGCCTGCTGCCGTTCAACCATCCGGTGCGGCTGGCCGAGGACCTGGCGGTACTCGACAATATCAGCAACGGCCGGATCGAGGTCGGCGTCGGCATGGGCTATGCGCCGCACGAGTTCCGCGGCTTCGGTCTGCCCGTCTCGCGCCGCGTGTCGCTGACGGACGAAGGCATCGAGGTGCTGCGCCATTGTTTCACCGGCGAGAAATTCAGTTTTCATGGCAAGCGATACGATTTCGACGACGTGGTGATCAGGCCACGCTACGTGCAACCGGGCGGCCCGCCGCTGTGGATTGCTGCGATGTCGGAGGCCGGCGCACAGCGCGCGGCACGCAATGACAGCAATTTCCTGCCGCAGGGCGCGCGGTCGATGGTGCTCGATCCGTGGCGCGCGACGCTGAAAGCATCCGGCCGCGACCCCGACCTCTATCGCGTCGGCATCATCCGCTCCTGCCTCGTGACCGACGACAAAGAGCGCGACTGGCCGGCCGTGCGCGCCGCCGAGCGCTATCGCGGCGAGGTCTATCGCAGCTTCAACACGGACGAGAGCGCCGCCGGCGGCGTTGCGGGCAACACGCGGGAAGCCAGCATCCCGCAGACATGGGTGGTCGGCAATGTCGAGCACTGCGTGAAGGAGCTGACATCCTTCGTGCGCGAATACGGCATCACCGACCTCGTGACCTGGGCGGTGCCGCCGGGCATGCGGCCGGAACAGATGAACGGCAGTCTCGAACGCTTCGTGCGCGACGTGGCGCCCCGCGTCAAAGCCGCCGCCGCGGCGGCCTAGGGAATATGGCGCATGGGTGTCGGGATTGGACTTGGCTGTGCGGAGTTTCCGTTTTCCGGCGCGGCCGCGTACTGGCGCTGGATCGACATGTGCGAGGCCGGAGGCGTGGATTCGATCTGGCAAACCGACCGGATCGTCGGCCGTCAGCCGTTCCTTGAAACGATGACCACGATGGCGGCCCTGGCCGGGCGCACGCGGCGCATGCGGTTCGGCATGAACGTCGTGTCGCTGACGTTCCGCGACCCCGTGCTGCTGGCCAAGCAGTGCGCCACCATCGACATGCTGTCCGACGGCCGCCTGCTGCCCGCTTTCGGCATCGGCAGCCCGCTGGCGCCCGAATGGCAGGCGCTCGGCATCGACACCAAGACGCGCGGTCGCAAGACCGACGAGTGCCTCGATATCATCCGACGCCTGTGGCGAGAGGAGTTGGTCGACTTCAGCGGCGCCTTCTACCAGCTGAAGGGCGTCACCATCGCGCCAAAACCCGTGCAGCCCGATCTGCCGATGTGGATCGGCGGCTCGACGGAGGCCGCAATCCGGCGCACGGCGCGCATCGGCACCGGCTGGCAGGCTGGCGGCGACCCGCCGGCCGAGGCCGGTCGCGTCGTGGCCGCGATCAAGGCCGCCGCCCGCGAAGCCGGCCGATCCATCGACGAAGATCATTATGGCGCCGGCTTCGCATTCCACTTCGGCAGCCGGGACGCGCCCGGTGTCGGCAAGGCGATGGATGCCTACGCCAAACGCACCGGGCGTGACGCCGCCCACGCATTCGCGATCGGCGACGCCGACACGATTCTCGCGCGCATTGCCGAATATGTCGACGCCGGCGTGTCGAAGTTCATCTTGCGGCCACTCGGCGGCGATGACGACACACTTCTGGCCCAGACCCGTCAGCTAATCGAACAAGTGCTGCCGCGCGCGGAAGCGCGCTGGCCGAAACATCCAAAGACAAGCAATCCATAGCGACACAAAAGGGGAGACAACGATGCGCATCGGCGGGGCCATGTTTTTCACCGACTACTCGATGTCGCCGACCGAACTGGCGCGGGCGCTGGAGGAGCGCGGCTTCGATTCGCTGTGGGTGCCCGAACACTCCCACATTCCGTTGACGCGCAAGTCGCCCTTCCCCAGCGGCGGCGATCTGCCGAAAAAATATTACGACGTGATGGACCCGTTCGTGGTGCTGGGTGCGGCCGCGGCGGTGACCAAGACGCTGCTGCTCGGCACCGGCATTTGCCTGATCGCTCAGCGCGACCCGATCCAGACCGCCAAGCAGGTCGCTTCGATCGACCAGGTCTCGGGCGGCCGTTTCCTGTTCGGCATCGGCAACGGCTGGAACGAGGACGAGATGGCCAACCACGGCACCGTCTTCGCAAGCCGCCACAAGCTGGCGCGCGAGCGCGTCGAGGCGATGAAGGAAATCTGGACCAAGTCAAAGGCCGAGTACCATGGCGAGTTCGTGAATTTCGACCCGATGATGACCTGGCCGAAGCCGGTCCAGAAACCGCATCCGCCGATCATCGTCGGCGGCGCCTTCCCGTTCGGCGCGCGGCGCGCCCTGCGTTACGGCGACGGCTGGATGCCCCACCGTACGCGCAGCTCGTACGCAGACGTGCAGGCGCTGCTGCCGAAGTTCCGCGAGATGGCAGCCGAAGCAGGTCGCGATCTCGCGTCGGTGCCGATCACGATCTGGGGCGCCAAGGAGAATCTCGACCTGCTCAAGCGCGACCGCGACGACGGCGTCTCACGCCTGGTCGTCAGCCTGGATTCCGGCAAGGCCGATACGATCCTGCCGGAACTCGACCGCTGGGCGACGTTGATCCGCCAGCTCGGCAGCTGAACCTAGACGAGCGGCAAGACCTCGGCCCGGAATTTCTGCATGCCTGCGAGCACTTCATCGGCTGTCGAACCGCCGAAACCGAAATCGAGGCTGCCGACGCCCATGTCGCGCAGCGCCCTGATGTCGGCGGCGACCAGCGCCGGCGGACCGGCGAACAGGCGATGTTCGCCATCACTGGCCTGTGGTGGCGCAGTCTCGCCGAACACCGTGACGCGCAAGCTGAGGCCGACCGCCTTGGGATCGCGCCCCGCTTCCGCGGTCATCTTGCCCAGGCGCGCCGCCTGGGCCTTGAAGCGCGACAGGCTATCGAGCGGATTCTGCGGGTTGGTGCCGATCGGATACCAGGCATCGCCGATGCGCGCAGCCCGCCGCAGCGCCGGACCGCTCTCGCCTCCGACCCAGATCGGCGGATGCGGCTTCTGCACGGGCTTCGGGTCGAAACCGATATTGGAGAATTTGACATGCTTGCCGTCGAATTTCGGCGCGTCCTTTGTCCAGAGTTCGACGAAGGCGCGCACATATTCGTCGGTCACAGTTCCACGCGCATCGAAATCCGGCGCGTCGATGGCCTCGAACTCCTCCCGCATCCAGCCCGCGCCGATACCGAGCGTCAGCCGGCCACCCGAGAGGACGTCGATGGTCGAGAGAATCTTGGCGGTCAGCACGGCCGGCCGGTGCGGCACCACCATGACCGATGTCACGAGACGCAGCCGCGTCGTTTTCGCGGCGATCCAGGCGATCTCCGTCAGCTGTTCGTGCCGCTCGCCGCGGGTGCCGCTGGGGAATTCCCCGGAGGCGCTGTAGGGATATTCGGCCGCGATCGCGGTCGGAATCACGATATGGTCACTGAACGTCGCATAGTCGAAGCCCATCGCCTCGGCGCCAACCACGATTTTCGCAAGGTTATCCGCGGCCGACAGGGGGCCGGCGGTCGGGGCGTTGAAGCCGATCAGCATTTGTTGCGTCCTTCCTTGCATTGCATTGCTGGCGTCGATGCGACACCATGCGGCCGCCAGCGGGTGGCGGCAAGCGCCTCCCGCAGGAAATGCGACCCTCTACGGGCGGAGATGATGGATTGTGACGACGGCCGGTAGACAGGCGACACGGCAGCGGTTCGAAGCGCCGCTGGCAGAACTGATGGCAGAAGCTGCGGCCTTGCGCGATTCCGCGCATGGAAGGCTGATCTCCTATTCGCGCAAAGTCTTCATTCCGCTTACCAAACTCTGCCGCGACGTCTGTCACTACTGCACGTTCGCGCAGGTGCCGCGCGCGGGCAAGCCCGTCTACCTCTCACCCGACGAGGTGCTCGCCATCGCGCGCGCCGGCGCGGCCGCAGGTTGCACCGAGGCGCTGTTCACGCTGGGCGACAAGCCCGAGCTGCGATACCAGGCCGCGCGCGACGCATTGAAGGCGCTCGGCCACGAAACGACGATCTCCTATCTCACCGCGATGTGCGCGCTCGTGCTGCGCGAGACCGGATTGCTGCCGCATGCCAATCCCGGCGTGATGACGCGCGAGGAGATCGCCGGCCTGCGCGAGGTGACGGCGAGCCAGGGCATCATGCTGGAGTCCACCAGCGAGCGGCTCTGCAGGCAGGGCGGCGTTCACTACGGTTCTCCGGACAAACATCCCGCCGTCAGGCTGGAAACCCTGCGTCTGGCCGGCGAGCTGAAGGTTCCGTTCACGACCGGCATCCTGATCGGCATCGGCGAGACACGCGACGAGCGGATCGACGCGCTGGAGGCGATACGGGATCTGCACGCCGCCCATGGTCATATCCAGGAAGTCATCGTCCAGAACTTCCGGGCCAAGCCCGACACCAAGCTCGCCAATTCCGAGGAACCCGATCTCGACGACCTGCTGTGGACCATCGCGACGGCGCGCCTCGTTCTCGGGCCCGACATGAACATCCAGGCGCCGCCAAATCTGTCGCCCGGCGTCTATCAAAAGCTGATCGACGCGGGGCTCAACGACTGGGGCGGCATCTCGCCGGTCACGCCCGATCACGTGAACCCCGAAGCGCCGTGGCCTGCCATTGCCGAACTCGCCCGCAAGAGTGCGGAGGCCGGCAAGCTGCTGGTGAACCGCTTGCCGATTTACCCCGCCTATGTGCGCGCCGCCGATAACTGGCTGGCTCCCGACATCGCCACCCGCGTGCGGCGCATGAGCGACGCCGAAGGCTTCGCGCGCGACGATGACTGGGCGCCCGGCAACACCAGGCCGCCACCGGCGCCGCTGGTGCTCGCCCGCAGCGTCGATGCCGGCATCGCAGGAATTGTCGAGCGTGCCACATCGGGCGAACGGCTCGCCCCCGATGACATCGTGCGCCTGTTCGCGGCGCGCGACGCCGACTACCGGCACGTCACGCAGGCCGCCGACGCGCTGCGACGCGCGGTCAGTGGCGACGTCGTGCGTTACGTCGTGAACCGCAACATCAACTACACCAACATCTGCTATTTCCGGTGCAAGTTCTGCGCCTTCTCGAAAGGCCGCACGCACGAGGATCTGCGCGGCTCTCCTTATGATCTCGCCATCGAGGAAATCACACGCCGCGCGATCGAGGCGTGGGATCGCGGGGCGACGGAAGTGTGCCTGCAAGGCGGCATCCATCCCGACTACACCGGCGCCACCTATGAGGCGATCTGCCGGGCGATCAAGGCTGTTGTCCCCGAGATGCACATCCACGCCTTCTCCGCTCTGGAAGTCACGCAAGGTGCCGCGACGCTCGGACTAACGGTTCGCGAATTCCTCACCAGGCTGAAGGCGGCCGGTCTCGGCACCCTGCCCGGCACGGCGGCGGAAATCCTCGACGATGACGTACGCGCCATCATCTGTCCCGACAAGATCAACACCGGCCAATGGCTCGACGTGCAGCGCGCCGCCCACCAGGCGGGATTGCGCACCACATCGACCATCATGTACGGGCACGTCGAGACCTCGAGTTCGTGGGCGAAACATCTGCTTGCGCTGCGCGACCTGCAGGCGGAAACCGGCGGCTTCACCGAGTTCGTGCCGCTTCCCTTCGTCCACATGGAAGCGCCGATGTACCGTCACGGCATGGCGCGCTCCGGCCCGACGTTCCGCGAAGCCGTGCTCATGCATTCCGTCGCGCGGCTGGCCCTGCATCCGCTGATCCCGAACATCCAGACGTCCTGGGTGAAGATGGGGCCGGCGGGCGCCGCGATCTGCCTGAAGTCCGGCGCCAACGATCTCGGCGGCACGCTGATGAACGAGAGCATCTCGCGCGCCGCCGGCACCCAGCACGGCCAGGAGTTTCCGCCGCACGACATGGAAGCGCTGATCCGCTCGATCGGCCGCGAACCGATGCAGCGCGACACGCTCTATCGGCCGGTGCCGGAAGAACGTCGCGCCGCATCCCTGATCGCGGCCGATCTGGCGCCGATCGTGCAGACGCCGCCGCGCAAGAAGGCGGCGGTCGGTTAGCACCTCTGCACAGATGTTTTGACCGTTGGCGGGCAGCGGCCGGCGACGTCGCTCATTCGGCAGGCCGTAAATTCGCACGGGTGCCGCGCTGTTGAAGCAGTTGGGGAAGGCGGCGTGGAGTGATACGGTCTAAGCAACGCCTTGCCGGTCTCAATTCCACGCGGCCGAGCCCGCCCGCCCCAAACAACGGAGATGTTTCGTGACGATCATGCCGAATTCGATGGAGGGACGGGACATCGCCTATCAGATGCACCCGAACGTCAACCTTCGCGCCTACGAGAAGACCGGCGGCCTCGTGATCGAGAGCGGTGACGGGATTTACGTCACCGACAACAACGGCAAGCGCTATATCGAGGCCATGGCTGGTCTATGGTCGGTGGCGCTGGGTTTTGGCGAGAAGCGGCTGGCGGCTGTCGCCAAGGCACAGATGGAAAAGCTGCCTTATTACCACACCTTCGGCTTCAGAACTCATGGGCCGTCGATCGATCTCGCCGAGATGCTGATCAAAATCGCGCCGGTGCCGATGTCGAAGGTGCACTTCACCTCGTCCGGTTCGGAGGCCAACGACCTCGCCGCCAAGATGGTGTGGTACCGCTCCAACGCGCTCGGCAAACGGGACAAGAAGAAGATCATCGGCCGCCTCAAGGGCTATCACGGCGTGACCATCGCCGCCGCGTCGATCACCGGCCTGCCACGCAACCACGAGAGCTTTGATCTGCCGCTCGATCGAATGATCCACACCTCATGTCCGTCCTATGTGCACTTCGCCAAGGCGGGCGAAAGCGAAACCGAGTTCACCGCGCGGATGCTGCAGGATCTCGAAAGTCTGATCCTGAAGGAAGGTCCGGAAACCATCGCGGCGTTCTGGGGCGAACCGGTGATGGGGGCGGGCGGCGTGCTGATGCCACCCGCCGGCTATTGGGAGGGGGTTCAAGCCATCCTCAACAAATATGACATCCTGTTGGTGGCCGACGAGGTGATTTGCGGATTTGGCCGCACCGGCAAGATGTTCGCCTGCGAGACGTTCAACATCAGGCCGGATGTGCTGGTTGTGTCGAAACAGATCACCTCATCTTACATGCCGCTGTCGGCGATCCTCATGAACGACCGCTTCTATCAGCCGATCGCCGACGAATCCAACCGCATCGGCTCATTCGGCCACGGTTACACGGCGTCTGGTCATCCAGTCGCGACGGCGGTCGGTCTGGAAAACCTGAAGATCATTCAGGAGCGCGGTCTGGTCGGCCATGTCGCGGACCTGCAAGATACGTTTCTGTCGGGACTGGCGGAGCTTGCCAAACACCCCGTCGCGCATTCATCGCGCGGCATCGGCCTGATCGGCGCATTGGAGATCAAGCCGTGGACGGATGCCAAGCCAGGCGATGCTGCGCTCGCCGTTGCCGACGCCGCCCTCGAAGCTGGGGTGATTACACGCAACATCGGTGAAGCGGTGTGCTTTTGTCCGCCGCTGATCATTACAGCGGGGCAGATCAACGATATGTTCGAGTCCATTAGGCAGGCGCTGGACAAGGTGGCCAAGACGAGAGTTTGAGCTCGGTCGTTGAAAGTATCCAACTCACTGCACCTCTCCCCTCGAAAGCGGGAGAGGGAGCGCACCGTTGCCGCGATGCAGCCAAACTTAATGTCATCGCGCCTAGGCGATCCCCCGTCTGGCCAGCAGCTCGGGCACGCCGAGTTCTTCGAGCAGCGCACGGGTGCGCGTGCCGGCTGATTGCGGCAGGCGCAGGAACAGCGCCAGATCGACCGGATGATCGATGTCCATCGCGATTCCGGGCTGACGGATCACCGTCGGCTCGATGCCCTGCAGACGCGCGGCGTCGAGGTGCGGGAAGTAGCTGTTGTCGCCGAAGCGAAGCGGCACCGATTCCGGCGGCGAGCAGACGACGGCATTGGATCCGAGATCGTCATGCGCGGGCGAGATCGTAAAAGAGGGCGCGGCGAGATGCGCCGACAGCACCGCGTCTATCTCGCCGGCGCGAGTGGCCGGAATGTCGCCGGGCATCGTGATCATGCCGAGGCGTCCTTCGCCCGCGAGAAGTCGGCGGCCGGCGTTCACGCTGCCGGTATGTCCATCCCGCGCGCCCTCGGTCACGATCCGCGCGCCGATCTTCTTGCCAAGCGCCGTCGCATGTGGATCGAGCGTAACGATCATCACGCCGGCCAGAAGCCGGGAGCCGGCAACCGCGTCGAGCATGTCCGTGAGCATGGTGTCGGCGAGCAGCCGGCGTTGTGGCGGCGACAGCAGGCCCGACAGCCGATGCTTGGCGCCATCGAACTCCTTGACCGGAATGATCGCCCAGATGTCGCTCATCGCTGCGACGCCAATGCGTCCGCCGCGTCGAGCGTTACGCGCGCCAGCGTCTCCCGGTCCTGCAGGCTCTTCATCAGGGTTTTGGCGATCGTGACCCGCGCGCTGATATTGCCGATCCCATCGGCGTCGGCGTGGTCGACGATATAACCATCCAGCAGGTCGCCATAGCGTGCGGCGACGCCGGCGGCGCTGGCCTCGAGGCCAAGTTCGCGCATCATCTTCGCGGTCGGGCCCTTGACGGCCTGCCCGCCGATGATCGGCGACACCGCGACGACCGGTGCACCACTCGCCTTGATCGCATCGCGCATGCCGGGGATCGCCAGAATCGGCTCAACGCTGATGAAGGGATTGGACGGACAGACGATCACCGCCCGCACGTCGCCCGAGCGCAGCGCCGCCGTGATGTCGGCCTGCGGCCGGGCGAGCGTCACGCCGTCGAAAGCCAGCTCATGGACAACCGGCCGGCACTGCTGGCGCACGAAATAGTCCTGGAAGTCGATCCAGCCCTCCTCGCTGCGCACGCGGGTACGCACGCGGTCGTCGCTCATCGGCACCACGCGGGCACCGATGCCGAGGCGCCGGCAAATGTCTGATGTCACCTCGGACAGTGTCTGCCCGAGGCGCAGGCGACGGGTGCGCTCGACATGCAGCGCCAGATCGCGATCGCCGAGCCGAAACCAGTCCTCGCCGCCGAGCGCGCCGATGCTGTCCATGAACGACCACGTCTCGTCACGCCGGCCCCAGCCGGTGGCGGGATTATCGATGCCCGCGAGCGCGTAGGTCAGCGTGTCGATATCGGGCGAGATGCTCAGCCCAAGATGCTCGAAATCGTCGCCGGTGTTGGCGACCACGAGCAGTTCGTCGGCCGGCAGGACGCGGCTCAGACCGAGCGCCAGTTTCGCGCCGCCGACCCCGCCGGACAGCGCCACGACCAGTCGTTTGCTCATCGGAACATGTCCTCGGCGGCCGGCCGCACCAGCTCGGACGCCGCATTGTCCGGACCGCGCCATGTCAGGCCGCGCACGATCACGACGGGCTGGCCTTCGGCACCCTGCCCCATCACCAGCGACGCTGCAGCAGCGATCTCGTCCGCATGCCCGGTGATGCTGACCTGAAGCTCGCGGCCGAACAGATCGGGCGAGCCACGCAGATCCATCAGCGACGGCAGGCCGGCGGCACCAATCGCAACGCCGCAGGTGCCGCGCCGCCAGGCACGGCCGAAGCTGTCGCTGATGATCACGGCGACCGGCACGCCGAACCTTTGCGACAGGCGCTTCCTCAATATCGCCGCGCTGCCGTCGGGATCGACCGGCAGCAGCAGGGCACGGTGGGGATCATCGGGCGAGCCGACGTTGGACTGGTCGATGCCCGCATTGGCCATCACCAGGCCGAGCCGATGCTCGACGATCAGGACGCCCGGCCTTGCCCGCACGACGCGCACCGATTCCGACAGGATCAGTTCGACGAGGCGCGGATCTTTCTGGACCTTGCCGGCAAGCTCGATCGCCTCCGTCGACGGCTTGACGGTCGCAAGATCGACCATGCGCCCTTCGGCCTTGGACACGATCTTCTGCGCCAGCACGAAGACGTCGCCGCCACGCGGCACGATGCCACCGCGCGCCACCCCCTCGCCGATCATGGCGACGAGATCGTCGTCCTTGCGCACCAGCGGAATGCCGGGAACGGCGAGGAGTTCGACGGCGTCGCTGCGTTGCATCGGCTGGTCCCGCGCGCTCAACCGAAACGCTTGCGAAGGCGCGGCAGCACGTGCTCACCGTAGAGTTTCAGGAAGCGCGCCTGGTCTGGTCCCGGCGCGTGGAACACCAGATGCCGGAAGCCGAGACCGACATAGTAACCGATCCGCTCGACGTGCTCGTCGGCGTCGCTGGAGACGATCCATCGACTGGCGGCGCGCTCCAGCGGCAGCGCGTCGGCGAGGCGCTGCATCTCGACGGGATCCTCGACCGTCATCTTTTCCTCCGGCGTCAGCGCCAGCGCCGCCCAGTGGCGCGTGTCCTCGAGCGCACGCGCCTTGTCGGTGTCGAACGACACCTTGACCTCGATCATGCGATCGTAGGACCGCGACGGATCCTCCGACGCCGCGATGCCTTCGGCGACCTTCGGCAACAGGGTCTCGGTGTAGAGCTCCGGCTTCTTGCCGCTCGTGCAAATGAACCCCTCGCGCGGAGCGGCCGGCGTAACGCGCCACGAGGGCACCCGCGGCAGCGACATAGATCGGCACCGGCGTATCCGGGCGGTCGTAGATCGTCGCCTTCTCGGTCTTGTAGTACTGGCCCTCGAAGCTGACCCGCTCCTGGGTCCAGAGCGCCCTGATCAGCGTGACGGCTTCACGCAGGCGAGCGAAGCGCTCCTTGAATTCCGGCCAGGGCTGGCCGGTCGAAGGCACTTCGTTGAGTCCTTCGCCGGTGCCGATGCCGAGCACGACGCGTCCCGGGAACATCGCGCCCATCGTGCCGAACGCCTGGGCGACGATGGAAGGATGGTAGCGGAAGGTCGGCGTCAGCACGCTGGTGCCGATAACGACGCGCGACGTTTTCGCGCCGAGCGCGCCCAGCCACGTCAGCGAAAATGGCGCATGGCCGTCGACATGCTTCCATGGCTGAAAGTGATCGCTGATGAAGACGGAATCGAACCCGACTTCCTCGGCAAGACAGGAGAAGCCCAGCAACGCGCCCGGCGCGAACTGCTCCGCCGATGCCTTGTATCCGAGCTTGATCACCGCAAATCTCCTGGCTGGCGCCGGCCGATGCCGAGGCCATGGTACACGTGGTGGAAATCTATAGATTAGCGGGAAAGCAGCGACCAGCCAAAAAGGGGAAGCGACCATGCATCTCGGAATAGCCCTGCCTTACGGCGACATCGGCGGCGATGGCCCGATCGTGCGCGAATACGCCGAGCTCGCCGAGGCCGAAGGTTACGACGGCCTGACGCTGGCGGACCACGTGCTCGGCGGCAACCCGGCGAACCCCGCCAGCGGCCGTGCGGGCGGGCTCGGCCTGTTCCACGATCCCTTCGTGGCGTTCGGCTTCATCGCTGCCTGCACGAAGAAGGTCGAACTCTCCACCCAGGTACTGATCCTCGCGCAGCGTCAGACCGTGCTGGTTGCCAAGCAGGCCGCCAGTCTCGACGTGCTCAGCGGCGGCCGCTTCCGGTTCGGCATCGGCGTCGGCTGGAACGAGATGGAGTTCGTCGGCCTCAACGAGAATTTCCACAACAGGGGCAAGCGGTCCGAGGAACAGGTCCAGGTGATGAAAGCGCTGTGGGCCGATCCCTACGTTACGTTCGAGGGCAAGTGGCACCGCCTTCCGGACGCCGGCATCAATCCCCGGCCGGCCCAGCGCAAAATTCCGCTGTGGTTCGGCGGTCATATGGACGTGACGCTGCAGCGGATCGCAAAATGGGGCGACGGCTGGATGATGCTGTCTGAACCGCCGGGACCCAAGGCCGTCGCGGAATTCGACAAGCTGCGCCGCCTGGTGGAAGCCGAGGGACGCGATCCGGCGTCGGTTGGCCTCGAAGTCTGGACCTCGACCGGCACCGGCACCGAAAAGGACTGGCGCGAGGAATTCAGCTTCTGGAAGCAGGCCGGCGTCACGCATGTCACGCTGCACAACACCTTCGGCGGCTACCACCACAAGCGCATGGCCGGCCGGAGCATGACCGACCATGTCAACGCGATGCGCCGCTACCGCAACGCCGTCGCCGATTTGCTCTAAGGGCGACGCAGGTCTCAGGTATCGGCGAGCGCGGCCAGCATGCGGTCGCGGGCGGCGAAATCGCCGTCGGCGTGGACGGGCTGCAGGCAGACATGCGTGGCGCCGGCCGCAAAATGCTCCCGCAGGCCGCGCCTGATCGTGTCGGCATCGCCCCACAGAACCATCGCATCGATGAACCGGTCGCTGCCGCCGTCGGCAAGCTCATCCTCGGTGAAGCCCTGGCGCAGCCAGCTGTTGCGGTAGTTCGGCAGCGCCATGTAGCGCGACAGTTCCTTGCGCCCGAGCGCCCGCGCTTTCGCCGGATCGGTCTCGATCGTCACCTTCTGCTCCACCGCAAGCCACTTCGAAGGCCCGAGGATCGCGGCGGCCTCAGCCGTATGCTTTGGTGTCACGTTATATGGGACAGCGCCGCGCGACTTGGCAGCGCTCAGCGCCAGCATCTTCGGTCCGAGTGCAGCGACCACGACCGGCAGTTCGCCGGCGGGCGCTGACTTGTTGATGCCGTCGAGATAGGCGCTCATCGCCGCCAACGGCTTGTCGTAGCGATGGCCACGCAGCCCCTCGACCATCGGAATGTGGCTGACGCCGAGACCGAGAACGAACCGGTCGCCGTAGAGCGCGTTCAGCGAGATCAAGGCGCGCTGCGCGGTAAAGGAATCGCGTGCATAGATGTTGGCGATCGAACTGCCGATCATCAGCTTCTCGCTGCACGACAGCAGCCAGGCCGCCAGCGACATCGACTCATAGCCTCGCGATTCCGGGTACCACAGGTTCGAGTAGCCGTTGTTCTCGACCGTGCGCACGAAATCGCGCAGCTGCGATCCGTCGAGCTTATCGGTGCTGTACCACACGCCGAGGCGTCCGAGTTTCATGTCGATTGCCTACGGTTGGAGGTGCGTGCGAACTGCGAATTGCGAGGTTCCGTCGCTGCGGCGTCGGCTACCACATACCCTAATGGACTGGATCCAGCACGACCACCGGTATCTCGCGCTCGGTCTTGAGCTGATAGTCGGCGTAGGGCGGCCAGAATTCGAGCGCCTTTTTCCAAAGCCGGAGGCGTTCCTCGCCCTCCGTCGTCCTGGCCCGCGCCTTCATCTTCTTGGTCCCGACTTGTACTTCAACGTCGGGGTTCGCAAGAATGTTGCGATACCAGCCTGGGTGTTCGGGCGCGCCTCCCTTTGAGGCGACTATGAAACAACTGTCGCCGTCCATCCCGTAAAACAGCGGAAATATGAACTTGTCGCCAGACTTGCGGCCGG
>CAWFMW010000011.1:0-211170 GCA_963816815.1 uncultured Alphaproteobacteria bacterium
ATTTTTGGGTTCCAGATAATTACAGGATCGCGGGAACAATTTGGGTTCCATCTGCATTGTGGGAGTCGGGCTGAGTTCCATGTCATTGATTTCACCTTAACCTTGTTCCATCTTGATCTGAGGATGGGGGACAGTTCTAGTTGTGAGAACATCTCAGCCTTTGAGAGTCGCGCGAGCTGGCCTGAACTGGCCGAGGAAACACCATGAGTGATCTTTCCCCGGGGCATCACCCACCGCTCGCCGGGCCGCCAAACCCAAACCAGCAACCACCAACGGCACGTCCGATCCGATGCAGGATCTGCTGCACGCCTTGCAGGCGATGCGCGCGGGCGATTTCTCGGTGCGGATGACCGGCGATCACATCGGCATCGAGGGCAAGATCGCCGACACTTTTAATGAAATCGTCGCCGCCAACCAGCGCATGGCGCAGCAACTGGAGCATGTCGGCCAGGTCGTCGGGCGCGAGGGCAAGACCCGGCAGCGCGTCAAGTTCGACCTGTCGAGCGGGTCGTGGGCCGACATGGAGGGCTCCGTCAACACGCTGATCGACGACCTGCTGTGGCCGACCCGCGAAGTGACGCGCGCCGTTGCAGCGGTTGCGCAAGGCAATCTGCTGCAGACCGTGCAGCTCGATGTCGACGGCCGCCCGCTCGGCGGCGAATTTTTGCAGTCGGCCAACATCGTCAACACGATGATCAAGCAGCTTTCCGTGTTCACCTCGGAAGTGACGCGCGTGGCGCGCGAGGTCGGCACCGAGGGCAAGCTCGGCGGCCAGGCCCAGGTGCCGGAAGTGACCGGCGTCTGGAAGGATCTGACCGAGAGCGTCAACTCGATGGCCAACAACCTCACCGGCCAGGTCCGCAACATCGCCGAGGTCACCATCGCGGTGGCCAATGGCGATTTGTCGAAGAAGATCACGGTGGACGTCCGCGGCGAGATCCTGCAGCTCAAGGAAGCCATCAACACGATGGTGGACCAGCTCCGCTCCTTCGCTTCCGAAGTGACGCGCGTCGCCCGCGAGGTCGGCACCGACGGCAAGCTCGGCGGCCAGGCCATCGTCCCCGGCGTCGCCGGCACCTGGAAGGATCTCACCGACTCCGTCAACGCGATGTGCGGCAACCTCACCGCCCAGGTCCGCAACATCGCCAACGTCACCACGGCGGTCGCCCGCGGCGACCTCTCGCGCAAGATCACGGTCGACGTCCGCGGCGAAATTCTGGAGCTAAAGGACACCATCAACACGATGGTCGACCAGCTCAACTCGTTCGCCTCGGAAGTGACCCGCGTCGCCCGCGAAGTCGGCACCGAAGGCAAGCTCGGCGGCCAGGCCCAGGTGCCGGGCGTCGCCGGCACCTGGAAGGACCTCACCGACAACGTCAACTTCATGGCCTCCAATTTGACCGCGCAGGTCCGCAACATCGCCGACGTCGCGACCGCGATTGCCGGCGGCGACCTCTCCAAGAAGATCACCGTGAACGTGTCGGGCGAAATCCTTCAGCTGAAGGAAACGCTCAACACGATGGTCGACCAGCTCAATGCGTTCGCGGGCGAAGTGACGCGCGTGGCGCGCGAAGTCGGCACCGAAGGACGGCTCGGCGGTCAGGCCAACGTGCTCGGCGTCGCCGGCACCTGGAAGGATCTCACCGAGAGCGTCAACTCGATGGCTTCCAACCTGACGGCGCAGGTCCGCAACATCGCCGAGGTGACGACCGCGGTCGCCAATGGCGACCTGTCGAAGAAGATCACGGTGGACGTGCGCGGCGAAATTCTGGAGCTGAAGGACACCATCAACACGATGGTGGACCAGCTCAACGCCTTCGCCGGCGAAGTGACGCGCGTGGCGCGCGAGGTCGGCACCGAAGGCAAGCTCGGCGGCCAGGCCAACGTGCGCGGCGTCGCCGGCACCTGGAAGGACCTCACCGACAACGTCAACTCAATGGCCGGCAACCTCACCGCCCAGGTCCGCAACATCGCCGAGGTCGCGACCGCGGTGGCGAAGGGCGACCTGTCGAAGAAGATCACGGTCAACGTGTCGGGCGAAATCCTTCAGCTGAAGGAAACGCTCAACACGATGGTCGACCAGCTCAACGCCTTTGCCGGCGAAGTGACGCGCGTGGCGCGCGAGGTCGGCACCGACGGCAAGCTCGGCGGCCAGGCCGAAGTGCCCGGCGTCGCCGGCACCTGGAAGGACCTCACCGACTCCGTGAACTCGATGGCCGGCAATCTGACGGCGCAGGTCCGCAACATCGCCGAGGTCGCGACCGCGATCGCCGGCGGCGACCTGTCGCGCAAGATCACGGTCGACGTCCGCGGCGAGATCCTGCAGCTCAAGGAAACGCTGAACACGATGGTCGACCAGCTCAACCGCTTCGCGGGCGAAGTCACCCGCGTGGCGCGCGAGGTCGGCACCGAGGGACGGCTCGGCGGTCAGGCCAACGTGCCCGGCGTCGCCGGCACCTGGAAGGACCTCACCGACAACGTCAACTCGATGGCCGGCAATTTGACCGGCCAGGTCCGCAACATCGCCGAAGTCACCACCGCGGTGGCAAAGGGCGACCTGTCGAAGAAGATCACCGTCGACGTCAAGGGCGAGATTCTCGAACTCAAGAACACCGTCAACACGATGGTGGACCAGCTCAACGCCTTCGCTTCCGAAGTCACCCGCGTGGCGCGCGAAGTCGGCACCGAAGGCAAGCTCGGCGGACAGGCCCAGGTGCCTGAAGTCGCCGGCACCTGGAAGGACCTCACCGACAACGTCAACTTCATGGCCTCGAACCTGACCGCGCAGGTCCGCAACATCGCCGAAGTCGCCACCGCGATCGCCGGCGGCGACCTGTCGAAGAAGATCACGGTCGACGTTCGCGGCGAAATCCTGCTGCTGAAGGACACCCTCAATACGATGGTCGAGCAGCTTCGCTCGTTCGCCGCCGAGGTGACGCGCGTGGCGCGCGAGGTCGGCACCGAGGGACGATTGGGCGGCCAGGCCGTGGTGCCCGGCGTCGGCGGCACCTGGAAGGATTTGACCGACAACGTCAACCTGCTGGCGGCGAACCTCACCACGCAGGTCCGCAACATCGCCGAAGTCACCACTGCCGTGGCCCGCGGCGACCTGTCGCGCAAGATCACGGTCGACGTGAAGGGCGAAATCCTCGAACTGAAAAACACCATCAACACGATGGTCGACCAGCTCAACGCCTTTGCCGGCGAAGTGACGCGCGTGGCGCGCGAAGTCGGCACCGAGGGCAAGCTCGGCGGTCAGGCGCAGGTCCCCGGCGTCGCCGGCACCTGGAAGGACCTCACCGACACCGTCAACTTCATGGCCGCCAACCTGACCGAGCAGGTGCGCGGCATCGTCAAGGTGGTGACGGCGGTCGCCGACGGCGACCTGAAGCAGAACCTGACCGTGAAATCGAAGGGCGAAGTCGCAGCGCTTGCCGATACCATCAACAACATGACCGAGACGCTGGCGACCTTCGCCGATCAGGTCACCAGCGTGGCGCGCGAAGTCGGCGTCGAGGGACGGCTCGGCGGCCAGGCCAACGTGCCCGGCGCTGCCGGCACCTGGAAGGACCTCACCGGCAACGTCAACCTGCTCGCCGCCAATTTGACCTCGCAGGTGCGCGCGATCGCCGAGGTGGCGACCGCCGTGACCAAGGGCGACCTGACCCGCTCGATCCAGGTCGACGCCCGCGGCGAAGTGGCCGAACTCAAGGACAACATCAACACCATGATCGGCAACCTCCGCCTGACCACGCAGGTCAATACCGAACAGGACTGGCTGAAGACCAACCTCGCCAAATTCACCAACATGCTGCAGGGCCAGCGCGACCTCACGACCGTCGGCCGGCTGCTGCTGACCGAACTGGCGCCGCTGGTCAACGCGCATATGGGCGTGATCTATCAGACCGAGAATGCCGATAGCCCGCAGTTGCGCCTGCTCTCGGCCTATGCCGGCGACGGCACCAATCCGCATCCGCTCGCCGTGCAATTCGGCGAGGGGCTGATCGGCCAATGCGCGATGGACAAGCGTCAGCGGCTGGTGTCGGACATCCCCGGCGATGCGATCCCGATCAATTCGGCGCTGCTGCGCGTCATTCCGAAAAACCTCGTCGTGCTTCCGGTGCTGTTCGAGAACCAGGTCAAGGCCGTGATCGAGCTTTCCTCGATCAGCTCTTTCACGACCTCGCAGATGACTTTCCTCGAACAGCTCACCGACTCCATCGGCATCGTGCTCAACTCGATCGAGGCCACGATGCAGACCGAAGGTCTGCTCACGCAATCCCAGCAGCTCGCCGGCGAACTGCAGACGCAGCAGAAGGAATTGCAGCAGACCAACGAACAGCTCGAACAGAAGGCGCAGCAGCTTGCCGAGCGCAACGTCGAGGTGGAAAGAAAGAACCAGGAAATCGAACAGGCGCGCCGCGCGCTCGAAGAAAAGGCGACCGAGCTTTCGCTGACGTCGAAGTACAAGTCGGAATTCCTCGCCAACATGTCGCACGAGCTGCGCACGCCGCTCAACAGCATCCTGATCCTCGGCCAGCAGCTCACCGAAAATCCGGACGGCAATCTGTCGGCCAAGCAGGTCGAATTCGCCCGCACCATCCACGGCGCCGGCACCGACCTGCTCAACCTGATCAGCGACATCCTCGATCTATCGAAGATCGAATCCGGCACCGTGACCGTCGATGCCGAGGAGATCTTGACCTCCAGCCTGCTCGAGACGGTTGGACGCCCGTTCCGCCACGAAGCCGAGAACCGCCAGCTTTCGTTCAGCGTCGAGGTCGACGAGAACCTCGCCCGCAGCATGGTCACCGACTTCGAAACGTCTGCAGCAGGTTTTGAAAAACCTGCTGTCGAACGCGTTCAAGTTCACCGCCGAGGGCGGCGTGAAGATGACCGTATCGGCCGCCGTCGGCGGCTGGAGCACCCAGCATCCGATCCTCAACCACGCGCCGGCCGTCATCGCCTTTGAGGTGACTGACACCGGCATCGGAATCCCCCTGGAGAAACAGAAACTGATCTTCGAGGCGTTCCAGCAGGCCGACGCCGGCACCAGCCGCAAATACGGCGGCACCGGCCTCGGCCTCGCCATCAGCCGCGAACTCGCGGGCCTGCTCGGCGGCGAAATCCATCTGCGCAGCGCGCCCGGCAAGGGCAGCACTTTCGTGCTTTATCTGCCGCTGAAATATTCCGGTCCGACGGTTGCGCCACGGGCCCCTGCCCCGTCGCCTTTCGCGTCGACGCCGGCGCTGCAGGTTGCAGCGACGCAGGAGCGGGTCATCGAGCAATTGCCGGACGACCGGCTCGATCTCGAACCGGGAGACACCATCCTTTTGATCGTCGAGGACGATCCGCATTATGCGCGGGTGCTGATCGATCTTGCCCGCGACAAGGGCTTCAAGGTGCTGGTCGCCAGCCGCGGCGCCGAGGCGCTCGAACTCGCAAAACAGTTCCAGCCATCAGCGGTTTCGCTCGACGTGTTCCTGCCGGAC
Organism: uncultured Alphaproteobacteria bacterium; assembly: GCA_963816815.1. GTDB lineage: Bacteria > Pseudomonadota > Alphaproteobacteria > Rhizobiales > Xanthobacteraceae > Bradyrhizobium. The sequence continues at coordinate 5,493 of CAWFMW010000011.1, forward strand.
ATGCTGGGCTGGACCGTGCTGAGCCAGCTCAAGCACAATCCGCTGACGCGGCACATTCCGGTGCAGATCATCACGCTCGACGAAGACCGTCAGCATGCGCTGGCGCGCGGCGCGTTCGCCTTCGTCAACAAGCCGACGACGACCGAGGGCGTCAGCGCGGCGCTGTCGCAGATCAAGGAATACGCCAAGCCCCGGCGCAAGCGCCTGCTGATCGTGGAGGACAACGCCGCCGAGCAGATGAGCATCACCGAATTGCTCGGCCACGACGACATCGAGATCATCACCGCCGACACCGGCGCGGATGCGTTGTCGACGATGCGGAACCAGCCGTGCGACTGCGTGGTGCTGGACCTGCGGCTGCCCGACATGAGCGGCTTCGAGGTGCTCGACCGCTTGCGCAGCGACGAAACGCTGTCGAATGTACCTGTCGTGGTGTTCACAGGACGGGAACTTTCGGCCGAGGAAGATGCGGAACTTCACACCATGGCGCGCAGCATCGTGGTGAAAGGCGTCGAGTTGCCGGAACGCCTGCTCGACGAAACGTCGCTGTTTCTGCACCGTGTGATCACGGAATTGCCCGTTGCGAAGCAGAGGATGCTCGAAAAGCTCAATAGTTCCGATGAAGATCTTGTTGGCAAGACCGCACTTCTCGTGGACGATGACGCCCGGAACATCTTTGCGCTGTCGAGCGTATTAGAACGGCGCGGAATGAAGGTGCTGACGGCGACGACAGGCCATGAGGCCATCGCGCTGGTCGAGTCCAATCCGAATATCGCAATCGTGCTGATGGATATCATGATGCCGCAGATGGACGGATATCAGACCATTGGCGTTATCAGGCAAAACCCGTCGTTTGGCCGGCTTCCGATCATCGCACTGACCGCCAAGGCGATGAAGGGCGACCGCGAAAAATGTCTCGAGGCCGGCGCTTCGGACTATCTCGCCAAACCCGTCAATACCGAGCAGTTGCTGCTCGCCATACGAATGTGGTTACACCGTTGACCCGGCCTAAATAGATGATGGACCAAGAAAAGGTAAACATCCTTCTGGTTGACGATCAGCCCGCGAAGCTGCTCGCCTATGAAGTGATCCTGAAGGAACTCGGCGAGAACCTGGTCAAGGCTTCGTCCGGGCGCGAAGCGCTCGAGTTCCTGCTCAAGAACGATGTCGCGATCATCCTGGTCGACGTCTGCATGCCGGAACTCGACGGGTTCGAACTCGCCGCCATGATCCGCGAACATCCCCGCTTCCAGAAGACGGCGATGATCTTCATCTCCGCGATTCAGGTCAGCGACATCGACCGGCTGCGCGGCTATGAGATGGGTGCGGTCGACTATGTTCCGGTGCCGGTCGTGCCGGAGGTGCTGCGCGCCAAGATCAAGGTGTTTGCAGAGCTCTACCGCAAGACGCGCCAGCTTGAGCGCCTCAACATCGAACTCGAAGATCGCGTTCGCGCCCGCACCGCCGAGCTGGAGGAATCGCACACCAGGCTGCTGGAGAGCGAACAGCGGCGCAGCCTTGCGATCGCCGCCGGCAAGATGGGGTCGTGGGACTGGGACTGGGTCAATGGCGACTGGATGTGGGACGAAGGCCAGTATCAGATCCTCGGCGTCGATCCCGGCAAGTTCGAACTGACTCCGGCCAATATCCAGGCGTTGTTTCATCCCGACGACGTTCAGATGCTGCATGAAGCGTGGGCTGGCTTTGCCAGGGGCGCAAAATCATACGAAGCGGAATTTCGTATCAGGCGACCGAACGGCGAAATGCGCTGGTGCGCCGGCACGGCTGCGGCGAGCACCGACAAAGGCGGCCGTGTCATCCGCGTCAGCGGCGTCACCGTCGATATCACCGAGCGCAAGCAGGCCGAGGAGCGGCAGAACCTGCTGGCGCGGGAAGTCGACCACCGCGCCAAGAACGCGCTGGCGCTGGCGCAATCAATCGTCCGGCTGACGCGCGGCGAGAACGTGAAGTCCTATGTCCGTTCGGTTGAAGGACGGATCAACGCGCTGGCGCGGGTGCACACCGTGCTTTCGCTGTCGAGCTGGCAGGGCGCCAAAATCAGAAAACTGATCGACGAGGAACTGGCGCCCTATTCCACCGGCGAACAGATCGGCTTGTCCGGCCCGGAGATTCAGCTCGAGCCGGCGACAGCGCAGACGGTCGCGCTGGCGCTGCACGAACTCGTCACCAATTCGGCCAAGTACGGCGCCCTGTCGACGCTTTCGGGCCGGCTGTCGGTGGGCTGGGATGACCACGCAGGTATTCTCAAGCTCATATGGGCGGAGACCGGCGGCCCGCTGGTCGAGAAGCCGGTATCGCGGGGCTTCGGAACGCGCAGCGTGATCGCCAGCATCGAGTTGCAGCTCGGTGGCCAGGCCGAATTCGACTGGCGCCCGGAGGGCCTCGTTTGCTGCCTGTCGGTACCCCTGCCGCACCGGCAGTTTGCCGCCGATCCGGTTTCGCTGATCGAGGCGGCCGACGGCAATGGCCTGCGACGCGCCGAGCGGTAACCCGGGTTACCGCTCATTCCGTTCCTCTCCGAACTCGCCAGGATGATCCGGCTGGCGCTTGCCGGTTGAGCATTCCGCACGCCTGATATATCCGTGGAGAGAAGGCCCAGCGGCCTGACGGATCGGCGCGTTGAAAAATCTCATCACCGACATTTCCGGCGTTCGCGTCGGCCACGCCGACGACGCAGCGCTCGCTTCCGGCGTCACCGCGGTTATTTTCGATTCCCCCGCCGTCGCCTCGATCGACGTGCGCGGCGGCGGGCCCGGCACCCGTGAGGACGGCCTCCTCAAGCCCGAAAGCACGGTCCAGGAGATCGACGCCATCGCGCTGTCCGGCGGCTCGGCGCTCGGGCTGGACGCCGCGGGCGGCGTACAGGCCTGGCTTGCCGAACAGGGCCGCGGTTTAAGAATCCGCGAGGCGGTCATTCCAATCGTTCCCGGCGCGATCTGCTTCGATCTGCTCAACGGCGGCAACAAGGCATGGGGACGCTTCCCGCCCTATCGCGATCTCGCCTACGCCGCAGCCTGTGCGGCGAGCAGCGATTTCGCACTGGGCAGCGTCGGCGCCGGCCTCGGCGCGACGACAGCCAATTTCAAGGGCGGGCTCGGTTCCGCGTCGGCGCAGACCGGCGGCGGCATCACCGTCGGGGCGCTCGCCGTCGTCAACGCCGTCGGCAGCGTGACCGTCGGCGACGGGCCATGGTTCTGGGCGGCGCCGTTCGAACTGAACAACGAATTTGGCGGACGCGGACTGCCGGCTTCGTTCACGCCGGACATGCTGCGCGCACGGCTCAAGGGCGGTCCGCAAGCGACGCCTTCGGAAAACACCACGCTGGTGGTCGTGGTCACGGATGCCGTGCTGACGAAATCGCAGGCCAAGCGGCTCGCGATGATCGCGCAAACCGGAATGGCCCGCGCCATCTACCCCGTCCATGCGCCCGACGGATGGCGACGTGGTGTATGCCGCCGCGACCGGCAAGAAGCCGATCGATCCGCAGTCCGGCCTCACCGAACTCGGGATGGTGGCCGCAAACACCGTCGCGCGTGCGATCGCGCGCGGCGTTCACAGTGCGACCGCGCTACCCTTTCTGGGTGCGCTACCGGCGTGGGGCGATCGCTTCGGCTAGGTCGCATTCCGAAGGGATCTCGCCGGGTCTCGTGCTCAGACGCTGACCGAAAGCGATGCGGTCGCGCCTGATGAAATTGCCTGGGCCTGACGCTGGATCATCTGCTCGATGAAATTGTAGGACGATGCCGCTGATGTGGATGCGCTTTTGCTGGCGGCCGATGTCATCGTTACCTTGGAACCGTCAGCATAGGTGAGCGACGTCGTCACCGTACCGTCGCTGTTGGTAACGGAAGTGCTGGATGCGCCCTGCAGGGCCTGCGAGAATGGATCGGAATTCGATCCGTCATCGCTGGAGTTGCTTTCGGCATGCTCGTGGCGATGCTTGCCGCCCTTCAGCGCCGACGCCAGTTCCTTGAGGGTGACCGAACCGTCGCCGTCCTTGTCGAGCTTGCCGAACACGCTGTCGGCCTGCGTGAGGTTGGTACCCCCGGCGCCGAGCGCAGTTTCGAATTCTTTCTTGGTGATCTTGCCGTCGCCGTCGCTATCGATCTGCCCGAACAGGTCCTTCAAGGCGGCCGAGCGGCTCTTGGACGCCGTGGTCGCCGATTCTGACGCGGACTGGCTCTGTGCGTCGAGCAGCGCGCTCATGGTCTGCGCCGATATCTGCGAACCGCCGCCGCCGGATCCGGAACCCGAGCCCGCGCCGACCGACGCCGACGAACCCGAGGACATCAGATCGAACGGGCTCTTGGCGTCCTGGCCAGTGGACTGCGCGGACGACGACTTCGACGATGTCAGCGCCTTGAGGGCATCGATGGCCGATGACGCAGCGCCCAGAGCAAAGAACATTGCAGGAACTCCAAACAAGACCGCACGCATGGCGGCCGACAGGTGGTGCATGTTGATCAGCAAGCGTCGTGCCAATACGAAAAACCCAATGAAACCAGGCTTTGGCGCATCCGATTGCACCCGGCAAACCCGGCAATAGCTGCCCGCTCGCGGCAGATTTTTCCGCCCACAGGAGACGTCGGCGGACGCATTGCCCCCGGCCCTGCTGCATGTTACGCGGGGCCATTCCGCCGCCGACAGAGGTTTGGGAAAGCGCACATGTCTCAGCAATTTGCGTCGCGTCCCCTGGTCATCGCGCCCTCGATCCTGGCGGCTGATTTCGCCAGACTGGGCGAGGAAGTCCGCGCCGTCGATGCCGCCGGCGCCGACTGGATCCATCTCGACGTGATGGACGGACATTTCGTGCCCAACATTTCCTACGGGCCCGATGTCATCAAGGCGATGCGCCCGCACACCAAGAAGATCTTTGACGCGCATCTGATGATCTCGCCCTGCGACCCCTATCTCGAGGCGTTTGCAAAAGCCGGCTGCGATCACATCACCGTCCATGCCGAGGCCGGTCCGCATCTGCATCGCTCGCTGCAGGCGATCCGCGCGCTCGGCAAGAAGGCCGGCGTATCGCTCAACCCGGGCACGCCGGCGAGCGCGATCGAATATGTCATCGACCTGATCGATCTGGTGCTGGTGATGTCAGTCAATCCCGGCTTCGGCGGCCAGGCCTTCATCAAATCGGCGCTCGGCAAGGTCAGCGACATCAGGGCGATGACGGCGGGACGCCCGATCGACATCGAGGTCGACGGCGGCGTGGCGCCTGAGGTCGCCGGACAGTTGGCCGCCGCCGGCGCCAATGCGCTGGTCGCGGGCTCCGCGGTATTCAAGGGCGGCACGATGGAAGCCTACAAGGCCAATATTTCCTCGATCCGCAACGCGGCGGCGCTGGCACGCGGCGAAGCGATCTGACGCGAATTGGTATCTCCCGCGCCGTAACGGGCGGGCAGCAAAGCCACACCAAGCGCGCCGCGAGCCACGGAACCCGAAAGTCCATGGTCTGGCCACAAAGCGTCGCGCATCTCGCCATAAAGGCAGACCAGGATTCCGCCTTCCACGGATGGGACGAAAATATGATCAAGGCCTACGCCACCGCCGCAATGCTCCTGGTACTCGCGCCCTCCGCCGCGCTTGCGCAGCGCGCAGGCGACGCCGCACTGGGCGCGGTAGCCGGCGCCGTCGTGCTGGGCCCGGTCGGGGCCGTCGCCGGCGCCTTCGTCGGCTATACGGCCGGGCCTTCGATTTCGCGGTCGTGGGGACTGGAAGGCTCGCGGTCGTCGCGTCACCGCCGGCAGGCTTCCGGGGACAGCGTGCGCAGCGCCAGGGCGGAAGCTGCGGGCCCCGCACCCAGTTCCGCCGGTCAGGCCGGCCGCGTCACCAGCTATCCGGCGCCGAACCCGCCGCGTTCCGGCAGCAAGCTGCCGCCCGTCCAGACTCTCGACTGAGCGCATGCTCCGCCTGATCCGGCACTAGCCACCTTCCTGCAGCGCCGCCGACCGTGGCGGCCGCACCACGGTCACGGTGCAGGCGGCCTCGGCCGCGACCTTGGCCGACACGCTGCCGAGCAGCGCGCGCAGCATCGAATTCTGCCGCGCGCCGATCACGATGTGGTCGACGTGATTGACCCGGGTGAATTCCAGGATCGCAGCGGCGGCATCGACCGCTTCCAGCACATGCACGGTGAGCCGGCTTTCATCGAGCTCCAGCGGCTGCGCCCAGTGCCGCAGCGCGACCATGCGGTCGATATGCTTGTTGTTGCCCTGCTCGTCGAGCGTCCTGTCGATGGTGACGCGCCCGAGCCTGAGCACGTTCAGGCAGGCGAGCCGCGCCGACGGCAATGTCGAGAGGAGCTGTGCGGCGGTCCGGCGCAGGCATTCGTTGAGCGCGCCCGACCCCTCCTCGGTATCGATCGCAACGACCACGATCGGCCCTGACGCCAGCTGGGCCGCGACATCGGATTTCGGCTTCGGCAGCGTCAGGTCGCGATTGAAGCGGCGGCGCCACACCGTAGAGAGCGGATCGCGTTGCAGCCGCTCCGAGCGCGCGGTCAGCTTGACCTGTTCGGGGTGGGCCAGTTCGAACGCCAGTTGGGAAGCGGTGGGATGCCGCCACACCGGCTCGATCTCCAGGCACCGCAGCACGATTTCCTGCAGCCACGGCGGATAGTCGCTTTTGAGCTTGCGCGGCGGATAGGGATCGCGCCACAGCCTGCGCTTCATGCCGCGCAGCGTTTCGCTCTCGCCGAACGGCCGCTCGCCGGTGGTGAAGAAATACAGCAGCACGCCCAGCGAAAACAGGTCGCTGCGCGGATCGTCGCGGACGCCGAGCAGGCGCTCCGGCGCCATATAGGGCGCGGTGCCGTAAGGCAGACGGAATTCTTCCTGCAGCAGGTCCGGCAACTGGTTGTGATGCGACAGGCCGAAATCGATCAGCACGCATTCCCCTGATGGGCGGAACATGATGCTGCTCGGCTTGATGTCGTGGTGAATGACGTTCTGCCGGTGCAGATCGGCCAGCGCGGTCGCGATCTGTCCGCCGATCACCCGCGCCTCTTCATAAGGGATCGGCAATTGGTCGATCCGGCTGTACAGCGTCTTGCCGGGGATGCGCTCCATGACGACGTAGGGCTGCCGGTCGAAATCGCCGGTGCCGAAACAGCCGGGCACGTGCGCACCCGCCAGCCGCGGCACGATCATCTGCTCCATCTCGAAGCTGACGATGGCCGCCGGATCCTCGCCCTCGGCAACGCGCGGGACCTTCATCAGCAGCGGCACGTTGATGCCGGGATGGGTCACCGTCCACAGCGTCGCCATGCCGCCCTGGTGGACGCACTCGCCGATGGTGAAGCCGTCCAGTTCCGCGCCCTGTTCGATCAACGGCTTCACCATTCCTCATTTCCCCAGCAGCAGACGATCGGCCAGCCAATGCGGCAGGCCGTTGGCGCGGATCCGGTCCGCCGCCGCCTCGACATCGTACGGCACGCGGCAATAGGTGATCTCGCGCGATGTCGTATCGAGCATCGCAAACGAAGCCGCCGGGTCGCCGTCGCGCGGCTGCCCGACCGAACCGAGCACGGCAAGCCAGCGCCGGCCGCCGAGCAATTGCACCGGCACATCAGCTATCGGAATGAAGCTCGTCATCTTCGCCGCCGATGACATCGAATAGAGCGCCGGCCGGTGGATGTGGCCGCAGAAGGTGACATGGGCATCGGTCGCCGCGATGCTGCGCGCGGCGTCCGGCGTATCGCGCACATAGTGCCATCGCGCCGGATGCGAGGCTTCGGAATGCACGTAGAGGCGATCGTCCTCCTGCCGCGTCAGCGGCAACTCGGCGAGAAAACGCCGCTGCGGGGCGCTGAGCCTGCCGCGCGTCCACTCGATCGCGGCCGTGGCCACGGCATTCATGCTTTCCGACGGAGTGCTGATGGCGTGATCGTGGTTGCCGATCACGGCAATCGCGCCGTCATCGACCAGGCCCATCACGGTATCGACCGCCCATTCCGGATCGGCGCCATAGCCGACGATATCGCCGAGGCAGACGATCCGCTCCGCGCCCGCCGGCGCGCGCGACGTCGAGGCACGCGCTGAACGCCTGCCGGTTGGCATGGATATCGGCAAAGATGGCCAGCCGCACGTTTCCTCCGCTATCCATCATCGCGCCCGAGCCTGCGCGCGCCTTGATGGATATCAAACATCAGGCGGCTTGCGGGTCGCAATCGAAACGGAAGCGCCAAGCGCACCGCGACGATCGCGGCCGATAAGCATTGGTGGAGGAAAGTCAGTGCTTGCGCGGCGCTTCCAGACCCTTGAGCAGCAGCGCCAGCAGCGCGTCGATCCGCGCCGGCGCACCCGGCTCGTTCCATTCCTCGGCATGCGCGGGATGATGGAAGCGGCTGGTGGCGTCGAACATGGCGCGCGCCGACACCTTGACGTCGGCGACCTCGAACGCGCCCTGCTTCACGCCGTCGGACAGGATCTTCGCAATCTGATCGACCAGGCAGTCCTTGTGGCAGCTCACGGCCTTGCAGGCCTCGCGGGCCAGCGTCAGGTAGGTCGCAAACATTTCGGGATCGTCGCCGAGCCGCTCGTGCTTGATCGCAAACATCGTGCGCAGCCACTTCTCCAGCCGCGCCGGCGCCGGGCCGGAAGCTTCTGCGATCTTCAACAGCGGCGCGCTGAGACGGTCGAGCCAGCGCTTGGCCACCGCCTCGCGCAACGAGGCCTTGCTGGGGAAATGGCGATAGACGCTGCCGTGGCTGACATCGAGCGCACGGGCCACGTCCACCACCGTTGCCTTGGCCAGCCCGTAGCGGCGCAAAACGTCCTCGGTAACCTCCAGAATCCGTTCGGGGGTCAGAACCACGACTTCGTTCATGCGCGCACCTTTGATGCGATCGGACGGGTGGTCATCTAATCCCCCTTGGTAGTTCCCTTGGGTAATTCCCTTGGCGGGTTAATGTTTCGTCGCCGGCTCCAGCCGCTCGGCCTGGGCGGCCAAATGACGGGCAACGCTCTGGTTGAGCCAGCGCTGGATTTGGGCGGTCAGATGAATGATATGGGTCGTCATAGCGTAGTCCTTTGCAAGTACCCGGGCTCAAACCATCGAGCCGGGTAACGCCTGATTCCGGCGTCGGCAAGGGATATAGCATGTCTCGCTGACAGATTTCAATATCTGTCAGTCAATAATCCGTGAGATTGGCGCTTTTTCTAGGGTTAATTCCGGCGGCGCCATGGCCGGGCGACCGGCCCACCTCGGAGGTCGGCGATGGCGCCCTGCCCCCCATTCTGGCCTATTGCACGTCCTTCGGCGGCATCCGCGGCGGGAGCAGCGGCGTAAACGACACTTCGTCGCCAGGACGCGGCGCCACCAGCAGGCCGCCTCCCGTCGAGGGATCGCCGCCGGAAGTGTCCAGGATCATGCTGGGCGTAATGTACTCCCGGGCGGCCTGGAGCACGCTGCCGCCGCCATCGCCAAAATCGGCGGCACGACCGCCCTGCGGGCGGCCGGCGGCGATCTCGCTCGACGCCCGGTCGGTCTTTTCCGCCAGCCGGTCGCTGTAGGGAATGCGGTACGCCCGGGGCACGCCACTTGGCCGGTTGCCCTCGTCGAGGGCCTCGACCCAGAGATAGATCGAACCGGGATCGCCTTCCAGCGAGTGCGGCTCGACGATGCGGGCCTGCAGCAATTTGAAGGTGGCGGGCAGCCGGTCGACGCTGGCCCACCCCAACAATCCGCGCACCCCGACAAAGCTCGCAATGTAGAACGCGCTGGTCACGACCACGGCGACCGCCTTGGCCGACCAGTGCAGGCGCGCATAGACCAGCACGACCAGCAACAGCGCGCCGATCAGCGCATAGCTGAGAACGAGGGTGAGGACGACGGATTGAAGGCTACTCACGGCGCGGCATCCTGACGCCGGTTTTCGGGTCCAGATCGGCGCCGTTCGATCGGACGTTACGGAACGTCTCCATCAGCGACTTCTGCCGTTCCTGTACATCGATCACCTTGCCCGCGGCATCGAGCCAGAAGCGCACCGCCGTCTTCTCATGGCCGGTGTGATCGAGCGTCAGCTTGTTGTCGAAGATCACCTGCGCGGTCGGATTGAGTTTCTGCACCTTCACGCTGACCGCCACGGGCTGTCCGGTGGTGGCCTGAAAGTGCGAGACGTTGACGGTGTATTCGCCGGGGACGATGCCGCGCACCGTGACGATTTCCTCGCGGATCGGCGAGGCGATCTTCTTGCCGTTGACGACGATGAAATCGTTGGCGCCGCCGCGGTCGTCGCGGTCGAGGGTGAGGAAACCGGCTTCGCGACGGCGGTACCAGGCGATGTTACCGGCGGGGTCCTGCACGAACAGATCGAAATCGTCGGGATGGCTGTCCGGCCAGTCCATCGTGATGAGGAATTCGGCCTTGGAATCGATCTTGCCGTCCTTGGCGTCCGGCGAGACCGCGAGCAGCGCCAGGAAGAACAGGAAGGCGATCACCTGCAGCGCCTTGAACAGCATCACGCCGAGCGGGTCGAACGGCTCCTCGCGCGGATAGAGACCGAAGTCGTCCATCATGGCGGCGTTCCGGTACGGCTTTCCAATACCGGGGTGACGTGGGTCTCGGTCAGCATGACGGCATCGGAAAACACCCGCTGGGTCGCGGCATCGAGCATGTAATATTGAATGCGGACCAGGATGGAGCCGACCAGGCCGGCCAGCGTCGTGTACATGGCCACCGCCATGCCGTCGCTCATCAGGCCCATCGACGTCTTCATGGCGGCCTTGTCGGCCGCATCCAGCGTGGCGATCGGCGCCAGCATGATGATGAAGCCGACGATGGTGCCGAGCAGCCCGAGCTTCATCAGCGTGTCGGAAACGAATGCGCCAAAGCCGTTGGAACCGCGCAGCCGGTCGGCCAGCGTCCGCAGCAGCAGCGTCTGGTCGATGCGCCCGGTGGCTTGCGCGCTGGCTTTGGTCACCAGGCTGCGGATGTGATCGGCGACCAGCCCGCCCGGCAGGCCGCGCGCATCGGCGTCGAGCGCCCTGGCGCCGTCGGGCGCCGACAGCACGGCGCGGCAGCCTCTGGCGACCTCGCCTTCCCGCGCGATCGCACGCGTGCGCCAGAAGCAGTGGCCGCAGGTGATGAGGTAGAGAACGGCGATCAGGCTGGAAATATAAGTGCGGTCGGAGGCGACCATGAGATGGATCAGCCCGTAGCGCCACAGCAGGAAGACGGCAAAGACCGAAAGCCCGGTGAAGATCATCCAGAGCAGCAGGACGCCGCGCTCCGGCGTGTCCCTGCCGGGTAATGCGGTCTCGGCCCCGATGGCACTCATGCTGCGTAGCTCCCTTGCGGGCCGCCGTGCCGAAGCCCGCCCGCCAAAAGGCCCCTCACCTTCGTTAGATCAGAGGCCGCAGGCGTGGTCCAAAGACATATGCCCAAGGTTCGTTGGGAAAATTTCCCAACCTGCGCATCGCCGCCCTGCTTGCAATTGGCGCGAAATAGCGCTGCTGTGAGCGTCATCGGGAGTGATCGCATGCGCCTCGTGCTTCAACTCGTCGCCCGCCTGCTCGTCGTCGTCGCCTTGTGTCTGGGAGCTGCGACCGTCTGGGCCACCATCGACGCCTATCGCAGCGTCGATCGCGCCACCGCGGCATCCGCAGAACGGGTCTCGCAGGCGCTGGAAGCGCTCTACTGGCGCGAATTGCTGTTGCGCGGCAACAGAACGCGGGAACATCTCGTGCCGGTGTCCGATTGGCGCACCATCGAGACGATGAAGCTGATTTCGCCGGGAATTTGCGTCCGGATCGAGCCGGTGGGCGCGTTCGAGAAGCCGCTCTGCGGCCAGAGCAAGGGGATCGGCGCGTCGCCGCCATGGTGGTTCGCCGCGACCGTGCAGACACTGTTTGGCAGCCACGCGGCGGTCGCCCAGTCGATCAGCTCGCGCAGCGACATCGCAGGCACCGTCTCGGCCATCGCCGATCCGGACGCGGCGATATCACTGGCCTGGCGTCATATCGTGGAGAACATCCATGTCGCGCTGCTGATGGCGCTGGCCATCGCCTTCTTCGCCTCGCTTGCGATCGCGCATACGCTGGCGCCGGCGCAGCAGATTGTCGCCGCACTGCAGCGCATGGCGCACGGCCAGTACCGGACGCCGCTGCCGCGCTTCCGATCGATGGAACTTGCCATGATCGGGCAAGCCGTCGGCGATCTCGGAGAACGCCTCGCGCAGTCGACGGAAGAACGCGCCGTCCTTACGCGACGCCTGCTCGAAATCCGCAACGACGAGCGGCGCGTTCTCGCCCGCGAGCTGCACGATGAGTTCGGACAGAACCTTTCGGCCATTCTCGCCTTCGCCAGCATCATCGAAGCGACCGGCGCGCAGCAGCCGGCTGAGAGCAACAGCAAGGGCGATGTCGCGCAGGATGCGCGGATGATCTCGCAGGCCACCCACCGCATCATGGCCTGCCTGCGGGATACGCTGAATCGTTTGCGCCATCCGCCGGCCGAGGAACTCGGACTGGAAGCCTGCCTCGTCAGCCTGGTCGACAGCTGGCGCTCGCAGAATGCGACGCAGCCGATGATCCAGCTCGATATGCAGGGCGATTTCGCCGATGTGCGCGGCGCCGTGGCCGCGACGGCCTACCGCGTCGCGCAGGAATGCCTGACCAACTCGCTGCGCCACAGCGCCGCGCGCGAGATCGTGCTCCGGATCGAGCGGCGGACGGGGACGGAAAATGCGCTGCTGATCCGCGTCGAGGACGACGGCGGCGGCGATGCGGCCAAGGTGGCGCAGTCCGAAGGCTTTGGCCTGACCGGAGTCCGTGAGCGCGTAGCCGCGCTTGGCGGCTCGCTTTCGATTGCGCGCGCGAGGCACGGCGTCAGCGTGGCTGCCACGATTCCGCTCGCCGCGTGATATCAGGATGACTGCTTCCCAGACCAAAGGCATTTCGATCCTGCTGGTCGACGACCATCCCGTCGTCCGGCAGGGCTACCGGCGCGTGCTGGAGCACCAAGCCGATTTTCGCGTGGTCGCCGAGGCCGACGACGCCGCCACCGCCTACCGCGCGTTCAAAACCCATGCCCCCGACATCGTGGTCATGGACATATCGATGCCCGGCGCCAGCGGCCTCGAGGCCATCAGGAACATCCGGATGAGGCACTCCGCCTCACGCATTTTGGTGTTCAGCATGCACAGCGAGGCCGCGCTGGTGAAGGCCGCCTTCAGCGCCGGGGCCAGCGGCTATGTCACCAAGAGCAGCGAGCCGGCCGCGCTCGTCAAGGCGATCCGTGCCGTCGCGCGCGGCGAACATGCAATGAGCGACGACATCGCCCACATCCTGGCAATGGAAAGCCTTTCGCCGTCGGGATCGGCGCTCGACCAGTTGGGGGAAAGGGAGATCGAGATTCTGCGGCAACTGGCTGCCGGCGCGACGGCCGAGCAGATCGCCTCCAATCTCAATCTCAGCCTCAAGACCGTGCAGAACTATCACTATCTGATCAAGACCAAGACCGGCATGCGCACGGACGCCCAACTGGTCCGGCTGGCCGTCGAGTGCGGGCTGGCCAGCCTGTAGCGGCTGGCGGCCGGCGCCCCGGAGCCCGGCAGTTTTCCTCCGGCCGGGCCCACACGGGTGGTTTCCGGGCACCCGATCTGCTAAAGCACGGCGTAAAAAACAAATCGGCCGGGATCCGCCTCGCGTCCCGCCCAACTCGCCCGGAGTTTTCGATGATTCCCCGCTATACCCGCCCGGAAATGGCTTCCATCTGGGAGCCCCAGACCCGCTTCAAGATCTGGTTCGAGATCGAGGCGCATGCGGCGGATGCGCTGGCGGAACTCGGTACAATCCCGAAGGAAGCCGCGAAGACGATCTGGGCCAAGGCCAAAAATGCCACGTTCGACGTCGCCCGGATCGACGAGATCGAGCGCGAGACCAAGCACGACGTCATCGCCTTCCTGACCCATCTGGCCGAAATCGTCGGCCCCGAGGCCCGCTTCGTCCACCAGGGCATGACCTCCTCCGACGTGCTCGACACCTGCTTCAACGTCCAGCTCACCCGCGCCGCGGACCTCCTGATATCCGATGTCGACAAGGTTCTGGCCGCGCTGAAGAAGCGCGCCTTCGAGCACAAGATGACGCCGACCATCGGCCGCTCCCACGGCATCCATGCCGAACCGGTGACGTTCGGGCTCAAGCTCGCCTATGCCTATGCGGAATTTTCCCGCGCCCGCGAGCGCCTGATCGCCGCCCGCAAGGAAGTCGCGACCTGCGCGATTTCGGGCGCCGTCGGCACTTTTGCGCAGATCGACCCGCGCGTGGAGGAACACGTTGCGAAAGCGATGGGGCTGGTGCCGGAGCCGGTCTCGACGCAAGTCATCCCGCGCGACCGCCACGCGATGTATTTTGCAACGCTCGGCGTGATCGCCTCCTCGGTCGAGCGGCTTTCGATCGAGATCCGCCATCTGCAGCGCACCGAAGTTCTGGAGGCCGAGGAGTTCTTCTCCGAGGGCCAGAAGGGCTCGTCGGCGATGCCGCACAAGCGCAACCCGGTGCTGTCGGAAAATCTCACCGGGCTGTCACGCATGGTGCGCGCCTATGCGATGCCGGCGATGGAAAACGTAGCGCTCTGGCACGAGCGCGACATCTCGCATTCCTCGGCCGAACGCATGATCGGCCCCGACGCCACCGTGACGCTCGACTTCGCGCTGATGCGCCTCGCCGGCCTGATCGAGAAGCTCTTGATCTATCCCGCCAACATGCAGAAGAACCTCGACCGCCTCGGCGGGCTCGTGCATTCGCAGCGCCTCCTGATCGCGCTGACGCAGAAGGGCGCCAGCCGCGAGGACGCCTACAAATACGTCCAGCGCAACGCCATGCCGGTCTGGCGCGGCGAAGGCGATTTCCAGACGCTGCTCAAGAAAGATCCCGACGTGAAGAAGCATCTGAGCGATGCCGAGATCGAGGAACAGTTCGACCTCGGCTATCACTTCAAGCACGTCGATACGATCTTCAAGCGGGTGTTCGGCGAAAGCTGATTATTCCGCCGGCGCGGGCCTTACCGTCTTCGCCGGCGCGCCGTAGAGCCGCATCAGCACGAAGGTTACGGCGAGAACCGCGATATAGACGGCGAGCTGCATCGCGGTCGGCTGATCGGTGTAGCCGATCAGCGTGTGCAGCGCCTTGCCGGGTAGGCTGGAATCCGAAAGCAGCCACGCCGGAATCCCACACCACATTGTCGAGCGCGGTCAGCCAATTGGCCTTTTCCAGGAACGCCGCCGCCTGCGCCGCCATGCCGGCGGCCAACAGCGCAATCAGGACCGTGGTGGTCGCAAACAGCGCGCGCGTTGGAATCTTCACCAGGCCGAAATAGGTCAGCATGCAGACGAGCGCACCGAGCACGAGGCCGATAAGGCCGCCGAGCGCCACGCTCAATCCGCTGTCGCTGCCGCCGGCCAGAACGCCGTAGAGGAACAGCACGACTTCGCTGCCCTCGCGCAGCACGGCGACGCCGACCACGATCGCTAGCGCCAGCAGCGATTTGGATCCCTCGACTACCGCCTTCCCGGCCGCCCACAATTCACCGGCGAGTTCCCTGCCGTGGCGCGCCATCCAGACATTGTGCCAGGTCAGCATCACGACGGCGACAATCAGAATCGCGGCGTTGAACAGCTCCTGCCCCATGCCGGCGAACAGGTTCGACAGGGCGCCGGCAAACGCCGCGACCACGCAGGCGGCGAGAACGCCCGCGAGCACGCCGCCGGCGATCCACTGGTTGCGGTGCGGCACCGTGCGCGTGACCGCAAGCACGATGCCGACGATCAGGCCGGCCTCGAAGACTTCACGGAATACGATGATCAGTGCGGCGATCACGATTTCTTCTTATTTCACGACCAGCGCGCCGCGCGCGACCTTCTCGTTATATTCGTCGAAGAACTCGTAGCGGCCCGGCTTCTGGGCGCGGACATTGATGGTGGCGTCGGTGGAGCCGGCGACCACTTTCTCCACCTTCAGGGTCTTGCTTTCGAATTCCATCGCCTTGGCATCGAGGTTCTTCAGCTTGATTACGATCGGCGTGTTGGCGGGCGCGCTGATCTCGGCCGGGTCGAACTTCTTGTCCTTGTAGCTCAACTGGATCTCGGTCGCACTCTGCGCGTTGGCTGGCACGGCGGCGGTGATGGCAACGAGTGCGACGGCGGCCAATGCGGCCTTCGAAAGCGTGCGCGAGAGGAGCATGTCGGTTCTTTCAATGATGGCTGGCGATATCGAGCGATGGCATACGCTGCCGGTGGCCATGCCGTGAAGTGGCAAACGTCCGCAACAATTTGGAGGAGTTCTAAACGTTGGGTTCCGGCCCGCTGCCGATCATCCGGGCGGTGACGCGGTCGCGCCGGACAAAATGGTGCCACAGCGCGGCCCCGAGGTGGATCGCGATCAGCGCCAGCAGCACATAGGCGAACAGGATGTGGCGATCTTCCCAGGCCCGGGCCGCTTCCCGGTCGAGCGAAGTGATCTGCGGAACGTGAAACAGCCCGAACCAATCCGAATAGTTCGGCGAGCGGGCGCCGGAATGCGCCCAGCCGAGCACCGAAACCAAAATGGTCACGGCGTAAAGCGACCAATGGCTGAGGTTTGCCGCCATCCGTTGCCAGCGCGGCGTGTCCCCCGGCAAGGCCGGGATCGGGTTGAGGCTACGCCACATCAGCCGCAACACCATCAGCAGCAGCACGAGATAGCCGATATCGGCATGGATCGAGCGATAGAAAAAACGGTCCGGGCCCGCCGGGATGTGGTTCATCCACCAGCCGAAGGCGATCATGCCGATGATTGCGGCGCCGAGAAGCCAGTGCAGATAGCGCGCCAGGCTGCCCCAGGTGGATGAGGTATTTCGTATCATGATCGGTGCTGGCCTTTCGCCGTTCGGATCCACCGCCGCCGACACGGGGCTTGCGCATCGGTTACGGGCCGGAAGTCGTAGCTTTCCGGTCTTGCCAAGGCGATTTGAATCATTCCAAACTGCGACATCTGCTCGCGACTGCCCGAAAACCGGGGCGCTGGCGCCATCAAAGCAACCCAAACGTAACCGCAGATCGGCTAAGCTCGCAGCGTGTCAGCCCCGCCCACCATCCTCGTCTTCGACTCCGGCCTTGGCGGCCTCACGGTCCTGCGCGAGATCGTCGGCGCCCGGCCTGACGCGCACTACGTCTATGTCGCCGACGATGCGTTCTTTCCCTATGGCCACCACAGCGAGGAGCAGATCATCGCCCGCGTGGTGCCACTGGTCGGCGAGTTGATCGCGCGCCATGCTCCCGTTTTGGTAGTGATTGCCTGCAACACCGCTTCCACGCTCGTGATGTCACATCTGCGCAGCGCCTACAGCGTGCCGTTCGTCGGCACCGTGCCTGCGATCAAGCCGGCCTGCGCCAGTTCGAAGACCAAGCGCGTCTCGGTGCTGGGTACCAAGGGCACCGTCAAGCGCGAATACACCAGGCGTCTGATCGATGATTTCGCGCAAGGCTGCGAAGTGACGCTGGTGGGATCGGCGGAACTCGCCTCGCTGGCCAAGTCCGCCCTCAGCGGCCACGACGTGCGCGACGAGGATATCGCCGCCGAACTCGCCCCCTGCTTTGTCGGAGACGGCACGGATCGCACCGACACCGTCGTGCTGGCCTGCACCCACTATCCGCTGCTGCTCGACCGGCTGACGCGGCTCGCGCCATGGCCGGTCGACTGGATCGATCCCGCGCCCGCCATCGCCCGGCGTGTGTCCGACCTGCTCGGATCTCCGGGTAAGGAAAGCGACCAGGCCAGGGCCGAGATGATATTCACCTCGCAGCGGCCGCACACGCTGAGCCAGTCGCTGATGCCGTTCTTCGGCGGGCGTGTGCCCGCATAAGGTCGCCTGCCGGGGCCGGCATGAAACCGACCCGGCATTGCGAACCTTCTATCGCTCCGCGTTGACGAGCTGATAGGCACCCCGTTCGAACGCGTCGTAGACGGCCAGCGCCTTGGCGTCCGCGAACGGCAAATACTGCATCATGATCACACCCGCGATGCCGCGCGCCGGATCGATCCAGAAGAACGTGTTGTTGATGCCGCCCCAGCTCAGGCTGCCGGGGGAGCGCTTGCCTTGCACCTGATCCGTCGTGATGAGGAAGCCGAGCCCCCATTTGTCGCGTCCGTCAGCGATGAAGGTGAAGTCGGCGCTGCGCGGCAGCGCACTCTTGAGTGCGGGGACCGAGACCGCGCCGATGTGGTTCTGGCCCATCAGCGCTACCGTATCGGCCTTGAGCACCCGCGCCCCGTCAAGCGCGCCGCCGTTGAGGAACATACGAACGAAACGCCCGTAGTCGTCGGCGGTCGAGGCCAGCCCGCCTCCGCCGATCGGCGCCGCGATGGTGAGCCCGGGCTGCGGCTTCTGCAGTTCGACGGCGCCATCCATGCGCTCGCCGCCGCGCTGCTGCTGGGCTACGAGGCGCGGCCCCTTTGCTTCAGGCACGTTGTAGGACGTGTCGTCCATCTTGAGTGGGGCAAAGATGTGCTGGCGGAAATATTCCTCGAGCTTTTGCCCGGACACCACCTCGACCAGCTTGCCGACGACGTCGGTGCTGGTGCTGTAGTGCCAGCGCTCGCCCGGATCGAACAGCAGCGGCCCGCCGAATGGATAGGTTTCGCCGGCGCGCGGCTTGAGATCGCGCCAGATCTCGCTGGTGAACGGATAGGCCAATCCGGAGGTGTGCGTGAGGAAGTGCTTGACGGTCGGCGGGCGCGATACCGGGCGGACCTGGTAGGCGCCGGTCGCCTTGTCGAAGGATTCAATGACTTTCAGTCCGACAAGCTCCGGCAGATATTTTTCGGCCGGGTCATCGAGACCGAGGCGGCCCTGCTCGATCAGTTGCATCAACGCCACCGACGTGATCGCCTTGGTCATCGAGGCAATACGAAACAGCGCGTCTGCCGTCAGCGGGCGCCCGGTCGCGACATCGGCGACGCCGAATGCGCTCTGATAGAGCACCTTGTCGCGATCGGTGACCAGCGCGACCACGCCCGGCACGTCCTTGCGCTCGACCGCGCCGCGCAGGCTTGCGTCAAGGGCCAAACTTCCTGGTGAATTCTGTGCACTCGCAGTTCCAGTCAACGCAGCAACTCCAACGCTTATGGTGAAGAGAATTTCGGCAGTCTTTTTATACATGGAAGCCTCCCTGTTGCGCATCGCGCGGGCACACCCGCGCAGCTCTCCCGAAGCTATTTTTTTGTTCGAAGCCGAATAGACGACGACAGGCACGGCGCATCGCGTCGGCCTGTCGCGTCGTGATACTAGCACTCGCTATTCGCCGAGTCCCGAATTCTCGCGGTCGCGCATAACGGAGGCGCGCGCAACGGCGAGCAGAAGTGTGGGCACTAGCCCAAGGATTTATCCATATGATATCGGTCCCCAATTCTTGAATTGGTATTCGATCGAGGAGCTTCCGCCTTGACCTCCGCAAAACCTGCGCCGCTCAACCGCCTGCGCCAGCTATGGCGGGAGGGACGCCCGACCTTCGGCGCGATCGCGACCATTCCCTCGATCCTGACCGTGCAGATCATGGCGCGCTCCGGGATCGACTGGATCATCGTCGATCTCGAACACGGGCCGATCGATCTCGGCTCGGCGCATGCGATGATCACGGCCACCGCAGGCACGCCCTGCGTGCCGATGGTGCGGATTGCCGCCAACGAGCCGTGGCTGGCGAAGGCGCCGATGGACCTCGGTGCGCTCGGCATCAATTTTCCAATGATCTGCAGCCGCGAAGACGCCGAAAAGGCCGTGCGCAGCGTGCGCTACCCACCAAAGGGCGACCGGCTGTGGGGCCCGTTCCACGCGCCGTTCCGCTGGGGCGTGTCGATGGCGGACTACATGGCGACCGCCGACGACGACATGATCTGCATGATCACCATCGAGCATGTCGAGGCGGTCGAGCGCATCGACGAGATCATGGCAACGCCCGGCATCGACCTCGCGGTGATCGGCCCCGGCGATCTCGCCACCTCCATCAACAAGCGCGGCCTGCCCGACGATCCCGAGGTGCTGGCGCTGATGGCGCGCGCCGAGGCCGGCATCCTCAGGAGCGGCGTCCCGATCGGCGGCGTCGCGCGCACGGCTGAGCAGGCCAACCGGATGATCGAGCGCGGCTACGTCGCGCTGGCGCTCGGCTTCGACTGGTCGTTGTTCCAGCGCGGCATCGCCGCGAGCTTTGACGGGATCAAGCGATAGATGCCGAGACGGGCGGCACTTCCTGCACCGCGCAAGCGCTGCTAGGCTTTACCGACAGGGAGAAAACACATGATCAAAAAACTTCTGCTCGGACTGACCATCGTGGCTATCGCGGGCGCCGGTGTCGCCATCGCGCAGCAAACCGGAATCAAACGCACGCCGCTGCAAAAGCTCGATTTCCCGGCCGGCTACAACACCGTCACCGCGATTGCGGAAGTTCCCGCCGGCGGCGCTGCGGGCCGCCATACCCATCCGGGCGCCGAAACCGGCTATGTGCTCGAAGGCGAACTCGAGCTTGTCATCGACGGCCAGCCGCCGATGAAAATCAAGGCAGGCGAATCCTATCAAATCCCCGAAGGCGCCATTCACGACGCAAAAGCCGGCGACAAACCCTTCAAAGTGCTAGGGGTTTACGTGATAAAGGCCGGGGAGCCGCTGGCCAAGCCGGCGCCGTAAGGCGATCTCGCTGGCGTCAAATTGCCGGGTTCGTGCTAGATGAGGTGATGGCAGGCCCGCCGGAGCGGTCGGCCGGCCTTTTTGATTTTCTTGTTGCGAAAACCCTGAGCGGAGCGGATGCGCGGAACGGTTCGAAAAATCACACTACCGCGCCGCCTGGTCGCCGACCTCATGCACGCGTCGCTTCGCGTGCCCTTTGTTTCACTCGCGCGTCCGCTTCAGATCCGTGCCCTGCAAGAGGCCCGCGCGCAGGCCGCTCAGCGGCCCGGCTGGGCTGCGATCTTCGTCAAGGCCTTCGCGCTGGTGGCGAAGGAAGAGCCGATCCTGCGCACGCTCTACGTTAAATGGCCGCTGCCAGCCTTTTACGAACTGCCCCGCAGCGTCGCGATGGTGGCGATCGCCAGGGTTGAGGACGGTCAGGATTGCGTGCTGCCGCAGAAGGTCGCTGCACCCGATGAAATGCCGCTTGCCGAGGTCGATGCCCTGATCCGGCACGCCAAGGAGGCGCCGATTAACGAGGTGCCGGCGTTCCGGAAGATCTTGCGAACCACCCGGCTGCCGCTGCCGCTGCGGCGGCTGTTCTGGGCCGTCGGGCTCAATTTCGGCCGCCAGCGGGCCAATTATTTCGGCAGTTTTGGCGTCACCTCGGTGGCCGCCTACGGCGCCGGCCAGCTCCATGCCATCAGTCCCGGACCGTTTGTCCTCAGCTATGGGGTGGAAAAGCCCGACCAGACCATCGATGTGGTACTGCGCTGGGATCACCGGGTTACCGACGCGGCCCCGATGGCCAAGGCGTTGAACCGGCTGGAACAGGTGCTGAACGGTGAAATTGCCGCCGAATTGCGGGTAAACCGGCAGCAAAGCGAGCCCAAACCGGTCCGGGCGCTCGCGACCTGACCGCCTCTTGGCCGTCATTCCGGGGCGATGCAAAGCATCGAACCCGGAATCTCGAGATTCCCCGGGGGGCAATTGCACCCCTGCGGTCTGGTGCTGGCGCACCATCCCGGAATGACATCCCTTTCGTTGACAGAACCGCGGTTTCTCCCTAATACCCCGCTTGCTCGCGGGCCGGTTTCGGCCCGCGATGCGTTTCGCGACCCGCGGTCTTCCCCGAGCTTTCGAGGCGGACCTGTCGGCCCCGGCCCCGCCGGTGCACAGGAGGGCGCGTCTCCTCAAACTCAAAACTCTATCCAGAGGACGCGATGACAAAGCGCAGTGAAGCCAAGTACAAAATCGACCGCCGTATGGGCCAGAATATCTGGGGCCGCCCCAAGAGCCCCGTGAACCGCCGTGAATACGGCCCCGGCCAGCACGGCCAGCGCCGCAAGGGCAAGCTGTCCGACTTCGGCGTCCAGCTCCGCGCCAAGCAGAAGCTCAAGGGCTACTACGCCAACATCAGCGAGCGCCAGTTCCACGGCATCTATGTCGAGGCCGGCCGGATGAAGGGCGACACCGGCGAGAACCTGATCGGCCTGCTGGAGCGCCGTCTCGACACGGTGGTCTATCGCGCCAAGTTCGTCGCCACGATGTTCGCTGCCCGACAGTTCATCAACCACGGCCACGTCAAGGTGAACGGCCGCCGCGTCAACATTTCGAGCTACAAGCTGAAGCCCGGCGACCTCGTCGAGATCAAGGAATCCTCCAAGCAGCTCACCCACGTTCTGGAAGCCAGCCAGCTCGGCGAGCGCGACGTGCCTGATTTCATCGAAGCCGATCACGGCAAGATGACCGCGAAGTTCTCCCGCATCCCCGCTTTATCGGACGTGCCGTTCGCGGTGCAGATGGAGCCGCATCTGATCGTCGAATTCTATTCGCGCTGATCGGATTTCGGTTCAGAGATATCAAGGGCCCCGGTTTCGCCGGGGCCTTTTTGTTTATGGCCGGTTCAGGTTACAATCGCCTGATGTCTCAGACGACCGACAAACCGACCCGCGTCATGCCCTCGGCCACGCCGACCGAAGCCGAGCTTGCTGCCTGGGCTGACCTCCCCCAAGACGAGCAGGTGCGCCGCTATCAAGAGATGTTCAGGCACCCCGACTGCAACACTTTCAGCACGGACACGCCCGACGAGATCCTGGCCGCTGCTCGAATGCGAGGAACTGCTCGACGCCATGGCTGAGTACAGGCTTATGCAGATGATCAAGATTTCAAAATTCGACGCCGCAAATTATCTCAAGAGCCCGCAGGCGATGGCCGACTACCTTTCCGAGGCACTGGCGACGGACGATCCCGAATTCATCTGTGATGCACTTGATACGATCGCCAGGGCCGCAGGCATGACGCAGATCGAAAAGGAAACCGGTCTTTGACGCCGACCGTCAGACGCGCGTTCTTTCCGGCCATCACTATAACAATGTGAGCGAGAGCAACTCCCCATGCACTACACCCCTGCCCCGCGCGATCCCAAGGCTGACCCCATCCGTATCAACCTGCTGTCGGACACGCAGACGCGGCCCACACCGGCGATGCGCGAGGCGATGGCGCGGGCCGAGGTTGGCGACGAGCAGATCGGCGACGATCCGACGGTGAACCTGCTGTGCGAACGCGTGGCGGACCTGCTCGGCAAGGAAGCCGCCGTGTTCATGCCGTCAGGCACCATGTGCAACGTCGCGGCGACGCTGGCCCATTGCCGGCCGGGCGATGAAATTCTGGCGCATGTCAGCGCGCACATCATTGCCCGTGAAGGCGGCGCGCATGCAGCGCTTGGCGGATTCCAGATCACGCCGCTGCCGGGCGACGACGGGCAATTTGCGCCGGAAACATTTCGCGCCGCGCTGCATCCGCGCTCACGCTACCAGCCGCCGCAGACCGTCGTCAGCGTCGAGCAGACCGCCAATATCGGCGGCGGCACCATCTGGAAGAAAACGGCGCTGGATGAGGTGGTCGCGATCGCCAAGGCGAACGGGCTCATCACCCACATGGACGGCGCGCGGCTGCTGAACGCCTGCGTGGCGACAAAAATATCGGCGCGCGACATGGCCGCGGGCTGGGATTCGGCCTGGATCGATTTCTCAAAAGGCCTCGGCGCGCCGATCGGCGGCGTGATCGCCGGTTCGCGCCAGTTCATCGACGACGTCTGGCGCTGGAAGCAGCGGCTCGGCGGCTCGATGCGGCAGGCCGGCATAGCTGCAGCCGCCTGCGTCTACGCGCTCGACCATCATGTCGACCGCCTGGCCGACGATCACGCCAATGCGCGGGTGCTGGCGCGCGGGCTGTCGCAGATCAACGGCATCGAGGTGCAGGCGCCCGAAACCAATCTGGTGTTCTTCAAGCCCGACGGCGCCGGCGTCGCCGGTGACAAAATGGTCGAGGCGTTGCGCAAGCGCGGCGTTCTGCTGGCGATGATGGACGGCCGCATCCGCGCCTGCACCCATCTCGATGTCAGCGCTGCGATGATGGAAGAGATGGTCGGCATCGTGCGCGAGATCGTCCGCGGGGCGTGAGTAGAATCAGGCACTGGCGGCGGTGCGCGCCCGCCACAGCGCACTGCCGAGCAGGACATACGTAGCGCCGGTCCACAGCGCCTGCCAGTTCTCGAAGCCTTCGTTGAGAACGACATAGACCGCTGATAGCGCGAACAACCCGGCGAACACGGCTTCCGCGAGCGGCCGTTCGCCGGATTTCGAACCGTTGAGGAACGCCAAGGTCCAGAACGGAACCACCGCCATGGTCAGGGCGGCGAACGGAAAATCGCGCCAGCGTGCATCGAATATCAGGCTGAGCGCGGTTTGCGCGGCGATGAGCGTCGTCACGATCAGCGTGACACCCAGCAAGTTGGCCATGAAAAACGGCGTCAGGCCCTTGGTCGGCCCCAGCACCTCAAGAAACGACGGAAGCCCGCGCCCCGACATCAAGGCGTAGGAGGACAGCAGCGGCGCGGTCACTGCCGCCACCAGCAAAAAGCCCTGAACCAGCCAACCGCCGAGCCCGTAGCTTTCGTGCAGCATCTTGTCGGCGCTCACCCCCAGCAGAATTCCGCTGACGGTTGCGGACATGGCGACCGCGAGCCACGATGCCACCGTCGGCTGTGACGGCCGAGGCTTCGGCGTAAACAAGGCGACTGCGAATACGCAGATGCAAAGCAACAGCCCGCCCGCCATCTGCAGCTTCCAGAACGGATAGTTGCTGATCGCCACACCTGCCGGATATTTCAGCTTGCGTTCGGCCCCGTCGAACAGCCCCCAATAGCCGCCTACCGTTCCTTCCCAGCGGCGCTTCCACGGTTCGTCATAGGCCTCGAAAAAATTGACGCGAAAATTGTCCTGCCTGGCCCGCTCGAGAATCTCGGAAATGAAACGCGCCTGATTGACGCGGGAAGCCAGCGCGCCGTCGCGCATCCGCCCATGGCTCGGCCAGCCGGTTTCGCCAATCAGGATCTCCTTGCCGGGAAAGGCTGCCACCACCTGCTTGCGAATGCTGTCGACATGCGCGGCCGCTTCTTCGGCGCGCGGCGGAACGTCTTCCCAATAGGGCAGGAAATGGGCGGTGACGAAATCGACATCCTCGCCCACTTCGCGGTAGCGCATCCAGAATTCCCAGACATCGGCATAGGTCACCGGCACGTTCACGCGCGGCTTGACCGAGCGGATGATCTGGCGAAGGTCGCTCACCGTCATCTCGCCGCGCAGGAGCACTTCGCTGCCGACGATGACTGCCGCGACCGTGCCGGGATGGTCCTTCACCAGCGCGACCGCAATATCGGCAAGATGGGCGTTCTTCGCGCGATCGCGTCCGATCCAGATGCCGAGCAGCACCTTCAACCCGACCTGGGACGCAAGCTCGGGCACCTTGTCGAGCCCGTTGTCGATGGAATAGGTGCGGATGCATTTGGAGACCTTGGCGAGTTCGCGTAAGTCCTGGGCGATCTGCTCCGGACCGACGATCAGCGTCGGGTCATGCGGGGTCTGGTCGTCCCTGAACGGCGCGTAGGAAACGCACTCCAGCTTCGCCGCCCCATCGATCGGCGCGCGCGTCAGCGCCACCGGTGTGGCCAGCCACCACCACGCCGCGGCAACGATGCCCAGCGATACGAAGAAAAGCGCCAGCGGCGTGCGAAAGCCGATCGTCCTACTCCCCAAATCAGTGAATATTCGACAATTTAGCGGTGCGCGAAAGCCCTGTCGACCCACCGTCCGGCATAGCCGCGCGCACAATTGCACCGGGACACGGAAGCGGCGATATTAGGCCGGCTTCAAACAGGAAGTATCAAGAGTGAGCCTTGTTTTGCTCAAGATTGATCACGACACGGCGAGTGAAACGATGCCATTCAAGCGATTTTCCCGGCGCCAATTTGGCAGGGTTGCAGGCTGGTCGGCGCTCGGTATGCCGATGCTGTCGGCCGGATCCGGACTGGCCCAATCGGACGCGGACACTGCAACGCGGAATCGAACGGCCTCCGGTTTTCCGAACGGGTTTCTGTGGGGCACCGCGACGTCATCGTATCAGGTCGAGGGAGCCGTGAATGAGGATGGCCGCGGTCCGTCGATCTGGGACCGCTTCGCCCACACGCCCGGAACCATCTCCGACAACAGCAACGGCGATACCGCGACCGACCACTATCATCTCTACAAGGAAGACATCCAGTTGATGAAGGCGCTGGGCGCAAAGGCCTATCGATTCTCGATCGCCTGGCCGCGCATCTTCCCGGAAGGCGCCGGCGCACCAAATCCAAAGGGCCTCGATTTTTACAACCGCCTTGTCGACGAGTTGCTGGCGAACGGCATCGCGCCGTTCGCCACGCTGTACCATTGGGATCTGCCGCAGGCGCTGCAGGATCGTTTCGGCGGCTGGACCTCGCGCGATACGTCAAAGGCATTTGCGGATTACGGTGCTTACGTCGCGGGGCGCCTCGGCGACCGCGTGAAGCACTTCTTCACCATCAACGAATGCTCCAGGCTCGTCCACCATGGCCATGAATGGGGCGCTGATGCGCCGGGGCTCAAACTATCCCCATCGGACGTGAAGCAGGTCCGGCACAATGTCGCGCTCGGGCACGGTCTCGCGGTTCAGGCGATCCGCGCCAATGGACAGGCCGGAACCAAGGTTGGTCCGGCGGAGAATGCCGTCAGTTGCATCCCGGCCATCGAAACGCCTGCAAACATCCGCGCAGCCGAGATCGCGACGCGCGAGCTCAATGCCGGCTATCTGACGGTCATGCTCGAGGGAAAATACACGGACGCCTATCTCGCGCAGGCCGGAAAGGAGGGTCCGAAATACACCGCCGAAGATCTGCGCATCATCTCCTCCCCGATCGATTTTGTCGGGCTGAATGTCTACATGCCCGATCATTACGTGGTTGCGGCCGACAACGAACGCGGCTTCACGCTGGCGCCATTTCCCAAATCGTTCCCGCACATGCAGGCGGCCTGGCTCAGGCCCGGCCCCGAGACCATGTATTGGGTGCCGCGCCACGTCGCAAAACTGTGGAACGTGAAATCGATCTACATCACCGAGAACGGAACGTCCGGAAGCGACCAGCCGGCCGCGGACGGCACCATCTACGACGTCGATCGCATCATGTACCTGCGCAACTACCTGACGCAGTTGCAGCGCGCGACGTCCGAGGGCGTGCCCGTGCACGGATACTTCCTGTGGAGCCTGATGGACAACTTTGAATGGTCGGACGGATATGAACAGCGGTTCGGCATCTATCATGTCGACTTCGATACCAAGCGCCGCACGCCAAAGCTGAGCGCATCATTCTATCGCGAGACGATCGCGCGAAACGCGGTGGCGTAACCAGGCGATCGCCAATCCTTTGTCAATCCTTGCGCAGACCCTTGCCCAGCGCCTCAAACATCATGGTCTTCAGCGTCAGTTGGATCCGCCCGCCTTGCGTCGGGGCCTGCACCATGAAGACAACGAGCAGGTCGTCCTGGGGATCGACGAAATAGAAACTGCCGCCCGCACCGTCCCAGCGGTATTCGCCGAGCGGCCATGTCGTATTCGGCGGCGGTGAGGTGCGCACGGCAAAGCCAAGGCCGAAGCCGCTGCTCGGCCCCGGGAAATAGAAGGGGTCGTGAAGGATCCCGGTCTCCGGCCCGATCTGATCCGACGTCATCAGGGCGACTGTCTCGGGCTTGAGGTACCGCTTGCCGTCCAACTCGCCGCCGTTCAGCAGCATTTGCAGGAAGCGGGCGTAGTCGCCAGCGGTCGAGACCAGGCCCGCGCCGCCGGACTCCCAGCGCCGCGGCAATGTCGGATCCCTGATGCCGGCCACCCGAAAACGATCGACGGGAAATGCCTGGGCAATGCGCGACCACTTCGATTCATCTGCGACATAGTATGCGGTCTCGGACATGCCGAGCGGATCGAACAGTCGCTGCTTTTCGAATTGATATAGAGTCTGCCCCGAGGCCACCTCGACGACACGGCCGAGCACATCGGTTGAATGGCTGTAGTTCCAGCGCACGGCGGGCTGGTCGGCGAGCGGCAGTACTGCGATCCGGTCGGCGAATTCGGCATTGTCAAAATCGCCGGCATACAGTTGCGGGTCGGCGTAGAGTTTCTGCACCACGGTTTCGCCGAAGAAACCGTAGGAGATGCCCGAGGTATGCCGCAGCAGGTCCCTGATCGTGATCGGGCGCTTCAACGGCTCGAGCTTGAGCGGTTGTTTTCCCGCTTCATCTGAAGGATCGACGCCGACTTTGGCATCCGCAAAGGCGTGAATGTATTTCGACACGGGATCATCGAGAGCGATCTTGCCGTCGTCGACCAGCATCATCGCGGCAACCGAGGTGACGGCCTTCGACATCGAGTAGATCTGGAAGATCGTATCCGGCGTCATCGGCTGACTGGACGCAGGGTCCCGCACGCCGAAACATTCGAGATCAACGAGCTTGCCATGCTGCCGGATCAGCATGACGGCGCCGGGAATCTTGCCGGTCGAGATCTCGCTGCGAACATAGTCGCCCATCCGATCGAGCGCCGCGCGTGAAAAAGTTGGCGCGTCTGGCGCCTTCGGCTCGCCCCGCAACTGATGCGGCCAGCCGCCGAGAACAAGCAGCGCAAGCGCCGCTACAATGAGGCAGCGCCCGGCGGCGCCGTCAGTTCTCCAGCGCTTCATAGACCATCTGCTTCAACGTCCGCTGGATACGCTGGCGCTCCGTCGGCGTTTGCTCCAGCACCACGAAGAACATGTCCTGCTTGCGGTCGACCACCATATAGCAGCCGGCGGCGCCGTCCCATTTCAGTTCGCCCAGCGATCCCGGCGGCGGCGGCTTGGCGTTACCGGGATCGGTACGGACGGCAAACCCGAGCGCCATGCCGAAACCGTCACCGGGAAAATAGAAATAATCTCGCGCCACGCCGGAGTCCTTGCCCGTGTGGTCCGTGGCCATTAGCTCGAAGGTCTTCGGATTGAGATAGGTCTTGCCGTCGAACGTACCGCCATTGGCGATCATCTGCGCGAAGCGCGAAAAGTCCGACATGGTCGAAACCATGCCACCGCTGGCGGATTCCCACTTCTGGCGAACCTCGGTCCTGTACAGGCGGCCGACCCGGAAATCACTGTCGTTCGGCACCGGCTGGGCGAGCCGAGCCAATCTTTCCGGTTCGGTGACGAAGAAGCCGGTGTCGGTCATGCCGAGCGGATGAAGCAGCTTTTCCTTTTCGATCTCGAGCAATGACTTTCCGGACACGATCTCCATGATCCGCGCCAGTATGTCGGTGGAATGGCCGTATTGCCAGAGCGCGCCCGGCTGGTTGTGCAGCGGTAGCTTGGCGATCCGTTCGGCGAATTCGGCAAGGTCGAATTCGCCCGCGTAGATGTTGGCATCCTTGTAGGCCTTGCGCACCAGACTGTCGCCGTAGAAGCCGTAGGTGATGCCGGAGGTATGACGCATCAGGTCGAGAATGGTAATGGGCCGGGTCAGCGGCACCAGTTCGAGCGTCTTGGTGCCGTCCTCGGCCTTTTTCTCCTCACCCACCTTCATATTGGCGAAGGAGGGAATGTACTTCGAGACGGGATCGTCGAGCTTGATCTTGCCGTCCTGGATCAACTGCATCGCCACGACTGACGTGATCGCCTTGGTCAGGGAAGAAAGGCGGAAGATGGTCTTGTCATTGATAGGCGCTTTCGACGCCACGTCCTGGACGCCAAAGGTTTCGTGATAAACCGGCTTGCCGTGCTGCTGGATCAGGACGTTGGCGCCGGCGATCTTGCCGGTCGCGACCTCGTTCTTGAAGAACTCGGTGATCTTCGCGAGCTTGTCCTGGTTGAAACGCGCGCCTGCGGGAATATCGAACGTGCCTTCGGCCCGGACCTGCGGCGCGGCCACCAGCATCAGCGCGCCACAAATCAGCGCGCGCCGCCATCGACGTAAATTCATTGGCCCCTCCGAGCTACGGCAGGGAGTGTAGCGGCGACGCATCAGTCGGCACAAGGGCTGCCAAACGCTTCCAGAGCCTCCTCATGCAGCTCGCCGCTGCCCCTGGAAAAGCAGCAAAATATGACGCGGGTCAGCGAGGGCGCCGACGGCAGCGCTTTTACCGTGGTGGTGACCGCAATTTTCGCGGCACGTTCTGCTGGAAATCGGAAGACGCCGGTCGAAATCGCGGGAACCGCGACTGATTCGAGATTGTTGTCACGGCAAAGCTCGATCGCACGGCGATAGCACGAGGCGAGTTGCTCATCCTCCCGACGATTACCACCGTACCAGATCGGTCCGACAGCATGGATCACGTGCCGCGCCGGTAAGAGATAACCTTTGGTGATCTTGGCATCGCCGGTTTCGCAGCCGTTGAGCTTGCGGCATTCGGCCAGCAACTCGGGCCCGGCTGCATCATGGATCGCGCCATCGACGCCGCCCCCGCCGAGCAACGACGAATTCGCCGCGTTGACGATGGCGTCAACGCGCAAGCTTGTGATGTCGGCAACAATGACTTCCAGCCGCGCCGTGCCGATCCGGCGCGCGGACCCGCTCAGGCTGACGCCGCCGCGCTGACGGTGACGCCCTTGTCGGCAAACAGCTGCTGCAATTCACCGGCCTGGAACATCTCGCGAATGATGTCGCAGCCACCGACAAACTCGCCCTTGACGTAGAGCTGCGGGATGGTCGGCCAGTTCGAATATTCCTTGATGCCGTTGCGAAGCTCGGCGGATTCCAGGACGTTCAGGCCCTTGTAGCCGACACCGACGTGATCGAGGATCTGCACCACCTGGCCGGAGAAACCGCACTGCGGAAACTGCGGCGTGCCCTTCATGAACAGCACGACGTCGTTCGCCTTCACTTCGTTGTCGATGAATTGTTCGATGCTCATATTCGCTTCCTTTTGGGGCACAGCCCCCTGCGGCTTCGCCTGCCGGGCCTGGTCCATCTAACCCGGTCACTTGCCATATATGTAGCCCAAACCGTTGTGCATCCAAAGTAAAATGGCGAGGAGCAGGCATGCACGGGCCGGTTTTGGCCCCCGGGGAGGCCGCAGCCCCATAGTCTGACGGCATCAATATCATACCGGGCGAAGGCTTTTTTCCCGGACAGGAACCCCTATCTAGGACGGACTGTCCGGCAGGAACCAGTTTGCCAGACTAACGTTCTCTCCCTCGACCGGAGACACAAGTGACGAAATCAGTAGCCGCCGCCGAGTTTGCGACATCAGCCCCGTCACTTTTCTCCGATTCCGGCACGCTCGCCCAAAATCTGGTGGAAGCCTATCTGGCGGTTCGGAATGAGACCGAGCGCCGGGCCGCTCCCTTGAGTCCCGAGGACCAGCTGATCCAGTCGATGCCGGACGCCAGTCCGGCCAAATGGCACCGCGCCCATACCACCTGGTTCTTCGAGCAATTCCTGCTCGGCGAGCACTGCGAGGGCTACCAGCCCTTCCACCCCGATTACGCCTTTCTGTTCAATTCCTATTATGTCACGGCAGGTCCTCGTCACGCCCGCCACCAGCGCGGGCATTTGACCCGCCCGAGCGCGGACGAAGTCACCGCCTATCGCCGCCATGTCGACGCCGCCGTAGTCAAGTTTTTCCAGACCGCCGGCGAGGAGCGGCTTGCCAAGCTCGCGCCGCTGGTCGAGGTCGGCCTCAACCACGAGCAGCAGCATCAGGAATTGATGCTGACCGACATCCTGCACGCCTTTGCCCAAAACCCGATCCCGCCGGCCTATGATGCGTCATGGCGCTTCCCGGCGTCGCAGCACTCAGCAGAGGAATGGCTTACGCTCAACGAGGGCATCCACACCGTCGGCCACAGCGACGACAGCTTCCATTTCGACAATGAAAAGCCAGCGCACCGCGCCCTCGTCGGCCCGGTCAGGCTTGCCCGCAACCTCGTCACCAATGCCGAATGGCTGGCCTTCATGAAGGCCGGCGGCTACGGCACGGCGACGCTGTGGCTGATGGACGGCTTTGCCGCCGCGACCAACGAGGGCTGGCAGGCGCCGGGGCACTGGCGCCAGGTCGAGGGCGAATGGCGGATCATGACGCTCGGCGGATTACAGCCGATCGACCCTGCCGCCCCGGTCAGCCATGTCAGCTACTACGAGGCGGACGCGTTCGCGCGCTGGGCCGGCCGCCATCTGCCGACCGAAATGGAATGGGAGGTCGCCGCCCGCGCCGGCCAGCTCAACGACGCCTTCGGCATCGTCTGGCAGTGGACCCGCAGCGCCTACTCCCCCTACCCTGGTTACCGCGCCATCGAGGGTGCGCTGGGCGAATATAACGGCAAGTTCATGGTCAACCAGCTGGTGCTGCGCGGATCGTCGCTTGCAACCCCGGCCGGTCACAGCCGTATCACCTACCGCAACTTCTTCTATCCCCACCACCGCTGGCAATTCACGGGGTTACGCCTCGCCGATTACGCCTGACATTCCGATCAAGAAAGCGCGCCGGTAAGCGCGTTCAGGAGAGTATCATGAGTGTGCATGCCGCCGCTTTGGCCCAAACCCACCGGTTCGATGAGCAGACCTCCGCCTTTGCCGGCGACGTGATCGGCGACCTGTCGCAATTTCCCAAGCGGCTGTCGCCGAAATATTTCTACGACGCCGCAGGCTCGGAACTGTTCGAGCAGATCACGGTCCTGCCGGAATATTATCCGACCCGCACTGAACTCGGCATCCTGCGCAGCCGCGGCGACGAGATCGCTTCCATCATTCCCAAGGGAGCCGCACTGGTGGAATTCGGCGCCGGCGCCACCACCAAGGTCCGCCTGCTGCTGGAGCGCTGCGATTTCGGCGCCTACGTCCCGGTCGACATTTCCGGCGACTTCCTGAACGCGCAGGCGAGCGCCCTGCGCAAGGATTTTCCCGCGCTCGGCGTCTATCCGGTTGCCGCCGATTTCACCGCGCCGTTTGCCCTGCCGGCCGAAATCGAAGGGATGCCCAAGGTCGGCTTCTTTCCGGGATCGACGCTCGGCAATTTCGAGCCGGACGAAGCGCGCGCCTTCCTGCGCAGCGCCCGTGATATTCTGGGCGAAGGCGCGCAGATGATCATCGGCGTCGACCTCGAGAAGAACGAGCGGGTGCTTTACGACGCCTATAACGACGCCGCCGGCGTCACCGCGCGGTTCAATCTCAACGTCCTGGTCCGCATCAACCGCGAGCTCGGCGGCAATTTCGACGTTTCCGCCTTCATGCACCGTTCGGTCTATAATCGCGAGCGGCATCGCATCGAGATGCATCTGATCGCCAAGAAGGCACAGACCGTGCGCATTCTGGGGCGGAATTTTTCGTTCCGTCCGGGTGAGAGCATCCACACCGAGTCGAGCTACAAATACAGCCTCGACCGCTTCACCGCGCTGGCGCGCGAGTCCGGCTGGTCGGTGCGGGAATCCTGGACCGACCGCGACCGGATGTTTTCGGTTCACGCGCTGGCGGCAGCAACCTGAGGAGTGGTTCCGAGCTTTGCAGCTCGGGTCGGGCTGTTCAGGTCTTGACCAGTCTCCTGCGATCCGGCCGCATGCGTCGTGACGGGGCGATCCGGGGTGCCGCTGATATCCAGTCGTCGAACAACCGGTCTGCACCCAGCAGCCAGGCGTGGATGATCCGCCACTTGTCCTGCCCGCGAGACTGGAAATCCAATAGCTGCGATCCGGTGTCCTGCAGCTCATGGAAGAACTTCAAGGAGTCTTTTCCAGTGGGCCTGTCCTGTTCGATCGCCTGCGTCACGATCCAGCGATCCCACTCCTGAATGATCCGTACTCTTGCTTCACTTTGTTTCATAGGCGCGCATTCCCACCACGGCATCCCGTGGGCACTGAGTAAATCGCGCTGGTCAAGGTCGGATGGAAAGGTGCTACGCCGCCGCGCGTCCCCGCACCTTTGCCGCGCTCACTATAGACAAACTTCTTAACAAATCTTCATCTTTATCGCCCCGCCCGCAAAACGATCTATCTGCGCTTTCGTTTGCCCTTCGAAACGTCCAACTTTTGACGCGGACTCAGTCGAGTTTCTGCGGCAGGCTCGGCTAGGGGTAGCTTGTGCCAGGGGATGTCAGTCATGGGAAATGCGTATCCAACGTCCGGCCATCGGAGAGAATTTTCCAGTTCGTCGTCCGTTCACGCGGACTCGGCTTGGGATCAAGAGGCGGACATCGACCGGGCATCGCTCATCGAGGAGAACGCCAGACTGCGGGCGCTCGTCGTGAATTTGTCAACGCTCGTTCTTCGAAACGTCGTCGATCAGCACAGCACCTCGCCGATCATGCCGGTCAGGCGATCGCTGCCTGATTAAAGGCGCTGCTCGGCCGGATTGGACTGCAGCGAGAGCAATTCCCACACCGCGACCATAATCAGGATCGCGGTGGTCAGGATGGAAAGCACCAGCGGCGATAGCTCGCTTGCGAACCAGGCGAGCACGCAGAGTGCGACGATGCCGACCCCGTGCGACAGCTGCAGGAAGCCGCGAAAGCTGTGCTTGAACAGGATGGTCCCGAACAGAAACAGCAAGGGACCGCCGATCGCGCTGATCACCGTCTTGAGATCGGAATGCCCGCCCGGATGTTTCAGCACGAGTTCGTCTGCGACTGCAGCGACGATGATGCCGGCCACGATCGGCATGTGCAGATAGGTATAGGCGAGCCGCGCCAGCCTTCCCGGCTCGCTCGATCTTGAGATCTGCTCGGAGCCGGCTTCGGCGCCCTTGTGGAAGTAGATCCACCACATCGCAAGGCAGCCGACGAAGGCCGACACGAACGCCAGGACGTTTTCGGTCGTCCACGTCAGTTCGGCAAAGGTCGCACCGGTGACGACGATGGATTCGCCGAGCGCGATGATGATGAAACCGGCGCAGCGCTCGGCCATGTGGCCGCCTTCGACCACCCAATCGGCAACGGAAGACGCGCCGTAACGGGGAATCCAGAACCGCACCGCCGGCGAAATATATTCGATCACGAGCGCGATGGCCCAAAGCACCAGCCGCGACGGGCCTTCCGCCAACCCGCCGGCGATCCAGAAAATCGCCGACATCGACAACCATGCGGTGATGCGGATGGCGTTCATGCGCGCCAGCGTCTGGGACGATGTCGTCGATAGCCACAGGAATACCGTCTTGCCGACCTGCATCGCGGCGTAGGCCAAGGCGAACCACAATCCGCGCCCGTCAAATGCCGCCGGGATCGAGGTCGACAGCACCAGCCCGCCAAGCGTCAGCGCAAACAGCAGCAGCCGGACCGGGGTCTTTTCGGGATCGAGCCAATTGGTGATCCAGGAGGTGTAGACCCACACCCACCAGACCGCGAGGAACAGCAGCGTGACCTGAAGCGCGCCCAGCGGCGTAAAGTGCGCGAGCAGCGTGTGCGAGATCTGCGTGACCGCAAAGACGAAGACGAGATCGAAGAACAACTCGGCGTAAGTGACGCGGCTGTGCTGGTGCGGAACGATCGGGCGAAACAGCGCCCCGCGCGCATGGTCGACCATCGATGCCCCCGCTTCCGCCGGCCGCGGGACTAGCTCTCAGGAACCCCGGTCTGCAGCGCCAGCGCATGCAGCAAGCCGCCCATCTGCCCCTTGAGCGACTGGTAGACGATCTGATGCTGCTGCACGCGCGACTTGCCGCGGAAGGATTCCGAGATCACGGTCGCGGCGTAATGGTCGCCGTCGCCTGCGAGATCGCGGATCGTCACCTCGGCATCGGGGATAGCTGCCTTGATCATCGATTCGATATCGTGGGCCTCCATCGGCATCCAGCATGTCTCCGTCAGGGGTTTCGAATCATGGCCTGCTCGCGCGACCGTGAAGGCCGAACCTAGCGCGTGCGCTCTTCTAGGTCACGCCTGACGGCACTATATTCCCGGTCCGATCGTTTGACACTGTGAGATGCGGTCGCGCCTGATCACGTCAGGCTGACCGAAAAAGAGGCTCAAAATCATGAAATTGCCCGGTCCCGACCATCCGATCACGATTACGGCAAACCCCAGGCGCGTCCGCGTCTCGGTGGGCGGCGTGGTGATCGCCGACACCACCCATGCGTTGACCCTGAAGGAAGCCAGCTACCCGGCGGTGCAATATCTGCCGCGCGAGGACGCCAATATGGCGCTCCTGGCCCGCACCGAGCGGACCACCCACTGCCCCTACAAGGGGGACGCGAGCTATTTCAGCATCAATGCCAACGGCAAGAGCATCGAAAATTCGATCTGGACCTATGAAACGCCCTTCCCGGCCATGACCGAGATCGCAGGCCATCTGGCGTTTTACCCGGACAAGGTGACGATCGAGGAAGTGGCGTAGCGGGCAGCGGCGAACCAGCTGCTGTTGCCCGTGCATTCGCGTGATCCGCTGGCCTCCTGCAATGACGCGAGGGGCCGACGGCCCCAAAGCGCGTTGTACCGGGTGCTATTGCCGGCTTCCGGTCGTTATAGGCCTTGCTGAATTCGGGTTCCGGTCGGCAACATTTGGCCCAACCAGCCTGGCCGGGAGGGGCGCATGACATCGATTTCCACCGTGGGGCATGCCGAAGCGAACGCAGTACCCAAAGCCAAATCGCGCAATCTTTCGCTCGATCGCGCCCGCACCTTCCTGACGCTGGTGGTGCTGCTGCACCATGCCGTGATTCCCTACACCTATTTCGGCCACACCGATCCGAAGTACTTCTTCGGCTTCGACATGATCGTGCTCGCCACCGACAGTTTCTTCATGGCGATGTTCTTCTTCCTGTCGGGACTGTTCGCCTGGTCTGGCATCGCCCGCAAGGGAGCGCTGAACTATCTGACGGATCGGCTGCTTCGGCTTGGCCTGCCCTTCGTGATCTGCGCGCTCACGGTCATTCCGCTCGCCTATTACGCGATTTCGCTCCGGCACCATCCCGAGATCGGCTTTTCCGAATTCTGGTGGAACATGGTCACGAAGGGTCCGTGGCCGAGCGGGCCGATCTGGTTTCTCTGGGTCCTGTTCGCCTTCGACCTGGTTGCCTGCCTGCTGCACCGGCTGTCGCCCCATCTGCTCGATCCGATCAATCGCCTCTCGCTGTACGGCCGCCGGCGGCCCGCGGTGTTCTTCGCGGTCATGCTCGCCGTCACCGCGGCGTTCTACGTTCCCGGGCTGATGATTTATGGACCAGCCAGCTGGTTCGAGTTCGGGCCGTTCTCGGTGCAGCACGGGCGCATTATGCTCTATGCGAGCTATTTCTTTTTCGGCGCCGGCATCGGCGTTGCGCAAATGGATCGCGGGCTGCTCGCCGCAGACGGCCGGATGGCGAAGGTCAGCTGGGACTGGATGGTGCTGGCGATCGTTCCGTATTGCCTGCTCTGGGTGCTGATCTTCATCAAGCGCGAAATACTGGGCAATCCGTCGCCGCTGCCGAACTGGTATGAGGGTCTCTATGCCGTCTGCTTCGCTGTCTTCAGCGTGGCGATCATGTTTCTGATCCTGGCCTTTTTCCAGCGGTTCAAGCAATCAGGCTCAGCCAGGCTGCTCGATCCGATGCAGAGCGACGCCTACGGCATGTTCCTGGTGCACTACCCGATCGCATTGTGGCTGCAATACTGGCTGTACGACTATGACCTGCCGGCGATCGTCAAGGTCGCGATCGGATTCGACGCTGACAATCGCGCTGAGCTGGGCCTTGACGCGCGCATTGCGGCAGATCCCGGGCGCGACAAGGTGCTGTGACCCTGTAGCCCGCATGAGCGCAGCGACATGCGGGACGATGCGGGCACCGGTCCCCCGCATGTCGCTGCGCTCATGCGGGCTACAAAATCTTCGAAATCAATTGGCCTTGCCGCCCATATAGTCCGGCAGCCAGTGCTCGAACGCCGACTTCAGCGCATCCACCGAAACCGCCGCTTCACCGGCAACGGCAATCGCATCGCCGCCGGTGGTGCCGATCCGTGCGCAGGGCACGCCCGCGCCCTTCATCTTGGCCAGCACCAGGCCGGCGTCCGCCGCTGATACCGTCACGATGTAGCGCGCCTGGTCCTCGCCAAACCAATACGCATGCGGCACGATCGAGCTCGGCGCCGCCAACAGCTGCGCGCCGATGCTGCTTGCAATCGCCATCTCGGCAAGCGCGATCAACAGGCCACCGTCGGAGATGTCATGCACAGCCGTGGCGGTGCCGGCGTGGATCATGCCGCGCACCACGTCGCCATTGCGCTTTTCGGCCGCGAGATCGACCGGCGGCGGCGCGCCCTCTTCGCGGCCGCAGACATCGCGCAGGTAGACGGACTGCCCGAGCCAGCCCTGCGTGTCGCCGATCAGCAGGATCGCCTCGCCCGCCGCCTTGAACGCCAGCGTGGCGGACTTTGTGAAATCGTCGAGCAGGCCGACGCCGCCGATCGAGGGCGTCGGGAGAATGCCGCGGCCGTTGGTTTCGTTGTAGAGCGAGACGTTGCCCGACACGACCGGGAAGTCGAGCACCGTGCAGGCCTCCGAGATGCCCTTCAGGCAGCCGACGAACTGGCCCATGATCTCGGGCCGCTCCGGATTGCCGAAATTGAGGTTATCCGTGATCGCCAGCGGACGGCCGCCGACCGCGGTGATGTTGCGCCAGGCCTCGGCGACGGCCTGCTTGCCGCCTTCAAACGGATCGGCTTCGCAATAGCGCGGCGTCACGTCGACGGTGAGCGCGAGCCCCTTCGGACCGTCCTCGACGCGCACCACGGCGGCGTCGCCGCCCGGACGCTGCACGGTATTGCCGAGAATGACGTGGTCATATTGCTCCCACACCCAGCGCTTCGAGCACAGCTCGGGCGTTGCGATCAGTTTTTCCAGCGACGCGGAAATGCCGAGCGGCGGATTTACTTCACGCGCGTGCACCACCGGCAACGCCGCGGACGCAATATGCGGCCGGTCGTAGAGCGGCGCCTCGTCGCCCAGTTCCTTGATCGGCAGGTCGGCCATGACGTTACCGCCATGCTTGACCACGAAGCGCTTGCTCGGCGTGGTGTAGCCGACGACGGCGAAATCCAGGCCCCATTTCTTGAAGATCGCCTCGGCCTGTTTTTCCTTCTCGGGCTTGAGCACCATGAGCATGCGCTCCTGGCTTTCCGAGAGCATCATCTCATAGGCGCTCATGCCGGTTTCGCGCGTCGGCACCGCATCGAGATTGAGATCGACACCGAGATCGCCCTTGGCGCCCATCTCGACCGCCGAGCAGGTCAGCCCCGCCGCGCCCATATCCTGGATCGCGATCACGCAATCGGCTTCCATGATTTCGAGGCAGGCTTCCAGCAACAGCTTTTCGGCGAAGGGATCGCCGACCTGCACCGTCGGCCGCTTCTCGGCGGAATCGTCGTCGAACTCGGCCGAGGCCATCGAGGCGCCATGAATGCCGTCGCGGCCGGTCTTGGAGCCGAGATAGACGATCGGCATGTTCACGCCGGAGGCCGCCGCATAGAAAATCTTGTCGGTGTCGGCGAGACCTACCGCCATCGCGTTGACCAGGATGTTGCCGTCATAGCGGGTGTGGAAACGCACCTGCCCGCCGACCGTCGGCACGCCGAACGAATTGCCATAGCCGCCGACGCCGGCGACCACGCCCGAAACCAGATGCCGCGTCTTGGGATGCTCCGGCGCACCAAAGGAGAGCGCATTGAGGCATGCAATGGGCCGCGCGCCCATCGTAAAGACATCGCGCAGAATGCCGCCGACGCCGGTGGTCGCGCCCTGATACGGCTCGATATAGCTCGGGTGGTTGTGGCTCTCCATCTTGAAGACCACCGCCTGGCCGTCACCGATGTCGATGACACCGGCGTTCTCGCCGGGGCCCTGGATCACCCAGGGCGCCTTGGTCGGCAGCCCCCGCAGATGGAGGCGCGAGGACTTGTACGAGCAGTGCTCGTTCCACATCGCCGAGAAGATCCCCAGTTCCGTAAAGCTCGGCACCCGCCCGATCAGCTTGAGGATGCGCTCATACTCATCGGGCTTCAGGCCATGGCTGGCGACGAGTTCGGGGGTGATCTGGGGCTCGTTCATGGGTCTCTTATTAGGTAGATCGCGGGGGTGCGAAAAGGCCTTTTATGGCGCATTTCCGCCCTGTCCAGAGCTTTGCGGGGGGAGGCCTGCAGGACCGGCGTTTGCACATCGTTCCCGGATCGGATTTAAGGGCGGAAACACCGAATTGAAGGGCCATTTTTAGTGAACGAACTCCCCCAAAATGCATTTCAGCGCCGCCCGGACCTGCATGTCGAAACCGAGGGCGAATTCAAGGGATGGCGGACCTGGACCCGCGACAGTTTTGAGACCCATAACGGCCCGTTCTGGCATCGGATGGACGAAAACGGCCGCGTGCAATGCGCATTCCGGGTCGAGAAAAAGCACCTCAACGGCATGCGCAACGTCCATGGCGGTTGCTTCATGTCGTTCGCGGACTACTCCCTGTTTGCGATCGCCTCCTCGGTGCTGCAGGGACCGGGCGTGACGGTAGCGTTTTCCTGCGAATTCCTCGACGCCGCACGCGAGGGCGAGTTGATCGAATGCGACGGCGAAATCACCCGCGCCGGCGGTTCGCTGATCTTCCTGCGCGGTGTGCTGAAATCCGCCGAACGATCGCTGTTCACCTTCTCCGGCACCATCAAGCGGGTGAAATTGAAGAAGCCTGCAGGCGCAGGCGCCGTTGCCACCTGAAACGCCGCAGGTCCGTCGCGGCTGGCGCGACTATGCATTGCTGCTCGCGCTGGCGTGCTGCTGGAGCTCGACCTATCCGCTGACCAAGATCGGGCTCGGATCATTCCCGCCGATCACCTTCATCTCGGTGCGCTCGCTGATCGCCGCGGGCTTTCTGCTGGTGGTCTTGCGCGTCCGCGGGATTCGGATGCCTGCGGAAGCCAGGGCCTGGAAGCTGTTCGCCCAGCAGCAGACGATGAATTCGACGTTTCCGTTCCTGCTGATCACCTGGGCGCAGCAATATGTGCCGGCATCAAATACGGTGGTGCTGGCCTCGACGACGCCGATCTTCGCCTTTCTCATTACCTGGGCCATCACGCGGCACGAACCGGCCACGCTGCTCAAGCTTGCCGGCGCCATTCTGGGGCTTGCTGGAACGGGCGTGATCATCGGCCTCGACGCGCTCGCGACGCTCGATGCCAATATCCTCGCCGAGATCGTGATCCTGATCGCCACCATCTCGTTTGCCTGCGCCACGATCTTCGGGCTGCGGCTGACCGACTACGACCCGATGGTGGTCGCCGCCGGCTCGCTGTTGTTCGGCGGGCTGATACTGCTGCCGGCGTCGTTGATCGTCGATCATCCCTGGACGTTGCGGCCGACGGCCGAGGCGCTGGTTGCCACGGTGGCGCTGGGAATATTCTCCAGCGCATTCGGGTTGATGCTGTTCTACATGTGCCTGACGCGGCTCGGCACCCTCACCACCAACGCGCAAGGCTATCTGCGCATCCCGATCGGCGTCGGCTTGTCGGTGGTGCTGCTCGGCGAAGCCGTCCCGGCAAATCTCGCGCTCGGCCTCGTTCTCGTCATGGCCGGTGTCGCCGCCATGACGATCCCGAAAGACGCCTGGCGGTGGTGGCGGCAGCGTAGCGGCTAAGCGTGCGCGCCCTCAGACCCTCATCCTCTTATGTCCCATGTCAAGATGAGAGGCATGACGAAGGGTGTCTCCATGAATTGCGGAGAAGTGTGAGTGGGGATGATCGTGCAAGGGTGGAAGCAGAGCCCAGAGACGTCGGTCAACAAGCTCTTATTCGCGGGTTCACGCATGTCCGTAGGTTCGTCTGGGGCTGTCCCGGTCTGAGGTCGGACGTCGATCTTGCGATCGGCCACACAGGATGATCGGGAATTCCCCTTGCCGCGGCTCTGCTCCCGCCGTTGCACGAGATTTATCGCTTCGCCGGACCACAGCCCCGGCGC
This sequence comes from uncultured Alphaproteobacteria bacterium, assembly GCA_963816815.1. Classification (GTDB taxonomy): domain Bacteria; phylum Pseudomonadota; class Alphaproteobacteria; order Rhizobiales; family Xanthobacteraceae; genus Bradyrhizobium. The sequence continues at coordinate 47,410 of CAWFMW010000011.1, forward strand.
CGGGCTCCCTGGTTAGTGCTCGGCCTTGGCCGCCTGGCTCCCCTTGCCAAGCCTCTTAAGCTGCCGCGACACGTGCGGTCGAGACTGCGCGAGCGACAGCCCAGATGAAGCCGGCGAGCTCGCGCGCGATGGCGACGATGGCGACGGTCTTGAGCTTGCCGTTCCTGATCAGCGTGCGATAGCGCCGGTACAGCCGGCACTGCGCCTTCCAGGCAATCTCGCGCACCGCCGGCGGCGCCGCATCGACCTTCGGTTGCTTGCCTTGTCCTACCCGCGGCGGATGCTGATAGCTCCACGAACACTCCACCAGCATGCGCCGGGCGCGGCGGTTGCCGGCTTTGGTGATCGGTCCGCGCTTGACGGTGTCGCCGGTCGAATCCTCTGAAGGCACGAGCCCGAGATAGGCCATCAACTCGGTCGGCGTTTGGAACCGCGAGAGATCGCCGATCTCGGCCAGCAGCGTCGTGGCCGAGATCAGATCCATGCCGCGCATGGCCATCAATGCGGTGACCAGCGGCGCAAGTGACCATTCCGGAACGGCCGCGGCGATGGCCTGCTCCAGCCGTTGGAGGCGCTCCTGTGCCTGACGGATCGCCAGCATCATCTCCTCCAGCACAAGGCGCTGTTGTGGGTGCTCGAGCTTCTGGCTCGCGATCCAGCTCACATGTATTTTGGTCCAGGTCTTCTTGCTCTCCGGGTAAGGTCTTCCCAGCCGCAGCAAAAAGGCCGAGACATGCTGGCGCTTCGTGCGCAAATCCAGCATTGCCGTCTCGCGCGCCCGTGTCAGATCGCGCATCGCCTCGTGACGTCCGTCCGGCACCCAGACCGCCGTGAGTTCGTCGGCACGCAGCAGCTTTGCCAGGCTGAGCGCGTCACGCCGGTTGGTCTTCACCTTGTCGCCTGGTCGCTTTGGGATCAGCGAAGGCGCCACCACCACGCATTCAAAGCCCAGCCCCTTGATCTGCCGGTGCAGTCCGTAGCCGGTCGGCCCTGCCTCGTAGCAGAACGTCAGTCGCTCGTACTTGCTGGAAAGCTTCCGAACGAGCTTCGCCGTCGCGGCCGGCGTGTTCTCGATCTCCCCAAGGAACCGAACCTCGCCACCCCGGCCGGCATCCGCAATCGCAACCGCGTTCCGCAACTTCGACGTATCGATCCCGACGAAAGCCTCGCTATAATCACCCATGACTCGCCCTCCTTGCGTGAGGCTCTGCCCGGCCTATCCGGGTAACCCTCGCACTCGCATCGAGGGTGAGTCGCCTCCCTATCGGAAGAGGGACATACGGTCTGAGGAGCGCGCGAAGCGCGTCTCGAAGGATGCAGGCCCGTCTGTGGCCTCATGGTTCGCCCGGCGATGCAAAGCATCGTCCGGAGACGCGCTTCGCGCTCCTCACCATGAGGGACCTATACCGCAGTTCCCTACTGCACACTCACCAGCGTCAGATCGACGAACCACGACTGCGGCGAAACAAAACCCTTGACCTTCGAACTCATCGCGCGGGGATTGAGATCGTGGACGATGTAGAGCCAGGGCGGATTGTCGACGAGCCGCTCATGCGCCTTGCGATAGGCGGTCGAGATCGCCTTCGGATCGGTCGATTCCGAGATCGTCTTCAAAGCATCTTCGAAATCGTCGTCCTTCCACTGCTCGAAATTGAAGCCGTTCGGCGAGAAATTGGCCGCCAGGAAATAGCGTGCCATGACGCCGACATCCGACGACGGCGAGCTGATATTGAGCACCATGGCGCCGCGCAGGCTGGGGTTGTCGGGCGTGGCGCGCGCCGCGGTCAGCAGCACTTGCCATTCGATCACGTCGAATTCCACGTTGACGCCGCAGGCCTCTTTCAGATTCTGCTGCAGGAACTCGTTCATCGGCAACGGCAGCATCTGCCCCGATCCGGAATTCGAGATCAGCGCCTTGAATGACAGCGGCTTGGCCGCCGTGTAGCCGGCTTCCGCGAGCAGCGCCTTGCCCTTGGCGGGGTCGGTCTTGTAGCGATTGACCGGCGCGCCGAAATCGGGATCGCTGGCCTTGAGCCAGCCGACCGACGGCTCCGCGGTGCCGTTGAGCAGCGACACCAGCCCTTCGCGGTCGATGCAATAGTTCAGCGCCTGACGCACTTTGACGTCCTTGAACGGGCTGTTGGCCGCGCCGATGTTGTAGAACCACGGCCAGACATGCGGATAGGAGCCGGTGGTGATGGTGAAGCCCGCGGATTTCAGCGAGCCGATGCCGTCCGGCGGCGGCACTTCGATCCAGTCGATCTGGCCGGAGCGCAGCGCGGCCAATCGCGAATTCGCTTCAGGAATCGGCATCAGCACGACATTGTCGACTTTGGCTTTTCGGTCCGGATCCCAATATTTGTCCCAGCGCGCCAGAGCCGCTTCCTGCCGCGGCACGATCTTGGTGATCCGGAACGGTCCGGTGCCCGCCGCCGGCAAGGTCGCGACCTTGGCCCATTCCTTTCCCGCCTTCTCGAACGAGGTCGGCGAGGTGAACAGCAGATAGACCGCCATATGGGGAAAATACGAGGCCGGCTTCGTGGTGGTGATGGATACGGTCGCGTCATCGATCTTCTTGTAGCTGCCCATCACGGGAACGCGCGCCCGCGATATCGCCGAACTCGGCGGCTCAAATTGCGGGCTCTCGCTGTTGAAATAGCGGTCAAGGTTCCAGATCACGGCGTCGGCATTGAAATCGGTGCCGTCGTGGAATTTGACGCCCTTGCGCAGATGGAAAATCCAGGTCTTGTTGTCGTTCGGGTCCTGCTCCCATTTCTCCGCGAGCCCGGGACGCAAGGTCGCCAGCCGGTCGGTTTTGGTCAGGTCCCACAGCACCAATCCTTCGAAGATCGGATAGCCGAGGAAACGCATTCCCTCGAAGCCGTTGTTCGGCATCCCGGTCGCGGTGGGGATATCCGACGCCGTCATGGCGATGCGCAGCGTTGTTTCAGCCGTCGCGGAATGGGACGACAGCAGCCCGGTCAGCAGCCCAACCGTGCAGAAAGCCTTGCGAATGGGCATAATCTATCTCCGTCCGACGATCGGGAAATCCGCGTTTGGATCAGGAGACAGGAGCAAGTTTCAGGCCAGCCAAATTCTGCCGTTGAACAAAAATTTGGCAGTTGAGCGAAGATGTTGACCGCTGCGTTTCAGATTTTCTGCCGGTAACACCCGACGGAACAGCAACGAACTGTGATCGACCGGCGGGAACGCGGCGCCGACGGACATCGTTGGGCCAGGCAGCAACGACAACAAAAAGGAGTAATCATGAAACTCACAACATTGGGATTGGCGACGGCGCTTGCCTTCACCGGCAGTTATGCGCTCGCGCAGTCCAGTGGCGGCTCGGCAAGCGGAAGTTCGGCCACGGGTGGCGCGGCAACGAGCGGCACGATGGCGGGATCTTCCACGACCGGAACGACATCAGGCAATGCGATGGGGACTAACCCCAGCACCGGCATGTCCAACAGCGCCGGTAGCGCCGCGGCCGGGGCTAACAGCGGGCTGAACCCGTCGGGGAGCACGCTTATCAATCCCTCGCCCAGCGGTTCGACTCTGACACCGGCACCTGGCGGCCGATAATTGCTAGCCGACAACAAAAAGCCCCGCTAAGGCGGGGCTTTTTTCATTCGCTTCGTGGCGGGTTGTCACTTCTTTTCTTCCAGCAACTTTTTGTATTTCGCAACGTCGCGCGTCACCAGTTGCCCCAGCACTTCCGGCGCGAGTTCGCCTGCCTCGGGCGCGACGGTGGAGAGATCGTGAAAGCGCTTTTTCACCGCCTCGCTTTCGACCGCGGTCCTGGCCGCGGCGTTCAGTTTCGCGATGACCGCAGCCGGCGTGCCCTTTGGCGCGAACAGTCCGTTCCAGCCCTGCGCTTCGAAATCAGGAAGGCCTGCTTCCGCCGATGTCGGCAGTTCGGACAAGGTCGCAAGCCGCACCATCGAGCCGACAACGAGGCCTTTCACCAGTCTGTCGTCGATCGCCTGCGACACCGAGGCGGCGGAGTCGCAGACGCCGTCGATCTGGCCGCCGATCGCATCCGTCAGCGCCGGCGCCGCGCCGCGATAGCCGACCAGCGTCACCTCGACGCCGGCCGCATTTTCAAAGCTCTTGCAGATCAGGAAATTCGACGAGCCGATGCCGGCATGGCCGAGATTGACCTTGCCGGGATTCTTCTTCGCATAGGCAATGAATTCCTGCAGGTTCTTCGCCGGAAAATCCTTGCGCAGCGCGACGATGCCAAACGTCTTCGCAACAACCGCGATCGGCGCAAAGGATTCCGGCGTGAACGGCAGTTTCGGATAGATCGTGTAGGCCGCGGCGCTGGTGCCGGCATTGCCGATGGCGATGGTGTAGCCGTCGGCTTCCGCGCGCGCCGCGCGCGTCAACGCGGTCGAACCGCCGGCGCCCCCGACATTCTCGATCACGATCGGCTGGCCGAGCGACTTGGCCATCTCCTCGGCCACCACGCGCGCGATCACGTCGGAGGTGCCGCCGGCTGCGAACGGCACGATCATGCTGATGGGACGCTTGGGATAGTCTTGCGCCAGGGCAGCTACGGCGAGCGACAAGGCCGCGGCGGCAACGGCCAGCCGCACTGTCATGCGCATCACGAAGGACTTCACGCAGCTTTTTCCAGATGCGCCGCGAGGCCTGCGAACAGCCCGCGGCCGTCGGTGCAGCCCATGATGTCTTCGACGTGGTTTTCCGGATGCGGCATCATGCCGAGCACGTTGCCGCGCTCGTTGACGATGCCGGCGATCGACTGCGCGGCGCCGTTGATGTTGGACTCCTCGTCGACGACACCCTCCGCCGAGCAGTAGCGATAGAGTACCCGCCCCTCGCCTTCCAGCCGCTTCACCGTCTCCTCGTCGGTCTCGTAATTGCCCTCGCCATGCGCCACCGGCACGCGAATGACCTGGCCGGCATTGTAGCCGCGCGTGAACGGCGTATCGGAGCGCTCGACCCGCAGATGGACATCCTTGCAGATGAATTTCAGCTTCGCGTTGCGCATCAGGACGCCGGGCAACAGGCCCGCTTCACAGAGGATCTGGAAACCGTTGCAGACGCCAAGCACGAGGCCGCCGTCGGCCGCGAACTTGCGCACCGCATCCATGACCGGGGCGCGCGCGGCGATGGCGCCGCAGCGCAGATAGTCGCCATAGGAAAACCCGCCGGGCACGACGACCAGATCGGTCCCCTTCGGCAGCGCGGTGTCGGCATGCCAGACCATCGCCGCCTCCTGGCCGGAGACCAGTTTCAGCGCGCGCGCCATGTCGCGCTCGCGGTTGATTCCGGGAAAGACGAGAACGGCTGATTTCATGTCAGATTCGGAGCATCGCTAAGTTCAAGCCGCCGCTCAATGCGGTCCAGACGACCTTCGTGTCGGACTAACGTCGCGTGAATCCCTGAAACCTCTTGGAAGACACCTGTGATCTCCTGACGAATTCCATTCTGGGACGTGCGCGAAGCCTGCATCTCCTGCTTGAGCTCGTCGATCTTGCCATCGACCTGCACAAGTCGGGCCTGAACCGACTTCAACACTTCAAATATGAGCTCCGGCGTAACGTCGGCCATTTTCGTGTATCCTAGACCTTCACCTCGATAGCATAATTCTCGATCACCGTGTTCGCCAAGAGCTTGTCGGCGGCATCCTTCAATGCCGCTTCGGCCTTGGCCTTGTCGGCACCTGCCAGCTCGATGTCGAACACCTTGCCCTGACGAACGCTAGCAACGCCATCGACGCCGAGCGATTTCAGCGCGCCTTCGATGGCCTTGCCCTGCGGATCGAGAATGCCCGATTTCAACGTAACGGTAACGCGTGCCTTCACGATGCTTGCCTCACTTCTTGCCTCAGCTCTTAACCAGCACCGGGCCGGTACCGGCCGGCCGCTCGTTCTCCATCAGGATGCCGAGCCGCTTCGCCACTTCGGTGTAGGCCTCAAGCAGCCCGCCGAGGTCGCGACGAAAACGGTCCTTGTCGAGCTTCTCGTTCGACTTGATATCCCACAGCCGGCACGAGTTCGGGCGAAATCTCGTCGGCGACGATAATCCGCATCATCTCGTTCTCGAACAGGCGGCCGCATTCCATCTTGAAATCGACCAGGCGGATGCCGATGCCCAAGAACAAGCCGGTGAGGAAGTCGTTGACGCGAATGGCGAGCGCCATGATGTCGTCGATTTCCTGGGGCGTGGCCCAGCCGAACGCGGTGATGTGCTCTTCCGACACCATGGGGTCGTTGAGCTGGTCGTTCTTGTAATAGAACTCGATGATAGAGCGCGGCAGCTGGGTGCCCTCCTCGATGCCGAGGCGCTGCGACAGCGAACCCGCGGCGACGTTCCGCACCACCACCTCCAGCGGCACGATCTCGACCTCGCGAATCAGCTGCTCGCGCATGTTGAGGCGGCGGATGAAATGGGTCGGCACCCCGATGTCGTTGAGGTGCTGAAACAGGTACTCCGAAATCCGGTTGTTGAGGACGCCCTTGCCCTCGATCACCTGGTGTTTCTTGGCATTGAACGCGGTCGCGTCGTCCTTGAAGTGCTGGATCAGGGTTCCCGGCTCGGGGCCTTCATACAGGACCTTGGCCTTGCCTTCATAAATGCGGCGTCGACGGCTCATAGGGATGTACCGTGTTTTGTTGAAATCCATGAAATTGGTGTGCTCCGGATGACAAGGGTTGGCGACCACGACGGAGCTGCCGTGAAGGCCAGGTCCAGGACAGAAACGACCGAAACAGAACAAGAACCTAGCCTGCTGGCAACCTATCCGATTGGCCCATCGAGCACAATCGACCCGGCCCAATTGGGCCCAACTTATAACGATTGCCTGCGGCCTAACGGCCCGTTGTTTTACCGATTCGCCCCCTCTATCTAGGTAGGCGATCGGGCCGCGACAACGTTGGCCCCGTTTACCATTTCCGGGGATTGGAACCGCACAATGACCACTTTCGACAAGCGCGAGGAAGGTTTTGAGAAGAAATTCGCCCTCGACTCGGAGCAGACGTTCAAGGCCGGGGCGCGCCGCAACAAGCTGCTCGGTCTTTGGGCAGCCGAAAAGCTCGGTCTGACCGGCGATGCCGCCACGGCCTATTCCAAGGAAGTGGTCGCGGCCGATTTCGAGGAAGCCGGCGACCAGGACGTCCAGAACAAGGTGGTGAAGGATTTTGCCGCCAAGAGCGTCGCCGTCACCGCCGCCGAGGTGCGCGTCAAGATGGACGAGCTGATGGCGGCAGCGGTCGCCCAGGTGAAGGCGGGGACGTAAGGACCGCGCTCCATCCGCCGTCATTGCGAGGAGCGAAGCGACGAAGCAATCCATTTCTCAGCTTGCGGTAGCATGGATTGCTTCGCTTCGCTCGCAACGACGGCCGGGATGCCGCGACGTATCTCTAAGACCGCGTTCCCCGATACTCCTTCCGAACGATCTCCAGCAAACGCCGCGCCGCCGCGCTCAAAAATCCGCCGCGGCGCGTCACCGTGACGACGTCATCGCTCGCCTTTAGATCGCCGACACCGATGGTCGAGATCGTCTTGTGTCGCAGTTCTTCGGCGGCATTGCTCTCCGACAGCAGCGCGATGCCGAGGCCGGCTTCGACCAGGCGCTTTTGCGCGGTCAGGCTGTCGACCGGCGTCCAGTCGATTTCGCCGAGCCCGTGGGTCTGAAACAGCGCAAACACATGCGAGGCCGTGATCTCGCGCCGCCCCGGCACTACGGGAAATGCAATCCAGCGCTCGCCGCGCAACTCGGCGAGTTTTGTCACACGGCGGCCGGCGCGCGGATGATCGAGCGCGCACACCACCTGCAACCGTTCGGCAGACAGCAATTCACAGTCGAGATCGCGCGAACGGTCGCGGTCGTAGCGCAGGCCGATCGTCGCCTCGCCACGCCGGATCAGATCGCTGACCTCCGCGCTTGTCGCCGTACGCAGGCTCAATTCGACATCGGGATGTTCGGCCGCGAAGCGTTTCAAAATCGCCGACAGCCGCCCGCCGGCCAGCGTGCCGACCACGGCAAGCGCGATCGGCCCTGAATTCGGCCGCGCCAGCGCACGAACCGCATTCTCTGCATCCTGGGCGGCGGCGACCGCGCGCTCGGCATACGGCACCATCACCCGCCCCGCATCGCTCAGCATCGTGCGCCCCGCGATTCGCTCGAACAGCGGCACGCCGAGCTCCTGCTCCAGCAGCGCAATGCGCCGCGAGATCGCCGGCTGCGAGCGATGCAGCGCCTTCGCCGCGCTCGAAATGCCGCCGCGGCGGTGAACGGTCAGGAAGGTCAAAAGCGCATCGCTGTCCATGTCTCGCCTATGCAAAAAGCTGATGACCCATAGAGAAATAACAAATTTGGCTGATGGTAGCCAGCCCGCTAGCTTCGCCGCCAGCCAGAACCGGCCAACCAATGAGGCGGAGATTGCCGATGCGAACCCAGATGGAAAAAGCCGAAGCCTTCCGCGCGCTGCATGCTCGCCCCGGCGCTTTCATCATCCCCAATCCCTGGGACGCCGGCACGGCCAAACTGCTCGCCGCGATGGGCTTCGAGGCGCTGGCGACCACGAGCCTCGGCGTTGCCAACACGCTGGGCAGCGTCACCGTCAGCCTCGACGCGATCATCGAGAATTGCCGGACGATTGCCGACGCCACCGACCTGCCCGTCAACGCCGATCTGGAGAATGGCGGCGCTGACGATCCGAAGATCGCGGCGAAGGCGATCGCGCGCTCGGCCGAGGCCGGCTGCGTCGGCGGCACGATCGAGGACTTCACCGGCAATCCGCGCGAGCCGATTTACGATTTCTCCCTCGCGGTCGAGCGCGTGCAGGCCGCAGTCGAAGCGGCGCGTGCGCTGCGCTTTCCGTTCACGCTGACGGCGCGGGCGGAGAACTTCCTGTATGGCCGCAAGGATCTCGACGACACCATCAAGCGGCTGCAGGCCTTCGAGGCCGTTGGCGCCGACGTGCTGTATTCCCCCGGCCTGTATGACATCGACACCATCCGCACCGTGGTGTCATCCATCGGCAAGCCGTTCAATCTGGTGATGGGCTTTGCCGACCCGACGCTGACGCTAGATCAGCTCTCGGAAGCCGGCGTCAAGCGCATCAGCATCGGCGGCGCCATGGCGCGCTACGCGCTTGCGGCTTTCTTACGCAGCGCCCGCGAGATGAAGGACCACGGCGCATTCACCTTCGTGCGCGAGATGGCGCCGATGAAGGAGGTCAGGGCGGCGTTCAAGTAACCGCCCTCTCCCCGTCATTCCGGGATGGTCCGAAGGACCAGACCCGGAATCTCGAGATTCCGGGTTCGCTTCGCGCCCCGGAATGACGGAGGATCAAATCACTCCTCCTTGAATCCATATTCCGGCACGTTGCCGCTGGCGCCGTAATATTTGTACGGCAGGAATTTGCCGGACATCGTGATCTTGACCCGGTCGCCCTTCGGATTGGCGACGCGCTCCAGCGCCATGTCGAAATCGATGGCCGACATGATGCCGTCGCCGAATTCCTCCTCGATCAGCGCCTTCCACGCCGGCCCGTTCACCATCACCATTTCGTAGAAGCGATAGATCAAGGGATCGGTCGGCGGCATCGGCGTGCCGGTGCCGCGCATCGGCACCTCGTTGAGCATCGCGGTTTCGGATTTCGACAGCCCGAACAATTCGCCGGCATTGGCGGCCTGCGGTTTTGTCAGTTTCATCTGGCCCATGACGGCGCCGACGATCAGCACCTCCGAATAGCCGCCGATCTTTTCGCAGATATGTTTCCAGCTCCAGCCCTTCTCGCGCTTGATGTCGAGCAGCTTTTCGGTGAGGTCTTCGCGTTTCATGGATGGTCTCCTCTATTCGTCATGCCCGGGCTCGTCCCGAGCATCCACGTCTTTGCTGGTTGGTCTAGGAAGACGTGGATGGCCGGGACAAGCCCGGCCATGACGCCTGCGTTGAATCCTCGGCTGCCGAAGCAATCACCAGTTCTGGTTTTCCCGGCCGCACCGTCGGCACGTTGCGCGGATCGTGATGCGGCATCATCGCGGTGAACGTCTTGCTGCGGCTGACCAGAAAATCGACGATGTGGTTGCGCAGCGCGTAGTAGAGCGGATGGCGATGCAGATCGATGCGGCCGCGGTTTTTCGGCAGCGGATTTTCCACGATCTCGGCCAGCACGGCGCCAGGACCGTTGGTCATCAGGAAAATCTTGTCGGCGAGATAGATCGCCTCGTCGACGTCATGGGTGATCATGAACGCAGTCTGTCCAGTCTCGAGGCAAATTCGGCGCACCTCGTCCTGCAGCGTGCCGCGCGTCAGCGCGTCCAGCGCCGAGAACGGCTCGTCCATCAGCATGATCTTTGGCGTGATCGAAAGCGCGCGCGCGATGCCGACGCGCTGCTTCATGCCACCGGACAGTTCCGACGGGCGCTTGTGCTCGGAGCCAGTCAAGCCGACCAGATCGATGAAAGTCTGCGCGTGCGCCTTGACCTTGGCGCGGTCCCATTTGCGCCATTTCGAGGTGACGGCATAGGCGACGTTGCCGAGCACGGTGCGCCACGGCAGCAGCGCATGGCTCTGGAAGATCACGGCGCGGTCGAGGCTCGTTCCCTCGATCGCCTGCCCGTCGACGATGACGGCGCCCTCGCTCGGCTCATCGAGCCCGGCCAGAATGTTCAGCACCGTCGTCTTGCCGCAGCCGGAATGTCCGATCACGCAGCCGAATTCGCCGCGGTTCATTGACAGCCAGAGGTTCTCGAAGATCGTGGTCTGCCCGCCATCCGCGCCGGGATAACGCCGCGCGATGCCCTCGATGGAAATGAATTTGTCGGTCATCGCCTCACTCCGGGAACGTGACCATGCGTGTGAACCGCGCCAGGATCTGGTCGAGCAGCATGCCGACCACGCCGATCAGGAGAATGGCGATGATGACGTTGGTGATCGAGAGGTTGTTCCACTCGTTCCAGACGAAGTAGCCGATGCCGGTGCCGCCGACCAGCATCTCGGCCGCGACGATCACGAGCCAGGCGATGCCGATCGATATCCGCATGCCGGTCAGGATCGTCGGCGCCGCCGCCGGAAGGATCACCGTGAAGGCGCGCCTGATGGTGCCGACTTCAAGCGTGCGCGCGACATTGATCCACTCCTTGCGGACGGCAGCGACGCCAAACGCCGTGTTGAGCAGCATCGGCCATACCGAGCAGATGAAAATGACAAAAATCGCGGAGATCGAGGAATCCTTGATGGTGTAGAGCGCCAGCGGCATCCAGGCCAGCGGCGAGATCGGCTTCAGCACCTGGATGAACGGATCGAGCGCCTTGCTCATCAACGGCGACATTCCGATCAGGAAGCCAAGCGGGATCGCGACGATCACCGCGAGCAGATAGCCGAGGCCGACGCGGCCGATGGAATAACCGATCTGGATGCCGAGGCCCTTGTCGTTCGGCCCCTTGTCGTAGAACGGCTGCCTGAGATGCTCCCACAATTTCGCGCCGACATCTGATGGACCCGGCATCGCCGACTTGCCCTGCGTTGCCGTCAGTCCCATCAGCTTGGCGTATTCCGGCGACATGGTGGTGGTCCCGGCCGTCGAGCGCGTGGCGAGATGCCAGATGCCGAGGAAGGCCGCGAGCAGCGTGATCGAGACCACGGCTGCGCGGAAGCGAAGGGAGAAGGTCATCTCCTTCTCCCCGCTTGCGGGGAGAAGGTCGGGATGAGGGGCTCTCTCCGCGCAGTTGGTGCGAATGGATAGACCCGTACCCCCTCACCCGGATCGCAAGCGCGATCCGACCTCTCCCCGCAAGCGGGGCGAGGTGAAGAGAGAGCGGAGCCCGCTATCACGACGCCTTCCTGATCTTGAAGCTCGCCAGATAATCATCCGGCTTCTGCGGATCGAACGTCTTGCCCATCACGGAGAAGGATTTGTACGACGTCGCCGGCGGCGCCAATCCCATCTCGGTCATGACCTTCCTGGTATCGGTCGCGAGATAGACCTGCTCGGCCACCGCCTTGTAGTCGACATCGCCCTTGATCTGCCCCCAGCGCTTCATCTGCGTGAGCATCCACACCGCAAACGACTGCCAGGGGAACGGATCGAAATCGACGCGCTTGGCGTCGGTCTTCACGCCGCCGAGCCCGTCCGCATAGGTGCCGGTCAAAACCTGCTCCAGCACGGTGACGGGCGCGTTGATGTAATTCGCCGGCGCGATCGCTTCCGCGATCTGCTTGCGGTTTTCGGCCTTCGACGCATAGGCGGTCGCATCCACGATCGCCCGCGTCAGCGCCGCAAAACTGTTCGGCGAGCTGGTGATGAACTCGCGGCTGGCGGCAAAGCTGCAGCAGGGATGGCCGTCCCAGATTTCCTTGGACAGGATGTGCATGAAGCCGACGCCGTCATAGATCGCGCGCTGGCAGATGTTGTCGGGCGCGAGGAAGCCGTCGATGTTGTCGGCGCGCAGATTGGCGACCATTTCCGGCGGCGGCACCGAGCGGAGCTGCACATCGGTATCGGGATCGAGGCCGTGTTCGGCCAGATAATAACGCAGCAGATAATTGTGCATCGAATAGTCGAACGGAATGGCGAACTTCATGCCCTTCCAGTCCTTCGGATCGCGCTTGTCCTTGTGCTTCATGGCAAGCGTGATGCCCTGCCCGTTGATGTTCTCGATCGCCGGCACCGTGAAGGGAATCGCAGTAGCGCCCAGCCCCAGCGAGATCGCGATCGGCATCGGCGCCAGCATGTGGGCGGCGTCGTATTCCTTGTTGATGGTCTTGTCGCGGATCACCGCCCAGCCGGCGGTCTTCACCACCTCGACGTTGAGGCCGTGCTTGGAATAGAAGCCGAGCGGTGCGGCCATGATGATCGGCGTCGCGCAGGTGATCGGAATGAAGCCGACCTTGAGGTCCTTCTTCTCGGGCACACCGCCCTGCGCGAACAATTCGGTCGCGGTCTGAAGCGGGAAGAATTGCGAGATCGCGGCCAGTGCGGTCGACGCTCCGACCGATTTCAGGAAAGCGCGCCGCGCCACGTCTTTCGGAAACATCGCCCGCATCACGGCGGAGGCGACGACGCCCTCGTAGCGCTTGTCCTCACTCGGCGCCGGCTCGCAGCGCAGCGCCAGCGCGGCATGTTCATGTTCGGCTTCGCTGACATGCTGGCCGCAAGAACAGCCACCGGCGCGAAGACGGCGATCGGGATCGAATGGGTTGTCGAAGGTAGACATGAGGCCTCCTGCACCGGTGTTGCCCCCAAATTAAGCAAGCGACATGCCAGCCCACTTCTTCGGCGCTTGCGCTGATGTCGCAGCGATTTGTGCAGATATTGGCGATTACGAAAATTCGTGATAAACGAAAATTCGTAGCGTAATTACGAAATCTCGGAGTTTTGGCGTGATGGATCTTGGCCTCGGTTCTGCGGCTGGACCGCAGGATGTCGATCTCCAGGCCGCGGCGTTCGAGTTCGCGGTCGAGCCGACGCTGCTGCTCGATCCCGACGCCGACCTGATTCTGGACGCCAACCCCGCCGCCTGCACCCTACTCGGCTATGACCGCGCGCTGCTGCGCCAGACCAAGGTCAGCACGCTGCATGCGGGGCAGCTGCCCGCCCTGATCGTCTTCACCCAGGCCGTGCTCGACAAGGGCGCGTATTGGACCAACGCGCTGACGCCGCGCCACGCCACCGGGCAAACGCTCAGGCTGGAATATGCCGGCTCCCGCGTGCCGGGCGACAACCGCGCGCTGGTGCTGCTCACCATGAGCGACCTCGATGCGCGCCGCCGCCGTTTTGTCGATGCGGCGGCAGAGCAGCACATGCGCGGCGGCATCGCCACCTGGCAGCGCGTCGAGCGCGTATTCCAGGATATCGAACGCGAAAACCAGTTGATCCTGCGCGCCGCCGGCGAAGGCATTTACGGCGTCAACGCCGAGGGCAAGACCACCTTCGTCAATCCGGCCGCCGAGCGCATGCTGGGCTGGGGCGCGGAAGAACTGGTCGGCAAGGAAATCCACCCGATCGTGCATCACACCCATCATGACGGGCGGCACTATCCCGATCATGACTGCCCGATCTACGCGGCGTTCCGCGACGGCGCCGTGCATCAGGTCGACGGCGAGGTGTTCTGGCGCAAGGACGGCACGCCGGTCTGGGTCGAATACACCTCGACGCCGATCCGCGACCGCGGCGTGGTAGTTGGCGCCGTCATCGTGTTCCGCGACGTAAGCCAGCGGCGCGAGGCCGACGAAAAGCTGCACGCGGCGCTCGCCGAGGTCGATCGCCTGCGCGAGCGGTTGGAACTGGAAAACGCCTATTTGCAGGAAGAAATCCGAATCGAGACCAATCCGCGCGGCATCATCGGCCAGAGCGAGGCGATCCAGACGACACTGCGGCAGGTCAAGCTGGTCGCGCCGACCTCTGCGGCCGTCATGATCACCGGCGAATCCGGCACCGGCAAGGAGCTGATCGCGCGCGCCATCCACGAGGCGAGCAGCCGCCGCGACCGGCCGCTGATCCGGGTCAACTGCGCGGCAATCCCGCGCGAACTGTTCGAGAGCGAATTCTTCGGCCACGTCCGCGGCGCCTTCACCGGCGCTATGCGCGACCGCATCGGCCGCTTCGAACTCGCCGATGGCGGCACGCTGTTCCTCGACGAGGTCGGCGAAATCCCGCTCGAACTTCAAGGCAAGCTGTTGCGCGTGCTGCAGGAGGGCAATTTCGAGCGCGTCGGCGAAGAGCGCACCCGCGCGGTCGATGTTCGCCTGATCGCCGCGACCAACCGCGACCTCAAGCAGGAAGTGCAGCGCGGCCGGTTTCGCGAAGACCTCTATTTCCGCCTCAACGTATTCCCGGTGGAGTCGGTACCGCTGCGCGAACGGCGCGAAGACATTCCGCTGCTGGCGCAGCACTTCCTCAACAGCGAGAGCAAGGCGCTAAAATCCGAACTGCGCCTGTCGGAAGGCGACGCGCGAAAACTGTCGCGCTACGACTGGCCCGGCAATGTCCGCGAACTGCAGAACGTGATCGAACGCGCCGCGATCCTCGCGCAGAACGGCCGGCTGCGCATCGACCTGCCCGATGTGCCGGGCGCGCAGCCCTCCCCCGGCGTACCGCGCGTGAAGCTGGACAGCCGCACTGCGGTCATGACCGCGTCGGAAATGCGCGCGCACGAGCGCGCCAACATCGAGGCGGCACTGCGGGCCTGCTCCGGCAAGGTGTTCGGCCCCGGCGGCGCCGCCGAGCTCCTCGACATCAGGCCGACCACGCTGGCCTCGCGTATCAAGGCGCTGGGGATTGCGAATGCGCGTGGAGTTGGTGGCTAATCGGGGCGTGTATTCGTAAACGTCAGCTTCCCACAGCAAAGCGGAAGTCACCCGGCTTGTTCGTGATCAGCAGCTAGTGTGACCCATATCGGAAGTCAGCATCTGCGCCACAACGCCTCTGGTAGTGACCATTCCGAACGTCCATCGCTGCTAGATATCGACATTCATTCGCCGGATAGGACGCCTCGCGGATCGCAACCTCGATGCGAAGCGAGGTAGTCGATTTCGCCGCGCGTAATACCGATATCCATTAGCTCCCTGTCACTTAGGTCGCACAAGTTGGCCGGTAATCTCCGGCGTTTGCGCCACTCCTGAAATGCATTCCAATATGTTTCGAGAGGACTGTAGACCTGCCGCCTTGCGGTTACCGGCCCCAGCTCAGAGGTCTCGCGGATCGTGCTCATCAGCATGTGTCCTGTCTGGACTGTTCACCAGGCAGAAGTTGCCGCAAGATGCCCGGGCGCGCTTAACTGGTGGCTTACATTTCTCTAACCGGCGGCTTACTCTTCATGCGCTAGTACAGAGGCACCCCCGGGAAGGAATGGCAGCTTGCGCTATCTTTTCGAGGAATACGCATTCGACACCGACCGGCGCGAGCTGCATCGGGGGACCGATGCGGTGTCGATCACACCGCAGGTTTTTGACCTGCTCGAATACCTGATCCGCAACAGGGAGCGGGTTGTCAGCAAGGACGACCTCATCAAAGCCATTTGGAATGGGCGCAGCGTATCTGACGCGGCGCTGACAACCCGCCTGAATGCCGCCCGGGATGCAATCGGCGATTCCGGCGAGGAACAACGCTTCATCAAAACACTACCGCGCAAGGGCTTCCGCTTCGTCGGACAGGTGCGGGAGGCGCGAAAGGTTGCAGGTCTAAACCCTGGCGATGCGCCCGAGGGCGTTCCTGCACTTCCCGACCCCTCCATCGCCGTGCTGCCGTTCGCGAACATGTCTGGCGATCCCGAGCAGGAGTACTTCGCGGACGGGATGGTTGAGGAGATCACGACCGCGCTTTCGCGGTTCAAAGGGCTGTTCGTGATCGCTCGCAATTCGAGTTTCACCTTCAAGGGCAAAGCGGTCGACATCAAGGAAGTCGGGCGGAGGCTTGGCGTGCGCTATGTCCTCGAGGGGGAGGTGCGCAAGGCGTCGGGGAAAGTTCGCATCACCGGCCGGTTGATTGAAGCAGCTACGGGCACACACATCTGGGCGGACAGGTTCGAGCGCGACATGACGGACATTTTCGCGCTGCAGGACGACGTCACGCTCGCCATTGTCTCGGCTATTCAGCCAAAGTTGCTTCAAGCCGAAATTGCACTGGCGTCGCGGCGGCGACCGGAGAACCTTACCGCCTATGATTATTTTCTCAGAGCTTTGCAGCAGGCGCTTCTTGCGACCCGCGAGGGGGTGGCCGAGGCACTCCGACTGCTCCAGCGCACCTTGGAGCTTGACCCTGGATTTGCTGGTGCCGCTACTCTGGCAGGTGCCTGTCACATGGAAAACGTGCTTCAGAACTATGCTGTCGATCCTCAATTGGACCGCAAGGAAGCAGTTCGGCTTATGCGCTTGGCATTGAGCCTCGACGATGGTGATCCAGTCACGTTAGCAGAGGCTGCCTTAATCTCGGGATTATTGGTCGGAGATTGTGAGACTGAGATCGAGATCGCCGACCGGGCGGTTACGCTCAACCCAAATTCCTATCGCGCATGGATCTGCAGAGGCTGGGTCTATAAGGTTGCAGGGCAGCCCGAGGAAGCGATCCGGAGCTTTGAACGTGCCATGCGAATGAGCCCGGTAGACCCGCAACAATTCACAGCGTTAACCGGGATGGGATTTGCCTTTATTGAACTGCGTCGCTTTGACGAGGCCATCATTGCAGGGAAGAAAGCCCTGCGTCACAAACCCTGCTATGCAGGACCATACCGCTGCCTCGCGTCCGCTTTCGCCCATCTCGGACGCGACGCCGAGGCCCGTGAGGCGGCGGCTCGTGTGCTTGAGATCGACCCCGCTTTCACAATATCGGCGTGGATCGCTCGGAGCCAGCTATCAAAAAGTGCGAAGCTGATGATTGAGGGTTTTCGCAAAGCGGGGTTGCCCGAGTAGCTCTCCAATGTCCACGAGGAGATCGAATAGCGGCACTCTTCTGCGGCGCATGAGTCCGGAGTTGGCCATTAGCGGATATCGCGCGGAATGATATTAATGTCTGCCTGTAGCTTAAGGGCAGACATGCTGCGGCGTGTCGAAAGTTGAGAGGACACCAGTTACAATGAGCATTGCCGATCCCAACAAAACGATCCTGACGGGCGAGAACCCTTTTATCCGCTTGAGCCCGACGGACGGCGAGCCAAACTCAACGGAGGCGAGCTATTGGCGGATCATCTTTTCGCCAGCCGGTCCCGGTCACGTTCTCTACCTGAAAAGCGAGCTGACGGAACGGCGCTGGCGCATTTACTCCGACAATATCGGGATGGCGCGGTGGCTGCAGTCAACCGTACAGGGCATGCTCAATGCCGAGCTTTCCGACATGACAATCCCCTGTGCGGACGCGCAATTCTCCAAGGCTGGAGATCCGCGCTACTTCTGGACTGAACACGTCAAATCGCACGGCGAAGACATCTCGCTTACCTGGTTCGATATCGGCGAGCCGCTACTCATCCACTCGCAGCCGAACCAGATTCCCGACCGACGCTACGGCGTGTGCACCGTGCTGATCCCGGCGCTCGGTACCCGTCTCGTCCGCAACGGCGTCGAGGCAGCGGGGCGATCCTGGCCGCGGGAACGCGAGGGACGGCCCTTCTCAACGTCGGCATTGGCATTCTCGGAAAGCTGGACCGAAGCGATCTGAGGCGGGGACGCCAATCAGTTTGCGTTTTCCACGTGGCGGAAGTCACCCGACTAGTGGCGGACACAGTGCCACAACGTCAGGCGGCACGTTCTAAGCTAGTTTGATGCCCACGGTCCTCGCAACTCGACAAGAAACAAAAGACCAAGGGCAGGAAAATGAACAGGCTGACACGGCGAACGTTCGTGACGGGTTCGGCCGCGCTGTTGTACGCGCCGGCCATAAAGACCGAGGCGCAATCCGCGTGGCCGGCACGACCAATTAGAATCGTCGTGCCCTATCCGGCCGGCGGCCAGACGGACGGCATCGCGCGAGCGTTCGGCGACTACCTCGCGCGGCAAGTCGGAAAACCGGTCATCATCGAAAACAAGGCCGGTGCGGGCGGCGTCATCGGGGTGTCAGATGCAAAACGCGCAGATCCCGATGGCACCACCATCTTGTGCACGATCTCTTCGTCGCTGATCCAGAACCGTGTCACGGTGAAGGTCCTCCCCTACGATCCCGAAAAGGATTTTATCTACCTGACGATGGTCAGCGGCGCCGGCGGTCCTGTGGTGGCGGCGAAGAAGACGGGCGCGACGAATCTTCGCGAGTTCATCGAATATGCCAACAAGGTCGGCAGCCTGAACTGGGGATCGTACGGCGTGGGTTCGACGCCGCACGTCCTGATCGAGACGATCGCCAAGCAATACGGCATCAAGGTTCAGGTCATCCAGTATCGCGGCGAGGCGCCGATGTGGAATGACATCGCCGGACAGACGCTGGATGGCGCCGCCGGAAGCTATGCCGCGGCAGCCCCCGTCATCCAGGCGGGCACCGGAAACCTGATCGGCGTGGTCGGCACCCGCCTGCCGCCCTATCCGGACACGCCGACCATGACCGAGCAAGGGGCCGTCGGCGACTTCTACGACCTGCGCGCCTTCACCACCTTCGCTGTACCATCCGGCACGCCAAAGGAGATCGTGGAGCGGCTCGCGCCGATGTTGATTCAGGCCGGCTCCGACCCCAAGGTCCAGCAGATGTTGAACAACTTTATACTGTCTTCCCCGGCCGATCTTGAAACAACGGCGCGCATCTTCAAGCGCGACAGCGATGTGATGCTTCGCATCCTGCGCGATCTTGGCGTCAAACCATCGGAGTAATCGCCTGGCGCCCTAGTAGCGGCGGCCGCCCACCGAGAACGACGAGGCGCCGGGCAGCGAATTGATCTCGCTGTCGATCCGCCCCGTTTGCTGGACGACGCCGACCCCGAGCGACAGGCTGAGATTGGACGTCGGCTGGAACTCGACGCCGGCATACGCGCTGCTGACGGGTAGCGTGCCCGACTTGGAGTCGAACGGCGCGAACGCGTTGCTGCCGATGCCCGAATTGTATTTCAGCGTGTCGAAACCGGCAAAGAAGGTGACGGGCGGCCCGCCGCCGTTCTTCAGGCTGTAGCCGAACTGCACGCCTTCGCTATAGAGCGAGCCGAAACCGCCGAAGGCGCTCTGGCTGAGACCGCTGAAGCCCATGGTGTTGCGCTGGCTGCCGACAAAAAAGCCGTTCGAAAAATTGTAGCGCGCGTAGGCGGAGCCATTTCCGACGTCGCGGAAATCGAAGCTCGGAAAGTTACCGTAGGCGTTAGCGCCTTCGCCCGTCGCGCCGCTGAAACCCATCGGCCAGCCCGGAATCCAGTAATTCACCGGCGAGGTCTGCGCTTGGGCGGCGGGCGCGCCCAGACACAGCATCGCCACGATCCATGCGAGACCTAATTTGCTTGAGAATTTCGCCATTCGAGCCACCACCAAGTGCGCCCAAATCATACCCTTCCGATCCCGGGAACGCCAGAGCGACGCTATTGGCGGTTGCACCAGTTCGCGCAGTGGCATCCCGGGTCCGAACGGCTCACTCGCTCGCCGCCAGCCCTTGTCGCAGGTACAGACCTGCCTCATAAAATGGTGGGACGGCAATCATCACAACATTCAAACACGCGATTAAAGGCAACTCGCATGGCTAAGAAATACACGGCTCAATGTGCTTGCGGCGCGGTGAAATTCGAGTTCGACACCGACCCGGACTTCGTCGCCAATTGCCATTGCCTGGACTGCAAGCGGGCGTCGGGCGGCGAGATGGCCACATTCTTCGGCGTGCCGCATGATGATTTCACCGTGGTCAGCGGCCAAGCGAAGGCGCATCACTATGTCGCCGAGTCCGGCAAGGGGCTGGACCGCAACTTCTGCCCCGATTGCGGCTCCCGATTGTTCAGTACCAATCTGGACAGTTTCCCCGGCCTCGTCTTCGTCATGCTCGGCAGCCTGGACCGGCCCGAATTGATTGCGCCGAAACTCGAAATGTTCACCAAGCGCCGCCTGAAGTGGAACAAGCCGCTCGACCTCCCGCAATTCGAAAGCATGCCTGGTTGAAATGCGGCCGGTAAACGCGGTTGCAGTCTGATCCATTCGAATCAGACTGCAGCCGTTTTGCTCTCTCAGAGCTATTCGATCCTCATCCTGAGGAGCGCGCAGCGCGTCTCGAAGGATGTAGGCCCGCCTGTGACCTCATGGTTCGAGACGGCGCTAACGCGCCTCCTCACCATGAGGAACTCCCATTCCCTACGCTGCCTTGGTGAGCGTGGCCTCCGTCGGCAGCCCCTCCTCGATCGGCAGCGACGGATCGCGCGACCATTCGTTCCAGGAGCCGAAATACATCCGCACATCCTTCACGCCGGCGTTCTTCAACGCCAGGAAGGTGTTCGAGGCGCGCGCGCCCTTGAAGCAGTAGAGATAGACCGGCGTGCTTTGGGTGATGCCGACGGTGGCGCACTCCGCCAAAATTTCGTTCTTGGACTTGAAGCGCGGCCCCTCGGCCGTGGGCTTCATCATGCGGTACCATTCCAGCCACACCGCGCCGGGAATGCGTCCCTTGCGCGGACAGAAATCCTTCCCGTACGGAGACGAGCTTTCGCCGATCCACTCGTCGATGTCGCGGACGTCGAGCAGCGCGATGCCGGGCTTGCCGACGGCAGCTAACATGGTCTTGGCGTCGATCAGGATGTCGCCGGCTTCCGGCAGAACCGAGAACGACGCCTTGACCGGCGACGGCACGTCCTTGGTCACTGGCAGGCCGGCCGCCGCCCAGGCGTCGTAGCCGCCGTGCAGCACCTTGATCTTGGGATAGCCGAGCATGGTGAGCAGGTAGTAGCCGCGGCAGGATTGACCGAAGCCGGAATTCATCGACTGTTCGTAGATGACGGCGGTCTCCTTGCCGGAAAGCCCGGCGGCACCGAACGCGTCGGCGAATTTCGTCTTCAGTTCCGCCATGCCTTCCGGCGTCGAGGTCGCCAGATAGGTGAAGATCTCATGGACATTGACGGCGCCGGGGAGATGCCCCGCGCCGTAGGCTTCGGGATTGCGGGTGTCGATGACGACACACGGCTCTTTCGTGAGGAATTCCGCGAGTTCGCCGGCAGTAATCAGAACGTCCGTCATGGCAGGCCTCTCCTGTTTTGTGGTTGCGGGTTGGGTCGAAGCGGAAATCCCTCTAGCGCTCGTCGCCGGCCAGCATCTTGCGAAGCTGCTTGGTGGCGGGGGTGACGACGGCGACGAAATAGGCTTCGCGCAGCCGGCGCTGGGCGCGGTGGCTCTTCAGGTAACCGCGCGCGCCGCAATGGAGCATCGCGGCATGCGCGGCCGCGACGCTGGCATCGCCGGCCCGCAGCCGAAGCGCGACCACGCGCCGCCAGTAGCTGTCGTCGGAGTTGTAGGGATCGCACGCCAGCGCCATCGTCTCCTTCTCGAATTCGGCATGGAGCTCGCGGAATTGCGTCGGCTGCTGCGGCAGATAGCGGTTGACGTGGCCGAGCGGCGCCTCGACCTCGTCCATGATCTGGATGCAGTCCTTGATCAGACCCAGCGCCATGCCGGCCTGCAGCAGAATGAAGCCCGCGCGTATCTTCCTGACGAACGGCCCGGCTGGCTCGGCAAGGATCAGTTCATCCGGCACGAAGACATCGCGAAACTGCACGCCATAGGTGCCGGTGCCGTCCATCGCCAGGAACGGCTTGCAGGGCTGCAGCGTGATCGCGGGATTGGAGCAATCGGCGAGGAACATCACGATGTCCGGCCCGCCCTTGGCGGTGCCGCCGGCTGCGTCCTCGCGCTCGAAGATGGTGCCGAAGAAATGGTCGGGGCCGAGGTTCGACACCCAGGGCAGCGCGCCGCGCACGACGTATCCGCCCTCGACCTTGCGGCCCTTCAGTTTCAGTTTCTCGATCCCGAAGAAACTCTTCATCGGGTTCGACAGCCCGGTGCCGCCGAGAATTTCGCCGCTGGCAAACTTGTCGGCGAATTTGGCGACGAGTGCTGGATTGTCCGAATTCGAGGCGTACCAGACCAGCGTGTTCTGGCACCACGCCATGAAGGCACTCGCGCCGCAGACTTCGCCGATGGCGGCGATCGACTGAATGGCGCAGCGCAGATCGGCCGCGCCATTCTCCGGTTGATGGCTGCCCCAGGCCCCGGCCTGGCCGAGCCGCCGGAGCAGCGCATCAGGGTAGAGCGTGCCTTCGTCGATCGCCAGCGCCTGGGGTGCGAGTTCTTTGCGCGCAATCGCTGCCACCTGGTCAGCGA
This sequence comes from uncultured Alphaproteobacteria bacterium, assembly GCA_963816815.1. Taxonomy (GTDB): domain Bacteria; phylum Pseudomonadota; class Alphaproteobacteria; order Rhizobiales; family Xanthobacteraceae; genus Bradyrhizobium. The sequence continues at coordinate 70,142 of CAWFMW010000011.1, forward strand.
TCGACGCCGATGGCAGCGTTTCGTCAATTGCGAGCCGGGATACCGCCAGTGAACCCATCAAACCCTCCGCACCCCAATGGCCTTGCGTGGTTGCTTTATGCGCTGACTTCGAGATTGACGGGCCGCGTAAACGTGTTGGCGACCGGCGACCATTTCTTGACGTGGGTCACCAGCGCATCGATCTCGCTCTTCGGAACGCCCTCGCATTCCATGTCGACCTTGACGCGCACATCCGTGAAGCCGACCGGCTTCTCGCTGACGTCGCCGGTGCCCCAGACGGCCGTGATGTTGAGGTCGCCCTCGAGCTCGAGCTCGAGCTTGTTGACGATCCAGCCGCGGTGAACGGCGTTGGCGTGGAGACCTACCGCAAGGCACGAGCCGAGCGCGGCCAATGACGCCTCCGACGGATTGGGTGCGGTGTCGTCACCCAAAAGACCCGGCGGCTCGTCGACGATGTAGGGCGCGAGGTTGCGGATGTAGTTGGCGTGGCGGAACTTGCCCTCCGCCACCGTCTTGCACTTCAAGGTCTTGATGACCTTCGGATTGGCCTTGCCGTTGATGATGAGCTGTTCCAGCCCGTTCTTGTCGATTGGCGCCAGGCAGCCTGTGAGCACCGTTTTTTGAGCGACCGCGGTCATCTTTTCTCTCCCTAGGGTAGGATACCGAACGTTCTGTTTCCTGCATGAAGCGTGCCAGACCCGGCCAAAATCAAAAGCCGAACTTCTCTCGCCGCTTAGCGGCAACTGCACGGAAATTGATCAGCGCCGCGCTGCACAGGCGCGAAGCAATTGCCGCATGGGTGCGATTACTTTCCGCGCAAAGATGCGACTTGATGATTGCGCCGCGGTTCGATTAACTGGCGCGCATGGGCAGATCGGTTCCGAAGAAGAAGCAGTTCGCCGCAGGCGATGAGGAATCGGCGCGCGGGCGGCTGCTCAGCGCGGCGACGCATCTGTTCTGCAAGAACGGAATCAACGCCACCGGGATCGACGCCATCATCGACGAGGCCGGCACCGCCAAGACCACGCTCTACAAATTGTTCGGATCGAAGACCAACCTCGTCAATGCCGTGCTGGAAAGCGAAGGCAAGGCGTGGCGCGAATGGTTCATCGGTGCGATGGAAGATGGCGGCGGCGACGCGCAGGCGAAGCTGAAGCGGATTTTTCCGGCGCTGAAGCGCTGGTTCGCCGAAGAGCGTTTCTACGGCTGCCCCTTCATCAATGCGGTCGCCGAGCACGACAAGGACGCCAAGGCGTTCCGCAACATCGCGCTACGCCACAAGAAGGTCGTGCTGGCCCATATCGAAAAGCTGGCCGCTGACATGGGCGCGGCCGAGCCGCAGATGCTGGCGCATCAGCTTGCGCTTCTGATTGACGGCGCCATCGTTGCCGCGATGGTGTCGCGCGATCCCGGGGTGGCTGATACCGCAGGCCTCGCGGCGGGGAATCTGTACGAGCCATCGAAGGTGAAGAAGCCGAAGCGCGCGGCCGCGGGCGAACAGCTCGTTGCGGTGTGAGCTTTCGTAGGTGCCGTAGTTTCTTAGGGTGGGCAAAGCGCAGCGTGCCCACCATCTCGCAGCGTGCGCGATGATGGATGGTGGGCACGTCGCTTCGCGCCTTTGCCCACCCTACCGGTTCATCGCGCTACTTGAGCGCGTCAAACTTCATCCTGAGGAGCCGCGAAGCGGCGTCTCGAAGGATGGGCCACGGGCTCTCATGGTTCGAGACGGCGCTGACGCGCCTCCTCACCATAAGGGTCTAACATTGACGAACTACTTCAGCGCATCCGCGACCTTGGCGATGCCGGCATTGGCGCAGACCTCGTCCTTTTCGCCGCCCGGCGCGCCGGATACACCGACGCCGCCGATCGGCTCGGCACCCGCCCTGATCGGAACGCCGCCACCGATACCAACGACATTCGGTATCTGCTTCAGGAATGCGTTGGCGGGATCTTCCATCTGCTTCATGGTTTGCTGCGACGTCTGATTGCGGGTGCGGGCGGTGTAGGCCTTCAACCGCGCAAACTCCATGGTGTGGGGATTGGTGCCGTCGCCGCGGACCGAGGCCGCGACGTTGCCGCCCTTGTCGACGATCACAACCGAAACCTTGAAGCCATCCTTGGTGCACTGCTCGATGGCGCCCTGCATGATGGCCATGGCCATCGCCATCGAAACATTCTTCTCGACCTGTGGGGCCTGCGCCAGCACCGGCGAAGTGGCGAGGACGGATATGGACGCAAGCGCGGCAATACGAACAAGACGCATGTTATTAGCCTCCCTGGGAGTTATGGTATCGCGCCTTGTTGAACCCTCGGTTGCCCCGATTAGTCCCGGGCGAGTCCACGAAATTCGTGGGCATTGCCGCAACCGCTGCAGGTTTGGAAGAGTTCTAACGATCTTCGAGCAGGCTCGCCTCAAGCCGCGCCAGTTCGGCCGCGAGATCAGCCTCGACATCGCCTACCCGCATCTCGATCACGCGATAGTCGCGCGCCTCCAGCCACGCCCTCCGCCCGGCGCGGTCGGCGACGATGGCCTCCGATTCGTTGGCGTTGACCAGTTCAATCGCGAGCCGGTGCACGAAGGAGACGAAATCCGGAATGTGACGCCCCACCGGGGTCTGGCGCTTGAATTGCCCGGCAAACCGGCGGTCGCGGGTCAGCGCCTGCCACAGAATTCGTTCGGCGTCGGTCGGGTTACGCCGCAGCAGCCGGGCGAGCCCGCGCACGGTCGAACTGTCGCCCGGCACCGCCGGCCCCTGCCCATGTTCGGCCAGCAAGGCCCGCAGCCTTGTCGCCTGTTCGCCGTCCAGCACGCCGCCCTTGGCCGGCCCCTTGCGGCCTTCCGCGATCGCCATCACCACCCCGTGCAGCGTGTGCATGTCCTGCTTGGTCGGGTCCATCCGGGTGAAGATGTTGCGCAAATTGACCAGCATGGTGTCGCGCTTCTCGCGCGGGCGGAGGAATTCGACCTTGTCGAGCTCGCGGACCAGATTGTCGAAGAAGGCCTGCATCTGGTGCTGCGAGGCCGGCTCGGAGCGTTCCGGCATTGCGAACGGGAGGTCACCGCCGGTCGAAAGCTTGAACCACTCGTAGCCGATCAGCAGCACCGCCTGCGCCAGGTTCAGCGAGGCAAAACCTGGATTGACCGGAAAGGTAATGATCCGGTTGGCGAGCGCGACCTCCTCGTTCTGCAGGCCGTAGCGCTCGCGGCCGAACAGGATACCGGCCCCGCCGCCGCTGCCGACATGGGCCACGATCTCGGCGGCCGCTTCCACCGGGGCGACCACCGGCTTGGCCTGGTCATGGGCGCGGGCGGTGGTGGCGAATAGCAGTGTCAGGTCGGCGACCGCCTGCTCGACGGTGTCGAACAACTGGGCCTGCTCCAGAATCTGGTCGGCGCCGGCCGCGGCCCGCTGCGCCGCGATGTTCGGCCAGCCGTCGCGCGGATTGACGATTCTTAGACGAGAAAGCGCAAAATTGCCCATCGCGCGCGCGGCCATGCCGATATTCTCGCCGAGCTGCGGCTCGACGAGGATCACAATTGGTCCGGCTAAGTCCAAACCAGACTTGGTTTTATCGGTGCCCGAACCGGACATGCGTAACTTCACTTTCTGCTTCAACTTCTGACGGACCGGGGGATTCACCAATCCTCGCAAGCTGCCCTCGATTGCCTGATTGAGATAATTTCTCAAGCAAAATAGTGGGGTTAGTACCCCTATTCGACACTTGGTCAAAACCTCAAGGCGCAGTTTTCTTGCTGTAAGCAACGATCGATGGGAACCCCATCGAAATGCAGACCGAAGGCCGGCTAGGATACGTGGATGAGCTGGAATGAATCCGAGATCCTGAAGGCCCGTGGCGCGATCTTGGACGCCGCGCAGGACATGCTGGCGGGAAGGCTTACGCACATCGAAGGTGCGCGAAAAATTGTTGCAGCCTGGTGGAAGTCAAAGCTCGACGAAAGAGACGTGGATTTCCTGCGTTTCGCCGCCATCGATTCTGAAACGGAAGCGCTGCCGTTGGGAAAGATGAGAGCGCACTGGCAGGCAGCGGCCTTGGAGGCCCTGCAGCCCGAGGTCGATCGGATGGAGGCTTGGGCTCGACAGTTCGGCGAACCCAATTGCCGCAATCTCGTGGCGCGGTTTTCAAGCGGCGAGATTAAGATCGAGAAGTTCTGATTGGCGTCACCGCCGCTTGCGCGCATTAGGCTTTCGCATAGGCTAAGAATCACAGACAAAGCGAAGCTGTAAACAAGCCCGAAAGCCGGTTCAACGGCGAGGGAATCAGGGGAGGCGTCCATGCGCGGCAGGTGGTCGTTGGCTATTGTGGGCGTGGTCCTGATCCTGGCGGGCGGCCTGCTCGCCCATTTCACCCAGACCGCTGATGGCATCCGGATCGAGGATGTCAGGTTCAAGGGCGCCAAGGGCAACACCATGAGCGCCCTGCTCTATATCCCTGCGAATGCCACGCCGCAGATCCCCGCTCCCGGCATCCTCGCCGTCCACGGCTACATCAATTCGCGCGAAACCCAGGATGGCTTTGCCATCGAGTTCGCCCGCCGCGGCTATGTGGTGCTGGCGCTCGACCAGACCGGCCATGGCTACAGCGACTCGCCCGCCTTCGCGAACGGGTTCGGCGGGCCCGATGGGCTGGCCTATCTGCGCAGCCTCGAATTCGTCGACAAGAACAATATCGGCCTCGAAGGCCATTCGATGGGCGGCTGGACCGTGCTGGCGGCCGCCACCGCCGCGCCCAATGATTACAAATCCATGGTGCTGGAGGGCTCCTCGACCGGCAAGCCGTTCGCCGCCGACGGCACGCCGAACTGGCCGCGCAACGTGGCGCTGGTCTTCGCCCAATACGAGGAATTCTCGTCGTTGATGTGGGGCGAGGAGAAGGCCCGCGACGTCACCCAGAGCCCGAAACTATGGGCCTTCTTTGGCACGCAAGGCGCGGTCGAACCGGGCAAGGTCTATGGCGACATCGCGCAAGGCACGGCGCGGGTGCTTTACGCCCCCGCCATCACCCACCCGGCCGAGCACATTTCGCATGAGGCCATCGGCTACAGCCTCGACTGGTTCGCCAAAACCCTGCAGGGCGGCACGCCCCGTCCGGTAGACGACCAGATCTGGTTCCGCAAGGAGATCGGCACGCTGATCGCGCTGCTCGGTTTTGTGGCGCTGTTGATCGGCGCATTCGACGCGCTGCTGGAAGCGCCGATGTATTCCCGCCTGCGGTTGCCGGAGATTGCCGACGGCACCATGCCGGAGCATACCGCAGCCAGCGGCCGGCGCTGGACCACCGCCTTCATCCTGTCCGCCTTCATCCCGGCGCTGACCTATTATCCGGCGTTCGCACTCGGCGGTACCTTCGTAAAGCCGTCCGCCCTCCTGCCCCAGGGCATCACCAACCAGATCCTGGTCTGGGCCGTCATCAACGGCCTGATCACGCTCGCGTTGATGCGGTTCGCGCCGAAACGCGCCAGTCGCAGCGGTATCGTCGTCCAGTCGGCCGTGATCGCCATCGCATCCGTCGCAATCGGCTACGCCGCGCTATGGCTGGCCGACCTTGCCTTCAAGATCGACTTCCGGTTCTGGATCGTCGCCTTGAAGCTGATGAGCGCGAAGCAATTCCTGATCTTCCTGATCTATCTCGTGCCGTTCACGGCGTTTTTCGTCATCGCGCTGCATGTCCTGCACCGCAATTTCTCGACCATGGCCGCGCCCCGGGGCGCGCTGTATTTGACCAATATCCTGGCGCTGACGCTGGGCTTCATCGTTCTGGTGGGCGGGCAGTACGCCATCCTCTGGCTCACCGGAAAGCTGTTCAACCCGTTGCCCGACCCCGGCTTCGTGCCGCTCTCGACCATCGTCGCCATCCAGTTCGTGCCGCTGCTGGCGATCTGCGCAGTGATTGCGACCTTTACCTGGCGGCGGACCGGCTCCAGCCTGCCCGGCGCGCTGATCTGCGGCCTGTTCGTGACCTGGTACGTGGTGGCGGGGACGGCGACCCAGGCGGCGTTCTAACCTTAAGGCGTTCTTACCTAAAAGATGGGCTGAAACTGCATAACGGCTTGGCTTCCGCCGGCCGGTTTGCAGTGCTATAGGCCGCTTATAATCACTCAACCCCGCCCACACGCGCGGTTTTCCGAGAAAAGGCCCCTTCCGTCATGGCAAAAATCAAGGTGACCAACCCCGTCGTCGAACTCGATGGCGACGAGATGACCCGGATCATCTGGCAGTACATCAAGGACAAGCTGATCAACCCGTTCCTCGATATCGACCTGATGTATTTCGACCTCGGGATGGAATACCGCGACGAGACCAACGACCAGGTCACGATCGACGCCGCCAATGCCATCAAGAAGGTCGGCGTCGGCGTCAAATGCGCCACCATCACCCCGGACGAGGCCCGGGTGAAGGAATTCGGCCTGAAGGAAATGTGGAAGTCGCCGAACGGCACCATCCGCAACATCCTCGGCGGCGTGGTGTTCCGCGAGCCGATCATCTGCAAGAACGTGCCGCGCCTGGTGCCCGGCTGGACCAAGCCGATCATCATCGGCCGCCACGCCTACGGCGACCAGTACCGCGCCACCGACATCAAGTTTCCCGGCAAGGGCACGCTGTCGATGAAATTCGTCGGCGAGGACGGCACCGTGATCGAGCGGGAAGTCTTCAAGGCTCCCGGCGCCGGCATCGCGATGTCGATGTACAACCTCGACAATTCCATCGCCGACTTTGCCCGCGCCTCGCTCAACATGGGCCTGGCGAAGAATTATTCGGTCTATCTCTCGACCAAGAACACCATCCTCAAGGTCTATGACGGTCGCTTCAAGGACATCTTCCAGGACATCTTCGACAAGGAATTCAAGGCGAAGTTCGACGCCAAGAAGATCACCTACGAGCATCGCCTGATCGACGACATGGTCGCGGCGGCCATGAAATGGTCCGGCGGCTACGTCTGGGCCTGCAAGAACTACGATGGCGACGTGCAGTCGGACACGGTGGCGCAGGGCTATGGCTCGCTCGGCCTGATGACCTCGGTGCTGATGACGCCGGACGGCAACACCGTCGAAGCCGAAGCCGCCCACGGCACGGTGACCCGGCACTACCGCGAGCACCAGAAGGGCAAGGAGACCTCGACCAACTCGATCGCGTCGATCTTCGCCTGGACCCGCGGCCTCTCCCACCGCGCCAAGCTCGACAACAACCCGCAGCTGGCAAAATTCGCCGACACGCTGGAAAAGGTCTGCGTCGCGACCGTCGAGGAAGGCTACATGACCAAGGACCTCGCGCTTTTGGTCGGCGCCGACCAGCGCTGGCTGTCCACCACCGGCTTCCTCGACAAGGTCGCCGAAAACCTGACCAAGGCGATGGCGCCGGCGTAAGCCGCCGCTTTCGCCACGTCATCGCCTGCGACAAACGCAAAGCGTTTGCGCAAGGGAGCAAAGCGACGAAGCAATCCATGTCTCCGCTCGGGGTACGATGGATTGCTCGCCGCCTGCCGTTGGGCGCGCATTCGCGCCGCCTGTTGGCTCACAGTGATAGAAAACCAACGACGGAGCATTACCGTGCCGTTCCCCAAGAACGCCGTACTCACAGCCATCTTTCTCACCGGGTCTCTCGTCAACGCGACCGCCCAGACGCTTCCCGAGGCCATCGCCGCTCCGGGTGAAAGCGCAATACTCACGCTGCATGCCGAAGGCGCGCAGGTCTACGAATGCAAAGCCGGCGCCGACGGCGCGCTCGCTTGGGCGTTTCGCGAGCCGATCGCGACGCTCTTTTCCAGACGGCAAGACGGTCGGCCGACATTATGCCGGACCGAACTGGGAGTACAGCGACGGCAGCGCGGTGGTCGGCCAGGTCGCCGGCACGGCCCCAGGCTCTGTCGCGAACGACATTCCCTTGCTGAAGCTCAATGTGACTTCCCGGCGCGGCAACGGGGTTCTCAGTCCGGCGACGACCGTGCAACGGATCAACACGGCGGGTGGAAGGCTCAGTGGCGCCTGCTACAAAGCAGGCACCTATGAAAGCGTCCCCTACTCGGCCGACTACGTGTTCCTGCGCAAGGGCTGACACGACGTTCAACTTGGAGGTTATCGATGCTGTTCATGGTGATCGAACGCTTCAAGGACCAGGATCCGATCCCGGTCTACAAACGCGTGCGCGATCCCGGCATCAAATTTCCGGATGGACTGAAATATGTCGGGAGCTGGATCGAGCCGAACTTCGACCGCTGCTTCCAGTTGATGGAATGCGACGACCTGCGGTCGCTGCAGCAATGGGTGCTGGCCAACAACCGCGATCTCGGCATGACCTTCGAGATCGTCCCCGTCGTGCCGAGCAAGGAAACGCGGGAAGTCGTGGCGCCGTTCCTGGACGAGAAGTAGAGCGGGCCGCTAAAGCGTTTTCCAGCGAAGCGGGGACCGGTTCGCGTCAAGAAAACGCGTCAAAACAAAAATCTAGAGCCTCGTTACAATTCCACCGGAACGGAAAAGACTTCTAGTCGCGTTCAGCTTGCGCAATTTCGGCAGGCGCAAGATCGCCCTTCAAGAGCTCCGCCGTATCGGCCAGCCGCGCTTCGGCGGTATCCTTCACATGGGCCGCGAGATCGGGCAGCCGCTCGATCAGGGCGTGAAAATCCTGCGCGTCGAGCGCCAGCAACTTGGTCTTGCGCGTCGCGGTCACCGTGCCGCTGCGCTTGGTACGGTGCAGCAGCGCGATTTCGCCGAAGAACGTGCCGTTCGACAGCCGCACCCGCTGGCTCGGCAGTTCGATCTCGACCTCACCCGCGGTGATGAAATACATCGATGAGGCCGGATCGCCGCGCCGTACCAGCACTTCGCGTGCCTCGATGGTCTGCGCCCGCAACAGCCGCATGATGTCGACGATCTCGGAGGCGCCGAGATGCGCGAACAGCGGCACCCGCGCCAGCATGGCCCAGGTGACGATGAAATCGCGCCGCCGCACCTCGTCGGTGAAGGCGCGCGAGACGATCGCGACCGGCAATGCGATCATCGCAAAGCCGACCACGATGGCAAACACCGATACGATCTTGCCGAGCGGCGTCACCGGCACCACGTCGCCATAGCCGACCGTGCCGAGCGTGACGATCGCCCACCACATCGCCTGCGGAATGGTGCCGAACTTGTCGGGCTGGACGTTGTGCTCGATGGCGTAAAGCAGCGTGGCGAACAGCAGCACCGCGCCGGTCAGGATCACGACGCAGCCGAACAGCGTGCGGCGCTCGGCGTGGAGCGCCGCAAGCAGCGAGCGCAGCGCCGGCGAATAGCGCACCAGTTTGAGAAACGGCAGCATGCCGAACAGCACCAGCGCGTGGCGGTCGCCCGCGACCAGCGCGATCGCCGACGGCAGGAAAGCCATCAGATCGATGATGCCGAGGCTGGAGAAGGCATATTCCAGCCGCGCCCGCACCGGCGTCACCGCACGAAGCGAATGTCCGACCACGCTCCACAGCCGCGCCAGATATTCCAGCGCGAACGCGACGACGGCTAAGACTTCGATTGATGTGAACAGCCAGCCGAACCCGGCGTCGAATTCCGGCACCGAGGCCAAAATCATCGCCAGCACGTCGAGGACGATGATGGCGACGATCAGCCGGGCGAAGCGCGATCCGACCGAATGCGGCAGATGATCGTGTTCGAGCAGTTCGTAGAGCCGGTCCCGGAGGTCCGGATCGCCGATCGCGCGCTTACCCGGGAGGCTCGCCACCTAGGCGCCAGCCATCGCCTGTTCGATGGCCGACAGTGCCGCGCTCGCCTTGGCGCCATCCGGCCCGCCGGCCTGCGCCATGTCGGGGCGGCCGCCGCCGCCCTTGCCGCCGAGCGCTTCGGAGCCCTTGCGCACCAGTTCGACCGCGTTGAAGCGCGAGGTGAGATCGCTCGTGACGCCGACCACGATGCCGGCCTTGCCGTCCTCGGTGACGCCGACGATCGCGACCACGCCGGAGCCGATCTGCTTCTTGCCGTCGTCGACCAGGCTCTTGAGGTCCTTGGTCTCGACGCCCTCGACCGCGCGGGCCAGCAGCTTGACGCCGCCGGCTTCGCGCACGCCACTGGCCGCCGCCCCACCATTGGTCGCGCCGCCGCCCATCGCGAGCTTCTTGCGCGCATCCGACAGATCTCGCTCGAGCTTCTTGCGCTCTTCCATCAAGGCCGCGATGCGCGCCGGCATGTCGTCGACCGTGGTGCGCAGCTCCGACGCCGCGGTCTTCGCAATCGACATCGTGTCATTGGCGTGCTTGCGCGCGTGACGTCCGGTCAGCGCCTCGATGCGCCGCACGCCCGAGGCCACCGCGCTTTCGCCGGTCACGGTAATCAGCCCGATATCGCCGGTGCGGCGCACATGGGTGCCGCCGCACAATTCGACCGACCAGCCGAGCGCGTTCTGCCCGTGCGCGCGGTCCTGCTGGCCCATCGAGACCACGCGGACCTCGTCGCCGTATTTTTCGCCGAACAGGGCGCGCGCGCCGGCCTCGCGGGCGTCGTCGACCCCCATCAGCCGGGTCGTGACCTCGTCGTTTTCGAGCACGACCTCGTTGGCGATGTCCTCGACCCGCGCGAGTTCTTCCGCCGTGATCGGCTTCGGATGCACGAAGTCGAAGCGCAGCCGATCCGGCGCCACCAGCGAGCCGCGCTGGGCGATGTGATCGCCGAGCACCTGCCGCAGCGCCTCGTGCAGCAGATGCGTCGCCGAGTGATGGGCGCGGATCGAGGACCGCCTGCCATGGTCGACTTCGAGCTGCAGCGCGGTGCCCACCTTCAGCGTGCCCTGCTCCACCGTGCCGACATGCACGAACAGATCGCCGACCTTCTTCTGCGTGTCTGACACGCGGAACTTGACGCCTTCGCCCGTCAGCATGCCGGTGTCGCCGACCTGGCCGCCGGACTCCGCATAGAACGGCGTCTGGTTCAGCACGATCGATCCGCTCTCGCCGGCCTTGAGACTATCGGCATCCTTGCCGTCCTTCACCAGCGCGGTGACCACGCCTTCGGCGCTCTCGGTGTCGTAGCCGAGAAATTCGGTGGCGCCGAGTTTTTCGCGCAAGCGGAAACCAGACGTTCTCGCTGGCGGTATCGCCCGAGCCGGACCACGATGCCCGCGCCTTGATACGCTGCCGCTCCATCGCATCGGTGAACGACGCCTGATCGACGCTGATGCCGCGCGACTTCAGCGCGTCCTGCGTCAGATCGAGCGGGAAGCCATAGGTGTCGTACAGCGTGAACGCGGTGTCGCCGTCGAACATGTCGCCCTTCTTCAGGCCGGCGCTTTTTTCGTCGAGGATCGACAGGCCGCGCTCCAGCGTCTTGCGGAAGCGGGTTTCTTCCAGCCGCAGCGTTTCCTCGATCAGCTTTTCGGCGCGCACCAGGTCCGGATAGGCCTGGCCCATCTCGCGCACCAGCGCCCAGACCAGGCGATGCATCAGCGGCTCGCCGGCGCCGAGCAATTGCGCGTGGCGCATCGCGCGGCGCATGATCCGGCGCAGCACATAGCCACGGCCCTCGTTCGACGGCAGCACGCCGTCGGCGACGAGGAAGGCCGAGGAACGCAGATGGTCCGCGATGACGCGGAACGATGCCACGGTCTGCTCCTGCGGTCCGCGTCCGAGCGCGGAAGCCGTGGCATCGATCAGGTTACGGAAAAGATCGGTCTCGAAGACGCTGTCGACGCCCTGCAGGATGCAGGCCATGCGCTCCAGCCCCAAGCCGGTGTCGATCGAGGGACGCGGCAGCGGCTGGCGCTCCTCCTTCGTCACCTGCTCGAACTGCATGAAGACGAGATTCCAGAATTCGAGGAAGCGATCGCCGTCCTCTTCCGGGCTGCCGGGAGGCCCGCCCCAGATGTGCTCGCCGCGGTCGATGAATATCTCCGAACACGGACCGCAGGGGCCGGTATCTCCCATCGCCCAGAAATTGTCCGAGGTCGCGATGCGGATGATGCGATCGTCCGAGAAACCGGCGATCTTCTTCCAGTGGCCCACCGCCTCGTCGTCGTCGTGGTAGACGGTGACGAGCAGCTTGTCTTTCTTCAGCCCGAAATCCTTCGTGATCAGCTTCCAGGCGAGCTCGATCGCACGCTCCTTGAAGTAGTCGCCGAACGAAAAGTTGCCGAGCATCTCGAAGAAGGTGAGATGGCGCGCGGTGTAGCCGACATTGTCGAGGTCGTTGTGCTTGCCGCCGGCGCGCACGCATTTCTGCGAGGTGGTGGCGCGCTGATAGGGCCGCTTCTCGACGCCGGTGAAGACGTTCTTGAACTGCACCATGCCGGCATTGGTGAACATCAAGGTCGGATCGTTGCGCGGCACGAGCGGCGACGACGGCACGATCTCGTGGCCGTTCTCCGCAAAGAAATCCAGGAATTTCGACCTGATCTCGTTGACGCCGCTCATGTTCATCCAATCGGAAAAAGGGGCCGGGTCAGGCGGCAACCAGCCTTTTACCTTCCGGCGGAACGCTTTTAGACAAGGCCGCCTGCACTGTCCAGAAACTGTGCAGGCGGATCATAGGGTTGCCGCAGCACACAAGATGGGCGCCCACATCCCGTTGATAATGCTGCGGCTGCGTTGACAGGCTTGGCCGGGCTGTGTTTCCCTCCTATCTGTAAGACGTCACGTCGGGAGAGATCGGCTTAAGCGCCGGCGCCGAAGGAGCAACCGCCCCGGAAACTCTCAGGCAAACGAACCGCGTGACGAACTAACATCTGGAAAGAGACGCCGGGCGGCTTTGGCCCAGGGCGTCCGCCGACGGGATAATACTCTCAGGCACAGCGACAGATGGGGCTTTCTTTCGGGTTTTTCGGGGGCTGGTCCCCGGAACCCTTGAGGGTCCCTGAATGCTGGCGCGCGACGAAGCTTCCCTGAAACGCACCCCATTGCACGCGCTCCATGTGGCGCGCGGCGGCAAGATGGTTCCCTTCGCGGGCTACGAGATGCCGGTGCAATACCCGGCAGGCGTGCTGAAGGAGCATCTGCATACGCGCGCGAACGGCGGGCTGTTCGACGTCTCGCATATGGGCCAGCTCGCGCTGCGGCCCAAATCCGGCCAGGTCGCGGATGCGGCGCTGCGCGCTGGAGCGGCTGGTGCCGCAGGACATCGTGGCGGTTGCGCCGGGACGGCAGCGTTACGCGCAGTTCACCAATGAGGACGGCGGCATTCTCGACGATCTGATGGTGGCGAATTTCGGCGACCATCTGTTTCTGGTCGTCAACGCCGCCTGCAAGGCCGAGGACGAGGCGCATCTGCGCGCGCATCTTTCTGAAGCCTGCGTCATCGATTCGCTGGCTGATCGCGGCCTGATCGCGCTGCAGGGGCCGAAAGCGGAATCCGCGCTGGCCAAACTTTGTGCAGACGTGACCGCGATGCGGTTCATGGATACCGGACCGCGCAAGGTGGCCGGCTTCGACTGCTTCGTCTCGCGCTCCGGCTATACCGGCGAGGACGGCTTTGAGATTTCGGTACCGGCCGCGCAGGCCGAGGCGCTGGTGACGGCGCTGCTGGAAAACCCGGACGTGCTGCCGATCGGTCTCGGCGCGCGCGACAGCCTGCGGCTGGAGGCCGGGCTCTGTCTCTATGGCCATGACATCGACACCACGACGACGCCGGTCGAGGGCGCGCTGGAATGGTCGGTGCAGAAGAGCCGCCGCAGCGGCGGCGCGCGCGCCGGCGGTTTCCCCGGTGCCGAAAAAATTCTCTCCCACTTCGAAAAAGGCGCCGCGCGCCGTCGCGTCGGCTTGCGGCCTGAGGGCCGCGCGCCGGTGCGCGAAGGTGCATTGCTGTTCGCGGATGCCGCCTCAAGCGAGGCGATCGGCAAGGTCACGTCGGGCGGTTTCGGCCCGAGCCTCAATGCGCCGGTCGCGATGGGCTATCTGCCGACATCGCTCGCTGCCAACGGCACGCAGATCTTTGCGGAAGTTCGCGGCCAGCGCCTGCCGCTGCAGGTCGCTGCCATGCCCTTCGTTCCCAACACCTATAAACGCTAGATCATTAGAGGATTTTGCATGACGACGTTGTTCACATCAGACCACGAATGGCTCCGCATCGAGGGCGATGTCGCCACCATCGGGGTCACCGACTATGCGCAGTCGCAGCTCGGCGACGTCGTGTTCGTCGAACTGCCCAAGGTCGGCCGCTCCCTGAAAAAGGCCGAGGCCGCCGCCGTGGTCGAATCGGTGAAAGCCGCCTCCGACGTCTACGCGCCGATCACCGGCGAGGTGCTCGAAGTCAACGAAGCGCTCGCCGCCGAACCCGCGCTGGTGAATTCCGACGCCGGCGGCAAGGCCTGGTTCTTCAAGATGAAGATCGCGGACAAAAGCGAACTCGGCGGCCTGATGGATGAGGCCGCTTACAAGGCACATACGGCTTGAACTGATGAACCACTTTGCGACCACACTCGCTGTCATCGTCCGCGAAAGCGGACGATCCAGTACGCGGCGGCTTCTCGGCTCAATCGCTGAATTCCCGGCGTACTGGATGCCCCGCCTTCGCGGGGCATGACGAGAAATAAAGAGGACATCCCCATGAACGCGCCGCTGAAAACCACCGCTGAAGCCGCCACCGATTTCGTGCGCCGGCATATCGGCCCCTCGCCCCGCGACATCAGCGCGATGCTGAACAGCGTCGGCGCCAACAGCCTCACCGAGCTGATGAGCCAGACGCTGCCGTCATCGATCCGGCAGAAGGCGCCACTCGATCTCGGCCGCGCCTTGAGCGAGACCGAGGCGCTGGCGCATATGCGCGAGCTGGCCGCGCAAAACCAGGTGTTCACCTCGCTGATCGGCCAAGGCTATTCCGGCACCATCCTGCCCGCGGTGATCCAGCGCAACATTCTGGAAAGTCCGGCCTGGTACACGGCCTATACGCCGTATCAGCCCGAGATCAGCCAGGGCCGGCTGGAGGCGCTGTTCAATTTCCAGACCATGATCTGCGACCTCACCGGGCTCGACGTCGCCAACGCCTCGCTGCTCGATGAAGGCACGGCTGCGGCCGAAGCCATGGCGCTGGCCGAACGCGCGGCGCAGGCGAAATCAAAATCATTCTTCGTCGACGCGGAAGTGCATCCGCAGACGCTCGCGGTGCTGCGCACCCGCGCCGAGCCGCTGGGCTGGAGCCTGATCGTCGGCGATCCCCTCACCGATCTCGAGCACGCGGAAGTGTTCGGCGGCCTGCTGCAATATCCGGGTACGTCAGGCGCGGTGCGCGATTTGCGACCGGCGATCGCGGCGCTGCACGCCAAGGGGGCGCTGGCCGTCATCGCCGCCGATCTGCTGGCGCTGACGCTGATCGCCTCGCCCGGCGAACTCGGCGCGGATATCGCGATCGGTTCGGCGCAGCGCTTTGGCGTGCCGATGGGCTATGGCGGGCCGCATGCGGCCTATATGTCGGTGCGCGACGCGCTGAAGCGCTCGCTGCCCGGCCGCATCGTCGGCCTGTCGGTGGATTCGCGGGGGCAGCCGGCCTATCGGCTGGCGCTGCAGACCCGCGAACAGCACATCCGCCGCGAAAAGGCGACCTCCAACATCTGCACCGCGCAGGTGCTGCTGGCGGTGATCGCCTCGATGTACGCGGTCTATCACGGCCCCGAAGGGCTGACGCATATCGCGCGCACCGTGCACCGCCGCGCGGTTGTGCTGGCGGCGGGACTGGCAAAGCTCGGCTTTGCGCCGCAGTCGCAGGCGTTCTTCGATACGGTGACGGTCGCAGCCGGCGGAAAGAGCGAAATCGTTGCTCGCGCGCGCGCCGAAAAGATCAATTTGCGGATCGGCGACGGCACGCTTGACGGTTGCCTTGGCATCGCCGTTGACGAGACCACTACGCCTGAAATCGTCGAGGCGGTGTGGCGCGCCTTCGGCGGCAAGCTTTCCTATGCGGACGTCGAGGTCAGCGCGCGCGAAACGCTGCCCCTCACGTTGAAGCGCGACAGCGCCTTCCTCGTCCATCCCGTGTTCCATGTGCACCGCTCCGAGACCGAGCTGTTGCGCTACATGCGCAAGCTCAGCGACCGCGACCTCGCGCTCGACCGCGCGATGATTCCGCTCGGCTCCTGCACCATGAAGCTGAACGCGACCACGGAAATGATCCCGCTGACCTGGCCGGAGTTTTGCAATCTGCATCCGTTCGCGCCGGCCGATCAGGCACGCGGCTATCACGCGCTGTTTGCGCGACTCGAGAAGTGGCTGTGCGACATCACCGGCTATGACGCGATCTCGCTGCAGCCGAATTCCGGCGCGCAGGGCGAATATGCCGGACTGCTCGCGATCCGCGCCTATCACGCCGCGCGCGGCGAGCCGCATCGAAAGGTGTGCCTGATCCCCTCCTCCGCGCACGGCACCAACCCGGCCTCCGCGCATATGGTCGGCATGGAGGTGGTGGTGACCGCCTGCGATGCGCGTGGCGACGTCGACGTCGACGACCTCCGCGCCAAGGCCGAGAAGCATTCGAAAAACCTCGCCGCCGTGATGATCACCTATCCCTCGACGCATGGCGTGTTCGAGGAGCACATCCGCGACATCTGCGACATCGTCCACAGCCATGGCGGACAGGTCTATCTCGACGGCGCCAACCTGAACGCGCAGGTCGGCCTGTCGCGGCCCGGCGATTACGGCGCCGACGTCTCGCACCTCAACCTGCACAAGACGTTCTGCATCCCGCATGGCGGCGGCGGCCCGGGCATGGGACCGATCGGCGTCAAGGCGCATCTCGAACCTTTCCTGCCCGGGCATCCCGCAAGGGACGGCAGCGTGCCGGTCGGGCCGGTATCGGCGGCGCCGTTCGGCTCCGCCTCGATCCTGACCATCTCCTACATCTACATCCTGATGATGGGCGGCGAAGGCCTCACGCGCGCCACAGAGATCGCGATCCTGAACGCCAACTACATCGCCAACCGGCTCGATGCGCATTTCCCGGTGCTGTACCGCAACGCCAAGGGCCGCGTCGCGCATGAATGCATCGTCGATCCGCGCGCACTCAAGACCACCAGCGGCGTCACCGTCGACGATATTGCAAAACGCCTGATCGACTACGGCTTCCATGCGCCGACCATGAGTTTCCCGGTGCCGGGCACGCTGATGATCGAACCGACCGAATCGGAATCGAAAGCGGAGCTGGATCGGTTCTGCGACGCGATGATCGCGATCCGCAGCGAGATCACCGAGATCGAGAAAGGCCGCTGGAAGGTCGAGGCCTCGCCCTTGCGCCACGCCCCGCACACCGTGCACGACATCGCCGACGACGCGTGGAGCCGGGCCTACAGCCGCGCCGAGGGATGTTTCCCGGCCGGCACCTCGCGCACGGACAAATACTGGAGCCCGGTCGGCCGCGTCGACAACGTCTATGGCGACCGCAATCTGGTGTGCTCGTGCCCGCCGGTTGCGGACTACGCGCAAGCCGCGGAGTGAGACGCACGCAACTCGTAGGATGGGTATCGCTTCGCGAAACCCATCGCGGTCATCACCGCGTGTGCGGTACGATGATGGGCTTCGCTGCGCTCTACCCATCCTACGAAACGGTCGCGCCGCTACGGCTTGATACACAACAAAACGGGCGCTGAAGACGTCGGCAACTCAACGTCTACAACACCCGTCCGTCACGTTTCAGGCCTTAACCCCTGACGCGTTTCTGAAGCTCATTCGGCGTCCGCGGGCTCCTCGCCGTCGGCGTCGCGCTCGGGGGAGCCGGCCAGGATCTGCTCGGCGATCAGGCCGGAGTTCTGGCGGATCGCCGTCTCGATCTTGGCGACCATGTCGGGATTGGCCTTGAGGAACGCTTTTGAGTTTTCGCGGCCCTGGCCCAGCCGCTGGCTGTCATAGGAGAACCAGGCGCCGGATTTCTCGACGATGCCGGCCTTGACGCCGAGGTCGAGGATCTCGCCCATCTTGGAGACGCCCTCGCCGTACATGATATCAAATTCGACCTGCTTGAACGGCGGCGCCAGCTTGTTCTTCACCACCTTGACGCGGGTCTGGTTGCCGACCACTTCGTCGCGTTCCTTGATCGCGCCGATGCGGCGAATGTCGAGGCGGACGGAGGCGTAAAATTTCAGCGCGTTGCCACCGGTGGTGGTTTCCGGCGAGCCGTACATCACCCCGATCTTCATGCGGATCTGGTTGATGAAGATCACCATGGTGTTGGACTTGTTGATCGAGGCGGTGAGCTTGCGCAGCGCCTGGCTCATCAGCCGCGCCTGCAGGCCCGGCAGCGCATCGCCCATCTCGCCCTCGAGTTCGGCCTTCGGCACCAGCGCGGCCACCGAATCGATCACCAGCACGTCGACCGCGCCGGAGCGCACCAGCGTGTCGCAGATTTCCAGCGCCTGCTCACCGGTGTCGGGCTGCGAGATCAGCAGTTCATCGATGTTGACGCCGAGCTTGCGCGCATAGACCGGATCGAGCGCGTGTTCGGCGTCGATGAAGGCGCAGATGCCGCCCTTCTTCTGCCCTTCCGCCACGGTGTGCAGCGCCAGCGTGGTCTTGCCTGAGGATTCCGGCCCGTAGATTTCAACCACACGTCCCCTCGGCAGGCCGCCGACACCCAGCGCGATATCGAGCCCGAGCGAGCCCGACGAAATCGTCTCGATATCCATCGAGCGGTCGTTCTTGCCCAGCTTCATCACCGAGCCCTTGCCGAACTGACGCTCGATCTGGGAGAGCGCGGCAGACAGGGCCTTGGTCTTATCCATGGAGGATCCTTCGACGATACGCAGGGCAGTGGCGGACATAGTACGTGCTCCTTATGGCGGGGATTCGCGAGCGGGACAAACGGGGCGGTGGCAGGTTTTGGATTCGATGACCTATGCCAGCTTTGTACCACGTTTGTTCTATGTTCGCAATATGTTCTTTTCGGCGCACGGTAGCCGTATTTTACCCCAGTGGCCCGGTTTGATCTTTGCGGTGCCTGATTTGAATTGAAACCTGATGGTGGGGCCGCCCGTAGACTTCAAAGCGAGCGGCCCCTGCCGACTACTTCCAATTGCCCTGCCACACAGGAGCGATAGCCAACTCTATGGCTACGTGATGAAACCGCCCGAAGTTTCAATAAAGAGGCCGCCTCTGGCGGCGGCCTCCAACTCGCGCACCCCCGGCCGCCCCCTGCACCTACGCAAACATACGGAGGTGACCTGCCGCGCAGATTTTGCATATTCCGCCTATGGGCCGACATATCCTTTTCAAATGCCCGCGGCTGGGCACGAACGTGCAGCATTGGCTCCCGGAGACCCCGCCCGGCGAGCCCGGTTCCAATGCCTATTCGTCCGTCGTCTGCCTCGCCTGCACCCGGCTTCATTTCATCCACAGGCAAACCGGCAAACTTCTCGGCGAGGAATGACGCCGCCTCCGGCAGCGTGCCAGCCCGGACACGGGCCGGAGCTTTAAGCTCACTTTTGTACTGTTCCTCGGAACGGATTCCGCCGCGCTGCGTAATCCGATCGGGGACTGCGGAGTGTAACGGGTAGTGACGGGGAACCAGATTGTGCCGGGTAAAAAATATCTGACGGAACAAGCGGCAACATTATTGAAGTTTGCAATGGCCACCACGGATCCAGATGTCGCCGCGGGCTTTCTCGAGAAGGCCGCCGACCTTCAGGCCAGGAGTAAGAAGGCGCCGGATGCCAGCCCCCGGCCGCCTGATGTAGAGCAGGCGAAAAGCTAGCTCTCGCGTTGAGGCCGCCGACAGGCGGCCTTAACGTTTGTCGGCCGACTGCAGCAGGAGCGGCCGGCGACATCGCTTACAATTTTAGGCGTGCTTGCGGTTTCGCCTGAACCGTCCGTCAAGGCGCGCACGCTATGGATTGCCGCATGCACGCACACGTTCTCCATACCCCACCCATCCTGCCGATGCTTCAGCAGCATGGCGCCGATCTCCTCAGATGGCTCCTGAGCCTCAGCCGCACGCCGGAGCCCTCGCGGCTGCCGCAGCCGGTCCGGCCGGACGCGCCGTCCAGGCCCCACATGCCGCCGCCGCGGCAGCCATATCCCACGCGCCAGGAATAGACGCCGGCCGATAAACCAGGGCGGCATGCCTTGCGTGGCCGTGGCTGTCGTCGCAACCTGCTGCGATCGGCGGCGCCACAGCCAAACGACCCCGCCGCATGGGGCTACGCGGCGAGGTCGCCGACGGCGGGGAAAATCTGGAGGACCACCCCGCCCTCGCGAGCAGATACGTCCGCCGCAAAGTCCCGTTTCAGCGGACAAATTCGTGTTGGCCGCGTTGAACCTTTTGCATTCCGTCCAGACATAATTGTTGCCTGGGACATTGCATCACTCGGGGATTAGGCCTGCGCCGCCAAGCGACCATACTCCGCTTGCGCGGCGCAGCGCTTTTCTGCACTCGGAAAAGCGGGCCGCCGTGGAACCCGAACGCATATGCGGGATTGAAGCGCGGTCAAGCAAAGCGGCTTTTTGGCGTGACTTGCATCAACCAGCGCATTCGACAGCAGATGAACTCATATAAGTCCTGGCTCCACGCCCGGTGCGCGAAGCATGATAGAGTTTCTACACAGGCGTGTAACGTACGCCGACCAGGCAGGAGTTAGGTCGGAAAGACCAAGGCCAACCTTGGTCATCTCAGACCATGCGCTGCAGCCTGATCGGGGTCTGCTCGGCTCCTTGCCAACTCCTGCGTTCGCAATGGGCTAACGCGCGCTTGGACGACCGTCATATAAGTTGCAATTTATAACAAACACAATTTTAAGTAAAGGTTTGGGATTTGAAGCGGGATGAGGCCGCAACGGAATTGTTCACATGATTTACAAGGGCGTAGAATACACCGTCACGGCTGTCGCTCCGGGGATCTGGAAATGGCAATTCCGCATCGGCGACAAAGTCATTACGGGCAAGACCGAAGCCAAACTCAATTTGCTTGCCATCCGGCGCGTTCAGCTTCGGATCGATCGGGAGCTGAAAAAAGCCGAACGGCAATAAATCCCTCGGGCCTCTTCGGCCGGTCGCTTATCGCGCAGCGATCGCGGCAGGACAACGATTAACCAGTTGGCGCTGTACCCTTCCGCAACTCCCGGGCGGAGATGAACCGGACGCCGACAAATTCGCCCCTGCGCCAGATCAACGCGCATACCCGCCGAACCTCGCCCCCCGCGGTGAGGGAAAGGCCGAACATCTTGGGAACCGCGAGGTCGCCCACATCCAGGCAGGCGCCGTTGTCGGAAATGTCGAGGATATAGCATTCGATCCATGGCGCATCCGGCGCCGGAATCAGGAATCCCTTCTTGCGCAAGTCGACCCGAACGAACTTGCGGGCACCAAGGTCTTTGCGGTCTCTCGCCATGATTTCTCCTGCGCGAGGGAAATCCTTAAGCGGAATACCTGAATACCGGGTTATCGGAATTCGGCAAAACCCGATGTGTCGGTTCCAAATTCCGGTGTGCAGCTCGAAATCGCCTAATCCGCGCTGGCAAGCCGGCGCATCGTGAATTCGATGTCGCCAC
This sequence comes from uncultured Alphaproteobacteria bacterium, assembly GCA_963816815.1. Taxonomy (GTDB): domain Bacteria; phylum Pseudomonadota; class Alphaproteobacteria; order Rhizobiales; family Xanthobacteraceae; genus Bradyrhizobium. The sequence goes on from CAWFMW010000011.1 coordinate 91,591, forward strand.
CGGGCAGCTCGCGCCAGCTTTCGACCGAGCTCATATAGGCCGCCTTGGGATAGCGGTCGAGAAAGTCGCGCGCCCTCGCCCTTGCCTTGTCGCGCGGCAGCGTGAAGGTCTCGCGCAGATAGCCGTCGTCCGGCTTGCGCCGGCCGGCCATCCGGCTCGCGAGATCGCGCGGACGAAAGACCACGTCGTAACTCCAGACAACATGACGACAGGTGAAATATAGGGTGCCGGCGAAGGAATCCTACTCGCCGTTTTGGCGGGCGCGCGCCTACTGGCTGCTGCTGCCGGTCTTGCTCTTCTTGGCCGGCGCCGCTGAGTTCTTGGGTGCGTCGGGGCTGCGCACATTACCCCAAGGATCGGAAGAGGCTTTGGCGTCCGGAATCTTCCTCAGGGAATCCCGATAGGCTTTCTCCTTGATCGCCTCCTGCTCCTTCTCCTCCGGCGACTTGGTCTGCAATTCCGGGATCAGGTTGATGTTGGGGGTCTGCGCGTAGGCCGGCACCGTCAACAACATCAACACCGCGGCCGCGCTCAGCATTCTCATGACGCTCTCCTTTGGGACGCTGACTTAGCGTTTCCGGCCAGGATACCACCGGCGCAACCGCCGCGCCAAGCATGACCCGCCTCAGCCTTTGGTTTCGACGCGGATTGGCAGGATTTCGCGCCGCATTTGTGGCCCGCCGCCCCTGTTCCCTTCGCCGCAGTGACCACTACAATGCGCCAACACAAGTTCAGGCGGGGAAACGGGGCGCTCATGCAGCAACAGCCAGCAGCAACGGAATTCGGCATCGCGGAAGCCAGGCGCGTGCTCGGCGAGGTATTTGCGCCCTGGGTGATGGATCTCAATCTCTCGATCGAGCGCTTTGACTTTGCCCCGCCTGGCGATGCCGCCGACTGGCAACCGGGCGCGGTCCTGCGGCTGCCGTTCTCGGAGCGGCTGTGCCGCAACGGCGGCACGGTTTCTGGCCAGGCGCTGATGGCCTTTGCCGACACCGCAATGGTGATCGCCAACCTCGCCGCCAACCGCGGCTATCGTCCGATGACGACGGTCGACCAGACCACGCATTTCATGCGCGCGGTCTCGGCCTCTGACGTGCTAGCCGATGCCCGCGTGGTCCGCCTCGGGCGCACCATGAGTTTTGGCCGCGTCACGCTGCTCGGCGTCACCGACAACAAGCCGGTGGCGATGGTCTCCAGCGCATTCGCAATGCTGTAGGGACTCGCAGGAATTGTAGGGTGGGCAAAGGCGCGTTAGCGACGTGCCACATCTATCAGCGAGCACGCGTCTTGATGGTCGGCACGCTTCGCTTTGCCCACCCTGCGAACTTCACTGGGAGATCAACGGCTGTTCCGCTCCTCGATCAGTCCCGCTTTCTTCAGCGCCGCTTTTGGTCGGTATGTAATAGCCATGACCGCTACACCATTCGCACGCTTTCCCGTCAACAACCCGATCACCGTTGCATTGCTCGCAACGGATGCGAGGGATTTTTCCCATCAACTCATAACCTCTTGCTGTCAAACCTGATTGCGTGACTTCGACACCGGACACTTCAAGTTTCGATGCCCCGCTGGTCTCCAGGGCAACTAAGCTGCCCGATGACCATCGCTACATGCCGAGCTTCAGTTTTACATATTTTTCCCAATCGATGAACGAATCTAACCGTCACGGCAAGAAGTGACCCGTCGATGCACACTCTTTGCTCTATAGCCCACGGTCAGAGCGCGATCGTCACACGGCAATGCCGGGTTTAGGAGCGAGATGATCCGGCTCTGCCTGTGAGTCTCGCTCCGAATAAAGTGCTGCCCTGCAATCCACATACTTGTTGCGAAAGCCGCGAGCATGACAGCGCTCACGAACTGCATGGTCCACTCTTGCGAACTAGTCACGAACGTATGCCAATTCGAGATAGCCGGCGTCCGGGCTGCTCACGGCCGAGCCGGCCACCACAGCGGCCCCCGTCGAGATGACCATCAAAGTCAGCGTTCCGAACACAATGCCAATCAGCTTCAAAGCGCGCTTATCTGCCACTTGACGCGTCCTCCCAGGGATGGCGAAAAAACCTCCCGCCAGCGTTCCACTCGAACTTTCGCTTTCCATAACGCCGAGCAATTGCCACTTGTTCCCGTCCAATGCAGCGCGGCCGGAAATTCGACAAGAGGGCTGTTGACCAGGCCACGCATTTCGTGGGCGCGGTCTCGGCGTCCGACGTGCTGGCCGATGCCAACGTGGTCCGCCTCGGACGCACCTTGAGTTTCGGCCGCGTCGCCACCGACGACAAGCCGGTGGCAATGGTCTCCAGCGCATTCGCGATGCTGTAGGGACTGGCAGGAATTGTAGGGTGGGCAAAGGAGCGTTAGCGACGTGCCCACCATCTATCAGCGGGCATGCGTCTTGATGGTGGGCACGCTTCGCTTTGCCCACCCTACCGACTGCGGACTGATTTGCTTTGCGCGCAAGTGCAACTTCATGCAGCGGACTGCGACACGATGGCACGACGGGCAAATCACTCAAAACCTGTCCAGCCCCTCGCGCAAAAATATTCTGCTTTCGTTCTCACGCAAATCACCGGCATAACTCCGCCCGTCTCACGGCGGATGAGGGGCGCTCGCGAACGTCACGAACGCGCGGTGAGATGCGATGGACGCGAGAGCTGCGACAGACGTGCGCGGCTCAAGCGTACGGCGAAGTCGTGTGGTTCGGGCGCCACGGTGCTGGCGTTAAGCGTGCGATAAGAAGCGCAGGCGACGGAGGCAAAAGAGCCGTTCTCCGGGAAGAGCACGAAGTAAGCCGTAAAGCCATTGCGCAGGGAAGGCCGGAATGCTCCAGCTGCCCTGTATGCTCGTGTGCATTTTTGTTTGCGCAAATCGCACGCAAGACCGCGGGTGCAGCAAGCACCCGGTCTTCCCTGCGCCCTCTATTTGAAGAGAGGGCAAACGAAGATGCAAAGCTCGGGCGACCAGCGCCGCGAGATCGCGAAGGTGCATTCGGCTTTGAGAACTAAATCCGAAGACCCTTTCGTCCCTGCGAACGCAGCTTCGTAGCCCGGATGAGCGCCGCGACATCCGGGGGCCCCTCTAACATCATCCCGGATATCGCTGCGCTCACCCGGGCTACAAGATTCGTTCGCAATGATGATGGTCCGCTCACGCCCCCAGCCTGCTCCGCCGCCAGCGCCACAGCAACACCGCCATCAGCACGATCACAAGCCCGACCGCAATCGCCCCGCTCGTGAATCGCCCGCCCGGCCGGTCGATGGTGCGCGACCGCAGCGAGGGCGCCTCGCCCAGCCGCGCCAGGCGGAACGCCACCACGCTGTCGCCGATGGTCGTGCCCGACTCCGAATGACCACCAGCGCCGATCGCGACATATTGCTCGCCCTTCCACAGATAGGTCATGGGATTGGCGACGCCCGGCACCGGCAACCGGCCCTGCCACAGCTCCTGCCCCGATCGCGCGTCGAAGGCCCGCAGATAAGCGTCCATCGCGCCGGTGAAGGCGAGACCGCCCGCGGTGATCGCGACGCCGTTGACAAGCGGTGTGCCCCAGGAAAACGCGATGCCGAGCGGCGCGCGATCCTCCGTGGTGCCCACGTGCGAACGCCAGAGAATCTTGCCGGCCTTCAGATCGACCGCGACCATCTCGCCCCAGGGCGGCTTGTTGCACAGCAGGCCCAAAGGCGACAAAGCGACCGCGCGCGTCATCGCGAACGGCGCACCCTGCTGCCGTCCGAAATCGTGACCGGGCGGCGGATTGAACCCGTCGGGCACGGCGGCGCGCGGCAGCAGCTTGACGATGTGGATCGCGCGCGAAACGTTGGCGTAAAGGATCTGGTTGACCGGATCGAAGGCGGCGCCGCCCCAGTTCACGCCACCGCCGGTCATCGGAAACACCACCGTGCCCTGCGTCGATGGCGGCGTGTAGAGGCCGTCGTTGCGCGCAGCCGCGAACTGCGCGCGGCAGGCACCGCGCTCCCAGAACGGAATCAGGCCGAACATTTCGTCCGCCGAAATCTGCTGCGACAGCAGCGGCGGCACGTGGGTCGGAAACGGCTGCGTCGGCGAGAGCTGCTCGCCTTCGGCACCGCCTTGCGGCACGGCGCGTTCCTCGACCGGCCACACCGGCTTGCCGGTATCGCGGTCGAGCACGAACACAAATCCCTGCTTGGTCGGCTGTATCACGACGTCGCGCATGCCCTGCCCGGTGTCGATGCGCGCCAGCGTCGGCTGCGCCGGCAGATCGTAATCCCAGACATCGTGATGCACGGTCTGATACGACCAGACCCGCTCGCCGGTCTCGGCGCGCAGCGCCACCACCGAATTGGCGTAGTCGTTGTTGCCGGGCCGCTTGCCGCCCCAGAAATCCGGGCTCGGCGAGGACGTCGGCAGGAACACCAGACCGCGCTCCTCGTCCACCGACATCGGCGCCCAGACATTGGCGTGGCCGGCATTGATGCCGTGATGCAGCAGCGGATCGAACGACCAGCGCGAACGCCCGGTTCGCGCATCGAAGGCGCGCACCGTGCCGGGTGGCGCCTCGACGCGGCGGTTGTCCGCGATCGCAGAGCCTATGATGACGGTATCGCGGACAATGACGGGCGCCGACGTGATCTGGAATTCGCCGGGCCATTCCAGCGGCATGCCGGTCTCGATCCTGATCTCGCCATTGGCGCCGAAATCGGCGCAGGGAATGCCGCTCCTCGCGTCGAGCGCGATCACGCGCGCGTCGTTGGTGCTCATGAAGATTCGCGCGCGGCAGGCTGCCGTCGCGGGCGCCTTGTCGTCGACCCAATAGGCCACGCCCCGGCAATTGTAGCGGTTGGCCGGGCGTTGAGCGGTCGAGATCTTCGGATCGTACCGCCACTTCTGCGCGCCGCTGCCGGGATCGAGCGCGATGACTTCGTTGAACGGCGAGCAGAAGATCAGGCTGTCTTCGACCAAGAGCGGCGTGGCCTGAAACTTGGTCCGCTTCATCACCTCGGGCGCGCGGGTGTCGAGATCGCCGGTGCGAAACTCCCAGGCGCGGACGAGATTGCCGACATTGTCAGGCGTGATCTGGTTGAGCGGCGAAAACCGCGATCCGCCGCGATCGCCGCCCCAATGCTCCCAGGCGGAGGCCGGAGCCAAGACCAGGATAAAGGCACAGAAGATGGCAACGAAGGAAATGAGCAGACGAACCGGATTTCGCATCCTACCCCCGCAAGCGCAGCGCAACGCTTGCGGGATCGATTACCCTATCGGTACCTCAGTATCCACCTCTCTGGCCGCCATAGTGACCGCCACGGCCGCCGCCAAACCCGCCGAGACCAATTCCAATACCGATGCTGACCGGCGGTCTCGATGGCTCGTACACTTCGCGCGGCGGCGGATCGTCGTACACCACGCGCGGGGGCGGACGGCGAACGACCACGACGTCATCATCCGGCTCCGGCCGGCGCGGCTTGCGATCGGCTTTCTTCTTCGGCGGATCCGGCTCGACGCGGCGGACCGGGGCATTGATCTTCAGCGGCTGCGGCTGTGCCGGCGGCTGCACGTTGCAGGGACAGGTCGGCCCGGCCAGCGCAACGTTCTGCGGCAAGGCGGCGTTGGCGGCGGCAACCGCCGGCGTCAGCTCCGGACGGTTGCGCAGCCGCAATTCCAGCTTGCGCGCGGTTGCGGACAGATCGCTGTCGGGGAATTTCTCCAGGAAGGAGCGATATCCGGACGCGGTGTTGATGAGCACGGCGTCGTTCCACGCCACCATGCGCCGGTGCCGAACGAGCCAGTCGCGCGCCAGCCGCCCGAGCGTCGTCTGCGGGTAGAGACCGGCAAAGGCCTCATAGGCTTCGTCGGTGCCGTCGGCCACGATCAGCTCGTTGGCCGCCTCGACCGGCTTGCCCTTCAGATCGCGCGTCCACTCGGCGACCGACTTCTTCGGCGCCGCCGCGGGCTTCGGCCCGGCGACCGCGGTGCCCGAAAAACGGAAATCCTCGGTCAGCGAGGAGCTGTCCCACGGGGTCTGCCGTCCGTCGGTGACCTTGTTCACCGCAAGCCGCACCCGCTTGAAGGTCTCCTCGATCGGAATGTTCTGCTCCTTGCCGGCCGCCAGCAGCGCGTTCGTATAGGGGCTGTTGGAGCCGGAGCCGTCTTCGGCGACCGCGCCGGGCGACGTCGAGAACGACAGGAACGTGCCGGGCGCGCCGACCTTCGCATCGACGATGGCAAGCCCGCCGCCGGCGGTCTTGAGGTCCGGGAACGGATTGTTGCGGCAGGCGTCGAGCATCAGGATGCGCATCTTGCTCGGCACCGACGTCAGCGTGTTCAGGATGTCGTTGAGGCGCACCGCCTGGATCGGAATGTCGGCTTCCCGCTTCGGATCGATGTCGACCGGAACCAGAAAATTCTCGCCGTCGATCTGCAGGCCATGGCCGGCGTAGAACACCAGCGCGACGGTGTCGGCGCCCTTGGCCGCGACCTTGCCGGCGAAGTCGCTGACCGCCTCCCGCATCTGGCTTTGCGAAAGATCGGCGGCGGTCGAGACCTCGAAGCCGGAATCGGTCAGCATTTGCGTGACCGCCCTGGCGTCATTGGCTGGATTGGGCAGCGCCGGCACCGAACGATAGGCGGACTGGCCGATCACCAGCGCGAGGCGGTTCTCGGCGAATGCGGACTGCGTACCCAGAAGCAGCGCGGCGGGAACGATGAACTTGAGTAGCGCGTGACGAAACATGATGCGACCTCCCGGCAATGCAGGCTACGGATTGGTCACAGCCCGAAGCCGATGGGTTCAAGCCGGCGGCGCCATGTGAGGCGTGACAAAGGCTCAATTCGACGGCGATGTTGTCGCAGACCCAAGCTCTGCGACGTGATGCAAATCACAGTATCGGGATTGCTATCTCGGCCTAATACTCTGTCCGGAGTGGCGTCTCCGCGGTAAGACAACCTCCGATGCGGCGGATCGGGTTTCACATAGCGCTGATGGCGGGCGCGGCGTTGACGCTTGCGGGTTGCGGCTTTGGCGACGTCCGCTCGCCGCTGCCCGAGTTCATGCGCGCCAAGGCGCCCGAACTGCCTGCGCTCGAGCCGGCGCCCGACGTCAAGCGCATGCTGAAGGAGAAACTGGACGCGGTGTTCACGGCGGCCTCGCAACCGAGCCATGTTCGCGTGTCCGAGCCGCGCCCCAACCTGCGCGGACCGGGCTGGACCGCCTGCGTCAAGGCCGAAGTGGTTTCGGTGACCGGCAAACCGCTGGGCACGCAGACCTATCGTGTCGAGATTTCCGGCGGCGTGATCGCCGATCGCCAAAAGGTCGAAGCCGAGGATACCTGCACTGCCGAGAACTACGAGCCGGTCTAGAGCTCGGTTCTGATTGAATCAGAGCCGAGCTCTAGATTCTTATTTGACGCGTTTTCTTGACGCGAACCGGTGCCCACTTCGCTCGAAAACGCTGTGGCCGCTACAGGCAGCGCGTCGTCGCCCGCACCGGACAAAGCTTCAGCACGCTCGTCAGCGAGAACAGCACCCGCGCGCCGCGGGCGGGATTGTCAGGCGCGCGATAGGTGAGCGGCGCGGCGGCGCCGATGTCGGCCTGCAGGCCGTCGAAGAGGAAGAAGCGAACGCCGCCGCCGGCCGAGGTCAGCGAAAGGCCATCGCTCAGTCGGTAGCCGTCATTCCAGGCCACGCCGCTGTCGACGAAGCCGTAGAGCTGGTAGCCGCTCAGATATTGAAGGCTGGTCTTCTGGTCGAAGCGCAGCTCCGCCGAACCCGCCAGACCATTGTCGCCGCTGATCTCGGCGCTGCCATAACCGCGGCCGAACGCGATGCCGCCGAGATAGAATTGCTGCGAGGTGAACAGCGGCCCGGACGCCGTCTGGCCGGCGGCCGCAAGTTTCAGCGACCACGCATCCGACAGCGTCTGGTAGCGCGTGAACCAGAAATTCAGCGCGGAGAATTTGCCGGACGCGCCCTCGCGCGACAGATCGTCGTCGCCGCGGTGCGAGGCGCCGAGAATGTCGAGGCCCTGGCGATAATTCACCGTCAGATAATTGGTGCCGCCGAAATTGTCCTGCAGCCGGTAGTCCGACGGTGAGGCTGGCGGTGCGGATGCGGTCGGCGTAGATCGGGCCGAACACATCTTTCTCGGTGGCATTGGTGAATCCGGCCGCCGCGGTCAGCGTCAGGCTCGATTTCTGCGATTGCAGCGGAACGATGCTGCCGCGAATTTCGAACGACTCGGTCTTGATGTTGTCGCTGAAGAGACGGCGGTAGTCGCCGGGCCACACCTCGCTGTAGTAGCCCGATGCGCCGATGCGGGCGCCGTCGGTGCCGACCGGCACGTCGTAGGACAGGCGGCCGAAGGCGAGTTGTCGCGGATCGCCGGGCGTGGTCGAGAGATTGACCACCAGAGAATCGCCGGGCGCGAGATAGGAATTGAACGCCGCCGTCCCGTAGCTTTGCCACGGTCCGACCGACGACGATCCCAGATTGTCGACGCCGAACGAAGTGAAGACGTGCCATGTCTTCAGCGACAGGATCAGGCGAAAATCGCCGCTCGCGGATGCCGATCTCCTCGATCGCGGTGTCCTCGATCTGTACGCCGGGCCGCCCGTTGATCAGCAGCAACTGCCGTTCGAGCGTCGCAAGCCGTGAGGGCCGCTCAGTCAGCACGGCATCGAGCATCGGCCGGACGCCGAACTGTTCGGCGCCGTCTCCCTTCAGCGCCAGCTCCGTGATGCTGCCTTCGATGACTTGAATGCGAAGCTCGCCGACCTGGATGTCCTGCGGCGGAACGATCGCCCGGCTGAGATGAAAGCCGGCGGCGCGATAGACGTCGCTGACCGCAGCGGCGATCGCCGCCAGGTCGGCCTGCGATACCTTGTTGCCGATGTAGGACTGATACGTCGTCGCCAACCGGTCCTGCGGTATTGCAACAGCGCCGGAGATCGAGACGTGGCGGAGCACGAACAGTGGCTTGGTATCGCCCTGCCCCTCTGGCCGGGCGAATTGCGGCGACGGCAACCGGGGCCGCCCGTTCGCGCCCTGGCTCGATTGTCGGCTCTCGAAACGTCTTTCGGTCTGCCGCGGATCGTAACCGGGCTGGTTCGCGGACTGCGCGTGCGCCGGAAGGCTGGCGATAATGATCCATAGGCCTACGCCAATCGTCGGGAAGCGGTGCCAGGCTACAGCTGCACAAGCGCGCTTCAGTAGATGTACGGATACGCGCCGCCGATCGTTGGTTGGACCCCTAGCCATATGATTTTTAATAGAATTTTATGGTCAATGAACGGTTAATGCGTGCTCTGCAGAACGCGATTTCCGCTCACTCAATGTTGAAACATTTCCGATAGCGTCCGGGACAAAGCGGCAATCGGAGAGAGTTTCATGCGTGCGATCCTTCACGTCTCAAGAGCACTCGCGACCGTATTCATGCTGGCGACGACTTCGGTCGCGTTCGCCGCCGACGGCGGCGACTGGACGGTCCACAAATCCTCGGGCGAGGTATGGCTCACCGGCAGCGACGTGCAGCAGGCATCGCTGAAACAGGAAGACGTGCTGAAGCCGGGCGATACCGTTCGCACCGGCCGCACCGGACGCGTTCTCCTGAAGCGCGGCGATGAAATGATCCTGGTTTCACCTAATTCCGTGGTCGGCGTCCCCGCCCAGAAGAAGGAAGGACTCTCGACGACGATCAGGCAGCAGGCCGGCTCGATCCTGCTCGACGTTGAAAAGCGCAACGTCAAGCATTTCGAGGTCGAGACCCCCTACCTCGCGGCCGTGGTGAAGGGCACGCAATTCCGCGTCACCGTCAACGCAGGGAAAACCACCGTCGACGTCATCCGCGGTCAGGTTGAAGTCGCGGACTTCAAGTCGGGTCAGATCGCTCAGGTGATGCCGGGCCAACATGCGACGGCGTTCGCCAACGGCAAGACCGGCCTCTCGCTGGGCGGAAGCGGCGCCCTCGCCCCAATCGAGCAAGGCAAACCTCGCGCGCCATCGGTCGAGCGCGTTCCGGTGCCGCGCGGCGGCTTTACCGCGATCCGCCACGCCACGAATGGACAAGGCATCCAGCCGTCGCGGCATGCAAGCGTGCAGCCGGCGAGGCATGGCGTCACCCGCATCTCGTCATCGATCGGTGAAGTCCGGTTGAATGTCCACCGCGTGACGCACGGCCTCGCCCGCGACAAGTCGGCGGCGCATGGTGCTACGCGCAACGCTGCCAACAAGGACACGATCTGGGGTTCATCCAGTTCCGGAAACGATGTCGCCTCGGCAAACAGTGGTCAGGGCAACAGCAGCAACGCCGCTGTGAGTGGCGCCAACTCCGCAACAGGAGCCGCGGCCGCTTCCGGCGTCGGCAGCACGGTCGCGGCCGTCAGCGGCGGCAATGGCAATAATGGAAATGGTAACGGCAATGGAAACGCCAACGGCAACGGAAACGGCAACGGCAATGGCAATGGCAATGGCTAACGGCAACGGAAACGGAAACGCCTACGGCCGTTACAAGAACCGTTAGCGGCACGCTTCAACATCTCTAGACTATGAGCCCATAAGCCTGACGGCGACCAAACTCGAAACACCAGAATGGTGATGATGTGAAACGATACCGGCCGCATATTTTCGTGATGATTGCGCTCGCAATCGTCCTGGCGGGCGGCTGGCACAATTCGCTTCGCCACACACTGGCCGACCTGCGATTCGCCTGGCAGTCGCGACAGGCCTCTGGCGACATTGTGGTGATCGCGATCGACGCCTCGTCGATCGACAGAGTCGGCGTCTGGCCGTGGCCGCGCCTGCTCCACGCCGAGTTGATCCGGCAGCTCCAGAAAGCGGACGTCCAGGACATCGCGCTCGATGTCGATTTCTCCACGCCCTCCGACGCGTCGTCGGACCGAAACTTTGCCGAAGCCCTCCAGAGCGCCGGCGGATCGGTCGTGCTGCCCTCCTTCCAGCAACCCCGCACCGACAGGACGACGCTTCACGTCAATCGCCCATTGCAGCAATTCGCCGAACATTCCTGGCCGGCGCTCGTCAATGTCGAGGTCGGATCCGACGGTCTCGTCCGCCGCTATCCGTTCGGTGAGAAACTGGATGACAAATTCGTGCCCTCGATGGCTGCGGTGCTTGCCGGCCAATACGACGAAAAGCGCGCGCCGTTTCTGATCGACTTCAGCATCCGGACGGCGGGAATCCCCAAAGTGTCCTTTGCCGACGTGCTGCGCGGCGACCCGGCGACGCTGCAGAAACTGCAAGGCAAGAAGGTCATCGTCGGCGGCACCGCGCTCGAGCTCGGTGACCGCTTCAGCGTTCCGAACGGCGTCATCCTCTCCGGACCCGTGCTGCAGACGCTGGCTGCGGAATCGCTGCTGCAGAACCGCGCGCTGCAATGGACGTCGCCCGTCGTCACGCTGACCGGTCTCGCTTTGCTCGCCTTGCTCATGCTGTTCTCATGGCGCCGCCTTTCCGCCGGCAAGCGCGTGGCGCTGCTCGCCGCAACCGCAGTCGCCGTCGAGGCCAGCGCGTTTGCCCTGCAGGCGGCCTTCCCGCTGATTCTCGACACGTCGCTGTTTCACATCGCCATCATCGTCTACATCGCTGCCATCGCGCTCGACGAAATCGATATCCGCGATCTGCTCGGCAGGGTCGCCGAGAGCCGCTTTCAGCGCGTGGCTATGTCGCTCGGCGACGGCCTGATCTGCACCGATTCCAACTACCTGATCACGGTCTGGAATCCCGGCGCGACTGCGATCTTCGGCTATCTGCCTGAGGAAATGATCGGACGACCGTTCGACGAGATTTGCGCGCGGGACGAAGCCTTTCCACATCCTCCTTTTCGATCAAGAACGCGGCCCATCTCGCCGCCGGCACGGTGGTCGAGTTCGACGGACGCCGCAGCAATGGCGAGGTGTTTCCGGTCGAGGCCAGCTTCTCCCGTTGGCAGGGCACCGACGGCTTTCAGTTCGGTGCGATCCTGCGCGACATTTCGGTGCGCAAGCGCGAAGCCGAGAGAATTCGATACCTCGCCGAACACGACACGCTGACGGGCCTCATCAACCGCAACACCCTTCATGCCCAGCTCGAGGCGAAAATCTGCCACGAGCCAATGTGAACCGCCGCAACGTGGCGCTGCTTGTGATCGGCATCGACGGCTTCCAGCAGATCAACGACATGCTCGGCAACACCTGTGGCGATCTCGTGCTTCGCGCCATTTCGGAGCGATTGACGGCGGCTATCCCACCGGCCGGTCTGGTCGCCCGCTTGAGCGGAGACGAATTCGCGATCGCAGTTCCGACCAGCGACATCGACGAAAACGTCCGTCGCTTCGCCGAACAGATCGGCGACGGCTTCGACGCGCCGCTGCTCGCCGGAAACGCGCCACCTCCGCGTCAAGGTCAGCATTGGCGCGGCCATTTGCCCGAGCGACGGACGAACGGCGGACGAACTTCTGAGCAACGCCCATCTGGCGCTAAGCCGCGCCAAGGCAACCAACCGCGGCGGTTACGTGCTGTTCGAGGATTCGATCCGCCGCGAACTGGAGACGCGCCTGACGCTGGAAGCGGAGCTGGCGCTGGCGGCAGAACGCAATGAGTTCGAACTGTTCTACCAGCCACAGCTTCATCTGGCCGACGGCCGCCTGATCGGCGCCGAGGCCCTGATCCGCTGGCGTCATCCCGTGCGCGGTCTGGTTTCGCCGGGGGAATTCATGCCGGTCGTCAACACCTCTCCGATTTCCGAGCGGATCGCCGAATGGGTTCTCCAAACCGCCTGCGCCAAGGCAGCCGCCTGGGAACGCGCCGGGACACAAGCTCCGCATCGGCGTCAATCTTTCGCCGTCCCAGCTTCCAGTCGGGTGACCTCGCAATCTCGGTCGCGCAGGTGCTCGCCAGCACCGGTTTGAGCCCGACCAGCCTCGAACTCGAAGTCACCGAGGACATCCTGCTCCACGACGAGCAAGGCGCGCTGAATACGTTCCTGAAGATTCAGGAGCTTGGCGTTCGCCTCGTGTTCGACGATTTCGGCACCGGCTTTGCCAGCTTGAGCTACCTGAAGAAATTCCCGCTCGACGGCCTGAAGATCGATCGCTCCTTCGTGCTCGGATTGCTGACCAATCCCGACGACGCGGCGATCGTCAGTTCGACCATCGGGCTTAGCAAGCAACTGGGCCTGTCCGTCATCGCCGAAGGCATCGAGGACCGGGCCACGGCCGACTTCCTGGTCAGGATGGGCTGCGAAGAGGGACAGGGCTATTTCTTCGGACGGCCGATGCCGGCGAGCGAGTTCGAAGCGAAGTTCCTCACCGCTCCCGCAGCCGCCGAAGTGGCGTAAGGCCCAGGCGGCCTGATCAGCCTGAACGATTCGTTAACGCGACCGCTCAAATCCGAGCTTCGCGACAACGGCATTTTCCATCTCTGTCCAATAGCATTGCCCGTGAACGCGATGGCCAGGCGGCCCTTCATGGCGCCGCCGGCCACATAATTCGCGAACGGGGATTTGGGGAAGTGGTTGATATTGCCGACACATCGACGGTTCGTCGTGCATCGAGCATGGCTGCGGACGCCCTTGCGCCAGGCTCGGGCCGGGCGCTGACGCCGCTCGCCGGCGTTTCCGCGGCCCAATGGCGCGCGCTCTCGATGCGCGCCGCCGAGCCGAACGGCTATTATTTGCCCGAATGGGAATTGGCGGTGAACGCTTCGGCGCGGGGCCGCGCTGAATGCCGCCGCACTCGGCGCTTGGCGCGATGCATCCACCTTGATCGGCCTGGTGCCTGTGATCTCGATGTGGCGCGCCTACAGGATCCCGCTGCCCGCTTTGGTCAGCGCCGATCCCTACGGCACGCTCTGCACGCCGCTGCTCGATCGCGACCTGGCGGAGGAAGCCGTCACCGGCATCATGCAGCAGGCCCGGCAGGCCGGCGCGCATGCGCTGATCTTCCGCGCCACCTCGCTCGATGGCGCGGCCATGAAGGCCTTTACCGACGTGCTGCATCGCGGCGGCATGCAGCCGGTGGTGCTGCAATCGCATGTCCGCGCCTGCCTCGATGCTACCGGCGACGCCGACGACCTGCTGCGCGAGGCGCTCGGCGCGAAGAAACTGAAAGAACTGCGCCGCCAGCGCAATCGCCTCGCCGAACATGGCGCCGTCCATTTCGACGTGGCGCGGACGCCCGGCCGAAATCGACCGCCGCGGTCGAAACATTCCTGATGCTGGAAGCCAGCGGCTGGAAGGGCCAGCGCGGCACCGCGCTCAGCCAGGACGACGGCGATGCGGCCTTCGTCCGCCGCGCCACGTCAGCGCTGGCCGAGACCGGCCAGTGCGAGATCGTGACCCTGCGGGCCGGCGAAACGCCGGTGGCGGCCGCCATCGTGCTGCGCCATCAGGACCGCGCCTTCTACTTCAAGCTCGGCGTCGACGAGCGCTTTGCAAAATTTTCGCCGGGCGTGCAGCTGACGCTGGAATTGACCCGGTATCTCTGCGCCGATCCGGCCATTCGCCTGGTCAATTCCACCGCCAGCCCCGACCATCCCATGATCAACCCGATCTGGCGCGGGCGCCTCGCGATCGGCGACGTCCTGATCCCGCTGCGGCGAGGCGATCCGGTCGTGTCGCTGATCCGCGCCGCGCTCGCCTTGCGCGGCGCGATCCGCGAGCCGGTACGCCGCATCGTTCATTTCGTCAGAGCACGGCAGGAGAAATCCTAGATGAATACGCTCACCGCCAGTCGCGCCCGTGATTACGGCCGATCGTGACGCGCTTCGCCGCGACTTTCCGCTGAAACCGTTCGCGATCCGCCACAAGCTCGCCGGCCATCCGCTGCTGACGCTGCCGCGCATCGCGCAGTTGGCCGCCGAACTGCCGCGCGACCTGATCGAGTACAATTCCGGCAAGGTCGCGATCAGCCAGGATCCGGACGCCATTCCCTCCGTCGACCTCGATCCGGTCGAAGTGGTGAAGCGTATCGAAACCGCCGGCGCCTGGATGGTGCTCAAGCGCGTGGAGAATTCGCCCGAGTATCGCCGCCTGCTGGAGGACACCCTGCTGTCGGTCGCCCGCGCCCGCGGCTTCAACAGCCTGCTCGACGCCGGCTTCGAGCAGGTCGAGGGTTTCCTGTTCGTGTCCTCGCCGAACTCGACCACGCCGTTCCATCTCGACAGCGAGGACAATTTCTTCGTCCACATTCACGGCGAAAAATTCTTCACGATCTTCGACAATACCGACCGTTCGATCGTCAGTGACGACGAGATCGAGCGCTCGATGACCAAGCACCGCAACCTGAAATACGACGAGAGCTTTGCGCCGCGCGGCCAGGAATTCCATCTGTTCGCGGGCGACGGCTGCTACGTGCCGTATCAATGGCCGCACTGGGTGCGCACATCAGGCTCGTTCTCGATCTCGATGGCGATCACCTGGAAGACGCGCGAGGTGCGGCGGCTGAACGATCTGCACTTCTTCAATTCGATGCTGCGCGGCATCGGCCTGCCGCAGCAGCCGCCCGGCAAGCAGCCGGTGCGCGATGCGCTCAAGCTCGCGTTCTATCGCACGGTGACGACGGCGATCAAGCCGCTGCGCGCCTCGATGGCGATGCGCCGCGTGCTGCGCCGGATCGCGCTCGGCAAGCGCGCGAATTATTATTTGAAGGACGCGTGACTTGTAGCCCGGATGAGCGCAGCGACATCCGGGGCGGTGTTAGCGTTGTCCCGGATGTCGCTTCGCTCATCCGGGCTACGTGAACACCTCACTGCAGCGGCGAGTGCGGCGCCGGCAGCATGATGGTCGAGTGCATCTCCTCAAGGAAGCCCGGGCCCTTGCCAAGAAACTCCTGCCAGGCCGGATCCTTCATCGCGTTGCCGCGGGCTTCGGCGCGGGCGTTCAGGCTGGGATAGGCCCAGATGTGGCAGGCCTCGTTCGGCTGCCCCGCTTCGGTCGTCCAGAGGCCTACGATCTTTGAATATTTCTCGCGCTCCGGCAGCACCGCGGTGAACGCATCGAGCCACTGCTTCAGGCCGCCGGCCGCCTTGCCGCGATAGTTGCGGAGTTCATAGACATTGCCCGTCGAAGCGGGCGCAACCGGAGGCCGCACCGCGTTCATCAGGCGGACGTCCTGACGCACCAGCAGGGGCCGGATCAGCGGCACGTACTCGCCGGTCCAGCGCGGGTTCTTGGCGAGTTCGGCTCGCAGTCGCGCGCGCTCGTCAAAGCTGTTGTAGCTCCACATGTGCAGGACCTGATTGAGCGGCCCGATCTCGGTCGACCAGTAGCCTTCGAGCTTGCCGAAGTCGTCCTTGCGGATGTCGCGCGAAATGGTGCTCGCGGCCTTGACCATGTCGCCGAGCGTGCCGGGCTTTACGGTGTAGGTTCGTAGTTCGTAGATCATGACGTCTCCCCAAGGTTTATTGTTTGCCGATGATTTCGTCCGGTCGTCATGGCCGGGCTTGGCCCAGCCACCCACGACTTTCTTGCTGCGCTGTGTGGATACCCGGCACAAGGCAGGGCATGACGAACCAGCCGTACCCTACTCCGCCGCCTGTGCGTTGATTTCGCCGGACACCTGACGGATGGCACGGGCGAGTTGTTCGGCGGGCTGGGCGCCGGATACTGCGTATTTCTGCGCGAAGACAAACGTCGGCACGCCCGAGATTCCCTTCTCGGACGCTTCCTGCGCCTGACCCGAGATCAGCGCAACGTCCTCATCGGTTGCAAGTCGCTTGCGGATATCGTCGCTATCGAGGCCGATATCGGCCGCGGCCTGCACCAGCACGTTGACGTCGGTCAGGTCGCCGCCGTCGCGGAAATACAGCTCCATCAGGCGCTGCTTCATCTCGGCGGATTTGCCCTGCGCTTCCGCCCAGTGGATCAGGCGGTGGCAATCGGTCGTGTTGGGCTGGCGCTTCACCAGTTCGGGCCGGTAGGTCAGCCCCTCCTCGCCGGCAGCCGTCACGACGCGGCCGGCGATGCCCTTGTAGGCTTCGACCGAGCCGAATTTGGCGGTGAGATATTCGTCGCGGCTGATGCCCTCGCGCGGCACCCAGGAATTGAGGAAGAACGGCCGCCAGCGCACTTCGACGGGAACGTCGGGCACCAGCGCCAGGGCATTCTCGATCCGGCGCTTGCCGATATAGCACCACGGGCAGACCACGTCGGAGACGATGTCGATTTTGAGGGGTTTTAGGGTACTCATCGGGGTCTCCTCGCGGAATGTTGCCTCGGAAAGTAATCCGATCGGCCGAGGAGACAAGGGCATGGCCTGCATGTCTCGTATCACTTCGGGCCGGAAGGCGCCCTGTTTCGGACCACCAAGCAAGCCGGTGGCCGGTGGTCACCGGGTATGCTGCAAAGCAGCGCAGGCCCGGCTGTCCTGAGCCCCAGCGTCAAGGCGCCAGATACTGCAACAGCCTTGGATCGTTGCGAACCTCCTGCGCCGATCCCGTGAGCGCGACCCTCCCGCGATCGAGCACAAAGGCCCGGTCTGCGACCCGTAGCGCGAGATCGAGGTGCTGCTCCACGATCACGACGGCGATCTCTTTTGCCAGCAGGATCAGACGTTCGGTGATTTCCTCGATCACGCCGATCCAGACGCCTTCGGTCGGCTCGTCCAGCAACAGCACCCGCGGGTTCGACAACAAGGCGCGGCCGATCGCGAGCATCTTGCGTTCGCCGCCGGACAACGTGCCGGCGACCTGATCCATCCGCTGACCCAGTTTCGGAAATATCTCCAGCACACGATGGACGGCCTGGCTGTCGCGGTTGGTCAGCGCGCCGACGGCAAGATTGTCGCGCACCGAAAGCCGCCCGAATACGGAGTGCTCCTGCGGCACGTAGCCCAACCCGAGGCGAATGCGCTGCTCGGTCGGCAACTGTCCGACGCTGCGCGCATCGAGGCTGACGGAGCCGCCGAGCAGCGGCAGTTCTCCGACGATCGCCTTCATCAAGGTGGTCTTGCCGGCGCCGTTACGGCCAAGAATGGCAACGCCGCCGCGCCAGGGAACGCCCAGCGTGACACCGAACAGCACCTGACTGCGGCCATAGCCCGCGTCGACATTCTGGATATCGAGATATCGGTCCTCGTCAGGCACGGCGGAGATAGACCTCCTGAACCCGGGCGCTCGACTGAATGTGCTGCACCGAACCGCAATCCAGTACGCTTCCCTGATCGAGCACGGTCAGCCGGTCGCAGATGTCGCGAATGAAATCGAGATCGTGCTCGACGATGACGAGGGAGCAGCGCTTCTTGATCGGCTGCAGCAGCTCGCCGGTAACCCGCCGTTCCTCGAGGCTCATGCCGCCGGTCGGTTCGTCCAGCAGCAGGAGTTTTGGCTCGGGCGCCAGCGCCATCGCGATTTCAAGCCATTGCTGCTGGCCGTGGGAAAGCGCCGAGGCCGGATCCGCCGCGCGGTCAACCAGACGGAATTGTTCGAGCATGGCCATGGCGCGATCGTGCAGGATGCCGCGGGTGCGCGAGAACACCAGCCGGGGAAGCGAGGTCTGCGCCTGCAGCGCCAGCAGAATGTTGTCGTACAGCGTCAACGCCGGCAGCACGCTGGTGATCTGGAACTTGAGGCTCATGCCGGCGCGCGCCCGCACGGCGGGAGAGGCTTGCGAGATATCGTGACCGCCAAACGTCACCGTGCCTGATGTCGGGATTTCAGCACCGGCGACGCATTTCATCAGCGTGCTCTTGCCCGAGCCGTTGGGTCCGATCAAGCCGTGGAATTCGTTCTCCGCGACGGTGAGATCGGCACCGTTCAGGGCCGTGAGCTTGCCGAAGATCTTGATCAGGCCTCGCGCTTCAAGAAGAGCCATCATCGCCCTTCCCCGGCGGCCGGCCGAAATTGCCGACGCGCTCGCGTTCGCTGAGGATCAGGCTGACCAGGCCGGCGGGACGAAACAGGATAACCAGCAGCAACAGGACGCCGAGAATGATCGGCCAGATGTCCTGATAGCTGTTCGACAGCCAGAAACTCACCGCCTCGATCGCAACCGTACCGATGACAGCGCCGATCAGCGTGCCGGAACCGCCGAACAACACGTAGAGCACCACCTGCGTCGACATCACCACGCCCAGCATGTTGGGCCAGACGAAACCTTCATGAAAGGCATAAAGGCTGCCCGCGAGCCCCGCGATGGCGCCGGCAAAGGAAAAGATGATCGCCTTGAGGCGCTGCACCTGATAGCCGAAGAACGCTATCCGCTGCTCGTTCTCGCGCAAGCCTGCGAGCGCAAGCCCGAACTGCGACCGCACCAGGAAGCGGCACAGGAGATAGACCAGCACGAGAATGCCGAGCACCAGATAATAATAGACCGGCCCCTCTGTGATGTCGTAGCTGCCGAGCGACATCGGCGGGATCGATGGAATGCCGTTCTGGCCGCCGAGGTAATACCAGCCCCGCGCCACGCGATCCGCCGCGTAGGACCCGGTGAGCGTGCCCAGCGAAACAAAGATCACGCTGGACGGATGACGGCCGAGCAGAAGAAAGCCGCCGAGCAGCAATGCGAATGCCAGCCCGATCAGTAGCCCGGCCGGCAACACCAGCAGGATCGAGGTCACGCCGAGATCGCGGGCGATCAGGGCGACGCCATATCCGGCGGTGCCGAAGAACACGGCCTGGCCAAAACTCATGATGCCGGCGTATCCCCACACCAGATCGAACGAGAGCGCGAACAGGCAGAGGATCAGCACCCGCGTCGCATAGACCGTCAGATAATCCTTGAGGACCAGCGGCAGCAGCGCACCGATCACCAGCACGGTGATTTCGATGATCGGCAGCACCTGTAGTCGGCGCGAGCGGCTGGCACGAAGCGGAAGCCTCAAGGAGGTCTGTGTCGTTTCTGTCATCAAGTTGCCAGTACATCCGCTCCAGGTTTCGCAGCGGCGGGTTGCCGCCGCTGCAGGACGCTCAGAATGCCACTCAGCATTGCGCTAACATTCTTTGGGATCGACGAGGCCGGCGCTGCGCGCGACGATCTCATAATTGCCGCCCTTGGCAACGGCCGTATACATCTTCATCTTGCAATGCCGCTTGCCGGGAACCATTTCCGCAGGCCCGCCGGGACCTTCGGCGATCTTGGCGTGATCCAGCGCAGCGGCGACCCCCTCGCGATCGACCTTGCCGGCCTCCTTGACGGCCGCTTCCCAGAGCTTGAGACCACGATAGGTCCCGGTCGCGGCACTTCCCGCAGCAAACAGGAAGGTGCCCGGGAACTGCTTCTCATAGGTCGCCTGAAGCTTGGCGCTGAACGGATCTTCCGGCGTCAGCGCCTTGAAATAATCGAGGCAACTCGCAAGCCCTTCGATCTCGGCGGCCTGGTTGATGTTGAGGGTGTTCTCGTCGTAATAGACGCACGAGAGCCGACCGCCGTTCTTGAGGAAGCCCGCCTCGTAAAGCTGCTTGAAGAACGGCCCTACCCCCGGCGGGATCACGGTGTTGAACACCACGTCCACCTTGTTGGAAATGACCCGGTTCACCGTGGCGCTGAAGTCGATCTGGTCGAGCGGGTAGTACTCTTCAAAGACGACTTCGCCACCATTGGCCTCGATCACCTTGCGCGCATAGACGTTCAGGGTATGAGGCCAGACATAGTTGGCGCTGGGCAGCGCGAACCTCTTGCCGCCATTCTTGATCAGCCAGGGAATGAATTCGTCGCACTGCTGCGCCGGAGTCGGGCCGGTGCAGAACAGATTGGGCGTGCATTCCTTGCCCTCGTACAGCTGCGGATAAATGTAGAGCGTCTTGCCGCGCGCCACGATCACGTCCTTGATGGCGTTGCGCATCGAACTGGTAATGCCCCCCAGCACCAGGTCGACCTTGTCGCGCTGGATCAGCTTGCGAACGTTGCCGACGGCGACCAATTCATTCGACGCGGTGTCCTCGATGAACAGTTCCAGCGGCCGGCCAAGCAACCCGCCGGCGTCGTTGATTTCCTTGATCACCATCTTTGCGACATTCGCGTCGGCGTTGCCGGCATAGCCGATCGGGCCGGTCAAATCGGTCGCGATGCCGACCTTGATCGGGTCTGACGCCGCATTCGCCCAGTCGGGGCGGACGACCCAACTGCCGACGCCGGTGGCGATGGCGGTGCTGGCAAAGGCGAAGTTGGAAAGAAATCGCCGGCGGCTGAGATTGCTGCGATCGTTAGACATCGAACTAGACCCCCTTTGTTGAAAGCAGGCCTTGCGGCCGAAACTTGATGAAGATGATGGCGAGAACGAACACGAGGACGTCGGCGATCACGGGCGGAATGATCCATGGCAACGCTGCTGCGAGCGTTCCGATCACGCCGGCGCCCGCCACCGGCCCGGCGAACGAGCCGACCCCGCCGACCATGACGGCGACGAACCCCTGAATCAGGAAGCGCAGGCCGAGATCGGCAAACAGCGAGAACACCGGCACGATCAACGCGCCCGCAAGGCCCGCGAGCGCGGCGCCGAACGCAAACGTCGCCCCATAGATCGCATTGGTCGAAATGCCCGATGCGCGGGCGAGCGCGGGATTTTCCAGCGACGCCCGAATACGCAACCCGAATGCGGTGCGCGCCAGCAGCAGATAGCTGCCGATCATCACCAGCGCCGTAATGAAAATGATGACCAGCCGCCAGGTGGAAAAGTGCATGGTGCCGATATTGACGGAGCCTCCGAGCGGCTCCGGGACCGACAGGTACAAGCCCGCCGATCAGGCCGCGGACGATCTCGCGGATGATGAGCCCAAGCGCGTAGGTGCCGAGCATCGCGACGATCGGCGCGGCGTAAAATCGCCGGACGATGGTCCGCTCCAGGACAAATCCAAGCGCGCCGACGAAAAATGGCGCCGCCAGCATCCCAAGCCAGACCGGCAGGCCCGCACTGTGCACGATATAGGTGACGTAAGCGCCGAGCAGGACGAACTCGCCCTGCGCGAAGTTGAAGATGCCCATCATGCTGGCGATGATCCCGAGCCCCAGCACGACCAGAACGACGATCGCGCCGAAACTCAGGATCTCGAACAGTGCGACGAACAGATTATCCATGTAGTATCACCAGCACCTCTGCGACGTTCTGCTGCTCACATTTTCTTCCAGTCGCCGGCCTGCTCGAAGGCATGCGCGGCGCGATAGATCGTCATTTCATCGAAATGCCGGCCGATCAGCATCAGGCCGATGGGAAGCCCGTCGACCATGCCGCACGGCACCGACATCGCCGGGTGGTGCGTGATATCGAACGGCGCGGTGTTGGTGATCATCTCGAATGCGCGCTGACATACCTCTTCCCGGCTGGCGCCCGGCGCCGGCAACGGCGTCGCCTTCATCGGCGTGGTCGGCATCAACAGGAGATCGTAGCTCTCCAGAACCTTGTCATAGGCCGCGGTCACGCGACGGGAGATGTTCACGGACTTGCCGTAGTAGCGCGGACCGAAATTGTTGTTGATGTAGACGCCAAGCATCAGGAACAGTTTGGTCGTTTCCGACAGCGAGTCCGCCTGCCCGCGCCAGCCGCGGTGAAAATCCATCAGCGACGTCGAGTAGAGATCCGAACGGCTGAGACCATAGCCGTCGCCGAACATCATGGTCTGGGCGATGCCTTCGGCGCCGATCGGCGTCCACACCGCCGGCGCGATCATGTGCATCGGGATCGAAACCTCTTCGACGGTGGCGCCGAGGCTCGCCAGCCGCTTTGCCGCCTCCCGTACGCTTTCGTTGACGGCGGCTTCGGCGCCGGCCTGTTCAAAACCTTCCTTGACGATGGCGATCTTCATGCCCTTGACGCCGCCGCCAAGCGCCTTGGTGTACTCCTCCACCTTGGGCGATTTGATGCGCGGATCATAGCCATCGTCGCCGGCGAGCACTTCGAGCAGCAGCGCGTTGTCGGCCACGTTCGCGGTCATCGGCCCGGTGTGGTCGACGAAGATTTCGATCGGCATGACGCCGGTATAGGGCACCAGCCCCCAGGTCGGCTTCATGCCGTAGGTGCCGCTGAACGAGGATGGCATCCGGATCGAGCCGCCCTGGTCGCCGCCCATCGCCATGTCGACCTCGCCGAGTGCGACCACGACCGCGCTTCCCGACGACGAGCCGCCGGCGGAGAATCCCATCTTGTGCGGATTATGGACCGGTCCGGTCGAATTGGTGTGGCTGCCGCCGGATATGCAAAACAACTCGCAATGGGTCTTGCCGGCAATCTCGGCGCCGGCATCGAGCATGCGTGTGACGACGGTAGCGTCGAAATCGGGCACATAGCCTTCGAGCGTCGAGGAGCCGTTCATCATCGGCACGCCAGCCAGCATGATGTTGTCCTTCAGCGCCACTACCTTGCCCTTCAGCTTGCCGCTCGCCGCACCCTTGACGGTCGATTTGCGGTACCAGGCGTTGCGGGGATTTTCCTCCGGGCCGGGCCGATAGCCCGGCGTGCGCGGGTATTTGACGATCGGCACTTCGTCGGGCATCGCCCCGACAACGTTGTAGGCGTCGACCGAGCCCTGCATCAATCCACGGAAGGAAGTGACGTCCTCATCGGTCAAAGCCAGACCGCATTGGTCGGCGACCGCGCGCAGCTGGTCGGGGGTTGGAAGCGCTACTGTCACGATGATTGCTCCTGTTTCTTCTGAACGCGCGAGGCAAGTTGCCGAATGAAGACAGCCTTGTTCGCATCACTAGAAACGGAAATGTTTTCCTTTTCAAGTATTATTTCACGAACCTCCATTTGCTGAAGCGACGCGCGCGCCCGGTGTCAGAACTGTTTGATCAGGCGGAAGTCGAGCCCGCTGGCTGCCGCAAGATAGATCGGCATGCGTGCGCTGCCGCGCCGGATACCGATGGTACCTCGCGCGCCCTGGTAGTCCACATTGGCGGCAGCCGAGAGCAGTGGCTTCCTCGCCAGGGATCCGGCGCGCGCGGCGATGGTCTCGAGAAATCGCAAGCCTTCGTAGTTCGACTGCGCGATCGAGCCGAGCGGCGGCGCGTGACGGCCGAACGACGCTTCGTATTGGCTGCGGAAGGCGTCGTTGTCGCGCGAGGCCCTGTCGATGAAATAGCCGGAAGCGCAGAACAGGTTTTCGGTGTTGTCGGCGCCGATCCCAAGCAGCACGGTCTCGTCCATCGCACCGGCCAGGCGGAGCATTCGCGAACTGAGCCCCTCCTCGGCAAAAGCGCGATTGAAGACGACGCTGTCAGCGCCGATCAACGTGATCAGGACCACGTCGGGCCTGGCGGCCCGGATCCGCTCGATCTGGCTGCTATGATCGTGCTCGCCGATCGGCACGAACTCTTCGCCGACGACACGCCCGCCGGCGTCCGCGATGTATTTCTTGATTGCCTTATGGGAGAGCCACGGCCAGACATAGTCGCTGCCGATCAGATAGAAGTTCGACGCCTGCCTGGTGTTGGCGAGCCACTCGATCGACGGGCGCCATTGCGCCCCCGGCGTCTCGCCGATGGCCATGACGCCGGGCGTCCGCTCGCCGCCCTCGTAGACCGGCGTGTAGAGGTAGGGAAGGTGTCCGGCGACGACCTTGCGCAATGCCACCCTGACCGCGCTGATATGCGAGCCCATGATGACGTCTGCGTCTTCGGACGCGACGATGTCGGAAGCCGTCTGCGTCACGTCGTTGATGTCGCCGCCGGTGTCATGGAAGGCTACTTCAATCTCGCGGCCAAGAATGCCGCCGCGGCGGTTGATCTCGGAAACGCCAAGCAGCGTACTGTTGATGGAGGCCGGACCCCAGATTCCCGACGGCCCGGACAGTCCGACAAAATTGGCAATGCGCAATTTCTTGCGGTCGCGGCGTGCTCGAAACGGGCCGAGCGCCGGCCCCGAGGTGCCCTCCCCGATGCCCGAGAATCCTCTTAGCAGCCATTCCGGCGGCATCGACGGCGCACCGGAACCTCCAAATTGCGGCAGCGAGAGCAATTCGCTCTCCTTTCAACTCACGTCCGGCGCCGATCAGACTACCATCGGCGAAGTGATCGACAACAAAAAATATCGTAGTGGAAAATATTGAATATTCAACGATTCCTATGCATATAGAACATGCAAGAGCGCTAAATATTCATCCAAACCTCCATTACGAAGTTCAAACCATTGGCCAAATCGCCCAGCAAACCCATCACCGAGCATCTCGCCTATCTGCTTGCGCAGGCGAACCGGGAGATCAATCGCCAGCTCGACGCGCGGTTCCGCAAGGAGGGCGTGCCGGTCGAGCAATGGCGCATCCTGAAAGTGCTTTCGGACGGCAAGGGCCACTCGATGGGAGAACTCGCCGAAGCCGTATTGCTCAATCACCCGACCCTGACCAAGATGGTCGACCGCATGGTGTCCGACGCGCTCGTCTACCGGGTCCAGGATGCCGACGACCGGCGCAAGGTTTTGATGTTCTCCTCCGATCGCGGCAAGGCATTGACCCAGCGCCTGAACTCGCTGGCGCTGAGCCAGGAAGCCTTCATCGCCGAGAATTACGGCGACAAGGCCACGGCGGAATTGAAACGTCTGCTGGAAAGCCTGATCGAAAAGGCGAACTGAGGATGTAGGATGGGTATCGCTTCGCTCCACCCATCCTACGCATCACACCAGCTTCGCCGCTATCTGCCGCATCCGCTCGGCGGTCAGATCGTCGGCCGGAAAAAACGTTTCCAGCGCCAGCTCCTGCAGCGTGATGTCGACCGGTGTGCCGAACACCATGGTGGTCGAGATGAAGCTCAGCACGTCGTCATTGCGGCGCAGTTTGAAGGGGATCGCGACATTGTCGGCCGAGACCGGGCCTGAACGCGCCGGCATCCGATAGGCTTTCAGTTCCTGATACAGCTTGAGCAGTTCGGGATCGGCCGTCGCCTCGCACTGCCGGTGCAGCCGCTCCAGAAGATGCGCGCTCCACTCGGCCAGATTGACCGTGCGCGGCGCCAGCCCCTCGGGATGAAAGGCGATCCGCAGGATGTTGAAGGGCTGCCCGAGCAGATGCGGCGGCAAGCCTTCCAGCAGCGGCGCCACCATGCGGTTGGCCGTCACCAGATTCCAGTGCCGGTCATAGGCCAGCGCCGGATTGGGTTCGTGGGCTTTTAAAACGAGGTCGATCGCAGCCCGCGCCGATTTCAGCGCGGGATCATCTAGCGAGCGCTGCGGAAACGCGGGCGCAAACCCCGCGGCGACCAGAAGCATGTTGCGTTCACGCAAGGGAACCTCCAATCGTTCGGCGAGCTTGAGCACCATTTCACGCGATGGTGCCGCGCGGCCGGTCTCGACAAAGCTGAGGTGACGCGCGGAAATCTCGGCATCTCCAGCCAGATCGAGCTGGCTCAGATGCCGGCGCTGGCGCCATTCGCGCAGGTGATCGCCGATATGGACTGGCTGGTTTCGTTCGGCTCGCGCCGCGGCAGCATGTGCGTTCATAGTGGAAAACCTACCATGCGAATTTCGTCCATTCCATTACGTCCGAGGTAATCGAAACGGGTCGCCGGCTGGATCATCCTGGGCGGCACAGGAGATGACCATGCTGATGCTTTCCCTCTTCCGCCTCGTCGCTGCTGCGATCCCGTGGACCCTCAATCTGGCTACCTGGCTGCTGGCGCGCTCGCTGAACATGCCGCAGCCGTTGGTGCACGACACCGGCGTCTTCGTGTTCGTGCAGGTGCAGACGATCGAAAGCAGGGTCGGCAAGGCGCTGTGCCCGATGCGGCTGATGCGTCGGCTCCGGTCGCTGCTGCAGCGCTGATCCCTGTCTCGCCCAAAGTCCCCCAAGCAAAGGAGAACTGCCATGATCCATCCGTCAACATTCCTGAGCCGCGCCCTGCTCGCCGACGCCATCTTCAGCGGCGTCGCCGCGGTCGCGCTGACACTGGGCGCCGGCGCGCTCGCGCCGCTTCCTCAATCTGCCGGACGCCTTGTTGCGCGAGACCGGCCTGTTCCTGATCGCCTATACCGCGCTGGTCGGCTGGCTCGCCACGCGGTCGTCCGTGATGAAGGCGCTGGTGTTGTTTGTCATCGTGGGCAACGCGGCCTGGACGCTGGGCAGTATCGCGCTGCTATTCTCAGGCGCGGTCGCGCCGAACCTGCTCGGTCAGGTCTTTATTGTCGCGCAGGCGATCGCCACCGGCGTGTTTGCCGAGCTGCAATATGTCGGCTTGCGCAAGAGCGGTGGCGTGGTGACGGCCTGATCGTCATTGCGAGAAGGCGGAAGCAATCCATGGCACCGGAAACGGACGAATGGATTGCTTCGTCGCTATCGCTCCTCGCCGAGACGGTCGGCCTTGGAAGGTCTCAGGCGACACCAACTTGGGTTAGCGGCACAGAAGGATATGCCGACGAGCTCTTCAAGCGTTACAAAACCGCGATCGAGTGTGAACTGGATAACAGCCTTCGACAACGCCAGCGGATAATAATGTCCGCGACAACCTATAATCTCTTGCTCGCCTGCCTTGCTGTCGAAACCGATAGGTCGGAATTCTGCCGCCACCGGGAAACGCTTGGGGGATCAAATGGCCATCAAAGACGAAATCAAGTGGTTCAAGGAGAATTTCGCCGCGGATGTCGTCCCCGCCCTCGCCGGCACGCCGCTGTCCTTCGATCTGGTCAGCGCGATCGCGTTCCAGGAATCCGGCGAATTGTGGAGCAAGCTGCGCCTGCATTTGCCGCGCGAAGAGATTCTGCGGCTCTCGGTCGGCGATACACTCGATGAACCCAACCGCAGCGCATTCCCGAAGAACAAGGACGCGCTCGTCGCGGCTCAGAGAGGACAGCAGATGTTCGATCTGGCCCATGAGCTGTTGGTGGAGATGGCCGATGGCACCGGCATCGAAGCCTATCAACATGTGGCAAGCAGGCCGAACAAGTTCGTGCACGGCTATGGCATTTTCCAGTATGACCTGCAATTCTTCCGCCGCGATCCGGATTTCTTCCTGGAGCAGCGTTGGAAGAGCATCGACGCTTGTGTCGACAAGATGATGACCGAGCTGAAACGAGGGCTGGACCAGCTCGGCTTCAGCGACAAAGAATCGCTCACTGATCGGGAGTTCGCCTTCGTCGCGATCGTTTACAACACCGGCTTCGGCAATTTCAAGGAAAGCCGCGAACTGCAGCAGGGTCACCATGATGGGACGCATTTCTACGGCGAGAACATCGACCGATACCTGAAGATTGCCCACACGATTCCGACGCCACCGATCGGCGTGACGCCCACACTGCGCGCCATAGCGCCGCTTTTAGCAGCCGGGCGATCGATCGTCGCCGTCGCCAAGGCGGAGTTCGACCGCTTCCATGGCGTCGACGAGGGCGAGGAACCACTGCGCGGCCGCATTGCCGACTACTACGAAGCGGGCGGCGGCAGCCGGAACCTGGACCCTACACTGAACGAGAATGCCTGGTCGGCGGCGTTCGTTTCGTTCTGCGTCAAGCAGTCCGGCGCGACATCGGACCAGTTCAAGTTCAATCTCAGCCACAGCGTTTTCGTGCGGGCGGCCATCGCCAACGCCGATGCTGACCGCGGCGTCTTCCGTGGACATCGCGTCACCGAGTACGCGCCCAAGCTCGGCGACCTAATTCACCACAATCGGGACGGTGCAACGCTCAGCTTCGACTTTGCCCGGGCCAACACCGGCTACCCATCGCACAGTGCCATCGTAGTCGACTTCGAGGTCCGCAACGGCGTTCGCCATGCCGTGACGATCGGCGGCAACGAGTTCCTTTCAGGAGGCACCGGTACTGTCGGCATGAAACGCTTCCCGCTCGACGCGAACGGTTTCCTGAATCAGTCGGCAATCGGCGTCAAGCTCATTTGCGTGGTCGAGAACCAGCTTGCAGCGGGTGCCGTGACACCGGCGATGCCGCTGGGTCCCTACGTGGTCACCGTGCGCACCGACCTGAAACTGCGCGGCGGTCCCGGCCCCACCTTCCCGATCATCACGCCGCTCCTCAACGGAACGCGGCTGAATGTTCTCGAGTTCGAAAACAACGCGACCGGCCTCTGGGCACTCGTCGACCTCGAGGGCGATGGAATTAAGGACGGCTTCGTCTTCGCGAAGTTCATCGCGCCGATCACGTCGTGACAGGCACTTCGATCTTCTGAAGCGATCAGCCGAAGCAGCTCGGTCAGGACTTTATCATGACGCAAGCGACCGATACCGGCGTGTTTGCCGAGTTGCAATATAACGGCCTGCGCAAGAGCGGTGGGACCGTGACGGCTTGATCTCTAACCGTCATTCCGGGGCGTGCGAAGCACGAACCCGGAATCTCGAGATTCCGGGTCTGGTGCTAACGCACCATCCCGGAATGACGAACCAACTCAGCTCAACGCCAACGCCGCAATCATCCCGGCGAAAGTCAGCAGCAACCCGATGACGAGCATCGGCACCAGGCTGCTGCCGGAATACGGATTGGCCTGCTCCTTGTTGGTCACGACATGTGCGCGATAAGCCATATTACTTTGCTCCTGCCTGGTTACGTCGAAATCGTTCCCCGTTGCCGAGCATGACGCCGTGGGTGCCGGCGATGCCGAGTTCGAGGCTGGCCGCGATCCGCCGCGCCCGTTCGACAAAATGCGCTTCCGCCTCGGGCGGGCAGATCTCGCAGGCGGTTTGCTCGAACAGCTCGAGCCAGCGGTCGAAATGATCGGCGTCGACCGGCAGCGGCAGATGCTTGGCCATCGGCGTGCCGTGGTAGCGGCCCGTCATCAGCGCGACCGATGACCAGAACGCGCACATCTGCGTCAGGTGCGGCTCCCAATCCCTGATGCGGGCCTCGAAGATCGGCCCCAGCACCGCGTCAGCGCGCACCTTGGCGTAGAAGCCGTGCACCAGCCGCTCGATCATCGCCTCGTCGATGCCCGTCCGGGCCGTGATCTCGGCCACGATGCGTTCACGCCGCTCCGGCCCTGCCAAAATCGCTTCCATTTCTTCGTTACCCTTAAATAGGTATTTCAAATGCCTATTTAGACGGCTATAGATGATTTGCAAGTAGATATTTTGAAAGAGCTCCCATGCGCCTGACATCGTTTACGGATTTTGCCTTGCGCGCCCTGATGCGGCTGGCGGGCGAGCCCGGGCGGTCATTCGCGACCAACGAGATCGCGAGCCGAGTTCGGCATTTCCCGTAATCATCTGGCCAAGGTGGTGCGCGACCTTGCCGACAGCGGCTTCATCACGACCCAGCGCGGCGTCGGCGGCGGCTTCACGCTGGCCCGCCCTCCCCAATCGATCACGATCGGCGAAGTGGTGCGCGCCATGGAGGGGCCGGCGCTGGTCGAATGTTTTCGCGAGGATGGAGGCAATTGCGTGCTGAAGCCACGATGCCGGCTGAAAGCAAAACTGGCGGCCGCGCGTGAAGCCTTCATGCGCGAGCTCGATACCACGACGCTGGCGGAATGCGCTTATCCCGCGCCGGCCCGACAAAGCCCGGCGCTTGCATGATGACTCAAGGGAGGCTCCGCATGAAACCGGTCGAATTCGAGAATGGCGCCGTCCAGATCGACGCAGCCATCGTCGCCGAGGGGCTCGGCCTTGCCCTGCCCCGGCTTCAGCAGGACATGCGCGACGGCAGGATCACGAGTTTTGCCGAGCGCGGGATCGACGCCGATAGCGGCCGGCATCGCCTGACCTTCTTTTCCGAGCATCGGCGGTTTCGCGTCGTCGTCGACGAAACAGGCGCGATCGTTCAGCGCTCGGCCGTCGACTTCGGGGATTCGTCGCTGCCGAAATCAGTTCGCAAGCCCGGCGGATGAGACCTCGGCGAATGCCACGGGCTGAGCCTCAATGGCGGCTGGCTGAGCCTGAAGGGCCGGAAAAGAAACAGCAACCGGTGGCTTTCCACCGCCCGATTTTTTGCCGGCAACCCTGACGCGGCTGTTGCCGTTCAGATGTTTGCCGTTGAGGGATCTTTCAGCGGCTGACTTTCCTCCGAGCGACTTGCCCTTGAGGGACTTGTCCTTGAGCGAACCGCCATTCAGCTTGAGCACCTTCTTCGCCTTCCGCTCAGCCTTCTCTTTCAGCTTCGCTTTAGCCTCGGCCTTTTCCTTCGCGAGCTTCTCCGCCTTCTTTTGCGCCTTCCGCTCGGCCTTGGCCTTCAGCCGTGCCTTCTCCGCCCGCGCCTCGGCACGCTGCTTCTTGCGCTTCTTCTCGCAGGCCGCGCATTTGCAGCCGATCGGCTTCAGATAGGCTTTGAAGTAGTCGGTACCGTAATCGTAGTTGATCTCTTCGCCCGGCTCGATGTCCTTGATGGCGCGGATGATGACCCTGCGCTTGCGCGGCTTGACGTCGGATTCCGCATTCGGCTTGCAGGCGTGGTTGATATAGCGGGCGACGTTCTTGCGAACCGAGCCGTCGATGGTCCAGCGGTCGTTCAGTTCGAACAGGTACTTGTTCTCGATCGCGTCGTCTTTTTTCTTCTTCGAATCCAGCAGCGGCCCAAAATAGCGAATGATCTTGGTGCCCTTCTTGATCGGCTTGGTGGCGAAGAGGCCAAGTCCGGTGCGGGAGCGACCGACGCGATAGGGTTTATTCGAGGGAATAGAGGGCATGACGATTGATTGACTACACGCTCGGGAGACGGGGAATGACGAAGCCGCCGTTCTAGGACGATTCCGTGACGATGTCAGGTATTTCGCGGCGTTCCCGTTGAACCTTCCCCAGATTGCACGCGTCTGACCATCGAGGTTCCCTGAAGACGAAGATCGGCCGGATGAAACGTTTCCCCTGTTTGTTGATCGCATCGGCCGTTCTCGCGCTATCCGGCCCGATTTTGCCGGCAAACGCCCAAACATTCAGCAGCAGCTACACCTCATCGGCGCCAAAGGACTGCCGCACGAACGGCAAACCCAGCAGCCTCGACGGCAGCACCACCCGGGTGTGCCCCGGCAAATCGGGCCTCGTGGTGCTGATCAGCGAGGACGATCTACGCGAAACCGTCTCGATCGGCCGCAACCGCATGGTTGCCGCCAAGGAACCGGCCTCCGAAGCCGGGTTTGGCCCGTTCAATTCGACCGCCCATACCGTCGAATGGCGGGCGGTCGACGGCAAGCCATTCGCGGTCATTCAGCGCTGGCTGATCGCCGACAACGCCGATCCCGACAAGAACGGACGACCGACGGCAAAACCGATGCTGGCCGTGACGCGATTACCGCCGGGGCCGGTCTGTCACGTCGCCTATATCGACGGCCAGGCCAACCGCAATGCCAACGAACTCGCGCGCCGGCGGCGGACGAATTCGCGCGTGATTTCAAGTGCGGGAAGGACGAAGTGAAAGTGATCGGTGAGAAGGGCGCGGCCGTCAGCCTTGCAAAGCGCTGATCAAGCCGCTATCCGGCGTGTTTTCGCCGCATTAACGTCAAAGCTACAGCCTTGAGTGTTTGATAATCTCACGTCATGGTTTTAACGGCAGCTTCACCGGAGCAACGATGCTAGCGAGATTCATGGTTCTGCTCGTCGCCGGCACTGCCCTCGCCGGCTGTTGCGCCTCCGGCACCGGCTGCTCGACGACACCGATAGCAGGCGCACCGATCGCCTGGGACGGGTTGGGTGAACCGCCGACGGCGAATGACGCACCGGGCGAAGAAAGACGGCCGGCAAAGCGAAAAACGGCCCGCAATCGCGAGATCATCCTCGGCCCGCTGAATGGAGCCCCGGCCCAATCGGACGCCAAGGCGCAGTATGACGATTGGACACGGCGGCCCAACGAAGACGCGGAAGCCGACGCACGGCTCGCGCGGCAAACCAAGATTTGCAAGGGTTGCTGAAGTCAGCGTTTCAGTCCTGATTCGCACTTGCAGGCGTCAGGTCTTTTGCTTGATTCGCCGATAGCGCTCCAACAGCCGTTCGCCCCTGGCGGCAATGCGCCGCGCCGCTGCGACCGTTCGAGGAACAGGCTCGCCCCAGGCGTGGGCGGACAGCGCGTGGCGTTGTCCACGAGATCGGGGTACGGCCGCCCAGCCCGACGCTGCACGCGCCTTCGCAGTCGACTTCTGCATAGACGTCAAATGTCTGGATTTCTTCCCCGCTCGCTTGCGCGGTTTCGATGTTTCCAGGGAGCGCGTGCTGCTCTTGCCATGCAAACTCAACGCCTGAACCCGGCGGGAGTTTCCCTTCGTTCCCTCAGCCCATCCCCGGCGGTCGCTGCACCGTCGAGCGCAACATCGCGTCCAGAAGCTGGCCGACCCCGGTGCCCTCGGGCAGCCGGTGCAGGATGTCTTGCAGCCGCCCGTCGAGCAGCAGCGTGGTGAAGCCGTGCACCAGCGACCACGCGCGTGCAATCGCCGCGGCCTGGTCGAGCGACAGCGCCTCCAGCGCCTCGCCTGTGAGTTTTTCGTTACGGCCGGCGCCGATTGCGCTCGCCAGTCCTTCGAACGAAGCGGTCGCCGCCTCGTGCAGCGAGGGCCGCGTCATGTCGAGCCGCTCGTTGCGGAACATCAGGCTGAACATGCCGGGATGCGCCCGTCCGTAGGCGACATAGGCCTTGGCGTTGGCCATCCCCTTCATCAGCGGATGGGTTTCACTCTTGCGAGCCGCGATCATGGCCTCATTGAAGCGACGGAAGCCGATCGCGGCGAGTTCGCTGAGAAGCCCGGTGAGATCGCCGAAATGATGGGTCGGCGCAGCATGCGACACGCCGGCTTCGCGCGCCACCGCGCGCAGCGTCAGGCCCACCAGCCCGTCACGTTCCAGCACCCGCTCGGCCGCGGCGAGCAAGGCGTCATGCAGATCGCCATGATGATAAGGGGTCTCGCCGGCCGGAGGGCGACGCCGGCTGGCCGGCCTTTCCGCTGCGGGCTTAGCCGGCCTGCGTCTGGCGGCGGGACGAATCGTTCGTGCTTCTCGCGATGCTCTTGCCATGCGATTCCTTATAGCCGCAATTTTTACACTGTAAAGATTTTGCTTGACGGCGGACTGAAACGTCCTTACTGATATCTTTACGATGTAAAGATTTGAACGGAAGGAGACGTGCGATGCTCGACCAGGTGAAGACCGAGGCGGCCCGGACCAATCTGGCGCCGATCCCGATGGAATGCGATGCGCCGTTCCTGAAAGTGACCGGCGAACTGCCGCGCGAGCTTAACGGCACGCTCTATCGCAACGGCCCCAACCCGCAATTCGACGCGCCTGGCGCGCACTGGTTCGTCGGCGACGGCATGCTGCACGCCTTCCATCTGGAGAACGGCCGCGCCAGCTATCGCAACCGCTGGGTCCGCACCCCGAAATGGCTTGCCGAGCACGACGCCGGCCGCGCGCTGTTCGGCGGCTTCGGCCGCAAGTTGCCGGGCGCACCGGCCGGGATCACCGACGATGGCGGCGTCGCCAACACCAACATCATCTTTCATGGCGGAAAGCTTTTGGCGCTCGAGGAAGGCCATCTGCCCACCGAGATCGAGCCCGGCACGCTCAATCGCCTGGGCTATTGCGACTACAACGGCGCCATCAAAGGGCCCTTCACAGCGCATCCCAAGATCGATCCGGTAACCGGCGAGATGGTGTTCTTCGGCTACAACGCCGCGGGCCCGCTGACCCCCGCCCTCTCCTTCGGATCGATCAATGCCTCGGGCGTGGTAACGCGGTTCGACCGCTTCGATGCACCCTATGCCAGCATGGTGCACGACTTCATCGTCACCGAGAATCACCTGCTGTTTCCGATCCTCCCCATTACCGGCAGCATGGAGCGCGCGATGCGCGGCAAGCCGCCCTATGCCTGGGAGCCCGAGAAAGGCGCGTATGTCGGCGTGATGAAGCGCAACGGAACGCCTGCGGATCTCGTCTGGTTTCGCGCCGAGAACTGCTACGTCTTCCATGTCATGAACGCGTGGGAGGAAGGCAACCGCATCATCGCCGACGTGATGCAGTTCGAGGAAGCGCCGCTGTTCCCCCATCCCGACGGCTCGAAGACCGATCCGCAGAAATCGCGCGCGCGCTATTGCCGCTGGACCTTCGATCTTGCCGGCAATACCGACCGCTTCACGCAAACCTATCTCGATGACCTCACCGGCGAATTCCCGCGCATCGACGACCGCCGCGCCGGACAGGCAAACGGCCATGGCTGGTACGCTTGCGCCAACCCCGATCTGCCGATGTTCGGCGCGCTGTCCGGCATCGTGCATGTCGACGGCAAGGGCAAGCGTCTCGGCAATTACCTGCTGCCCGCCGGCGACACCATCTCCGAGCCGGTGTTCGTCGAGCGCGGCGCTGACGCCGCCGAGGGCGACGGCTGGCTGCTCGCGGCCGTCTGGCGCGCGCAGGAGAACCGCAGCGATCTCGCGGTATTCAACGCGCAGGATGTCGAGTCGGGCCCGGTGGCGCTGGTGCATCTCGGCCACCGCGTGCCGGATGGCTTTCACGGCAATTGGGTCGGCGCGGCGTAAAGCCAAGGACCCCGTCATTCCGGGGCGCGCGCCAGCGCGAACCCGGAATCCCGAGTTCGTACGCTCGAGATTCTCAGGTGCGCAATTGCGCACCGTAGTTCGATGCTATCGCATCGCCCCGGAATGACGTCGTCGATAGACGCGGTACGCGAGGAGACACCCATGCACCTGCCCTCGATCACATCAGCCTATCTCGCCCTCCTCGCCCTGCTCTACACCGTCCTCGCCCTTCAAGTCGGCCGGCTGCGCCAGAGAGACCGGGCCGCGTTTGGCGACAATGGCAGCCTTGCGCTTCGCAGTGCGATCCGCGCCCATGCCAACTTCATCGAATACGTGCCCATCATCACGCTGATGGTGGCGATGCTGGAAATGTCCGGCCTGGCGGCGATGTGGGTGCATCTGTTGATGGGCGCGCTGCTGGTCTCACGGCTGCTGCACCCGCTCGGCATGTACGCCGCCCCCAATACGCTGCAGTTCCGCATCGGCCGGGTCGGCGGCATCACAATCACGCTCGTTTTACTGCTGGCCTGCGCCCTGACGATCCTGGCACGCGCCCTATAGACGACGCGGCCACTTCCAAGCCATTGTAAAACGACCTTTTTTTGCTTATCCATTTAATTTTGACAGTGTAAAGATATTTCTTGACGGCTCCCGGCCCCTCCCCTAGTTTATCTTTACGATGTAAAGATTAGCCGCGAGAACCAGTCATGACCATCTTTCTGATCCTTGCTCCCTTCGGTTCGTTCGCACTGCTGATGCTGGTGACTTCCGCCGAGATCGCGTTGTTCGCATCGGCGGCGATCTGTCTCGCCGTCATCGGTATCGACGTCGCGCGCGGCCGCTCGATCAAGATGCTTGGCGCCGGCAGCGTCGTCGTCTTCTCGGGCATTGGCGCCTATGTCACGCTGATCGACCCGAACCTGAGCCATTCGGCCGTGAAGCTCGCGGCAGATGCTGGCGTGCTAGCGATCTCGCTGGCGTCGCTGATCATTCGCAAGCCGTTCGTGCTGCAATACGCACTCGAGGAAGTCGACGCCGCCACGGCCAAGCTGCCCGGCTTCATGAAGGCGACCTACATCATCACCTGGGCCTGGACCGGCGCTTTCGTGCTGATGATCATCGGCAACATGCTGACAATTTATCTGCCTGGCTTGCCGCTCTGGTCCGGACTGGTGATCGCCTTTGCCGCCCGGAACAGTGCCGCCTACTTCACGACATGGTATCCACAATATCGCAAGGCGAAGTATGGTACGCCGTCCGCGAACGCCCTGCCCGGCACCAACTGAGAACTCAGACCGCAACACTTCTCCAGCAGAGAGCATGACGATGAAGGACGTATTCGCCAGACTTGGCGCCGATTTTTTCTCCACCATCCTGTTCATCGCGATCTATCTCGCCACCGACAACGTGCTGCTGGCGACGGGGGTAGCGATCGCAGGCGCCATCGCGCAGGTGATCTACTCGCGCGTCAAGGGCAAGGAGCTCGGCTACATGACGTGGGCGAGTCTCGCGCTCGTCATCGTGCTGGGCAGCGCGACGCTGCTCACCCATGACCCGCGCTTCGTGCTGGCGAAGCCCGCGATCGGGCATTTTGCGATCGGCGCTATCATGCTCAAGCGCGGCTGGATGCTGCGCTACATGCCGCCGATCGTGTCGCAGACCATTCCCGAATATGTCACCTTCGCGGGCTATGCTTGGGCCGCGCTGTGCTTCGCGCTCGGCGCCGGCACCATCGGCGTTGCCATGACCGGCGACATGAAGCTGTGGACGTTCTACGTGACGGTCGTATTGGTCGGCGCCAAGATTGCCGCCTTCGCAATTCAATACGTCGCGTTTCGTGTTTTGGTCGGCAGCAGGCTTCGCGCCGCGGCCCAGCGCGCCTGAACAATACGCGTCAAAAGGGCGCTTGAGACGGTTGGGCTTGTATGGCGAGATAGGCTATACCGCCGATCGAGTTAGCGGGATCTCGCAAGCCATTCCGGTTTGCCGGGAAGAAATGTCGGGGAGACAAAGATGGCCGTGGACGGAAACTGGAATCTCACCATGAGCACGCCGATGGGCGAGCGCAAGGCAACACTGACCCTGTTGGCCTCCGGCGGTACGCTGACCGGCACGCAGGGCGCCGACGGCAATTCCACCGAAATCTTCGACGGCGCCATCAGCGGCGACGCCGTCAACTGGAAGGTCTCGATCACCAACCCGATGCCGTTGACGCTCGAGTTCATCGGCAAGGTTTCCGGCGACAGCATGTCCGGCGAAATGGGCATTGGCCCGATGGGCAGCTTCCCCTTCACCGGCACGCGGGTCTGACCGCACTGGCGCGGAGGCCGTAGCGCCTCCCCGCTTTCTCATCCATGCACAAAGTGGGTGTCGCAGAGCGCCCACCAGTATCGCCTTACGACCATATCTGCATCGCCAGGCCGTAGGCATCGCGTGGCGGTATCCCTTCCGGGACACAGCCCCCGATGTCGCGGGCGGCAATCGCCACAGCGCAGGCGTCGAGCACGTCGTCACGTTTGGCGCCGGTACCGATGCGTTCGCAGGTCAGCCATTTGTCGATGTCCCTGATCCCTTCCCGCTTGAGTAGCCTGCGGCGAAGATCGATTCCGGCCTCGGATTTCTTTGACGGCAGCGGCCTGCCTGCATTCAAGCGCAGGAAAACCAGTTCGGGATGCGCCTCCCGAATGTCGCGCGAGCCATTGGCGCGGACGAACGTATCGACCTCGATGATCTTCGGCCCGAGATGCCAGAGCTGGCGCGACACCCGCTTCTGACCGCGGCGCAACGCATCACGATTGGCGGCGTCGGGATCGGCGAATTCCGTCCACAGCCAGCGTCGCGCGCCGGTGAATACGCGTGACGAATGCGGCCGCAGCCTATCGCGGGCGAGAAGGTCGCAGGCCCGCTCGCCGTCATCGGTCATGCCGATGGGAATGTCGATCGCAGCGCGATCGAAGTGAGGGGACAGCGCACCGGCAAGGTCGCGGCAAAACCTGATCTCGTGAAGGTCGCCGTCAAAAAGCACAGCAACCCAACCCTTGCTGAAACCGTCAAGGCCCAGCGCCCTCACCCCTGCACAAATTTCAATTTTACGGTGTTTGTTTTGGGTGTACAATCAGAATTATTTCTCAGGCTCATTATATTGTGGAGGTTTACGATGGACACAATCATTCAACAGCTAGCCCTTGTATCAGAATCCAAGCTTGTGGGAATTGGCGACGTGATGCGGGTCGCCGCGGCGTTACAAAAGCAAGCCAGCCGTGATCTGGCACCGATCTGGAATATCTCTGCCACCGTCGACGCGTTTGAAAAGCTCGAAGATGTTCCGATCGGCTACTGGCCGATGATCGTCAAGGACGACATCGGATTTTCGGGCGCCGCCGGCATTCATCTGGACAAGGACCGGCAGCCATTCGCGCTGATCACTTCATCCTCCGACCTAGACGGATGGTCGCTCACTGCTTCGCATGAGAGCCTGGAGATGCTGGTCGATCCGTTCGGAGATCGGCTGATCGCCGGAGACTCGCCGAAGGAAGGCCAGGGCCGCGTCAGCTTTCTTGTCGAGGTTAGCGATCCTTCTGAGGCCACCGAGTTCGCTTACACTTGCAATGGGATTCTGGTTTCGGACTTCTACACGCCGAAGTTCTTCGACCCGATCATGTCGCCCGGCGTCCGCTACTCGTTCACGGGCGCGATCACAGAACCGCGGCAGGTGCTCTCCGGCGGCTATCTATCATGGGTGGATTCGACGACGGGTCATTGGTGGCAGGAAATCTGGTTCGGCGGCGCCAAGTCGCAGTTCCGCGACATCGGTCCCCTCGACGCTACAGCCGGCAGCTTGCGATCGCAGATCGACCAAATCACGACGGCTGAAACGGCGAAAGCTATGTCTGCTGGCCGAACGGTAGCTGGCGGCGCAGGATTGACCAGCGCCGTGGCGAAACGTTCCACGACGTCGAAGGCTGCGATGTGGCGCACGCAAATCGACAGTCTTGTCGGTCAAGCCAAGCAGCCGGTCGCCACCGCCGTTAAGGGAAAGCGGAGCGTCCCAAAAGTAGTGAAGGGCGACTAGCGGTCATCTTCGGTTTCGCCAACCGTCGAAATGGCTGCCGACCATCTTTAATCCGCTGCAAAACACACTAGATTCGGTTGGCAGCCGAACACGAGGATTGGAACCATGCCGAACGAGCCGTCCCCGGAAAGCATCGCCCGCGCAGCGAGGCTTCGCGAGCAAATCGACAAACTCACCAATCCCGAGAAGGCCAAAGTGGCCCCGGAGGAGAAGCGGCCGATGTCGCCTCACGAATTCATCGAGCGAAAGATGAACGAGTTGGACCGGAAGAAGTGAAGACGCAGAGGGCCGGGGAACTCCGGCCCTCTCACCCCAGATTCAGTTCCTTGAAGAAGTCGTTGCCCTTGTCGTCGACGATGATGAAGGCCGGGAAATCCTCGACCTCGATGCGCCAGATCGCTTCCATGCCGAGTTCGGGATATTCCACCACCTCGACCTTCTTGATGCAGTGCTCGGCGAGGTTTGCCGCGGCACCGCCGATCGAGCCGAGATAGAAGCCGCCGTACTTCTTGCAGGCCTCGCGCACCGCGACGGCGCGGTTGCCCTTGGCCACCATCACCATCGATCCGCCCGCCGCCTGGAACTGGTCGACGAAGGAATCCATCCGGCCCGCGGTGGTCGGACCGAACGCGCCGGAGGCGTAGCCGTCGGGCGTCTTGGCGGGGCCGGCGTAATATACCGGATGGTTCTTGAAGTAGTCCGGCAGCGGCTCGCCCTTCTCCAGCCGCTCGCGCAGTTTGGCGTGGGCGGAGTCGCGGGCCACGATCATGGTGCCGGTCATCGAGACCCGCGTCTTGATCGGGTATTGCGACAGCGTCGCCAAAATTTCCTTCATCGGCTTGTTGAGATCGATCTTGACGACCTCGCCGCCGAGCGACTGTTCGACCGCCGGCAGATACTGCGCCGGGTTGTGCTCGAGCTCCTCCAGATAGACGCCGTCTTTTGTAATCTTGCCGAGCACCTGGCGGTCCGCCGAGCAGGACACGCCGAGCCCGATCGGGAGCGACGCGCCGTGGCGCGGCATCCGGATCACGCGCACGTCGTGGCAGAAATACTTGCCGCCGAACTGCGCACCGACGCCGAGCGACTGCGTCATCTTGAGGATTTCCTGCTCCATCTCCAGATCGCGGAAGGCGTTGCCGTCAGCCGATCCCTGCGTGGGCAGCGCATCGAGATAGCGCGCGGAGGCCAACTTCACCGTCTTCATGCAGAGTTCGGCGGAAGTGCCGCCGATGACGATGGCGAGGTGATATGGCGGGCACGCCGCGGTGCCCAGCGTCAGCACCTTCTCCTTCAGGAACGCCAGCAGGCGATCCTTCGTCAGCACAGAAGGCGTTGCCTGGAACAGAAAGCTCTTGTTGGCCGAACCGCCGCCCTTGGCCATGAACATGAACTTGTAGGCGTCATCGCCCTCGGCATAGATCTCGCACTGCGCCGGCATGTTGTTGGCGGTGTTCTTCTCCTCATACATCGTCAGAGGAGCGACCTGGGAATAGCGCAGGTTACGGCGCAGGTAAGCGTCGCGCGCACCTTCCGACAGCGCGGCCTCGTCGTCGCCGTCGGTGATGACGTTGCAGCCCTTCTTGCCCATGATGATCGCGGTGCCGGTGTCCTGGCACATCGGCAGCACGCCGCCGGCGGCGATGTTGGCGTTCTTCAGGAAGTCGAAGGCGACGAACTTGTCGTTGTCGCTGGCTTCCTTGTCATCCAGGATCGAGCGCAACTGCTTCAGATGTCCCGGCCGCAGGTAGTGATTGATGTCGCCGAAGGCCGCCTCCGACAGCGCCCGCAGCGCCTCGCGCGACACGACCAGCATGTCCTTGCCGAGCACCTTCTCGACCCGCACGCCCTCGGCCGTGATCTTCTTGTAGGGCGTGGTATCCGGCCCCAGCGGAAACAGCGGCGTGTGCTTGTAGGGCGGAACGGGTTTTTGGTCGGGAAAGGCGGTCGGGGCGTTCATGACATATCTCGGGTTGGAAGCCGGCAGCGACCAATACGACGCTGCTGCGATAGACCCGTTCTAAGCATTTTTTGGACAAAAGGAAGCTTGGGGAAGCTTCGGGTATTGTGCAGCCGTCCGGACGGCTCTTCGCTTCATATCCTGACGGTTGCCGCCCGCGAGTTGACTTCCGCGCGCGGCCCTTGCAGGAAATCCGCGCGCGGGGTTCAATGGCGTAAAGGGGCAT
This sequence comes from uncultured Alphaproteobacteria bacterium, assembly GCA_963816815.1. Classification (GTDB taxonomy): domain Bacteria; phylum Pseudomonadota; class Alphaproteobacteria; order Rhizobiales; family Xanthobacteraceae; genus Bradyrhizobium. The sequence goes on from CAWFMW010000011.1 coordinate 133,110, forward strand.
TCACAATGGCTTTGGGACCACAATTTCACCGACCGACCTTGCTTGCCGCCACGCTGGCGCTGGTTGTGACGATCTGCGCATCACCGGCGCGCGCCGACCGCTGCGAGGACACCGCCAAGGAATTGAAGAGCCAGATCGACGGCCTCAAGATCAGCGTCAACACCGGCAACATGATCTATTTGACGCATCCGGCGGCGAAGGAGCTGTCGCTCGGATGCCGCGGCCGCAACTATTCCGTCGAGCTCTACGCCAAGGCCGACCGCAAGCCGAAGCCGCAATTCTTCGATCTGATCGCCTCGGCCGGCGCCATCATTTTCACGATTCCGAAGCCCGACGCGTTGACCGGCACCTCGCGCTGCATCAAGCGCATGGGCTTGCTCCGCGGCGACAAGGTTTCGATGCGCTTCCGCCGCCTCAACATGGAATGCACGCGGACCAAGACCGAAGCGTCCATCGTGGTGACCCGCGGCAAGGACGAATAGGGCCATAGCGTTTTCCGTCAAGAAAACGCGTCAAAACAAGAATCCAGAGCTCCAGATCCGTCGCATTCTAACGATTTCGCGAGCCTTCCCTTCACCATCGGGCGGGATTGACGGCGCCGGCAGGGGGACAACCGAGCAGAATTCACCAATCGTTCGTTTCAAGCCGGCCAGTGTCGGGGGCAACCAAAAGGATGCTTCCGATGAATATCTCTTCTGTCGCCGCCACGGTGGTGGTGAAACCGCCTGAAGTTCCCGTGTTCAAGGCTCCCGACAAGACCCCCGACGTCCAGAACGGCGCCGCTGCCGACGGCACGCGCACGCCGAAGCCCACTCAGGTCGCTCCCCTGCCGCCGGGTCAGGGAACGCGGATCGACCAGCTGGCCTGACCGCCCGCGGCCCTGCCCTGCGCAAGGCCGACGCCGCAAGTTTGCCGAAGAATCACGCGATCATGCCGCTACGGGGGGAACGGAACCCGGGCATGATCGCGAAACTTCTGCTGCAAAATTTCATCTTCGTCGTCGCCCTCGGCGCGCTGTTATTCGCGTCAGCCGGTACGCTGGATTGGCCGGCGGCGTGGGTGTTCCTGGTCGTTAGCGCCATCATCGGCCCCGCCTGCGGATTGTGGCTCGCCAAAACCGATCCCGCGCTGCTCGCCGAGCGCTTGCGGCCGACGTTCCAGGCCGACCAGCCCGCCGCCGACAAGAAATTCATGCTGGCTTTCGTCGTCGCGACGCTGATCTGGCTGATCGCGATCGGGCTGGACCGGCGCGCGCAGGCATCCGACGTTCCGCTCGTGCTGCAGGCGACCGGGCTTGCGATGTACCTGATCTCGACCGCTTTCATCATGTGGGTGTTCCGCGAAAATTCCTTTGCCGCGCCGGTCGTGAAGGTGCAGGCCGCACGTCACCATCGCGTCATCTCGAGCGGCCCCTATGCCTTCGTCCGCCATCCGATGTACAGCGGCGTCATTCTGTTCTTCGTTGGCGTCCCGCTGCTGTTGGGATCGTGGTGGGGCGTGGCGATCGCGCCGGTGTTCGCTGTCCTGTTCGCCATTCGCGCCCGCATCGAGGAGCGCGCGTTGGTCGAGGGACTGCCCGATTATGCTGACTACGCCGCGCGCGTGCGCTATCGTCTGGTGCCCGGACTTTGGTAACAGACAAGGCGGATCGAAATGCCCGACAGCAAGACCTATACCGGCGGCTGCCATTGCGGCCAGGTGCGCTTCGAATGCACCAGCGACCTTTCGATGGTCACCGCCTGCAACTGCTCGATCTGCACCAAGAAGGGGCTGCATTTCACCTTCCTCGACCCGAAGAGCTTTCAGCTCCGCGCCGGCGAGGAAAATCTGAAGGAATATCTCTTCAACAAGCATGCGATCCACCACCAGCTCTGCGTCGATTGCGGCGTCGACGTCTTTGCGCGCGGCAAGAAGCCCGATGGCAGCGACGTGGTGGCGCTGAATGTGAGCTGCATCGACGGCATTGAGCTGTCGAAGCTGAAGATGACGCCGGTGGATGGCAAGAGCATGTGAGCGCGCGGAGCGGTCATTCCGAGGCGATGCGCAGCATCGAACTACGATGCGCAATTGCGCACCTGAGGTCTGGTCCTAGCGGACCATCCCGGAATGACCGAGTTACAGATCCAGCGCCTTGTACCTCCGGAATATCCCTTCCTCGTTGAACGCAATCCTTCGATCGCTCGCCAGATACGTCTTGATGTTCGGCCGCGCCGCAACGCGGTCGCGCAGTTCGACGAGACCGGGAATTTTGCGCTCGAACGCCTTCATTCGTTTCGGAAAGGCATAGCGCAGTCCCTCGACGATCTGGAACAGCGACAGGTCGACGTAAGTGAGGCGGCGACCGGTAACGTAAGTCCCGCCATTGGCCGCCAGCAGGTCCTCGAAATAACCGAGATATTTCGGCACGCGTTCCTTCCAGAACGCTTCAGTGCGCTTCTTCGCGGGTGCCTTCTGATCCTCGTAGTACAGCGAGGGGCCGAGCGGGTGATGGGTGTCGTGAACTTCCAGCACCAGATCTGATATCGTGAGCTGCAGCTGGTGCACCCACAGTTTGCCGGCCTCCGACTTCGGCGCCAGCCCGTGGCGCGATCCCAGATAGAGCAGGATGTTGGCGGTCTGCCCGATCACCAGCTTTCCGTCTTTGAGGAACGGCGGCGCGAAAGGCGGCGTTCCCTTCCCCGCTTCCATCATGCGCGTCATCGCGGCCATGCCGTTGCCACGGCGCGCGATGTCGGCGTAGGGGGCGCCCGCCTCTTCCAGCGCTAGGCGGACATATTCGCCGCGGCCCTGAATCATCGGCCAGTAATAGAGCTCGTAACGCATCGATGGCACCTCCGCTGCCGGGTTGACCGATATAACAAATCATCCCGAGGCTGGTTCGTCACGCCAAACCCCCGCGTCCGCGCGACCGCCGCGGCTTGAACGCGGCGCGTAGATCTCCACAGGCCCAAACCTGTCCGAATGCAATCCGGCGTGTTAGGCTGTTCCCGTTTGAAGCGTCGATTTTCTCAACCCGACAGGAGAACAGGGATGGCGGACAACAAGAAGAAGCGCGGCGGGGCCGATCGCGCACTGATCGCGTTGAGCGAGCCTTACGAGGTCGCGTACTGGTCGAAGAAATTCAAGATCACGCCGGCCAAGCTGAAAGCCGCCGTCAAGAAAGCCGGGCACTCCGCCAAGAAAGTGGCGGCGTACATCAAGCTGCAGAAGCACAAGGCCGCCGACCGCGCGCGGATCGCGCTGAGCCAGCCCTACGAAGTCAGCTACTGGTCGAAGAAGTTTAAGGTCACGCCGGCCAGACTGAAAGCCGCGGTGGCCGCCGTCGGGCATTCGTCGAAGAACGTCGGCGCCTACCTCACCGGCGGCAAGAAGAGCGCCAGGAAAACGCCGAAGAAAGCTTCGAAGAAAACTGTCAAGAAGACCGCCAAGAAGCGCGCAAAGAAAAAGGCCGCATAGCCGGGATTCGTAGCCGGATGAAGCCAAGCGCAACCAGGGGTCTCCTTGCGAGGGCGTTCCCGGGTTTCGCGGAGCCTGTCATCGGGCGCGCGTTCGCGCGACCCGTTGGCTCCACCCGGGCTACGGTAATCCGTCTCCGCCCGTCAGTTCGCCGCGAAGCAATACAACAGCCCGTCACCGCCGGTGCTCTTCAGGTCGGCCTGCGAGCAGCCGCCGTCCGGGCCGCGCGAAGCGTGCGAGGAGTTCCAGGACTTCGAGGCGTCATCGTCGCGCAGGCCGATGCGATCGGAATGACCGACCATCGCCGCGCCCTGCGTCGAGCTCGTCCAGTTCTTGCAGGTGCGATCCTCGCCGGCCGCAAACGCCGACCCGTCCGGTTGCGATCCCGTCAGCACGTCGTGACGGTTGGGTGTATCGCCGCGGCCGTTGATGACCTCGCCCTTCTCGCTGAGCGCGCTCTGCTTGGTGAGGCCGTTGGCGCCGTGAAGATCGGCGACGTCCTTGGCGACCACCGCGCCCTTGGCATTCTTCCACGGTCCCTTGCCGATGCGATCGCGCGCATTGACGGCAGGCACGCCATCGGCGGCCTGCGTCGAGAGGTAGGCGCGCCAGGTCTTGCCGCCTGCGCCGGCCGCCTGCGCCAATGTCTGGCAGTGATTGTCGGCGCCTGCGAGCCCGCCGAGATTGCCGCCATTGCCGATGCCGTTGCTGGTCAGGAAGAAGCCGGTATCGGCCGATTGCGCCTGCGCGGGCGCGCTTGCGAGAGCCGATAAGGCGGCAAGCGCAAAACATGCCGGCGAGATGATTCTGGCGAAGCTCTTCATTTGTTTTCTCCCTGTTGTTTTTCGGCTCGTTGGCATCAACACATCACGGCGACGATTATTCCAGAGCGAAGTGAAGCGCGCACTCTGACAAAGAAAAAGGCGCCGCGGAATGAACCGCAGCGCCTTCGTCGTCACGTTGTGGCGATCAGCTGGTCTGCTGGATCGCCGAGAGTTCCCAATCCGCACCGCGCCGGCGGGCGAAGGTCCACACTTCGGTGGCTTCGACCGGGGTATCGCTGCCCGAAACCAGACGGCCGGTGGTGCGCTCCGTGGTCTTGTCGACCAGCGAGAACCGCATCGCCACGCTGGCGAAATCGGTTTCGCCTTCGCGCCAGGCTTCGGCGAGGTCGCCCTGCAGCAGCTTGACGTCGGTCACCTTGTTGACGTCGTTGCGGGCCTTGTTCTCCTCGAGATCCTTGGAGAAGTACGACACCATCTCGGGCGTCGCCAGCGTATGCAGTTTGGCGACGTCCTCGTTCGACCATGCGGCCTGGACCTCACCGAGCAGACGCTCGAAGGCTTCATAGTCCGCCGGCTGGATTTCCAGCGCCGGCTGGTTCGATCCCAGCCCAAAGCCACTCAATCCGGAGCGGAAGCTGGGCTGGGCGCCGGGGCCTTCGGCGGCAGGAGCAGGTCCCGTCGCGTAGGCGTTGGCCGGGGTATGGCGGCGCTGCCACCACGACATCGCCAGCCGCACCACGATGATGATCAGGCCGATCTGCAGCAGAAGGCCGATGATCGACGAGATACCGCCGAGGCCGGAGAACAACCCGCCGCCGGTCAGCATGCCGAACAGGCCCGCGCCAAGGAAGCCCATGGCGAGACCGCCGAGCATGCCGCCCATCATTCCGGGCCGGTTGAAGAAGCCGCCCTTGGCCGCGCCGGCAGCCGCCGGCGCGCCCACGCCCGGGGTGCCCGGCTGGGTAAAGGTACGGTTCATGGGCTGCGCCGCGCCCGGCGCCGTGGTGGTGCTGGGTGGCGCCGAAAAGGTACGCGATCCCCGCGAACCGGAACTGCCGCCACCGCCGACGCGGGCGTCAGCCTCCGAGATCGCGATCGCCAACGGGAGCGCCACGGACAGGACAATGGCTAGTGCCCGAATAATTCCGCGCGTGCCTTGCGAGAAATTCATGTGTTTTTCCTCAGTCCCCAGGATGGGGAAGCGCTTCTAACATGGGCACAGATGCCTAAAAGAAAAGCCATTATCGGGAACCGCAGCTGCGGCCCTCAGTCGCGGGGATGTGACGATTTGGCAGTGGGTTAGCGGTAATTTCGAGGTGTGGCGGTCGCCCTCATTGGTCGTCCCCGGCAGCGCATCTGCCGCTCCATGGGCGCCGGAAACTCGGTTCCTCCGCTCACGACGCCGTCATGGTTTCCTTGACCTTCTCGACCAGCGCGCTGAGCGCAAACGGCTTCGGCAGGAAGGCGAATTGTTCGTTCTCCGGCAGGCTCTTGTCGAAGGCTTCTTCGGCATAACCCGAGACGAAGATGATCTTCAGGTTAGGATTGCGCTTGCGCATTTCGCGCAGCAGCGTCGGGCCGTCCATTTCCGGCATCACCACGTCGGAGACGACGAGATCGACCGCGCCGTCCTTCTCCTCCAGCGCCTCCATCGCCTCGATGCCGTTGGCGGCCTCGATCACGCTGTAGCCGCGCGAGCGGAGGCCGCGCGCATTGAGCGACCGCAAGCCGTCCTCGTCCTCCACCAGGAGGATGGTGCCCTGCCCGGTCAGGTCGGGCCGCGGCTTCGGCGGCTCGGCCGCCGCGTCCTTTGCCGCGCCATTCGCCCCCTGCGCTTCGGGCTGGGTGTCCAGTTCGACACGATGCCGCGGCAGGAAGATGCGGAACGAGGTGCCCTCGCCGGGCACTGAGTCGACATAGACGAAGCCGCCGGTCTGCTTGACGATGCCGTAGACCGTCGAGAGGCCGAGCCCGGTGCCCTTGCCGACCTCCTTGGTCGAGAAGAACGGTTCGAAGATCTTGTCGACGATATCGGCCGGGATTCCGGTGCCGGTATCGGAAATGTCGATCCGCACATAGTCGGCGGCCGGCAAGCCCTTGTAGGAGAGCTGGGCGGCTTCATCCACCGTCACATTGGCGGTCCGCACCGTCAGCTTGCCGCCATCGGGCATGGCGTCGCGGGCGTTGACCGCGAGATTGACGACCACCTGTTCGAACTGCGAGACGTCGACCTTGACCGGCCAGAGGTCGCGGCCGTGCACGAGGTCGAGCTTGACCTTCTCGCCGATCAGGCGCCGCAGCAGCATGGTGAGATCGGACAATGCGTCGCCGAGGTCGAGCACCTGCGGCCGCAGCGTCTGGCGGCGCGAGAACGCGAGCAGTTGCCGCACCAGCGTCGCGGCGCGGGTCGCGTTCTGCTTGATCTGCATGATGTCCTGGAACGACGGATCGGTCGGCTTGTGCGCGTTCAGCAGGAAGTCGTTGGCCATCATGATGGCCGACAGCACGTTGTTGAAGTCGTGCGCGATGCCGCCGGCGAGCTGGCCGACCATGTCCATCTTCTGCGACTGGTTGATCTGGTTTTCCAGCGTGCGCCGCTCGGTGGTCTCCAGCAGGTAGACGATGGCGGCTTCGGTGTCGCGCTCGTCCTCCTCGACCGCGGTGACGAAGAACTGCCCCCAGCGCTCCTTGGCGCCGTCGAGCATGGCCTCGACCGGCGCGATGTCGCCCTGCCCTTCCGCCGCCTGGTTGATCGCCGCGATCAGAAGGTTGCGATCGCGCGCGTTCACGGTGCGGAAGATCGACTTGTTGGCGGCGCCGTCCGGGCTGAGGCTCTGCGCCAGCTTGGCGAAGCGGGCGTTGGCGCGGACGACAGCGCCGCCGCGGTCGACCGTCGCAATCGCCATCGGCGTATGGTCGAAGAACCGCATGAAGCGGACTTCGGCGGCGCGTTCGGGGTCGGAATGCTCGTCGCGCGTGCGGCTGATCACGAGCGTGCGCGACGAACCCGGCGAGCCGTCGGCGCCGAAGGCGAGCTTGTGATAGAGCCGCACCGGCATGGTCTTGCCGCCGCGCATCCGCAGGTCGATGTCGAACACTTCGGTCTTGACCTCGCCCGGCACCGCCACGATCGAGGTCAACAGCGCAGCACCATCGCCGGAGACGATATCGGTGAGCTTCAGCCCACCCGAACCGATCTCGGCGAGATCGTAATCGAGCCAGTTCGCCAGCGTGGCGTTGACATAGATGACGTCGCCGGCCGGACTGACCGAGAAGAAGCCGCATGGCGCGTGGTCGAGATATTCGATCGCGTGCTGCAGCTCGCGGAACACGTCTTCCTGGCGCTCGCGATCCCGCGTGATGTCGGCGATCGACCACACCGCGTATTTTGCTTCGCGCTTGCTCTGGCCGAGCGGACGAACCCGCATCCGCAACCAGCGCCCCTGTGCACCGTCGGAGCCGGCGATGCGGACCTCCTCCTGCTGCCGCTTGCCTTCGCGGGCCGCCTTGAGCAGGCGGAACACGGCTTCGGAGACGTCGGGATTACCGATGAAGACGCGCTCGATCGGGCGCACGTCCTGCGCGGCTCGCGGCGCCCGTCAGCGCCAGATAGGCGGCGTTCGAATAGACGACATGGCCCTTCGGGTCGGTCACCGCCAACCCGTCATAGGCGTGATCGGCGATGCGGCCCATCACGGGGTCGTCGGCGGCACGGTCGGTGAAGCGGACGATGCCGGCGGCAAAGGCGAACAGATTGAACAGGCCGACCATGGCGAGCAGCGCCAGCACGCCGAGGATATAGGGCTGGGCCTGGGCGCGGCCGATGGTCATCAGCGCCACCGCCACCGCGACGATGCCGGCGGCCACCAGCAGCACCAGCACGATGCTACCGCTCCGCCGCGCCGGTTCGTGGGCCGCAAAGGGCTCGGGTCGACGGATGGCTGTCAGTTTCGGCGGTCATATGAAGCGGCGTTGCCCTTCGGCGAGGAGGTCACGCAACGGTCGGGATCGGCCGGCCACGGGTAACCCCGCGTTCGGCTGGCGCACCCCTCCTGAGTGCCTGAATCGGACCGGCAAGCGCAAGCCCATCAGGCGGCTATTTGACAGATTGAAGGCATTTCAAGGCGATTTCCAGCGGTTCCTTTCACATTCTCCGCCCGGCAAGCCCGTTCTTCAGGCCCATGACGTAGCCGATGATCTCGGCGACCGCCTGATAGTGCTCGACCGGAATCTCCTCGTCGATATCGACGGTGGCATAGAGCGCGCGCGCCAGCGGCACGTTCTCCACGATCGGAATGTCGTGCTTCTTGGCGATTTCCCGGATCTTGAGCGCGATGTTGTCGGCGCCCTTGGCGACGCAGATCGGCGCCGACATGCCGCGGTCGTAGGACAGCGCCACCGAATAGTGGGTCGGGTTGGTGATGATCACGCTGGCCTTGGGAACGGCGGACATCATGCGCTTCTTCATGCGCTGCTGGCGCAACTGCCGGATCTTGCCCTTGATGTGGGGGTCGCCTTCGGACTGCTTGAACTCGTCCTTGATCTCCTGCAGCGACATCTTCTGCCGCTGGTACCATTGCCGGTACTGGAAGAAGTAGTCGGCGATCGCGACCGCGGCCAGCATCGCCACCACCGCGCCCATCAATTGCAGTGTCAGATTGGTGGTGACACCGAGGATCGCCGAGGGATCGAACATCAGGAACGATTCCAGGCGATGGCGCTCGGGCCACAGCACCGCCATCATGACGGCGCCGAGCGCGATCAGCTTGAACACGCCCTTGGCGAAATTCGCCACCGCCTGCTTGCCGAAGATGCGTTTCAGTCCGGCGCCGGGCGATACCTTGCTGAATTTCGGCGTCAGCGATTCCGACGACCATACCAGCCGGTGCTGGATCATGTTGCCGGCGATCGCAGCGATCGCCAGCATCAGCAGCGGCACGCCGATCGCGCCGAGCACGGCATAGCCCAGCGTGTTGCCGAGCGCGAGCAGCGCCGCGCCGTCGGCGCGAAGCTGGCCCGCATTGGCGATCAGGTTGCGCAGCGGCGTCAGGATGCCGCCGCCGATCGATCCCGAGAAGGTCGACAATATCAGCGTGGCGCCCGCGATGATGAACCAGGTGTTGACCTCCTGGCTCTTGACGACGTCCCCCTTGGCATGCGCATCGTCGAGACGCTTTTGCGTAGGGTCTTCTGTCTTGTCGTCGGTATCGTCGGCCATCGCGGCGCTCTAGCATTTTGGTTTGAGAATGATCTTCCGCGGAAACGCGGCGTTTGCGCGGGATCATGCTCTATTTCAGCGGCGTCAGCTCGTGCATCACGCCGATGAAGTAGTTGAGATAGGTCGCCATCATTCCGGTGAGGACGAAGGCGAAGATCAGAAAGCCCACCATGATCGATAGCGGCACGCCGACGAAATAGACCTGCATCGCCGGCATCAGCCGCGCCAGCACGCCAAGGCCGATATTGAAGACGAGGCCGAACACCAGGAACGGCGCCGATAGCTGCATGCCGATCTTGAAGGCCGCGGCAAACGCCCGCGTGGCGAGCGCCGCGACGTCGCCGCTCGGCATCAATTCGCCCGGCGAGAAAATCCGGTAGCTCTCGTTCAGCGCCGCGATCACGAGATGGTGGCTGTCGGTGGCAAACAGCAGCGTCATGCCCAGGATGGTGAGGAAGTTGCCGATCAGCAGGCCCTGTTGCCCCTGGGTCGGATCGACGGCGGTGACGAAGCCGAGGCCGAGTTGCTGGGCGATCACCGAGCCCGCGACCGCCAGCGCCGACAGCGTGACGCGCGCGGTGGCGCCGAGCACGATGCCGATGACGATCTCGTGCACCATCAGTACGCCGAGCGCAGCTCATCGAGGTCAGGTCGACCTGATAGGCGGCGCGGTGCAGCGGCAGGATGATCAGCGTCAGCAGCAGCGCGATCGCAAGCTTGATGCGCACCGGGATGTTGCTCTCGCCAAATCCCGGCATCAGCATCACCATCGCGCCCACGCGGGCGAACACCAGCATGAAGGTGGCGGCAAGGGCCGGCAGCAGGGATATGTCGACGCGCATTCATCTACAATGCATCAACCGCCTATGATTCGCGACGATATCCGCATCATGTGGCTGTGCAGCGAATCCGCCATGAACGGCAACGCCAGCAATAGCGTCACGAAGATCGCGAGGATCTTCGGCACGAAGATCAGCGTCTGCTCCTGGATCTGGGTCAGCGCCTGGAACAGCGACACCACGACGCCGACCACGAGCCCGATCACCATCAGCGGCGACGACACCACCACGATGGTCCAGATCGCATCGCGCGCCACGTCGAGGGTTTCAGCACCGGTCATTGTTGTTTCTCGCTTGTTTTTCACTTGCACCGTCATTCCGGGATGGTGCGCGAAGCGACCAGACCCGGAATCTCGAGATCCCGGGTTCGATGCTGCGCATCGCCCCGGGATGACGTCCGAGGACGTCAGATCGGCATCTTCATGATGTCTTCGTAGGACTGGATCACCCGGTCGCGCACCGACACCAGCGTCGAGACCGCGACGTCGGTCTCCGCGACCGCCGTCACCACGTCCATGACGTTGGCCTTGCCCGAACTCATCGCCATGGTCTGGACGTCGGATTTCTTGCCGGCATCCAGCACGCTTCCCACGGCGTCCTTGAGCAGCGCGCTGAAGGACGGGCCGCCGGCGGATGGGCTCGCCCTTCTCGGCGCCGCCGGATTCCACGATGCGCGAAAGCGCGGCGTAGGCGTTTGCTGCAACGGTCGGTGAAGCCATTTTCTATGGTTCCTGTTCAGGCCTTGAGGATGTCGAGCGTGCGTTGGATCATGCGGCGCGTGGCGCTGATGATGTTGAGGTTGGCTTCATAGGACCGCTGCGCCTCGCGCATGTCGGTCATTTCGACCAGCGGATTGACGTTCGGATATTTGACGTTGCCGGCGGCATCCGCCGCCGGATTGCCCGGCTCGTGCTTGACGCGAAACGCCGACTGGTCGGTCCTGACCTTGCCGAGCGTCACCACCTTGGCGTCCAGCGTGCGGTCGAGCGCCGACGAGAATGTCGGCACCTTGCGGCGATAGGGATTGCCGCCGGCGGTCGGCGCGGTGGAATCCGCATTGGCGATGTTTTCCGAGATCACCCGCATGCGCCCCGCCTGCGCGCGCAGGCCTGACGTCGCGATGCTCATCGAGCGGGCGAAATCGCTTCCATCTTCTGCCATGATCCGGCTCCCCTACGCGTCAGCGCTTTCCGATGGCGGTTTTGAGCAGGCCGAGGCTGCGGCTGTAGAGCGAAGTGGCCGCGGCGTAATCCATCTGGTTGGCCGAGACCTTCAGCATCTGGTCTTCCAGATTGACCGCATTGCCGGCTGGTTTGGTCATAAAGCCGTTCTTGCCGCCGTCTCCCCTGAAACTCGGCCCGCCGCCGGAGACGCTGATATGGGTGGCGCTGGTGCGCATCATGCCAAGCGAGCCCATCGCGCCGCCGACATTCGCGCCGTTGTTGTCGAACTTCGGCTCGACCAGGTCGGTCGGCCTGAAATTCGGGGTATTGGCGTTGGAGACGTTTTCGGCCAGCACGCGCTGGCGTTCCTGGTGCCACTGCATTTTGGTGCGCAACGCCGACAGGATCGGAAGATCGTTGATGGCCATCGAGCCGTTCCCCGTTAACCTCTGGCCGACGCCGCGAGGTAGGCAGAATTTGCCCGGTGTATGGTTAACGGCTGGTTAAAATTGCGTTTCACCACCGTGGACATCCGCCAATGGCGGCCGACAGCGACAAAATGAGCGCATTTTCGCCACGAAAACTGCGTTAACCAGCAGCAGCCAACACGGCTTGGGGCGCTCAGAAGTCGTTTTGGCTCAAACGATTCTTGGTCTATTAATTAACCGGACGGCGGCGATCGCTGCGGGGAATTAAGGAATAAGGCTGATCTCGGGCGTGATTCGCCGTCTGCGGATCGCTTCGGAGCATGGTCAGGATGGCGGGGATCGCATTCCGGGAACATGCTCGGACAGCAAGACCTAACACCGCACGCGTCGAAACCAGCAATCCAAGAGAACGGCCCGTGGCCGGGGACTAAAGAATGCAGACACTGACATTCCTCTTCGCATTCATCGCCGTTCTGGCGCTGATCGGCGTTGCCGCATGGCTGGTTCGCCGTTTCGCCAACAACCGCCTCGGCGCCAACACCCAGCGCGGGCGGATGCCGCGACTTGCCGTGATCGACGCCGCCGCCGTGGACGGCCGCCGGCGTCTGGTGTTGGTACGGCGCGACAATGTCGAGCATCTCCTGATGATCGGCGGCCCCAGCGATATCGTGGTGGAACCCAATATCGTGCGCGCGATGCCCAACCGCGATCAGATGGCGCCACGCCCGGCAGTCGGCGAGCAGCCGCCGCGCATCGCGCCGTTGCCTGATGCTGCCTGGACCGAAGAGGCGGCGAGAGCTGATTTGCGATCGAACGACGATCATCCGGCCGAACCGCAAATGCCGGAGCCGCCGCCGCGCCCTGCGCGGCCCTCCTTTGCCGACGACATCCGCCGCCCCGCGCCGCCGCCAATGCCGGAGCGCCGCAGCGATCCATTGACGGGCTTTGCGCCGGAACCGATCAGCGGCCGCCCCGAACCGGGACCGCCGCGCATCGGGCGCAACGAGCCGCTGATGCCGCGGCCGCAGCGCGAGTTGCCCAAAGCGTCACCAGTTCGTGAGGCGCCGCCGATCCGCGACGTGCTGCCTGGCCGTGAGTCATCGCCCGGCCGCGAGGCACCGCCACTCCGTGAGGCGCTACCTGTTCGCGACGCCCCGGCGGCTCGTGAGACGCCGGCCCGCGCGCCTGAACGCGCGGTCGCGCCGCCGCCGCCACCTCCTCCACCCCCTCCGGCTCCCGCGCCGTCCAGTGCCGACCAGAATCTGGCCGAAATGGCGCAGCGGCTGGAAGCCGCCCTGCGCCGGCCAGCTGAACCGGTGGCGCCGCCGGTTGCCCCGGAAACGCCAGCCCGCAACTCCCGCAGCGAGCCGCCGGTTCCCGCCCCCGCCCCGCAGAAGAGCGGCTTCGAAAATCTCGAAGACGAGATGGCGTCCTTGCTGGGCCGTCCGAAGAACCCTTCGTGAAGCCGCCGGCTTCTCCGCGTAGAGTTTTATTTTTCTTAATCCTGACCGCCGCCGGATCGCTCGCCGATCCGGCGCTGGCGCAGGATATCAGCATCAATCTCGGCCAGGGCGGCGGCGGGGTCACCGAGCGCGCGATCCAGTTGATCGCGCTGTTGACGGTGCTGTCGATCGCGCCGTCGATCCTGATCATGATGACGTCGTTCACGCGGATCGTCGTCGTGCTGTCGCTGTTGCGCACCGCACTGGGCACTGCGACCGCCCCACCCAACTCGGTGATCATTGCGCTCGCGATGTTCCTGACCGCGTTCGTGATGGGCCCCGTCTTGCAGAGGTCCTATGACGACGGCATCAAGCCCCTGGTCGCCAACCAGATCGGGGTCGAGGAAGCGCTGCAAAAGGCCTCGGTACCGCTGCGCGGCTTCATGCAGAAGAACGTTCGCGAAAAGGATTTGAAGCTGTTCATCGATCTCTCCGGCGAGGCGCCGCCGGCGACGCCGGAGGATATGTCGCTGCGGATCCTGGTTCCGGCCTTCATGATCTCCGAACTGAAACGCGCCTTCGAGATCGGCTTCCTGCTGTTCCTCCCCTTCCTGATCATCGATCTCGTCGTCGCATCGGTCCTGATGTCGATGGGTATGATGATGCTGCCCCCGGTTGTGGTGTCGCTGCCGTTCAAGTTGATCTTTTTCGTGCTGGTCGATGGCTGGTCGCTGGTGGCGGGTAGCCTGGTACAGAGCTACGGCGGCAGTTAACCGACCGAAATCAGTAGTTTAACGGACTAAAGGTCAGCTTTCGGTACGTATTTGCCGCGGACTTTCCCGGGGAATTTAAGGTCAGATTAGTTCCTTCGTGCAAAATGGGTGGCAGGGAACTGAAGTTTCGTAGCAAACGCATCACCGGGTTGAACGATGGCAGGCCAGCCGATCGGCGATATGGACGCCGAATACGCCACTACGATTGCCGACCGGGCTATGCGGCTGATGACGCAGCAGTCCGTTCCGCCGACTCCGAGCAATTTCGCGGTCTGGTTCGAATACTCGCTGGGCAATTCGCCGGCCCTGCGTAAAATCATCGATATTTTGATTGCGGGCAAGCGCAAGTTCGATCCGGCGACCAACGCCGAACTCTACATTACCTACATCGCGCCACAGCAGACCGGACGCGACCCGCTCAGCGACCTGCCCGATCAATTGAGCGGCCTGATCGACAGCGCGCAGCAATTCCTCAACACCGCCGTTACCGACAACCAGACCCACATCAAGGCGCTCGGCGAGGTGTCGTCCGAAGCCGCCGCCGGCAGCGATCCGCGGCCGATCATTGCGAAACTGGTTGATGAATTGTCAAAGGCGACGCAACGCGCCGCAGCGCTGGAGGCCAGTTTCGCCGCCACCTCCGAGGAACTGGACAGCATCCGCGACTCGCTGAAGGCAGCCGAGCAGCGCTCCAATACCGATGCGCTGACGGGCCTCGCCAACCGCCACTCGATGGATGAATTCCTCCGCCTCGCCCAGATCGCGGCGATGGAAAAGGACGAGGCGCTCAGCGTCTTCCTGATTGACATCGATCATTTCAAGAAATTCAACGACGATTATGGCCATCAGGTCGGCGATCAGGTGCTTCGACTGGTGGCCAAGGTGCTGCAGGAAGGTGTTCGCGAAATCGATCTTGCAGCCCGCTACGGCGGAGAGGAATTGATCGCGGTGCTTCCGGGAGCGGATCTTGAGGCCTGCACGGCCGCCGCCGAGCGCGTTCGCAGCCGCATTGCCGAAGCACGTCTGACGCGTCGTGCGACGGGCAAGGAAATCGGCAGCATCACGGTTTCGATCGGAGTGGCGCAATTCCGCCTCGCCGAATCCGCGGAGGCCATGATCGAGCGCTGCGACCGCGGGCTTTATCGAGCCAAACGGCTCGGCCGTAACCGCACGGTGACGGAAACCGAGCTTGAGCAAGAGGCCGGCGCGGCCTAGGCCTCATCGGTTCTGGTTGAATCAGAGCCGCAGCTTCATCTTTTGCAATAACGCGCGCGGGCGGTAGTACCGCCGAATTCAGGCGTTCGGACCGAATCTGCGCATATTCGTACGGGAAGAAAAAGCCGCGATCCCGCGCCGGCGTGGAACTATTGCCGCAATCCCGGCTTATCGCAGACGCCCTACAGCCGGGAGTATTCCATGAAGATCGCAGGGTTGATTATGGCTGCCACCGCGGCCCTCAGCATCGCCGGCACGTCGGCGCTTGCCCAGCAAACGCGGACCGGAATGGTGACGAGAATAGACCGGATCAGCGGCACCATCTCGGTCCAGGATATACCTGATGGCACCACCGGCGCGAACGCCGGCGCCGCGACCGAGGAATTCAAGGTCCAGGACGGCGCGCGGCTGAACGCCCTGCATGCCGGCGACAGGGTCACCTTCGCCGTGAGCGAAACGGCGGGGACCAAGACCATCACGAAGATCGACAAGAAGTGAGACTTTGCCGAAGCGACATCCAACCTCGTGATGTTCAGCTTCGCCAGAAGAATGCGGGGCCCGGAGTGCCGTGAGCAAAATGACGAAACGTCATCTTGCTTTCGGGAATCCGGCCCTCGCAACCAGAACTGCCCTTTCCAGATAGAGCCGCTCGGTACGGAATGCACTGTAAGGTGATCCCGCCGGCTTTCCCTGATCTTATTCCCGAAAAAAATCCGGCACCGGCTTCTTACGGATTAGCGTGGCGGCTTCCGCTCGAGCGACGCGCGAATTTCAGCGGCCGCCTCGTCGCAGTACTCATTCAGTTTCTGAAATCGTTGCTGCAACGCCTTGAGTTTCAAAGCGCGTTTCGCCGGTCCTTCCCGGTCGATGTTGAATCTATCGGCGGGCGACGGACGGGACGCCGCGGCTTCCAAGGCTGCCAGCGCCGCCAGCATCGATGTGTCGCGACCTTTGGTGGAAGACATCTCGCACGCCTCACAGAGGTCGAATCCGGGCGATCCGATCAGGTGGAATTTTTCGTGGGGTAGCGCGCTGGCCTTTCGAATTTGCACCGCGCAGTGTGTTGTTTGGATGCCCGGCCGAGGTCGATTTGGTGGCAAAAGAGAGACGCCGGCCGCGAATATGCCGGCATCCTAGTAGTCCTACTGACCTTTATTTCCACGATTAAGATGCAATCCATAGCCAAACTCGGCGGCGCTTACCTTTGTTGTTCAGTGAATGTTCGAAATGCCCGTACCGCATCCAGAGACCTGTCTGCCGCCGAGTTGCGAGATGTGCGGCGTGGGCACGGTCAGGATCGGAAAGTTGCCCCGAATTGGACTGCGCCCGCTCGTCCACGTCTACAAGTGCGTCGACTGCAACCAGATCACGTCGGTCGAGCCGGAAGCGGCAGCAAGAAGCGCCCCGGCGCCGCTCGGGATCAGCGCGCCGGCCGAGGCGTTAGTCGGCATAGATCGCATTTAAAAACCCGTTTCCCCACGACAGGCCGGGTTTCTTCCTGCCACGCCGCATGTAAAGCTTCGGCCAAACTTCTCATAAAGAAGAGGCAGGGGCATGTCCGAGGGCTTCATTGACGAACTGCGCAACACGCTCGACAAGGGCGCGGTGCTGTCAGGCGGCGACATCGACGCACGTTATCATCACGATCTCGCCGGCCATCCGGCGCCGAAACCGCGCGCGGTCATTCGCCCGAGAACGACGGAAGACGTCTCGGTGCTGCTGCGGCTCTGCCACCGCGAAGGCATCCCCGTCACCACGCAGGGCGGCATGACCGGGCTGGTACGCGCTGCGTTGCCGAACGCGAACGAAATCGTGCTGTCGATGGAACGCATGAACAGCGTTGAAGAAGTCGATGTCTCCGGAGGCGTCGCCATCGTGCAGGCCGGCACTCCGCTGCAAAAGCTCCAGGAGCGGGTCGAGCAGGACGGCCTGATGTTTCCGCTCGACCTCGGCGCGCGCGGCAGTTGCACCATCGGCGGCAACATCTCGACCAATGCTGGCGGCAACCGCGTCATCCGTTACGGCATGACGCGTGACCTGGTCCTCGGCCTCGAAGTCGTCACGGCCGACGGCACCGTGCTCAAGGGCCTGCGCAAATACATCAAGAACAATACCGGCATCGACCTGAAGCAGCTTTTCATCGGCAGCGAAGGCATACTCGGTGTGGTGACGCGCGCCGCGCTGCGCGTCTTTCCCGCACCTGCGGAGCGCCAGGTGGCGCTGTGCGCCCTGCCCTCGTTCGGGCAGATCATGGCATTCCTGAGGATGGCGCGGCAACGTCTGGGCGGCGAATTGACCGCGTTCGAGGTGATGTGGAATGCCTACTACCGCCACACCGTCGAACGCATAAAGGGCGTGGCCGGACCGCTGCCGACCCACCATCCGTTCTACGTTCTGCTGGAGGCTTCCGGCAGCGACCCCGAGCGGATCCATGCCGACCTGGAGCAACTGCTCGAGACGGCGATGGGCGACAATCTGATCCTCGACGCCACGCTCTCGACCTCGAATGCATCCGCCGCCGCGATCTGGCGCATCCGCGATTCCAGCGTCGAACTCGGCCGGAGCTTTCCTTTCGCCGCGCGGATGGGCTTCGATGTCAGTCTCGCCATCGACAGGATGGAGGAATATGCAGATACGCTTGATGCACGAGTCAAAGCGATCGATCCGCAAGCCTTCACCATCGTGATGGGACACGTCGGCGACGGCAATTTGCATCCCAGCGTGTATCACGAACACACGCCTGACAAGCAAGACGAGTTCGAGAAGCTGGTCTACGACCTCACGGGCGAATTCGGCGGCTCGATCTCGGCCGAACACGGTATCGGCATCCTGAAGCGGCCATATTTGAAAATGAGCCGCACCGAAGAGGAAATCGAAACCATGCGCACGCTCAAGCGCGCGCTCGACCCGAAGAACATTTTGAACCCGGGGCGAATTTTTACGTTGTGAAGAGGTTTTGGCGGTCAAGCCGAGCCGGAAGCTCGGCAGACTGCCCTCACTCCTTCAAATCATACTGCTTGCAGAGGTGGTCGCCGATCTGCACCAGCATGGCGACGCATTCGGGATAGCCCGGCTTGGCGATCGTAGCGTCGTCGGCCTGGGCGCGGAATTCCCAGCTATCGCCGTCGCGGAGCACCGAGATCGCAATGCCGTCGGGACAATCCGCGTGAACCTTCAACTCGGCTCGCGCCATCGCAATGAGTTCAGCTTCGGTTTTGGCGGGCTTGCTCATCGTGAAGGCGTCCTCCGGCAGGTTATTTGCCTGCAGGTTGCCGCTTTGACGCGCATCTGTCGAGGGTGACGCAACGACGCGCCATCGCAGTGCAGTGCGCTATTGCGCCGTGCTCGCCGGCCTGGTTGCGGCAATGACCCGCAACGAAACGGTGTTGTCCGCACCCGGCTCCGAGCCGGTCGCGATCCGGTCGGCTGGTGACGGCGGCGACTTCTGAACGTGCTTGGTGAATATCCTGATGATGCGGCCTTTGACGACCGGCACCTTGTCGAACATGTCGGATGCAATGCCTTCGACGGCATCCCGCAACGCCAGGAATTGCGCCTGCCTGGCCATGCTTTCTGTTCCTTTGGTGCCGGCCAGTTCGTCCATCGCGGCATCGCTGATCTGGCACTCGACCGTATCGGCGGCGTTCAGCATGGTGAACCTGAACGCCAGGCGTTCGGTGTCATGTCCAATAATTCGGTCCCGGGTCAGCGGCATCAGAGGGCCAGTTTTGGACGGCTAGCGAGCGACGGTGAGTTGCAGCGCCGAAGCGCCGCGGACGTCCTCCCTAATGCGTCAACTGGTCAAAAATTGGCCGAACCTGCGGCCAAATCCGCTACTTCACCGGCTTCTTCAGATCGATCCGCCTGATGGCTGATAGCGTCGGCAAGGCGCCGGTATGGACCGGCTCGGCTCCGGAGGTTTCCGGCGACAGCGGCGCGCGGGCGGTGGCATCCGGGAAGCGGAGCTTCATTTCGCGGATGAAGCCATCGAGCGTGTCGACGCTGGCGGCCATCTTGGCGATCAGGGCGAATTCGGCACTGTTGGAGGCTGCCGGCTTGCTTGCGATTTCGAATGCAGACCGGTCGGCGTCGCCGGTCATCAGCGGCGCGTATTTCTCGCGGAATCGTCCGAGGCCGATCGCATCCCCAGCCAGCGCGTAGCCGACCACGGCGCGGATCACGTCGCTCTTCTCGGCGGCGTTCAAGGGCCTGAAATCCCGCCACCGCTCGCCGTAGTACAGTTCGACCTGTTCGGAAGCCTCCCGCCACTGCCGCGACGCCCAATAGATGTCGGAGCGCAGCCGGATCGCCTCGCGACCGGTGAGGTTGGAGATGATATCGAGCGCGAGATCGTGGCGACCAATGTCGCTCTGGGCCCGTGCCTCGAGGAGCAGCCGCTGCTGCCGCAGTTCGCCGGAGAGATCGGCGATCCGGGTCAGGCGCAACGCCGCGATCGCCCGGTCCGGCTTGCGGTTGGTCAGGTAGACCATGGCAAGGCGTGCCGCCACCTGCGCTCGCGCGGCTCCCTCCAGCCGCTTGTCGACCTGGTACTGCAGCAGTTCGGCGGCCTGGTCGAGCAGGTCGATTGCGGCCAGCCGGTCCGCGAGGCGCCGGATCATCTCGTCGCCGCGACGGCCGATCGGGGTCAATTCGCGAAACTCGTAGAACATGGCGAGCGCGTCGACCGGCTTCATGTCGTCGCCCTTCGAGCCGAGATAGATCTCCGCGAACAATGCGGACGCCGCATCCTGGCTCTGCCGCGCCAGTTCGGAATTGGCCTGCATCCTTGTCGCGGTCTTGGCCGCGGCGAGCGAGTCGGCATAGCGGCCGGTTTCGGCGTAGACTTGGGACAGTTTGTTCAACGTCCTCAACTCGATCGCGTCGCCGCGCCAGATGACCGACAATATCTCCAGCTCGCGCAGCAGGTCGGCCTTGTCGAGTTCGCCGCGCCTGTGGCGCAGCAGGGCCTCCAGCAGCCTCGCCTCGGCCGACGCTTCCCGGTCGGGGGACTGCGCCGCATAGCGGTAGGCGTCGAGCGCGTCCTTGTCGTGTCCCAGCGCCTCGGCAAGCCGCCCGCGCAGCACCGCGATCTCGGGCTTCATCTCGCTGGGAATGCCGATCACCTCGAGTTCGCTGCGCCGCCGCGAGGCCCCGGCATAATCCTTCACTTCGAGCGAGGCCCGCATCGCATCCGTGGTGACGATGCGCTGCAGTTCCAGCGGCAGCGCGGCGATCGAGAATTCGGCGTTCTTGAATTTTTCGCGCGCATCCGCCCATTTTTCCTGACGGGCGAACGCCAACCCTTTCCATAATTGGGAATCGTGGCCGTTGCCGATCGCAGGACTTGCGAGAACCTTGAGCGCCCGCTCGGGATGGCCGATCAGGATGCTGGCGACCGCATTCACCATAAGCACGGCGGCATCTTCGTTCCCCTGATTGGTGTCGGAGATGATGAGGTTGGTTACCCCCCTCGCCTCCTGATACATGCCGCGCGACATGTAGAAATTGGCAAGGTCGAGCCGGGCCTGCGCTTTTTGGTCAGGCCCCGCGACGGAAGCGGCCTTGATCAGCGCATCCAGCCTGGGGAAAAGCTTGTCTTCCCGGTTCTTGCGCCATTCGTTGACGTCGAACAGAGGTCTCACCGCCGCGGTAGCGCGTTCGGCTGCGACGTCGGCGGATGACAGCGTCAATCCGCCGGGCCGTCCAAGCATCACCTTGTCGGAGCCGACTTCGGCTTTGATGTCGTCGGAGTTCGGATGCACGACCACGCCGTGCACGGATTCCAGCAGCGACAATTCAACGAAGTCCTGCCGCTTGATCAGGCCGCGGACCGGCGGCGGCGCGGTGACGACCAGCAACGTATCGCCGGCGTCGGGATCGACCAGCCGGTGCATCGCACCGGGATTGGCCAGCGGCACGGTAACGTTGGCGAGCGCGGGATCAGCAATGTTGCGCAGCACCATCAGCGGTAGCGGTGTCGCCTGGCCGCGGTCGGCGAAGGTCAGCGTCCACTCGGCACCGTCGGCGCGACCTTCGCTTTCGAGCGAAGGGATCTGCGGCCGGTTGAGACGGACGCGGATGGCCTGACCCTTTTCAAGCGGCAGCAAGCTGACATCGCCGATGGCGGCGCCGCCCTTGGCGCGGATCGGTTCGATATCGATCGGTTTGGCATGGTCGAACACCAGCCACACCGTATCGGCGCGGCGGAACAGCGCGGCCGGGGTCGGCGCGGCGAAAGAGAACGTCACGCGCAGGCCGTCGCTGTCACGCCTTGCCTCGACGGTGGCGGCCTTGTCCCCGGCGGCGCTTTCCGGCGGCGGAGCGGAGGCCGCCGGCGCCGGCTGCTTCGCCGGCTCCGCGGGAGGCGGAGCCTGCTTGAGCGCCGCGGCCTTCGGCGCCTCTGCAACAGCAGCTTGAACCTGTTCGGCAGGCTGCGGCGCTTTCGCGGCTTCCGCCGGCGGTGATGTTGTTTCCGGTGCGGCTGCCACCTTCTCCGTCGCGGGAGCCAAATTGTCCCTGGCCGGGGTCACTTTTTCGACGGCAGGCGTTTTTTCGACGGCAGGTGTTGCGGCCTCGGCCACGGCCGGCGCTTCGGTCGCCTTGGCGGGCTTGATATCGATCCTGGCCTGCTCGGCAATCGTCTCCGAGGTAGCAGGCGGAATCTCCGCCTGCGGCGGCAGCGGCGTTTCCTTGAGGGACTTGTCGCGCGACAACCGCGAGGCAGGACCGGGCTTGGCCGGTGCGGCCGGCTTCGCCGCGGCCTGCGGCTCGGGCAAAGCCGGCTTTTCCGCCTGCTGGAAGGCGACGTCGATCACATAGTTCTTCTCTTCGCGGAAAGAATGCACGTCGACCTCGCCGATCAGCAAGATGTCGACCGCGGAAGAGTTGACATCGGCCCGCTGGCTGATCGAGGCAATGTTCGGTGGCGCGGCCACCTTGGCATCCGCCAGGTCGAAATTGAGCACGCTGTTGAACTGCAGCGTCAGCTTCTGATCGTTCAGCACCGACGACACATTGACGCCGTCGGGCATCTCGAACACGAAGCGGACGAAGGTCGGCTGCACCGAGGCGCGGACCCGCACCGGCGGCCGCTTCTTCGCAGCGTTGACCGCGAGCTGCGCACGAAGCGCGCGTTCGGCGGCCCGCGCCCGCTCCGCCAGCTCACGCACGACCGCCGCAGGAAGCGCGGGCGGCGGACCGGTCCAGCTATCGGGCAGGAAGTCGACGAAGATCCGCTCCCCCGCCGTCATGGTGTTGACGGTTGCCCGCCGCGACAGCGACAGCCGGATCGCCGTACCGTCGGGATCGCGCCGCGCCGAGCCGACATAATCGGGAACCGCGTCCGACAATTTGTCGACGGGAATATCCACCGGGCGCTTGAAGTGGATGATGATGATCGAACCCGCCGTCGAAACTTCGGATTCGACGTCCTCGGTCAGTTTCAGCACCAGCCGGGCGAAGCCGCCGCTGGAGGTGAACGTCGCCTCTCCCCGGACCGGATCGTCGGCGCGGCAGGGCTGAGAAACCGCGAGGCCGGCGAGCAGCACGACAATGGCAAGCCCCCGGCCGAGGCACAGCCGGGCCGCCCGCGCCAAAGCGCGGCCCTGCGACCCAGTTCCAGCGGCAGCCCTTTGCCCCATCCAGGAAATCTCGCGGCCTCAATAGTTCTGCGGCGAGGCGCACTCGCCTGCGTTTGAATCTTGGATTGGCCGACTTAAGGTTTTGTTAACGCCAACTCATTGATTTCGCTGGAGCGGCCTTCGGGCATTTGATGTTACGGCCGGGATAGCCGAACGCGCCCCCTGATCCCGCAAACAATGTGGGCTCGCGGCTGCAACAATTACGATCGTACCGCCGCGCATTATTATCGCAAAATCAATGGAACCAACCTCAGCCATCCCGTTTTAGGAGAAGCATGGACCCGGGATGCGGGCCGGCAATCGATCAGTCAGCTCCCGGGCCTGCCAAACCTGCCTCAGGCAGCCAAATTTGGAGTGCGTGAAATGGCAACCCAGATCGTGATGGACCGTACCGGTGACACCCGCCATACATTCGACATCCAGGATCGTGCAGAGGTCGAAAAGGCCGAGCGGCGTTTCAGAGATTTGACCGGCGCAGGCTTTACGGCAGCGGTCCGATCCGGGCCCGGCGAGCAACGGGTTATCCGCGCCTTCGATCCGACGGCGGAGGAAACGCTGTTTTATCCGCGTCTTGTTGGTGGCTGACGGCGGTGACCCAGCAGATCGTCCTGGCGATATGCTCGTTCGCCCTGGCCTTGTTAGGCACGCTGCTGCTTTCGGCGCTTTCACTGGTGGTGGCGCGATCCGGTTCCTGCGCCAGAGCGTTCCGCTTCGAAACCGAGGCACGAGCGCTGACCCTGTTGAAGGAGTGGCTCTCGCCGAAGCAGCGCGCCTGCTACGAGCGCTTCCGATATTTCGACGTCGTCGGCAGCGATACCGGGACGCGCTATCGGATACACCACGGCACCCAGACGAACATCGAGGAACTCGGCAACACGGGCCACCAGGTCTGCAAATGGTGCTTCGTTCCGGATGGCGATCTGGTCGCGGGCGATGTCATGCTGGCGCAGAAGATCGCGCTTGAAACCAACGAACGCGGCGCGCTCTCTGTCGCCCATCGCTCGTTCGTTGCATCGGGGCCGCGCAGGTTCTGAACGGGTTGGCGGCGCCCACCCGCGACGGCAGCGTTGTTGCGTCCTCATGGCCGGGCTCGTCCCGGCCATGCACGTCTTTTTAACAGGAGGCGGAGACGAGGATGCCGGTGACGAGCCCGCGCATGACGAGTTTGCGGATGTGCCGAACCACTGTAATGACCAGATGAAATAGCCCTGCCTGTGCGGGGGCGCCCCGTACCGAGTCAAGCAACTTAGGGCATTTGCTGCAGGTTCTTGCCTTCGATCTTCGGCAGTCGACCTAGGTTTTCCGGCGCCGGTGCGGCAAGCCTTTTCAAAGTTGCGCTTCGTCTCGAATATCCTAAGCCGCTGAGTCTACCTCCCTCACAACCAACAATTGACACGACTATCGGCAGGTACATACTGTCAATGGTTGTATCTCGGAGTTAATTCCCGTCAATTTCCGATCCAAGCTGATTTAGCGGTCTGAAGATTGGGAGAAATCAATTGGCGAAGAAATCGAAAAAATCGAAGACCGAGGACAAGGCCAAGCTCAAGAAATCCCGCCCGGATCCGCCGCTCGTCGACGCTCAAGCAGTCCCAGCGTTGGTGCGGACATTAGGCGGGGAAGAAGAACCGCTCGACGTCATAGCTCCCCTTTCGGATGCCATGTCGGTGTTGGCTGCCGTCACGCCTCGCATCGTTGCAGCCGCAAAAGCCTCGGCGATCGCGCGATATAGTTGGAAGGATCGTGGTCTGGCTTGCGTCGGCTACACCGCTGGCATGGCGGTGGCCTACGCCTCAGCCTACGTGAGATTGCAAGCGCATGACCCGGTCGCAGACCGGATGTCGCGCGCGCTGGAACCCGCTTTTCGAGATCCCCGCGGGCGTCTCAAGGGCGATGCTTTGACCTGGTACAGTGACCAGCTCAGGGCCATCGGCATGGGCGCTGCGACAGCGGCAGAGCGGCTGCGAAGCCTGTTTGTGCTGCTTCTCGGCCTCGGCATGCGCGAAAGCAGCGGGCGTTTCTGCGAAGGCCGGGACCGTAGCGCAAACAATACCAGCGCCGACACCGCCGAGGCGGGCCTATTCCAGATCAGTTTCGACCTGGCCGCGTCGCGCGCGGAGTTGCTTGACGTATTTCATCATTATCAGAACAATCCGGACCAGGGGCTGCGTGAGATTTTCCAAATGGAGATGTCGCCGCCACCGCGGCCGAGGGACCTTGAGAATTTCGGCTCCCCCGCTTCATCCGGCTTTGCCTTCCAGAAGATCAGCAAAGAATGTCCAGCGATGACGGCCGAGATTGCCGCCCTGGGGCTTCGCCAGGTAGCGGGACACTGGGGGCCCATCATCAACCATGCCGCCGAAGTGCGATCGGCGAGCAGGGAGTTGCTGCTCGCCGTAGAGCGCATCATCGATATGCCGATGCCCGCAGACACCGGGGGCGCGATGCACCCTATGGCGATGGCGATCGCGGCAGACGGTCGCAGCCGCGCGGATATCGCCCGGCATTATTCGCAACGAGTGGATCTCGCCGATCTGCTGCCCATCAACAAGGGTCTCACAAGCGCCAAGGAGGAGACGATGATCTCGCTCCTCGGCTCGCCGCGCATGCCGCTGACGACCGTTGGGCAGAACGAGCGGGCATCTGACCTCGTCAAGCGCAATGTCGTCCTTGAACGAATGTCACCGCTGTTCCGGCTAACCGGCCTGGCGCCGGCGATTGCAGACTTGAAGAAGGTGCTTAAGAAGGCCTTTGACAAGGAACCGGATCTCGCGAGCGTACTGTCGACGGAAGGCATGCTGAGTGTGCGCATGCGCAAGCCGACCGATGGCTCCGTCAGCACGCACATCTCCAATCACGCATGGGGAACGGCCGTCGATTTCAAGATTGTCGGCTTCGATGCCCCGGCCAACACTGGGTCCACCGTGCCGCTGTTCATTGCAATCCTGATCCCCCTTCTCAATGACGCCGGCTGGTTCTCCGGGGTGGGCTTCAGAGATACGATGCATTTCGAAGTTTCGGAGGAACGCATTCGAAAATGGTCGAGCGACAACGTATTCAAGTGAGACTTGGTACATAGCGGATTTCGGTCAAGCCGCGCCAATCAAACTCGATTTTGAGTGCGCACCCTAGTTCGAAGCTATCGGTCCCCGCGTCAGTTGGGCTTTTGCTGCAGGATCTTGCCTTCGATCTTCGGCAGCTCGGCCGTGGACGTCGATTTATCGGTGCCGGCGCGGCGGGCCAGTTCGACCGTCAACCGCTCGGCCGCTTCCGGCTGCATCAGGCCCAGAATGTCCGACATCTTGCGCGGGGCGATCTGGGAGGCGATGTCGTAGAGCACGGACATTTCCAGCCGGTCGAACACCTTGGCGGCGTCCTTTGGCTTCATGCCCTCATACATCGTGATGATGCTCTTGAAGCGCGCGGCATCCTGCTCCGCCTTTTGACCCGTCGCGGTCGAGATCTTGGCTTCGGTCGCCTTCGCCTCCTCGACGCGGCCCTCGATGCGCTTCTCGGCCGATTTCAAAAGGCTCTCGCGAATTTCGATTTCACGCGCGCGCTGTTCCAGTTCCTGGCGCCGCGCCTGCAGCCGTTCCAGGATGGCGCGCTCTGACGGCGATACCGACTGCGGGTTCTGGTCGGGAAACACCACGACGCCGTCGGGCTTCGGCGGCTCGGCGGCCGGAGTGGCCGGCTTCGGCTCTTCCTTTTTCTCTTCTTTCTTGACCGAACCGGTGATGTCGGCGGTATCGCCCTTGGCGCCGGTCGGATAACCCAGATTATCCTGCGCCCACGAACGCTTGGCCGGCTGGCTGACCTGATAGTCGAACACGTATCCGCCATCGATCACGAGGCCGGCGATCTTCAGCACGGCAAGGCCGAAGATCGCGACCAGCACGACCGGAATGACACGGATGTCGCGAAACGACTTCATGCGGCGAGGCCACTGGCCCTTCTGCGTTCTGAGAATGCTTCAGCCGCCGCGGCAACCGCCTTGGCGCTGGAGACCTTGGGCGCTGCCGGTGCTGCGGGTTCGGCCTCCTGCGCGGGCCTTGCTGCGATCGCGATCTTGGACAGCCGGCGAATGACGCCGTCGCCTTCGGCCAGCATGTTCTTCAGGTGCCCCGCCATCTGCGTCGCCGCCGTCAACTGGCTGCCGAGGTTCTCGTTGACGTCCCGCACGGTGTGCTTGAGGCCGCCGATCGCCCGCTCGGCGATTTCGGTCGCGGTGATCAGTTCGCCGATCGTGGCCTTCAGCGAGTGCTCGTCCGCCTTCAGCCGCTTCAGCCGCTTGTTGAGCAGCATGCAGTAGCCGATCGTGAGCATCAGCAGCACCGCCACCAGAACTCTCGATTACGACGCCAAGGGAATGACTCATTGTGCCTCCATCAACTTGGTTTGCTCGTCGGCCTTCTCGAACATCGCGAAGGTGGTATTGGGCTTGCGCAACTGCTTGGTGACGCGGATTGCGACACGGTCGCCAACCCGGCCCATCCGCCCCTCGGTCAGGAGGACGTTGCCGCAACGGACCTGCACCAGCGCGTCGGCGCGCATCTCCAGCGGCAGCGTGTCGCCGACCTTCAGCAGCATCAGCTGCTTGAGCGGAATGTCGGCCTCGTACAGCACCGCATCGACGGCGATCTCGGCTTGCGCCACTTCGGTCGCGAAATGTCCTTCCCAGATCGGATCGCGGCCGAACTTTTCGCCCATGAACATCTGGAGCAGAACCGGGCGGATCGGCTCGATGGTCGCGTAAGGCAGCAGCAATTCGATATTGCCGCCGCGGTCTTCCATGTCGATCCGCAGCCGCACCAGGATCGCGGCATTGGCAGGCCTGGAGATTGCGGCGAAGCGCGGATTGGTTTCCAGCCGGTCGATCGAGAACGTCACCGGCGACAGCGGCCGGAACGCCTGCTCGGCGTCGGCCAGCACCACCTCGACCAGCCGCTTGACCAGGTTGGTTTCGATCGTGGTGTAGGGCCGCCCTTCGATGCGCAGCGAGGTCTGGCCGCGCCGGCCGCCGAGCAGCACGTCGATGATCGAATAGATCAGGCTGGAATCGACCGTCGCAAGGCCGAAATTTTCCCACTCCTCGGCCTTGAACACGCTCAGCACAGCCGGCAGGGGAATTGAATTCATGTAGTCGCCGAAGCGGACCGAGGTGATGCGGTCGAGCGAGACTTCGACGTTGTCGGAGGTGAAGTTGCGCAGGCTCGTGGTCATCAGCCGCACCAGGCGGTCGAACACGATTTCGAGCATCGGCAGACGCTCGTAGGACACCATCGCGGAATCGATGATGGCGCGAATGCCGGAATGGTCGTCGAGATTGACGTCGCCGACGGTGAAACCGAGCAGATTGTCGATTTCCTCCTGCGACAGAACCCGTTCGCCGGAATTCTTGTTGCCGAACTCGCGGCCGCCATCCTCGACCATGGCCGCCCATTGCAGCGCCATGCTCTCGGAGAGTTCATTGGCGGCAGCTTCTTCCGCCGCCGCCGTGGGATCCTCGGAATCGAGCGACGCCTCCCACTGGGCGGCAATCGCGTCCTGGTCCATCTGGTCTTGGTTGCCGGCCATGATGCTAGATCCGTCCCATCACTGCACGACAATCTCTTTGAACAGCACGGCGCTCACCTGCTGCGGCGACACCGCGTTGTTGACCCGCTTGGTCAGCTCTTCCTTGAGCCGAAACAGCCCGGCCGAACCGTTGATGTCGGAGGGACGCAGTTCGCGCAGATAGGTCTGGAAAAGGTCGGTGACGCGCGGCAGGTTCGGCTTGATCGCCTCGACCTCCTTGGCGTCCTTGATCTCGAGCACGACCTTGACGCGGAGATATTGCACCCGCTCGCCGGGGGCCCCGACCAGGTTGACCATCATATCGGGCACTTCGATGAAGGACGGCGGCTTCGGCGGCGGCGCTTCGGCGTGCTTCTCTTCGCCGTGGCCGCGCATCAGGAAGAACCAGCCGGCGCCGGCGCCGACGATGACGACGAAGCCAGCCGCGGCAATGATCAGCTTGAGCTTGCCCTTTTTCGGCGCTGCGGCTTCTGCGCCGTCCGCGCCTTCCGCCTGCTCGTTGTCAGCCATTGCCCCGCCCGCTTCCATTCATGGAACGAACGCGGTTGCCACCAGCCTGGGTAACTAAAGATGCCCCACAACGCGAAACAAAAGCCGCCAGCGCACACGCGCTCTCTACAAGTGCAACGCTAGGGTAATAATGGTTAACGGAACCTTTCCCGTTAGCGCCCAACTAGGAAAAATCTGCCGGGCAAACATGGTCAACAACACCTTTCTGCCGCCCGCCCCGCGCTCCGGAAAACACCTAACCCCTTAAAAATAAAGCATTTCCATAACTGGCACGGCTTTCGCTGAGTAACTGGCGTGACCCGCCGGCTTGGGAGAGCCCAAAGGTTTACGACGGGATCCGGACCACCGGCTTGGGAGAGCCTGTTTTCGGATCGATCAAGGGGAGAACCACCGATGGAGAATACGCTTCTCGTCGGACTTTCGCGGCAGATGACGCTGGAACGGCAGTTGGATGTCGTCGCCAACAACGTCGCCAATATCAACACGACCGGCTTCAAGGCCGACCGGTCGCTGTTCGAGGAATATCTGCGCTCGCCGGCGCATGAAGACAATTTCGTGCCCTCCGACCGCCGCGTCTCTTTCGTGCACGATCGCGCCACCTTCCACGATTTCGCCGCCGGCCCTTCCGAGCAGACCAAGAATCCGCTCGACGTCGCGATCGACGGCAACGCCTTCCTGGTGGTCCAGACGGCCGCCGGCGAACGCTACACCCGCGACGGCGGCCTGCAGATCAACAATCAGGGCCAGCTCGTGACCGCGAGCGGCGATGCGGTGCTGGGCACCTCCGGCCCGATCGTGTTCCAGCCGACCGACAAGGCGATCAACATCGCAGCCGACGGCAACATCACGGTGCTTGAAGGCACCGGTCGCACCAACTCGGTCCGCGGCAAGCTGCGGCTGGTCTCGTTCGCCGACGCGCAGAAGCTCGTCAAGGAAGGCGGCAACCTCTACTCCGCCGGCCAGGGCGTCGCCGCCCAGCCCGACACCGCCTCGCGGGTCCGCGCGGGCTTTATCGAGAAGTCGAACGTCAATTCCGTCCACGAGATGAGCCGCATGATCGAGATCACGCGCACCTACACGCAGATCTCGGCGATGCTGCAGCAGCAGCACGACCTGCACCGAACCGCAGTCGAGAAACTCGCCGACGTTCCGGCATAACCGTAAGGCATTGATCGATGCGCGCCCTTTACACAGCAGCGACCGGCATGGCGGCACAGGAACTCAACGTTCAGGTGATCTCCAACAACATCGCCAACATGCGCACCACCGGCTACAAGAAGCAGCGCGCGGCGTTTCAGGATTTGATCTACGACCATGTGCGCCGCGTCGGCGCGCAGGCTTCCGACCAGGGCACCATCCTGCCCGTCGGTGTCGACATCGGCGGCGGCGTCAAAACCGTCGGCACGCCGCGCCTGATGAGCCAGGGCACGCTGTCGCCGACCGGCAACGACCTCGACGTCGCGATCCGCGGCGAAGGCTTCTTCAAGATCCAGGTGCCCGACGGCACCTATGCCTATACCCGCGACGGCTCGTTCATGATGGACGCGCAGGGCCGTGTCGTCACCGCGCAGGGCAATCCGGTGCAGCCGACGATCACGATCCCGCAGAATTCCTCGCAGATCACCATCAACGCGCAGGGCCAGCTCACCGTGATCGTGCCCGGCTCGACCACGCCGACCCTGGTCGGCCAGATCGGCCTGACCCGCTTCATCAACAAGGCCGGCCTCAATCCGATCGGCGACAATTTGTTCACGGACACCCCGGCTTCCGGCACGCCGCAGGACGGCGTCGCCAACACCGACGGCTTCGGCGACATGCAGCAGGGCAATCTCGAACAGGCCAATGTCGAGGTCGTGACCGAAATCTCCGACCTGATCGCCGCCCAGCGCGCCTATGAGATGAACGCCAAGGTGGTCAGCGCGGCCGACCAGATGATGCAATCGACCTCCAACATGTTCCGCTAAAGGACTGGCCATGATCGCCCGCGCCCTCCTCCTGGCTTCAGCCCTGATCGCCGCATCGAACGCGGCCGCATTCGCGCAGACCCAGGACACCTTCGCGAACCGCAACGCAATTGCCGCCCCTGTGCTGCGCGCCGACGTGCAGGTGTCGGGCGATCTGGTGCGGATCGGCGACATCATCGACAATGCCGGCAGTGCCGGGCAGATCGCGATCTACCGCGCGCCGGATCTGGGCGCCACGGGCTCGCTGCCGGTCGCGCAGGTGCTCAACACCCTTCGCGCCCATCAGGTGATCGGCGTCGATACCCGCGGCCTGAAGGAAATTTCAGTGACGCGCCTGGCCCGTTCGCTCGAAGGCAGGGACATCGAGCTGCAGGTCGCCCGCGCGCTGGAGCGCCGCAACGGTCTCGGCGACGCCGCCAACCTGTCGCTGACCTTCGACCGCGACCCCGGCGACGTCAGGCTGGACGCCGGCTTCACGGGCGCCATGCAGGCAGCCATCGTGCGCTATGACAACCGCAACGGCCGTTTCGACGTCACCTTTGAAATCGGCAACGATAGCGGCGCCGCCGCGGCCAAGCTGCGTTTCACCGGCACGGCGATCGAGACCGTCGAAGCCGCGGTGCTGGCACGCAATGTCGAGCGCAATGAGATCCTGAAATCATCCGACGTGATGGTCGAGCGCCGCCCGAAAGCGGAAGTCGGCGGGGATGCCGCCGCGCGCGACCGCGCGGTGGGCATGCAGGCCCGCCGCCAGCTCCGCGCCGGCCAGGCGATCAAGACCGCCGACCTCGCCAAGCCCGATCTGGTACAGCGCGACCAGAACGTCGTCCTGATCTACGAGGCGCCCGGAATCTACCTCACCATGCGCGGCAAGGCGCTGGAGGGCGGCACCGAAGGCGACGTCGTCAACGTCACGAACCTGCAGTCGAAGCGCACGCTGTCCGGCACCGTGACCGGCCGCGGCCAGGTTTCGATCAGCCCGGTGTCGCCTCGCCTACCGCAGACCAGCGATACCACCTCTTCGCTCAACACGCCGCAAGCCGCGCCCGTTGCGGTGGCTAACGTCAGTTCACCCGTCGCTCCAAAAACCGAGTAATGTAAATGTCAGTCATTCGTCTCAACCGCATCATTCTCACGGGCGCCATGCTGTCGCTGGCCGCCCTGGCCGGCGGTTGTTCCTCGATCGACCGTCTGTCGCAGATCGGCGAAAAGCCGAAGCTGACGGAGATCGAAAACCCGACCACCCAGCCGGGCTACAAGCCGGTGCAGATGCCGATGCCGAAGCCGGAACAGGCTTCCTACAACGCCAACTCGCTGTGGCGGAACGGCTCTCGCGCCTTCTTCAAGGATCAGCGCGCGGCGCGGATCGGCGACCTCCTGACGGTGACCGTCAACATCACCGACAAGGCCAATATTGCGAACGAGACCCAGCGCAGCCGCACCAGCAAGGAAGACTCCGGCATCACCGACTTCATCGGCTCGCAGACGATCACCCAGGCAAACAAAATCCTGCCCGGTCGCCTGCTGACCACGGACTCGACGTCGTCGAGCGACGGCAAGGGCTCGGTCAACCGCCAGGAAGCCTTGCAGACCAACGTCGCGGCCGTGGTCACGCAGGTGTTGCCGAACGGCAATCTCGTGGTCGAAGGCAAGCAGGAAATCCGGGTCAACTTCGAAATCCGCGAACTGATCGTCGCCGGCATCGTCCGCCCGGAAGACATCCAGAGCGACAACACCATCGATTCGTCGAAGATCGCGCAGGCCCGCATCGCCTATGGCGGCCGCGGCCAGATCACCGACGTGCAGCAACCCCGCTACGGCCAGCAGGTGATGGACGTGCTGCTGCCGTTCTGAGTTTCATCCGAGCTCCCACATCTCGTTGCGAACCTAGGCGCGACGGAGATGTTCTACGCGGCCCTCGTCAGCTCCCCTGGCGAGGGCCGTGGTCGTTTCTCGACGGGCTTACCGGGACTTGCGCTTGGCGATCTTGACTAAGCTTTCGTCGATTCGAGTCTGCCAACCTGGTCCATCCGCCTTGAAATGCTTGAGAACCTCAGGGCTAAGCCGCAATGAAACAAGCTCTTTGGTCGGCGCCCTGTTCGGACCGCGGCCCTTGCGCATGGTCGGGAAAACCTCGTCGAATGGCTTCGCTTTCGCAAAGTCACCCTTGGTCCACTCAGGGTTATCGCTCACCGCGCGCATATCGCTGGCGGTGTAGCGTTTTTTAGCGACGGTTCGCTTCATAGAGTTCTCTTTCTCTCTTGTTGGCAGGACGCATGCTGATAATGCTGACAGCTTCCGTGCCATAGACGGCAAAGATCACGGAAATGACGCCTCGAATATTCACGCCGATAGCGCGGTAACGCCTTTTGAAGGCGTTAAGAACCAGCGCTGTATCAAAGAACTTCTCGTTGAGGTCAGCAAAGTCCATCCCGTGTTTGTCGAGATTAGCGATCCGCTTGGGCTCGTGCCAAATGATCTTCATCTGTTATTTTGTCACTACAAAATAATTGGAAGTCAATAGCGATCTTGCCAAAATTTGCGAGCTCCGTTCACGGGAAATCGAAAACATGTCACGCCTTGCGGCGCCGGGCCATCAGCGCGAAAACCACGGCGAGCGCCGAGGTGGCCGTGTACATCGTGAACGCGTTCAGATAGCCGATCATCATCGCCTGGCGCAGGATTTCCTTCGCCACTCGCGCAAGTCCCGGCACCGTGTCGAAATTCCAGGCCCCGGTCATGCCCGGCATCGTCAGCGCGCGGTTATAGGGCGTGATCATCTCGGTCATGCGGCTGTAATTGGCGCCTGATGTGCGCACGATCTCGGCAATCGACAACGAGATGAAGAAGCTTGAGCCGATATTGCGCAACAGGTGAAAGACTGCCGAGGCCTCGGCGTAGTATTTGGCGTCCAGCGTGCCGAACGCCACCGTCGTAATCGGCACCCAGACGATGCCGACAGCAAAACCCTGGACGACGCTATTGATGACAAGCACTTCCATGGTGACGTTGAGATCGAACGTCAGCATCCACAGCCCGGCCATGGTTTGCAGGCCGAAGCCGAAGGCCATGCTGATGCGCGGATCGATCCGGCTCATGAAGCCTGCGGTCATGAACCCGACCAGCATGCCGACGCCCCGGCATCCGATCACCTGCCCGACCAGTGCATCCGGAAAGCCGGCCTGCTGCTGCAACAACGGCGGCAGCAGCACCATCGGCGTGAAATTCAACATGCCGTAGATCGTCACCAGCGCCAGCCCGATCGCATAGTTGCGATCGGCGAGCAGCTTCAGATTCAGGAATGGCTCGCGCGCGCTCAGGCTGTGCACCATGAAAATGTAGAATGCGAGGCCGGCGATCAGGCATTCGATGACGATCTCCATCGAATCGAACCAGTCCAGCCGCATGCCGCGCGCCAGCACCAGTTGCACGGCCGCCAGCGCCGTGGCGAGCGCGATGAAGCCGGTCCAGTCGAAACGCACCCTGGTGAGATTGTTGTCCGGCGGCAGCGTCCAGCGCATGCCGATCGTGGCGCAGACACCGATCGGCACCAGCATGTAGAACGACCAGCGCCAGCTATAGATCTCGGCGAAATACCCGCCGATGACAGGACCGAACGCCGGCGCGACCGCGACCGCCATCCCGAACACCGACATCACCATCGTGTGCTGCCGTCGCGGGAACGTATTGAACAGGATCGACTGCGACAGCGGCACGATCGGCGCCCCCGCCCCGCCCTGCAGGATACGCCACAGCACCAGCATCTCGAGCGACTGCGCCATGCCGCAAAGCAGCGTCGCCAGTGTGAACAGGCCGATCGAGTAGACCACCACACGCCTGGTGCCGAAGCGCGACACCAGCCATCCGGTCATCGGCGTCACCACGGCAGTGGCGAGAATGTTGAACGTCATCACCCAGGCGATCTCGTCCTGGGTCGCCGACAGCGCGCCCTGCATCTGCGGCAGGATGGTCGATGTCGTCAGCAGCGCGGTGCCGTAAAGCGAGGACCCCAGCACGACGGTCGCCATGGTCAAATAGCGTTGCGCCGGGGGCATGAACCCGGCGGCTTCGTCGGCGTCGATTTCGGTGGTGCTCAAGCCCGGGTCCCTTTCAGCTTCCCTTCCCTTGCGGCATTGCGTGCGCCGATGATAACCTTGCTTACTATTATATAACCTAGCTTACCAATTGCCCCGCGGCTACAATGGCCTGCCATGCCGAATACCGAAGAATACATCGGGGTCGTGATCTCGGACGTCGCCCGCCTGCTGCGGACGGAATTCGATCGCCGCGTGCGCCGGCTCGGGATCACCCGCGGCCAATGGCTGGTGCTGACCCGCCTGCACCGCAGGCCCGGGGCATCGCATTCCGAACTCGCCGAGATGATGGAAGTCGAAAAGGCGACCGCCGGCCGCATGATCGACCGGCTCGTGGCCAATGGCTGGGTCGAACGCCGCGCCCAGCCCGGCGACCGGCGGATAAAACGTGTTTATCTGACGCCCGAAGCCGAACGTGTCCACAAGCGCATCTGGCGGGTTGCCGAGGACACGGTTGAAACCGCGCTCGCCGATCTGTCTGCCCGGGAAAGCAAGCAGCTCTTCGCATTCCTGCAGCGCGTCAAGGGGACGCTGGTTTCCGGCGCCAACGGTTCGACCCGAGGTTCGACTGCTATCGCCGGTCGGAGTTCGGTTTCGCGCGGGCGCCGCCTTAACGGCAGGATCGCGTCGTGACGCCGCGCCAACGAAAACTGGCGCTGATCGGCGTGCCTGTGCTCGTCATTGCCGGTGCGCTTGCCTTCTGGCTGCAGGGCGGCCGCCATGTCACGACCGAGAACGCCTACGTCAAGGCTGACATCACCCAGATCGCCAGCGAAGTGCCCGGCCGTATCATCGAGGTTCGGATCAAGGACCACTCGGCCGTCAAGGCGGATGAATTGCTGGTGCGTCTCGATCCCGCGCCCTATCAGCTTGCGCTGGCCAAGGCCGAGGCCGACGCCGATTCAGCACGCTCGGCCGTCGAACAGCTCAAGGCGAGCCTGCGCGAGATCAGGGCCGAAACCAAAGAGGCCGAGAACAAGCTCACGTTCCTGCAGGCGCAGGCCCAGCGAGCGCGCGATCTCTCGGGACGCGGCGTGACATCGGCCGTGAAGCTCGAGCAAACCAACAGCGAGGAGCAGGAAGGCCTGGATCGCGTCGCCGTGCTGCATCAGCGCATCGCCCGCGTCGAGGCGGCGCTGGGCGGCAAGCCGGACCGGCAGACCGACGAATTTGCCGCTGTCCGCGAGAAGCTCGCATTGCGCGATCGTACGGCGCTCGATCTCGCCTATACCGAGATCAAGGCGCCGCGGGCCGGCGTCGTGGTCAATTTCAGGCTCCAGCTTGGCGAGCAGGTCAAGGCGCAGACATCGCTGTTTGCGGTGGTCGCCGATCGCAGGCCCTGGCTGGAGGCCAACTTCAAGGAAACCGATCTCACCCACGTCACCGTCGGGCAGAAGGCCAAGGTCGTGCTCGACATGCATCCGGATGTCACCTGGGATGCCGAGGTGGAAAGCATCAGCCCGGCGACCGGCGCCGAGTTCGCTATTCTGCCGGCGCAGAATGCTTCCGGAAACTGGGTCAAGGTCGTGCAGCGCCTGCCGGTGCGGCTGCGGCTGATCGAGCGACCCGGCGAGCCGCCGTTGCGCGCCGGCATGACCGCCTATGTGAGCATCGACACCGGTCGCACCCGAAGCCTCGCCGGCATATTCGGCAACGGCGCCGCCATCGCCGCGCGTCCGCAAGCGCAGGATACGATCAAGACAGAATGACCTGCAGCCGGACCGCGCGTTTTTAGTGCGAACGATGATGGCGCAGGCGGTTCCTGTCGATGAGCGGGGCATTGACGCTGAAGTAACGATTTTCTGAGCAATACGCCATCCGACCCGAAGCCGTGGCCTGACACTGGGCTCTGGTTGTGAAGATGCACTCGCCGGCTCCGCCAGCGTATTCGTCACCCTGAATGCAATAAGGATAGTCGTTCGCCGAAGCCGGGCTTGGTCCGGCCGAGAACGCAACTGCCGATGTCACGAAGGCAAGAAATACTGCACGCATGTTCTCCTCCTACGTTGGCACGGCATTTTCAGCCTCCGTCCGGCATCGGCGCGTAAGGTATTTCACATTGTGCGCGTCACTGTTTGTTGATGACGGCACCTGTTCGAGACATGTGTGCTGTCGGCTTTCGATGATCGACGAAAGCCTTCAATCGACCGGAGCACCCGGTGCTGCGTCGATCCGTAGCCCTCCTCATCTGGAACGTTTCCCTGCAGCTCTCGTTTCCCCTCCTCAAACTCACCTGGAGGAAAACCATGTCTTTGGAAGCAGACGAAACCGGCAATCTGATCGGCAGCGACAAGGTCGAGGGAACGGCGGTCTATGGCGCCGATAACAACAAGATCGGTTCGATCGAGCGCGTCATGATCGACAAGAAGAACGGCAGGGTGTCCTACGCCGTGCTCTCGTTCGGCGGGTTTCTCGGCATTGGCGACGACCACTATCCGCTGCCGTGGCAATCGCTGAAGTACGATACCTCGCTCGGCGGCTACGTCACCGGCGTGACGGAAGCGCAGCTCAAGGGCGCGCCGCATTACGGCAACGACAATGCCTGGAACTGGGGCGACCCGACCAGGACCCGCGCCGTCAACGATTATTACGGCGTCGCGATCTGATCGCAGTCACACCGTGACTTCGAAAGGGCCCGCCTCGGCGGGCCCTTTACGAATAGAAGTGCTTTCGTCTATCGGCAGAGAACTATTTCCGTCGCTTTGCGTTATGGTCGGCCGGAGGTAGCCCAATGGGAAAATTCTTTTTGGTCATTATCGCTATCAGCGTCGCCATTTTGCTGGCGATGAGCGCCTATGTCATCAGCCTGTGATGGCATGAGAGAGCTGCCGCGAACAAAATGGATTTCAGCCCGGTGCGCAAGTTTGTCGCAGGACGAGATGCTCCGAGCGGGCAACGGCGGGCACACGCACACTCGCCGGTCCATGCCCACCAATGCGATTGGTTAACAGGATCGCGGGCGGCAAGGTCGGTCATCGCCATTTAACGCCGCGCAGGCGAGTTTTCTCCTCGTCGACCAAGTTTACGATTAACCATTCATTCCAGGTGTAATCGAGCGCTGCCTGCCGGCAATGTACGCGGGCAGCAGCTGTCCGACGGTCTGCTTCCCTGCGCCCCCTTTCTTTTTCGAGGGAACTGGTTAGCATGACCGGGGTGAAGTGGGCCACGGCAACGCAAACACGCAGTTGTCATTCGTTCGTCCGGGCAGACGATCGAGTATTCCAGAGACAGTAGTGATGGGCACGACAGGTCGCGGCGTACCGGATATCCCGCAAGCGCGGGGTATGATCATCCCCTATGCGGCAGGGCTTGTCGTCCTCGCGATCCTCATCCCGGCCTCGCCTGCGTTCGCCGAGCCGTGCAGCAGGCCTGCGGCGCGCTCCAAGATCGTCGAGACGCTCCCGCTCGCCTCGGAGCAGCGGCCGGTCAATGTCACGTTCCGCACCCACGCCGATGGCGTGAAGCTGTCGATCAGCCTCAAGTCGAAATATCCCGACGATATGACCATCATTCTGCAGCATGACTTCGAGCAATTGAATATCAAGGAAGACCGCTTCGAGGTCTTGCTGCGACTCATGGGGAATCGGGAACGACTCACCGTGCCCTTCAATGCAATCAAGGCATTCTGGGATAAATCCGATCTGAAGTGCTCCGACAGCTGATGCGTCACGGCGGCGTCGCGCGCCGGATCAGGGCGCAGAGCCCTGTCATGCGCGCGATCGGATGTTCGACGAACAGCCGGCAGGAAGCGAGCGCGCCCTTCAGCGTATCCGGCGGCGTCGCAGGTTTCAGTTGCGACGCGAGAACAGCGCCATGGGCATGCCCAAGCGCGCGAGTCGAAAGCGTCAGCGCGTTGAGCCGCCCTTCCCGCTGCAGCGGCGCCAGCATGGTTCGCACCAGCGCCAGATAGGCCGGCCAATACGCCAGATGGCGGTACATGCTCGCGATCAATTGCGGCTCGGTGTCCTCGCCGAACGCGTTCAATTCCTCAACCAGCGCGGCCACCTCCGGGTCCAGCGCATCCATCGGCGGCAACTCCGGAATTTTGGCGCCGGAGGGC
Source organism: uncultured Alphaproteobacteria bacterium (assembly GCA_963816815.1). Taxonomy (GTDB): domain Bacteria; phylum Pseudomonadota; class Alphaproteobacteria; order Rhizobiales; family Xanthobacteraceae; genus Bradyrhizobium. The sequence continues at coordinate 172,274 of CAWFMW010000011.1, forward strand.
TTTGACGCGGTGCCGGCAGGCTTCACCGCATCCGCCGGCCGCGGTTCGTAATGCGCCAGCAGCGCGGACAACACGACGAGCGCCAATGCATTGGTATATTGATAGCTGTCGAGCACGTCGCGAATGAGCGCGCGTTCGACCTCGTCGACGCCGGCGGCAGCTAAGGTGTCGGTGGAGAAGCCGGGCCAGTCCGGCAGCGCGATCGTTTGCCTGACGGCTTCGGCATGCAATGGGGCGTCGCCGAGATAGAGCGGCCGGACGGTGGACCACGTCCATTCCAGTGCGCCCGGCATGGTCGCGAGGTTGCGCCAGATCAGATTGACCACGCTGGTGCCGAGAACTTTTCGAATGTCGGCATAGATATCGGCGATCTCACCTTTCGCTTCGGATTCGAGAACCGACGGAACGCTTTCTGCCATCACACCCACTCGTCCCGTAGCGTGGGCAAAGGCGCGGTTACGCGCCGTGCCCACCATCTCTCAAAATCGTTGCGGGGGAATGGTGGGCACGCTTCGCTTTGCCCACCCTGCGAAATACAAGGTTTCACACGAATTTCGCTTCGACCGTCCCCAAACCATCCAGCTCCATCTTCACGCTGTCGCCGGCAGCGAGCCACACCGTCTTCACGAGGCTCCCGGTCAGCACGACCTGCCCCGCATGCAGTCCCTTGCCTTCGTCGGCGAGATGATTGGCGAGCCAGGCCAGCGCGTTGTGGGGATGGCCGAGCACGTCGGCGCCGGTGCCCCGGCCGGCCTCCGTGCCGTTGATGAAAGCGCGGCCCCTGACCGTGAGCAGGTCCGGCGCTTTGGTGCGCGCCACCGCCTTGCCGAGCACGCAGCCGGCGGCGAAGAAATCATCGGCAACAAGCGTCGGCGCGCCCATCGTCTCCCATTTGACGTAGCGGTCGTCGACGATCTCGATCGCGGGATGGTAGGCCTCGATCGCCTCCATCATCCACTCCGCGGTGAAAGGCCCTTCGCCGGGCGACAGGCTGCGCGCCAGTCGCACCGCGATCTCGCATTCGACGCCGACGCGAACGTAATCGCCGAACCGCAGCCTGGCGCCGCTGTCGTGAACGCCCTTGGCGAACACGCCGCCGGCGCAGGGATGGGGGATGTCGAGATATTGCTGCATCACCGCGCTGGTGCAGCCGATCTTGTAGCCGACCAGGGCACCGGTCTGCGGCAGCAGCAGATCGTGGACGGCGCGCTGGATTTGATATCCTGCCGCCTCGTCGCCTGGCACAAGATCAGGCGGAAGCGAGGCCAGCGGCGTGCGATTGCGGCGGGCGGTAGCGATAGTCTGTGCGGCCGCGAGAATTGTGTCCATCAGCGGCGGCTTTCTTGTTGCAAGGGGCAGCGCTGACCGCAGACGGCGATCAGCCGCCCGTCAATGCCCTACTCGTCCCGGTAAACCTTCTCGCGCTTCTCGTGACGTTCCTGCGCTTCCACCGACAGCGTTGCAATCGGACGGGCCTCCAGCCGCTTGAGCGAGATCGGCTCGCCGGTCTCCTCGCAATAGCCGTAGGTGTTGTCCTCGATGCGTTGCAGCGCGGCGTCGATCTTGGAGATCAGCTTGCGCTGGCGGTCGCGGGCGCGCAGTTCGATGGCGCGATCGGTTTCGGAAGAGGCGCGATCAGCCAGATCGGGATGATTGACGTTCTCTTCCTGGAGGGTCTGCAGGGTTATCTTCGATTCCCTCAGGATCTCGTCCTTCCACGCCAGCAGCTTGGCGCGAAAATAGTCGCGCTGGCGGTCGTTCATGAAAGGCTCTTTTTCGGAGGGTCGATAATTCTTCAACTTTTCCAAGGTCAGCCCATCTTCACGTACAAGGCGGGGCGGAAAATTGTCCGTCCGCGCGCGCCTTATATAGCGGCGGGTTGTGACAGACAATATGTGCCAGTCCCCTTCGGGATGCCTCCCCAAGGCCTTGCACAGGCAAAGTTATCGGCCCGCCTGCCCCTCTAGTAGCCGACCGTGAAGCGCTGGCGGATATGGGCCGGATGTTCGATCTCGTCGGCGAGTGCAACTGCGAAGTCTTCGAAGGAAATCGAGCTTTTGCCGTCGGCAGCGGTCAAAAGCCGGTCGGTCCCGAGGCGGAACTTGCCGGTACGCTCCCCTGCCACAAACAGGGCCGAGGGCGACAGGAAGGTCCAGTTGAGTTCCTTCTCGGCCCGCAGCAGGTCGAGGAAGGCGCCGCCCGCCTCGGCTTCCGCCTTGTATGCCACGGGAAAGCCTGACGTGGTGACCAGCCGGACGCCCGGGGCCACTTCGAGGCTGCCGGCGCCGCCGACCACGAGGTAACGGCCAACCTCCGATTCCCTGGCGGCAGCAATCAGCCTGACCGGGTCGCTGGCGAGAAAATGAACCGAGCTGATCGCGGCGTCGTGGCCGGCCAGCAGCCGGGCAAGCTCGGCCTGGTCCATCACGTCGCCCCTGGTCGGCGTAACATTGGCCTGGGCGGCGATCTTTTCGGGATGGCGGGCGATGGCGGTCACGCTATGGCCGCGGCGGGCGAGTTCGGCGGTAATACGCGAACCGGCATTGCCGGACGCGCCGATGACGGCGATTTTCATGGAAGTCTCCTTGCGATACGCAGATATGGTATCCAATGGTGACTAGATAGCGAAAAGGATGTAAGTGTTAAGAGAGCACTTTCGGGTCACCTGATTACGCCGGAGTAACCGCCGTGAAAGCCGCCAATTCGAAAATTCCAAATGCCTATTCGGCCGATTGCCCGACGCGCCAGATTCTCGATCGCGTCGGCGACAAATGGGCGGTGTTAATCCTGCTTCTCGTCCGCGACGAGCCGATGCGTTTCAATGCGTTACGGCGGACGATTGAGGGCATCTCGCAGAAGATGCTGAGCCAGGTTCTCAAATCGCTCGAACGCGACGGACTGATCCGCAGACGCGCGATCGCGACCGTGCCGGTCACGGTAGAGTATTCGATCACGCCGCTCGGCACGACGCTCGCCGGCGCCGTCGATCCTTTGCGGGAGTGGGCAGAGCGGAATTTGAAGGAAGTGTTGACCGCGCAGCGCCGCTACGACGCCGCGCGCAAGGATATCGCCGCGTGAGTTACGCCGCCCTGATCCAATGAAGCCCGCCGAAAGCTAGAATTGTCCGGCCTTTGCCAGCTCGACCTCAACCCGCAGCTCAATCTCTGACAGCACCGAGTCGAGGCCGGGATCACCGGAGGAGGACTTCAGATTGGCCGCGGCATCGCGAAGCCGGTTCACGGTGGAGGCGTCGAGATTGCCGGAGAGCAGCCCGATCTTGAGCTCGTCGAGCACGTCGAGCGCGCCCCTGCCCCGGGCCACCGAACGCTTGCGGCGCTCGGTAGGATCCTCGACGCCCTGCAGGGCGAGCAGCGCATCGATGTTGCCGGCGGCCCTTGGTGCTGCGGCCGAGCGCGGCTCTTCGGGAGAAGGCGGCGCTTCCGGCAGCGAGAAGCCGGTTGAACTGGTTCGCCGCGCGTTGCTCGCTGGCGATCCAAGCGTGGTGCCGTTCGGTCCGTAGATGCGCATCGTGGTGATCTCGGCGTGAGAATAGAGCGACCTTCGCCTCGTTATGGTTAATGATGCGTAAATAGCCCGGCAAAATCTGCCGACGTCCGGCAGTTTCGCCCAACGTGGTGAAGCCGCCGCAGCATCCTGCCCCGGCGAACATTCAGCAATATCAAGCTATTGCCTGAGAAGCGCGACATGGCATGACCCTCGCATAGTTAATCGCGGACCGTCGTCATGGGAGTGGCGCCAGCGGTCCGGTTGAAGACTTCGAGGGGAGCACAGGATGCCCGGCATCCGTTCGGCAAGACTGATTTGGGTGGCCTGCGCCGCGCTGCTGGCGCTGGCGTTGTCGCTTCCGTCCGCGGGTGCGACCTCGCGGATCAAGGATCTCGCCAACATCGAAGGCGTGCGGCAAAACCAGTTGATCGGCTACGGCCTCGTCGTCGGCCTCAACGGCACCGGCGACACGCTGAACAACATTCCCTTCACCAAGCAATCGCTGCAGGCGATGCTCGAGCGCATGGGCGTCAACATCCGCGGCGCCACCATCCGCACCGGCAACGTCGCCGCCGTCATGGTCACCGGCAATCTGCCGGCGTTCGGGACCCAAGGCACCCGGATGGACGTCACGGTGTCCGCGCTGGGCGATGCCAAGAACCTGCAGGGCGGCACCCTGCTGGTCACCCCCCTGCTCGGCGCCGACGGCAACGTCTATGCAGTCGCCCAGGGCTCGCTGGCGATTTCCGGCTTCCAGGCCGAGGGCGAAGCCGCCAAGATCGTGCGCGGCGTGCCGACGGTCGGCCGCATCGCCAACGGCGCCATCATCGAGCGCGAGATCGAATTCGCGCTCAATCGCCTGCCCAATGTCCGGCTGGCGCTGCGCAACGCCGACTTCACCACGGCCAAACGCATCGCGGCGGCCGTCAACGATTTTCTCGGCGTCAAGACCGCCGAGCCGATCGATCCCTCCACGGTGCAGCTGGCGATCCCCGCCGAATTCAAGGGCAACGTCGTCGCCTTCCTGACCGAGATCGAGCAGTTGCAGGTCGAGCCGGATCTCGCCGCCAAGATCGTCATCGACGAACGCTCCGGCATCATCGTGATGGGCCGCGACGTCCGCGTCGCCACCGTGGCGGTGGCGCAGGGCAATCTCACCGTGACGATTTCCGAAAGCCCGCAAGTGAGCCAGCCCAACCCGCTGTCGCGCGGCCGCACGGTGGTGACCCCCCGGACAGGCGTCAGCGTCACCGAAGACGGCAAGAAATTCGCGGTCGTGAAGGACGGCGTCTCGCTGCAGCAGCTGGTCGACGGCCTCAACGGGCTCGGTATCGGCCCGCGCGACCTGATCAGCATCCTGCAGGCGATCAAGGCCGCCGGCGCGATCCAGGCCGACATCGAGGTGATGTGATGAACGGTATAGACAAGGCCTCGCTGATCAACGGCCGCAAGGACCTGCAGCTCGCCGACGCGCTGACCAAAATCTCGCCCGAGGCGCAGAAAAAGACGCGCGCCAAGGCCCAGGAGTTCGAGGCGATGTTCCTCAACTCGATGTTTTCGCAGATGACCACCGGCGTCAAAGGCGAAGGGCCGTACGGCGACACCACCGGCACCGGCGTCTGGCGCTCGATGCTGACGGACGAATATTCGAAGTCCTTTGCCAAGTCCGGCGGCATCGGCATCTCCAACGACGTCTTCCGCAGCTTGATCCTGCAACAAGCCAACCGCGCCGCCTGATCCAAAAGGAAACCCGACATGAACCAGCGTCCTCAGGCCAGCCCCTCACCGGCCCCCGCACCCGCAAGAGCGATCTCCACGCCGGCGGAAGCGCGCAAGCTCGCGGAAGACCTGATGGAGGTGATGAGCGGCCTGCTCGGCGTCATCGAACGCGAAACCGAACTGGTTCGCGCCGGCGATGTGCGCGAGGCGATGCGGCTGGAAGACCAGAAGGGCGAGCTGTCGCGCCGCTACATGGTCGCGGTCGAAAACCTGAAGAATGCGCAAAAATATCTGGCGCAGGTATCGCCGGAATTGCTGACCACGCTGCGCCGCCATCACGACACGTTCCGCGCGATGCTGCAGATCAACCTCACCGTCCTTGCGACCGCGCACGCGGTGTCCGAAGGCATCGTGCGCGGCGTCAACGCCGAGATCCAGCGCAAGAACATTCCGAACACCTATACGGCTTCGGGACACCGCGCCGTACCGGGACCGCGCAACATCACCCCGCTCTCGGTCAGCCGCTCGCTGTAGCCAACCGCGGTCTTCGATCGCTACAATTTTAACTAAATTTGCTCGCCCGCATCATCGCGGAATTGAGCGTATTCCCTAACACCGCGTTGAGAGGTGCAAGACTATATTGCGTTGACGAGGGGTTGGGATTTGACTCGCGCTAGCCTGGAGGCTGCCATGAGTACAGATTTCAACATTAAACCGGTGGGGGCACCGGTTGCTGCGCCGATCGTTCAGCACGTGAGCGAGGCGGCACAACATGCGGTCGCGACCGTACTGCCGGCGAGCCAGAGCGTCGCGGCGGTCGACGCAGGCGCGCGCGCCAGCACCAATTCCGCCGCGGTCCGCATCTCCATTTCAAGTGCTTCGATGTCAAGCCAGGTGGTGATCGACCGCGACGCCCGCGCCGTCGTCTATCAGATCATCGATACCAAGACGAGCCAGGTCGTGAAGCAGTTTCCCGAGGAAGCCGTGCTGCGCCGGCGGGCCTATTTCCACGCGCTCGACCTGACCAAAGACGCCCCGCAGCGCCTGAGTGCGACCGACCGCAAGGCCTGATTTATAGCGTTTTCAAGCCAGGCATGCCCCCGGACTTGATCCGCAGGTGTATCGGTTCTGAAAAAATCAGAACCGATAACGCCCTCATCTTAGCTGGCGCGTGATGCGTAGGCCTGATCGAGGTAGGTCTGGCCGCTCGCCGGGTCGTTGACGACGTTCTTGACCTCCGCCTTTCCCAAGGCGGACAGCGTGAACTTGGTGTCGCCGATCCGGAACGAATTGTCCTTGATCAGAACTTCCTGGAACTTGGTGGTGCCGCCGCTCTGGTACTGCACCTTGGCGCGAAAACCCGCGACGTTCGAGATCGTGAACTTGAACGTCTTGTTGTCGGGATATTTCCCGGTCCAGGTGCCTTCGTACAGCGTGGGATCGACCGCCACATACGGGGTCTTGGACGGAACGGTCAATCCTACCGTCTTGTAGTTCGCCGATATGATGCTCCAGAGATCAGCCATGTCGGCGCACTCCCGAACCGGTTAGCCGCGACCCGAAAGGCCGGCGGCGAGATTGCAATTGATGTCGATCAGCGATTTCAGCTTGGCCGGATCCGGATTCAATTGCATGTCGACCGTCTGCTTCATCACGAAAACGCCGATGTTCGCGATGTTCTGCCGTACTTCGACAGGTTGAGGATTCTCCGCCGCCTCGACGGCGCTCATGAAGATCGACCAGAGCCGGCGGTTGAAGAGCAACGCGTTGTGCATGGCCGAATCAGGGCCGTTCCAGTTGGACTGGACTTCCTGGAGTTGCCGTGCGGCCTTCAGCAGCGCCTGCGCTTCGATTTCACGGGGGGACGTCGTCGTCTGCGATGTACGCGCGTAGGCCTGAGCTGCATTAGACATTAACGAACCTCAATGGGAGCGATTTGCAAGACCGCGGGACTATCGAAAAACTGCTCAACTTTCATACAGGTGGCGCCTTTAAATATGGTTAGCAAGCGTTACCGATTGTGTCGGCAGTCCGGCAAAAAATCCATATTTGCGGCAGCATGCGGGCCATCAAGTTCTGATGGAATTAACATCGAAATCCAAATTATCCGCTTCGACGCTTTTCTTCATACTGTGGGTTTTTTCCTCTCGAGAGAAAGTTCCCACCCGAAAAGAAAGACGGCGGGGTCTCCCCCGCCGCCTGATCGTTGACGTCGCCGTCGCGCTTAGCGGAGCAGCTGCAGCACGCTCTGCTGCGACTGGTTGGCCAGCGCCAGCGCGGAGACCGCGATCGACTGGCGGGTCGACAGCGCCTGGCTGTTCGCCGCTTCCTCGTTGGTGTCGGCCAGCGTCAGGTTCGACGAGCCGGTCTGCAGCACGTTGATCAGGTTCTTCGAGAAGTCCTGACGGATCTGCACGATCGACAGGTTCGAACCCAGGGCGGAAGCCTGCGTGCGCAGCTGCGTCGAAGCATTGGCAAGGTTGGTAATGACCTTGTTCGTGGCGGAGTTGTCGATGAAGTCGGTGCCCTGAACCAGGTTGGCGAGGCCGAGACCCGCCGCATTGAAGTTGACGCCGGTGATGTTCAGCGTCGACTTGCCGGTTTCGTTGAACGTCAGCTTGAGCTGATCGCCGCCCAGCAGGTTGATGCCGTTGAACGACGCGTCCTGCGCGGTGGTGGTGATCTGCGACAGGATGCCGTTGAACTGGGTCACCAGGTTGCTGCGAACGTTCTGCGCCGTGATGTCGACCACCGGCGCCGTCGCGATCGTGAACGTGACCGCGCTGGTCAGCGTGCCGCCGATCGCACCGCCTGAAAGCACCGACCCGAGGGTCGACGAAGCATAGTCGTTGGTGGTGGTGATCGTCAGCTTGCCGGTGGAATCCACCGTCGCCGCCAGATTGTTGGCCAGCAACGCGTTATTGAGCTGGTCGAGGGTCTTGACCGTGCCATTGCTGCCGTCGCCGAAGGTGACGTTGACCGGCGTACCGCCGTTGAAGGAGGTGAAGGTCAAGGTCTTGCCGGAGAGACTGCCGGGCGCTGCGGAACGACCCGCGTTGAAGCTGGTGTCGGTTCCGGTGTTGCCGGTGAGGCCGAGCGCCGAGAGCGCATTGCCGGTGCCGGTGATCGCCAGATCTGCGGTCGTGCCGGTGCTGAGGTGCAGCGAGCCGCTGACGACCGTGGATGCGACCTGGCCTGGGGCGACGGCCAGAGTTGCCGCGCCGGTTACGATCGTTGCGGTCTGGACGCCGGAGGCGAGATCGATCGCCTTCAGCGTATCGGCCATCGTCGCGCCCTGCAGGTACACCGTCGAGTTGCCGTTGCCGTCGGTGACGAGGTTACCGCTGACGCCTGAACCGGTCGGCACGTTCGCAGCGAGCGGAGGCGCGGCGTTCTTGAACGTGATGGTCTTGCCATCGACGTTCAGGGTCGAGCCATCCTGAATCAGGGTACCGAGCGAGCCGGCCGTGATCGTTCGCTGCTTGGTGACCGTCACGGGTCCGGAGCCGATCGAGGTGGTCAGGCCGAGGGCGTTCAGAAGGTCGGCCTTGCCGGTGATGCTGAGGTCCGAACCGCTACCGGTCGTCAGCGTGAGAACGCCACCAGCGATGGCGGCGTTGGTGCCCGACGAGTTGGAGAGCGTCGCGGCGCCTGCGGCGTTGACCGTCTTCTTGACGCCGCTGGCGAGATCAATGGCGTTCGCCAGATCCTGAACCGTTGCCGTCGGGGCCGTTGCGCCGAGGTAGACGGTGGAATTGCCGTTGCCGTCGGTGACGATATTGCCGCTGACACCGGAGCCGGCCGGAACCGCCGCCGCCGCGGGGGCGTCGAGCGCCTTGAAGGTGATGGTCTTGCCGTTGACGGTCAGAACGTCGCCATCGACAGGCGCGCCGTTGGCCTTGATGGTCGTGGCGCTCGGCGTACCAGCCAGGGTCAGGCCGAAGGCCAAGCTGGCGGCGGTACCGGCACCGTCGGCGGCTGCGACGCCAACCAGTGGTGCGGAGGTGCCGCCGAGCGTGACGCCAGAGGTGATTGGCGTTGTACCGCCCGCGGTGCCGTTGGTGATGACGTTGCTGCTCGCGGTGGCGCTGGTGTAGGTCGTGGTGCCGCGCAGGTCGTTCGAGGTCGCGCCGGTGATCGTGGCCGCGACGTTCGACTTGGTGGAGTAACCGACCGCGCTCTGCAGCGCCTGGTTGGCCAGCGATTTCGCGGTGTCGACCAGCTTCTGCAGCGAGGTGATGCCGGTGTTGGCGGCCTGCAGCACCTGCACGCCGTTGCCGATACCGTCGAGGAGATTGTTAATGTCACCGGCGCGCGCATCGAGCGACTGCGCGGTGAAGTAGTTGGTGGGGTTATCGAGGGCCGTGTTGACCTTCTTGCCGGTGGCAAGGCGGTTCTGCGTGGTCGCGAGCAGGTCGGCAGTCGACTGCAGCGAAAGGAGGTTCTGGCGAACCGAAGCCGAAAGAACAATACCGGACATCTTTCATACCTTTCTGGTGTGAAATTAAGACAAGCCACTACCCGACCTCGCGATCAGGCGACGCCTCACTCTGAAACCAACTCTCTAAGAAAAAATGAATTTGGTCGGCCGCGACGCCCTTAAAGACGGTGAATTTGAAATTAATTGGCCGTTTCCGAATCTGCTCCGTATTCCTACGGGTCGCCACGCGAAAAGCCCCGTCAAATGGGCACAAATCGTATGTTCACCATTGGTTAACCATCATGGGAAAGGATGCGAATCTGCCGGCGGGCACGACAACGCGCGAAAAGCGCCAAACGGAGAACAGGCATGGCCTTGAAAGTCGAGCTCAAACCGCACGAGCGAATCATCATCGGCGCCTGCGTGGTCACCAACACCGATCAGCGCGCCAGATTGCTGATCGACGGCGACAGGATTCCGATCCTGCGCGAGAAAGACATCCTCACGCCCGAGACCGCCGACACGCCGGCCAAGCTGGTCTATCTCTCCGTGCAGCTGATGTACCTGTCACCGGACCCGATGGCGCATCATCCGACCTATTTCAGCCTGGTGCGCGACATCCTGACCGCAATGCCGAGTGCATGGCCCTTCATCGAAGGGATCAACAACTACATTCTGAACGGCGATCTCTACCACGCGCTGAAGGAATCGAAGAAATTGATCGGCCATGAAGAGCAGTTGCTCGAAAGCGCCCGAAAGCTCCAGGCATCCGGTGAGCCCGATCGCAAGTCTGCATGAGGCAGCGCGCGCACGCCAAATAAAAAAGGCCTCCGCAAGGAGGCCTTTTTGCTTGCCCGCCAGGATTGCGATCAGACCGGCAGGAACTTGGTGAGCGTGGTTTGATAGAGCATCGACGTGGTCTGATACGAGGCCTGCAGGCTGGTCTGCAGCGCCAGGATCTTGGTCGCGACCTCGTCCTGGTTGATGCCCTCGATCTGGTCGAGCATGGTCTGCGCCATTCCCTTGAGTTGGGTCTGGCGGTCGGTCGAGGCCTTGATCGCGTTCTGTGCGCCGGCGAACTCCGCCTGCATGTCCTGGATCGATTGCTGGCCGGTCTGCGGCGCCAGGTTTGCGGCAATCCGCTGCTGCAGCGCGTTCACCTGCGCCTTCGCATTCGGGTTGCTGGCATTGGTCGTGACCGCGGAATACACCGCGATGTTCTGCAACTGATAGCGCAACGCCTGCTCGTTGGCGCGCGCGCCATACTGCACCGTGATCGACTGGTCGATGCGCGCAATCGCGGTGCCGCGCGGCGGATCGGTACCGAGTTCGCCGGTGTACCACGAGACAGTGTTGGCGGACGTGCCTCCGATCAGATTGGTGGCGGTGGCAAACGGCGGACCGTTGACGCGCAACGGCGCCGGATTTGCATTGGCCGGGGCGCTGAAGCCCAGCGCCGCGAACGCGGCCGTGTTCGAACTGGAGACCGTCAGGCTCGCGCCGTCACCACCGTGCAGCGCGATCACGCCGCCGGTGACGGTCGACGGCGTACCGGTGCCGGTGATCGAATCGATCTTTGCCAGCAGGGTCTGCACGCTGTCGGTGATGTTGAGCTGGTTGCCGGTCGCACCCGATGCGACGAAGCTGATCGGCGTGCCGTTGACCGTAATCGTATCGCCCGCCGCAAAGCTCGTGGCCAGCGAATCCGTTGACGCAGCACCTGAAAGCAGCGTAGCGCCGGTGATCGGCGCCGGCACCGTGGCCTGATTGTTGACCGCAGTCCCCGTGACGGTCGCCGACGGATTGAAGAAATTGTTCGATGCCGCGATCGCGGACGCCGCCACCAGCGACGTGTCGCCCAGCGTCTGGATCGAAGAAGTCAATGTCGCCTGCAGATTTGTGGTGGTCGCGGCCGTATCGACGCCGATCAGAAACGAGCCTGCTGGTGGCGGGTTCTTCGTCGTCGCGGTCAGCGCGATCGACTCGGTGGTGCCGTCGGGCAGGTTGAAGTTGAACGTGATCTTGTCGCCATCGTTCGGATTGACGGCGCCGAGATCGACAGTGACGGCCGGCGGCGCGCCGGTCGGCTGTGTCACGGTCGCGCCCGTCAGCGATGAACTGACCGAACCGAGCTTCAACCCGAACGATGAACCATCCTCAGTCAGGCTGGTCACGGTGGTTGTCAACGGCGGCGACGAGACCGTCAGATGACCCATGTTGCCGACGCCCTGATCGGCCTGGCGGCGTTCGTTGATCAGTTGCTTCAACCCGGCCTGCGTTCCCACGCCGTCGAGCATGACATCGGCCGACACGGTCGCGGCCGTGTCGGTGGTGCGTCCGGAAAACAGATAGCGGTCGCCGGTCTGGCTGTTGAGCAGCGACACCGCGTTCGAGAACGCCGCCTGCGTCGTGATCTGGCCGGAGGTTTGACCGTTGTTGTTGAGCACGATGGTCGAGGTACCGGCCGCGCTCTTCACCGAAGTACCGATGTCGGACAAGCCCTGCAGCGCAAGGTTGACGACGTTGAGCCTGATATTGACGTTCGTCGCGGTGTCCGCATAGGAATTGAGGCCGCTGACCTGGGCGCGCAAACTAAGCGCAAAGCCGCGATTGGCGCCCTGCCCCGCATAGGTCGTCGAGACCCGGCCGCTGGCGAGCTGCTGCGTCAGACCGTCGAGTTGCGCGCGGATATTGAGGATCGAGGTCCCGATATAGGATGTTCTGCCGTTAACGCCATCGATAGACATGAAACCCTCACATGGCCTGGATCAGCGTGTCGTACATCTGCTTGATGGACGACATGACGCGCGCATTGGCGGAATAGGCGTTCTGCAGCGCGAGCAGATGCGCCATCTCGTCGTCGATATTGACGCCCGAAGTATCCGTCACCTTCTTTTGCAGGGTGTTCAGCACCACGGACTGACCGTCGGACAATTGCTTGGCGGCGGTTGCGGCTTCGCCCTGCTGGCTGATGAACTGCTTGGCGAAGTTCACCAGCGTGCCGGTGAACGGAGCGCCGGTGGTGCCGATGCCGGTCTGCGGCGAATAGCGATAGGTCCCCGACGTCAGCTGCGTGAGCATGAAGTCGGAACGCGTGGTGTCGCCCGCCGCCGTCAACGGGCTGGTGGAAAACACGATGGTGCGCGAGGGATCGCCGAGCAGCCCGAGATTGACGCCGATGCGGCCGGCGAGACCTGTGTACTGCGAGCCGTTGGCCGTGAGCGCACCAGTAAAGAGGCCGCCATTGTCGGTGAACAGGGGCAGTTGGGCGTTGCCGCTGGTGAGCGACGACATCGTCGTGGTGACCGACGCCGCCAGAACATCGGAGCGATTCGGCGCGCCGTCGTCCAGCACGCGCAAGGTCGAGCCCGACGGGTTTGAGAATTGCAGGTTGGCACTCGCGCCGAGCGCGGCATTGAGCTGGGTAACCACCGAAGCCATGCCGCCGGCGAAATTGACGCCCAGAACCTCATCGTTCGGATCGAGCGTCGTGGTATTGCTCAGTGGCAGCAGGCTCGGATCGTCGACGCGCACGATCGAGAGATTGTGCGTGATGCCGGTGGTGTTGTCCTTGTAGCTGACGTGCATCACGTTGCCCGACTGCAATCCCGTGAGATCGAGATCATAACCGGCCTGCGGCAGAACCGACGCGGGAGCGGCTGTGCCTGCGGTCGTCTTGTCCGACAACGCGCTCGACATCGCCGCCGCGAACTGGTCGACCTGCGTCTGCGCCTTCACCAGCGTGTTGTCACGCAGCTCGAGATAGGCCGCGATCTTGCCCGAACGAATCGAGTTGGTCGACACCAGATCGTAGCTGCCGCCATGCGGGAAATTGATCGTAATGGTGCCGACATTACTCTTGGTCGGATCGGAGTTGTACAGGGTGTTGGGCGTTATCGTGCCCTGCGGATTGAAGCTTAGCCGCGCAGCCTCGGTGCCGACCAGTTGCACGCCGGAGTTCGTGAATACGGTCACCTGGTTGAGGTCATTGACGACCGTTCTGACGTCCATCAAACTCGACAGTTGAGTAATGTACTGGTCACGCTGATCCAGAAGCGACGCCGTCGCCGCGTCGGTCTTGCCGTTGCTCTGGAGCTGGTTATTGATGAACGCGATCTGCGCCATCGCGTTATTCGCCGTAGTGACGGAATCGTTGATGCCCATCTCGGCGTTGGCGCGAAGGTTCTGAATCCCTTGTGTCGTCGCGTTGAGCGTCTGCGCCATGGTCTGCGCGGCGGCGACCGCGCCGATCCGCGCCGACTGCGAGTCCGGACTGGTCGACAGGCCCTGGAAGGCGGTCAGGAGCTTGTTGAACGAATCCTCGATGGTGCCGGTTTCAGCCGGATTTCCGTAGACATTCTGCAGATTGCCGAGATAGGTCGAGCGGATGTCGGCATAGGCCGCGCCGGAGGTTTCCGTCCGCAATTGCGTCTGCAGATATTGATCGAGCTGCCGGTCGACGCCGTTGAGGAGAACGCTCGAGCCATAGTCGCCGTTGGTGCCGGCGACCTGGATGACCGTCTTCCTGACGTAACCCGGCGTTTCCGCATTGGCGACGTTCGATCCGACCAGCGAGATCGAGGCCTGCGTCGCACGCAGGCCCGACATCGCGATCGCGAGAGCTTGGCTCAAACCCATGACTAATTGCCCATCTCAAATCGCATCGCGAACGACGGCGCGAAATCAGCGCAGCACGTTCAGGAGATCCTGCACCATCGTGTTGGAGGTGGTGATGACCTTGGTGTTCGCCGAGTAAGCCTGCTGGGTGACGATCAGCTTGGTGAACTCGTCGGCGATATCGGTGTTGGATCCTTCCAGCGACGAGCCGACGATGGTTCCGGACTTGCCGAACAGCGCCTGTCCGGATCCGTCGGTTATCTCGAACGCGCCGCCGTTGACGCGTTTGAGGAAGTTGGTGCCGTTGAAGGTCGCGACCGAGATTTCGGCGAGGTCGAGGTTGCGGCCGTTGGAATAGTTGCCGACGATGCGGCCATTGCTGCCGACGCCGACCGACTGCAATTGGCCGGCCGGGAAGCCGTCCTGCTGGATCTGGTTGACCTGGACGTTGCCGTTGGCATCGGCGAACTGGGTGACGCCGCCGGTGCCGAAGTTGATGACGGGGCTGCCGAGCGCCACACCGTTGACGACGGCGTTGGCGAGCGTGACCGACGGAACTGCCGGAGACATCTGGCCCGAGGCCGAGAAGGTGAAGTTGGTGTTGACGTTCTGCCAAGAGACCTGGGTGCCGGTCGCGTTGGGATTGACCTGGTAGAACAGGTTCCAGGTGTCGGTATGGCCTGGGCCGAGGGTGGTGCTGTCGGTCTTGGCCCAGCGGAACTGCAGGTTCACCGGCGCACCCGAAACGTCGTAGGTCGTGACCGCACCACCAGCCACCGACTCGTTGAGGAACGTCGAGTTGTCGTTGCCGACCACCTGGCCGGTGCCGACGCCGCCGCCGCCGCCGCGCGTTGCCGTCATGGTGCCATTGAAGCCAAGCGCAGCCCAGGCCGCGGTGTTCGAACTCTGGATCGAGAGATTGGAGAGTACGCCGGAATGCAGCGTGATCGAGCCGGCGTTGATTCCCGATGACAGTGCGGTTCCCGTGAGCGCGTCGATCTTGCCCAGCAAGGTTCCGATGCTGTCGCCGATGTTGACCTGGTTATTGCCGGCAGCACCTGACGTCATGAAGGTGATGGTCTGGGCGTTGACCGTGATGGTGTCGCCTGCGATGAAATTGGCGGAGATCGAGTTGGTGCCAGCGAGGCCGTTGAGCAGGGTCGAGAGCGTGTTCGCCACCGACGGCGTCGCCTTGTTGTTCTGAATCGTGCCACTCACGGTGGAGTCGAGTATAGGGCGCCGCAGGCGTGCCGAGCGCCAAAGGATTATGTCCGGTGCTGTATGACGCCGCCGCGATCAATTCCGATCCGGGAACGGAAACGTCATGCTTGGTCGTCAGCGGATAGCTGGCGAGGTTGGCGCGATAGTCGATGCGGGTGGTCTCCTGCGCCGGCAGGAAGTCGTTCTGGAAGCGGAGAACCTGCGGCGAACTGCCCGAGGGGTTGCCGGTGGTCGGATCGATCGGCACGCCCTGCAGGTAATAGCCGGCGCCGTTGACGAGGTAGCCGCTCTTGTCGATCTGGAAATCGCCGCGGCGGGTATAGCGGTCGACGCCGTCGAACACCGGCGTGCCGTCGGTGAAGTTGCCGGGCTTTTGCACGGCGAAGAAGCCGTTGCCGTTGATCGCCATGAAGGTCGCAACCGAGGCCGTCTGGACGTCGCCCTGCACCGAGTTGGTGGAGCGGGATTGCGTCGTCACGCCGCCGGCGAGCTGCGCGGTGCTGGAAGTTTGCGGAATGAGATCCAGGAAAGAGGTGTCGACGCGCTTGAACGCCGTGGTCTGCGAGTTGGCGATGTTGCCCGAGACGTTTTCCAGCGCGTAGGAGTTGGCGCGGAGGCCGCCGACCGCGGTGGTAAGAGCGCCGAAGATACCCATGACATGTTCTCCAAATTCGATCCGGGCGGCTCGCCGTTTCGGGGAAACCGAGGCCGCGTCGGGAGAACATGTCGCAAGCGTTGTGCCAAACCACAAAATCGATGAAAATCAAAGACTTAATAAAAACGCCCCGATCCGAAGACCGGGGCACATTTGCCGGGCGGGGCAACAATTGCCGGGCAGCGCCCTTATGACGCCTGCGGTCCGGCCGGGTGAAACACCAGCCCAAACCCGTCGATGCAGTAGCGCAAACCGGTCGGTTTCGGCCCGTCGTCGAACACGTGTCCCATGTGTCCGCCGCAGCGCCGGCAGTGGACTTCCGTGCGCGTCATCCCGAACGTCGTGTCCTTGGTTTCGCCAATGGCATTGTCGAGCGGTTTCCAGAAGCTCGGCCAACCGGTGCCGCTCTCATATTTGGTTTCCGAGGAGAACAGCGGCAGGTCGCACCCGGCGCAGGCAAAGACGCCCTTGCGTTTTTCTTTCAGCAGCGGGCTCGAACCCGGCCGCTCGGTGCCCTGCTTGCGCAGGATGTCATACTGCTGCGGCGTGAGTTGCGCGCGCCATTCGGCGTCGGTCTTTTCGACCTCGAATTTCTCGGCGGCCTGCGCCGGCGTGGCGCGCAGCCAGCGGAAAGCGGCAAGGCCAAACAGGCTGGCCAGGGATGCGAGCAGGATACGGCGGTCGATCATGGAAATCTCCGTGCAAGGCGGGTGTAACGGTTCGCCATCAAGTACGGCCCAAGCGCGCCGACGTTACACGGAACCGTCCTGAATTATCTCACTTTCCTGCGAGGGAGCGGCTGACATCCCGCCGTCCGGCGCCGCTGCCGGCCGCGGAGGCTGTGGACGCACCGGGCGTGGCCCGGCCGGCGGACGGCGTTGCGGCCCGGTTCCGGCCTGCCGGTTGGCCTCCGCCAGGCGTGCCTCGCGCACGCCTTCCCGGACACGGGCGCCCTCGCGGTAACGGGCCAGCGCGCCCGCCGCGGCGGAATGGCCCCGCCCCCACAGGCCGATCAGTTGGCCGGCGACGCGGCCGGTGGCGCCGCCGGCCCAGACCAGTTCGAACGGCGAAAACAGTTTCCAGCGTTCCTCGCCCCACAGGATGCTGCGCGCGATGACCTGCCCCGCCATCGCCGAGGTGTTCAGCCCCTGGCGGCCGAAGCCGCTGGCGACCCACAGCCCTTTGCGCAGCTGGCCGATCTGCGGCATGCCGTGCACGGTCACCCCGACCGCACCGCCGAACACGTCCGATATCGCGACCTTGCCGAGTTGGGGGAAGATGGTGGCAATGCGGCGCTGAATGGCGGATCCAAAGCGGCGTGGCCGCGCCTCCCAGGTGGTTTCCGGGCTCGCCCACATCAGCCGGTCGCCGTCGACGATCCGGAAATGATCGATGCCGTCGCTGTCGGCCACCGAGCCCTTGAAGGCGATCACCTCGCCCAGCCGCTCGCCGAGCGGCTCCGTGACCGCGGCATAGCGCCAGACCGGCAGCAGCGTCTCCGACAGGCGGCGCAACGGGGCGCCGAGATGAACGTTGCCGGCCAGCACGATGTGCGAGGCGCGCAGCCGCGCCGACGGCGTCACGATCCGCTTGCGAATTCCTGACGAGTCGATGCTGACCACCGGCGTATCCTCGAAGATGCGCGCGCCCGCCCGCCGCGCCAGCGCGGCAAGACCGTGGACGTATTTGCGGCCGTCGATCTGGAACGCGCGCGGATAATGGATGCCGTGGAAATAGCGTGCCGTCCCGAGCTGATCGCGAACGCGATCGACCTGCCATCCCTCGACCTCGGTGTCGAAATCCTCGCTCAGCGTCTGCAGCCGGCTGATCAGCGTTTCGCCGGCGTCGACATTGGAGACCTCCAGCGCGCCCTCGGTCAGTGCAATTCCCGGCATCGCCTCTTCGGTGGCGGCGGCGCGAACGTAATCGGCGCCCTCTTTCGACATCGCCCACAGCTCGCGCGCGTCCTCGAGGCCGACGCGCTCGATCAGGTCGCCGATCGGAAGGCTGTAGCCCGGCATCACCGTGCCGAGCTGATGGCCGGACGCGTTCCAGCCGACATGCCGGCCTTCGAGCACGGCCACGCTGGCGCCGAGGCGCGCGGCCTCCAGCGCCACCGTGAGGCCGGCAAGTCCGGCCCCGACCACGCAAATGTCAACATCCAGGTCGAATGACAGACGCGAGCGAAACGGCGCGTCGCCGTCGGGGCTGTTGGTCGCACTTGTGAAAGTCTCGGGCATGGCGTTTCTTACGGACCGCTGCAGCGCTTGTCACCATTTCCGGGACATGAGCTTGTAGATTAGTCCAGACTAAGACCGAATCGAGATCGCGCCCATGCGCCGTTTGATGCTGCTGCGTCACGCCAAGACTGAACACGACGCGCCTTCGGGCCACGACCAGGACCGCCGTCTCGACGATCGCGGCCGGCTGGATGCCGCCGCCATCGGAACCTGGATCGGCCGGCATCCGCCCCTCCCCGACGCGGTCCTGGTTTCGACCGCGGTGCGAGCGCGCCAGACCTGGGAGATCGCGCACGATGCGATGAAGGATGCCGTGCGGGAACAGCTTCCGCAGCCACAGGTCGAACTGCTCGACGAACTCTACGGCGCCGAGCCGACGCAGCTTCTGCGGCTCATCCGGCAGGCCGAGGTCACCAATCCCGCGCGCTTGATGCTGATCGGCCATAATCCCGGCATGCATGAGCTGGCCTTGATGCTCGCCGGCAGCGGCGACGCGGCGGCGAAGAAGTCACTTGAGGACAATCTGCCAACCGCCGGCCTGGCCATCCTGGATTTTGCGGTCGACGACTGGAACGAGGTGGCGTTCCGCCGCGGCGAACTGGTGCGCTTCACCAGCCCGAAATTGCTGAAGCAGGCGCTCGACGATTGAGCTGCGCGGACATTCCTGCCCCGCCATGCTAAGCTTTTCATGACATGGCTTTCGAGCGAATTGAGAACAATTTCGCGCAAAAGAAAACACGTCAAAACAAAAGGCTAGTGCCCGGTCCTGATAAATCGGGACCGCACGGGCTCGAGGCAGGAGGCGCAGATGTTCAAGTCGATTCTGGTGCCGATCGATCTGGCCGACACCGATCTGGCCAAGCCTGCGATCGCGACCGCTGCAACGCTGTCGCAGACCTGGAACGGCGCGGTGCGCCTGCTCAATGTGCAGCCGATGACACCGGCGATGCTGGCGGAATATGTGCCGGCCGATTTCGACGTGCTGCAGCGCGCGGCCTCGGAGGAAGCGCTCGCGATCGTGGCGAAAGAATCCGGGATCGATGCGTCGCGCATTTCTACCGCAGTGCGGCAGGGCGGCATTTATCACGAGATCCTCGAAGAGGCGGCGGCTATCAAGGCCGACCTGATCGTGATGACCTCACACCGGCCGGCGATGCGGACCTATTTCCTCGGCTCCAACGCCGGCCATGTCGTGCGCTACGCAGTGTGTTCGGTGCTGGTGGTGCGGCACTAGGCTAGGAATCCGTAGCCTAGTCGCCGCCGGTGGTTGCAATTGTGGCCAGAAGCGAACTGGCGTCCTTCACCACGGCGTCGATCTCGTACAACGCAAACCCGATGCCCAGCGCGAAGCTGGCAATCAGGACTGCGATGGAAATGTACTCAATCGTAACGCGCCGTCCTGGTTGGCGGTCATCCATGGGTGATCGCTCCATCCCTGCGGCCGGAACGTTCGACAGTTCGGAAATTCTCAATGAGATCGCGGTGCCGGCGGATCACCCGCGCAGCTTCCTGCTCCCTCAACTCATGCAAGGCAGCCAGCAGCCATGTCCAGATTCGGACGCCCAGGGTCGGTCGTGGATGGTTCTCGGTTGACCAAAGCTTGGGCTGGTGGGCGCCAGCGACCCGCAATTTATTGACAGAATGCATGTGATATTCCCTGACCGGACGCGGAGCATTTTCGCAACCATGTCACGGCGATGTCCGCACCGCGTCGCACGATCGTAGGATCTCGCGCACTTCGTCCTGAGAAAGAAGATGAGGCGGAACCACCGGGGCGGTGGCCGTGAAAAAAATCGGCGGCGATTACTCCGGCCGCCGTTTCCAGCCATGCAGGACCAGCGCGAGAGGAGACGTCAGCGCCAGCACGGCTCCAAGCCCGATGGCCGGATCGCTGTCGAGCACAGCTGCGAGCGATGCCCCGAAGGCTGCTCCGGCCATTTGCGAGAAACCAAACAAGGCTGCGGCGGCGCCGGCCTTGTCACCGAATGGCGATAGCGCGGCCGCACTCGACAGCGGGCTCGCTACTCCCAAACCGAACAGGAAGATCGACGCGGTGGCGAAAAAAGGCAGCAGCGAGTTCCTCGCGACCAGGACCGCGAGAAGCAGCGCGACGCCTCCCACGACGGTCAATCCCAGGCCGACCAGAATAGCACGATGGAGGCCGAACCGCGCCGACAGTCTTGGCGCCAGCATCCCCGCTCCAAGCACCAGGAAAACAACGCCTGCAAACAGCAGACCGAGCATGACCGGCGACAAGCCGAAGCCTTCGAGAAGCACGCGCGGCGCGCCGGAGAAAACGGCGAACAAACCGGCCATCAACAATCCAGCGGTCCTGGCAGGTACCGCGAACCGCGCGTCTCGAACCAAGCCCAGATAGCAACCCGCGACGCTGAGCGGATGCAGGGAACCGGAGGCGGCTTTGGTTTCGCCGACGAATGCCGCAAACGCCGCCCCGGCGCAGATTGCGAAAACCGCGACAAAGGCGAATTCGGAGCGCCAGCCGAACAGATGATCAAGCACGCTGCCTGCGAGGGGAGAGAATCCCGGGGCAGCCGCGGTTACGATCGTGATCGACGCCATTGTCTTCGCCAGCGCCTGGCCATCAAACAGATCCCGGGCTATGGCGCGTGAGAGCACGGCAAACGTACATGCGCCGGCAGCTTGGATCGATCGGCCGATCAACAGGCCCAGCAGATCGCCCGCGAATGCGCACCACATCGTTCCGAGCACAAAGATACACAGCCCGATCAGGATCGGCATTTGCCGCCCCAGCCGGTCCGACAACGGACCGACAATCAATTGTCCAACGGCAAAAATCGCCAGAAAGACCGTGATGGTCGAAGTAACGGCCGCGCTGGAAACGCGCAGATCGGCAGCAATCGCCGGCAGGGAGGGCAGAAAGATGTTCGTCGAAAGGATTCCCGTGGCGGCGAACGCGCAAATTGCCGCTCTGCAGGTCACTGCGGTTCGCTGCCCGGGTTTTGTGGCAGGCGCCTTGCTGAGAACGACTTCAATGCTCATCGCTTTGCGTGCCCCGTGCTTGATTCAGAGCGCAGCGACATTGGATGCCGGATCGCCTGCGCTGCCACGACTCTCCGGCCGGACGCCTGCCATCCTGAACAATTGTCTTTGGGTGTCGTCCTAGGAACGTCGGAGACAGCGTTGGATCGTCAACGTTCGATGTTGCCTCAGCGCCATGCCGATGCGCGACGCCGACCGAGCATAGGGATCAAGAAGCTGGGCTGCGTGACGATCCCGGTCGCGCTTAGTCAGTCAGCGGCGTTGCATAACCAGCCACGAGCTTGACGAGATCGGCCTGCCGCGAGGTGCCCGTCTTTTCGAACAGGCGGGTGACATGCGTCCTGACGGTCGTGTCGGCGATGCCGAACGCGGTGGCGACTTCCGGAACGCCGCCGACCTCGACGATCGCCAGCAATACGCGAAGTTCGGTCGGCGTTAGCTTGAAGGCGCTGCCGATGGCTTGCGGCGCGGAAGGTACCGCCAAGATTGCCTTGCGAACAAACAACGCTGCCGCGGCAGTATTGACAACGCCGGCGCGGCGCCGCGCTCCCGAGGTTAAAGACAGCGCGTGGGCGATATAGCGTTCGCCGTCCTTTCCCGTCAGCGGCACCGCGATCCCCTTGGTGCCGAGGGCCGCGTCGCCCTGCCCCGCTGCTGCAAAGACGTCCCGCAAGGTCCGATCGATCTGCGCTTCACGGGCGACCAGCCGCCCGCCCACGGAACTGAGAATATCGCTCGCACCAAGAAGCGCGTGGCCGGCCGCGTTGGCATGAATCAGGCGCCCGTTCGCATCGACCAGATACATGCCGGCACTGAGCCCATCGAGCGTATCGACGAAGGTCGCGACTTCCGCCGCCTTGAACTCGAACATTCTGCCAATCAGCACGGCTCGCCGGATATGCGGCGCGATCAGCCTCATTTGCCGGCGCGCATGGTCGTCGACGACACCGTCCCGTTCGTGGCGGAAGACTCCGAAAATGGCGGCGCTGAAGGTTGTCCTGTCGACGACCGCGCTCAGGAAATCGACCAGGCCCTGGGGCTCGGCCCATTGACGATACAAATCGCTCTCGGCGAGTTCGCCGAACGGCATCAGGTCGGTGGTCGCAATCGGTTGTTCGAGGTCGCCGAGAAAGTGCCCCTCGGCGGCCGGATAGATCTGTTGAAAGAGAGCAACAGGTAACGGCTTCCAATACCCGAAGCTGTGCGGGACCACGGCATGGTGGACGCCGACGTCCTTGCAGAAAAGTCCGGCGCCAGTGCCGCCGACAAAGCAGGCGACCTTTTCGATGGCGCCCTGCCAACGAGACGGATCGATCGCGGCATCGTAAACGGCGCTGATCAGATCGCTCAGCCGTTGCCGATCATGGAAATCATCTGGTGTGGACAATGCAGAGACCGACCGCAAATGTGAAGCACTGTTCATTGGTCATTCCGAAAATGTGCCCCTGGGTTTTGCGATGATCCGGGCAATTCGTCTGCTCAATTTATATTGAAGCGGCCCGGTAGATTAGTCGAGAATACAGTTCATCCTCCAATTGGAGGATGGCCGCCCCGACCGGCAACCGACCGCGCCGTCATTGGATAGAAGCCGCCGGTACGCGGGTGGAATTCGAATTGAAAAACTGCCGGACCGGCGCTCAGCGGCGAATGCCCTCACGTATCTTCCGGAGGAAAACTGCGCTTTCGCAGCCGACGCGAAAGCGCCGGTGCGATGATTAAGCCTGCGGTCACCGAGAGGACAGTCCATATCGCGAGGAGCTTGATCATGGTGACGATCAACACGACGCCTCCCCACGCGCGAAGCCAGGATTGGCAATAAGTGGCTGCGTGCCTGGTCGCCGTCGCGACGCCGAAGCGATGTGGGCTTGCGTTGCTTGTTCAGGCATCGAGTTCTCTTTTTTAGGCGTGCTGGCTTGCGGTAAAAGATCGTCTCAGAACGCGACCCGGACTCCGCCACGGGCGGTGCCAATTCGGCTCTGGTCGGACATCGCAATGCCTTCCACCGCACCGAACAGCGCGACGTTCTTGGCGGTGTGGTAGTCGAAGCCGGCGCCGAACACCGCGCCCACCGCGCTGCCCTTGCCGGGTGTCGCGAAGGAAAGATTTTGCCCGATCAGGACTGTGTTGACAGTGGTGTCGCCGACGCGCTGCTGCGCGATCAAGCCGCCATGGACGCTGGCCTTCAGGGTGTGATCGCCGCCGAACAAGTTCGTCGTCTTTGACACTTCGATCTGGCCGCGCTCCTCGAAGTTCTGCAGCGTGCGGCTGCCGACCGTCAGCCCTTGCGCCGAACCTGTCTCGGAGTAGCCGTCGAAGAACCCCGCGACATAGCGCACGCGCGCCGTCGGCGTCAGCACATAGCCGTTGCCGATCTGGTAGCGCAGGCCGTAGGCGAGTTCCGGACTGATGAACCAGCCGTCATAGGTCGCTCTCGCCGTTTCCGGAGCGTTGTTATTCAGCACCAACCGGTTTGACTTGTTGGAAGAGCTGCCGCCCTGCAGGGTAAAATCGAAGAACAGCGATGCCCATTCAAACCGGCTGTAGGCGCCGCCGAACACATAATCCGTATCGACGTGCTGCGAGCCGAGATCGACCGACAGCCGCCCCGAGCCGCCGCCAATGAAGGCGCCGACCAGCCAGTCCGGCCGGATCTTGCGGTCGATGCCGAGCGCGCTGCTCCAGGCCGTATTGGTGGCGCGCAGGGTGGCCGACGTCTCGTCCTGGGTGCGCTGACCGCCGAAACTGTTGGCCCATACCGTGATCGGCGCGGCGTTGCTCCAGCCGGACGCGCTCGGAGCCTTGAAGAAGCGCCCGGCATTGCCGCTGTCGGGCGCGTAAGCCATCGCGATCATCGAACCGCCCGCCGACGGCGGCATGCCGTTGAGGCGGCCCTGCACCAGCGACGACACGCCGCCGGTGAAATCCAGCAGCGCACGATCGGCCTGCGCCAGCGCAGTCGGATCGAGCGTGGCAATGGTGGTTCCGGTCGTGACCGCCGGATTGCTGTTGTTGCCGCCGGAGAAACTGGTGTTGAGCACGCCGGTGAAATTGATGAAGGTCGGCAGCGCCACTGATGTGATCGACGACACCTTTGTGTTGGGCGCATTGACCGCGACGTTGATGACGTCATCGCCGAAACCCATGTCGACGACGCCTGTGATGCGCGAGCCGGCTCTCAGGGTCAGCGTGTCCGCGGCGTTGGTCAGCTTGATCGCGGTGCCGCCGGTGCCGGTGATGGTACCGGAATTATCGATGGTGCTTCCCTTGGTGACGTCGGCGGCCTCGATGGCAATTTTGCCCGAAATGGTGCCGACGTTGAAGACATTGGCGACGCCGGCGAGGATACCGTTCAACCCACCCGAAATGATGCCAGTGTTACCGGTAACGTTGACCGTTTCGGCGCCGACGCCGTAGCCGTTCGCCCCTGCCGTGATGGCGCCGGCATTGGCCACAGTCGCCAGCGTCGCAACGCCGACGCCGTTGACCGCGCCCGAAATATTGCCGCCGAAGGCATTGTTCACTTCCGCGGTGCCCTTGCTAACGATGGCGAAATTGCCACCACCTGAGATGATGCCCGCGTTGTTGACCGTCGCGAAGGTGCTGGCATTAATGCCGTTCGACCCACCCGAAATGGTCCCGGTGTTGGTCACGTTGATGGTGGGTGCATGGATCCCGAGGAAGCCGGCCGAAATACTCCCGGCGTTGTTCACATTGGCGACGGTTGCAGCAGAGATCCCGACACCATTGACAGCCGCCGCCGAAATGGTGCCGGCGTTGGCGACGTTGGCGACGTCGGCGTTGATGCCGTACAGGCCACCTGAGATGGTACCGAGGCCCGCATTGCTGACGGTGGCGGTCTTGCCGGCTTCGATGCCGGTGCCGCTGGCGCCTGCCGAAATCGTGCCGGAGTTGTTCACGGTCAGGGCATCGGTAGTACCAACGCCCAAAAGAGCGCCTGTGATGATGCCGCTGTTGCTCGTCACGTTAACGTTGGCGCCAGAGAAGCTGACAAGGCCATAACTGCCGCCCGAGATGGTGCCGGCGTTCGCAACGTTGGCGAGGGTGGTAGCGTCGATGCCCGCAAATCCGCCCGAGATGGTGCCGGTGTTGCCGGTGACGTTGACGGTGGCAGCAGAGATTCCTACGCCGTTCGATGCCGTGCCGATGATGGTGCCCGCGTTGTTCACCGTGGCGGTATCAGCAGCCGCAAGACCGGCCACTGCGCCCGAGATAGTGCCGGTTACCCTGTTGATCACGTCAAGCGCGCGCGCGGAGACCGCGACGCCACTCGCGCCTGTCGCCGAGATGACGCCGGAATTGTCCACGGTCGCAAGAGTGCCCGCCCTGATGCCGAATCCAACGCCCGAAATTATCCCGGTACTTTCGTTGGTCACGGCCGCAAAACCGGCATTGATTGCGGCCTCGAACGTGCCCGTTCCGAGGATTTGGCCAGCGTTGTTGAGAGTAAGCGTATTAACGTTGATGCCGATATGGCCCGAAATAATGCCCGTGCCGGCATT
The DNA here is from genome assembly GCA_963816815.1 of uncultured Alphaproteobacteria bacterium. Classification (GTDB taxonomy): domain Bacteria; phylum Pseudomonadota; class Alphaproteobacteria; order Rhizobiales; family Xanthobacteraceae; genus Bradyrhizobium. Next base: position 198,194 of record CAWFMW010000011.1, read on the forward strand.
GTTTACAGTGGCAACGCGTTGAACGGTATTACCGGTGATCCCAGCAGCATTGGCGCCTATGATGGTGCCGGCGTTATTGAACGTTGCTCCCGCACCGAAGAGAACGCCGAACGAGTTCCCCTGCACCGTCGCGCCGGCCTGGATATTATAGGTATTGCTGTTGTCGCTAAGGGTGCCGTAGCCGGTGTTGGGGCCAGGACCGCTGTTGGTGGTGGTACCCGAGCAGGTAACCGTGGTGTCGCTGGCCGACGATGGAGGGGTGCAGACGGCCTCGGCGCGATCTATCGGAGCGACCAGTGCAATAAACGGCGCTAGCGCGGTTGCCTGCAGCAGCAAAGAACAGCGTTGGGCCAACAATCTCATCTTCATCTCCGGACACGCTTGATTTCCGCGCTGATCGTTCACGTACCGATCGCGCGCGGAATCTGCGTCCTAGGAACCTAGGAGATGACTGTTCGCCTCAATTCTATTCTGGGTGGTGGGGTATTTTAGCCACGCTGCATGGTCGCGCGTTGCGCGGCACGCGATCCGACAAACAATTTCGGCCCGATCGATCGACCGGGCCGTTTGATGTGCAGAGCGATCAATCCACGCGCTTCAAATGATGCGCCCGAAATCCGGGATGATCCGCTGGCTCGACTGAAGCCGACCTGTCAGAAGGCGACGCGAACGCCGCCCCTGGCGATGCCAACGCGGCTCTGGTCCGACATCACAATGCCTTCCACCGCCCCGAACAGCGCGACGTTCCTGGCGGTATGGTAGTCGAAGCCGGCGCCGAACACGGCGCCTACCGTGCTGCCTTTTCCTGGTGTCGCGAAGGAAAGATTTTGTCCGATCAGCACGGTGTTGAGGGTGGCATCGCCGACGCGCTGCTGCGCGATCACGCCGCCATGCACGCTGGCCTTCAGGGTGTGATCGCCGCCGAAGAAGTTCGTCGTCTTCGACACTTCAAGCTGGCCGCGCTCCTCGAAGTTCTGCAGCGTGCGGCTGCCGACCGTCAGCCCCTGGGCCGAGCCTGCCTCGGAGTAGCCGTCGAAGAAGCACGCGACATAGCGGACGCGCGCGGTCGGCGTCAGCACATAGCCATTGCCGATCTGATAGCGGATGCCGTAGGCGAGTTCCGGGCTGATGAACCAGCCGTCATACGCCGCGTTCGCCCTCTCGGAAACGTTGTTGTTGAGCACCAGCCGACTCGACTTGTTGGCAGAACTGCCGCCCTGCACGGTGAAATCGAAATACTGCGACGCCCATTCAAAGCGGCTGTAGGCGCCACCGAACAGGTAATCCGTATCGACGCGCTGCGAGTCGAGATCGACCGACAACCGCCCCGATCCGCCGCCGATGAAGGCGCCGACCAGCCAGTCCGGCCGTATTTTGCGGTCGATGCCGATGGCGCCGCTCCAGGCGGTGTTGGTTGAGCGCAGGGTAGCCGCCGTTTCGTCCTGGGTTCGCTGACCGCCGAAACTATTGGCCCATACCGTGATCGGCGCGGCATGGCGCCAGCCGCCAGCACTCGGAGCCTTGAAGAAGTGCCCATTGCTACCGCTGTCTGGCGCGTAAGCCATCGCCATCATCGAACCGTTCGCCGACGGCGGCACACCATTGAGACGACCCTGCACCAGCGACGAAACGCCGCCGGTGAAATCCATCAGCGTACGGTCGGCCTGCGCCAGCGCGGTCGGATCAAGCGAGGCGAGCGCCGTCCCGGACTGCACCGACGGATTGAGATTGTTGCTTCCGGTGAAGCTGGTGTTGAGCACGCCGGTGAAATTGATGAAGGTCGGAAGCGTCACCGACGCCAGCGACGACACCCTGGTGTTGGGCGCGCTGATCGCCACGTTGACGACGTCATCGCCCAAGCCCATGTCGACGATGCCCACAATGCGTGAGCCGGCTCTCAGTGTTAGCGTATCGGCAGCGTTCGACAGCTTGATCGCGGTGCCGCCGGTGCCGATGATGGTGCCGGAATTGATGATCGTGGCGGTATCTCTGGCCAGGAGGCCGACGTTGCCCGTGATGGTTCCAGCGTTGTCAATGTCAGCAGCCCGGAGAAACATGCCAACGTCCCCGCCCACGATGGTTCCGGTTCGCGTATTGTTGACGAAGACCTTCTCAGAATTCAGGATGGCGGTACCCTCCCTGCCAGCGACCGCCGAAATAGTTCCCGAATTGTAGATTCGGGTATCGCGAATGGTATTGATAGCGTGCCCGCCAGGCGACGAAATTGTGCCGGAATTCGCGACGACCAATCGGACACCGTTGATCGCATCACCAAATACGCCAGTGGAAATGATGCCGGAATTGTTCAGATCGATGGTGCCATTTTGGCCGAAGATACCTATGCGTGCGCCAAAAATGGAGCCGGAGTTGTCGATGCTCAAAGTCGAGGTGTCGAAACGCCCATTAATGCCAACGTTATTTCCGAAAATGGTGCCGTGATTATTTACGCTGGCCTTGCCATCGGTCTGGACGGCTCTATTTACGCCAAAAATCTCGCCAAAATTATTGACCGTTCCCGCGGTGGCCGCGATAGCGATATCGCCACCTCCCAACACCGAGGCGCCGGGCAATACGTTGATGGTGTTGCCGACGCCCGTGGCATCCCCAAAGGCCAGGCTCGGCCCAGTGCAGGTCACGATCGTATCGTTGACAGGCCCCGCGGGCGTGCAGTCGGCCATGGCTTCGCCACCCGCTGCGAACGATGCGGTCAACATCGCCAGCGCGATGGCGTGCCGCATTTTAAAATGACGTGCGCCCAACAAAGTCATGTCGATCTCCAGGTTCGCGTGATCTCCGCGCCGATCGTTCACGTACCGATCGCGCGCAAAATCTGCGTCCTAGGAACCTGCGAGGCGACTACCTGCCTTCATGCTATTCTGGGTAGTGAGATATTTTGGTCACGCTGGATGACCTGCCTTGCGTGATCGCCGCGCAATACGCGCCGCTGGCAGGATAGATCTACCGACCAAAAAATTCGGCCCGGTCGATTGACCGGGCCGGCTGGCATTACAAATCGATGAAGCCGGACGCCCTCACATGATGCGCCCGAAATCCGGATCGATGACGCCTCGCACGGCCGATTCAATCCGGCCGCGTTCGATGCCGATGTCGCGAAGCGCGCGATCGTCCAGTTCGTTCAGTGTCTGGATGGCGTGGCGGCGCGCGAGATAGCTGACGACGTCGTTTACCCATTTGCCGAGCAGGCGGAAGAAGCTGCCCATCGCGCCATGCATCACAGGTTGGCCTGCAGTTCTGGATATCGTCGTCATCGCACTTCTCCTTGTTTTCACGCGGCCAAGCCTCTGCCGCCGGCGCAAACGCCTGCGAGAGCGCTTGGACCCTGATGGACCGATTGTCTTGCACCCCTCTCAGTGCAATCTCAGGCTTGATGGTTCCAAAATGATCCGATACACTTCTCGGTGCAAGGAAAACATTGCTCTCGGTGCAATAATGTCAAAGTTCGAGTACCTGAAGCTTGCCGATACAGTGGCCGCCGAGATCGCCAATGGCGCGCTCAAGCCGGGCGACCGCCTGCCGCCGCAGCGCAGCTTTGCCTATGAGCGGAAGATCGCGGTCTCCACCGCCAGCCGCGTCTACACCGAGCTGCTGCGCCGCGGCCTCGTGGTCGGCGAAGTCGGACGCGGCACATTCGTTTCGGGCGAGACGCGCCGTGGCATCACCATGCCGGCCGAGCCACGCGGCGCGCGCATCGATCTGGAAGTGAACTATCCGATCCTGCCGACGCAATCCGTGATGATCGCAAGAAGCCTTGCCGGGCTGGAGCGCCCCGAGATGCTCGATCTCGCGCTGCGGCACTCGACCACGACAGGCACGCAGGCGGCACGGACCATTTCCGCCGAGTTTCTCTCCCGCGAGGATTGGTCCCCGGCCCCCGATCAACTCGTGTTCACCGCGAACGGCCGGCAGTGCATCGCCGCGGCGCTGGCGGCGACGGTGCCGAGCGGCGGCCGCTGCGGCGTCGAGGCGCTGACTTATCCCTTCATCAAGGACATCGCCGCCCGCCTCGGCGTCACGCTCGTGCCGCTCGCCATGGACGAGAGCGGCGTTCGCCCGGACGCGGTGCAGAAGGCGCACCGCGAGGCGCATTTGTCGGCGCTGTACGTTCAGCCGACGATACAAAATCCACTCGGCATGACCATGCCGCAGGCGCGCCGGGCCGACCTGCTGCGCGTCGTCGAAAAGCTCGGCCTCCCCGTCATCGAGGACACGGTCTATGGCTTTCTCGACGAGGAAACGCCGATGGCCGCGCTTGCGCCGGATAGCTGCATCACGCTCGACAGCCTGTCGAAGAAGGTGGCGCCCGGCCTGGCGCTCGGCTTCATCGTTTCGCCGCCGCGCCTGCGCGAGCGCATCATGGCCGCGGTGCGGTCGGGCGGATGGACGGCTTCCGGATTTGCCTTTGCCGCCGGACAACGGCTGATGGCCGACGGCACGGTAGCCGAACTGTCACGCCTGAAACGGATCGACGCGGCGCGCCGCCAGCAGATGGCGGCCAGATATCTCGCTGGCTTCGAGATCCAGGCCAACGCCAAATCCTACCATCTCTGGCTCACTTTGCCGCAGCATTGGCGCTCGCAGACATTCGTCGCGGCGGCGGCCCGTCGCGACATCGCGCTGACCCCTTCGACCACCTTCGCCGTGATTCCCGGCCATGCCCCCAACGCGGTCCGCCTGGCGCTCGGCGCGCCTAGCAACGAGCAGCTCGATCTGGCGTTGCGAACGCTTTCGGGAATGCTGACGGCGAAAGAAGACGTCGATACGACTGAGTAGAACTATCGATCGTATTTCTCACTCACCGGCCACTCCGCGATAAAGCCCCTCGCCTTATACGGCTCGATCTTGTGCCATTCATGAAGCATGCGGCGCGAGAATTCGGCGTCGGTGTGCCAGAGCGCCCGCGGCGTGTTGAAACTGTCGACCATGACCAGCATTTTCTCCACTTCCGGCCAGTGCCGGTGCAGCGTCATCGGGTAGCGGCGTGCGGTCCAGGTATTGCCGAGACAGATCACGCTGCGGATGCTGGCGAGGCCGAGCGCGGCGTCGATGACCGGCAGCGAGAAGATGACGTTCTCGCCGGTGTTCATCGCACGATCCTCTCTCAGGATGATGCCGGCAGGAACCCCGCGCACGGCCATGGCGCCGGCAATGATCTCGTATTCCGACAGATCCGATCCGGCCGTCACGCCGCCGCTCACGATCGCCCAGCGAAAATATCCTTCCCGCCACAGCCGGCAAGCCTCGTCGACCCGCAAATCGACGTCCTCGCGCGTGCCGAACACGAACAGCAGGTCGGCCGGCCGCAACGGCGTCTCGATCAGATGCCGCGCATTGATCGCGGCAATCTCGGCTTCCGTCGGCAATCGCGCTTGCAGGGGTGTCACGGCAACTCGCCATCCATCAGGAACGCCGGAAAGAGTGCCGCGCTCTGCGCCGCTTCGCGAAATCACATTGCATGTCGCTTGATTGCGAACGAGGTTACGGCAGCAGTGTCACGGGAAGCGCGTCGAACGAATATCCGCGCGGCCGGTTGCGCTTGATGAAGCCGCCGATGGTCCAGGCAAACCAGACCGCGATGCCGACCAGAAATAACGCGCCGGTGAATTCGGACGTCGCAATCGCCCGTGCGAAAAGTCCGATCATGGCAATGGCCAGCAATGCCAGCATCGTAACCGCCATGCCGTAGGTCACCGTCCCGATGCCGCCGATCAGGAAAGCCTTGCTGCCTGCCGCCTGCATCCTTCGATGCAGCTCGGCGATGAAGGTGCGGTAGTCCTGGTCCTGCGGCGTCATCAGCGAGACGGTCTGCCAGGTCGTCGAAAGGATGGCGATCCGTTCACCGCCGGCTCGTTCAAGATCGGCGCGAAAGCGACGGGATTGCATCGACACCGGTCGATACGACAGACGGATCGAAGCGATATCGGCATAGGGCCAAACGCCGGACCGGCGGCCCATCTGCCATGACAATCCGGCATCCGTCAGTTCGAATTGATACGCCGACGAGATCAGCGACGCCTTGTAGGCATAGCTGATCGTGCGTGCGCCCTCGCCTTCCGTCGCCTGGTTCGGCAGTGATGTCGGCAATCCAAAATATCCCGTGTCGTTCGAAGCCGCCTGCTTGCGCAGCGAGCCGGCTTTACCTTACAAGCGGGCCATGGCCGAGACGACTTATTTTCCGCGCCGCCTGATCCTGGCCGGCGCGATTGTTTCCGGAGTGCTGCTGGCGCTGGCCGTGCACATGCTGGGCGCGCGTTACGGGCTCGATCTCGGCGGCCTGTGGCGATCCGATACCAGCGAGTTCATGCCGGCGGGTGCAGCGATCGCGTGGTGGCTGATCGCGACCGTCGGGTTTTCCGGCGGCTATTTCACCGCCAATTTGATGCACAGCGCGGCCTCGGGCCAAATTCCGCAGCGGATGCGCCAGTTCCTGATCGCGGTCGGCGTGCTGATCCTCGCCGGCGCCGGACAGGCCGCCTCGGCGCCAAGCCCGGTCCCGACCATTTCGGGCGTGCTCGCGGGCCTTGCGGCCCTGTGCCTCGGCGCGGCCATGGCGTTCTGCGGCGCGCATTTCGCGCTCCGCAAGGCCTGAGCAAATAGCGTTTTCGAGCGAAGGATGCCTAGGCGGTCAGGCGCTGTCGCGGTTGTATCAGCATATTCTCGACTTCGGCGGCGGGACGCGGGCGGCTGAACAGATAGCCTTGCGCCTGCGTGCAACCCTCCCGGCGCAAGAGATCGAATTGCGCGTCGGTCTCGACGCCTTCAGCCGTGGTGACGATGCCGAGGCTCTTGCCGAGGCCGGTCACCGCGCGGACGATCGCCATCGAACTCGTCGCGCGTGGCGAGTTCGCTCACGAACGAACGGTCGATCTTGATCTTGTCGAACGGAAAACTGCGCAAATAGCTCAGCGACGAATATCCCGTTCCGAAGTCGTCGAGCGAGATCCTGACGCCAAAGCCGCGAAGCTCATGCAGAACCGCCAGCGTCGCCTCGCTGTTCTGCAGCAGCACCGATTCCGTTATCTCCAGTTCGAGCCGATGCGCCGGAAGGCCGGAGGCCTTGAGCGCTTCCTTCACCGTCGAGACCAGATTCGGATTCTTGAACTGCACCGGCGAAAGATTGACCGCGACGCCGACGTCCTGCGACCATTGCGCCGCATCCATGCAGGCCTGCCGTAACACCCACTCGCCGATCGGCACGATCAGACCGGTTTCTTCCGCCAGCGGAATGAAATTGGCCGGGGAGATCATGCCACGCAGCGAATGATTCCAGCGCGCCAGGGCTTCGAAACTAACGACCACGTCCTTGGCGATGTCGCGGATCGGCTGGTAATAGACTTCGAATTCATCGCGCCGCAACGCGGCACGCAAATCGAGTTCCAGTAGCCGCCGTGCTTGTGCGCGGGCGTCCATCCCGGTCTCGAAGTAGCGGTAGGTGCCGCGACCGTCCTCCTTGGCGCGGTAGAGCGCAAGATCGGCCTTCTTCAGCAGTTCGTCGGGGTTCTTGCCGTCCTCGGGCGCCAGCGAAATGCCGATGCTGACGCCGATGACGAGCTGGTGACCGGCGATCTCGTAGGGCGCGGAAACCTGCTCGACCACATGACTGGCGAGCGAGGCGACGGCGGACGGCTCGCAATCGCTGCAGAACTGCACGATCGCGAATTCGTCGCCGCCGAGCCGCGCCACCGTGTCGTGCTCGGTGATGCATTCGCCGAGACGCCGTGCGACCTCTTTGAGCAGCGCGTCGCCGACCGGATGTCCAAGCGAGTCGTTGATGTCCTTGAAATGGTCGAGATCGAGACACAGGATCGCAAGCTGATCGCTGCGTTTGGCAAGCCGCAAGGCCTTTTCGAGCTGCTCGCGGAACAGCGTCCGGTTCGGCAGATTGGTCAGCGCGTCATGGCGCGCCATGTGCGAGATCTGTTCCTGGGCGGCCTGCCATTCGGTGATGTCTTCGAAGGTGGCGACCCATCCGCCGCCCTTCATGGGTTGATCGACCACGCGGAGCGAACGTCCGTTGCGACCGATCGTTTTGGTCACGGTCCGGCCGGCCTTTGCGTCCTCCAGAACTGCAGCGAAGAATTCGTCGGGATCGCCGTCCCACTCGCCGACCGCTTTCACTTCGCGCAGCACGTCAATCAGCAGGCGACCCTGAAGCGGCATGCCGGACCGATCCATGAGTTCGACGTAGCGCTGGTTGAACAACAGGATGCGGCCGTCCGCATCGAACATGCAAAGTCCCTGCGACATGTTGGTGATGGCTGAATCGAGCAAGATCTTTTGTTCATGGAGCTCGCCCTTTGCGCGGCGATCGAACACGGCCGCCAGCATCGATATGCCGAGAATGGCAAAGGCGCCGACAGAGGTCAGGAACGAAAGCGCGGCCGGAGAAACCGTCGGCCCGTCGGATCCGAGCGTCGGATCGGGAACGAGCGTGATCGCGCCCATCCCGGTAAAATGATGTGAAACGATCGCAACTGTCAGTAGACCGGCAGCGGCCAGGGTATGGACAGCATCGTCGCGGCGCGCCGCGGCAAGCATTGCAAACGCAGCGAACATGCTTCCGAAAACGACCGAGGCCACAACGATACCGGGAGCCCAGATGATATAGGCCGGAAGCTCGAGGGCCGCCATTCCGGTGTAATGCATTGCCGCAACGCCGGCGCCGATGATCGCACCGCCCGTCGCGACGACCGACTGGCGCGCACTGGAAAGTGCAACGCAGAGACCGATGGCGACAATGCACACCGCGAACAGCAGGGACAAAAGCGTGACGGGTATGTTGTATCCGGCGCCGGCGCCGGGATCGTAAGCCAGCATCGCAACGAAATGGGTCGCCCAGATTCCGCAGCCGCCGACCGCCGCGTCGAGGCAGATCCAGATCGCGCGCGTTCGGCCATGCGAGGCCCTGGCACGATGAAACAGGCTGATGGCGACCGCGCTGGCGAACGAGCAAATGGCGCCGGCCAGCACAACCAGTCGCCAGTCATGCTCGGTGACGAGGCAATTAAGGACTTGGAACATTACAGACCCCTCAATGGCCTGTAATTGCAGTTGCATTGGTGCATTAGCGGTAACCGGCGCGGGAACAATCGGCAAGATTCGGCAAGATAGTGAACAAAGCCTTTTATGCACGCCGGCAAGGAGGGACAGGCCGTCCAACGCCGTCCTTCCATGAACATTTCGACAAGGGTCGAAATTTGGATGCGTCCGGCGATTGCCTCACGACAAAAGGCCGCGCGAGGTTGCCCCCGCGCGGCTTTTTGTCTCATTCAACAATAGATATCAGCTTGCGGCCCGCAGGTTGACCTTGCCCTCCGCCAGCGAGGTCAGCTTCGCGTCGGTCTTCTTTTCTTCATCGAGCGTCTGCTGCAGGATGCTGGCGCAATCGTTGCGTCCAAGCTGCCGCGCCCAGGCGATCAGGCTGCCGTAACGGGTGATCTCATAGTGCTCGGCGGCCTGCGCGGCGTTGATCAGGGCTGCGTCAAGCACGGCCTTGTCAGCGATCTCGCCGGCGACCTCGTCGGCTTCCTCGATGATGCCGTCGATCGCCGGGCAATTGACCGCCTTCACCTCGGCGCCGTGCATGCGGAATACTTCCTCCAGCCGCTGCACATGCGTCTTGGTCTCGTCGAGATGGGTCAAAAAGCCCTGCTTGAGCTGCTTGTCGGTGGCCTTTTCGGCCATTTTGGGCAGTGCTTTCACGAGCTGCTTCTCGGCGTAGTAGATATCCTGCAGTTGATGTACGAACAGGTCGTTCATGGTCTTGATGTCTTTGCTGAAGAGTCCCATTGCGGTCGTCCTTGGTTTTGGGAACATGCAGGGACGGCCCTTTTTAGCGGGCGGACACGCTTCATGTTCGATGCTGATACGGAGCTAACCGGCTCGCGAAAAGGATGTTCCTAAAGGCCTCGAAAACGCCGCGATGGAACGGACGGAGCGGCAAAAAGTGCCCGTGGAACGGACCCCGTTGCGACTCAAAATCGTTAACGCGGCGACATATGTAGGGCGTATGACAACGGCGGCGAACGACGCCAAAAGGCATGCTTGTCAAGGGCTGCACAACGGCCCTGTTTTGGCTTATGGATTTCACGCACGGTGCCTCTGACCGTCGACTGTCATCCTTGTGACAGGTCCCATCTTTACGTGTTGCCGCCCCGCCGGGAGGATGAATGCATCGGCTGCTGACCACGCTCGGGCGTGGCTTCAAGGAGAAGATCGGCTGGAAACGGCTAGGGATCGCTGCGAGTCTTCTCATCATCATTCTTGCGGTCACGCATCTGGTTCGCACCCTGAAAGGGGTCGACACCGGGATTATTCTGACTGCGCTGACGGAAATCGCGCCGCATCGCATCGCGCTGGCCGCCCTGTGCGTGGTAGGCGCGTTCTGCACGCTGACCTTCTATGATTTCTTCGCATTGCGAACCATTGGCAAGACGCACATCCCCTATCGCATCGCCGCGATGTCGAGCTTCACCAGTTACACCATCGGCCACAATATCGGCGCCACCGTCTTTACCGGCGGCGCGATCCGGTTCCGGATCTATTCCGATTACGGACTGACCGCGATCGATGTCGCAAAGATCTGCTTCCTCTCCGGCCTCACCTTCTGGCTCGGCAATCTGTTCGTGCTCGGCTGCGGCATGGCCTGGCATCCCGAGGCGGCATCGGGGATGGACCTGCTGCCGGCGGCCATGAACCGGCTGATCGCGATCGGCTGTCTTGCCGGCATCGCCGCCTATTTCGTCTGGCTGCTGACGGGCGAGACCCGCCGCGAACTCGGTCAGAACGGCTGGAAGGTCGTGCTGCCCTCCGCGCGGCTGACGCTGCTGCAGGTGCTGATCGGCGTGGTCGATCTCGGCTTCTGCGCGCTGGCGATGTACCTGTTGATGCCGATGGCGCCCTATATCGATTTCGTTTCGCTGGCGGTGGTTTTCATCCTGGCGACGCTGCTCGGCTTCGCCAGCCATGCGCCGGGCAGCATCGGCGTGTTCGACGCCGCGATGCTGGTGGCGCTGCCGCAGTTCGGCAGGGAAGAGCTGCTGGCGACACTGGTGGTGTTCCGGATCCTGTACTTCCTGATCCCCTTCGGCATCTCGATCGGGATCATGGGCACCCGCGAACTCTGGCTCAGCGTACTGCAACCATGGCTAGAACGGCGCCGGCTCGGCGAAGCCTGCACCGCCAAGGCCCGGGTGCGGCCACCGATCAAGGGTCGGCAATCCTGAGGCCGGTAACGGCGTCGTTATCCGCGTCGTCCGATCTTTTGACGCAGAGCTGCCGCATTCTCTTATTTCCGCCTTACCGCTAACGTCAAACGACGCCATGGCTGCAATCCTTATTCGTTCAATGCTGTCGGTCGCGCTGGTTGCCGCCGCGCTGGCCAGCATATCCACGTCCGCCGCGCAAGCCCAGACTTCCGCCGGCTATGGGCCGCTGCAGATTTCCTGGGAGGTGCGCAATCGCTTCCGCCTGTTCCGCGAGGAGCGCGATTTCCTGCTGCACGCCGAAAGCGCGCGCGGCCGCAGCGTGCTGGCGGCGGAGCAGGTACTGGCAATCCAGAGCGACGGCCGCGGCTGGGCACGCAACACGGTGAACCGGCTTTGCATCGATCTCGCCGGCCGCGTCAGCGAGCCCTGCACGCGCGACAACGTCAAGGAAAGCTACCTCACCCCGATCGATCATCCGGTCGTGATCCGCCTGACCGGCCCGGTGCCGGTCGGCGCCACCTGCGCCTGGACGGTCGACGATGGCGACGGACCGCAAACCTCCAACTTCGACTGCGCCGAACCGGTCAATCTCCGGGTCCGTTACGGCCGCACCACGGTGGTCACCGCCGACGTGTCCAGTTCGGAGGGCAGTCAGCGCGTTTCCACCGAGATCGCGGTGCGCGACATCTTTATCGCCGGCCTCGGCGACAGTGTCGCGTCCGGCGAGGGAAATCCGGACCGGCCGATTGCGCTGTCCGATGAAGGCTTTTGCTTCCGCTCCTATCTCGGATCGGCCGCGGCGCAATATTACCGGCCAAGCCGCGCGGGCTATAAAGGCGGACGCGCCTGCGAGGCGCCGGATCTGCTGTCGGTGTGGCAGCGCCAGAGCGCGCTCTGGTTCAATCCGGCCTGCCACCGTTCGCTCTACAGCTATCAGACCCGGACCGCACTGGCGCTCGCCGTGCGATATCCGCACATCGCGGTGACCTATCTGCCGCTGGCCTGCACCGGCGCCACCATCGCCGACGGGCTGTTCGGTTCGCAGCGCGCCCGCGACTGCCTGCCGTCGAAATCGGGCAGTGGTGCGTGCCAGGGCACCGTCAACGGACAACTGGCCGAGTTGCGCGATGCCCTCACCGCCGCGAAACGCCGCCAGCCGGATCGCAAGCTCGATCTGGTGCTGCTGTCGGTCGGCGCCAACGACATCTATTTCTCCGGCCTCGTCGCCGACGTGATCGTCGACAATGCGACTGAGCGCGCGCTGTTCCGGCGCAGCGCCGTGATGGCAACGGTGGACGACGCACGCAGCGCGTTGACGCGCGACCTGCCGCAGGGATTTGCAAAACTGCGCGAGGCGCTGAAGCCGCTGGTCGGCGACCTGTCGCGGGTGGTCTACACGTCCTACGCCAATCCGACGGTGGTGAATGGCGCGCCCTGCCCCGGCGGACGCGCCGGTTTTGACATTCATCCCTCCTTCAACGCGCAGCCGCAGCGGCTGGCCGCCGTGTCGAACTTCGTCGAAAGCGAATTCCTGCCGCAGTTGAGAGCGCTGGCGCTCTGCGAGGGCGGCATCCTGTGCCGCAACCCGCGCACCGACCGCATGACCTTCGTCGATGACCATCAAGCCAGGTTTGCCAACCACGGCTTCTGCGCGCGCGCCGAAAGCGATCCCGAATTCGACCGGCAGTGCTTCTCGGCGAACGGCAACAGCTTCGATCCCGATATCGTCACGGCAGCCAGCCAGCCGATGCT
>CAWFMW010000012.1:0-6698 GCA_963816815.1 uncultured Alphaproteobacteria bacterium
TTTTCGTCGTTCGTGAGGTGGTTTCGTCTACCGCCGGCCGCGGAACACACCATTAGCGGTGTTCATCCTGTCTTCTTGCGCGAACGTGTTGTCGGAGTTTTTGTCTGCTAATTCCGGGAGAACCAAGATGGAAGCAAGAAGCCACGAAACGATCCAGCGAGACCCCAACTATCAAGAGCTGGTGCGGCGACGCTCCTCCCTCGGGTGGACGCTGTCGCTGATCATGCTGGTCATTTACTTCGGCTTCATCCTGCTGGTCGCCTACGCACCCAAATTCCTCGGCATGCGGTTCGGAGAGGGCGTGACGACCATCGGCATTCCGATCGGCCTGTTCGTGATCGCGTCGGCGTTCGTGCTCACCGGCATCTATGTCAGCAAGGCCAATTCCAAATATGACGCTCTGATCCGTAAAATCGTCGAAAGGTAGCCGTTATGAAAAAGCTCTCCTACGTGCTGCTGGCGGCTTTTTTGGCTGGCCTGCCTACTCTCGCGCTTGCGGCTGGGGCCATCGACGGCGGCACGAAGCAGGCCATCAATTGGACTGCCATCGGCATGTTCGTCGCCTTTGTAGGCCTTACCCTCGGCATCACCTATTGGGCAGCGAAACAAACGGCATCGGCCGCAGACTTCTATTCCGCAGGTGGCGGCATCACCGGCTTCCAGAACGGCCTTGCAATCGCTGGAGACTATATGTCGGCGGCTTCTTTCCTCGGCATCTCGGGGCTGGTTTACACTTCCGGTTACGATGGCCTGATCTACTCGGTCGGCTGGCTCGTCGGATGGCCGATCGTCACGTTCCTGATCGCCGAGCAGTTGCGCAATCTCGGCAAGTTTACCTTTGCTGACGTCACCTCGTTCCGGCTCGGGCAGACCGAGATCCGCATTCTGGCGGCTTGCGGCTCGCTGGTCACCGTCGCCTTCTACCTGATCGCGCAGATGGTCGGCGCCGGCAAGCTGATCCAGCTGCTGTTCGGTCTCGAATACTGGATGGCAGTCGTTCTGGTCGGCGGCCTTATGATGATTTACGTGACATTCGGCGGCATGAAAGCGACAACCTGGGTGCAGATTATCAAGGCCGTGCTGTTGTTGATGGGTGCGACATTCATGGCCGGTGCGGTGCTTGTACAAATACGGCTTCAGCCCCGAAGCGCTGTTCGCCAAGGCCACCGAAGTGCACCCAAAGCACACCGCGATCATGGAGCCCGGCAGCCTGATCTCCAATCCGCTTTCGGCGATTTCGCTCGGCCTCGCTTTGATGTTCGGTACGGCAGGGTTGCCGCATATCCTGATGCGCTTCTTCACGGTGAAGGACGCGCAAGCCGCACGCAAGTCGGTCTTCTATGCGACCGGTTTCATCGGTTACTTCTACATCCTCACCTTCATTATCGGCTTCGGCGCGATCGTACTTGTTTCGACTGATGCGGCGTTCCTCGATGCCGGCATTTTCGAGAAGACCAAGAGCGGTATCGCTGCGATCAAGGGCGGCTCGAACATGGCGGCTATTCATCTAGCCAACGCAGTTGGCGGCAACATATTCCTCGGCTTCATCTCGGCGGTGGCGTTCGCAACCATCCTCGCCGTGGTGTCGGGTCTAGCACTGGCCGGCGCATCGTCTATCAGCCATGACATCTACGCCATGGTGATCAAGGACGGAAAGGCCAACGAGCAGGACGAAATCCGCGTCTCGAAGATCGCGACGCTATTCCTGGGCGTACTGGCGATCATTTTGGGCATCATATTCGAGAACCAGAACGTGGCCTTCATGGTCGGACTTGCCTTTGCCATTGCGGCCTCATGCAATTTCCCGGTGCTGGCCATGTCGATCTTTTGGAAGGGCCTGACCACACGCGGAGCCATGATCGGCGGTTTCCTTGGCCTGATCAGCGCCGTCGTTGGCGTGATCCTGTCACCGGCGGTCTGGGAAGCGACGCTCGGCAATCCCAAAGGGTCGGCGCCGATCCCGCTCGACAATCCGGCAGTGTTCTCTATCACCCTTGCATTCGCTGGTATTTGGCTGTTCTCGGTTTTGGACCGCAGTGCGCGGGGCAAGACCGACCGTAGCGGGTTCGACGCACAATATGTGCGGAGCCAGACCGGCATCGGCGCGGCCGGCGCCGTCACGCACTGAAGCCCGCTCCTGGCGGACCGGCCGCGCTTGGTACACCAGACGCACGACAGCCCGGCTACCTGAGCTGAGACAGCAATAAAAAGCGGGCTTTGTCCCGACAACGGAGGGAGCGAGAGATGTCGGAAATACTCTACAAGGTTCCCGAGGGCTGGCCTGCGCGGACACATGCCGACGATGCCAAGTATCGAGACATGTACGCCCGGTCGGTGCGCGATCCGGAAGGCTTCTGGGGCGAACACGGCAAGCGCATCGACTGGATCAAGCCCTATACGTGGGTGAAACGCACATCGTTCGCGCCCGGCAATGTATCGATCGAATGGTTCGGCGACGGCACCACCAATGTCTCGCTCAACTGCATCGATCGCCACCTAGCCAAGCGCGCCGACCAGGTCGCCATCATTTGGGAAGGTGACGAACCCACGGAGTCCAAAAGCATCACCTATCGGCAGCTGCACGATGAAGTGTGCCGCTTTGCCAACGTGTTGAAGGCACACGGCGTCAAGAAGGGCGATACGGTCACGATCTATCTGCCAATGATTCCCGAGGCCGCCTACGCAATGCTCGCCTGTGCCCGGATCGGCGCGGTGCACTCCATCGTCTTTGGCGGCTTCTCGCCGGAGGCGCTGGCCGGCCGCATCGAGGGCGGCAACTCCAGGATCCTGATCACGGCGGACGAGGGCCTGCGCGCCGGCAAGAAGGTGCCGCTCAAACTCAACGCCGACGAGGCCGCCAACAAGGTTCCAGGTACCGTCGCGGCGATGATCGTCGTCAGGCGCACCGGCGGGCAAGTGAACATGATTTCCGGGCGCGACTTCTGGTATCATGAGGAAGCGGCCAAGGTAACGGCCGAATGCAAGGCCCAGGAGATGAAGGCCGAGGACCCGTTGTTCATCCTCTACACGTCGGGCTCGACCGGCAAGCCTAAGGGCGTATTGCACTCCACCGGCGGCTATCTGGTTTTTGCTTCGATGACACATCAGTACGTCTTCGACTATCACGATGGCGATATCTACTGGTGCACGGCAGATGTCGGCTGGGTGACCGGGCATAGCTACATCGTCTATGGGCCGCTCGCCAATGGCGCGACGACCTTGATGTTCGAAGGTGTGCCGACCTATCCCTCGATCTCGCGCTTCTGGGATGTCGTGGATAAGCACAAAGTCAATATCTTCTATACCGCACCGACTGCCATCCGCTCGCTGATGGCGGCGGGCGACGAGCCGGTGAAGAGAACCAGCCGCAAGACGCTAAAACTGCTCGGCTCGGTCGGCGAACCGATCAATCCGGAGGCTTGGGAATGGTATCACCGCGTCGTCGGCGACGCACGGTGCCCGATCGTCGATACGTGGTGGCAGACCGAAACCGGCGGCATTCTGATTACGCCCCTGCCTGGCGCGACGGACTTGAAGCCTGGCTCGGCTGGACGCCCTTTCTTCGGGTTGCAGCCCGAGATCGTCGATTCCGCCGGTCATGTGCTCGAAGGCGCCTGCGAAGGTAACCTGGTTATCGCCAATTCGTGGCCCGGCCAGATGCGTACGGTCTATGGCGACCACAAGCGTTTCGAAGAAACCTATTTCTCGACCTACCCCAACAAATACTTCACCGGCGACGGCTGCCGGCGCGACAGCGACGGTTATTACTGGATCACCGGCCGGGTCGACGACGTTATCAACGTCTCGGGCCATCGCATGGGTACGGCCGAGGTCGAGAGCGCGCTCGTCGCACACGAAGGCGTTTCGGAGGCCGCCGTCGTTGGCTATCCCCACGACATAAAGGGCCAGGGCATTTACGCCTACGTGACCCTGATGGCTGGGAAAGCGCCGTCGGACGCGATGCGCAAGGAACTGGTTGCCCACGTCCGCAAGGAGATCGGTCCGATCGCGTCGCCGGACATCATTCAGTTCGCGCCCGGCCTGCCGAAGACTCGATCGGGGAAGATCATGCGCCGCATCCTGCGCAAGATCGCCGAGAGCGAGTTCGGCAGCCTCGGCGACACCTCCACTCTCGCGGATCCCAGCGTGGTCGACGATCTAATCGAGAAGCGCAAGGCCAATTCGTAGGCGGGCCGGAGCTGCGCGGCCATCGCCACGGTTGGGGATGGTCGTTTTGGCGGCGGCGATAGCCGACCCGCCTGGATCGTTTTCGGCCGACCGCCATCCAATTCACGGCTCGCCGGTATTTGGCGGGGAAGTCAATGCCCAACGCCTTCGATGCCACTAACCCGCCTTTCGACCGCCTGACATCGCAGGAGCTCTCAACCCTGCGTGCGGCACTGGATATCGCCTACTTTCGTCCGGGCGAAACCATCATCGCCCAGAATGCGCCCGCCAGCGCACTGTTCGTGGTCATCAAGGGCACCGTTGAAGAGCGCGACGGCAGCGATCTGCTGGCGCTGCTCGGCCCCAAGGACAGTTTCGACAGCCGCGCCCTCCTCCACGGCAAAAGCGGCCACGCATTCGTGGCACGTGAGGAGACGCTGTGCTACACTTGCTCCAAGGGCGTGACCCTTGGCTTGATCCAGAGCAATCCGCGGTTTGCCTCGTTCTTCTACCGTGAGATTTCTCATAAGCTGGATGAGCTTGTCCGCGACGAAGAGGAGCGGCGCTACGGCTCGTTGATGCGCGCGCGGGTCTCCGAGCTGTTTTTGCATCCCCCGGTCTTCATCGACGCCAGCGATACCATCGAAGCCGCCGGCCACTTGATGCGTGAGATCGACAGCAACGCCCTGTTCGTTCGCGACGGGGACCGCATCGGTATCATCACCGGCATGAACCTCTCCAAAGCCGTTGTGCTCCGACGCCAGCCGATCGAAACGCCGGTGCGCGAGTTCGCGCATTTCGACGTCGTGACATTGCGGCCGGACGATTTCGTATCAACGGCGCTTCTGCTGATGACCAAACACAACAAGCGTCGCGTCGCGGTGCATGACGGCAAACGCTATGTCGGCATCCTCGAGGATATCGACCTGCTGGGGTTCCTGGCGGGCAGCGCCCAGGTCGTCGCAGGTCGCATCGATCGCGCATCGAGCCGGGAGGACTTGGCCATTGCCGCGCGAGAAACCGCGGCACAGGTCCGCACCCTGCGCCGCCAGGGCGTCAAGGTCGAGATCGTTGGCGAAGTCATCTCCGACCTCAATGGTCGCCTATTCTCCCGATTGTTCGAAATCGTCGCACCCGCCGAGATCCGGACCAGCGGCTGCCTCATCGTCATGGGCAGCGAAGGTCGCGGTGAGCAGACCGTGCGCACTGATCAGGACAACGGATTGGTCCTGGCCGGCCCCGTTGACAAGACGGTACTGGATACGTTCCGATCCGATTTCTCTGGTGCGCTAGGAGATTTCGGCTTTCCACCCTGCCCCGGCAACGTGATGGTGCGCAATCCGGTCTGGTCAAAGCCGCTCTCCGACTATCTAAAGGATTTCCGCCACTGGGTCGCTTTACCCGACGAAGCCGCGCACATGAACGTGGCAATCTTCTACGATGCCCGCGCCGTTGCCGGCGACGCGCAGTTGCTGACGACAGCCAAGACAGCATTGATCGATATGATCCGTGGCGAGCAAGTCTACCTGGCTCATTTCGCGCGTGCCGTGGACGCCTTTGCAACACCGATCGGACTGTTCAACAATCTGGTGACATCCGAGGGCAACGGCGACGCGTTGGACCTCAAGAAAGGTGGCATCTTTCCAGTCGTTCACGGCATTCGTAGCCTCGCGCTAGAGCATGGCTTGTTGGAAACGGCGACCGACAAGCGTATCGCGCGGCTGAGCGACATGGGTGTCCTGCAGGCGGGCTTCGCCCGCGAGCTGAGCCAGACGTTTCGCTTCCTACTGACGCTCAGACTCGACGGGCAACTGGCTGCATCGGCCGGCAGCTCGGGCACCCTAGTACGACCGTCATCCCTTTCCAGTATGGAACGCGATCTGCTGCGTGACGCGTTTCAGGTGGTCAAACAGTTCCGCGGGCTCATTCGCCACCACTTCAATCTCGGCATGTTTTGACGTGATCCCCCGCGCAATCAAACGACTTTTCCATCAAGCCTCGATCGGCGATCAGTCGTACCGATTTCTGTTCCAGCCAGGTCCTGTTGACGAGGTCGTCGCAATCGATTGCGAGACAACCGGCCTCAATGTGCGGACCGACGACATCATCAGCATTGCCGCGATCAAGATCCGAGGCAACCGGATCCTGACCAGTGAGCGTTTCGAAGCGACTGTTCGCCCCGATGCCGACATGCGAGCCGAGGGGATCAAGGTTCATCGCTTGCGTCACACCGATGTTGCACAGAGCCCGTTTATCAGGAAGGTGCTGCCCAGTTTGCTTCATTTCATCGGTGGACGTCCACTGGTCGGATATTACGTCGATTTCGACATTGCAATGCTCGACAAATACGTCCTCCCTTACATTGAGATCGAGCTACCCAACCGACGTGTCGAGATTTCCAAGCTCTACTACGAGCGCAAGTATGGTGACGCACCGGCCAATACGGTCGTCGATCTCTCTTTCGCTTCGATGCTCAAGGATCTCGGCATACCGCCGCTCGCCCAACACGACGCCTTCAACGACGCGCTGAT
>CAWFMW010000013.1:0-189368 GCA_963816815.1 uncultured Alphaproteobacteria bacterium
CATCATGGTGATGGAGCAGGGCAGGATCGTCGAACAGGGCACGCATGCGGAGCTGGTTGCAGCCAATGGGTTGTACGCGCGGCTGGCGCGGTTGCAATTCGAGGCGGGTTAGAGCGTTTTCCAGCGAAGTGGATATCGGTTCGCGTCAAGAAAACGCGTCAAATCAAAAATCCAGAGCCGTTCGGACGGCTCTGTAAAAAAGCGGGAACCAGAACGTCGCGCGCCTGTTGTAGCCCCGTCAACAATCTCGTTGAGATCGAACAGGGAGAGGCGCATGCCTTACCGTCGCGGAGGTTTCGCGCTTACGCCGCCATCGCTCGTGATATTTTTGATTTCGGTGGTCTTGGTTATCGCGCTCCTGATTCGGTATGCCCACCTTTCCGTCCCGATCATCAGCTCGGCGCGGGTGTTCGACGTCTTGGCGATTGCCTATGTGGTCTTGGTTATCGGCGTGCTGTTTCTGCGCATATGACGTCGGGGCAGTTCAGCGGCTAGCGATCCTCGCGGCATTTCGGCGATAATATCGGCACGTTCGACCACGGCCAGTTTTTCCACGACCCGTCTTTCCCGACGCATGCCGCCGACGGCGTGGACGGCGCCGATGCTTCGGCACCGGTCGACGTCGCTTTTTTGTCCGTCTCGGTGGCTGCGAGATGCCGATCCAGATAGGTCTCCGAAAGCAACCCGGCGACGATCACCACCAAAAACGTCGCCGAGCCTTTGGCAAATTCGGCTCGCGTCATTGTTTCGTCTCCGCTGTTGAGGTGTGTTTGCTTACCGCACCCTAACCGTCAGGCCTGTGACGACAATCACGGTCTCCAGCTCATTCGCAAGACCGGGCGGCCCGAGGTCGGATCGACGTCTTCCCCGGCATGTTCAAAGCCGTTGCGCTCGTAGAAGCGGATGGCGCGGGCGTTGTCCTTGTTGACCTTGAGGTAACGCCGCCGGGCGACAGACGTTTCGCTTCATCGACCAATGGGCTGGCGAGTTTCGGCCCCAGTGATCCGGACTGACGACGAGCTGGTCGAGATAGCCTCTTCCGTCGATGGTTACGAACCCGACCAGCGCGTCGGCCTGTTCGGCGACGATGATCGAGGCATTCGGCACCAATTCGCTCCGCCAGCGTTCCCGCCACCACGCCACCCGCGCGGTGAAATCGATCGAAGGGTAGGCCTGCTGCCAAGTCGGCCGCCACAATTCGATCGCAGCGTCTTCGTCTTCGGCGCGATAGGGGCGGAGCGTGAAATTCACTCTCATACCGTTCCGTCAGCTTCAGTTCGATGCGGCGGTTGCGCTTGTAGGCTTCTTCGGTGGGCGCGGTGTCGAGCGGCTGGAATTCGGCGAAAACCGGCGGCGGACCAGCCGCTGCGCGGGGACGCCGAGGAAGACCAGATATTGCACCACGGAGATGGCGCGCGCCGCCGACAATTCCCAGTTCGACTTGAACAGCGGAGAATTGATCGGCCGCATGTCGGTGTGGCCGTCGACGCGCAGCACCCAGGCGATCTCGCTCGGAATTTGCCTTGTCGAGATCGATCAGCGCGCGCGCGAGTTTATCCAGCTCGGCGCGCGCGCCCTCGGGCAGCAGCAAGGCCTGGCGCGGGTGTCGAGAAGTACTTCCGACTGAAACACAAAACGGTCGCCGACGATGCGGATATCGGGGCGATTGCCCAGAATGGCGCGCAGGCGGCCGAAGAATTCCGAACGGTAGCGCGACAATTCCTGCACGCGCTGCGCCAGCGCGACGTTCAGGCGCTGGCCGAGATCGGCGATCCGTCCCTGCGATTCCTTGTCGCGCTTTTCGGAAACGTCCAGCGCTTCCTCGAGCGCCGCAAGCTGGCGGCGCAACGCGCTGATCTGCTGGTTCAGCACTTCGATCTGGGCGAGCGCGCGCGAGGTCACGGTCTTTTCGAGATTCCAGCGCCTTGTTGAGTTCATTGGCGCGGCCCTGGGCGTCGCCGCCGGCGCCGGCCAGTCCCTCGTAAAGCCCCTTGATGCGGTCGCGCTCGCTTTCGGCTGCGGCGAGGCCGGCGCGCAATTGCCCGACCTGGTCGTCGAGCAGCTTGCCGAGTTTTTCCAGCGACAGCAGGTCGTTGAGCTGCGCGATCTTGGCGTTGAGCTGCTCCAGCGCCTTGTCCTTGCCGGTGACTTCCTGCGACAGGAAGAACTGCACCACCAAAAACACCGACAGCAGGAACACGATCGACAGCACCAGCGTCGACAGCGCGTCGACGAACCCCGGCCAGTAGTTGAAACCGGAATCGCTGCGGCGTGCACGGGCGAGGGCCATTGGTCGTCTCCACTTATGTGTCCCGGACGCGGTGCAGCGTGCAAACGCTGCTCCGCAGAGCCGGGACGTGTCTCGATGGGCCCCGGCTCTGCAACGCGGCACTTCGTGCCGCACTGCGTCCGGGGCGCGCGCTCTCGTTCAGCTCTTCTCGGGCTGCCGGCAATTCGCTCCAGCAGCTTCTTGATCTCGCGGTTCTGCTCGCCCTGGCCGTCGGCCCATTCGCGGATCATCTGCTGCTCGGTGCGCATATGCGCGACCAGGCCCTGGATGGCCTCGGCGAGGTTGGCCATCGCCGCCGTGGTGCTGCGGCCGCCGCCGCTCTCTTCAAGCACCGCGCGTATCCGCTCCATCGCATGTTGCAGTTCGACGCCGAGGCCGGATCCGCCATCGCCATACTCGCGCACGGTGGAGGCGAGCCAGTCCTCGCAGGTCGGTGTAGAAGCGGTTCTGCGCCTGGCTCGACTGCAGGTCGAGAAAGCCCAGGATCAACGAGCCGGCGAGGCCAAACAGCGAGGACGAGAACGAGATGCCCATGCCGCCGAGCGGCGCGGCCAGCCCCTCTTTCAGGGTATCGAACAGCGAGCCGGCATCGCCGCCGACCTTCAGGCCTTCGATCACCTTGCCGACGGAACCGACGGTTTCGATCAGGCCCCAAAAGGTGCCGAGCAGGCCGAGAAAGACCAGCAAGCCTGTCATGTAGCGGGAAATATCGCGGGCTTCGTCCAGCCGCGTCGCGATCGAATCCAGCAAATGCCGCATGGTCTGCTGCGAGATGGTCATCCGCCCGGAGCGCTCGCCGCCGAGTATCGCCGCCATCGGCGCCAGCAGTCTCGGCCGCCGCTCGAGCGCCAGCCCGGGATCGGCGATGCGGAAACTGTTGACCCAGGCTACTTCCGGATAGAGCCGGATCACCTGCCGGAACGACAGGATGATGCCGATCAGAAGCACCGCGCCGATCAGCGCGTTGAGGCCGGGATTGGCAAAGAACGCCGCGATGATCTGCTTGTAGAGTACGACCGTGATCAGCGTGCACAGCACCAGGAACACCAGCATCCGCACCAGGAAAATCCGGGGCGAGGACAGTTTGCTCAGTTCGATCTCCATGTCGGAGCGGGAGGAGGGGCCTGAGGGCATTTGCGGGTGTCATCCGTTACGAAAAGCCGGCTGGGGAACCAATATGGCACAGCGGGCCGGAGAAAAAAGCTGGGAAGCTGCGATTTCAGGTGGACGGTGGAGGAACCTGTGCCTGAAACCCGGCTTTGACATCAACGTATTTTGCAACGGTTCGATGTCCAACCGGGATTTTTCATGACGACGTTATATCTCAAGGCGCTGGTGGCCATCGCCGCGTCGCTTTCGGTGCTGATGGCAGGCGCCTGGGTGGTGCAGCAGCGGACCGGCAATTCGGGCTGGGTCGACACCATCTGGACCTTTTCGCTCGGCCTGGTCGGCGTCGGAAGCGCCTTGTGGCCGATCGAGGGTGCCCCGCCAAATGCCCGGCAATGGCTAGTGGCGGCGCTGGTCGCGATCTGGTCGCTGCGGCTCGGGATTCACATTGCGATCCGCAGCGCAGGAATATCGGACGATCCCCGCTATGCGGATTTCGCCAGGGAATGGGGAGCCGATTCGCCGCGGAGGATGTTCATCTTTCTCCAGAATCAGGGGCTCGGATCGATCCCGCTGGCATTCGCGATCTTTGTCGCCGCCCACGTGCCCGGCGACGGGCTGCGGCCGGCGGACTATGTGGGCGCGCTGATCCTGCTGGCCGGCATTGCCGGCGAGGCGCTGGCGGATGCGCAACTCAAGGCGTTCCGCACCGATCCCGCCAACAAGGGCAGGGTTTGCGACGTCGGACTGTGGCGCTGGTCGCGCCATCCGAATTATTTCTTCGAATGGTTCGGATGGCTGGCCTATCCCGTGATCGGCATTTCGTTTGGCGACCCGCTTTCCTATCCATGGGGTTTCGCGGCGCTGCTGGGTCCGGTCTTCATGTACTGGATCCTGGTCCACGTCACCGGCATCCCGCCGCTGGAAGCGCAGATGCTGCGCTCGCGCGGCGATCGCTATCGCGACTACCAGTCGCGCACCAGCCCGTTCTTTCCGTGGCTGCCGCAAGCATGAGGGCCAGTTAGCGCGAACGTGGAGAGCGCGGAGCGCGTTTACCACGAAACGCAGCGATGGAACCCTGCTCACAATCGAGTGACTCCGGAAAAAGTGGCAACTAATTCAGCACCATAGCGTTGTGTGACATTGGGCCGCCGCGAGATCGTATTGCATCGCAGCAGGCGATCTTTATCCTCTCTGTATCAACTGTGAGTTCCAGGATCTTTTCAGGCGTCTTGTTACGACGCTCTCTTGGACAACGTCGCGAATACTTAATTCGCGCTTCAAACCTGAACTGGGGCAATGCTTTCAATGTCCGGACTTCGAACGCGATCGGCATGCATCGTTTTGATGTTGGCTGCGATGGCGCCGCTATTGGCTGGCTGCAATGAACCGACGGCGGTGGCCGCGGTTGCGGCAGCTCCGGCCGAACCTGAAGTCGGCACCTTCACCGTACGGCCTCAGTCTCGCGCCCTCGTTCGGGAATTGCCCGGCCGGATCGCGCCGACCCGGGTTTCGGATGTTCGCGCACGCGTCTCCGGCATCGTCGTCGAGCGGCTGTTCCAGCAGGGCACCGAAGTGACGGCCGGCGATCCGCTGTACCGGATCGACCCCAAGCCGTTCGAGGTGGAGCTGCAGGCGAGCCAAGCCGCGCTGGACAAGGCCGTGGCGGCGTTCGATCTCGCCTCACAGCATGCGCGGCGTATCGCGACGCTGACCAGCCAGCGCGCGGCCCCCGAGGCGGAGAACGAAAAGGCGATCGGCGCCCAGCGCCAGGCCGAGGCCGAGGTCGGCAGCCGCAAGGCCGACGTCGCGCGCGCGAAACTCAATCTCGATTATGCGACGATCCGTGCGCCGATCAGCGGCGTCGTCGGCGCGGCGCTGGTGAGCGAGGGCGCGCTGGTGGTGCAGAACGAGACCACCAGTCTCGCCACGATCCAGCAGCTCGACCCGATCTACGCCGACTTCACCCAATCGGTCTCGGAGATGCACAAGCTGCGCCGTGCGTTCGACAATGGCGATCTCGACCGGATTGCACCAGACGCGGCCAAGGTCCGCCTCGTGCTCGACGACGGGACGGTTTATCCGATCCCGGGCAAGCTCTTGTTCTCCGAAGCCAAGGTCGATGCCTATACCGGGCAGGTCACGCTGCGCGGACAGTTTGCTAACCCGCATCGCGAATTGCTGCCCGGCATGTATGTCCGCGTCCTGATCGAACAGGGCATCGATTCCGACGCCATCGCCGTGCCGCAGCAGGCGATCCAGCGCGACGCCGGCGGCGGCAGCGAAGTGTTCGTGGTCAAGGCGGATGGCCGCGTGGCGACGCAGCCGGTCCGCACCGGCGCGGTGCAGGACGGACTGTGGCTGGTCAGCGAGGGCCTCAAGGACGGCGACCGCGTCATCGTCGACGGGTTCCAGAAATTCGTGCCTGGCGACAAGGTCAAGGCGAAGGCGTGGATCGATGCGGATGCCTCGGTCGGTACCATCCCGGGCGCACCCGCGACACAAGCCGCGCGCTGAGATCGGGATATGCCCTCCTTCTTCATTGACAGGCCGAT
Organism: uncultured Alphaproteobacteria bacterium; assembly: GCA_963816815.1. Classification (GTDB taxonomy): domain Bacteria; phylum Pseudomonadota; class Alphaproteobacteria; order Rhizobiales; family Xanthobacteraceae; genus Bradyrhizobium. The sequence goes on from CAWFMW010000013.1 coordinate 5,953, forward strand.
CTTCGCCTGGGTCGTCGCGCTTTTCATCTGCCTGATCGGCGCGATTTCAATTCCGCTGCTGGCGGTCGCGCAATATCCGATCATCGCGCCGCCCTCGATCTCGATCTCGACGAGCTATCCCGGCGCGTCGCCGGAAAACCTCTACAACAGCGTCACGCGGCTGATCGAGGAGGAGCTCAACGGCGCCTCCGGCATCCTCAATTTCGAATCCACCTCGGACTCGCTGGGGCAGGTCGAAATCATCGCCAACTTCGTGCCCGGCACCGAAACCGGCGCGGCCTCGGTCGAAGTGCAGAACCGCCTCAAGCGCGTCGAGGCGCGACTGCCGCGCGCGGTGATCCAGCAGGGCATCCTGGTCGAGGAAGCCTCCAGCGCCGTGCTGCAGATCATCACGCTGAACTCGACTGACGGCTCGCTCGACGAAATCGGCCTCGGCGATTTCATGATCCGCAACGTGCTCGGCGAAATCCGGCGCATTCCCGGCGTCGGCCGCGCCACGCTCTATTCCACCGAACGTTCGCTGCGGATCTGGATCGATCCCGCAAAGCTCGTCGGTTACGGCCTCACCGCGGACGACGTCAACAAGGCGATCACGGCGCAGAACGCGCAGGTCGCCTCGGGCAGCATCGGCGCCGAGCCGAGCACGCCGGAGCAGAAGATTTCGGCACTCGTGCTGGTCAAGGGCCAGCTCGCCTCGCCCGAAGAGTTCGGCGCGATCACGCTGCGCGCCAATGCTGACGGATCGACCGTGCGGCTGCGCGACGTCGCCCGCATCGAGATCGGCGGCCTCAGCTACCAGTTCAACACGCGGCTCAACGGCAAGCCGACCGCGGGCCTTTCGGTGCTGCTGTCGCCGACGGGCAACGCGCTGGCGACCGCAAGCGCCGTCGAAGCCAAGATGAAGGAATTGTCAAAATTCTTTCCGGCCAATATCGGCTACGAAATTCCCTACAACATCACGCCCGTCGTCAAGGCCTCGATCCACAAGGTGCTGATGACGCTGGTCGAGGCGGTCGTGCTGGTCTTCATCGTGATGTTCCTGTTCCTGCAGAACATCCGCTACACCATCATCCCGACCATCGTGGTGCCGGTGGCGCTGCTCGGCACCTGCGCGATGCTGATGGCGGTCGGCTATTCCATCAACATGCTGACCATGTTCGGCATGGTGCTGGCAGTCGGCATTCTCGTCGATGACGCCATCGTCGTGGTGGAAAACGTCGAGCGCATCATGGCGGAGGAGGGCCTGCCGCCGAAGGAAGCGACCTGCAAGGCGATGTCGCAGATATCAAGCGCCATCATTGGCATCACGCTGGTGCTGATGGCGGTGTTCGTGCCGATGGCGTTCTTCCCGGGATCGGTCGGCATCATTTACCGCCAGTTCTCGGTCACCATGGTTTCCGCCATCGCTTTCTCCGCGCTGCTGGCGCTGTCGCTGACGCCGGCCTTGTGCGCGACGCTGCTGAAGCCGGTCGAAGCCGGCCATGGTCACGCGCGCACCGGCGTGTTCGGCTGGTTCAACCGTGTGCTGGATTCAAGCCGCGGCGGCTATACGCGCACCGTAAAAGGTTCGCTGAAGCGCACCGGGCGATTGATGCTGGTCTACGCCGCGCTGCTGATCGGCCTCGGCTGGGGATTCGTCCGGCTGCCCGGCGGCTTCCTGCCGGTCGACGACCAGGGCTTTATTACCACCGACGTGCAGACCCCGTCCGATTCCTCCTATGCCCGCACCCAGGCCGCGGTCGAGCAGGTCGAAAAATATCTACTCAAGCGTGAAGGCGTTGAGAACGTGACGTTCCTGACCGGCTTCAGCTTCCTCGGCCAGGGCGTCAATACCGCGCAGGCCTTCATCTCGCTGAAGGACTGGGCGGAGCGCGGCAAGAAGGATTCGGCCGCCGCGATCGTCGCCGACATCAACCGCGACCTGTCGTCGATCCGCGACGCGAAGATCTCTGCGCTGCAGCCGCCGCCGATCGACAATCTCGGTAATTCCAGCGGCTTCTCGTTCCGCCTGCAGGACCGCGGCCAGAAGGGCTATCCGGCGCTGGTCGCCGCCTCCGACCAGCTGATCGCGGAAGCCAATGCCAGCCGCGTGTTGCAGAAGGTCTATGTCGAGGGCCTGCCGCCGGCGCCGCAGGTCAATTTGATGATCGACCGCGAAAAGGCCGGGGCGTTCGGCGTCACCTTCGAGGACATCAACCAGACCATTTCGACCAATCTCGGCTCGAACTACATCAACGACTTCCCGAACCGCGGGCGGATGCAGCGCGTGATCGTGCAGGCCGACCGCGCCAGCCGCATGAACGCCGACGACATCCTCAATTACAACGTCAAGAACAGCCGCGGGCAATTAGTGCCGTTCTCGGCCTTCGCCGCCGTGCAGTGGTCGAAGGGTCCGACGCAGATCGCCGGCTTCAACTATTATCCCGCCGTGCGCATATCCGGCGAAGCCAAACCCGGCTTCACCTCCGGCGACGCCATCGCCGAGATGGAGCGGCTCGCGGGCAAGCTGCCGCGCGGCTTCGGCTACGAATGGACCGGGCAGTCGCTGCAGGAAAAACTGTCCGGCTCGCAGGCGCCGTTTCTGCTCGGCCTCTCGGTATTCGTCGTGTTCCTCTTGCTCGCCGCCCTCTACGAGAGCTGGACCATCCCGCTCGCCGTGCTGCTGACGATACCACTCGGCATTTGCGGCGCGGTCATCGCCGCCACCATGCGCGGCCTGTCGAACGACGTCTACTTCACCGTCGGCCTGATCACCATCATCGGGCTCGCGGCAAAAGACGCCATCCTGATCATCGAATTCGCCAAGGATCTCCGCGCGCAGGGCAAGCCCCTGGTCGAGGCCACGATCGAAGCGTGCAGCCTGCGCTTCCGCCCGATCCTGATGACGGGCCTCGCCTTCGTCTGCGGCGTGCTGCCGATGGCCATCGCCACCGGCGCCGGTGGCGCCAGCCAGCAGGCGCTGGGCACCAGCGTCATCGGCGGCATGATCGCAGTGGTGATTTTGGCGCTGCTGATGGTGCCGGTGTTCTTCGTCAGCGTGCAGCGCGTGCTGGCGGGGGATCGGGAGAAGGTGGAGGAGGCGGTGGCGAGCGAGCCGCATGCGCCGCCTGTGCAGGTGCGAGGCGTAAAGTAGATTCGTCCATATCGACGGCTTTTGTTAGAAGTTCGTTCAGACGCGCGCCAAAGTTGGAGGCGGACGGTCCTGCAATCGCTAACCCTATTGATAACTCTCTCGGCCGGGCCGTAGCTCGGATCGAGTATCTCCGTCACACCTCTCGGCATGTATCATCCAGAGAGTGGCGAGTGAATGAGCGTCGGCAAGAAAATCACGTTGTTCCTGAGCTACTGCAGGGTCGAAAGACAACTGTCCGAAAACACCCTGCAGGCCTATGCCTACGATTTGGCCGACTTCCGCAAATGGCTGCCGGCGCGATGTTCTCTCGCTGCGATCAAGACGGAAACGCTGCGAGGTTATCTGGAGGAGATGAAAACGCGCGAGTTTTCCGCTGCCACCATCCGCCGGCATCTCGCCTGTCTCCGGTCGTTCTTTCGGTTCATGGAAGATGAGGGCAACTGTGCCAACCCGTTCACCGGATGGCGACTGAAGCTGCCCCGACGCAAGCGCTTGCCGAGAGCCTTGTCGCGCAAGGAGACGTCAAGCCTTCTCAGTCTGGCCCGCGGCTCCCGCCGCGGCAGGAAGCCCGCGGGTCATTCGCATATTCTCGATATCGAGATACGACTGATGATAGCCACCGGAATTCGGGTCGGAGAGATGTGCAAGATTCAGATCGGGGACGTCTCGGCCGATGGCTCCACTCTTCGTATCCACGGCAAAGGTTCGCGCGACCGCATGGTCTACGTTGCGGATCAGGCTCTCCAAAACGATCTGCAAAAGCTGGCCTCTTTCCGCCGACGCCTGGTCGGGGCCGACGGCCCATTGCTTATCAATCGCAGCGGAGAAAAATTGCGGCCGCACTCCTTTCGTTCAAAGTTGCGCAGCTTCGCAGGTCAGGCCGGCATCGAGCGACGTGTGACGCCGCACATGCTGCGGCATACGGCGGCGACATTGCTGATCGAAAGCGGCGTCGACATCAGGATCGTCCAGCGATTGCTCGGGCATTCCAGCATCGCGACGACGGAAATATACACCCACGTATCGGATCAGGCGCTTCGGGCGACGCTGGAGCGCGTGAATATTGTTGGCACGCTGGCAGCGTAGAATTGGATTTTCGTAATAGACCCACGAAATCGAGAGAAACTTGCCTAAATCCACATAACTCCGGATTATCGTTACTCAAATGATTGCGGAACTATACGCGACTTGCAAACTCTGCTTATTCGATGGGGCTTACTTGTTCTACGGCGTCTTCGTGCTTGCGGTGAGCATGCTCGCGTCCAAAGCGAAAACGCCAACCAGTCTTGTCGAAGTTGATCTAGGAAGAATACCTCCCTTTCCGGGGGGAGAGTTGGGTATTCCGAGAAATCCGCCAAAGACCTCCGTCGTCGCTGATCTGGTCGCGTTCGCACTAGACCTTGCGAGTCTTGCTTTCTTTCTGCGCATTGTGGGGATCGCTATTCAGTTCATCCGCACTGTCTTTCTCATGAGGGACAACCCGACGCCCCTTAGGAGCTTCTGGCGATACCTCAATGTGTATTACCTAGCTGTTGTCCTTCCGGCGGCGTTTATGCCGCCAGTGTTGGACCCTCAGAGGTCGCCCGACTTCCACCTTCTCGCGGCCGTCGTCTTGCTTATTTGTGTCAATGCACTCGGAGACGTCATCTCTGTTCGTATTATTCTGAGCATCTTTAAAAAATTTGAGCCGGACGAGTACGCCAAGTTGAAGGACGATGACCCATGGAGCAGCCTTAGAAAGGAGGTCACATATTATTTCGCAATCATTCGTGGCGGCCTATATTGTGTCACGGTTCTCGTCGGCGTGCTGATTTGTTCGAGCATTCTCTATGGTGTTCAGGTCGGACAGATGGATTTTGGCCTTTCCGCGGAATTCTTCCGCGCTGCATGGGATCGCACTCTCCGTTTCCCTGAACTGGCTTCGACGCCCTATTGGTTCAGAGGTCAGCCGGGTCCGTTTGGACTGGCCGGCATTCCCGGCCTGTTCCTGTACGGGCTTACTACGTTTCTTCCGATAATTATTCTCTTCTTTTTGGCAGTGATCTGGCTGTTCCTTATCCCATTCAGGATTGCAGTGAACTTGCCGCAAACCACGCCACCTGTCTTACGCGTGATCTCGGCCGAGGCGGCTGTGTTCGCGATGTGCTTGGTAACCGGCCTTGCTGTGGGACGCATCTTAGTTTCATAGCCTGTTGACGCAGAGCTGAACCACTTGGTGACTTTGTTGTTGATCGCCAATGAACATGTTCCTTACCCCACTCAAATAGAACACCCACGTGCGGATAAATCTGTCGATGTCGCTTTCCGAGTAGGCAACTGTACCCAGATATTCCGTAATGGCCTCCGTACTATTCAGGAAGTTTCCAAGCCAGCATTCTATTGTTCGCCGGTAGTGTATCGGCTCATGAATATACACGCCCGATATGCGAAACTGACATTTCTCGGCGGCCACTAGCAGTTCGGATATTGATGGAGCGTAACCTCCAGTGAAGATGTGTCTATCGATCCAGCTGTTTGTCGGAATCGCAGGAAGCGGGGAGACAATCGTATGCACGACGGCCGCACCACCTGGCTTCAGGAAGTGATGGACCTTACCGAAGAATTCATCGTATCCGCCCAATCCGACGTGCTCGATCATCGCTACAATAGATACGGCGTCATAATAGTTGCACCTCGCATGATCGACGTAATCCTCCAACCGATACTCCATCCGATCGGCTTGCTGCCTTGAGAGGGTTTCGCTGTCTCTCTTCTTGGCCCATTCGATTTGGGCGCTTGAGATCGATAAGCCGCAAACTTCCACCTGATTGTGCCTCTTTACGATTGATCGAAGCATCCCACCCCAACCGCAACCGATATCGAGCACACGGACAGGGCCGGCGGGGAGTGACATTCTTTCAATGGTGATGGATGCCTTGTTCTGTTGTGCCGCGGCGAGTGTTTCGGCGCCATCGATGAAGAAGGCGCACGTGTAGAACATTTCGTCGTCGAGTATCATCTCGTAGATTTTCGGATCGACTTCGTAGTGTCGCTTGACCTGCCTCGTGTAGTGTTTGTTCAGGATGTATTGCCGCAGGTAAAACCGGAGCCCTCTCAATTTCGAAAGGAACTCGTAGTAAGATTTGAAAGGTTGCCTTGCTTCGTGTTCAAGGGCGTTCAGGAAGTCGGACAGATTGCCTTTGATCAAATGCCAACTTCCGGCAACATAGCTCTCACCAACCCAGAGATTGGGAGCCGCCATCAACCTAATGGTGGGCCATAGTCCCGCCCGCTTCCCGTACCATGATCTGCCCGGCCGCAATGTCCCAGGGCTGCAGATTTCGTTCCCAGTAGCCGTCGAGGCGACCGGCGGCGACGAAGGCTGAGTCAAGGGAGGCGGCGCCAAAGCGTCGGAAGCCGGCGACCTTGGTCTGCAGCGCGGCCATTTCCTTCAATGCCAATTCATGGTCGCCGCGGCCGATATGCGGCAGGCCGCAGGCGATCACGCATTCGTCGAGCCTGCGGCGGCCGCGACGCGCAGGCGCTGGTCGTTGAGGAACGCGCCCTTGCCGCGCTCGGCGATGTACAGCTCGTCATTGGCGGGATTGTAGATCACGCCCGCAATGATCGTGCCCTCGCGCTGCGGACCGATCGAGATCGCAAATTGCCGGATGCCGTGCAGGAAGTTGGCGGTGCCGTCCAGCAGGCGCTCGGCGCCAGCGTCATGGGCGGCATGATCGCGGTAGTGATCTTGGCGCGGCTGATGGTGCTGGTGGTGCTGGTGTTCTTCGTTAGCGTGCAGCTCGTGCTGGCGAAGGACCGGGAGAAGGTGGAGGAGGCGGAAGTGCATCGCACGTCGCCTGAACCGGCCAAGCCCTGACGTTGGACCCGCGCCCGCTCCAGCACGACTCGCCAGCGAATATTAGGCATTATTTACCGCAAAATTTGCGGTGATTGTGCTTGTTGGTGCGGAGAATAATGCCTACATTCACCGCAAGGAGTGCGGCGAATGTCTGAATATATCTATCAGCGGCCCGACTGGCCCAGGTTTCATTGGGATCAAGCGGCGCTCGCCAACCAACTCGGCGCGGTCCGACACAGACAAGGACGGCTAATCGGTCGCATGCAGGCGCTCGGTTTCCCCTTGCGGGAACAGGCTGTCCTCAAAACCCTGACCGAAGACGTTCTCAAGTCCAGCGAGATCGAAGGCGAATTTCTCGACAGAGATCAGGTACGCTCTTCCATCGCCCGGCGCCTTGGCATTGACGCGGGGGCATTGCTTCCAGCCGATCGCAATGTCGAGGGCATCGTGGAGATGATGCTGGATGCGACCCAAAGGTTCGATCAGCCTCTCAGCGCAGCACGGCTATTTGGCTGGCACGGAGCGCTGTTTCCGACCGGCCGCAGCGGTCTCGACAAAATCAAGGTCGCCCAATGGCGTGACGAGCAATCGGGACCGATGCGCGTCGTTTCCGGCACGTATGGTCGCGAGAAGGTCCACTACGAAGCGCCGGCTGCCGATCGGCTCGACAATGAAATGCAGGACTTTCTGAACTGGTTCAATCTTGAAGACAAGCTTGACCCCGTCGTCAAGGCCGCGCTCGCGCATCTGTGGTTCGTCACCATCCATCCATTTGACGACGGCAATGGCCGCATTGCGCGCGCCATCGCCGACATGTCGCTTGCGCGCTCGGAAGCCAGTCCGCAGCGCTTCTACAGCATGTCCGCACAGATCCAGCTGGAGCGGCAGGCCTATTACGAGATGCTTGAAGCGACGCAGAAAGGCGATCTCGATATCACCCGATGGCTCGAATGGTTCCTGGCGTGCCTGGATCGCGCATTCGATGGCGCCGAAGCGATCTTGTCGAGTGTCTTCCGCAAGGCAGAATTCTGGAGGGTGAATGCCGCGACGTCTCTCAATGACCGTCAGCGCGACATCCTCAATCGCCTGCTCGATGGATTCGAAGGGAAGTTGACGTCGTCGAAATGGGCAAACATCGAGAAGTGTTCGGCAGACACTGCGCTGCGCGACATCAACGAACTCGTCGCGCATGGTATTCTTGCAAGGGATGAAGGGGGTGGCCGAAGCACCAGCTACTCGCTTGCGGAGATCAAGGCCGATCGCTGACCGGTGGGTCCGTCTGATGATGGACTTATGCCGCTGATTTGCCCGACGTGTCAAACGTACGCTTCGTCACACGGGCGAACGCCGGCTACTGTGCATGGGGTTGTTTTCGATATTTAGTTGGGATGCCGCAGACGACGGGAACCGTCGCTCTACTTGTCGAGCACCTTGAGCACCTTCACCAATTCCCCGTGCACGTACTCATTCCCGCACACCACATGTCCGGTCTTCAGCGGATCATCGCTACCCTCGGTGCCCGAGATCGTCCCCCCGGCTTCCCGCACCATGATCTGCCCCGCCGCGATGTCCCAGGGCTGCAGGTTGCGTTCCCAGTAGCCGTCGAGGCGGCCGGCGGCGACGAAGGCGAGGTCGAGGGAGGCGGCGCCGAAGCGGCGGAAGCCGGCGACCTTGTTCTGCAGCGCGGCCATTTCCTTCAATGCAAGTTCATGGTCGCCGCGGCCGATATGCGGCAGGCCGCAGGCGACCACGCATTCGTCGAGCCTGCGGCGGCCGGCGACGCGCAGCCGCTGGTCGTTGAGGAACGCGCCCTTGCCGCGTTCGGCGATGTACAGTTCGTCATTGGCGGGGTTGTAGATCACGCCCGCAATGATCGTGCCCTCGCGCTGCAGGCCGATCGAGATCGCAAATTGCGGGATGCCGTGCAGGAAGTTGGTGGTGCCGTCGAGCGGATCGACGATCCAGGTGTGGCTCTTGTCGGCGCCTTCGCGGCTGCCGCCTTCCTCGCCGATGAAGCCGTAGCCCGGCCGCGCCTTGGCGAGGTCTTCGTACAGCATTTCCTCGGCGCGCTTGTCGGCCTTGGTGACGAAGTTCGCCGGCCCCTTCAGTGACACCTGCAGATGCTCGATCTCGCCGAGGTCGCGCTTGAGGCTGCGGCCGGCGCGGCGCGCGGCTTTCACCATGACGTTGATAAGGGCCGAATACAGCATGATGCGCGCTTATGGTATGAGGGAACGGCCCAATGCCGTCAGGGGTTTAGGGACTGGGTTGCCCTGCAGACGTGCCGTCGTCAAGGCGTCATTTGTTGGCCGTGGGACCGGCGGTGCCGGTCCATTTTTTCGCAGCCGCCTCGACCTTGGCGCGGTCCTCGGGGCTGAGCTCCGACAGCCGCTCGTCGAGTTCGGGATCGCCCTTGCCGGCGGTCTTGGCGACAAGATGCCACTTCAGGCCTTCGATCTTGTCCACCGGCACCCCCAGTCCGCTCACCAGCACGCGGGCGAGGCGGTTCTGCGCGATCGGCGAGTTCTGCCGTGAGGCTTTGCGCAGCAGCGCGACTGCTGCAGCCTGGTTCTTCGGCGTGCCGGTGCCGTTGAACAGCGCGATGGCATACTCGACCTCGGCGTCGACATTGTCGGCCAGTGACGCCGCCTGCAGCAGCCGCACCGCTCGCTCGAGGTCCTTTGGCACGCCGTTGCCTTCCTTGTAGAAGGTCGCCAGCGCGTATTGCGCTTCGGGGTTGCCGGCGTCGGCCGCGGTGCGCAGCAGTTCGGCGGCGCGCTTGACGTCCTGCGGCAGCGTGTTGCCGTCGAGATAGAGCAGCGCCAGATTGTAGGCCGCCTTGGGATTGCCGAGCTTGGCCGAGGAGGCCAACAGCTTGACCGCCTGGTCGCGGTTGCTGGCGCCGCCGCGGCCGGACAGTCGCATCATGGCGAGTGCGAACATGCCTTCGCGATCGCCGGCATCCGCTGCGCGCTGATACCAGTCGGCGGCCTTCGCATAGTCGCGCTTGATGCCGAGCCCGTTGGCATAGAGCTCGCCCAGCATCGTCATCGCCTTGGCGTCGCGGTTATACTGCGCGCGCGTGATGGCGAGATCGAAGGCCGTCTTGTAGAGGCCGCGCTGATAGGCGCCGTAGACGTTGTCGACGTTGGGATCGTCGAACGTCGGCATTTGTGGGTCCGAGGGCGCCGGCGCGGGCCTGGTGGTCACCGTGGGCCTGGGCGCGCGTCGAGGGTGCAGGCGTCGGTGTCGCGGCAGGCTTTTTCGCAGCCGTCGGGGCTTTTGGTTTCGGCGGCGCCTGCTTTGCAGCCGGAGGGGCGGTGGGCGGCTGCGCGGCAGGCGGCGTCAGCGAGGTCTGCGCGATGGCGCTGGCCATCGTCATCAGCAAGCCCGTGAGCAGCGATATGGGACGCAGGAGTTTCATGGTCCGGCGTTATCCGTGCCCGGCCTTATCAGGGCTGGTCTTGGTTTTTCCGAACGCAGCTTCGTACGCTTGCGCGATCGACTGGGCGACATCGGTCAGCGCCGCCTTCGCGCCGCGCGGGTCGGCCCAGATGAAATCGCCGACCAGCACAAAATCCGCGCCGGCCGTTGCGAATTCGGCGGCCTCCTCGCGCGAGGCGGCGAAGCCGACGCAGGGCGGCTCGAACAGTTCGTCCCACCATTGCAGGCGCTCGGCAATCGCGTCCACCGAGGGCCGCTGGCCGTTGGCGTCGGGCTCGCCGAACAGCACGTAGTCGGCGCCACTTTCGCCCGCGGCCATCGAATCGTGCCGCGTGGCAAGGCCGCCGACGCCGGCAATGCGGTCCGGCTTCAGCGACGGCAAGGCATCCTCCAGCGCGGCGAGGCCGTTCAGATGCGCGCCATCGGCGCCCGCGCGCGCCACCAGTTCGACATGGCCGTCGAGCAGCAGCGCCGCGCCGGCGTTCTGGATCACGGGCGCCAGTGTCTTCACCCGCGAAATCATGGTGCGCTGGTCGGTCGGCTTCAGCCGCAGCAGCACCGCCGCGACGTCGGCCGCGGCCAACAGCTCCGGAAGCTGGCTTGCGAGCTGCGACGGATCGTCCACCTCTGATGTCGCGAGATAGAGGCGCGGCGCCGGGCGCGGCGGAAGAGATTTATTGGCCAAGTCTAGGCGACCTTCTTTTCAAGGCCGGTTTCCCACTCGCCCTTGCTCGCCAGCGCATTCATCCGTGCACGGTGCGTGAAGGCGCGCTGGCCTGCGGCGATATTCTCGGCCTTGCCCGACCATGCCTTTTGCGGCGCGGCCTGCAGCGCCCGGCCATAGGAGAAGGTGAGCCTCCAGGGCAGCCCGCCGATCTTGTTCATGGCGTCCAGATGCGCGGTCGCTTCCTCGTCGGATTGTCCGCCGGAGAGGAAGGCGATGCCCGGCACGGCGGCGGGCACGCACGCCTTCAACAGCCGCACGGTCTTCTCGGCGACTTCCTCGACGGAAGCCTGCTTTGCGCACTTCTTGCCTGAAATGGCCATATTGGGCTTCAGCACCATGCCTTCGAGTTCGACGCGCTGGATGCGCAATTCCTGGAACGTCTTGTTCAGCACGCGCTGGGTCACCTCGTAGCAGCGGTCGATATCGTGATCGCCGTCCATCAGCACTTCCGGCTCCACGATCGGCACGATCTGCGCCGCCTGGCACAGCGCCGCATAGCGCGCCAGCGCGTGCGCGTTGACGCTGATCGCGGTCATCGTCGGAATGCCCGCACCAATGTCGATCACCGCGCGCCATTTGGCAAAGCGCGCGCCGCGCTCGTAATATTTCTTCAGGCGTTCGGCGAGCTTGTCGAGGCCGACCGTCACCAGTTCGCCCGGACATTGCGGCAGCGCTTGCGTCCCCTCATCGACCTTGATGCCGGGGATCGCGCCGGACTGCTCGATCAGCTTGACCAGCGGCGTGCCGTCCTTCGCGTTCTGCCAGATCGTCTCGTCGTACAGGATCACGCCCGAGACGTATTTGCTCATCGCCTCAGAGGAGCGGAACAGCATCTCGCGATAGTCGCGGCGGCTCTCCTCGGTCGAATTCGACCTTGATGGCGTCGAAGCGCTTCTTGATCGTGCCGGAGGATTCGTCGGCGGCGAGAATGCCCTTGCCCGGGGTGACCATGGCGAGGGCAACCTTGTTGAGGTCGGCAAGATTCATCGAAGTTCTCCAGAAACATCATGCCCTTGCGCACCAAAATAGGCGGTTCTCGGGCAATTGCCTAGAAAACGTTCGTCGCACCGGGGGTGTTTGCGAGGCGCGGGCTGCCGTTCAAGCCACCCGCGGGTCGAGTTCACCCTTGGTGTAACGCTTGGCCATTTCGGCCGTGGTCAGCACCTTCTTGATCTTGCTGGCTTGGCCTGCGGTATTGAATTCCTGCAGCCGCTGCTTGCACAGCTTGGCCATCGCTTCCATCGCCGGCTTGAGATATTTGCGCGGATCGAACTCGCTCGGATCTTCCTTGAGGATCCGGCGGATCTGTCCGGTCATCGCCATGCGGTTGTCGGTGTCGATGTTGATCTTGCGCACGCCGTTCTTGATGCCGCGCTGGATCTCGGAAACCGGCACGCCCCAGGTCGGCTTCATCTTGCCGCCATTGGCGTTGATGATGTCCTGCAGGTCCTGCGGCACCGAGGACGAACCATGCATCACCAGATGCGTGTTCGGCAGCTTGCGGTGGATTTCCTCGATCACGTTCATGGCGAGGATGTCGCCGTCCGGCTTGCGGGTGAACTTGTAGGCGCCGTGCGAGGTGCCCATCGCGATCGCCAGCGCGTCGACCTTGGTCTCCTTGACGAACTTCACGGCTTCATCGGGGTTGGTCAGCAACTGGTCGTGGGACAGCTTGCCCTCCGCGCCGTGGCCGTCTTCCTTGTCGCCCATGCCGGTCTCGAGCGAACCGAGCACGCCGAGTTCGCCTTCCACCGAAATGCCGCCGAGATGGGCCATGTCGGTTACCGTCTTGGTGACCCCGACATTGTAGTCCCAGTCGGCCGCCGTTTTGCCGTCGGCCTTCAGCGAGCCGTCCATCATGACCGAGGTGAATCCGGCCTGGATCGCGGTCATGCAGGTGTCGGGTCCATTGCCGTGATCGAGATGCACGCAGACCGGAATCTGCGGATAGATTTCGGTCACCGCGTCCATCATGTGCTTGAGCATGACGTCGTTGGCGTAGGAGCGCGCGCCGCGCGAGGCCTGGATGATGACGGGCGCATCGAGCGAGGAGGCGGCCTCCATGATGGCCAGCGCCTGCTCCATGTTGTTGATGTTGAAAGCCGGCACCCCGTAATCGTGCTCTGCCGCGTGATCGAGCAGTTGACGCAAGGTAATGCGAGCCATTCAAATTCTCCTGTCGTTACAGCGCCTTCGGCGCCCAATGGTTCAACGTTGCTTCAAAACTTCCACGCCGGGCAACGGTTTCCCTTCCATCCATTCAAGAAACGCGCCGCCCGCCGTCGAAACATAGGAAAAATCACCGGCTACGCCGGCCTGGTTCAGCGCCGCGACGGTGTCGCCGCCGCCCGCGACTGAGACCAGTTTCTTCGCCTTGGTGCGCTCGGCCGCATGCTTCGCGGCGACCATGGTGCCGCGGTCGAACGGCGTCATCTCGAACGCGCCGAGCGGGCCGTTCCACACCAGTGTCTTGGCGTCGTCGATCGCGGCATGAATCCGTGCGGTCGATTGCGGCCCGACGTCGAGGATCATGCCGTCGGCCGGAATGGCATCGAGGCCATAGGCGTGTGAGGGCGAGTTGGCCGCGAAGTGATAGGCGACCACGGCATCGACGGGCAGGATGATGGCGCAGTTCGCTGCCTCGGCCTTCTCCATGATGCGCAGCGCGGTGGCGGCGAGATCCTTCTCCGCAAGCGATTTGCCGACGCCGACGCCCTGCGCGTGCAGGAAGGTGTTGGCCATGCCGCCGCCGATCACCAGCGCGTCGACCTTCGACACGAGGTTTTCGAGCAGGTCGATCTTGGTCGAGACCTTGGCGCCACCGATGATCGCAATGACCGGCTTGGTCGGCGCTTCCAGCGCCTTTTCAAGTGCAGTGAGTTCAGCCTGCATTGTGCGGCCGGCATAGGCGGGCAGCTTGTGGCCGAGGCCTTCGGTCGTAGCATGCGCGCGGTGCGCGGCCGAGAACGCGTCGTTGACCCAGATGTCGCCAAGCTTCGCCAACTCCGCCACGAAGGCCGGATCGTTTTTCTCTTCCTCCTTGTGGAAGCGGGTATTCTCCAGGCACAGGACGTCGCCATCCTTCATCGCAGCCACGGCCTTGACCGCGGCCTCGCCGATGCAATCGTCGGCGAAGGCAACCGGCTTCTTGATGACCTTCGACAATGCTTCGGCGACGGGCTTCAGCGAATCCTTGGCGTCGCGTCCCTTCGGCCGGCCGAAATGGGCGAGCAGGATGACCTTGCCGCCCTTGTCCGAAATTTCGGTGATGGTCGGTGCGACGCGCTCGAGCCGCGTCGCGTCGCTGACGCGGCCGTTTTCCATCGGCACGTTGAGGTCGACGCGCAGCAGCACGCGCTTGGATTTAACGTCGACGTCATCGAGGGTACGGAAACTCTTGGTCACGAGATATCCTATGAACCGCCTTGGGTGATATTAGGCCAGTCCTCGTTCCTGCGATTTGGGTCGGGCTTGATTTTGCTGCCCGACCGCAAGAACAGAAACAACAGGCCGCCCACCATCGCAACCAGCAGGATGAGGGCGACCAGTTGTGAGATCATGGCATGCTCTAATTGTGCTGTGAGGCTACCTTACAGCAGCTTCCCCATCGCCACGGCGGTGTCGGCCATGCGGTTGGAGAAACCCCATTCATTGTCGTACCAGGCCATCACGCGCACCAGCGTGCCGTTCTGCACCTTGGTCTGGTCCTCGTGGAGCGTCGACGAGTGCGGATCGTGGTTGAAGTCGATCGAGACGTTCGGCGCCGTGGTGTAGCCGAGGATGCCCTTGAGCTGCTGCTCGGAGGCGCGCTTCATCGCCGCGTTGATTTCCTTGACGTCGGTCGCGCGCTTGGCGACGATCTTGAGATCGACCACCGAGACGTTCGGGGTCGGCACGCGGATCGCGACGCCGTCGAGCTTGCCCTTCAGCTCCGGCAGCACCAGGCCGATCGCCTTTGCAGCGCCGGTTGAAGTCGGGATCATCGACATCGCCGCCGCGCGGCCGCGATAGAGATCCTTGTGCATGGTGTCGAGGGTGGGCTGGTCGCCGGTATAGGCGTGGATCGTGGTCATGAAGCCGGTCTCGATGCCCACCGTGTCGTTCAGCACCTTGGCGACCGGTGCGAGACAGTTGGTGGTGCAGGAGCCGTTGGAGACGACCAGGTGATCCTTGGTCAGGGTGTCGTGGTTGACGCCGTAGACGATGGTGGCGTCGGCATTGTCGGCGGGCGCGGAGACCAGCACGCGCTTGGCGCCTGCGGTCAGATGCGCGGAGGCCTTGTCCTTGGCGGTAAAGATGCCGGTGCATTCCAGCGCGATGTCGACGCCCAGCGCCTGCCACGGCAGCTTGGAGGGATCGCGTTCGGCGGAAACCTTGATCTTGCCGTTGCCGAGGCTGATCGAGTCGCCGTCGACGATCACGGTGCCGGGGAAGCGGCCATGCACGGAATCGAAGCGCAGCAAATGAGCGTTGGTCTCGACCGGGCCGAGATCGTTGATGCCGACCACCTCGATATCCTTGCGGCCGGATTCCGCGATGGCTCGCAAGATATTGCGGCCGATGCGGCCAAATCCGTTGATCCCAACGCGGATTGCCATGCTCGTTTCTCCTTTAATAGCTGGCGCCGTCCCCGCGGAACGTTCCACGAGGGGCTTACGGCGGAACGCCCGGTTCGGCCGGGCGGGAACGGTCAAGATAGGGTTTAGGTAGACCCTTTTCCCGGCAATCTCAACCGTCAGCCCAAGCGCTTCAGGGCAGCGTTAACGGCGGCCTCGGCGGTAATTCCAAAGTGCTTGAAAAGGTCCTTGGCGGGAGCGCTGGCACCAAAACCGTGCATGCCCACAAATTCACCATCCTGGCCGATCACGGCATCCCAGCCCCAGCGCACCGCGGCCTCGATCGCGATCTTGACCGCGGCGTTACCGATGATGGCCTTCCGCCGCTCCGGCGGCTGCGCCAGCAGCAGTTCGAGCGAGGGCACCGAGACCACCCTTGAGGCGATGCCGCGATCAGCGAGCTGCTTCTGGGCGGCCACCGCGATCTCGACCTCGGAGCCCGAGGCGAACAGCGACACCTTGGCGTCGCCCTGTGCCGCGACCAGTTCATAGGCGCCATGCGCGCAAGGATTGTCGTTCGGCGCATTGGTCCGAAGCTGCGGCAGGTTCTGGCGGGTCAGCGCCAGCACCGTCGGGCCGTCGATCCGGTTGAGCGCCAGCTCCCAGCACTCGGTGACCTCGACGGCGTCGCAGGGCCGGAACACCCGCATGTTCGGAATCGCGCGCAGCGCCGCGAGATGTTCGACCGGCTGATGCGTCGGGCCGTCCTCGCCGAGCCCGATCGAATCATGGGTCATCACGTAGACGACGCCCGCGCCCATCAGCGCGGCGAGCCGCATCGCCGGGCGCGCATAGTCCGTGAAGATCAGGAACGTCGCGCCGTTCGGCGCAAAACCGCCGTGCAGGAAGATGCCGTTCATCGCGGCCGCCATGCCGTGCTCGCGGATGCCGTAATGGATGAAGCGGCCCTTCGGCGTCTTGGCCGAGAACGCCACCGCGGACTTCGCCTTGTTGTTGTTGGAGCCGGTGAGATCGGCGGAGCCGGCGAGGAATTCCATCGGCATCGCGGCTGCAATCGCTTCGATCGCGGATTCGGAAGATTTCCGTGTCGCGATATTCTGCGGCGTTTCCAGTAGCGCCTTCTTGTGGGCGCGCAACGCCTTCGAAAGCGCGGCCGGTCGCTCGTGCCGCAACCGCCGCTCGAACTCGGCGCGCTTGCGGGGGCCGAGCTCGGCGAAAAGGTTCTCCCATTCCTCGCGCGCCGCAGCGCCGCGGCTGCCGGCGGCGCGCCAGGCTTTCAGCACATCGTCAGGCACTGAGAAGGCTTCGAGCGAGATGCCGAGCTTTTCCTTGGCGCCCTTGAGCTCGTCGGCGCCGAGCGCCTCGCCGTGGGCCTTGGCGGTGCCGGCCCGCGTCGGCGCGCCGTAGCCGATGGTGGTCTTGCAGGCGATCAGCGACGGCTTGTTGGATTTCTGTGCGCGGGTGATCGCGGCTGCAATCGCCTTCGGATCGTGGCCGTCGATCAGTTCGGCCGCCCAGCCGGCGGACTTGAAGCGCTTCACCTGGTCGACCGAATCGGCGATCGAGGTCGGGCCGTCGATCGAGATGCCGTTGTCGTCATACAGCACGATCATCTTGTTCAGCTTCCAGTGCCCGGCCATCGCGATCGCTTCCTGCGACACGCCTTCCATCAAGTCGCCGTCGGAGGCGAGCACGTAGGTGTGATGGCCGACCACCTTCTTGCCGAATTCCGCGGCTAGCATCTTCTCCGCCAGCGCCATGCCGACCGCGGTGGCGATGCCCTGGCCGAGCGGGCCGGTGGTGGTCTCGATACCCTTGGTGTGGAAGTTCTCCGGGTGCCCCGGCGTCAGCGATCCGAGCTGGCGGAAATTCTTGATCTGGTCGAGCGTCATGTCCTTGTTGCCGGTGAGGTACAGCAAGGCATAGAGCAGCATCGAGCCGTGTCCGGCCGAGAGCACGAAGCGGTCGCGGTCCGGCCAGGCCGGAGCCGCGGCGTCGAATTTGAGGAATTGTGTGAACAGTACGGTCGCGACGTCGGCGGCGCCCATTGGCAAGCCCGGATGGCCGGATTTCGCCTTTTCGACGGCATCCATGGCAAGGCCGCGAATCGCATTGGCCATACGGGTATGATCGACCTGCGTCATGATGAAAATCCGCCTGAAATGAGGTGCTTGGTTGTGGGGTACGTACCGGGCAAAGGCCGCAATACGGGCGTGGATTAAGGGAAAGTCGGGGCTGGATAGCACCTCAATACCCCGAGTCCAAGGCTGAGGAAACGCGCTTGCCATGCGAAAGTTGCTTAGCGGTGCATAGCTTCGCGCGGGCGTTGCGCTTCCCTCGCTTGCCACGTAAATTTCGTGCTCTAACCGCTTGCCGAACCGCGGATTTTGCTGCCGGTCGGCGGGCCTACGCGAAGGTGCGCGCTGCCTCCCATGAGCGATCGTTACACCAACGGGGCCGGCAATGCCGAGCCGGTCTATGCCGACATCGACGCCGCCACGCGGCGCCTGATGATGGCGCTCGATGCGCTTGAGGCGGCAGCCGAGCGGCGGCGCGACGCCGACCGCGACGAGAACGAACTGGCGAGCCGGATCCAGGCGCTCGGCGCCGATCGCTCGCGGCTCGCCGACGAACTCGACGGCTCGCTGGTGAAGACGCGGCGGCTGGAGCGCACCAACCGCGAGGTATCAGAAAAGCTCGAAATCGCGATCGGCACCATCCGCGCGGTGCTCGATTCCGGAGAGGATGAATGAGCCACATCAACGTCACCATCAACGGCCGGCAGTATCGCATGGCCTGCGAGGAAGGGCAGGAGGTGCGGCTCTTGAAGCTCGCCGAGAACCTGGAAACGCGGGTCGGCGAGTTGCGCGGCAAGTTCGGCGAGATCGGCGATGCCCGCCTCACCGTGATGGCCGCGCTCACGGTGTGCGACGAACTGCTGGATGCCAACGCCCGCATCCGCGCGCTGGAGGGCGAACTCGAAACCCTGCGCAACGTTCGCGTCGCCGCCTCCGACCGCGCCAAGGCCACCCAGGCAGCCGTCGCCAACGCGCTCAACGCCGCTGCCGACCGCATTGAAAAGACCACACAGATCCTCAACCGCACCATCGGCAGCGGCGTCGCGATCGGGTGAATGGGCCTGGGTTAGCGCTGGCGGATTGGGTCCGTAACGCTTACATTGGGCTGGCGAAGCTGCGTCGTGCGTCAGGAGCCATAATATCCCCGGGGCCTTATCGATCCTTTAGGGAACTGTCCCTGGCCGGGTCCGTGGACCCGGACATATGGTGCCCACCTACTTTCGTAGGGAACTCCGGGATCGAGTGCTTCAACGGCGTACGCGGCTTCGCACTATACTTGCTTGTTGCGTACGGTTTCTACCCCGCGCGCATTCGTCATACCCGCGAAGGCGGGTATCCAGTACGCCGCGGCCCCGCTGGTTGATTGCGAACGTCTCTGTAATACTGGATCGCCCGCCTTCGCGGGCGATGACGGCAGAACAAGATCCCGCATGACGGCAACCCTGTCGAAAGCCGACCTCCGCACCGCAGCGCTGGCCAAGCGCGATGCGTTGAGCGACGAGCAGCGTGCTGCCGCGGCGCAGGCGATGGCCAGGCGCGGCGTGCCGTTTGCGATCCAGCCCGGCATGGTCGTGTCGGGATATTCGCCGATCCGCAGCGAGATCGATCCCGCGCCCTTGATGCGCAAGCTCGCCGAACAGGGCGCGAAGCTGGCCTTGCCGGCCGTGCTGTCGCGCGGAAAATCGCTGGCGTTTCGCGCCTGGTCACCCGACGACCGGCTGATGCTGGGGCCGCTCGGCATCCTCGAGCCGTCGCCGGCCGCGCAAGAGCTCATTCCCGATATCATGCTGGTCCCGCTGGCGGCATTCGACCGCGAGGGCCACCGCATCGGCTATGGCGCGGGGCATTACGACTTCACGCTCGCCCATTTGCGCAAGGTGAAGACCATCACGGCCGTCGGCATCGCCTTTTCGTTGCAGGAAATAAAAGCCGTTCCCGCGCTGCCGCACGACGTGGCGCTGGATTATGTGCTAACGGAAAAGAAAGTGTTCGATTTCCGGAGCTGAACTTTGCGCATTCTCTTCGTTGGCGACGTGGTCGGCCGGGCAGGCCGCACCGCGATCGCGGAATATCTGCCTGGTATGGTCAGGGACTGGGCGCTTGATCTCGTCGTCGTCAATGGCGAGAATTCCGCCGGCGGTTTCGGAATCACCGAGGCGATCTATCAGGAATTCCTCGACGCTGGCGCCGATGCCATAACGCTCGGCAATCACGCCTGGGATCAGCGCGAGGCGCTGGTGTTCATCGAGCGCGCGCCGAAGCTGGTCCGTCCCGCCAATTTCCCAAAGGGCACGCCGGGCCGCGGCGCAGCGCTGGTCGATACCAAGAACGGCAAGCGCGCGCTCATCGTCAACGCCATCGGCCGCGTCTTCATGACGGCGTTCGACGATCCCTTCGCGGTGCTCAACCGCGAACTCGATGCCTGCCCGCTGCGCGAGGCGGCGGATGCGGTTGTGGTCGATTTTCACGGCGAGGCGTCGAGCGAGAAGCAGGGCATCGGTTACTTCTGCGATGGCCGTGCCAGTCTCGTCGTCGGCACCCACACCCATGTACCGACCGCCGATCACCAGATCCTGGCCGGCGGCACCGCCTATATGACCGATGCCGGCATGACCGGCGATTATGATTCCATCATCGGCATGCAGAAGGAAGAGCCGCTGCGGCGCTTCACGACGGGCATTCCATCGGGGCGTTTCGAACCGGCGGCCGGCGTTGCGACCCTCTCAGGCGTTGCGGTTGAAACCGATGATTCCACCGGCCTCGCGCTGCGTGTCGCGCCGGTGCGGGCTGGCGGCAGGCTCGAGCCGGCGGTGCCCGGGTTCTGGGTCTGACAATACCAATGTGGAGCGAAGGTCGATGCGCAGGCTGCTGATTGTTGCGCTGGCGCTTTTCGTTTCCACCACGGCCCAAGCGCAGACGCTGACCCAGCGGCCGGTCTCGCAAGGCGCGGTGACGCCTGCCGACATGACGGAGCGGCTCGAGAAAGCCGCGATGCGAACCAAGGAACAGGCGCCGAAAGGCGCGGCGCGCGGATCGTCGATCGATTTCTGCTGGCCGTCGAGCACCGAAGAATATCAGGCGATCGGCAAGTATGCGCTGGTGCTGGTCAGCGTCGTCACCCAGGACGCGGCCGAACTGCCGTTGCGTCGGGTCTACGTGACCGTCAACGGCGAACAGACCGAACTGGTCAGGCTCTCAAGCCAGCGCCGCGACGTCAAAAAAGGATCGACCACGCATCCGATTCTCGGCCCGTTTCGCGAGGACGGATTCTATGTCGCGCCCGCCGCCCTGATGATGAGTGATGGCTATCTGCAGGCCGACTTCGCGATCCGTCGCAACAATTTCAATCTCTACAAGCTGCCGGGCACCCCGCCCGACTTCGTCAAGGCGGACAATGACCCAATGCCGGCCAGAGATGCGACGCCGAACATGCCGGCGCTGAAGGCGTTGCTGACGCGTGAGTACCAGGGCTTCGAGCTGCCGGCGAGCCTGCGATAGCGCGCTCGGGATTGCGGCCGGGCCGCAGGCGGAGCGAGTGGCTACCGATCGCCGTCTAGTTCTGCCGGAAACCCATCCGGAACGCGCCCCAGTGGCGGCCACGGATGAAGATCGGCGATGACAGATCCTTCATCAGCACGAAATTGCCGCCGCCCATGTCGCGCCGGTAGGTCTGCAGCAGGAACGGTTTGGTGTTGGCCGCCACCTTCTTCACCGCGCGGTCGTTGAACAGGCGGCGGTTGCGGCAATTGGCGTTGTTCCAGACCGGGTCTGGGCCCTGCGGCAGGCGGTAGTTCGGATTGTGGGTCGGCAAATAGCCGCCTTTGGCCCAGGCGACGCAGAACACGATGCGCGGATCGCTTTTCTGGATCGGGTCCTGGATGGAAGGCAGGACGCGGTCGGTGAAGGCGACATAGTCGGTCAGATATTGCTTCGGATCGGTGCCGGCGATTTCGCGGTACTTCTCGTCCATCAACTGGTCGACCGTGATGTCGCCGCGCGCGACGGCAGCCTCGAACGCGTCCGAAATCTGTTTGGCGGTATCGATTACGACGCGGATCAGCGGCGCGTCCGCCGTCTCGACGCCGCTGTCGGCGATCAGCACGATCAGGCCTTCGGACAATTCGAGCAGCTTTGCGACCCGGTCGTCGGCCTGCTTCAGTTCGGTGGAAGACAGATCGACGCCCTTGGCGAGATGGCCGAGTTCCGTCGATCACGCGGTCGCAATGTTCGAGATTGGACGTGGCCGCCCTGGCGACGCCGTCGATCTCGTGACCGACCGAGGTAAAACCGTCCTGCACGCGCGCGATGATGCTCTTGATCTGCCCGCGCCGTCGCCGGCGTTCTTGGCCCGCGCCGCGGCGTCGCCGCTTTCGCCGATCAGGCTCCGTGACCTGGCCATCGAGGCCGCGAACGGTGTCGCTGATCAGCTTGCGTCGCCTGCCGCGTCGCCTCGGCGAGGTTCTTCACCTCGCTGGCGACGACGGCGAAGCCACGCCCGGCGGCGCCGGCGCGCGCCGCCTCGATGGTGGCGTTCAGCGCCAGCAGATTGGTCTGCCGCGCGATCGCCTCGATCGATCCGGAGACCTTGGCGACGTCGGCGAGTGCCGTGCCGACGGAGCCGAGGCGATGCTCGATGCGCCCGACCGCCTCGATCAGCTCGGCGATATGCTGGACCGCGGTCTCCACCGTCGTGCGCGATTGGGCGATCTCGTCCGACGGCCGCCGTCGTTGCCGTCTGAACCGCCTGCGAGGCGCAGGCGATGTCGTGGTTGGCGGAGACCATCGTCTCGGCGGTCTTCTGCAGATGGCCGAAACGGTCCGACTGGCCCGATACGCGGTTGGCGACTTCCTGGACGTTACCGGCGACATCGGCGAGCTCGACGCCGAGGCCGCCGATCCGGTTGGCGAGCTGATCGATCAGCCGGTTGCTGTCCGGGCTCCCATGTTGTTCGGCTTGCGGCACCGACATAGCTGCACTTGTCCCGCGTGATTTCAGTCAGAGCCGGTACGCGGTGCGGAAGCCGCCCCAGTGGCGGCCTTTGACGCGGATCGGCACGTCGATCTCGCGCATCATCACGGTGTTGCCGTTGCCCATGTCGCGGGCGTAGCTCTGGACCAGATAGGCGCGCTGGTTGCGCCCGGCGGCAAGGCCCGCCGGATCGTTGAAGATGCGGCGGTTGCGGCTGTTGGCGGTGTTCCAGGTGACGTCGCCCGGCCGCTGCGGGTGCGAATAGATCTTGTTATGCACCGGCAGATAGCCGTTGGTGTCGATCATGGCGCAGAACGCCATCCGCTTGTCCTTGGCGAGGAACGCTTCCTGGAACGGCGGCAGGACGCGGTCGGCCCAGTCGAGGATTTTGGTGCGATACTGCACCGGGTTGCTGCCTGCGATCTCGACATAGTTGGTGTCGAACATGTCCTCGATCGAGATGGCGCCGCTGTCGATGCCGTTCTCGAAGATCTTCTTCAGCGCCGCGCCGGCTTCCATCGCGCGGGTGACGGCCTCGGTGTTGTCGTCCTGGATCGACCATAGTTTGTCTTCGATCTTCTCGATCAGCGCCGTATCCGGCCTTTCGAACTGCGCGTGCGCACCGGCCTTCGACCGCTGGACGATGCGAATCCGGCAGGCGCCGACATCCTGCAGCGTCGCGTTGAAGCTCTGGCCCTGCGCCAGCGCTTCCGCGTCTGCCCCGCTGACCAGAATGCCGCCCATGGAAATTTCGTAGACCGGTGCCGATATCATCCCGCGCGGGGCAGCAATTTCGATCTTGAGGCTGCAAGGCAGCCTTTCGTCCTTGCGGCGCTCCTGGCGGCTGCCTTCTTTCTCTCCATGCCGCAGCAGCACCGCGCAACGCGACTTGAGCTTCTGCGCAAACGCGGTGACGGCCCGGCCGGCCTTGGCGACGCTTTCGCCATGCGCCTCGGCTTCCTTGGTCGCGTGATCGATCTCGGTGGCGCTGTCGCCGACCGAGCCGATGAAGCTGGAGGCGGAGGCCGCGTTGTCGGCCATTTCGCCGGTTGTCGCGTTCTGCTCGGCAACCGCGCCGTTGACGTTCTCGAACACCGGGCGGATCGCCTCGATCGCCTGCGAGATGCGATGCACGGCGTCGACCGAGCCGGCGGCGTCGCGCTGCAGCGCCTCGATCTTCTTGGTGATCTCTTCCGTCGCGTTCTGGGTCTGCACCGCGAGCGCCTTCACCTCGGTGGCGACTACCGCAAAGCCGCGCCCGGCCTCGCCGGCGCGCGCGGCCTCGATGGTGGAATTGAGCGCCAGCAGCGTGGTCTGCCGCGCGATCTGCGCGATCAGGTTGACGACATTGCCGATCGCCGCCGAGGATTCCCGCAGGCGATCCACATTGGCGCTGGCTTCGCGGGCGGCGTCGCTGGCCTGATCGGCAAGCTTGCCGGCGTCGCGCACCTGGGAGCCGATTCCCTGCGCCGACTGGGTGAACTTGTCGGCGGCGTGCGAAAAGGTGGTCGCGGTGCCCTGGGCCGCGCTGGTGCGGCTCGTCAGGGCGTCGGTGCGCTGGCGGATGGTGGAAAGCGTCGCAGCCGTCGCCTCGGCGCCGCCGGCGACCGAATTGGCCGCGCGCTCGAGCTGGCGGATCATCGCGCCGAGTTCGAGGTCCAGCAGTTCAAGGATTGCCTTGGCCGAATCGCCCTCGGCGCTGACGGCCTCAGCCGCGGCCGGGGCCTGCGGAGCTTTGGCTTCAGCGGCAGGCGCAGTCGGTTCCGGCACCTGCTTTTTGAACAAACCGAATGCCATTGGGGCTCTTAAAAGTTGAGGACTGTTGCGGAATCCTCTCATCCGAGCATGAAGTCATGGTTAACAACTGCCTGATATTCCGGCATGCGGCAGTACTCACATACCCGAATCGGCCGCAAATCTTTGATTTTGCCCGATTGCCGGCCTATAAGGCCGCGCTTTCACCCCGCATCCTCCCGGACGAATCCAAGAGACCCTGCATGGCCGGCCATTCCCAGTTCAAGAACATCATGCACCGCAAGGGCAAGCAGGATGCCCAGAAGTCGAAACTGTTCGGCAAGCTGGCGCGGGAAATCACGGTGGCGGCCAAAATGGGCCAGCCTGATCCGGCGATGAACGCCCGGCTGCGCGCGGCGATCATTTCCGCCCGCCAGGAAAACATGTCGAAGGATTCGATCGAACGTGCCGTGAAGAAGGCGAGCGGCGGCGACAGCGAGAACTACGACGAGATTCGCTACGAGGGTTATGGCCCGGGCGGCATCGCCGTGATCGTCGAGGCGCTGACTGACAACCGCAACCGCACCGCCTCGGATGTCCGCACCTACTTCACCAAGTCCGGCGGCAATCTCGGCGAAACCGGCTCGGTCGCCTTCATGTTCGACCACACTGGCATCATCGAATACGATTCCAGCAAAGCCTCCGACGACGCGATGCTCGATGCCGCGATCGAGGCCGGCGCCGACGACGTGATATCAAGCGAAAGCGGCCACGAGATCTACGCCTCGCAGGAGACCTTTCGCGAGGTTGCCAAGGCGCTGGAAGCGAAATTCGGCGAAGCCCGCAAGGCGGCGCTGACCTGGAAGCCGCAGAACACGATTGCGGTCGACGACGAGACCGGCGAGAAGCTGTTGAAGCTGATGGACCTGCTGAACGAGCACGACGACGTCCAGAACGTCTATGCCAATTTCGAGATTTCCGACGCGCTCGTCGCCAGGATGGGCGGCTGACCAGTCGTCACTGCGAACGTGTTGGGACCCATACCGCGTGATCTACCAATCATGGCAGGGTGGCAGACGCCTATTGGCAAGCCAGCCCGCTTTCGCGGGGATTGCCGTTCTCTTTATGTTTCGTTCACCCGGCTCTGGCGCTATCACTACGCCATGACACCCCCACCAATTCGCCAACCCGTCCGGATCATCGGCATCGACCCCGGCCTGCGCCGCACCGGCTGGGGCGTGATCGAGACCGAGGGTAACCGGCTCATCTTCATCGGCTGCGGTTCGGTCGAGCCGCCGGACAGTCTGCCGCTGGCCAGCCGCCTGCTGGCGATTCATGAGGGGCTAGCTGCCGTGCTTGGCGATTTCAGGCCGCTGGAGGCCGCGGTCGAACAGACCTTTGTCAACAAGGACGGCGTCGCCACGCTGAAACTCGGCCAGGCGCGCGGCGTCGCCATGCTGGCGCCCGCGATGTTCGGCATATCGGTTGCGGAATACGCGCCCAACCAGGTGAAGAAGACCGTGGTCGGCGCCGGCCATGCCGACAAGAACCAGATCGCTGTCATGTTGAAGATCCTGCTGCCGAAGGCCGAACCGAAATCCGCCGACGCCGCCGATGCGCTGGCGATCGCCATCACGCATGCCCATCATCGCGGAGGCGTGGCGCTGCGGCTGAGGGTGGCGAGCCTATGATCGGCAAGCTCAAAGGCCTGATCGACTCCTACGGCGAGGACTATGTGATTCTCGACGTCGGCGGCGTC
The DNA here is from genome assembly GCA_963816815.1 of uncultured Alphaproteobacteria bacterium. Classification (GTDB taxonomy): domain Bacteria; phylum Pseudomonadota; class Alphaproteobacteria; order Rhizobiales; family Xanthobacteraceae; genus Bradyrhizobium. The sequence goes on from CAWFMW010000013.1 coordinate 32,215, forward strand.
GGCTATCAGGTGCATTGCTCGTCGCGCACGCTGCAGGCGCTGCCGTCGCCCGGCGAGGCCGCCGTGCTTTCGATCGAGACTTACGTGCGCGAGGATCAAATAAAGCTGTTCGGCTTCCGCACCGACACCGAACGCGAATGGTTCCGCCTGCTGCAGACCGTGCAGGGCGTCGGCGCCAAGGTCGCACTCGCCGTGCTCTCGACGCTGCCGCCGGCTGAACTCGCCAACGCCATCGCGCTGCGCGACAAGGCCGCGGTATCGCGCACGCCCGGCGTCGGCCCGAAAGTCGCCGAACGCATCGTCACTGAGTTGAAGGACAAGGCGCCGGCCTTTGCAAATGTCGATCCGGCGGTGGTGCATCTCGCCGGTGCGATCGACAATGATCGCGCACCGCGCCCGGTCACCGACGCGATCTCGGCGCTGGTCAATCTCGGCTACGGCCAGCCGCAGGCCGCAGCCGCCATTGCCGCCGCCTCGCGCAGCGCCGGTGAGAAGGCGGAGACCGCGCAACTGATACGGCTAGGCCTGAAGGAATTGTCGAAATAGACTGCCGCCGGCCAGCCATTGACTGACGAAGGAATGCGTTTCCACCATGCTGAGTAACAACGACGAAGAACTGATCGCCATTGCCACCGCGGCCATCAGCCAGCGCTATCGCAACCGGTGGCAGGAGGTCGGCGCGGCGATGCGGACCCGCGATGGCCGTATCGTCACGGGCGTGAATATCGACGCCTATGTCGGCCGGAACGCGGTCTGCGCCGAAGCGATCGCCATCGGCCGCGCCATCACCGAAACCGGCGATCACGGTATTGAAACCATCGTCGCCGTGCGTCACCCCAAGCCCGGGGAACCCGGCACGATTGCGGTGGTCTCGCCATGCGGCCTTGTCGCGAACTGATCCACGACTATGACGCCAATGCGCGGGTCATCGTCCCTGATAACGGCAACGCGCCGAAAGTCGTGACCATCGGCGAACTGCTTCCCAACAAGTACAAGCGGGGCAACGATTGAACACGCCCTCCCGCATCGTCACCCCCGAGCGCCGTTCCGACGATGTCGGCGACACCGCGCTGCGCCCGCAATTGCTGTCGGAGTTCGTCGGGCAGGCGCAGGCGCGCAAAAATCTCTCGATCTTCATCGAGGCGGCGCGCAAGCGGGGCGAGGCGCTGGATCACGTGCTGTTCGTCGGTCCCCCCGGTCTCGGAAAGACCACTCTGGCGCAGATCGTCGCGCGCGAACTCGGCGTCGGCTTTCGCGCCACGTCCGGTCCCGTCATTGCCAAGGCAGGCGATCTCGCCGCACTTCTCACCAATCTCGAAGAGCGTGACGTCCTGTTCATCGACGAAATCCATCGCCTCAGCCCGGCGGTGGAGGAAGTGCTTTACCCTGCGATGGAGGATTTTCAGCTCGATCTGATCATCGGCGAGGGACCTGCGGCGCGCTCGGTCAAGATCGAACTGGCAAAATTCACCCTCGTCGGCGCCACCACGCGCGCCGGGCTATTGACCAATCCGCTGCGCGACCGTTTCGGCATTCCGGTTCGCTTGAATTTCTACACCGAGGAAGAGCTGGAAAAAATCGTCACCCGCGGCGCTCGCGTGCTCAACATCGGGATGACGCCCGATGGCGCCAACGAGATCGCGCGCCGCGCTCGCGGCACGCCGCGCATCGCTGGACGCCTGCTGCGCCGCGTGCGCGATTTTGCCTCCGCGGCGGACGCCAGTTCGATCGACCGCGCCATCGCCGACCACGCGCTGAGCGCGCTGGAAGTCGATGCCGCAGGCCTCGACGCCATGGACCGGCGCTATCTCACGACCATTGCACTGAACTATGGCGGCGGGCCGGTCGGCGTCGAGACCATGGCGGCAGCGCTGTCGGAGCCGCGCGACGCCATCGAGGACATCATCGAGCCGTTCCTGATCCAGTGCGGCTATCTGCAACGCACCCCGCGCGGCAGGCTGCTGACCTCGCACGCCTTCCGCCATCTCGGCCTCGCTGAGCCCGCACGCGATCCCGCGCAGTTCGGCCTGTTCGGGCAAAGCGAGGACGAGTGACGGTGATGAATACGATCGAGATCGTCGCCGCGCTGATCCGCGATGGAGCGGGCCGGGTGCTGCTGGTTCGCAAGCGCGGGACCACGGCGTTCATGCAACCGGGCGGCAAACGCGATTCCGGAGAGGACGACATCACGGCCCTTGCGCGCGAAGTCGAAGAGGAACTCGGCTGCCGACTGGTTCCGGATTCGATCCGGTCACTCGGCGAGTTCGATGCGATCTCGGCCAACGAGCCCGGTTTCCGTGTGCGCGCCGCGCTGTATGAGATCGAGGTGACGGGCGAGATCGCGCCGAAGGCCGAGATCGAGGCGATGGTGTGGATCGACCCGGCGGAGCCTGCCGACATCCAGCTGGCGCCGCTGACCCGCGATCATGTGTTGCCGCTGGCGTCGCGGACGAGAGTTGCAGGCGACGCCTGAACCGGATGAGCGCCATCATGCAGTAAGAGCAGATGCCGCGCGGCCGTAAGCTCTGTCGACCGCCATCGCCGATCACGCTGAGCGCGCTGGAAGTCGATGCGGCCGGTCTCGATGCCATGGAGCGCCGCTATCTCAAGGTGATCGCGATGAACTATGGCGGTGGCGACGATCGACGCTCAGCAGCTGCTGAACATCTGCACAAACCCACCCGACTTCGGCTGCAATTTCTGGCGACACAGCGCATGCATCACGATTGATCCGCTATGATGTCACCCGCCAGCCGATGACCGAACGACTTATTGAGGTACGCGAAGCAAATGTCCAAGGTCAATTGCCGCGGCGTTGGCTAACCTGTCTCGCCCTGCTGATTGCCGCTGCCGGATTGATGCTCCTTGCAATCGGCTGTCTGATGCCGGCTTACACGGATTCGGAAGCGGCAGAACAGATCAGATTGGGTCTGGAATGCGAGCCCGGGATTCTCAACGCGAACGAAGACCGGCAATGCGACAGCCAACTTTGGCGTCGCTCCATGAACGCGCTTCGCACGAGCAAATGGAGCCTCGTCGATAGCGGTGCGGGGCTGCTCCTCTCCGGCCTGACGACGTGCGTCTTTTTCTGGTGGCGCGGCCGAAAGCCTTCGAGACTATGGCTAACGCCGAAAAGCACTCTGTCGATCCTTGCGCTCGCAGGGCTTTGCTGGCTGGTGCAAATTCCCGCCTATGCTTTGCACTTCATCACTGAGATGACACGGGGCTACCACCCGCACTGGGCAGATACAATCGCGATTCCCGTGATCGAGTCCGAGAGTATCTTGCTCGGCTTGTTCTTGCCTTACATGGCGATATGGCTGGTTTTTGTCGTTGGCGCTCGACTACCTGTTTCGCTCTTCTCGACCGCTCCGGGTCGGCCGCTTGTCAATGCCTTTTGGACTGGAGCCTCGGCGTTGCTGATTGTGCCGATCGCCTTGGTTTTGATCGGGGCTGTCCTGGAGGGACCTACCTTGATGGTGCCTTTCCTCTGGCTCACCCTGTGGCTCACGCTTTGCGCGCGAGCGGCCGCCTTGACGAGGCACCGGCGGGCACAATAGCGACGATTGATTGCTTCGAACCGGGTCGCCGCAATAACGCACTAAGGGCAGATGCCGCGCGGGCCGCCATGACGGCCCGGCGTCCTGCCGTGGAGTGCGACAAGAATGGGTTCGACCGAAGACACTGACATGCTCGCCCTCGTTGCGGCGGCGCCGGAACTGGCGACATCAGACGATACTGAAATCTTTCTCGACGCCATGCCGATTCCCGAACTGGCTTCGATGTGGGGCGCATTCCAGCGACTGAGCCGGCGCGATCAGACGTCTGGTACGTGGGCCGCATTGATGTACTTCAATCGTCTTTCGAAGAGACGGCCCGATCGCGCATTCGATCTTGCACTCGAGGTGCTGCGCGCCGAATCCGACAAGCCAACCGTGATGCAGCTCAACGACAAGCTCATGATGGCACTGCTGCATGCGCATGGCGCTGAGATGATCGACCGGATCGAATCCGAGGCCGAGCATGATTTCAGGCTGCGCTGGCTGCTCGGCGGGATTCATTTTGGACCCGACGAGCCGGTCAAGAGCCGCATCGAGGCGATCGCCGATACCAAAGCTTACCGGCGTGATGAACGTGTCCTCAGCACACCCCAGCGTCCACTTGACTGCGCGGCGATGCCGACGGCGGAATTGGCACGCGCCTGGGTCGAGCAATATTCGAAATCCGAGCGCGACCGCGACGACAATTTCTTCGCCATGATGGATTACGAGCGCGACCTGCGCGAGGAGGATCCCGACAAGGCAATCGACTTGATCGTCGAGATACTGAAGATCGAGACCAATCCGGTGATGTTGTCGCTGCTCGCCGCCGGTCCGCTCGAAGACGTCATCAGCATGGAGACCATCGACCGCATCGAGCGCGAAGCGTCAGTCAACAAGCGGTTCCACGACCTGCTCGGCGGCGTCTGGTATTACCGCGCGCCCGACGAACTGAAGGCGCGGCTGGATGCGCTGGTGGGGCATAACCGCTGGTGAGAAGCTGCTTGAGCTCTGCTGACCATCTGCACAAGCGCACCGCAATTCGGGCTCAATCCGCCACCATGTTTGCGATGCATTGCGATTGGATCACATGTTAACTCGCCGTCATTTTCTGCAAGCCATGGGTGGATTGGGCGCGATGGGCGTCTCGACCACCGCCTACGGATTCAGCGCCCCGGTCGTGCGGCTCCGTGTCGCGCGGTACCACGTCTCGCCGCCGCAGTGGCCGGCTGGGCTCAAGCTCCGGATCGCCGCGATCGCCGACCTCCATGCCTGCGATCCCTGGATGTCACTCGATCATGTCCAGGCGATCGTCGAACGCACCAATGCGCTCAAGCCTGATATCGTCGTCATGCTCGGCGACTATGTGGCCGGTCATCGCAAGGTAACCCGCTTCATTCCCGATGCCGAATGGGCCGCCGTGCTGGCCGGCCTGAAGGCTCCGCTCGGCGTACACGCGGTGCTCGGCAATCACGACTGGTGGGAAGACAAGGAAGTGCAGCGCCACGGGCGAGGATTGCCGTCCGCCGGCCGCGCATTGGAGGCCGCCGGCATCCCGGTTTACGAGAACGATGCGAAGAAACTCACCAAGAACGGCCATTCGTTCTGGCTGGCCGGTCTCGGCGACCAGCTGGCGTATATGCCCGCGCGCCACTTCCGGCCGCTCAAGCGCATCGGCGTCGACGATCTCGGCGCGACGCTGGCGAAGGTCACCGACGACGCGCCGGTAGTCTTGATGGCGCATGAGCCCGACATCGCGAGGCGCGTGACCTCGCGCGTGGCGTTGCAGCTTTCCGGGCATACCCATGGCGGCCAGGTCCGCATGCTGGGCTGGTCCCCGGTCGCGCCATCCGGGCAGCAACTCGCCTATGGCCACATCAAGATGAATTGCGACGTCGTGGTCTCCGGCGGCCTCGGCTGCAGCATCATGCCGTTCCGCCTCGGTGTTCCCCCGGAAATCGTGCTGGTGACGCTGGGCGCGCCGCGGCCGGCGGTGGCGTAACGGAACCTCGCTGCGCTTGCGCCCCGGGCTGATTTTGCGCAAAAGCAAGGCTTTCCAGCGCGATCAGGGACCGCAAGTGACATCACCTATTCTCGACGGCGAGATCCGTGACGGCCGCCATCATATGCAGGTCCGCGTCTATTACGAGGACACGGATTTCTCCGGCATCGTCTATCACGCCAACTATCTGCGCTTCATGGAGCGCGGCCGCACCAATCATCTGCGGTTGATGGGCGCGTCACAGCATGCGCTGTTCGAACAGGCGCTGGAGGAGACGCCGGGCTTTGCTTTCGTGGTGCGCTCAATGGAGCTCGACTTTCTGCGGCCGGCGCGGATGGACGATGTCCTCGATGTGGTGACGTGGCCGGTCGCGGTGAAAGGCGCTTCCATCACGCTGGCGCAGGAGGTGCGGCGTGGGCACGAGGTGCTGGTCAGGGCCGAGGTGCGCGTCGCCTTCATTAGCGAGGGGCGGGCGAAACCGATCCCGAAATCGCTGCGGATCCTGATGAAGGCCGATCTCGATCCGGATTGATTGTTCCGGATTGACTCGCTGTACCGATCGGTACAATCTCCCGGTGTCGCCAACCCGGAGATATCTCATGTCGCGTCCGCCGCTGCCGCCCTTCACCCGCGAAACCGCCGCCCAGAAGGCGCGCATGGCGGAAGACGCCTGGAATTCGCGCGACCCGGTCAGGGTTTCGCTGGCCTATACCGAGGACAGCCGCTGGCGTAACCGTTCCGAATTCTTCAGAGGACGCGAGGCGATCGTCGAATTCCTCACCCGCAAATGGGAAAAGGAGCACGACTATCGCCTGATCAAGGATCTCTGGGCGTTCGACCAGAATCGCATCGCCGTTCGCTTTCAGTATGAATGGCACGACAACGCCGGACAGTGGCATCGCTCCTACGGCAACGAGCAGTGGGAGTTCGACGAACACGGCCTGATGCGGCGGCGCGAGGCCAGCATCAACGATATCGTCATCAAGGAAAGCGAACGCCGCTTCCACTGGCCGGCGCCGGGGCCGCGCCCGGCCGATGTCGCGGGGTTGGGCGAGAACCCGCTGTGACGCGATGCTGAAGAAGGGCGTCGAGCGTGGGCAAGTGTTGCGGGCGCTCGGTGAGGTGTTTCGCGCCCATGGCTATGAGGGCGCCTCGCTGACGCTGATTACGGAGGCCACCGGGCTCGGCAAGGGCAGCCTTTATCATCTGTTCCCCGGCGGCAAGGAGCAGATGGCCGCCGAAGTGCTGGCCGACATCGACGGCTGGTTCGAACTCAACATCTACGCGCCGTTGCGCGAGGCCTCCGATCCCGCGCGCGCGATCGCGGCGATGATCGCGGGCGTCGACCAGTATTTTCATTCCGGCGATCGCGTCTGTCTGGTCGGACTGGTGGCGCTTGGTTCTGCGCGCGACACCTTTGCCGAAGCGGTCGATGATTATTTTGCGCGCTGGCAGGCCGCACTGGCGCAGTTGTTGCGGCGATCCGGATTGAGCAGAAGCCAGGCGCAGCGGCGCGCGGAGGATGCGCTGTTGACAATTCAGGGCGCGTTGGTGTTGGCGCGGGCGCGCAACGATGCCGGGATATTTCGCCGGGCGTTGACGGAACTGACGAAGCGGCTGCTGGCGCCCGCGGAGTGAGGGCTGAATGTCGTCGCGTTCCCCGGATGCTGCGCAGCGCGAAGCGGTGCGCTGCTGTTCCGGGGTCCACTGCATGCTGCAACACAGGTCCCGGCTCTGCGGTGCATCACCAAGGGGTGCTGCACCGCAGAGCCGGGACACGAGTTTTCGTTACGCCGCCGTCTTGTGCCGCGCGAGTTCGGCCTTGTACATCTCGAACTCCTCGGCGGCCGCTTTTGCGATACTGGGGCGGGCGCGCAGCCGCTCGTAATAGGCCTTTACGTTCGGCCATTTCGCCAGTTCGATCGGCGGCGTCGCCATCGTCCAGTTGATGATGGTGACGAGGTAGGCATCGGCCACGCTGAAATGATCGAGCAGAAATTCACGGCCCTTCAGGTAGTTTTCGAGATAGTCGAGCCGCGAAAGATTCTTGCTGAGCGCGTAGGTCTTCGCGTCCTGCGGCGCGGTCTTGTCGAGCAGCGGCACGAACAGCGCCTTGTGCAATTCAGTACCGATGAAGCAGAGCCATTGATGCAGGCGGCTGCGTTCCTCAGCCGATACCGCCGAGATGCCGGCTTTCGGAAAACGGTCGGCGACATATTGCAGGATCGCTGCGTTCTCCGTCAGTACCGTGCCGTCATCGGTGCGCAGCGTCGGCACCAGGCCGAGCGGATTCACCTGGCGAAAATCCGAGCCGTCGTTCCGCACCACCTTGGTCTTGGGATCGACTTCGAGATAATTGGCCTCCGCGCCGGCTTCATACAGCGCGATCCGGGTCGCCAGCGAGCAGGCGAGCGGCGAGAAATAAAGATCCATGGTTTGCCTCCTTGGCGGTTGATCAATCGGGCGGGCGTTCAGCGCGGCGGGATTGATTTTTATACTGTTCCGCATAATATAAGTCTGGTCAAGGAATTTATTGCGAGATGGTACAAAAAAGTAAGAAGCCTCCGGTGGCGAAAATCGACGATCCCGTGCCGCCCAAGCGCCGCGGCCGGCCGCGCGCCTACCAGCCGGAGGTCGCGCTCGGCAAGGCGCTCGATCTGTTCCGCAAGGATGGCTTTGCGGCGACCTCGCTCGACGATCTCTCCGCCGCCACCGGCATGAACCGGCCGAGTCTCTATGGCGCGTTCGGCGACAAGCGCGAGCTGTTCATCAAGAGCTACCGGCGCTATCGCGAAGACGCGCGGGTCGCGATGGGCAACATCTTCCGCGACGAACTGCCGATCCGAAAGCGGCTCGAGCGGATCTACGCGGTGGCGCTCGATATTTATCTGTCCGGCGAATCCGGTCCGCGCGGCTGCTTTACGGTGATGACGGCGGCTTCCGAGGCAGTGCACGATCCGGATATCCGCGCCATGGTGCTGGAAGGTTTTGTCGAACTCGACAAGGCCTTTGCGGCCTGTTTCCGGCAGGCCAAGGAGAAGAGCGAATTGCCGGAAAGCGCCGATCCGGCCGTGCTGGCCCAGCTCGCCTCCGCCACCATCCACACCATCGCTATCCGCGCCCGCGCCCAGATGCCGCGCAAGGAATTGGAGGCTATCGTCAAGGGCGCGCTCGATGTGATGCTGGGCGCGGGCAAGTAGTTGCAGAAGTTCGCTATTGTAATCAGCGTGTCTAGTGCGCAGCGCTCAACGTCGGGCGCTGATTACGAAGCCAAAAGACAGCGCAGGCGGCGGCCAGCATCAGCAGCACCGAAAACCAGTTCAGCGGTTGCCAACCCCACCGATCCTGCAGAAAGCCCGCCATGAAGCTCGAGGTGGCGGTGGTGCTGAAAACCAGGAGATCGTTGAGGGCCTGGGTCTTGCCGCGCTCGTTCGGGCGGTAGCACGTCGTCACCAGCGTGGTGGCGCCAACGAACAGGAAATTCCAGCCGACGCCGTTGACGGTCAGCGCAATCCGGAAATTCCATTCGGTCAGGCCGGTGAGTGCCGCGACCACGCCGATCAGCATCAGCACAACGCCCCAAGCCATCACCGTTGTGGCGCCGCACCGGTTGATCAGATTGCCGGTGAAGAACGACGGCACGAACATGCCGAGCACGTGCATGAAGATGACCCAATGGGCGGCCGCATGCGGAAATCCGCAGGCGACGATGGCCAGCGGTGACGCGCTCATGATGAAGGACATCGTGCCGAACGCCAGCATCCCGGCCATCGCCGACGCGATGAAGCGCGGCTGGCTTGCAATCACAAGCAGCGGACGCGGCGGCAAGGCAATATCAGGTTGGCTCGGGGTTGAAGCAGCCGCCGCCACCGATGGGAAGCTGATGAAAGACATGATCGTAAAAACGATGACGTGCAGCACCAGGATGGCGGCATAGGTCGCGACGTAAAGGGGCATCGTCAAATCATGCGTCACGCGCACGAGGCTCGGCCCGATCACGGCGGCGGCGACGCCGCCGGCGGTCACCCATGAGATCGCCTTGGCTCGGTATTGTATCGGCACCAGTTCCGCCGCGGCGAAGCGGTACATCTGCAGGCAGGCCACCGCGTAGCCGAGGATGAGGCCGCCGCCGCACATGACGAGGAAGTTGGCGGTGTACAGCCCGATGCACATCACGGTCGCGCCCGCCATGCCGAACAGCGAGCCGACGCGGAAGCCGATGCTCCGGCCGATGCGCTGCATCAGCAGCGCCGCCGGAAACACCCAGATCATCACGCCGAGATGCTGCATCGTGACCGGCAGGTTGGCGAATTCGGGATGATGATAGAAGGTGATGACCGACAGCCCAGTGGCCGCAAACATCATGGTGTTGCAGGACTGGCCAACGGCCTGGCAGCAGGTGAGCAGCAGGAGATTGCGGCGGGTGCGCCGGTCCAGCCCCGGTTCCGGATCGGCTTCGGGCTTGAGCCCGGATTTTGGATTTAGCGCATCCATTATTGTTCTTGCCCAATCGCTTCCGGGATGCCGCGCGACGCAGGGGCGCGTCGGGCGGCGCCAGACGTTGTCGAGGAAAAGCGCCTGCGGCTCAAGGAAAAAGAGGAATATTTTTGCTGCCTAGGCCTGCGTGAAAGGCATAACAGTCTGTCCGGCATTGATGGGCCGGTTGAATTGCGTAAGTTCGTGATGCAGTTCGGGCAGGGCACTTCGGCCTGAAAAGCACGCGGGTCGGACGGGGGGACAGAGATGACCGATGATCTGAAATTCACGGTCCAGCGCCCGCCGGCTTATGGCGAATTGACGGATGTCCTGCCGGGACTGTTCTGGGTGCGGCTGCCGGTGCCGACGGCGCCCAATCACGTCAATTGCTGGCTGCTCGACAACGGTCCTGATTGGACGATGGTCGACTGCGGCCTGAACACCGACGACACGTTCGAGATCTGGGACAAGCTATGGCGTGGCCTGCTGCGCAGCCGTCCCCTGCAGAACCTCACCTTCACGCACGCGCATCTCGATCATTTCGGCCTTGCCAGTTATTTCGTGAAGGAAATGAAATCCACGGTTCGCCTGCCATTGGCCGAATGGCTCAACGCGTGGAAGATGTGGCACGAGCGCGAGGAGGGGCCCGACGAGCATTTCGCCGCCTTCATCAAGCGCAACGGCGCTTCCGACGATGATGCCGCCCAAATCATGGGTGCCCAGCGCCGGTCGACATTTCTCGGCCTGCGGCCGCCGCGCGAATTCATTCGCATTCGCGACGGCGATCTGGTCGCGATGGGGCAACGCGAGTGGCGGGTGATGTCAGCAGGCGGCCATTCGGTCGAACACGCGCTGTTCTATTGCGAGAGCGACAGGATCCTGATCGCGGGCGATCAGGTACTCTCGCACATGACGCCCTCGGTGATCACGCCGTCGGCGCAGCCGGAGGCCAATCCGATGAAGGAGTACCTCGATTCGCTGGCGCGGCTCGAGACGCTGCCTTCAGACACGCTGGTGCTGCCGTCGCACGGCCTGCCGTTTCGCGGGCTTCATGACCGGCTCGCGCAGCTGCGCGAGCATCATCTGGCCCGGCTCGACGACGTGGCCTCCGTCATCACGGGAAAGACCAGCGCGTTTGCGATTGCGCAGGAAGTGTTCCCACGCGTCCTGTACGCCAATCCGCGCCAGGCGTTCGGCGAGTCGCTCGCGCATCTGAACATGCTGGCCTCGCTCGGGCGGCTGACGCGCGATGTGGACGCCGACGGCGCGATCACGTTTGCGCTGGCGTGATAGCTCCAGGGTTCAAAGTGCCGTCAATTACCGATCCCCCCAACGCATCGGCCGGCCTGTTTCGCTCGAAAGGCTGGCAGGTCGCCGTGATCGGGCTGGGCACGGCCACCGCGCAGCTCGATACATCGGTCAATATTGCGTTTCCGTCCATCACCCGCGGGTTCGATCTCGCCATCGCCGACATCCAGTGGGTCGTCATTTGCTACGTGCTGACCTACGCCAGCCTGTTGCTGGCGCTCGGGCGCGTCGGCGACACCGTCGGTCACGCGATCGTTTTCCGGATCGGCCTGGTCTGGAGCGCGGCGGCGCTGCTGCTCGTTGCTTGGTCGCCGAGCTACGGCGCGATGCTGGTGTTCCGCTGCCTGCAGGGCGTCGGCGCAGCGCTGGTGCTGAGCTGCGGCGTGGCGTTGGTGACATCGCTCTATGGCGAGGAGCGGCGCAGCCGCGCGCTCGGCGTCTACACGATGATGATGGCGTTCGGATTGATGCTGGGTCCGCTGCTCGGCGGCGCGTTGACAGCGATCTGGGATTGGCCCGCGGTGTTCTGGTTCCGGATTCCCATCGCTATCGCGGCGTTATTGCTGTTGCGCGGCCTGCCGGTATCGCCGCCGCACCGGGCCGGCGATCGCTTTGACGTCGTGGGCGGCATCGCGTTGATTCTGGGCCTGGTGACGATGCTGTTGGCGCTCAATCGCCTTCGCGAATTCTCCGCCGTCTGGTTCGCTTTGCTGTCCGCCGTGGCTTTTGCCGCCTTTATCGTCCGCGAGTCACGCGCGGCGCATCCGATCATCGCCGTCGAAATTCTCCGGCTACCGGGTTTTGCGTTGCTCAATCTCGTCAGCGTGCTGGCCAATCTCGCGGCCTTCTCGGTCTGGCTGCTGGTGCCCTATTTTCTGGCGCGCGTTCCCGGCTATGCGCTGACCGAGAGCGGCGCCATCCTGGCCGCAGCCGCGGCAGGGGCGGTGCTGGCCGCGCCAATCGGCGGTCGCCTGGTCGGGCAAACCATTTCCGCCGAGCGGCTGGCGATCATCGGCGCCGTAGCGATTGGCGCCGGCCTCGTTCTGCTTAGCGCATGGACCGAGCAAACCCCGACGGCCCTGCGGGTCGCCGGGCTCTTGGTGCAGGGCGTCGGCCTTGGTCTGTTCCAGCTCGCCTATTCGGATGTCGTCACGGCCACGCTGCCGCTCAGGGATCGCGGCGTTGCCGGCAGTCTTGTCCTGCTGACGCGAATGCTGGGCACCGTGACCGCGGCTTCGATTGTCCTGATGGTGTTCGAAATCCTGCAGCAGAACCATAGCTTCCTCGAAGCCTTCCATCGAACCTTTCAGCTAGCCGCCTTGCTGGCGTTTGCCGCTGCGGGGCTACTGGCGTTTTCATCCCGCAAGCTCACCTCCTAATACCCCCGGCCGCGATCCACCACATTGTCCAGCGCGCTGCCGGCCTCGAAGCGCGCGATCTGCTGCGCGACGTATTTGGATATTTCGTCGGCATCGGTATCGGCGGCGTTGTGCGGGGTCAGCACCACTTTCGGGTGGGTCCAGAACGCGCTGTCCACGGGCAGCGGCTCGGTGGCGTAGACGTCGAGCGAGGCGCCGCCGAGCGTGCCGTCGTCCAGGCATTGCAGGATGTCGGCCTCGTTCTGCAGGCCGCCACGGCCGGCATTGATCAGCACCGGCGCGCCAAGCGGGCTGCTGGGATTCAGTTTCTCGAACAGCGCGCGGTTGAGAACGTGCCGTGTCTCCGGCGTCAGCGGCAGCAGGCAGACCAGGATGTCGGTGCGGCGCAGGAACGCATCGAACTGCGCCTCGCCGTGAAAGCAATCGACGCCGTCGATCGTCTTCGGGCTCCGACTCCAGCCAGCGACGCGAAAGCCGAGGCGCTTGAGCGCATCGGCTGCGTCAGCTCCGAGCGTGCCCAGCCCCATGACGCCGACCGAGATCGCGCCCGCCGCCCACTGCAGTTTCGGCGCCCAGCGTTTGGCGCGTTGGGATTCCCGCAAGTAGAGTTCCTGCCGGTGGTGCATCAGCACATGCAGCACGACATATTCTGTCATCCGCGCGGTGAGATCGGTGACGGCCACGCGCACCAGAGGCACGTCGGGCAGGGAGCGGTCCGCCATCAGCGCATCGACGCCGGCGCCGAGGTTGAAGATGACACGCAGATTGGGGAAGGCGGCGAGTTCGCCCGGCCGCGGCTTCCACACCGCCGCGTAATGCACTTCCGCCGGATCGAACGCATCATCGGGCAGCAGCCGTACGGCGCGGTCCGGGCAGACGCCCTCGAACCGGCCTTTCCAGCGCCGCGGCGACCAGTTGTCGGTCCCGCCATGCACCAGAATGGCGAGCGCACCTTTATTCACTGTCATCTTCCGGCCGTCCCTTTACATCGTCACGCCGCGTGACTGGCCTCACATCATCGATCGAACCGCTTCTCTAGCCTCCTTTTGTCGAACAAGGGAGACTGCAGATGCGCAGGCTGGTCCGCATTTCCGCTTTCGCCTCGGCTTGTGTCCCGGCGCAAACCGGGACTTTGGCATGACCAGGCTCCAGACCTTCTGGACGAGGATGAAGACGATCCTTCTCATTCTCGCCGTGTGCAGCCTTTGTTCCAAGGCGATCGTCCACACCTGGCGGCATTTCAATCCGCCACCGCCTCTGATCGTCGGTCCCTGACCGGCGAGGGAACATCCGAAAATTTCTTCCACGCACCTGTCGGCAGCGGGCATAATCGTTCGTCATGATGACAACGGAGATGCCAGCCCTCATGCTTTACGCCATCCTCTGCTATCACGACGAAGATACCGTCGGCTCCTGGACCAAGGAACAGGACGCCGCGGTCATGCAGAAATTGACCGTCGTGCAGGACAAGCTCATCAAACAAGGCCGGCTCGGCCCGGTCGCGCGGCTGTTGCCGACCACGGCGGCGACCACGCTGCGCAAGGAAGATCCGCCGCTGGTGCTGGACGGCCCGTTTGCCGAGACCAAGGAACAACTGCTCGGCTTCTATGTCGTCGATTGCAAGAACCTCGACGAGGCGCTCGACGTCGCGCGCGATCTCGGCAAGGCCAATCCCGGCGGCGCCTATGAAATCCGCCCCGTCGGTCATTTCACGCCCGGAGGCGTCAAGCCGTGACCGATACCGCCTGGATCGATGCCGCTCTGACTTCGGCACGCCCTCAGGCGGTCGGCGCGCTGCTGCGCTATTTCCGCAATCTCGACACCGCCGAGGAAGCGTATCAGAACGCCTGCCTGCGTGCGTTGAAGAGCTGGCCGCAGAACGGCCCGCCGCGCGATCCTGCGGCGTGGCTGATCATGGTCGGGCGTAACGTCGCGATCGACGACATCAGGCGCAGCAAGAAGCAGGAAGCGCTGCCCGACGATGAGGCGATCTCCGACCTCGACGACGCCGAGGAGCAACTCGCCGAGCGGCTCGACGGCTCGCATTACCGCGACGACATCCTGCGGCTGCTGTTCATCTGCTGCCATCCGGACCTGCCGGCAACGCAGCAGATCGCGCTCGCGCTGCGCATCGTGTCAGGCCTGACGGTCAAGCAGATCGCGCGCGCCTTTCTGGTCTCGGAAGCCGCGATGGAGCAGCGCATCACCCGCGCCAAGGGGCGGGTCGCCGATGCCGACGTGCCGTTCGAAACGCCGGGCGCGGTGGAACGCTCCGAACGCCTCACCTCCGTCGCCGCCATGATCTATCTGATCTTCAACGAGGGCTATTCGGCCTCAGGCGATACCGCCGAGATTCGCAGCACCCTGTGCGAGGAGGCCATTCGCCTGGCCCGGCTGTTGCTGCGGTTGTTCCAGAGCGAGCCCGAAATCATGGGGTTGACCGCGCTGCTCCTGATACAGCATGCGCGCGCGCCAGCGCGGTTCGACGCCGATGGCGCGGTGATCCTGCTCGACGATCAGGATCGTTCCAAATGGAACAAGTCTCTCATCGCCGAGGGGCTGGCGTTGATCGACAAGGCAATGCGTCATCGCCGCAGCGGGCCCTATCAGGTTCAGGCCGCGATCGCCGCGCTGCACGCCCGCGCCGAAACCCCTGCGGATACCGACTGGACCCAGATCGACCTGCTCTATGGCGCGCTCGAGATCATGCAGCCGTCACCGGTCGTGACCTTGAACCGCGCAGTCGCGGTGTCCAAGGTGAAGGGACCGCAGGCCGCGCTCGACATGATCGAGCCGCTGGCGCAGCGGCTGTCGAACTATTTTCACTTCTTCGGCGTGCGCGGCGCCTTCCTGATGCAACTCGGCCGCAACGACGAGGCCCGCACCGCCTTCGACCGTGCCATCGCGCTGGCGAACACCTCGGCCGAAGCAGCCCACATCCGCATGCACCTCGACCGCCTCCAGCGCGACAGCCAGCCCCGCGGCAAGAAGGCGGGGAAGTAGCGCTTCTTCCTTCTCCCCTTGTGGGAGAAGGTGGCGCGCGAAGCGCGCCGGATGAGGGGTTCTCTCAACGAGCAAACTTGCGGAAACAAACCCCTCATCCGTCTCGCCGTCGCTTCGCGCCGTCGATCCACCTTCTCCCACAAGGGGAGAAGGAAAGAAGCGAGCGCCATCGAAAAATTTCTCATCTCCTGTCGGTTTTGATCCACTTCGTTCGTCTTGAATTCGAACAGCCATTCAAGACAACGGGGATCAATCATGACCGTCATCGCCGAGACCCTTCCAGCTTCCAGGCCTGCACGCTGGACCGGCCGCATCATGAGCGGCCTCGTCATCGTGTTCCTGATGATCGACGGCGCCATCAAGCTGGTGCCGTGGCCGATCGTCACCGAAACCATGGACCGAATGGGCTATGGTTCGAGCGAAACGCTGGCGCGGAGCCTTGGCCTTATCACCATCGTCTGCACCGTACTTTACGCGATCCCGCCGACCTCGATCCTCGGCGCCATCCTGCTTACCGGCTATCTCGGCGGCGCGATGGCCTCGCATGTGCGGATCGGCAGCCCGCTGTTCACGCACACGCTGTTCGGACTCTATCTCGGCTTGATGGTATGGGGTGGGCTGTGGCTGCGTGACCGGAATTTGCAAACCTTGATCCCGTTCCGCCGCTGATCGGCGGCAACATTTGTGGAGCCAGTCATGTCTGAAGTCCTTGTCATCATTGCCGTGATATTGGCGATTGCCATCGCCGCGGTCCTCATTCTCGCCGCGACCAAGCCGGGCACGCTGCGGGTGCAGCGCTCGACCGGCATCAAGGCGCCGGCGGAAATGATTTTTCCGCTGATCAACGATTTTCACCAGTGGCGAAGCTGGTCGCCGTATGAAAACAAGGATCCGGCGATGAAGCGTACCTATGGCGGTGCGGAGCGCGGCAAGGGCGCGGTCTATGCCTGGGAGGGCGACAAGAATGTCGGTTCCGGTCGCATGGAAATTCTTGAAGCCTCCGCACCGCAAAAGATTGTCATCAAGCTGGATTTCTTCACGCCGTTCGAAGGCCACAACACCGCCGAGTTCACAATGCTGCCGCAGGGCGATGGCACCCATGTTACATGGATGATGCATGGTCCCGCACGCTTCTTGACCAAGCTGATCCAGGTCTTCATGAATCTGGACAACATGATCGGAAAGGATTTTGAATCCGGTCTGGCCAATCTGAAGAAGATCACCGAGAAATAGCGCGTCACGCGAATTTCGAGTAACCCAAGGAGCCCGCGATGCAGGTCAATCCCTATCTATTTTTCAACGGCAATTGCGAAGAAGCGCTGAAGTATTATCAGAAGGCGCTCGGCGCCCAGATCGAGGCGATGATGCCGTATGGCGACGGGCCGGCCGAGATGCCGATCCCGGCGGACTGGAAGACCAAGATCATGCATTCCCGCATCACCATCGACGGCGAGGTGCTGATGGCGTCCGACGCCACGCCCGGCGACTACCATCAGCCGCAGGGATTTTCCGTGGCGCTTGCGATCGAGAATCCCGCGGAAGCCGAGCGGCGCTTCAACGCGCTCGCCGAGGGCGGCACGGTGCGGATGCCGTTCGGCAAGACTTTCTTCTCCAACGGTTTTGGCATGTGCGTCGACAAGTTCGGCATTCCCTGGATGGTGAATTCGCCGAAGGAAGATATGTGAGGCGATCTTCGTAGGGTGGGCGAAGCGAAGCGTGCCCACCATTCGTGCCTCGTAGAAGGATGGTGGGCACGGCGCAAGAGCGCCTTTGCCCACCCTACGAAATCCTACCTGCACCGCGGATAGATCGCGGCGAGTTCGCGCCCCCGCAGCAGCAATAGCCGCGACGTCAATCCGCCGCGGCGGGCGATCCATTGGCGAACCGGCGCCGGATAGGCGGCTTCCACCTCGCGCGAGGCTTCCGGCTCCGCATACATCCGGCCGCGGCTGTCGATCGAGCGCGCGGCATGAAATCCCAGCACGGCGCGGCGGGTCACGCAGATCCGCTCCTCCGGTATCGTCATCAGCAGTAGCGTGCAGGCCGACAGGCACGGCCCGTCGATCACCACGCGCTCGCCGGATTGACGCACCCGTTCGAACAGTTCGAGAAACGGCCCGACCGCGCCGCCGGGGCTCGCCAGAATACGAATTTCGGCCCGCCCGGGCAGGATTGCCGCGAACAGCGCGGCGATGGCAACGACACCCTTGATGACCGCCATTCGCATGCGCGCCTCCTTCGTCAGACGAACTGCCCTTCGGGCCAGTTACGCTGAGATATGTGGCGAGGTTTCGTCAATCCCCCGTGCCTGAAACGCCGGCCTCCGCGAATGTCGCCATTCCGGCATGGCAGGCCAGCGCGGCGCGGGCCAGCGAGATCGCGACCCCCGCACCCGACGCTTCGCCGAGCCGCATGTTCAGGTCGAGCAGTGGATCCAGCTTCAGTTCGCGCAGCAGATCGCGGTGGCCGGCCTCGGCCGAGACATGCCCGGCGCGGCAATGATCGAGCGCGCGCGGATCGAGACGGGAGAGCGGCAGCACCGCCGATGTCGCCACAAAACCGTCGAGCAACACAGGAACGTGATGCCGCCGCGCGGCGAGCACGGCGCCTGTTATCGCGGCGAGTTCGCGGCCGCCAAGCGCTGCCGCCACCGCAAGCGGATCGCCGAGAATGGCGCGATGGAAATTCAGCGCGGTCTCGATCGCGGCGCGTTTGCGCGCCATGCCGTCGTCGTCGACGCCGGTGCCGCGGCCGGCCCAGCGCGCGGCGCCGCCGCCGAGCATGGCCGCGCACAGCATGGCCGCCGTCGTCGTGTTCGCGATCCCCATCTCGCCGACCGCGAGCAGATCGCAATCCTCGGGCACGGTGCGATAGCCGGCGTCGACCGCTTCGAGAAACTCGTCCGCGTTCATTGCCGCAGCTTCGGTGAAATCGCGCGTCGGCCGATCGAGCTCGATCGGCACCACGCGCAGTTCGGCGGCAGCGGCTTTGGCGATCTGGTTGATGGCCGCGCCGCCTCCGGCAAAATTCGCCACCATCTGCGCGGTGACGGCCTGCGGATAGGCCGAGACGCCGCGGGCGGCGACGCCGTGATTGCCGGCGAACACGGCGATGGTGACGCGATCCAGCCGCGGCAATTCCCGGCCCTGCCATTGCGCCAGCCAGATCGCGAGTTCTTCGAGCCGGCCGAGGCTGCCCGGCGGCTTGGTCAGATTCTGTTGGCGGTGCGCGGCCATGTCGGCGAATCGCCGGCCGCCGCCGGGCAGGTCGCGACAGAAGGTGCGGATGTCGTCTAGACTGGCGAACTGCATACGATTCTCGTTGCCATTCTTTCGTTGGGGCAGGGATCGCAACGCTAAACCGATTCTCCGGACATCTCCATGAATCAATGGTTCGACGATTTCAAAACCGCCGTCGCGTTCCTGACGCGGCTGCCGATGCCGCATCCGGATGGCGCGATGCCGCAGAATTTCGTGCGCGCGCACCGGATGTTTCCGGTGGTCGGCGCGCTGATCGGCGCGGCGGTCGGATTGCTGTGCCTCGGCCTGCGATCCGTCGGAGTGCCCGATCTGGCCGCCGCCGCGTTGGCGCTCGGCGGCAGCGCAATTCTGACCGGTGCGCTGCACGAGGATGGCCTCGCCGACGTCGCTGACGGTTTCGGCGGCGGCCGTACGCGCGAATCGAAACTTGAGATCATGCGCGACAGCCGGCTCGGCACCTATGGCGCCATGATTCTGCTGGTGAGTTTTGCCGCAAAGCTGTCGGCGCTGGCGGCGATTCCGGACGGCTATGTCATCCCGAGCCTGATCGTCGCGCATGCGCTGGGGCGCGGTATACTGCCCGCGATGTCGTTGAACCTGCCTTATGCGCGCAAGGATGGATTGGCCCGCAATGCCGGTCAGCCCGATGCGGCGACGGCGACCATTGCCGTCGGGCTGGCGCTGCTGATCGCGCTGTTGTCGCTGTCATGGAGCAACGCGTTCTATGCGGCAGTGCTGGCGGGCGTGAGCGGGCTTTCCATCGCGTGGCTGGCGTTGCGGCAGATCGGCGGCCAGACCGGCGACGTGCTCGGTAGCGCCGAACAGGTCGCGGAAACGGCGATCCTTGTCCTGCTCGCTGCAAAGCTGGCGCAGCCATGAAACGGCTGGCGTAGTCATGAATGTGCCGACGAATCTCTGGCTGATCCGCCACGCACCGGTCGACGGACCGCGCGGGGTGATTCACGGCCCCGACGCCCCGGCCGATATCGGCGATGCCGCAGCGTTTGCCGCGCTCAAGGCTAGACTGCCGGGCGGCGCATTGGCGGTGTGCAGCCCGGCGCGCCGCACGCGGGAGACGGCCGAGAGGCTGGGCCTCGATGCAGTCGAACAGGCCGCCTTTCGCGAACAGGATTTTGGCGCCTGGACCGGACGGCGTCACAATGAACTCGAACGCGAACTCGGCCCGGCCTATCGCGAATTCTGGAAATCGGCCGCCAGCAACCGGCCGCCCGGCGGTGAAAGTTTTGTCGACCAGATCGCGCGCGCAAGTGCAGGCCTTGCAGCTCTCCCCGCCGGCGAGGCGATCCTCGTGGTGCATTCCGGCACCATCCGCGCCGTGCTCGCCATCGCGCTCGATCTTGCGCCCGACAACGCGCTGCGTTTCGTGATCGACCCGCTGTCGCTGACGCGCATCGATCGGCTGGAAAATGGCTGGCGCGTCGTTGCGGTCAACCAGCGTTGGAAGGACTAGTGACGTAAATCCAGCGCGCACCAGCGGACAAATGCGATTTCTGCAGATGCCCGCCGCCAATTTTGCCGGTGCGTGATCGCAGACTGCTCAGGCTGTCGCCTTGTTCTTGATGGCGCCGACGATCGCGGTGAGAACCGCACCGGCGACACCGCCACCGGCGACCTGGCCGATGATGCTGCCGATATCAGGCGTCGAGGCGCTATTGGCCAGCAGCGGAATCAGCATGCCGAGAAGCTGCCCTCCGGCACCGCCGCCGATGGCGCCCGCGAGGGTATTTCCAAGCGTGCCAAGATCAATGTTCTTGGCCGCGCCGCCTGCGACATTGCCGCCGATGGCGCCGCTGACGATCTGGATGATCAGGTTGATGAGCATTCCTGACATGACACGTCACTCCCCACGATCCGGTGTGAGTTTTAGGCCTATGCAGGGCGCCGGACCATCGCCGCGCCGACACAACCTAAGCGTTTGTAACGCCAAGGTCACGCTGCGCCAGCGAAGGAGGCCAGCGATTTTGTCGTGCTTCCCTTGCCCGGCGCCACCACGGAGAGCGGAGCAAGCGGGCGCTAGCCGTTCCGCCTTTCGCCGCGCAGCGTAGGCAGGCCGATGCCGGCGGCGTCGAAACCGCCGTCGACGGCGAGGATCTGTCCGGTGATGTAGCTGGAACGATCGCTGCACAGGAAGAAGATCGCTTCCGCCAGTTCCTCCTCGAGGCCGTAGCGATTGAGCGGAATGGCGTCGTGATAGTCGGCGCGGATTTCCGGCGTGTGGACCTGTTTCGCCATCGCGGTTTCGACCGGGCCGGGCGCCACCGCGTTGACGCGAATGCCGAGCGAAGCCAGTTCGACCGCGAGCTGTTTTGTGAGATGCGCGAGCCCGGCTTTGCTGGTGCCGTAGGCCGAGCGCAGCGTGGAAGCGCGCACCGCCGAGATCGAGGTGATGTTGACGATCGCCCCGCCGCCATGTTCGCGCATCAACGGCGCCGCCGCCTTGGTGCAGATAAACGGCCCGGTGAGGTTGACCTGCAGGATGCGGCTCCAGTCTTCATCCGAAGTGTCGAGCAAAGGCGCGAACACCGCGATGCCGGCATTGTTGATCAGGGCATCGAGCCGGCCGAAGCGCGCGCTCACCCCCGCCATGGCGTTCGCCACCGCCTTGGCATCGGAGACGTCGCATTGCAGTTGCAGCGTGTTGTCCGGGTCGGCCAGCGCGACGACCGCGCCATGCAGCAACTCGCCCTCGATGTCGAGCAGCGCGACCTGCCAGCCCTCGGCGAGAAACCGTTTGGCGGTCGCTAGCCCGATGCCGCGTGCGGCGCCGGTGACGAGGGCAATTTTTTGCGGGGAGGCGGGCATAAGCGGGTCCGTTGGCGAGAGAAGGATTTCCCGCTGCTATAGCCCAAGCCCTGTTCCATGTCCCGGCGACAATGACGCGGAATTCAGCCTCGGTACGGCAAATCCCACCCGGCAGCTATCCGGGGACGCCTGCGGCCATGCAGGCGCTTCCGCATCACGACAGTTCCGCCGAAGCGCGCTGCATGTTGCTCGACATGTCCTGGGTGACGATGCTTTGCTCCTCGACGGCCCCGGCCGTGGAGGCGATGAATTCGTTGACGCCGGCGATTGCCGCTTTGATGGCGGTCAGCGACCCCGCGACATCGCCGGCCACGCCGTTGAGCTGCTCGATTTCCTTCGAAATCGTGTCGGTGGCGTGCTTGGCCTGATTGGCGAGGTTCTTGACTTCCGATGCCACCACCGCAAATCCCCGCCCGGCCTCGCCGGCGCGGGCGGATTCGATCGTGGCGTTGAGCGCCAGGAGGTTGATCTGTCCGGTGATGTTGCCGATCAGCTCGACGATGCCGCCCATCGCCTGCGCCGCCTCGTTGAGCTTTTGCGATTGATGATCCGCAGCATCGATCCGCCCGGTCGCCTCGGCGGCGTTCGCCTTGGATTTGCTCATCGTCGCGGAAATCTCGCGGATCGAAGCGCTCATCTGCTCGCTGCCCGCCGCCACCTGCCCGATCAGTTCCCTCGCGTTTTCGGCCTTCCTGCGCATCACCGCCTGCGCGGTGACGTCGGTCGCGTATTTCACGACCTTGAACGGTTTGCCGTTGAGGTCGAGGATAGGATTATACGACGCCTGGATCCAGATCTCACGGCCGCCCTTGGCGAGACGCTTGTATTCCGCCGCCTCGTACTGGCCGCGATTGAGCTTGTCCCAGAATTCGCGGTAGGCCGGCGCGTTGCACTCGACCGGCTCGACGAACATGCTGTGATGCTTGCCCTGCACTTCGCCGAGCGTGTAGCCCATGGCGTCAAGGAAGTTCTGGTTGGCGGTACGGACGGTGCCGTCCATGTTGAATTCGATCACGGCCAGCGACTTCCCGATCGCGGCGATCTGGCCGTCACTGTCGGCGGTCTTCAGTTTCTGCTCGGTCACGTCGGTCGCGAACTTGACGACCTTGAAAGGCTTTCCGGCGTCGTTGAGGATCGGATTGTAGGTGGCGAGAATCCAGATTTCATTGTCCCCCTTGCCGAGGCGCTTGTACTCGGCGGCCTGAAACTCGCCGCGATTCAGCTTTGCCCAGAACTCTCGGTAGTCCGCGCTGCCGCGATCTTCGGGCACGATGAACATGCTGTGGGGCTTGCCCTGGATTTCACCGAGCGTGTAGCCCATCGCGCGCAGGAAGTTTTCATTGGCGGCGACGATGGTGCCGTCCATATTGAATTCGATCACCGCCTGCGCGCGGCTGATCGCCGCGATCTTGCCGGCGTCTTCCATGCTGCGGAGCTTGTCGGCGGTAATATCGGTCGCGAACTTGATGACGCCGGTCGGCCTGCCACCGCCATCAAGGATCGGGTTGTAGGACGCCTGGATCCAGATCTCGCGGCCGCCCTTGCCGAACCTCTTGTATTGGGCGACCTGAAACTCGCCGCGGTTCAGCTTCGCCCAGAATTCGCGATAGGCGGAGCTGTCGCGTTCGGCGGCGTCGACGAACATGCCGTGATGCTTGCCCCTGATCTCGTCGAGCGAGTAGCCCGTCGCATCGAGGAAATTCTTGTTCGCCGTCACGATGGTGCCGTCGAGCTTGAACTCGATCACCGCCTGCGACTTGTTGATGGCAGCGGCTTGTGCAATTGAATTTTGAATGAATGATTTTCTTTGAAAATTGAACAAAGCGACGCTCCGACGAGGCTGGTTGTAAATTGATTCTCTTTCCTCATAAGTTGTGGGACACCACTTAACGTTGGGTAAAGCATACGCAGGTTGCAGCTCATCTCAGCAGAAAATCGCGAGAAAAGTTCGATGCCGGCCGTATATGCACGCAAGCATGCGCACGCAGCGATCGGCGATCCGTAATCTTGCGGGCCCATGTTCCGGCTGCGGAAAAATAATCCTTCTCAGATGTCGGCGCGCGTACGCGCCGGCCGTCTTGTTACAAAGGGAGACATTTCATGGCGCTGACGCTGCATTACCACCCGCTGTCCTCGTACTGCTGGAAGGTGCTGATCGCGCTGTACGAGAACGACATTCCGTTCACGCCGAACCTGGTCGATCTCGGAAACCCGGCCGAGCGCGCCGCGCTGGTAAAACTGTGGGGGATCGGCAAGTTTCCGGTGCTGCGCGACGAGGCTCGGAACGAGACCGTGCCGGAATCCAGCATCATCGTCGAATATCTGGACCGCCACTATCGCGGTCCCGCCCGGTTCATTCCCGACGATGCCGGCCGCGCCCTGCAGACGCGGCTGCGCGACCGCTTCTACGATCTTTATGTGCATCTGCAGATGCAGAAGATCATGATCGACCGGCTGCGGCCAGCTGACAAGCGGGATCCGCTCGGCGTCGAGGAAGCCCGCGCGCAGTTGCTGACATCCTACGCCATGATCGAAAAGCAGATGGCAAAGGGCGGCTGGGCGGTGGGCGAGGAATTTGGCCTCGCTGATTGTGCCGCCGCGCCATCGCTGTTCTACGGCAGCATGGTGGTGCCGTTCGGCGAGGTGAACGGGAATCTCTCCGCCTATTTCGAGCGCCTGAAAGCGCGGCCCTCTTTCGCGCGGGTGATGCAGGAGGCCGAGCCGTATTTCCAGATGGTGCCCAAAGAGTCTTGAGCAGGATACGGCTCGACGACGCAGGCGGCAGAACAATTACCTCAAAAATAATTTCTCCCGACATGTCGGCGGCGTAAAAGCCCGCTCGTCTTGTTGACGAAGGCCGGCGCGACGGTAGCCCGGCCCAGAAAGGTCCAACCGGAGAATAGCGATGCGGTTCATGGTGATTGTGAAGGCCAGCAAGGATTCGGAAGCCGGCGTGATGCCGAGCATCGAATTGATGACCGCGATGGGAAATTTCAACGAGGAAATGGTGAAGGCCGGCGTGATGGAGGCGGGCGAGGGCCTGTATCCAACCGCAAAGGGCGCGCGGATCAGGTATGAAAGCGGACAAAGTAGAGTCAGCCACGGTCCGTTCGCGCTCTCCGGCGATCTCGTCGGCGGCTTCTGGCTGATCGACACCAGATCGCTGGATGACGCGATCGGATGGATGAAGCGCGCGCCGTTCACCGGCGGCGAGGAGATCGAAATCCGCCAGGTGTTTGCGACGGAAGATTTCGGTGACACCTTGCCTCCCGAACTGCGCGAGCAGGAAGAGCGGATGCGCGCGCACGCTGCGAAGAAGTGACGACAGCCGAACAAGGACACCACCATGCGCTTTATGATGCTGATGATCCCCCTCGGCTTTGAGACCGCGCCACCAGACGTCCAGCTCGACCCCGAGCGGCTCAAGGCGATGATGAAATACAATGAGGCGCTCAAGGAGGCTGGCGTGCTGATCGCGCTCGACGGCCTGCATCCGCCGTCGACGGGCGCGCGGGTTTCGTTTGCGACCGGCAAGCCTGTCGTCACTGACGGCCCGTTCACCGAGGCCAAGGAAGTGCTCGGCGGCTACTGGATGATCTCTGTGAAGTCGCGCGAGGAGGCGATCGCCTGGGCGAAAAAATGCCCGGCCTCCGGGAACGAGATCATCGAGATCCGCCAGGTGCGGGAGATGACCGGTTTCTCGGAAGAAGTGCAGCAGGCCGCGGCCGGCTTCGAGGCGCTGCAGAAAGGCTCCGTACACCGTTAAGCCGAGAGGCTATCGCAATCCGTCAACCGCAAGAGAGGAGAAACCTCATGAGCACCAACGATACGTTCCTCGCCGTCTTTCTCGGCAGCAAGACCAGCGCGAAAATGGCGGCCTGGATTGCGCTGCCGGAGGCAGAGCGGCGTGCCAGGGAACAGCAGGGCATGGCGGCGTGGAAGGCTTGGGTCGAAAAGCACCAGGCGGCGATCGTCGCCATGGGCGGCCCGCTCGGCAAGACCAAGAAGATCGATTCAAGCGGTATTGCCGACATCGCCAACGAGATGGGCGCCTTCACGGTGGTGCGCGCCGGCTCGCACGAGGCCGCCGCGAAACTGTTCGAGGACCACCCGCATTTTGCGATCTTCCCCGGCGAGCGCGTGGAGATCATGCCGGTGCTCCCGATCCCGGGCGGTTAGAATCGTCAGGAATGTGCGCCGCCGCGTCCGCCGTTAATCTTGATGAACGCGGGTTAACGGCCTCAAACCAAGTGACCTTTCCACCCGGCTCATGTAAAAGCCGTTCACATGAGCTGGCGCAAGGAACAAGGCCGCAGCGAACGCGGCTACCACCACGGCAATCTGAAAGAGGCGTTGCTGCAGGCGGCGCTCGGCCTGATCGCCGAGAAGGGCGCGGCCGGCTTCACCTTTGCCGACGCGGCGCGGATGGCTGGCGTCAGCCCCGCCGCGCCGTACCGTCACTTCCGCGATCGCGATGAATTGTTGTCCTCGATCGCCCAGCGCGGTTTCGAGCAGTTCGAGGCGCTGCTGACGCAGGCCTGGGACGACGGCCGGCCCGACACGGTGTCGGCGTTCGAGCGGGTCGGGAAGGCCTATCTGGCGTTCGCCCGCAACGAGCCCGCGTTCTATTCGGCGATGTTCGAATCCGGCATTCCTGTCGATGCAAACCCTACATTGATGGCCGCCAGCGAGCGCGCCTTCGCCATCATCCGCGCCGCCGCCGAGCGGCTTGCGGCGATGGCGCCGCCCGGCATGCCGCGGCCGCCAGCGATGATGATGGCGCTGCACATCTGGTCGATGGCGCACGGTGTGGCGTCATTGTTCGGCCGCGGCGACGCGGCGCGGCGCAAGCTGCCGATGTCGCCCGAGGATCTGCTGGAAGCCGAAGTGCTGATCTATCTGCGCGGCCTCGGCTTCCCCACCGACCGCCGGCCGGAACCAAAGCCGGCCGGTCCGCCGCCGGTGCCGCCATCCGGCGCCCCGCCATCAGGCCCTTGGGGCACCCCCAAATAATTTTTTCAAAGGTGCGGCGAGCCGCGCGCTTGACAAAAACGCGGGATGGTTTAGGTATGTAAATGTTATTTACATTCACAACGGCGTGATCGCCGTCATGGAGAGGGAAATGGCCTACACCGCAGATGTCAATCGATGGCGCGGCCCGACGACGGAAGAGAGCTACCGCCCACGCCCGCATATGCTTGAAAGCCCCTGGCACCCCGGCTGGATTGCCGTGACCATCCTCGGCTTCATCATCTGGTGGCCGATCGGTCTTGCCCTTCTCTTTTTCACACTAGGGAGCAGAAAAATGGGTTGTTGGAGTCACGGAGACCGCTGGCAGAACAAGATGGAGCGGATGCAGTACAAGATGGACCGTATGCGCGGCCGCATGGAAAGTCGCGGCTTTGGCGGCTTCGGCTTCGGTCAGCCCACCAGCGGCAACCGCGCCTTCGACGAGTACCGCACGGAAACCCTGCGCCGGCTCGAGGAAGAGCAGGTCGAGTTCAGGAATTTCCTCGACCGACTGCGCCACGCCAAGGACAAGGAAGAGTTCGACGCGTTCATGGCCCAGCACAAGCCGCGTCCGACCCCGCCGAACGACCAGCCGCAGCAGGGCTGATCTGAAGCAGGCTGCGTGGAAGAGGTTCAGCCTCAGGCGTGATGCCCCCATGATGCCTGATGGCGATACAGCCGCCCATCTGCGAAAGCAGGTGGGCGGTTTGTTTTTGGGGGCTTCGTGCAATCAAGAAGTGGCTGAGTCCTGCGCCCGTTTTGACCCGAGCACCCGGAAAGCCCGGGTCTGTGTCAATGCAGCGTAACAATCTACGCGCGATAGGGAACAAGCGATCCGAATAACAGTTGCCCTGAGACGAAGCCGGAGTTGCCTTTGATTTGGACGCCGCCAGGAAGTCGAGTTTCACCGCGGCGTATTTGAACCGACACCGGTTCTCAAAGCGAAGTCATCGAGCGACTCAGAGATCAGGGAAGATAAGCCATTGCGCGTCTTCATTCTCACATTGTCCGTCTTTGCAATTCTCGTCAGTGCAAATGTTGCCAAAGCCGGTCCGAGCATGGCCGACCGCGAGCTGTTAGCCTCCGCCGATCCTGCCGAAATTGTCCAGGAGGGCACTCAGGAGACTGAGGATCAGGTCGGCCTAGACAAGGCAAAGCGTCGCGACGTGCAGCGCCGGCTGACCAGGCTCGGCTTCGACACCAAGGCCAATGGACGGTTCGACAAGCCGACCCGCGCCGTCATCGCACGTTGGCAGGCGGCTCGCGGCTATCCCAACACCGGGTTCCTCAGCACGCCGCAGCATCAGGCGCTGCTGACCGAGTCGGTTTCGACAGCGCGCGCCAGCCTTGATAGCCCCGACAAATCCGATGATGACCGGCCGGCCCGTCGTCGCGGCGGTGGTGCACGCCATCACCACAGTGCTGGCGGTCCCGGTGCGCTGATTGGCGGAGTAGTGGGCGGACTGTTCGGGCGCCGGTGATCCGCCCGCCATTCTGTGGGTTTTCTCCACAGCCCGACATCACTCACATTCGCAATTTGCTCGTCGAGCGGTACTGGCGCGCTTTCGCGACCGGTCTATATTGGGCGGACGCATCAATCCGAGGCGGTCGTCATGAATGGAATGCTCACCGTCGATCAGCTTTGGCGAAAGGTCCGGCGTGAAGCGGAGAGCGCTGTTGCGCGCGATCCCATATTCGGCGCGGCGCTGTCATCGGCCGTTCTCGATCACCCTGATTTAGCTCACGCGCTGGCTCACCAGATCGGGGAGCGGCTCGGCAAGACGGCGGCGGATCGCCAGCGGTTTGCGCGCATTGCCGGTGAAGCATTTGCGGCTTCGCCCGATCTGATCGATGCGGCGAGCCGCGACCTGCAAAGCATCGCCGTTCACGATCCCGCGACGACGGCGCTGCTGCCGCCGCTGTTGAACTTCAAGGGCTACGTCGCGCTGCAGGTCTGGCGCGTCTCCAACTGGCTATGGCGCGAGGAGCGCCGCGATCTCGCGTTGCTGCTGCAAAGCCTGTCGTCCGATCAGCTTCAGGTCTCCATTCATCCGTCTGCATCAATCGGCACGTCGGTATTTCTCGATCATGCCACCGGCATCATCATCGGCGCCCACGCCATGATCGGCGACGAGGTGACGATCCTGCAGAACGTCACCATCGGCCGAAAACAGTCAGAGCCGGACCGCGGGCCGAAAATCGGTCGCGGCGTCTACCTCAGCGCCGGATCAACCATTATCGGCGATATCAGCGTCGGCGACTTCGCCAAGATCGGCGCAGGCGCGGTCGTCGAGCATGACGTGCCAGCGGGCTGCACCGCCGTTGGCGTGCCGGCACGATTGACCAATTGCCCGGAGCCCGAGCAAGCGTTGATGTAGCCCGGACGAGCGAAGCGACCCCGGGATCCATGTCGCGGGAAATCCCGCATGTCGCTCCGCTCATGCGGGCTACAATAGCTCGGCTAGATTCAGCAATCGTAGCCCGGGTGAGCGCAGCGACACCCGGGAGAGTGTCCCCGCATATCGCTGGCGCTCATGCGGGCGACAAATCGATCAACTGGACGTCATCGTCCGAGAAGACCTACCGCACCATGGCGCCGTAGACGATGTCCTGGACCTGCTCGCGATAGTATTTGCGAAGTTCGCCGGGCGCCGCCGTCCCCACGACGACGACAAGACGCTCCTTCGGATCGCAGAAGAACTGCGTGCCGTAGGCGCCGTTCCAGGAGAACTCGCCGGGATTGCCCGGCACCGAGGACAGGCCTTCGCTGGTCCGCACCGCCACGCCGAGGCCGAAGCTAAAGCCGGCGCGATGCGGCTCCACATTGGCCACGTTGTTCTTGATCTCCGGCCCGAGGTGGTTGGCGATCATATGATGCACCGTCTTGGGCCCGAGAACGCGCTGACCGTCGAGCTCGCCGCCATTGAGCAGCATTTGTCCAAAGCGCACATAGTCGCCCATGGTTGCGAACGCGCAGGCGCCGCCGCAGTCGGACTTCGTTGGCGTGTCGAGAAGTTTGATTTCCTGCGGTTTGCCCGTCAGCGGGTCATTGGGAAATGGCCGGGCAAGACGGGCACGCTGCGCCTCCGTCGGATGGAACGTGGCGTCTCTCATCCCGAGCGGCTGCCACACATTGGCGGCAAGGTACTCGCCGAGCCGCTGCTCGCTCACCTTTTCAACCACCGCGCCGAGCACGTCGATCGAGAAGCCGTACTCGAAAACCGTCGCCGGCTGGTGCGCCAGCGGCAGCTTGGTGATGCGATCGATGAACGCCTGCGTATCGCCCTCGATCGCCGGCGCGGTTCCGTTCGGGTACTGACGCGCGACGGGACTCGCGCTGTCCGGGCGTCCTCCATACATCAGGCCGGATGTGTGTCGATAAAGGTCGTGGATGTAGATCGGTGAAATCTGCGCGTCGAGCTTCAGCGAGCCGTCCGCCTGCGGGACGCCGACCTTCATGTCGGCGAACGCGGGATAGTAGTCGGCAAGCTTTGCCTGAAGGGGCAGGCGGCCCTGTTCCATAAGTGTCAGCCCCGCGACGGCGGCCATCGGCTTGGTCATGGAAGCAAGTGCGAACACGGCATCGAGCGGCATCGCCGTGCCTTTGGTCGGATCAAGCTGGCCGTACGCCTTGTACTGCACGAGCTTTCCATCGCGGGCGATCGCGACCACGGCGCCGGGCACCCGTTTGGCGGCGATCTCGCGGGCGAAAAAATCGTCCAGGCGAGCGAGGCCTTGTTGTGAAAATCCAACGTCATCCGGCTTTGCCTCCGGCAGCGGCCCGGCATTCGCCGCACTGGCAGCGATGCCGGCCGCGATCATCGCGGCGGCTTTCATGAACGCCTTCATTGTCTTCTCCCTTGCCTGCGGATCGAGCCGCACGATTATTATGGTTGGGCTGTCATGTTTAGATTACGTCTGTAAGGGCGACAAGCCGAGCGGGGAAGCAGGGCAGTCATGCGGCTGTCGCGACCGGCCGCAACATGTTGTGCGTGGCAGGTGGCCAAATCACCCAGAAGCCGGTCCAGCCCTTCGCGCAAAAATATTCCGCTTTCGCATCTGCGCAAATCAGTCGCATAACCCCGTTTGTCTCACGGCGGATGAGGGGCGCTCGCGAACGTCACGAACGCGCGGTGAGATGCGGTGGACGCTGAGGGCGCGATAGACGTACGCGCCGGACGCGTACGGCGAAGTCGTGTGGTTCGGGCGCCGCGGTGCTGGCGTTAAGTTTCACGGGTTGTCTCGTGGAGCGACGGAGGCAAAAGAGCCGTTCTCCGGGGAGAGCACGAAGTAAGCCGTAAAGCCATTGCGCAGGGAAGGCCGGGATGCCCCCGCTGTACCTGTATGCTCGTGTGCATTTTTGTTTGCGCAAATCGCACGCGAGACCTCGGGTGCAGCAAGCACCCGGTCTTCCCTGCGCCCTCGATTTCGAAGAGAGGGCAAACGAAATGCAAACCTCGGGCGACCAGCGCCGCGAGATCGCGAAACTATATCCACGTCATTGCGAGCGCAGCGAAGCAATCCACCTCTCAACTTGCCGCGCTATGGATTGCTTCGCTGCGCTCGCAATGACGTGGGAGGCCCGCCAGGCGGTCGTCTTGAGACCGGCTGGAACCACTTATCCCGGCATGGAACCCGGCCCCCGAGCCCACCGTAACCGCCCGGCCTGCCTCGATTTCCGGCAGGCGGATTTCCCTTTGGTAACCGAAAGTTAACCAAGCTTAGCGTTTGGTTAGGGACGGAATGACGCGCTGGCAGCCCTCGTTTTGACATGTTGGCAGGGGAAGCAGGACCCGGCTTTCGGCGGGCCCCCCATGCGACACCAAGAGCGGCTTTCGCGCTGGCGCATATCGCCGCGCCCGACGCGCGGCTGTGAAACGGGCAGCCGATTGCTCCCGGAGGAAATAGGGACACTTGCGTTGAGAGGATACCGCTCATGAATCCCGCCGACGTGGCGCCGGCAGCCCTGCCGTTGGTCTCTGCCGACGTGTCGCTGATCGCGCTGTTCATGCAGGCCCACTGGGTCGTGAAGACCGTCATGCTGGGGCTGTTAGCCTGCTCGGTCTGGGTCTGGGCGATCGCGATCGACAAGATTTTCCTGTACGGCCGCACCAAGCGCGCCATGGACCGCTTCGAGCAGGCGTTCTGGTCGGGCCAGTCGATCGAGGAGCTCTATCGCGCGCTGTCGGCAAAACCGACGCAGTCGATGGCGGCGTGTTTCGTCGCCGCCATGCGCGAGTGGAAGCGCTCGTTCGAGAGTCAGACACGCTCCTTTGCCGGCCTGCAGATGCGGATCGAGAAGGTGATGAACGTCTCCATCGCGCGCGAGGTCGAGCGGCTGGAACGAAGGCTGCTGGTGCTGGCAACGGTCGGCTCGGCGGGGCCGTTCGTGGGCCTGTTCGGAACCGTCTGGGGCATCATGTCGAGCTTTCAGTCGATCGCCGCCTCGAAAAACACTTCGCTGGCCGTGGTGGCGCCCGGCATTGCGGAAGCGCTGTTTGCCACCGCCATCGGCCTCATCGCCGCCATCCCGGCGACCATTTTCTATAACAAGTTCACATCAGAGGTGAACAGGCAGGCGCAGCGGCTCGAAGGCTTCGCCGATGAATTTTCAGCCATCCTGTCCCGCCAGATCGACGAGCGGGCGTGAGGGCGGCCAATGACGAGCGCATCGTGAGATCCAGATCATGGCGATGAACATGGCAGGTTCGGCCGGCGGCGGCGGACGCCGCGGCCGGCGTCGCGCCGCCGTGATGGCGGAGATCAACGTCACGCCGATGGTCGACGTGATGCTGGTGCTGCTGATCATCTTCATGGTGGCTGCGCCGTTGATGACGTCGAGCATCGACATCGATCTGCCGGTTGCCTCGGGCGGCAAGCAGATCCAGGCCAACGCCCCGCCGTTGACGCTGTCGGTCAAGCGGACCGGCGGTACGTGCAATTCCAACGTCGAGCTCTATCTCGGGGACACGCTGATTTCGGCCAATGATTTGCTGCCCAAGATCAAGGCGATCCGGGAGACCCGTTCGGACGCCGAGAGCGTGGTATACCTGAGGGGCGACAAAGACGTCTGCTACACGGATATGATGAAACTTTTGGGGTATATTCGGACCGCAGGATTCAAGGCGAATATCGTCATCGTGCCGGAGCAGGGCTCCTGAGCCATGAAGCGGTGCGCGACGGCTGACAGCGGAGCGGGAAAGCTCAAGTGAAGGTCAAGGACGTCGACAAGACACTGGTTGCGTCGGTTGCCCTGCACGTCCTCGTGCTGGGGTGGGCGATGGTGTCTGTCTCGACCAAGGCGCTGGAAATTCCGCCGGAAGATTCGGTGGCGGTCGATGTCATTTCGTCCGACCAGCTTGCCAAGGTCATGGCCGGCATGAAGACCGGCAAGAAGGAAAACCCGAAGCCGCTGGCCGAGAAAGTCGCCGAAGCCAAGCCCGTCGACGATGCCGTCGGCAAGATCACCGAGAAGCCGCCGGTCGTAACCGAGACCGCACCGCCGCCGCAGCCCAAGGTCGAGGAGAAGCCGGTCGAGAAGAAGCCCGACCCGCCGAAGGCCGTCGAGAACAAGCCGAAGGAAGAGCCGAAACCGGTCGAGAAAAAGCCGGACCCGCCAAAGGCTGCCGAGAACACCCCGACCGAGAAAAAGCCGGATCCGGTCAAGCCCGATCCGATCGCCGAGGCGATCAAGAAGGAAGAGAAGAAGCCGCCGCCGAAGCCGGTGCAGGCGGCCAAGCCGCCCGAGCCGCAAAAGCCGAAGATCGTCGAACGGCACTTCGATCAGACGCAGATCGCGGCGCTGCTCGACAAGCGCGATCCCACGCGCCAGGCCGCGACCGGCGACACGCTGAATTCGAACGCGGCGCTCGGCCTTGCCAAGGGCACGGCGGCGGACAATTCCGCAACCTGGGGCTCGATGTTCCAGCGGCAGGTCGAGCGATGCTGGAAGAAGCCCTATGGCGGTATCGAATCGCAGAAGCCTGAAGCCGTGTTCGCCATTCGCCTGAAGCGCGACGGCACCCTTGAAGGCGCGCCGGTCCCGGAAGGCGCTCCGGCGACGCCGTTTCTGCGCGTCTATCAGGAGAGCGCGCTGCGCGCGATCATCGAATGCCAGCCGTACAAATTGCCGGCGGCCTTTTACGAGGAATGGAAATATTTCGCGCCGGTGTTCAAGGAAAAAGTCTGACCGCGCTCGCCCATTGGCGATCACACAAGAGCAAGATTGAAGCGATGACTGATAAAGATGGATTGCCGAACATGTTGTTCCGCCCGAGCCGCCGGCAGATCATTTCTGGAATGGCCGCGCTTGGTACGATCATGGCCGCCCCCGTTCGCAGCGCATTTGCGCAGGCGCCGAAGCGTATCCCCATTCCCGAAGGTGAGTTTACGCCTCAGCCGATCGCGATCCCGAATTTCGTCGCCGGCACGCCCGGCGACGCTGAAGTCGGTGTTGGTGTGGCGCAGGTGATCACCAACAACCTCAAGCGCAGCGGGCTGTTCGCGCCGATCGATCCGGCTGCGTTCATCGAGCGCATCACCAATCCCGACAACCCGCCGCAGTTCCAGAGCTGGAAGCAGATCGGCGCGCTGTATTTGGTGACCGGCCGGATGACCCGGCAGGGCGACGGCCGTCTGAAAGCCGAATTCCGCCTCTGGGACGTGAACACCCAGCAGCAGATGTCCGGCCAGCAATACCAGACCTCGCCGGAATATTGGCGGCGGATTGCCCACATCATCTCCGACCAGATCTACGAACGCGCGACCAGCGAGAAGGGCTATTTCGACAGCCGCGTCGTGTTCGTCGATGAGACCGGGTCCAAGGAGCGCCGCGTCAAGCGGCTGGCGCTGATGGATCAGGACGGCGCCAATGTCCGCTATCTGACCAAGGGAAGCGATCTGGTGCTGACGCCGCGGTTCTCGCCGTCGACGCAAGAGATCACCTATATGGAATTCGGCCAGGGCGACCCGCGCGTCTATCTGTTCAACGTCGAGACCGGGCAGCGCGAGATCGTCGGCAACTTCCCCGGGATGTCGTTCTCGCCGCGGTTCTCGCCGGATGGCCAGCGCATCATCATGAGCCTGCAGCAGGGCGGCAACTCGAACCTGTTCGTGATGGATCTGCGCTCGAAATCGACGACACGGCTGACCGACACGCCGGCGATCGACACCTCGCCGTCCTATTCGCCCGACGGCAGCCGGATCTGTTTCGAATCCGATCGCGGCGGCAAGCCGCAGATCTATGTGATGGCGGCCACCGGCGGCGGCGCGCAGCGCATCTCGTTCGGCGAGGGCAGCTATTCGACGCCGGTGTGGTCGCCGCGCGGCGACTACATCGCCTTCACCAAGCAGGGCGGCGGCCAGTTCGCGATCGGCATCATGAAGACCGACGGTTCGGGCGAGCGCATCCTGACTTCCGGCTATCATAATGAAGGGCCGACCTTCGCGCCGAACGGCCGCGTCGTGATGTTCTTCCGCGAGCCCGGCGGCAACAGCGGACCATCCTTGTTTACGGTCGATATCTCAGGTCGCAACGAATTGCGGGTACCAACGCCCGGTTTTGCCTCCGACCCGGCATGGTCGCCGTTGCTCTCTTAGCGGAACACAACCGCGCGGCGCATTGTCGGTAATCGGCAAACATTGCCTAGCCTGATGATTTTTCGGGCAAATTTTCCGCGACCTCACCAAAAGCAACGTCCCGGTAACGATGTTCCCTCAGAAAGACTTCATCTGGGAAGGGTAGAACTACCTACCCTAACAGGAACGCGTGCCCCCAATATGCAGCTCGCCAATCAGAGCGGAGAGCCCGATCGGAAGATATCGCCGTCGATTCACGCGGCGCTGATCGATTCGCTGTTCACCGACCCTGGTCCGATGTTTGCGGGGGCGCTGTGCGCCGCCGTCGCCGCGCTCATGACGGCGCTGAAGACCGGCAATACGCTGCTGTGGCCGTGCGTCGCTGTGCTTGTCGTTACCGGCGCGCTTCGCGCGCTCGACACGCGCCAGTACAAGAAAGTTCGTTCCAGCCTGACGGCCGATGGCGTCGCGCGCTGGGAAATGCGCTACCAGTTCGGTGCGATGCTCTATGCCGCAGCGCTCGGGACGTGGTGCATGGTCGCGCTGATGGGCAGCAACGATGCCGTCGCCCACATGATCGCGACCTCGGTCACGCTTTGCTACGTGGCTGCCGGCGGCGGCCGAACCTATGGCCGGCCATGGATCTTCCATGTGCAGATGCTGCTGGCCTGCGGACCGCTGACATTCGCGCTGGCCGCCAACGGCAGCCCCTTCTATGTCGGCATGGCGCTGCTCAACGTCCTGTTCTTCTTCTCCCTGAAGCACATCTCGACCAGCCTGCAGGCGATTTTCGTCCGCGCCCTGATCGCACGCGAGCGCGAGGCGGCGCTTGCCAGTCAGTTCGACACGGCGCTGAACAACATGCCGCATGGCCTAGCGATGTTTCGCGCCGACGGCCGCCTTGCGGTCATGAACAACTGCTTCAGCAAGATGATGAACCTGTCCGACGACTTCGTGCAGCAAGGCGCCAACGTCTCGGACATCTGCGCGGCCTGCGTCGCGGCCGGAACCATGTCGGAGGTGAGCGCTAGGCTCATTCTGCAGGAAGTCGAACAATCCCGCGCCAGCGACATCATCACGACCGATCCGGATTTCAACAAGAACCGGGCGCTGTCCTGGACCTTCCAGCCAATGGCCGGCGGCGGCACCGTCATGCTGGTGGAGGACATCACGGAGCGCAAGGACGCGGAAGCCCGGATCAGTCATCTGGCGCGTTACGACGAACTGACGGCGCTGCCGAACCGGGTCAATTTCCGGGACGAGATCGGAAAACTGCTGGCGGCCCAGGGCGCCGAACAATTGTCGGCGCTGCTGTTCGTCGACCTCGACCAGTTCAAGCAGGTCAACGACACGCTTGGTCATCCCTGCGGCGACCAGTTGCTGTGCGCGGTGTCCGAACGGATGCGCGAGATGCTGCGGCCCGAGGATTTCGTGGCGCGCTTCGGCGGTGACGAGTTCGTGGTGTTCCAGCAGAATATCCACTCCCCCGACGACGCCGCGGGCCTCGCCCGGCGCATCGTCGATCGTCTGAGCGAGCGTTACAAGATCGACAATCATCTGGTCGAGATCGGCGCCAGCGTCGGCATCGCCATGACCTCGCGCGGCGTCAGCGCCGATACGCTGTTGAAGAATGCGGACATGGCGCTGTACCGCGCCAAGGCCGACGGCCGCGGCACCTTCTGCTTCTTCCGCGAGGAGATGGCGCTGGTCGTCGAAGCCCGCCGCATCCTCGAACTCGACCTGCGCAAAGCGTTGGCCAATGAGGAGTTCGAGCTGTTCTTCCAGCCGCTGGTCAATCTCAAGTCGGGACGGATATCCACCTGCGAGGCGCTGTTGCGCTGGAATCATCCGGTGCGCGGCACGGTTTCGCCGACAGATATCATTCCGGTCGCAGAGGACATGGGCCTGATCGTCGATCTCGGCCGCTGGATCTTGCGCAAGGCCTGCATGGAATGCATGAAATGGCCCGAAGGCGTCAGCGTCGCGGTCAATTTCTCGCCGCAGCAGTTCCACCAGCGCGACGTGCTGAGCGAAGTCCGCTATGCGCTCGAGGTCTCCGGCCTGCCGGCGACCCGGCTTGAAATCGAGATCACTGAATCCTCGCTTCTGCGTAACACGCAACTGACGCATGATGTGCTCTCGCAATTGCATTCGCTCGGCGTGCGGATATCGCTCGACGATTTCGGCACCGGCTATTCGAGCCTCAGCTATCTCCACAACTTCCCGTTGCAAAAGGTGAAGATCGACCGCTCCTTCCTGGAAGGGATCGACAGCGACCGTCCGCTGACCCTGCTGCGCGGCGTAGCGCGGCTGTCGGCCGACCTCGGAATGTCAGTGGCAGTGGAGGGCATCGAGACCAACGAGCAGCTCGAATTGATCAGCGCCGATGGCGCGGTAACCGAGGCGCAGGGCTATCTGTTCAGCCCGCCGGTGCCAGCGGTGCGGGTTCGCCAGTTGCTTAATGCCTCGCACGGCCGCCGTCCGCCGGACGGCCAGTTGGTCCCGGTCGCCTCGCGATCCATCGCCTGACTCCGTGAAAATACGGGGCGTGTTCTTAACCCTAAGATTGCGATCTCTTTGCACGGCCGTTAAGAAGATGTTAATCTTTTGACGTGCCCGCGGAAGTTGTTGGCGGTGCTTGGAGTAATGAATGAGAGCCGCCGGCAAAGTAACCGCGTTGTTTCCCGAACGAACCTCAGACCCCCTCGAATTCGTAGATTACCGCCTCGCAGAAACTCCCGAGGAGAAGGACGAGATCTACCGTCTGAGATACCGCGCCTACCTGCGCGAGGGCGCGATCCTGCCGTCCGAGTCGCAACGCGTCACTGACCGATACGATGACGAGCCGAACAACTTCACCTTCGGCATCTACTATCGCGACGAACTCTACAGCTCGATCCGTATCAGCGTTCTCCGCGGCGAGTGGCGCGGGTCGCCTTCGTCGGAGATGTTTGCCGATCTCCTGCATCCGGAACTGGATCGCGGCAAGACTATCATCGATCCCACGCGGTTTGTGGCCGACCCCGACAAGGCCCGGATATTCCCCGAACTGCCTTACGCCACGGTGCGCCTGGGCTATGTCGCCTGCGGTCACTTCAACGCCGATATCGGGCTTGCCAATGTTCGCCCCGAGCACCGGGCTTTCTATCGCAAGGTGTTCCTGCAGGAACCGCTGGGCGAGCCGAAATTGTTTCCCGGCCTGATCAAGCCGGTCGGACTGATGGCCGCCAACTATCAGGACATCCGCGACCGGGTATTCCAGCGCTTTCCGTTCATGCGTTCGAGCGCTTTCGAGCGCCGGATGCTGTTCACGCGCTCGGGCGAACGACAGGCTTCCTCGCGCGGGGTCGTTAACTCCTTTGCGCGCGCCTCGATCGCCTCGAGTTCCTGAAGCGGCCGAATCGCGGTGGGGTCGGGGGCCAGCCTGGCCCGGTATATTCTCCCCGCAACCGCTCAATATTCTCCGGCGAGGCCCCTTTTGCCCCCGCGAAAGCCCCAAATCCGGTGATTTGGCCCGGTACCCGCTTGCCTTCACCGTCGCGCCACATTTACAAACCATTAACTATCGCGGTCGCTTTTCACGCTTTGTCAGCATTTGATCGGGTCCGGCAAGGTTCCATCAAGGTTGACGGAACGTTCGCTTAACCATCGACCTGTAGACCGGATGACAGTCGAAATACGTGAGCGTGGAGGCTCCGGAATGAAATATCAGATGCGTATCCTCCAGGGATGGAAGCTGGCAGCCTTGGTCGCTGTGGCGCTGTCGATGGGCGCCTGCGCCAAGAACAACGTCGGCGCCGATGGTGCGATGGCGAGCGCGGCAACCCCGGGCAGCCAGCAGGACTTCGTCGTCAATGTCGGCGACCGCGTGTTCTTCGAAAGCGACCAGACCGAGCTGAGCCCGCAGGCGATCGCCACGCTGGAGAAGCAGGCGCAGTGGCTGCAGACCTATAACCGCTATTCGTTCACGATCGAAGGCCATGCCGACGAGCGCGGCACCCGCGAATACAACATCGCACTCGGCGCCCGCCGTGCCCAGTCGGTGCGCAGCTATCTCGCCTCCCGCGGGATCGACGCGAACCGCATGCGCACCATCTCCTACGGCAAGGAGCGTCCGGTCGCGGTCTGTAACGACATCTCCTGCTGGTCGCAGAACCGCCGCGCCGTCACGGTACTGAACGCCGGCGCCTGAGCCTTCGGACTTTCGTAGAGCTTCAAAACCGGCGTCTTCAGACGCCGGTTTAACTGCACTTTAACTATTTGAACCAAGTGGATGCCGGCGTTCGTTAAGAGCGCTTGCCAAGAAGTTAATCTAGCGCTTCAGGATGAATTCCCGAAGCAGCGCCATCGCCCGTTCAGGCGCGTCGGGCACCACACAGTGCCCGCAATCCGAAAACCGTTCGAACTGCACGAGGCTCGGCGGCAGCGCGGCGGCAAGATCGGCCTGGCTTTCGATCGGGTGCATCGGATCGTCTTCACCCCCGATCACCAGGGTCGGACACCGGATCCGGTCAAGCTCCGACATCGAAGAACAGCCGCACCCCGTTCACCGATACGTGCATGAGCGGGGTCTCCCTCGATTTGTGAACGGTCCGCCGGACCGCAGCGGCTTGTCTTGAAGGAGATACTAAACCATACCGGAATTCCGCGAGCCGAATCGAAAATGCCAGTCACAATTCTGGCGTACTCGCTCTCTCAATGTGTTCTGCTTTCGTTTGACACGTGGTTTCGTCGTCAGGGCAAAATGTCATCCAGATTCCTCAATGCTGCCGGTGGCGCGGCGATTGCCGCGATGCTGTCTTTTTCCGCGCAGACCGCGTCCGCCCAGATCACGTTCCCGTGGGAGCGTTCTCAGCAGGGCAGCCCGCAGGCTCCGGCGCAGTCCGACGATGCCGATCTGGAAATGCGGATCCAGCGGCTGGAAAGCCAGCTTCGGCAACTGACCGGTCAGAACGAGGAACTGCAGTACCGTAACCGCCAGCTCGAGGATCGGCTGCGCCAGCTTGGCGCCGCGCCGCCCGCACCGGGTGGCCAGCCCGCACAGCCCAACGTGGCCGCTGCCCCGCCTCAAGTTCAGCCCGGCCCGCCGCAAGGGCAGCAGGGCTATCCGCAACAAGCCTATCCGCAGCAGGCGCCTCGCCAGCAGGGTTATCCGCCGGCCCAACCCGGGTACGACCAGCAGCCGCAAGTCGCCGCTCCCGCGCCGATCGTACAGGACCCGGCAGCCCCACCGGCCGGTGGCCGTCGCCGCGGCGATGCCTTCGACCCGAGCCAGAATCCCACCGCCCCGGGCGCGCCGCGCGCGCTCGGGGGTGGTCAGATGCCGATGTCGGCCGAAGCGGCGGCCGGCGCGCCCGGCGGGCGCAATCCGGGCGAACCGCTCAATCTCGGCGGCCCGCGCGATTCCGGCGGCGCTCTGCCACCACCCGCCGCAGCCGCACCGCCACCGCGCGGCCCCGGTGCCGGCGCCAACGCCGCGTTGACCACGCTGCCGCCCTCGGCCACGTCAAAGGACGAATTCGATCTCGGCATCGGCTACATGCAGCGCAAGGACTATGCGCTGGCCGAAGAGACCATGAAGAATTTTGCCCAGAAGTATCCGAGCGATCCGCTGATCGCTGATTCGCAATACTGGCTCGGCGAAAGCTATTTTCAGCGCCAGCAATATCGCGACGCTGCCGAAGCGTTTCTCGGCGTGACCACTAAATTCGACAAGTCGGGCAAGGCCCCCGATGCGCTGCTGCGGCTCGGCCAGTCGCTGGCGGCGCTGAAGGAAAAGGAAGCCGCCTGCGCCGCGCTCGGCGAGGTGACGCGGAAATATCCGCGCGCATCGGCCGGCGTAAAGGCTGCCGTCGATCGTGAGCAGAAGCGGGTTAAGTGCTAAAGCGAAAGCCGGTCGAGGCCGCCACCGGTCTCGAATAGACTGGCGATGCCATGCCTGACGATGAGCCTGACAACGACAACGCGCCGATCTCGGTACAGCAAGCGAAGGATCTGTTCGCGCACTGGAAGGCCGCGCCCGCACTTGTGCTTGCGGTCTCGGGCGGCCCCGATTCGCTTGCCCTGATGTGGCTTGCCGCTCGCTGGCGCCGTGCGCTTTCGCGCGGGCCGCGATTGATCGCCGTCACCGTCGACCACGGCTTGCGGCCCGAGGCCGCGCGCGAGGCGCGCGACGTCAAGCGTCTCGCACAAACGCTCGAAGTACCCCATCGCACGCTGCGCTGGACCGGGGCCAAGCCGAAGACCGGCTTGCCGGCCGCGGCCCGCGCGGCGCGCTATCAGTTGCTGGCCAAAGCCGCGCGGGCGAGCGGCGCCACGCACATCCTGACCGCCCATACCCGCGACGACCAGGCCGAGACGCTGTTGATGCGGATACTGCGCGGCAGCGGCATCGCCGGTCTCGCCGCGATGGCGCGCGAGACCGAGCGGGAGGGACTGTGGCTGGCGCGGCCGTTGCTCGACGTTCCGAAATCCCAGCTCGTTGCGACGCTGGGCAGGGCGAAGATCGCCTTTGCCGACGATCCCACCAATCGCGACATGAACTTTACGCGGCCGCGGCTGCGCGCGCTGATGCCTGCGCTGGTCGAGGAGGGCGGCGACAGCCGAAACCTGGCGCGGCTGGCGGCAAGGCTGGCGCGGGCGAATGCCGCGATCGAAGTACTGGCCGACGGCGCCGAGCGTTATCTCGCCTTGAGAGATCGCGACGATGCCTCACGCTTCGGATTCGACGCTGGCGCCTTTGCCGGTCTGCCCGAGGAAATCCGGCTTCGGCTGCTCAAGCGCGCGATTGACCGGGCCGGTCACGAGGGGCCTGCGGAACTCGGCAAGGTCGAAGCGCTGCTGGCGGTACTGGACCGGGCCATTGCGAAGGGCGAGCGGCAGACAAGGCTGAAACAGACGCTGGCCGGGGCGGCGATCAGCCTGATAGGAGGCCGAGTTCATGTCGATCCAGCACCGCCGCGGAGGGGTAATCGGGCGTGAGAGGCCTCACATACCGCGATACCCTCGCCGCAATATCCTCGGATATCGGCATTAAGAGCCTTAACCACCTCGAAAAAACCTCGGCATTTGCGTCATTTTTTGCCCGGGAATCGCGTTAAAGTGCGTTAAATAGTCCCGTGTGGTTCCCTTGGCATTGACCCGGACGCAACCTAGATTGGGTGCAGTGGACCGGGGAATCTCGCCTCACTACCCAAAAGAAGATTCTAGGGTTACTGCCAAGGATATAGGGCCGCGATCCGCGCGACCACGAAGGAAGATCGATGAACGCCAATCTGCGCAACTTCGCCCTCTGGGTCATCATTGTCTTGCTGCTGTTGGCATTGTTCACGCTTTTCCAGAATCCGGGTCAGCGCACGTCATCGCAGGACATCTCGTTTTCGCAGTTGTTGAGCGAGGTCGACCAGAACCGGGTTCGCGACGTCGTGATCCAGGGGCCCGATATCCATGGCACCTTCACCAACGGCTCCTCTTTCCAGACCTATGCGCCGAACGATCCGACGCTGGTGAAGCGCCTGTATGACGGCAAGGTCTCGATCACGGCGAAGCCGCCCGGCGACAACGTGCCGTGGTTCGTGTCGCTGCTCGTCTCCTGGCTGCCCTTCATCGCGCTGATCGGCGTCTGGATCTTCCTGTCGCGCCAGATGCAGGGCGGCGCCGGCAAGGCGATGGGCTTTGGCAAGTCGCGCGCCAAGATGCTGACGGAGGCCCATGGCCGCGTCACCTTCGAGGACGTAGCTGGCGTCGACGAAGCCAAGCAGGACCTGCAGGAGATCGTCGAATTTCTGCGCGACCCCGGAAAATTCCAGCGCCTCGGCGGGCGGATCCCGCGCGGCGTGCTGCTGGTCGGCCCTCCCGGCACCGGCAAGACCTTGATCGCGCGTGCGGTCGCGGGTGAAGCCAACGTGCCGTTCTTCACCATTTCGGGTTCGGACTTCGTCGAAATGTTCGTCGGCGTCGGCGCAAGCCGTGTCCGCGACATGTTCGAGCAGGCCAAGAAGAACGCGCCCTGCATCATCTTCATCGACGAAATCGATGCGGTCGGCCGTCATCGCGGCGCTGGCTTGGGCGGCGGCAATGACGAGCGCGAACAGACGCTCAACCAGTTGCTGGTCGAGATGGACGGCTTCGAAGCCAATGAAGGCGTGATCCTGATCGCGGCGACCAACCGGCCCGACGTGCTGGATCCCGCGCTGCTGCGTCCCGGCCGCTTCGACCGTCAGGTCGTGGTGCCGAACCCTGACGTCGTCGGCCGCGAGCAGATCCTGAAAGTTCACGTTCGCAAGGTGCCGCTGGCGCCGGATATCAACCTCAAGACCATCGCGCGCGGCACCCCGGGCTTCTCCGGCGCCGACCTGATGAACCTCGTCAACGAGGCGGCCCTGACCGCAGCGCGCCGCAACAAGCGGATGGTTACCCAGGCCGAGTTCGAGGAAGCCAAGGACAAGGTGATGATGGGCGCCGAGCGCAAGTCGCTCGTCATGACCGAGGAAGAGAAGCTGCTGACGGCCTATCACGAGGGTGGTCACGCCATCGTCGGCCTCAACGTCGTCGCGACCGACCCGATCCACAAGGCCACGATCATCCCGCGCGGACGCGCGCTCGGCATGGTGATGCAGCTGCCCGAGCGCGACAAGCTGTCGATGTCGCTCGAACAGATGACCTCCCGGCTGGCGATCATGATGGGTGGCCGCGTCGCGGAAGAGCTGATCTTCGGCAAGGAAAAGGTGACCTCCGGCGCCTCTTCCGATATCGAGCAGGCTACGCGGCTGGCGCGCATGATGGTAACGCGCTGGGGTCTTTCGGAAGCCCTTGGCACCGTTTCCTACGGCGAAAACCAGGACGAGGTGTTCTTGGGCATGTCGGTGTCCCGCACCCAGAACGCGTCGGAAGCCACGGTTCAGAAAATTG
This sequence comes from uncultured Alphaproteobacteria bacterium, assembly GCA_963816815.1. Classification (GTDB taxonomy): domain Bacteria; phylum Pseudomonadota; class Alphaproteobacteria; order Rhizobiales; family Xanthobacteraceae; genus Bradyrhizobium. Next base: position 76,502 of record CAWFMW010000013.1, read on the forward strand.
ACACCGAGATCCGGCGCTTTGTCGAAGAGGGCTACAACGAAGCCACGCGAATCCTCACCGAGAAGCGCCAGGACCTCGAGACGTTGGCAAAGGGCCTGCTCGAGTTCGAGACGCTGAGCGGCGACGAGATTCAGGACCTGCTCAACGGCAAGAAGCCCAACCGCGAGTCGGTGCTGGAGCCGAGCACGCCGCGCGCCTCTGCCGTGCCGCCCGCCGGCAAGCCGCGCCCGCGTCCTGATCCGGACCCCGGCCTGGAGCCGCAGCCGCAGGCGTAAGCGCCGGGTTGTTTATCGGACTGAGTTAGGAGCGGGCGCATCATGCGCCCGTTCTGTTATGGACTGCCCCGGGGACCGGCATGCACGTGACCGAATGCGATGTACCGTCCAGCAGCGCATTGGGTCGGGATCTGATCCGGTCAGCCTATTTCCACGATTCATACCGCGTGCCGCTGGCGCGGCGGGGACTGACCATCGTTGAAATCTTTTTTGCGCTGTTCGGCCACACGCCGCTCTGGATGAAAGCGTTGTTGATCACCCGTAATTCCCTTGCCAGGTGCTTTGGACTGGAAGCGCCGACCGTCGCCGAAATCTTCAAACCTGCGGTGCGTACGAGCTACAGCGTTGGCGACAAGATCGGTCCTTGGCCGATTTTCTTCATTGGCGACAATGAGATTGTCGCGGGCCGCAACAACAAGCACCTCGACTTCAGGCTCTCGGTGCTCCGGCTGACGGATGGCGATGCGGAAAGCGTCGTCGTCTCGACGATCTGCTCGGTGCATAACCTCGCCGGCAAAATCTATCTGTTCTTTATCGTGCCGTTCCACCGGACCGGTGTGCGGTCGCTGCTGGTCAATGCGGTGGTGGCGAAGCGGCTGTAGCGGCAGAAACCGCTGATCCCTTGCGTCCGAACCTCCATGATTAGGGTTGGCGTCCGTCGCGGCGTCATGGCATGTTTCCTACCGCCGGAGCGCAATACCGGCCGCTCCGCGCACCCTTGAGCGCGGCAGATGACACAGGGGGAGGGAAGCCGATGCGTTTCGTCACGGGGGTTGGCGCGCTGGGCGCCGTCGCTTGTCTGATGCTGCCTGCCGCCGCGATGTCGGCCGAAATGCGCGGCGTCACCGCAACCGAAATCAAGATCGGCCAGACCATGCCCTATAGCGGGCCGGTGTCGGCGTTCGGCGCGCTCGGCAAGGGTGAGGTCGGTTATTTCAAGATGGTCAACGAGCGCGGCGGCATCAACGGCCGCAAGGTCAACCTGATCTCGCTCGACGACAGCTACGCGCCGCCGAAGACGGTGGAGCAGACGCGGCGGCTGGTCGAGAGCGACGAGGTCGCGCTGATCTTCTCCTCGATCGGCACCGCACATAACACCGCGATCGCGAAATATCTGCAGAGCAAGAATATCCCGCAACTGTTCCTGGCCTCGGGGGCCTCGAAATTCGCCGACATCGCGCAGTTTCCGCAGGCCACCGTCGGTGTGCAGGCGCCGTTCCGCTACGAGGCCCGGCTCTATGCGCGCCATGCGCTTTCGAAAAACCCGAACGCTAAATTCGCGGTGATTTCGCAGAACGATGATTTTGGCCGCGATTATCTCGCCGGGCTGAAGGACGTGCTCGGCGACAAATACGATTCCGTCGTCACGGGAGCGACCTACGAAATCTCGGACCCGACCATCGACTCCCAGATCGTGAAACTGAAAGCGTCCGGCGCCGATGTGTTCGTGATCGCAGCGACACCGAAATTCGCCGCGCAATCGATCCGCAAGGCGTTCGAGATCGGCTGGCGGCCGATGACTTTCCTCTCCAATGTCGCGGTGTGGATTTCGACCGTGATGGAGCCGGCGGGCGTCGAGGCCGGGACCGGCATCTTCTCCACCGCCTATGTCAAGGACCCCGACGATCCCGCCTGGAAGGACGATCCCGGCGTCAAGGGCTGGCGGGAGTTCATGACCAAATACGTTCCCGACGGCGACCAGCACGACACCAACTACGTCAACGCCTACAACAGTGCGATGGTGCTGGAGGCGGTGCTGAAAGCCTCCGGCAACGACCTGTCGACCGAGAACATCTTGAGGCAGGCTTACTCGATCAAGAATCTGGAACTGCCGATGCTGCTCCCGGGCATCAAGGTGAATACGTCGCCAACCGACCATGTGCCAGTCGACCAGATGCAGTTCATGCGCTTCAACGGCAAGACCTGGGATCGGTTTGGGGAATTGCAGACGGGGAATTGAAAGTAGCCCCCGTCAATGCGCGTCACGCGGCGAACCCGCCATGTGGATTTCGTGCGCATGTCACAAATGGCCATTGACACTTCGCCACGAATATCACCACATGTAGCCGTCACGGTCCGCCTGATCGCAAGATTTGGTGGCTAAGAGGGAAGCCGGTGATTGCGCGAAAGCGCAAAATTCCGGCGCTGCCCCCGCAACTGTAAGCAGTGAGTTGTTCCCGAATCCAGAAGTCACTGATGCGGCATCGCATTGGGAAGACACGGGGACAACGTTGACCTGTGAGCCAGGAGACCTGCCGCGACACCAAAAAACGTCCACGGGCGGGGTGTCCCGGCGGCGCTTGCAGACTCATGCCGGCGTTCCCCGCTCGCGCATTTGCAGCAGCGTCTTCTGACATCCAGCCCCAACAACATCGCCACGGGGTCTCCTGATGTCACTCTCTCTCGATCGCGAAGCCAACGCCGTTCCGTTCATCCACCTGCGCCCCGAATCGCTTGACGCACCGAGCGCACAGCCGCCGATGCAGGTGATCCGCCGCAACGGCGCGGTTTCGAAATTCGACGCCAGCAAGATTTCGGTCGCGATGACCAAGGCGTTCCTTGCGGTCGAGGGGCACACCGCCGCAGCCTCGCGTCGCGTGCACGAGATCGTTGAGCAACTGACGGCTGAAGTCGTCGGCGCGCTGTCGCGGCGGATGAGCGAGGGCCGCACCTTTCATATCGAGGACGTGCAGGACCAGGTCGAACTGGCCCTGATGCGCAGCGAGCACCACAAGGTGGCGCGCGCCTATGTGCTGTATCGCGAGGAGCGCACGCGGCAGCGGGCCGGGCAGGAAGCCGCCGCTCAGCCGTCGGGAGAGCCTTCGCTACGTGTCACGCTGGCCAGCGGCGTGCAGGTCCCGCTCGATATCGCGCGGCTGACGCTGATCATCGAGGAGGCCTGCGCCGGTCTGGAGGGCGTCAGCGCCGCCGCCGTGCTCACTGAGACGCAGCGCAATCTCTATGACGGCATCGGCGAGGGCGAGCTGGCGCTGGCCTCGGTGATGGCCGCGCGCACGCTGGTGGAGCAGGAGCCGGACTACGCCTATGTCAGCGCTCGGCTGCTGCTCGACAAGCTGCGCACCGAGGTGCTGTCGTTCGTGCAGGGTGCGCCGACCAGCGCGTCGCAGGCCGATATGGCGGTGCGCTACGGCGAATATTTCCCTGCCTACATCAAGACCGGCATCAAGGCCGAACTGCTCGATCCCGATCTGGCGCGGTTCGACCTGAAGAGGCTCGCCGCGGCGCTGAAGCCGGAACGCGATCTGGCGTTCCAGTTTTTGGGGCTGCAAACGCTGTACGACCGCTATTTCCTGCATGAGCGCGGCAACCGCATCGAGCTGCCGCAGGCTTTCTTCATGCGCGTCGCCATGGGCCTTGCGCTGCGCGAGATCGACCGCGAGGCGCGCGCCATCGAGTTCTACGATTTGCTGTCGTCGTTCGACTTCATGGCCTCGACGCCGACTTTGTTCAACTCGGGAACGCTGCGGCCGCAATTGTCGTCCTGCTTCCTCACCACCGTTGCCGACGATCTCGACGGGATCTTCAAGTCGGTCAAGGACAACGCGCTGCTGGCAAAATATTCCGGCGGGCTCGGCAATGACTGGACTCGCGTCCGCGGGCTCGGCGCCCACATCAAGGGCACCAATGGCGAGAGCCAGGGCGTGGTGCCGTTCCTCAAGGTCGCCAACGACACCGCAATTGCGGTCAATCAGGGCGGCAAGCGCAAGGGTGCGGTCTGCGCCTATCTCGAAACCTGGCATATCGACATCGAGGAATTTCTGGACCTGCGCAAGAACACCGGCGACGACCGTCGCCGCACCCATGACATGAACACCGCGAACTGGGTGCCCGACCTGTTCATGCAGCGCGTCGAAGCCGATGGCGAATGGACGCTGTTCTCGCCGGACGAGACGCCCGATCTGCACGACCTCTATGGCACGGCGTTCGCCGAGCGATACGCATTCTACGAGGCGAAGGCGGCGCGCGGCGAAATCCGCGTGTTCAAGCAGGTCCGCGCCACGGACCTCTGGCGCAAGATGCTGACGATGCTGTTCGAGACCGGGCATCCCTGGATCACGTTCAAGGATCCCTGCAACCTGCGCTCGCCGCAGCGCCATGCTGGCGTGATCCATTCCTCGAATCTCTGCACCGAAATCACGCTCAACACCTCCGACGACGAGACCGCTGTCTGCAATCTCGGCTCGATCAATCTGCTCAACCATGTGCGGGAAGGCCGGCTGGATGAGCAGCGGCTGCAGCGCAGTGTGGCCATTGCGATGCGGATGCTCGACAACGTCATCGACATCAATTTCTACACCATTCCGGAAGCGCGCCGCTCCAACCTGCGGCACCGCCCGGTCGGTCTCGGGCTGATGGGCTTTCAGGATGCGCTGCAGGCGTTGCGGATCGCGATGGCTTCCGATGCGGCGGTGGCCTTTGCCGATACCAGCATGGAGGTGATCTCCTATTATGCGATCTCGGCCTCGGTCGATCTGGCGGCTGAGCGCGGGCGTTATCCGTCGTTCGACGGCTCGCTGTGGAGCCGGGGCATTTTGCCGATCAATTCGATCGAGCTGCTGGCGGAAGCCCGCGGCGGCCTCGCGATGGATCGCGGCATGGTGCTTGACTGGGATCGTTTACGCGAGCGCGTCAAATCATCCGGCATGCGCAATTCGAACGTGATGGCGATCGCACCGACCGCGACCATTTCCAACATCTGCGGCGTCGCGCAGTCGGTCGAGCCCGCCTACCAGAACCTCTATGTCAAATCCAACATGTCCGGCGACTTCACCGTCGTGAACGAGTTCCTGGTGCGCGACCTCAAGGCGCGCGGCCTGTGGGACGAGGTGATGGTCAACGACCTCAAATATTTCGACGGCAGCGTTGGCGCCATCGATCGCATTCCCGACGACCTCAAGGCACTCTACGCCACCGCCTTCGAGATCGACAGCGCCTGGCTGATCGAGGCGGCCTCGCGGCGGCAGAAATGGATCGACCAGTCGCAGTCGCTCAACCTCTATATCGCCAACCCCTCGGGCAAGAAGCTCGATGCGCTCTATCGGCTGGCCTGGGCGCGTGGGCTGAAGACGACCTACTATCTGCGCTCACGCAGCGCGACGCATGTCGAAAAGTCCACGCTGCGGGGCACCGACGGCAAGCTCAACGCCGTTGCGGCCGCGCCCGTGATGTCGGCCGCTGCACCGATCATCGTGCCATCAGCGCTCACGGCGCCCGACCTGTCCGGCGCAATCGCGTGTTCCATCGACAATCCCGAATGCGAAGCCTGCCAGTAAGCGGACAAGAAAAGGAAACGACAATGCTCGACTGGTCAGAACCTGCGGCGCCCGTGCGCCGGCTGCCGCTGCCCTTGGTGGCGCAAGCAACGGCTGCGGCCGATCAAACCGGCCTCGGCACGATCGACCGAAGCGGCGGCAGGGTGTCCGTGGACGACAAGCGGATGATCAACTGCCGCGCCGACGTCAATCAACTGCTGCCGCTGAAATACAAATGGGCGTGGGAGAAATATCTCGCCGGCTGCAACAATCACTGGATGCCGACCGAAGTCTCGATGCAGGCCGACATCGCGCTGTGGAAGTCGCGCGACGGCCTCACCGAGGATGAGCGCCGCGCCATCAAGCGCAACCTCGGCTTCTTCGCGGCGTCCGAAAGCCTGGTTGCCAACAACATCGTGCTGGCGATCTACCGCCACCTCACCAATCCGGAGTGCCGGCAGTATCTGCTGCGGCAGTCCTTCGAGGAGGCGGTCCATACCCACACGTTCCAGTACATCGTCGAAAGCCTCGGCCTCGACGAGGGCGAACTGTTCAACATGTATCGCGAAGTGCCGTCGATCACTGACAAGGCGGCGTGGGCGCTGAAGCACACCCAGCATCTCGACGATCCCGATTTCAAGACCGGCACGCCGGAAGCCGACCAGGCGTTCCTGCGCGATCTCGTCGCCTTCTACGTCATCTTCGAGGGCATGTGGTTCTATACGGGGTTCGCGCAAATCCTCTCGCTCGGCCGCCGCAACAAGATGGTCGGCATCGCCGAGCAGTACCAGTACATCCTGCGCGATGAATCGATTCATCTGAATTTCGGCATCGACGTCATCAACCAGATCAAGATCGAGAATCCGCATCTGTGGACCAAGGACTTTCAGGACGAAGTCCGCGCCATGGTGCGCGATGCGGCCGAACTGGAAGCCGCCTACGGGCGGGACACCATGCCGCGCGGCTTCCTCGGCCTGAATGCGGCGCTGTGCGAGACCTACATGCACTTCATCGCCAACCGCCGTTGCGCGCAGCTCGGGCTTTCGCGGGTGTTCGATGAAACCGAAAATCCGTTTCCCTGGATGTCGGAGGCGATGGACCTGAAGAAGGAAAAGAATTTTTTCGAGACGCGGGTGATCGAATATCAGAACGGCGGCGCGCTGAGCTGGGAGTAGGGGACGTTCTGTCGTCCCTGCGAACGCAGGGACCCATACCGCGTGATCCATCAATGAGGCACGGTGGCAGACGCTCTGCTACTATTGCGAAGTGCGCCCATTCCGTCGGCCGCGGCGTATGGGCCCCTGCGTTCGCAGGGGCGACGAGTTGATCGGTTCTCGCCCCTCCACACGTCGTCCCTGCGCTCGTTCGCAGGCACGACGGCAAAATCCTGCCGTTGCCGCGCTAAAACTTAAGATTTCCTCAATTCAGTCCGGCCTATTGCTTTGGGGCGTGCGCTTTGGGACAGGGCGCGCCCAGCCAAGGACCGCGCATGACCCCCTCTCTTTCCACCTTCAAGCCCGCACCGGAGCAAGCCGTAGTTCCCGCGTGGCTCGTCAGGGTGTGCCTGGTGCTGGCGGTTGCGAACGTAACCCTTTGCGGGGCGGCGTATGTCTCGCAATGGTGGGTTTACGATACCAACGGTCTCGGCATCCCAACCGATTTCATCAACGTCTGGGCGGCCGGCCGTCTGGTGCTCGATGGTCTCCCGGCGCAAGCCTATGACTGGGATATCCAGAAGCAGGTCGAGGTCGCAAAGCTCGGCAAGGATTTTGTCGGCTATTTTGCCTGGCACTATCCGCCGCCGTTCCTGTTCGTCGCATCCTGGCTGGCACAGCTTCCCTATCAGCTCGCCTTTATGGGTTGGGCTGCGGTCAGCTTTCTGCCCTTTCTTGTCGCGATGCGTGCGATCGTCGGCCGCGACTTCGGCTATCTGCTCGCGCTTGCCATTCCGATGGCCTTCATCAATGCGCTGGTCGGTCAGAACGGATTCCTCACCGCGGCGCTGATCGGCGGCGCGCTCTATCTGATTCCGGTACGGCCGGTACTGGCAGGTATCTGCCTCGGGCTTCTGACCTACAAGCCGCAATACGGGCTGCTGTTTCCGATCGTGCTGATCGCGGCCGGGCATTGGCGCGTGTTCGTCAGCGCCGCCGTAACCGCAGTCGTGCTGGCCACCGCTTCCTGGCTCGCCTTCGGGATCGAGAGCTGGCTGGCGTTCTTCCACTGGATGCCGAAATTCTCGCAGGCGTTCCTGACCGAGGGCAAGGCCCCATGGTGGAAGCTGCAAAGCATCTTCGCGATAGTACGCTACTTCGGCGGCAGCGAACCGCTCGGCTGGGCATTCCAGTGGGTCCTTACCGCTTCCGTGGCCGTGGTGATGGCGCTGATATGGCGAAGCCGCGTGCCCTATACGCTGAAGGCCGCAGCGCTTGCCGCCGGTACGTTGCTGACCACGCCCTATCTCTTCATGTACGACATGATGGTGCTGGCGATTCCGATCGCCTTCCTGATCCGCATCGGATTGAAGACCGGTTTTCGCACCTACGAGCTTCCAGTGCTCGGCGCCGTCGTCGCTCTCATCGGCTGCTACATGTTCACCGGTATTCCGACCGGCTTTGGCGCCACGCTGGTCGTGTGCATGCTGATCCTGCGCCGCGCCGGATCGTGGTGGCGGCATGAGCCGGCGCCAAGACTGGTCGCGGCAGGGGCGTGAACGGCGCGAGGCGATGGCGGCGCCATCGCGCGTGAAATCACCGCTCGCTATTTGACGAACGCCGCCCACAAAACGGCGTTTGCAAGCGTGCCGGCCTCGTTCATGTGACAGCCGTCCGGACTGCGGCCTTCATTTCCGATCGTGTCGGTATCCGGTCCCGGTCGGATGTTCAAGGCATCATTGACCGCAGATAGTTGACCGGCGCGAACCGCCGCAATGTTGTTCGGTCCGACATAGTCGCATTTTGTGCTACGCGACAGATAGAACGGCGCATCGAAGCCGGCCGCGCGAAATCGCTTCACGAGCTGATGCAGCAGCGAAGCATATTCCTCGGCCGTCGTCGTCAATACCGCATCCGTTTCTCCCTGCTGAAACAGAATATGCGTCGGCGTCAGTCCCGCCTGCTTCAGTTTCGCGATGCCGTTGGTGGTCAACTCGACGCCCTCGTTGTTCAGAAAGGAAAGCGAGGCGCCGCCCCTGGCCAGCGGCACGAGGATCACGCGGTCATAGCGCCCGGCCTGGATCAGCATGTCGCCGAGACGCGTCGCAAAGCTCCCGCCGATGCCATCGGTGCCGAGCAAGGGATCGGCGGCAGCGAAGCATTTGCCCGTAGCGGGATCGAAATTGTCGACGGCTTCGCGCGCCGTATGTCTGGCGCTTCCGTAGTTGCCCGCATTGCTCTGGCCGTGCACGACGATGATCGCCGTTCTTCCCAACACGGGAATACAAGGCCGTTCGACTCGCGATGGCGGCGGAAAGTCGGTCAAATCGACCGGAGAGCCGGGCATCAGGAGCATGCCGGCGATCCCGCCGACCAGCAGGCCACCAATCAGGAACGCGAGATTGCGTCGCAATCGAGTGTTCTCCCCGCCGGCGCGGAAGCATGCGGTTTGCTCGATCACCGCGAGATGGCGGGCATCAGGCCGCCTCCTTCGATTGAGCGTGGCGCATTTCCAAATCGGCTCTGTCGCCACCTGTCGACCGGGCGTTCGACCCACCGATAAAGCTGCGTGGAAAGGGCCAGCGACAGAAGCACCGAGATGTATGCGCCGGAGGTGGTCTCGGGCAGCACCATCCATCCAATCAGGAAATGACAAATATAGAGCGGATAGGACAACTCACCGAGATATCGGTCCCACGCCAGGCTTCGGGTCAGCTTGAAAAGGTAGGGAACGATCATGATTACGGTGCTGAGAAGCGCCAGCGATGCCAGCCGTGAAACGCCATCCCAACTGCTGATGGCCAGGCAGACCGGCAACAGGACGGCCGTGGTCGAAAGCATGACATGGGCTTGTCTGCGTTGCGTATCGCTGCGCGGCGCATAGGCGTAGTAGCACAGCGAACCAGTCAGGAACAACGCGAGCTCGGACGGAAAGAAGCGAGAACTCCATGGGTCTCCGCCAAGACCGAGCGTGGAGAGCAACGTCATCCTCAAGAGAACGCTAGCTGCGATGATCCCGCCGATGAAGACAGGGCCGCGTCGCACGATAAACGGCGCGAGCAGGTAGAAATAGAATTCCAGCGCGAGCGTCCAAGCTTGGGGAACGGGTGCGAGCTTATAAAGTAGATTCGGCATAGTGCCTGGATGCAGCGTCAGGCCGAGCGTGCCGTGATTGGTGAACAGGTAGAAATAGGTTTCCTGACCGACAACGAATATCTGCGATACGAAATAGTAGGTGATGCTCGCCAGATCGAGCGACAGCACCGGCGACCAATTGCTGGCGACCACGAAGGATGGAATCAGGACCACGAGGTAGGTCGGCCAAAGCCTGAGCAGCCGGTTCGAAATGAACAGCCAATAGAAGCCGGGTCCGTATTTTTCATTTAGGACCAGCGCCATATAGAATCCCGAAATAACGAAAAAGCTTTGCACAGCGATATCGCTAGTCGGGAAGCCGAGTGGCATCCCGAAATGGCCGAACGCGACGCAGAGCGCGAGGAATAATCTGAGGCTGCCCATTCAGCCCACCCTAGCTGGGCAGCGTTGAGAGCTTGTTAACGGTTAGGAAAACCCTGCCGGAAGGATTCTCTCACTGGCATCGCTAATCCGCCTTGTCATCGGGCCTGAATAGTTGTTCACTTCTTCATAGCGATGGGTGCGCTTGTCGCTCAAGACATTGAAGGTGCGCGCGTTCTGGCAGGCTCCACGGGGCTCGAGGGGCGCGCCGGGGACGGAATCGCGCCATGGTTTATCGGCGAACCCATCAGGTCGTAAAGCGGCTGGCGGCGCGGCGTAGCGCCATCCTGGCGGCGGCGCGGGACGCTGCGGCCGAGGGCGGCATGGCGGCGGTGCAGATCGCCCCGGTTGCGGTCCGCGCCAATGTCGCGGCCGGCACGGTCTACCGCTACTTCCCCTCCAAGGCCGAGCTGATTTCCGAACTGATCGCCGAAGTGTCGCGCGACGAACTGGCGGCGATCCGCCGCGCGGCGGATGCCGCGCCAGGCCCGTCCTCGGCGCTCGCCGCCGCCGTCACCACCGTTGCGGTGCATGTTCTGTCGCAGCGCAAGCTTGCCTGGGGCATTCTGGCTGAGCCTGTCGATGTCGACGTCTCGGTGTCGCGGCTTGCGAGCCGCCGCGAGATTTCCGGCGAGATTGCCGCCAGGATCGACGCCGCGGTGCGCGCCGGCCATCTGCCGGCGCAGGATACGGCGCTTGCCGCCACCGCGCTGCTCGGCGCGCTGCATGAGTCGCTGGTCGGCCCGCTGGCGCCCGAGAACCTGGATGATTCCGCGAAGCTGCGCGACGCCGTGCAGACGGTCACATTGTTGGCGCTGCGCGCGGTCGGCGTGATGGATGCCCGCGCCCGCGGCCTCGTGGTGCAGGCGGTGCTGCCGGCCAAGGCGCTGGTCGGGGCCTGAACTCAGCGCTAGCCGACACGACTTTGTCGCAACCATTTGCCACGCTGCGGCTTATCGACGGTCCAACCGCGATCAGGAGCATGCGATGACAACGACATCAGGGTCCGCCAAATGGCAGGGCGGCATCAAGGACGGCAAGGGTGCGATCTCGACCAAGAGCGGCGCGCTCAACGATTACCCCTACGGCTTCGCCAGCCGCTTCGAGGGCAAGCCCGGCTCCAATCCGGAAGAATTGATCGGCGCCGCGCACGCCGCCTGCTTCACCATGGCGCTGTCGCTGATCTTGGGGGAGGCCAAGCTGACCGCCGAGCACATGGAAACCAAGGCCGACGTCACGCTGGAAAAACAGGGTGATGGTTTTGCGATCACGTCCGTTCACCTGACGCTGAACGCGAAGATCCCGGGCGCCGACAAGGCGACGTTCGAGGAGTTGGCAGGCAAGGCCAAGGCCGGTTGCCCGGTGTCGAAGCTTCTGAACACGAAGATCACGCTGGACGTGATGTTGCAGTAATTTCCCGTCATTCCGGGGCGATGCGTTAGCATCGAACCCGGAATCTTGAGATTCCGGGTTCGTCGCTTCGCGCCGCCCCGGAATGACCTATGCCGTCACTTCTCCGCCTCGCCCTCCGGCGCGACATTGGCGATGCGCACCATGTTGGTGGTGCCGGCGATACCGAGCGGCACGCCGGCAACGATGATCACGCGCTGGCCGGCCTTGGCAAAACCGTCGCGGAACGCGATCGAGCCGGCGCGATCGACCATGTCGTCCTGGTCGTGGGCGTCTTCGGCCACCACGCAATGCACGCCCCAGACCACCGACAATTTGCGGCCCGTCGCGAGGTTAGGCGTGATCGCCACTACCGGCGGTTTTGGCCGTTCGCGCGCGACGCGGATCGCCGTCGAGCCCGACGAGGTCCAGCAGATGATCGCCGACAATTCCAGTGTCTCGGCGATCTGCCGCGCGGCGGCGGCAATCGCGTCGCCGACTGTGTTCTCCGGCTCGGGCCGCTGGGCCGTCAGCACCGAGCGATAGATCGGGTCGCGCTCCACTTCCTCGCCGATGCGGTTCATGGTCGAGACCGCCTCGACCGGGAATTTGCCGGCGGCGGACTCCGCCGACAGCATGATGGCGTCGGCGCCCTCATAGACGGCGGTCGCGACGTCGGAGACTTCCGCGCGCGTCGGAACCGGCGCCTGGATCATCGATTCCAGCATCTGGGTGGCCACCACCACCGGCTTGCCGGCGCGGCGCGCCATCCGCGTCATTTGTTTTTGCAGGCTAGGCACCCGCTCCAGCGGCAGTTCGACGCCGAGATCGCCGCGCGCCACCATCAAGGCGTCGGACGCCTCGATGATCTCACCGAGCCGGTCGATCGCCTGCGGCTTCTCGATCTTGGCCATCACGGCGGCGCGGCCGCGGATCATCCGCTTGGCCTCGTGGACGTCTTCGGCGCGCTGCACGAAGGAGAGCGCGATCCAGTCGACCCCGGTCACCAGGGCGGCTTCGAGATCGGCGCGGTCCTTTGGCGTCATCGCCGACACCGGCAGATCGGTATCGGGCAGGCTCACACCTTTGCGATCCGACATCTTGCCGCCGATCACCACCCTGGTCACCGCGCGTTCCGGCGAGGTCTCTTCCGCAATCAGGCGCACCTTGCCATCGTCGAGCAGCAGCGCATGGCCCGGCCGCAGGGCTGCGAGAATTTCCGGATGCGGCAGCTGCACGCGTTTGTTGTCGCCGGGCGTCTTGTCGGAATCGAGCACAAAACTCTGGCCGTTCTTGAGCTGGGTCGAACCTTCGGCGAACGCGCCGAGGCGCAGCTTTGGTCCCTGCAGGTCGACGAGAATGCCGATCGGGCGGCCATAGCTCGACTCGACATTGCGAATGGTCGCAACCAGCTCGCGCATCTTGTCGTGCGAGGTGTGGCTCATGTTGATGCGGAATACGTCCGCGCCGGCCTCGAACAGCTTGCGGATCATCGCGCTGTCCGACGATGCCGGGCCGAGGGTTGCGAGAATCTTGATGCGACGGAGCCGTCTCATTGCTTTGGCGCCACGGCTGGCGGCGGCAGACCCGGTCCGCTTGGCGGAGACAGGCCCGGAACCCCGCCGGGGCCGCCCGGTCCCACTGTTCCCGGAATTCCCGGCACGCGCTGCGCGGGTTGCTCGTTGGCTTCGGTCAGTTGCACGGTCCACGCTCGCTGTTCGCCTGTATCGACCTCGAAGAACCCGGTGCGGTCGTAGCCGCGCGTCAGGCAATTCTCGGTGCCCTTGATGGTGAATTCCTTGTCACGAGAACACATGAAGGCCTGTCCCGACCATTCGCCGCCGCGGTCATAGTCGAGCGCGTAGATGTAATAGTACCGCGCGACCAGGGTTCCGCGCAGCAAAGTTTCGCAACTGCGTGATGACACGTTCCACCAGCCTTCGGTGGTCCAGCCTTCGGCGTCCTTGTAGCCGAGTGCGATGCCGACCCGGCTGGAAGTGTTGTTGCAGAGCCGGAAATCGGCCGCCGCCGGACTGCTCCACAGGCACATCACCGCCAGCGCGAGCATCGGCATCAGGCCGGCGGTCATGCGTGAGAAGAGGGGGGACAAACGGCGAGAATCTTTTCCGGTCATGCAGTGAAGCTATATCAAATCATTGACGATTTCGCGTGACCCGGCGTGACCTGTCAACGGCCGGGCACGCCTTTCCCGCGCTATGGGAAACCGGGACTCCACGTGCGATAGCCCCTTTTGCGCGCAGATATGGCAAAATCTGTGACAATTCCCACCTGATATCAATATGCTCGGCCCCATCTGACGCAGGACCCAAGATCAGGACCAAGACCATGACGATCGACGACAAAACCAGAACGGAACTGGAAGCGGCTGTTTTCCGGCGCCTGGTCGACCACCTGCGCGCCCGTACCGACGTCCAGAACATCGATTTGATGAATCTGGCCGGTTTTTGCCGCAACTGCCTGTCCAACTGGATGAAGGAAGCGGCCGACGCCAACGGCGTCGCCGTCAGCAAGGACGAGAGCCGCGAGGCGGTTTACGGCATGCCTTACGAGGAATGGAAGGCGAAACATCAGGGCACGGCCACGCCGGAGCAACTGGCCGCGATGAAGAAGGTTCATCCCGGACATTGAGGCTTCCTTCGTAGCCCGGATGAGCGAAGCGACATCCGGGAAAACCGCCGGCACCGTCCCGGATGTCGCTTTCGCTCATCCGGGCTACAGTTCTCTACCCCGGGCTACATTTTAGCTTCCTGTGGGCGCGCTGTGGATGAGCGCGATGTTGCCTTGACGCAAGGCCCCTCGATCCTGAGGGTCAATCCTGAAAAAAGCGCCGTGCGGTAACGCGTGCGGCGCTTGATCTTTCAGCATCACCGTCAGTTCCATTCAGGAGTATCCGATGGCCACCTCCGCCGCCGCCGCCGTCCAGGACGAGCCCGCGACAAAATTCGCCAAAGACCAGCTCAAGGCCATCATCGAGCGCATCGAGCGTCTGGAAGAAGAGAAGAAGACGATCTCCGACGACATCCGTGACGTCTATGGGGAAGCCAAGGGCAACGGCTTCGACGTCAAGGTGCTGCGCACCATCGTGCGCATGCGCAAGCAGGACGCCAACGAGCGCGCCGAGCAGGAAACCATTTTGGAGACCTACATGCAGGCGCTGGGGATGCTGTGAGGCGTTAGATCGCTACAGAACTCTCTACGTCGTCCCGGACAAGCGAAGCGCGATCTCAGATGTGCAATTGCACATCGGGGGACCCATAACCACAAATGCCCAAGTTGAAGAATGCTGGCGCAGCAGCGAGCTCCAACAGGTCGCATTTGTGGTTATGGGTCCCCGCGTTCGCGGGGACGACATCGAGATTGCAATGATGAGGAGCGCCTTAACGCAGCGCGGCGGTGCGCACCACGAACGACTGCGTCGGCAGTTGTGCGGTCGCCGATCCGGTGAAGCGGTCGCAGCTCATGCCCATCATCGGATCTTCCGAGAAGGTCATGGGGATCGCGGCCTGCGGTTTGACGAAGTGGCTGCGCATCTGGGTCATCTCGGTGTCACCGAGCACGGTCGTCGACATCGCGTTGCTCGCGCTCGGCGCCAGCATCACGACGCGCATCCAGATGCTGTTACCCTGGGCGGCGGCAAGACGGGTCGAGGTTGCGACTACGCTGTCCTGACCCTGCGCGCCTTTGGCGACCACGGTATTGATTTCGGTCGCCGCGGCGCCGGCATTGCGCGCCGGACGGGCGGGACGCGGCGGGAGCGGCGCGGTGGCGGCGACGACGTTGCCGCGATCGACCGGCGAAGCCGAGGCCGGCGCATAGGCCATCGCCTTGTTGAACGATTCGGCGACGCTGGCGGTCGACTGCGGATCGGTGGTGGCGGCGAGCACCTGGCGTGCGCGCAGGGATGCGACCTGGGCCGGGGTAGCCTCGTTCGCTGCCTTCGGCACGTCGTCCCAGAAGCCGCGGGAATTGATGATATCGGCCGGCGTTTGCGGTTTCGGCTCGGCGGAGGCTTGCGCAACCTGCTTCTGTTCCGGCCTGGAGTCAGACTTGCCTTTGGGCGCCGGAACGATCTGCGCGTCGGCCGAAGCCAGCTGCAGGGTCGCTGCGACCTGCGGCTTCGAACGCGGTGTCGGAACCGGGTCGGCTGACTTCGCGGCTGCGGCCACTACAGAAGCCGGAGCGGACTTCTCGTTGCGGGCCGGAGCACTTGCGCCTTCGTCATCCTCTTCGGTCGACTTGCCGCCCCTGAACAGCGCCGCGAACAGGCTCGGCTTGTTGCCGACGGATGCGGCGTCGTCGCCATTGCCACGGCGCTCGATCTCGGCGCGGGCCAACTCGTAGCCCTTCATCGGTCCGCCATTGGATGGCAGGTGGACGGTGCGCCCATCCGGGAACACCCTGGCCAGCTGATCGTGGGTCATGCGCGGCCAGTGACGGATGCTGCCGGTGTCGAGATGGACGAAGGGCGAGCCCGACGTCGGATAGAAGCCGACGCCGCCGCGCTGCAGGCGGAGCCCGGCGGCGCGGATCTGCTCCAGCGCCACGTCCGGAATGTAGAAGTCCATCGCGTGGCCGAGCATGTGCTGGCTGAAGCGCGCCACCCCGGAAGAGCGGCGGCGGAGCATCGCGTTGGTAGCGGGGGAGCGGTAGGCGGAGACGATCTGGATCGGCTTCTTGCCGTCGACGTCGCGGTAGACTTCCCAGAGGATGTCGAACAGATGCCGATCCATCGTGGTCGAGTCCTGGCTTCGCCAGTCGCGGAGGAAGTGATTGATCTTTTTCAGCGCTTCTTCGTCGTAACGCCCGTCGCGCTTGAAGGTGACGGTGAGGTCTTCGTCGGAATGGGTGTGGTGGAAGGAGAGGGTGCGGGTTTCGTTCAGCGCAGTCGCGTCATGCACTGACCCCGCTCCTGCCAGCAGCAACAGCGAAGTTAGCCCGATCCGATATCCGGCTTTTGGCAAAGCAAGCGGATTGAATTGGCGCGCGAAACCAACCAGCACGTATAAAGCCCACCCAGTCGACGAGCGTTCACGGTTTACTTTTGCAAAACCCCGGCAAAAGAGGGTGAACGCTTTCTTAAAGCGGGATGGTTAACCGAGGTTTACCGTCCCGCCCCCAAGCCAGAGTTAACCTAACCCGTGGACTGTGGCGAAAAAGTGCCCGGAGCCGATCCTGGATGGATAATGGTTAACGTAAACAATCTCTCCGGGGAGGAGAGATTGCTGATTTAATTGGGAGATTTGGCTCTGGGACGGTAGTGCCCCGGATTACCTGGTAAACCGCTGCTGTGGGCGGCGGCCGACCGGGGTCGGCGGCGTTGCGGTCGACGGGCCGCCGAACAGGCGCTCAAAGAACGAGGGTCCGGAGGTGTTGTCGCTGGCGAAGTTGACGCCGGTCGGCAAAGTGTCCCTTGGCCGCGCATAGCTCGGCTGTGCATGGGAGACCAGGGTCTCCAGATCCTTGTTGCGGCTGTTCTTGAGCAAAGTGATCATCGTGGCGTCGCGGCCATAGACGTCCCTGCGGATTTGCAGCTTGCCGGCGTCATCCACGAAGGCGGTCTGGTAGGTGATGTTGACCGGCAGCGGCGTCGGGAATTTCAGGTCGATCTCGCTGCGGCCGTACATGCTGCGGATTCGTTCCGGCGTGTAGCGCTCGTTCGGCATCACGATGTTGAGCAGCGTCGAGGCGTATTGATCAGGGTTCTGCACCCGCATGCAGCCATGGCTGAACGCGCGCTCGTCCTTGGCGAACAGATGCTTGTCCGGTGTGTCGTGCTGATAGACCAGGAACTTGTTCGGGAAGTTGAAGCGAACACGGCCGAGCGCATTGGCTTCGCCCGGCGGCTGCGAAATGTGGATGGTGCCGTCGCGGTTACGCTCGAGCTTCAACCCCATGCGTTGCAGCACGGTCGGGTCCTGCTGCAGGGCAGGCAGATATTCGTTGTAGATGATCGAGGGCGGCACGTTCCAGGTCGGGTTGACGGTGATGAACTTCATCGTTTCCGTCAAAAGCGGCGTGGCGTGGTTGCCAGGCTTTCCGGTCACCACGCGGGTGGTCCAGACTTGGCCGCCGTTCTGCATCACCTTGAGCGTGAAATCAGGGATGTTGAGAATGACGTAGGCGTTGCCGAGCGAGGCGGCGCCGAGCTGGCGCGGCAGCCAGCGCCAGCGCTCCATGTTGACGAGGACGGTGTCGATCTGGCGGTCGCGCTTCGGGCTGTTGATCGCCTTCACCGTGCGGTCGTCGAGCACGCCGGTCGGCTTGAGATCGACGCTCTCCTGGAATTTGCGCACGGCGGCAGCGACCTTGGCGTCGTAATGCGTGCTGTCGGGATGGTCTGATATGCCGAGCTTGGCGCGCAGTTGCGGCACGCGGGGATCTTCCGGCGTCTCCTCACCCAGCTTCTTGGTCGCAGCCTTGTAGGCCAGCGCCGGGCCTTCGGCGATCTGGATCACCGGTCCGTCGCCCTGGCCGCGCAGCTCGGCAAGCTTCGCCCTCAGCTCCTTGTAGAGCTTGTGCGGCGGGTTGTAGCCGTCGAGCGC
Organism: uncultured Alphaproteobacteria bacterium; assembly: GCA_963816815.1. Taxonomy (GTDB): domain Bacteria; phylum Pseudomonadota; class Alphaproteobacteria; order Rhizobiales; family Xanthobacteraceae; genus Bradyrhizobium. Next base: position 94,672 of record CAWFMW010000013.1, read on the forward strand.
CGCGGAAGCGTCCTTGGCGGTCGAGATGTTGGCGAGCACTTCGGCTGGATCGGTCGGATGCTCGGGATAGAGGATGTCGGCGGAGACCTGCGACCAATGCATCCGGCCGCTCTGGGCCTGTCGCGCATAGTCGAGCATGCTCGCGGTCAGTTTCAGTTCGGCCTCGGCGAGCTGGTCCGGGGAAGCTGCGGCGGCAAAATCCGGCACCGGATAGTCGACCGGATTGAGGCCCTCGGAGGCCGCATCCTTCAAACGGGCGATCACGCCCTTGCCGCTGTCGGTCAATTTGCCGGCCTGCGTCCATTGCGGCGCGTAGTCGCGCGCCGTGTAGAACTTCTCGACGGCCGCGCGCTCGCTTTTGCGATCGAAGTAGCGCAGCGATTTGGAGCCGAGCATGTCGCGCAGACGGTCAGCGACCGGCTGGTCAGCCGGAGCCACGGTGCTGACTTTCACGGGTTCCTTGGCCGGTTCGGCGGCCGGCGCGGTGGCTGTCGACGCCGGCGGCGCGGCGGTTGCGGCGTCGTTGGCTGCAGGTGCGGTGACGGTCTCGGCGGGCTTGGGCTCGGCTGCCTTTGCGGCAGGGCTAGGGTCGGCCGGCTTTGTGGCGTCAGGTACCGTGGCGGTGGTGTCCATCTTGAAGTCGCCAATGGTCGGCGGGGGGACGTTGGCCGGCTCGGGGCGGGGGACTGCTGCGTCGATCGCGAGCTCGGCGGCATTGGCGCGCGGCGTAGTCGACTGGGCCGCCAGTGCCGAGGTCGCGGACACCGTGAGGAACGTTGCCGCGACGGCCATCAGCACGCGGTCAAATCCTGCACGATTCGTCGAACAGTCACGCATCATCACACCCCCTTGGGCGAAACTGCCCCGGCATGGAACAGTCGTTAGGTCACGGCTTGCGCGGGAAGCGCCGGCTCGATCGGTTCTCAGTCGTACGCTTGGACGCTACGGTTCAAACGCAGACGATACATGTGCCCCTCTCATGCAGCCAGCGCCATGCGGGACACTCACGACAAACTGACCTCAAACTACCCGGTTACATACGGGCCTTGCGTTTTTGCCACGCCACCCGCCTTTTGTCTGTCACCGCCAAGCCACGGTTCCAAAGCTTCCGAGCAGCGATGTCGTTGGTTTGCCACGATCTTTGCCACGCCGACGCCATAATCCCCTGCCGGCCGCTCAGTTCGCGTCGCCCTCGGCCGGGTCGTTGGCGGCAGCCTCATCGAGTTTGCGGTAGAGCGTGGAACGGCCGATCTTGAGCCGGCGCGCGACTTCCGACATCTGGCCGCGATAATGCGAGATCGCAAAACGGATGATCTCGTTTTCCATCTCATCGAGCGGCCGCACCTCGCCGGTGGCGTTCAGCATCGAAAGGCTGCCGGCCGTGGCGAGCGGGGCAATCGGTATATCGCTACCCGAAACCATGGCGGGCGCCGTCGATGGCGCGACGATTAACGGTTCGCTGTGCGCCAGCTGGCTGTCGGTTACGGCGTGGCTGAGGACTTGCGGGAAATCCGACAGGCCGAGCAGGTCGCTCTCGCTCATGACGACGGCGCGATACACCGTGTTCTCGAGCTGGCGGATGTTGCCGGGCCAGTCGAGTTGCGCGAGATGAGCCACGGCCTCGCCGCTGATGCCGGTGATGGTGCGATTTTCCTCGGCGGCAAAGCGCGCCAGGAAATGCCGCAGTAGATGCGGGACGTCTTCGCGCCGCATCCGCAACGGCGGGATCGTCAGCGGCAGCACGTGCAGCCGGTAGAACAGGTCCTCGCGGAATGCGCCGCCTTTCACGAGGTCGAGCAGCTTGCGGTTGGTCGCAGAAATAATGCGGACGTCGACCTTGACCGGCTTGCGGCCGCCGACCGCCTCGACCATGCCTTCTTGCAGCGCGCGAAGCAGTTTTACCTGCGCCGCCAGCGGCAACTCGCCGACCTCGTCGAGAAACAGCGTGCCGCCGGAGGCTTCGACGAACTTGCCCATGTGGCGTTCGGTGGCGCCGGTGAAGGCGCCCTTCTCGTGACCGAACAGGATCGATTCCACGAGGTTGTCGGGGATCGCGCCGCAATTGACCGCGACGAACGGCTTGGACTTGCGTTCGCCGGAGCCGTGGATGGCGCGGGCGAACAATTCCTTGCCGACGCCGGACTCGCCCTCGACCAGCACCGGAATGCTGGAAGCTGCCGCCTTTTGCGCGATGCGCAGGACGGCCGCCATGGTTTCGCTGCGGGTGATGATATCGGCAAAAGTCAGCCGGCCTTCGCGGCTGTGGCGGATGCGCTGCAATTCGCCCTTGAGCGCGGAAGTGTTGAGCGCGTTGCGCAGCGACACCTGCAACCGTTCGAAGCCGACCGGCTTGACCACGAAATCCAGCGCGCCGGCGCGCATTGCCGAAACAACATTGTCGATGCCGCCATGGGCGGTCTGCACGATGACGGGGATGCTCACGCCTGCTTCACGCATTTTTGAAAGCACGCCGAGGCCGTCGAGGCCGGGCATCACGAGGTCGAGCACGACCGCGTCGATCGCCGGCGCATCCGGCGCGGTCAGCAACGCCACGGCGGCGTCGCCGCTATCGACGACGAGGGGCTCATAGCCGCACTTCTGCACCATGTTTTCAACCAAACGGCGCTGCACGGCGTCGTCGTCGGCAATCAAAATGGTGGCAGCCATGGTTTTCCCCGCACGCTACTGAAATGTATCGAATCGGGGCACTTTCGCCGATGCCGATTAACGCACGATTAATCGTTGGAAATGGCATCCGTGGGGCGGGGAACTCAAGTGAAGAGGTGGGGCCACACCTCCAGCGCGCCGCGGTAGCACATGTCGAAGGCCACATAGAGGATGATCGCGAGGCCGACATAGGCGATCCAGCGGTGCTTCTCCAGGAGGCGCGCGATGAAGCTGGCGGCGAGCCCCATCAGTGCGATGGAAAGCGCCAGGCCGAAGATCAGAATCATCGGATGCTCGCGCGCCGCGCCCGCGACGGCGAGCACGTTGTCGAGCGACATCGAGACGTCAGCGAGCGTGATCTGCCAGACGGCCTGACCAAGCGTCTTTTGGCGGCCTGCTGTGGCTGTCGCATCCATCGTGCTTGCGGACGACAGACTCTGAAATGTCGGTTGATGATGCGACGTGCGCAACTCGCGCCACATCTTCCAGCATACCCAGAGCAGCAGAACGCCGCCGGCGAGCAGCAGCCCAATGATCTGCAGCAGTTGAACCGTGACGGACGCGAAGCCGATACGCAGGGCCGTGGCGGCCACTATGCCGATCAGGATAGCCTTCTTGCGCTGCCCCTCGGGGAGCCCGGCGGCGGCAAGCCCGATGACGATCGCGTTGTCGCCGGCGAGCACCAGGTCGATCATGATGACCTGGAAAAGCGCTGTCAGGTGTTGCGAGGAGATTAGTTCAAACATGCGGGCCACTCCGTTGATGGTCCAATCCGACATCGCAGTTCTCTTGAACTGCCAGAGGGGCCCGGGCTTGGACGTGCAGAAAAAACGACGCAGTCAGACTGCGGAAAAATGCGTTCCCGTTACTCAGGTTGATCCGAGAGGGTGAAAAGCCTGACCATCTGATCCGGCTCGATCAAAACGGAGATAGCGACGCCGATGAACGTCAGGCTTCCGGCAAGGTCGAGCCACATGATGCGGAAACGGCGGGCCCGGCACAGCCACGCTGCTGCTGCCGCCACTGCGCCGATCACGAACATCAGCGTAACGATCGCGGGTGCCAGCGCGTCCGCCGGCATCAGGTTCCGGATGGCGAGGGTCGCCAGCAGCGCCGCCAGGAGGATGCCGATCATCAACTCCTTCCCGGGCGCCGGGCGAGCCCGGTCGGCGGTTCGGACAATCAGACTGCGGTCCAGCAAGGCCATCGGATTCTTATTCGCGAGCTGGAATTGTGGTAGGAAGCATCACATATCTCGCAATTCAATTTGGCTAGTTTAGTAATCATGAAACGTGGAAAACATCAAGATGTTTCCGCTGAACGGCCGCCGGCCAAAGCCGCGCCGGATGCCAAACAATTGCGCAAACTGGCCGGGGATTGGCTGAAGCTGCGGAGGGCGGATGCCGAATTGTCGCAGGCTGATCTCGCTGCACGCCTCGGTCTGAAATATTACACCTTCATTTCGCAGGTCGAAAACGGGTTCAGTCGTGTTCCAACCGAAATTATGGGCGCATGGGCCCGCGAGTTGGGCCTTGAACCGGCCGCCTTCGCTAGGCATTTGTTGATGTACTATGAGCCGGAAATGCACCGGCTGCTGTTCGGAGCGGAAAGCAAATGAGCGTGGTTGCGTTCGAACGCAAACAAGACAACGGCGACTGGAGCGAAAAGGAACTCAGCACCCTCGTCGCCGGCCTCGGCGCAGCGATTGCGCCTGGGACGGGACGCGAATGGGAAACCGGTATGACGGAGAGGGGCGACGCCCAGTTCTATCTGCTGGGCCCGCTGCCGGAACAGGCCTGCGAGCTGTGCGTATCCAGGACCGGCGGGCGTTACATCCTCGAGGACGGATCGGGCCGGCTGCTGTTCGAGCATCGGAACCTCGAACTCGTGGCGCTGCACGCCAAGGCTGCGGTTCCGTCGACGTCCTGGCTCATGGTGCGCGCGATTACGTTGTGGTGTGCTATCCGCAGTGCGATCCACGAAAAGGTCGAGCCGCTTCTCGTCGAAGGCGAAGAGCTGTTTGTCCAGTTTGTACCGCAGCTTGCGGCCCTTGCTTGATCTCCCGCCATTTCCTGATCACCTCCCAATTTTTGAAAGTGTCATGAGCGCAAAATCTGCGACATCCCGAGCCGGCAAGCCGTCCCGCAAACCCGCCGCAAGCAAGGCTTCCGCCAAATCCAAAACCGGCAAATTGCCGGAATGGAATCTGGCCGACCTCTATTCCGGTATCGGCGCCGAAGAAGTCACGCGCGATCTGCAAAAGATGGATGCCGACTGCGCCGCGTTCGAGACGGACTACAAGGGCAGGCTGGCGGAACGCATTGCCGGCGACGACGGCGGCCGCTGGCTCGCCGAGGCCGTCAGGCGCTACGAGGCGATCGACGATCTCGCCGGACGGCTCGGCTCCTATGCCGGCCTCATCCATGCCGGCGACAGTGTCGATCCGGCGATTTCCAAGTTCTACGGCGATGTTTCGGAGCGGCTGACGGCCGCCTCGGTGCATCTGCTGTTCTTCGGATTGGAGCTCAACCGCATCGACGATGCCGTGATCGAGCGCGCGATGCAGACGCCGGAGCTTGGGCATTACCGGCCGTGGATCGAGGATCTGCGCAAGGACAAGCCGTATCAGCTCGAGGATCGCGTCGAGCAGTTGTTTCACGAAAAATCCCAGAGCGGCTATGCCGCCTGGAATCGGCTGTTCGACCAGACAATTTCCGGCCTTCGCTTCAAGGTCGGCGGTAAGGAACTTGCGATCGAGCCGACGCTCAACCTGCTGCAGGACCGCGCGCCGGACAAGCGCAAGGCCGCAGGGCAGGCGTTGGCCAAGACTTTCAAGGACAATGAACGGACCTTCGCGCTCATCACCAACACGCTCGCCAAGGACAAGGAGATTTCCGACCGCTGGCGCGGCTTCCAGGATGTCGCGGATTCGCGCCACCTCAACAACCGCGTCGAGCGCGAGGTGGTCGACGCTTTGGTCGCATCCGTGCGCGCGGCCTATCCGCGGCTGTCGCATCGCTATTACAATCTGAAAGCCGGCTGGTTCAAAAAGAAGAAGCTCGCACATTGGGACCGCAACGCGCCGCTGCCGTTTGCCGCCACGGGCACCATCGCGTGGCCCGAGGCGCAGAAGATGGTGCTGACGGCGTATCGCGGCTTCTCGGTTGAGATGGCGGCGATCGCGGAACGTTTCTTCACCGATCGCTGGATCGATGCACCGGTGCGGCCGGGCAAGGCGCCGGGCGCGTTCTCGCATCCGACCACGCCGTCGGCGCATCCCTATGTGCTGATGAACTATCAGGGCAAGCCGCGCGACGTGATGACGCTGGCGCATGAGCTCGGCCATGGCGTGCACCAGGTGCTGGCGGCCAAAAATGGTGCGCTGATGGCGCCGACGCCGCTGACGCTGGCGGAGACCGCCAGCGTGTTCGGCGAAATGCTGACCTTCAAGCGGCTGCTCTCGCAGACCAAGAACGCCAGGCAGCGCCAGGCGCTACTCGCCGGCAAGGTCGAGGACATGATCAACACCGTGGTGCGGCAGATCGCGTTCTATACGTTCGAGCGCGCCATTCATACCGAGCGCAAGAACGGCGAACTGACTGCGGAGCGCATCGGCCAGATCTGGCTCAGCGTGCAGGGTGAAAGCCTCGGGCCGGCGATAGACATCCGCCCGGGCTACGAAAATTTCTGGATGTATATCCCGCACTTCATCCATTCGCCGTTCTACGTCTACGCCTACGCGTTCGGCGATTGCCTGGTGAACTCGCTGTATGCGGTTTACGAGAACGCCTCGGAGGGTTTCGCCGAGCGCTATCTCGCGATGCTCGCGGCCGGCGGCACCAAGCATTATTCCGAACTGCTGAAGCCGTTCGGGCTCGACGCAAGGGATCCCAAATTCTGGGACGGCGGACTGTCGGTGATTGCCGGCATGATCGACGAGCTGGAGACGATGGGCTGACGGAGCGCCCACGGCCACGAAACGGATTTGTGATGGCGGCGGACACAATTTTCGCCGCCGTCGCCCTCCATCATGATGGTGAGGACAGGAGGGGAGTGCCCCATGATCGACACCCCGACGCGGCGCGTCATCCTTGGAGCGGGAGTTTTTGCTGCGGGTTCGCTGCTCACGACCGATGGCAGCTTGGCTCAGGCCCCGCTTGCCGCGACGCCCGCGTGCCATGACGGCGACGAAGTAACGTTGCCGCAAACCGAAGGGCCGTACTTCAAGCCATCGTCACCGGAGCGAATAGAGCTGCTTGAACCTGAGATGGCGGGGCAGCCGATCGAACTGGTTGGCTTCGTGCTCACCCGCGCCTGCAAGCCGCTTGTCGGCGCCTTGCTGGACTTCTGGCAGGCCGACGACAAGGGCCGCTATGACAATTCCGGCTTCCGCCTGCGCGGCCATCAGTTCACCGATGCGGAGGGGCGCTATCGATTGCGCAGCGTGGTGCCTGGCCTTTATCCCGGGCGCACCCGCCACATCCATGTGAAGGTGCAGCCGCGCGACGGCCGGGTCCTGACCACCCAGCTCTATTTCCCCGGTGAGTCAAAAAACCGCGCCGACGGCCTGTTTCGCAAGGAGCTGCTGATGCGTACCGCCAAGAACGAGGGATGGCTGGCAGGACGGTTCGACTTCGTGGTCGGGTAGGACAGGGCAGGCCGCGGGCAGGGCAGGCCGCGGGCGAGACAGGGTCGATGGGGCGGTGGGCGACGTAATACATTTGTTGAACAGTCCGCAGGTCCGTGTTATACAGATCCTACAACGGAGCCTGTACGATGACCAAAGCCCCTCGCGGAATGGAAGAGGCCTCTCGCGAATACAAGCTTGAGGACACCGCCCTTCAAATTCGGAAAATTGGCAATTCGGTTGGCGTGATCCTGCCGAAAGAGCTTCTGGCCCGCCTCAATCTCAAGGAGGGGGACAGGTTCTATCCGGTCGAGCAACCGGATGGCAGCCTGCGGCTCTCGCCATTCGACCCCAAGCACGCACGAACCATGGAAATCGCGCGCCAAGTCATGCACGAGTACCGTGATACGTTTGCCGCGCTTGCAAAATGAAAGAGCCAATTTGGCTCGATGTCGATGAGGTCATCGACATGCATGCCGAGCAACTGGCGATATTCGGCGGACCGGAAGGTATTCGGGATCGAGGCCTTCTTGAGTCCGCCGTCTTGCGGCCGGTCAACCAATTCAATTACGGGCAGACGGATATGGCTGCACTTGCTGCAGCCTATGCGTTCGGCCTTGCCCGCAATCATGCGTTTGTGGACGGCAACAAGCGGATTGCGTTCCACGCCATGATGGTCTTCTTGCGCAGCAACGACATATCCTTCGCGCCCGACCCGGCGCATGCCACGGCCATCATCCTCTCCCTCGCGGCAAGCGAGGTAAACGAAGAGGGCCTGGCCCGCTGGATCCGGGATAATTGGCCTTCCGAATGACCCGATAGGCAGGGGGCCGTTGCCCTCCCAAACGCTTTACGGTAATTGCACGCGGGAAGCGCGCATTTCGAGTGGGGATACCGATGGCAGAGCATAACGAAGTGGCCTACACGACCGCTGACGGCAACGACTATGTGGCCCATGAGCAGACCTACGAAGGGTTCATCATGCTGGTCAAATACGGCACCATCGGCGTGGTGATCATCGTCGCCCTGATGGGCTACTTCCTGACCTGACGCGTCGCTGCCTGCACCGCCATCCCGGCGGTAGCCACAATTTGCACGCATGCCGGTTGCGAAACCGGTATCCAACTAAGCGAAAAAGACGCTAGTTTGCTTGCGCGCGCCTGCCGCGCGGCGGGGAGGCCCCATGAAGATTGCCGTTGCCAAGGAAATCGATCCGTCCGAGCCGCGGGTCGCCGCTTCCCCGGATACCGTGAAGAAGTTCAAGGCGCTCGGCGCCGACGTTGCGATCGAGCCGGGTGCGGGCATCAAGTCGGGCCTGCCGGATTCCGAATTCACCGCCGTCGGCGCCACCGTCAGCGCGGACGCGTTGAAGGACGCCGACATCATCATCAAGGTGAAGCGGCCCGAGGCCAGCGAGCTTGCGCAATACAAGCGCGGCGCGCTCGTCATCGCGATCATGGACCCCTACGGCAATGAAGCGGCGCTGAAGACGATCGCGGATGCCGGCGTCGCGGCGTTCGCAATGGAACTGATGCCGCGCATTACGCGCGCGCAGGTGATGGACGTGCTGTCCAGCCAGGCGAACCTCGCCGGCTATCGCGCGGTGATCGAGGCGGCCGAATCCTTCGGCCGTGCGTTCCCGATGATGATGACCGCTGCCGGCACCGTTCCGGCGGCAAAAGTGTTCGTGATGGGCGTCGGCGTCGCCGGCCTGCAGGCGATTGCGACTGCGCGCCGGCTCGGCGCCGTGGTCACCGCCACCGACGTGCGACCGGCCACCAAAGAACAGGTCGAATTGCTCGGCGCAAAATTCCTCGCAGTCGAGGACGAGGAATTCAAGAACGCCCAGACCGCCGGCGGCTACGCCAAGGAAATGTCGAAAGAGTACCAGGCCAAGCAGGCCGCGCTCACCGCCGAGCACGTCAAGAAGCAGGACATCGTCATCACGACGGCGCTGATCCCGGGCCGGCCGGCGCCAAAGCTCGTCAGCGCCGAGATGGTGAAGTCGATGAAGCCGGGTTCGGTACTGGTCGACCTCGCCGTCGAACGCGGCGGCAATGTTGAGGGCGCCAAGCCGGGCCAGGTCGTCGATGTCGATGGCATCAAGATCGTCGGCTACACCAACGTCGCCGGCCGCGTCGCGCAATCGGCCTCCAGCCTTTATGCGCGCAATTTGTTCAACTTCATCGAGACGATGGTCGACAAGCCGAACAAGGCGCTCGCGGTCAACTGGGACGACGAACTGGTGAAAGCAACCGCGCTGACCAAAGACGGCGCCGTCATCCACCCGAACTTCCAGCCGAAAGTCTAAGGAGAGAAGTCATGGAGCATGTCGCCCAAGCCGTCGATCCCTTCGTATTCCGGCTCTCGATTTTCGTCCTCGCCGTCTTCGTCGGCTATTTCGTGGTGTGGTCGGTGACCCCGGCGCTGCATACGCCGCTGATGTCGGTGACCAATGCGATCTCCTCGGTGATCGTGGTCGGCGCGCTGCTCGCGGTCGGCGTCCCGATGATCTCGAGCGGCAGCGGCTGGGCGCGCGGCTTCGGCTTCATCGCGCTGATCTTCGCCTCTGTGAACATCTTCGGCGGCTTCCTTGTCACCCAGCGCATGCTGGCGATGTACAAGAAGAAGGTGAAGTGAACGGCGTGCACCTCGTGGTGACAAAGGCAAATGGGGACCTGAGATGAACGCCAATCTGGCAGCAGTTCTTTATCTCGTGGCAGGTGTGCTGTTCATCCTGTCGCTGCGCGGCCTGTCTAGTCCGGCGTCGTCCCGCCAGGGCAATCTGTTCGGCATGGTCGGCATGGCGATCGCGGTCGCCACCACGCTCGCCAGTCATCCGCCGGCGGACGGCATCGCCTGGGTGCTGGTTATCCTCGGTATTGCCATCGGTGGCGGTATCGGTGCCGTGATCGCCCGCCGGGTGCCGATGACCTCGATGCCGGAACTGGTCGCCGCCTTCCACTCGCTGGTTGGCATGGCCGCGGTGCTGGTCGCCGCCGGTGCGTTCTATGCGCCCGAAGCCTTCGACATCGGCAAGCCCGGCGCCATTCACGGCGCGAGTCTCGTCGAAATGTCGCTCGGCGTCGCCATCGGCGCGCTGACCTTCACCGGCTCGGTGATCGCGTTCCTGAAGTTGTCGGCGCGCATGAGCGGTGCACCGATCATCCTGCCGTTCCGTCACGTCATCAACATCGTGCTCGCGCTCGCGCTGGTGTTCTTCATCGTCGGTCTGGTGATGTCGGGCAGCGCGCTCGACTTCTGGCTGATCACCATCATCGCGCTGGTGCTCGGCGTGCTGATGATCATCCCGATCGGCGGCGCCGACATGCCGGTCGTGATCTCGATGCTGAACTCCTATTCTGGCTGGGCCGCCGCCGGCATCGGCTTCACACTCGGTAATTCGGCGCTGATCGTCACCGGCGCGCTGGTCGGCTCCTCGGGCGCGATCCTGTCCTACATCATGTGCCACGCGATGAACCGCTCCTTCATCTCGGTCATCCTCGGCGGCTTCGGCGGCGAGACGGCGGCCGCAGGTAGCGGCACCGGCGAGCAGAAGCCTGTCAAACTCGGTTCGGCAGATGACGCGGCGTTCATCATGAAGAACGCGCAGAAGGTGATCATCGTGCCCGGCTACGGTATGGCGGTGGCGCAGGCCCAGCACGCGTTGCGCGAGATGGGCGACCTTCTGAAGAAGGAGGGCGTCGAGGTGAAGTACGCCATTCACCCGGTCGCCGGCCGCATGCCCGGCCACATGAACGTGCTGCTGGCGGAAGCCAACGTGCCCTACGACGAGGTGTTCGAACTCGAGGACATCAACTCCGAATTCGCGCAGGCCGACATCGCCTTCGTGATCGGCGCCAATGACGTCACCAACCCGGCCGCGGAAGACGACAAGACCTCGCCGATCTACGGCATGCCGGTGCTGCAGGTCTGGAAGGCCGGCACCGTGATGTTCATCAAGCGCTCGCTGGCCTCGGGCTATGCCGGCATCGACAACCCGCTGTTCTACCGCGACAACACCATGATGCTGCTCGGCGACGCCAAGAAGGTCACCGAGAGCATCGTCAAGGGAATGTAACGCGGTCGCGGGAAATTCATGACTGTACTGAAATGGCTGCTGATCGTCGTCTCAGTCGGTTATGTCGGTGGTCTGCTCGCCCTGTTCTTCGGGCAGCGCGCCGTCCTGTTTCCGGCCCCGACGACTGCGCGTACCACGCCGCCAGCGGCCGGCTTCCCGGAAGCCGAAGAGCATATCCTGACGACGGCGGACGGTGAGAAGGTCATCGTCTGGCATGTTCCGCCCAGGCCGGGCCGTCCGGTCGTGCTCTATTTCCACGGCAATGGGGATTATCTTGCCGGTTTCTTCGGCCGCTTTCGCAGCATCATCGCCGACGGCACCGGGGTCATCGCATTGTCCTATCGCGGCTATGCGGGCTCAACCGGGAAACCGAGCGAGCACGGATTGTTGCAGGACGCAGCTGCCGCCTATGCCTTCGCGATCGCGCGCTATCGAGGCGACAACATCGTCGTATGGGGCTTTTCGCTCGGCACCGGCGTAGCGGTGGCGCTTGCTGCTGAGCAGCGGATCGGGAGGTTGATCCTGGAAGCGCCCTATACGTCGATCGCCGATGTCGCCGCGGCGGCGTTCTGGTTTGCGCCGGTGCGTCTGTTGATACGCGATCAGTTCCGTTCCGACGCGCAGATCGCGCGCGTCAAGGTTCCGCTGCTGGTCATGCACGGCGCGCTCGATCCCGCGATACCCGTTGCTTTTGGCGAACGGCTGTTTGCGCTGGCGAACGAGCCGAAACGGTTTGTCCGCCTTGCCCGGGGCAGTCATAACGATCTGGATAATTTCGGCGGCATTGAAATTGCGCGAAATTTCATCAACCTTGCGAAGGGGTGATGGCGGCTTTTGATGGGCGCATCCTGCGTCCACCAACCTGTTGGGACTTGACCGCATGAGCGCACACGGACCGATGCCGCGATCGGCCTGGATATTCCCGGCGCTGGCGGTTCTGCTGTTTGCCGCGGCCACCGGCCTCGGGCTCAGCTTTACGCCGTCAGTCGGTGGGCTCTTGTTCGCGGTGGTGCTGCTGTCGATCCTGTTCGGCACCGTGTTCGCGGCCGTGCATCATGCCGAGGTGATCGCCGAGCGAATCGGCGAACCCTACGGCACGCTGCTGTTGACGCTTGCGGTCACCATCATCGAGGTCGCGCTGATCGCCACCATCATGCTCGGCGAAAAGCCGCAGCCGGCATTGGCGCGCGACACCGTGTTTGCCGTGGTGATGATCGTGTGCAACGGCCTTGTCGGGCTCTGTATCTTCATTGGCGGTCTGCGCTACCGCGAGCAGGATTTTCAGGTCTCGGGCGCGAACCTCTATCTCAGCGTGCTGTTCGTGCTGGCTACGATTACGTTGATCATGCCCAATTATTCGCTAACCACGCCGGGGCCGGTCTATTCGGCGGCGCAGCTTGGCTTTGTGGACCTGGTCACGCTCATGCTCTACGCCGTGTTCCTTTATACCCAGACGATCCGGCATAGTGACTACTTCGTCAAGGGAGGCGCCGGTGCAGCCGCGGAAACGTCATCCCTGTCGAACCGGATGCTGGCGCTCAGCATCGCGCTGCTGCTTGTCTCCTTGCTTGCCGTGGTGCTTCTGGCGAAGAAATTTTCGCTCATGGTCGATGTCGTGACCGCGATGATCGGCGCTCCACCGGCGTTCGCCGGCGTGCTGGTCGCGCTGCTGATTCTGCTCCCGGAAGGCGTCACCGCCATTGCAGCTGCACGCAACAACGATCTGCAGAAGAGCATCAATCTGGCGCTCGGATCGTCGCTGGCGACCATAGGGCTGACCATTCCAGCGGTCGGCGTGGCCACCTATGCGCTCGACAAGGAACTCGTGCTCGGGCTCAACGGTCAGGGTATGGTGTTGCTGCTGCTCACGTTCTTCCTGAGCATTCTCACCTTCGGCACCGGCCGAACCAACATCCTGTTCGGGCTGGTACATATGGTGGTGTTTGCCGTGTTCGTGTTCATGGTATTCGTGCCGTAAATCCCTCTGGAGTGAACCCGATATGCTCGCCGCCAAATCCGATGTTCAGGTCGACACCCCCGAAGTCCGCGTCACCGAATGGCGGCTGGCGCCGGGCAGCGCCACCGGCCATCACACCCACGGGATGGACTATGTGATCGTACCGGTGACCTCGGGCGAGATGACCATCGTCGCGCCGAACGGAGAGCGCACCAAGGCGCAGCTCGGCGTGGGCAAATCCTATTTCCGGAAAGCCGGCGTCGAGCACGACGTGCTGAACGAGACGGCAGCCGAGATCGTGTTTCTTGAGGTCGAACTGAAGCCCTGACCTACCCTGGCCTCGGGTCCCTGGCTGCTTTCGGAGCCCGCCCTATGGCCCTGGATTAGTTAGGAAATTTTTAACCGAGCCGAGCCGGACGCGCCCGGCCTGCACGGGAACTGCTGAATTGCCACCGATCCGTCGCAGTTGATCCCTCAATGTGCCTCAAAGTTCCTGCAATTGGGGGACCGCGGGGAGTGGCCGGAATGCTGAATTACCTGAAGAAATTTGCGGTGGACATCTTCCCCTCGGTGGCCGCGACGGTCATCGGGGCGTACATCGTCAACCACTACATCGTGAGCAAGCCCGCTACCGACGCTCCTTCCGCTGCGGCGTCGACTGCCAATCCCAAGGGGGAAGACAAGGCTGAAGCCAAATCCGATGCCAAGCCGGCCGAGACCACGGCCAGTGTCAGCAATCTTCCGGCTGCCGGCGTCAAGGCCAAGGGAATCTCCGAAAAAGCCATCAAGGAGAAGACCGCTGCCGAACGGCCGGCGGCGGTCGAGAAGGCCCAGGGAAAGACTGAAGCCAAAACCGACGAGAAAGCCGAAGCCAAGGCTGATGTCAAAGCTGACGGCAAGTCCGCCGATGCCAAATCTGTCGATGCCAAATCTGTCGATGCGAAGTTGACTGAGACCAAGTCCGAAAAGATCCGAGTCATACTGCCGTCACCCATTCAGGCCGTGCAGTCCTCGGCCGCTCCCGTCACGGCTGCTGCGCCAGCCGCTCCGGTCGCGGTTGCCGCGCCGGCTGCTCCGGTCGAAGCCGCTCCGGTTGTGCCAGCAGAGGAGCGCCGCGATGCCAACGAACTGGCGCGCGCCGCGATCGAGCGCCTGCGCGCTAACGGCGAAACGTCTCCGCGGACGCCCGAGCCGGCTCGTGCCCATGAGGCGTCCAAAGTCGCAACTGCGCCCATCGTCACGAACGCGCCTGCTGCCGTCCCCGCGCTTCGTCCGCTGCCGCCGCCGATCATGATTTCGGGCTCGCCAGCAGCCGAACCCACTGGTCAGGCTCCGTCGCAGCCGCGGCCGCCTTATGCCGAGGCCGCTAACCCGAACCGGCCGATCCCGCCCGCCGATATTCCGGTCTCGCGTCCGCTCGATCTGCGTGCCGAAATGGCCGAGCCTTCCGTGCGCGAACGCGCCACGGCGGCGGCCGAGGACGCGATGTCGACGGCGAAGTCGATCTTCCACGCGGTGCTGCCGAAATAATTCAATCCGTAGCGTTTTCGAGCGAAGTGGTTTCCGGTTCGCGTAAAGAAAACGCGTCAATATTAAAGCTTTAGCCGCCGGTGCGCGACAGGCCGCTTCGCGCGGCTTCATCCCTGGGACGGAGCGCGAGCGCGCGGCTGTAGGAGGCGAACGCCTTGGCCTTGTCGCCCAGGCGTTCATAGGTGACGCCGCGTGCCGACCAGGCTTGCGCGCTGTTGGGGTCGGCCAGCACCGCCTCGTCGAGATCTGAAGCGGCTTCCTTTGTCCTGTCGATGGCAAGGTAGCTGGTTGCACGCGCCAGCAGGGGCTCGACCCGTTGCGGCGTCAGGCCGTTGGCTGCGGTGAAATCCGCGATCGCCTGCTCATGCTGCTTGTCGGCCTGATAGATCAGCCCGCGGCCGTACAGGGCCTGCACGTTGTAGGGATCGAGTGTGAGCGCGCGGGCGAATTCCGCCAGCGCTTCTTCGCTCTTGCCGGATTTGGCGAGCGCCTGGCCGCGCGCAGCGTAGCCTTGGGCATCGCTGGTGCTTGGTCCGCTGATCGTGCCGGTCGGTTTCTGCTCGACGGCCTGCGGTTTCTCCTTGTCCGATCCCCACGATCCCAGGTCGAACGAACAGCCGCCGAGAGGAAAGGTGAGAACGATCGCCAGTAGCGCGATCGGTACCGCCATGAAGCGCGAAGCGCAGGGAAGGGCGTTGCAATCCGTAACGGCCATGCAGCGGAATTCTCTTCGCTTGTCCAGGACCGAATAGGTAACCCGCGGAGCGGCAAAATGCATCGGCCAAAATAGCTAGGCCAAAGGAGATGTCGTTGATCGAACTCGCTAGCGCGTGCCGGCGCCGACCGCCCGTTACCGCCGCATCTGCAATGGCGAAAACAAAAACGCGGGCCCAAGGCCCGCGTTTTCAATTCAAAGCTGCGGATGCGCTCAGCGCGGTCCGCGCGGACCTGCGCCCGGGCCACCACGGCCGCCGGCGCCACCACGGTCGCCACCGGGACCGGCGCCGAACACCGGCTTGGGCTTCATCGGCAGCAGGCCTTCGCGCTGCAGCTTCTTGCGGGCCAGCTTGCGCGCGCGGCGCACGGCTTCGGCCTTTTCACGGGCCTTCTTCTCAGAGGGCTTTTCGTAATGTCCGCGGAGCTTCATCTCGCGGAAAATTCCCTCGCGCTGCATCTTCTTCTTCAGCGCCTTGAGGGCTTGATCGACATTGTTATCGCGGACGAGAACCTGCACGCGGCATCCTCTTTCAATTGATCGGATTGGAATTCTGGTAAAGTGAAGGGCCGGCGAAACGCCTGGTCCTTAACCCTGAGCGCGGGCATGTAGCAGACAAAACCGCTGATGTCTACCTGAGAAGGCGGTTTCCGGGCCGGGCAAGCTGCTAAAATCAGCGGATACGGCCTGTACGGTCCCGGTTTCCTCAAATAACGAGGCCCTCACGGGCCCTTCCTTAGCGTACAGTTGCGAAAAACAACGACGCAAAACATGAGGGAGGCGGGTATGAACACGAAAAAGTATGTCGCCGAGGCGATCGGTACGTTCTGGCTCACTTTTGCTGGATGCGGCAGCGCGGTCATCGCCGCCGGTTTTCCGCAGGTCGGTATCGGCCTGGTCGGCGTGTCGCTGGCATTCGGCCTGAGCGTCGTGACCATGGCCTATGCGATCGGCCACATCTCCGGCTGCCATCTCAACCCCGCCGTCACGGTCGGTCTCGCAGCGGGCGGACGCTTTCCGGCCGGTCAGATCCTGCCTTACATCATCGCGCAGGTAATCGGTGCGATCGTTGCCGCGGCGCTGCTTTACGTGATCGCAAGCGGCGCGCCCGGGTTCGATGTCAGCAAGGGCTTTGCCTCCAACGGCTATGACGCGCATTCGCCCGGGCAATACAACATGATGGTCTGCTTCATCACCGAGGTGGTGATGACCATGATGTTCCTGTTCATCATCATGGGCGCCACCCACGGCAAGGCGCCTGCGGGCTTTGCGCCGCTCGCCATCGGATTGGCGCTGGTGATGATCCATCTCGTCAGCATTCCCGTCACCAACACGTCGGTGAACCCGGCGCGCAGCACCGGGCCGGCGTTGTTCGTCGGCGGCTGGGCGCTGGCGCAGCTCTGGCTGTTCTGGGTTGCGCCGCTGATCGGCGGTGCGCTCGGGGGCACGATCTACCGCTGGCTCAGCGAGGAGCCCGACGGCGTCGTGGAAGGCCTGAAGCGGGCCTGACCTGCAAGCGCGCCGAGGGTACGGGCAAGCACGCTATTTCTTGCTTGCCGGGGCCACTTCGGTGACATGGCCCATCTTGCGGCCCGGCCGCGGCGCGCCCTTGCCGTAGAGGTGAACGGTGGCGCCGGGGACCGTCAGCCATTGCTCGTAGCTCAGGATATCGTCGCCGATCAGGTTGGTCATGGTGACCTCGCCGTGGCGAATCGGCTTGCCGAGCGGCCAGCCGGCGATCGCCCTGATGTGCTGCTCGAACTGCGAGATCGAGGCGCCGTCCAGCGTCCAGTGCCCGGAATTATGCACCCGCGGCGCAATCTCGTTGACCAGCACATGCGGCCCGCCGTTTCCGGCAACGACGAACAGCTCGACCGCGAGCACGCCGACATAGTCCAGGGCGTTGGCGATCTTCTCGGCGACGGCGCGCGCGTCGGCGGCCAGCGCCTCCGATATCGCGGCCGGCACGCGCGAAAACTTCAGGATGTGATCGCGGTGTTCGTTTTCGGTGACGTCGTAGCATTCGACCTCGCCGTCGGCCGAACGCGCGGCGATCACGGAGATCTCGCGCTCGAAGGGAACGAAGGCTTCGAGGATCGCGGATTTGGTGCCGAGGTCTTCCCAGACTTGCGCCGGATCGTCGCCCTCGCGGATGATCGCCTGGCCCTTGCCGTCATAGCCGAAGCGGCGAGTCTTGATCACGGCGGGAAGGCCGATGCGCGCGATTGCCGCCTGCAGGGTTTCCACCGACGACACGTCGGCATAGTCGGCGGTGCCGATGCCGAGCCGTTTGACGAAGTCCTTTTCGATCAGCCGGTCCTGCGTGGTCTCCAGGATCTTCTGCGCCGGCAGCACGGGACGCCGCGCCGCCAGCACCATGGCGGTGGCAGCGGGCACGTTTTCGAATTCATAGGTGATGACGTCGACATCGTTGGCGAACAACTCCAGCGCCTCGACGTCGGCATATTCGGCGCAGGTCGCGTTCAGCACCACGTCGAAGGCAGGCGAGTCCGGGTCCGGCGAAAACACCTGGCATCTGAGGCCAAGGCGCGCCGCCGCCATGGCGAGCATCCGGCCCAATTGTCCGCCGCCGAGAATTCCGATGGTGTCGCCCGGCTTCAGCTTCACCTTGCCTGAAGCGGTCACGCCGATCCCTCCGGGCGCTCCTTGACCGCGTCCGTCTGCTGCTTGCGCCAGGCCGCCAAGCGCTTGGCCAGCGCCGCGTCGTTCAGCGCGAGCACGCTTGCCGCGAGCAGCGCGGCGTTGATCGCGCCGGCCTTTCCGATCGCCAGCGTGCCGACGGGAACGCCGGCCGGCATCTGCACGATCGAGTACAGCGAATCGAGTCCCGACAGCGCCTTGGATTCGACGGGAACGCCAAACACCGGGAGTTCCGTCAACGCCGCCGCCATGCCCGGCAGATGGGCTGCCCCGCCGGCGCCGGCGATGATGACCTTGAAGCCTGCGGCTTTGGCGCCCTTGGCAAAAGCGAACAGCCGGTCCGGGGTCCGGTGGGCCGAGACGATGCGCTTTTCGCAGTCGATCCCGAGCGCCACCAGCGTCTCGGCGGTGTGGCGCATGGTCTCCCAGTCGGACTGGCTGCCCATGATGATGGCGACGGGTGCGGTCATCTCGTCAATTCTGTTCGGGAATCCAAAAACATAGGCCGGATTATAGGGGCGGCCCGCGGCTCATCCAAGGCGTGGCAAGGGATTACGAATGGACTATCCTGTCTTGGTGAATCCCGGCAAGCCTTGATAAGCGAGCCTGCACAGGGAAGGCCATGAAGAAGAAAACCAGGGCGACGGCGTCCAGGGCCGGAAAACGTCCCAAAAGCGCGGCTTCCGGGCGAAAAACCGCGCCGCGGCGGTCATCCGCCCCGGGGTCCCGGCCGCCGGCGGTGTCCAACGGCGCCAAGGCGACGATTCGCCGGCTGAAGGCGCAACTGGCCCAGACCCAGGCGCAGATCGAGGAACTTCAGGCCTCCGCCGATACCGACTTCCTGCTGGGCATTCCGAACCGGCGCGGCTTCGAGCGCGAGCTCAATCGCGCGATCGCCTACATCAAGCGCTATCGCGCCGGCGGCGCGCTGGTCGTACTCGACGTCGATCGTCTAAAGCCGATCAACGACGCCTTCGGACACGCCGCAGGCGACCAGGTGCTCAAGGCCATCGTCGCGACGCTGCTCGCACAGGTGCGCGCTTCCGACGTGGTCGGCCGGCTCGGCGGCGATGAGTTCGCGCTGCTGTTGTGGAATCTCAGCGAGACCGACGCTCACGCCAAGGCGGCCGCGCTGGAGGAAGCAATCGATCGCCTCACCTTCGTGTTCGATGGCCGCACCATTGCCGCGGGCGCCTCCGCGGGCGTCACCCTTCTCGATACCCACTCCGAAGCGGGCCGCGCGCTGGAAGCAGCCGACAGTGCCATGTATGTGCGCAAGGCGCTGCGGCGGCACGAGGCGTCGTCGTGAAGCATTCGTCATTGCGAGCCATCGGGTCGCGCGAACGCGCGCCCCGGTGGCTCGCAATGACGCGTCTACAACCCGCTCAGATCATCCGGCACATCGCCGAACTTGCGCAGCAATTTCGCGTCGCCGAATTCGCCCATCATGGGATCGCCGCTGCGGCTGAAGGCGACGGCGCCGATACTGCCGGCCATTCGCGACATCGTCTCGGCGCGCCGTAACGCGGTCGTCGGGCTCTGGCATTCTTCCGCGGCTCCCGCCATCGGCGTACCGCTATCGTCCTGCAGGAATGGCATTGCGACGTAATAAGTGACATCGGCCATTGGCTCGCTCCGGGTTTGATGGATCAGGCAGCGTCGCTCTCCGCATGGGAGGTTCTCGCCGGCACACAGCCGGCGGCGATGGCCGCCTGCAATTCCTCCAGTTCGGTTTCCAGATACTCGTTGGCCATGATCAGCGCCTTGATGGTCGAGCGCAGATTGCCGTCGCACATCGCGATGGCCTGATCGCAGGCCTGCTCGTAGCGGCTGTTGTCGGACAGGGACGATGTGACGGACATGGCGGGACTCCCGAAGCTGGCGGCAGGTCGATATGTTCTCTTTTTGTTCTATTGGAGTCAAGCAGCATCCGCCAGGCCGGAGCCTGTTTTTTTCTATCCGTCGCCCCGACAAGATTCTTCGCGGGGGCGGGACTATGTGGATGTCGGGGAAAAAGGATCTGCCGGAAGGCCGACGATTTCGGCGGACCGAATGGACCGAACGATGCAGCGCAGCGATCAGGCGATGATGTCAGGCGTGATCTGGTCTTCGATGAAGGCGATGCGGTCGCGCAACTGCAGCTTGCGTTTCTTCAACCGCTGCAGCCGCAACAAATCCGGCGCCGGCGACTGATGCAACGCGTCGATCGCCGCATCGAGATCGCGATGTTCCTGTTGCAGCCGGGCGAGCTCGTTTTCCAGCTCGCGCTCATCATCGTCGGTCATGGTGTACGTTAGCTGAAAGCGTGATGAGGTTGTGAACGGATTATTCTCCGAGCGTGATGACTTTCGTTCGAATAGTCATCCCGCTCTAGTTGTTTGAGTTGCGCATGATCTTTTCGGAAAACCGGTAGCCACTTTTCCGGATCATGCTCCAAGCCGGCACTAAATATCGTCCCTGGGAGGCCGGTCCGCAAGCTGAGCGGGTTCCCATACTCACTTTTGGTTACAGATAAATCCGAAAATATGACAGGCGTGATTCTGGATAATCATCGACAAATTCGACGACTGGTGTACACTCCCTCGTCCGGATCGAATCTGAGGTTCAACCACCGAGGAGATTTCGTATGGCACTACAGGCGCATCTTGTTGAACTTGAACGTAAACACAAGAGCCTTGAGAATGAATTGCATGAAGCGCTCGTGCACCTTTCCACCGACGACCTGCAAATTGTCGAGTTGAAGCGCCGTAAATTGATGGTCAAGGATGAGATCGAACGGTTGAAGTATACCGTCGCTGAAACTCTCCACTAGCCAGTCCCGCAAATATCGAAAATCCCGGACACGGCCGGATGGGCGCAGAGCTCATCCGGGCCGCAATTAGTTTTTTTCATAGCGCAGTTTGTTAGAGCTCCGCGAGGGTGCCGACGTGATCGGCGATCGCGAGCGATGACGTCAGTCCCGGCGATTCGATACCGAACAGATTGATCAGTCCGGCGACGCCGTGATCGGCTGGGCCCTGAATCAGAAAATCCTGCGTGGCGACAGCCGGCGGCACGATCTTCGGCCGAATTCCGGAGTAGCTCGGCATCAGCGCGCCATCCGGCAGCGTCGGCCAGTAGCGCCGGATCGCGGGATAGAAACGCTCGGCGCGGGCAGGATCCACCGCATAGTCGATGCTCTCGACCCATTCGACGTCGGGACCGAAACGGGCCTGGCCCGCCATGTCGAGCGTGAGGTGCACGCCCAGTCCGCCGGGCTCCGGCACCGGATAGATCAGGCGAGAAAACGGCGCCCGCGCGTTGCAGCTGAAATAATTACCCTTGGCCAGATAGGCGCAGGGGATCAGCCCGACCGGCATGCCTTCGATGCTGCGCGCCAAAGCAGGCGCGCCCAAGCCCGCCGCGTTGACGAGCAGGTTACAGGCAAGCGCCATCGGTGCGTCGCCGCCGGCTTCGATTTCGATCCGGCCGGCGCCGGTCCGGGCGCGCAACAGCGGCGTATGGAATGCGTAGGCCGCGCCGGCGTCTTCCGCATCGCCCCGCAGCGCCAGCATGTAGGCGTGGCTGTCGATGATGCCGGTCGATGGCGACAACAGCGCCGCATCGCAATTCAGCGCCGGCTCCAGTGCGCGCGCCGCTTCGCCCGTCAGCAACTGCATGTCGTCGACGCCATTGGCTTCGGCATGCGCCCGGATCGACTGCAGCTTTTCGGTTTCGCTTGGCGTCGTCGCGACGATCAGCTTGCCGCAATTGCGATGGGGAATGCCGTGGTCGCGGCAATACTGGTAAAGCGCGCGCTTGCCGCTGACGCACATCTGCGCCATCAGGCTGCCGGCGCGGTAATAGATGCCGGCGTGGATCACCTCGCTGTTGCGGGAGGAGGTGATGGTGCCGATGCCCTCAGCGGCCTCGAGCACGATGACTTCGCGGCCCGCCTGGGCCAGCCGCCGTGCGATCGCGAGCCCGATCACCCCCGCTCCGACGACGACACAATCGACCTTGTCCATGTCAGTTTCGGACCTGCAAATCTGGCGTGAAAACCGGCGCTTGCCGGGCTTGGCAACCGTCGTTTCGTGCGCCGGAACAGTCAAACAACCCGTTGGTTTGTCTCGAAATACGCCGGGAACGCAGTCCCGTTAGTAGAGCATTAATCATGTCAGGCCAATTGCCGTAATTCGGGTCACATTTTAGAATTGCAGGGGTAGTCATTTACCCGATCCAAACCCGTCAAGCCAGACACTCCACCCGCAAACTCGGGTGGGTAATGGCTGACAGGAACCGGCAGGCAAAACGGAAGGATTTGATTCCGGTGCAGGCCCTCGTCTGTCTGCTCGCCATTGCCGTGCCGTGTGGATTTGCGTGGGCGGCCGAGCCTGCCGCGGGCTTTGCCCCGGCGAGCTATATCGGCGAACTCGATCCCAATTTCGTGTGGGAGCTCCTGCTAGGTGGAATCGCCACGGTTTCCTTCCTGGTAGCGATCGGGATCTGGATACTGACGGCTGTGCGTGGCGCCAGGAACGCGCAATTGCGGCGCAACGCATTCATCAGCACGGCGCTCAACACGCTCAACCAGGGCGTGATGATAACCAACGCGCAAAACCGCGTGGTCTTCTACAACGACCGCTTTCTCGAAATGTACAGGCTCAGCCCCGCCGAGATTCCGGGCTCGATGACCGGCCGCGAACTGCTCGAACTGCGCCGCTCACGGGGCCTGCTCAGCATCACCGTCGACGAGTTCAGTACGCTTGCCCGTCGCCCCGAAGGCGTCGTCACCGAACTGCCGGACGGGCGTTCGGTGGTTTCGAAGCTCTTCCGCCTGCCCAATGGCGGGACGATCGGCACGCATGAGGATTGCACGGAGCAGCGCCAGCTGTCGCGCAAACTGGCATCGACCACCCAGTTTCTGGAATCGGTGCTCGACAACGTTCCGGTCTGCGTCGCCGCCAAGAGCATCGAGGACGGCCGCTATATTTTCGTCAACCGCGCGTTCGAGCGCTTCTCCCGTTTCTCCCGCGACCACATCGTCGGCAAACGCGCCGAGGAGATGTTCCGGCCGGAAACCGCCAAGAGCATCGAGATTGCGGATGCAGCGGCGCTGACGGCGCCGGAAGGTCATAGCCGCAGCGAATATTTCGTCGAGCGGGGCGACGAGAAACGTGTGATCTCCTCCAATCGCGTGATCGCCCGTAACGAGAACAACGAGCCGGAGTTCCTGATCAACCTGTTCGACGACGTCACCGACCGGCGGTCGCTGTCGCGCGAGCTGGAAAGCACCAAGAAGTTCCTCGAGCTCGTGGTCGACAACATCCCGGTTTCGCTGATCGTCGAGCGGGTCAGCGACGGACGCTATTTGCTCGCCAATCGCAGCGCCGAGACCATTCTCAATCGCCGCCGCGAGGACGCCACCGGTCTGACCGCCGCCGATATCTTCAATCCGCGCGAAGCCAAGTTGATCATCGCGCGCGACGAGGCCGCGATCATGAAGCGCGGCCTGCTCACCGAGGAGCACCCGATCTCCACCAAGGACGGGCTGCGGCTGTTCCTGACCCGCCGCATGACGGTGCTCGACGAGACCGGCGAGCCGCAATATCTGATCAAGACCCATGAGGACGTCACCGACCGCCGCCAGACCAAATCGCGGATGGCGCACATGGCCTACCATGACGGCCTGACCGATCTGCCGAACCGCGCCTCCTTCCTGCAGGCGCTGGCGCAGATGATCGAGGCCTGTGCTGGCACCGACGAGGAATTCGCCGTGCTGTGCGTCGACCTCGACGGCCTGAAGGAAATCAACGACGTGTTCGGCCATGCGATGGGCGACAAGCTCCTGATCGAGGTTGCGGGCCGCATCCAGTCCTGCGCACGCGGCGGCGTGGTGGCCCGGCTGTCCGGCGACGAGTTCGGCCTGATCATCGACGGCAAGCAGCCGGAGGCGGGCACAGCGCTCGCCGAAAAACTCGCGCAGACGCTATCGGACGAATTCGTGATCGACGGCAAGTCGGTGCGCACCGGCGTCACAACAGGCATTTCGGTATTTCCGCATCACGGCTCGGACGCGGCTTCGCTGCTCGCCAATTCCGGCGCGGCGCTGTTCCGCGCCAAGCAGAAGTCGCGCGGCTCGATCAGCATTTTCGCGCCCGAGATGGACCAGCAGATTCGCGACCGCCGCGTGCTGCACCAGGACCTCTCGATGGCGATCCGGAACGGCGAGCTGTCGCTGCATTACCAGCCACAGGCCGCCGCGGGGGCGACGGTTGCCGCCAGCAAGGTCATCGGCTTCGAGGCGCTGGCGCGCTGGATGCATCCGGTGCGCGGCTTCGTGTCGCCGGGCGAGTTCATCCCGCTGGCCGAAGAGAGCGGCCTGATCGTCGAGATGGGCGTCTGGATCCTGCGCGAAGCCTGCCGGGAGGCCGCCTCCTGGCCAGTGCCGATGCAGATCGCCGTCAACCTGTCGCCGGCGCAGTTCATGCATGGTGACGTGGTCAGCCTGGTGCATTCGATCCTGCTCGAGACCGGGCTGTCCCCCGACCGGCTCGAACTCGAAATCACCGAAGGCGTGCTGATCGAGGACTTCGACCGTGGTCTTGCTCTGTTGCGGCGGCTGAAGGCGCTTGGCGTACGGATCTCGATGGACGATTTTGGTTCCGGCTATTCCTCGCTGAGCTATCTGCAGGCGTTCCCGTTCGACAAGATCAAGATCGACCGCGCCTTTGTGATGAATCTCGGGCGCAATCCGCAGTCGGCGGCGATCGTGCGCGCCGTCATCGATCTCGGCCACGGCCTCGAAATGTCGATCGTTGCTGAAGGCGTCGAGACCCAGGAGCAGCTCAGCTTCCTCGCGGACGAGGGCTGCGACGCGGTGCAGGGCTATTTCCTCGGCAGGCCCCAGCCGATCGGGCAATACGCCGCGCTGGTCGGCCGCAGCGCCGCCAGCGACGGCGAAACCGCGCGCAAGCTGCGCGCGTGATTTCGCGAAATCGCGCCGCGCTGCATCGGGCGCAAGGCCTGGAGAGGCGACTACATGCATGACCTCCAGACCTCCTGTGATTTGATTTCGACGAGACCCTGGCTTGCCTTCCCTTGAGGGCCCGGCTATTTTTGGCCCGGTATCTGATCGAGAGAGGGAGGGCTGCGCGGTGACGACATTTTTCCGGCGCTATCGCCAGCGTGGCCCCGTCAACGCCCTGCAAATGCGTTTGCAGGGCTGACCAGAGACTTTTTCGCACATCGCTTCCTGGTCTGCCCCCGTCGCAATGCGGCATCGAACGTCTGACTGTTCGCGCCTGCATTTGTGTAGCTCGCCGCGCTCCCACACCAACATCCGATGATGGCTTCATGCCCCGGACGTCGTGTTGGCCGGCAAGACCAGGGAACGACCATGACCCTTATCAATATTCGCAATCTCGGCGTGACGCTGAACGCTCCGCTGTTTTCCCGGTTGGACCTTTCCGTCAATGCCGGCGACCGCATCGGGCTCGTCGCCGCCAACGGACGCGGCAAGTCCACCTTATTGCGCTGCATTGCTGGTATGTCTGAGCCGAGCGAAGGCGAGATCGCCAGATCACGCGGGCTGACCATCGGCTATGTCGCGCAGGAAGTACCGTCCGCGCTTGCGGACACACCGTTCCATGCGGCAGTGCTCGAGTTGCTTCCCGTTGAACGACGGGCAGGTGAAGGCTGGAGGGTCGATGTTGCCCTGGAATCGCTTGAGGTGCCCGAAGCGCTGTGGCAGCGGCCGCTGAAGCAGTTGAGCGGCGGCTGGCAGCGGTTTGCCATGCTTGCGCGCGTCGTGGTGGCCGAAGCCGATGTGTTGTTGCTCGACGAGCCGACCAACCATTTGGACCTCGCCAGGATTTGTCAGCTTGAAGCCTGGCTGAACGCGCTGCCACGGGAAATGCCGGTCGTGATAGCGAGCCATGACCGCGCCTTTCTCGACGTCACCACGAATCGCACGGTATTTTTGCGGCCCGAGCGGTCGCCGATATTTTCATTGTCCTATACGCAGGCGCGCGCCGCGCTCAGCGAGGCGGACGCATCGGATGAACGGCGCTACCGGCGTGACCTGAAGGCGGCCGAGCAGCTTCGGCAGCACGCTGCAAAGCTCAACAATATCGGCATCAATTCCGGCAGTGATCTTCTGTTGCAGAAAACCAAGCAACTGAAGCGACGGGCGGCGAAGCTGGAAGATGCGGCAAAGCCCGCCCATCTGGAGCGCTCCGTGGGGACGATCAAGCTCGCCAACCGCGGAACGCATGCCAAGGTCCTGATTGCGCTTGATGATGCCGCCGTCGCCACCCCCGACGGCAGGTTGCTGTTCAAAACCGGCAAGCAGTTCATCTGCAAGGAAGACCGGATCGTGCTGTTGGGACCGAACGGGGCCGGCAAGACCCGGCTCGTGGCGATGCTGCGCCAGGCGATCGAAAACCCGGAAGCCACGCAGGCCGGCATCAAGGTGGCGGAGTCGCTTGCGCTCGGCTATTGCGAACAGAATCTTGCCGATCTTTCCGATGCCGACACGCCGATGCACGCGATCGTCAGCCGTTTCGAAGTCGGCGATCAGCGGGCGCGCGCATTGCTCGCCGGCGCAGGGCTGTCGGTTGCGATGCAGAGCCGTCCGATCGGCCGGCTTTCCGGTGGACAGAAGGCGCGTCTCGGCATGCTGCTGCTGCGGCTTGCCCAGCCAAACTTCTATCTGCTCGATGAACCCACCAATCACCTGGATATCGAGGGGCAGGAGGCGCTGGAGGACGAATTACTGGAGCATCAGGCGAGCTGCCTGCTGGTTTCTCACGACCGCAACTTCGTGCGAGCGGTAGGAAGCCGGTTCTGGCTAATCGAAAAGAAGAAGCTGGTGGAACTGGAAGGGCCGGAGCATTTCTTCGCATCGATGGGAGCAACCGGCTGACGCGTTCCCAGCGAAGTGGGAAGAATACGTTTGCTACGGCGTGGACGTTATCACCACCAACACCGTTGAAGGTTATTACTCGATCTTCAAACGCGGCATGAGAGGCGTTTATCAGCATCGCTCCGAAAAACATCGTTACCTTGTTGAATTTGATTTCCGGTACAGCAACCGAGCGAAGCTTGGTGTGAACGATGCGATGCGCGCTAACAAACTATGAAGGGTATCGTTGGAAAGCGGTTGATGTACCGCAGACCTCGTAGCACCGAAATCAACTGAACAAATGACGCGAAAGTTTGTGCGATCACGAAACGCAAAACAACGCTCATAACGAATAAAACGATTAAACACCGTAAGACAACGACGCTTTGTCTTACAAAGCAGCGACGTAAGACAAAGCGTCCTAAAAGTGTAGCCCCACTGCAGCGAAGCCGAGTTCTAACGCTTATTTCCCTTGGAAATATTCGTATCCGAATAATCTTTGCTATCAGCAAAGTTTAGCTGCTGGCTAACATCCGGCTTAACGTGAGGCTGCGGCTTCATCTTAAGCATGCGCTTAAGTACTTCGTCGCGCTTCGTATTTTTCGCGTCCGCATTTTGCGAATTCACGTCTTGTGAACTTGTCGAAGGCTTGGAAGATTTAGCTACGTTAAAGTTTCCAACCTGCAAGCGCGGGAATCTTGGGACTCTCACACGTATGCACTTGCGTGAAATACACGAAGCATGGATGTTGCTCGGTACGAGTCTTCTCCACTTGATTCGCGTGAGAGTGGGGAGCCGGTCTTAGCCGACGAAGCAAACCCGGCTTCCCCTCTCTGGCGATCCAGCCCCTTCCATAAGGGCCGGGACCGGGGAGCCACCTTCCAAAAGTGACCTCCCCTTCAAGGCCGTCCGGTTTCCAACCCGGGCGGCTTTGTCGTTTCCCGGTAGGCTTACCGAATCAAATATTCGGTCCTACCGAAAACTCAGTAACCGTATGGGTCACACCCCCGCTCATCAAGCAAAAGGACAGTGTGTCCCAGAGAAAGTTTGCAGAATGCGAACTGCGCTTTACCGGTAGTCCCGAAACCGTCCTAAATTACACCGGTTAGTTTTTTGGTACGTCCAGTATATATTTCCCTCGGGGAGCGACATCCTCTTTTGGCCATCATGCCCTAGTGTAGTGAATTCACCTTCCCTACAGTCACCTTGCGTATGGCGGACTACGATCTCGCGATCATTGGCGGCGGATTGAACGGCGTCAGCATCGCGCGCGACGCCGCTGGACGCGGCCTGCGCGTCATCCTGCTGGAGCAGGGCGATCTCGGCGCCGGCGCCTCCTCGGCCTCGCCGCGGCTGATCCACGGCGATCTGGCTGATCTGGAGCGCCGGCACTTTCTTCGCGTCCGTTCGGCGCTTGCCGAGCGCGACGTCTGGCTCAGGATCGCGCCGCACCTGGTGCGCCCGATGCGCTTTGCGATCCCCGCGCATTCGGAGGAACGTCCCGCCTGGCAGTTGCGTTCATGGCTCTTGCTCTACGACCGGCTGGCCTCGCGCAGCGGCCTGCCGGCCTCCGCGACCGTCGATGTCACCCATCATCCCGTCGGCAACGCGCTGAAGCGGCCGTTCGGCACCGCCTTTGAGTATTCCGACTGCGTCGTGGACGATTCCCGGCTGGTGGTTCTCACCGCTGTCGATGCCGCGGCGCGCGGCGCGGTGATTCGCACCGGCGCACGCTGCACCCGGGCCGAACGCGGCAGGGAGTGGCGGCTGGTGACGAAAGATCGCGGCTTTCGCCAGATCGTCACGGCCAGGGCGGTCGCCAACGCCACCGGCGCCTGGACGCTGTCGGTCGCCGAGACGGTGTTGCGCGTGCCGCCGCCGAAGCTGGCTGCGGTGCAGATGGACCAGATCGTCGTTCGCCGCCTGTTCGACAGCGACAACGTCTATCTGTTCCAGAACAGCGACGGGCGGCTGATTTTCGCAAGTCCCTATGAACGCGATTTTACCCTGATCGGCACCGTCGGCCATGTCTTCAAGGGCGATCCCGCCATCGTTACGATGGCGGCAGGCGACGTGGCTTATCTCTGCGATGCGGCGAACCGCTATTTTCGCGAACGGATCGAGACGGTCGACGTGGTGCGCACGCTTTCCGGCGCCAACATGGTGATGAAGCCCCGAGGCGGGCTTTCGCCGCGCGACGGTGCGATGACGCTCGACTACGGACGCGGCAAGGCGCCGCTGATCACGGTTTTCGGCGGCGACGTCACCACCTCGCGGCTGCGTGCGGAGCGGGCGGTCTCCAGGCTGACGCCGTTCTATCCGATGTCGGCGCGCTGGACTGCGAAGGCACCGCTGCCGGGCGGCGATTTTGCCTGGGATCGTTTTGATAACGAGGTCGACGAAGCCCGCGAACGCTGGCCGTTTCTCGGCGAGGACCAGGCGAGGCGCCTGGTCGCCGCCTACGGGTCGAACGTCAAGGCAATCCTTCGCGAAGCCAGGGTGCGCGGCGACCTCGGCCCGGCCTTCGGACCGGAATTGACGGGCGCCGAAGTGCGCTATCTCATGCAAAAGGAATGGGCGCGCTTTCCGGACGACATCCTGTGGCGGCGCACCAAGCTCGGCCTCACCATGTCCCCGGCGGACCGCGAGGCGCTGGCAGCGTTCATGGTGGCGGCAATGTGAGGAGCGGATCGCATATGTATCGCTCGGCCATCCCGACTGTCGTCATCGCCGTGTTCGGCATGCTGTTTGGGATGATCCTGCGCTACCTCGTCGACAGTCCGCTGGAAGCAACCGTGGCGAACTATCTGCGAAGCGGTTTCCACGGCATGGGCGTCGCACTCGCGGGCTGGGCGACCCATCTCTATTTCGCTTCGCGGCGAAGCAAATGGATCAGCAGATGGCCGCTGCTGATGGATCTGGCGGTGCGTTCCGCGGCCATGGCCGTCGTCGTTGCATTGGCCATTCTGAGCCTGGAGCCGCTGCTTTATTGGCATGGGATCGAGACCCACTGGTTGGTCGACACATTTCCCAGGATCGTTGTGCCCGCATTTTTCGGGACCCTGCTTGTCGGAGTAGTTTTTGAACTGACCCGTCTGATTGGCAGCCGGGTGCTTTTCAATGTAGCGCTTGGCCGATATCGAACGCCGGTCCGGGAGGAACGCGTGCTGATGTTTCTCGATCTCGCCGGCTCCACCTCGCTAGCGGAGTCGATGGGCGAGCTCCGCGTGCAAAATCTCCTCACTCGCTTCTTTTTCGACATCGATGCCGCGATCGTCGCGCATGGTGGCGAGGTTCACGCCTATGTCGGCGATCAGGTCATCGTGACGTGGCCGCTCGATGACAAGATGTTGAGCGGACGCTGCGTGGACTGCTTCTTCGCGATTGCCGACACGATTGCGGGCAAAGCCGATAGCTACCGTCAGGAGTTCGGCATTGTGCCGGGCTTCCGCGCCGGCCTGCATGCCGGTCCCGTGGTCATCAGCGAATGCGGCAGCTCGCTACGTCAACTGGCCTATTTCGGCGATACCGTGAACGTGACGGCGCGGCTGCAGGAGCACTGCAAGGAAGTTGGCCGGAACTTGCTGGTGTCTTCCGACCTGCTGCGACACATGAAGCTGAATCCGGCTTTCGCGGTCGAACCGCTGGGGCAGGCGCGCTTGAGAGGGCGCGCGGCGGCAATTGAGGTGTTTGCGGTCGAGCGCCGGATCTAATGTGCGGCCAGCTTCGGTCGCTTCGGGCTCGTTCAATTTCGCTGCGCCTGCCGCGACCATGCCTCGTCGCGCGCCGAAGGTCTGCGGTCGAGCCGCGCCGAGATACGTCCGGCGGCCTTGTCGCCGTGACCGGCGCGCATATAGGCGACGATCAGTGTATCTTCCCATAATTCGCGCTGGGCGTGGCTGCCGCCGATCCGCGCCAGTTCGGAAATCGCAGGTTCGAGCAGGCGGACCGCGCCGTCATTGTCGCCTGCCGCAAACGCTCGGATGCCGCGACAGAGCTCGATCGCGCAGCCGCCCGGCGCCAGCTTGCCGTCGGCGGCGCGCGCTTCCAGTTGGGCCAGTCGCGTGTCCAGGGCATCGCCGCCTGTCATTGACCCGGCCAGCGCAAAATGCACGTCCGCAAAGTGCGCGCCGGCTTGCGGAAAATATTTCTCGCCATAGGCTGCAACGTCCCGCCAATGCGCATCGAGCCCGGTTTGGCCGGCCAGCGATAACCGCCATAACAGCGAGGCGCCGTCGGTGAAGATGTTCAGCGGCGGATAGGGCCGGCCTGCCGGCTTGATATGCTGTTCGTAGATTGCCAGCGCACCGTCGAGATCGCCTTCGTCGAGGTGGGTCAGCGCGACGTGCCACGCAAGATGCCCATGCAGGAAACTCTTGCGGTCATGCGCAGGCATCCATTGCGCAAGAAATTGGCGGCCCACCGCCATGTCGCCTTGCTCGAACATCGCATGCGAGAGGCCATGCGCGGCGTTGGCGTTTTCGGAACGCAGCGTCATCGCGCGCTCTGACAGCGTCCGGCCGGTGGAAAGATTACCCGCCTCGGTATGCGACCAGCCGAGGTAACTGACGAACCACCAGTCCTCGCCATAATGCCGCGCGTGGCGTTGGCAGATCGCAAGCTTGGCGGCATCGTGGTCGGGACGGCCTGAGAATGCGTAGAGGCCGAACGCGCCGAGCAGGATCGACAGCACCTGCGCGTCGCGTGGATATTCCTCGAGATGCGCCTCGGCACCGGTCACGGCGATTTTCGGCTTGCTCTCGATCACGGCAGCCATGATCTCGACATGGCTCTTTTCTCGTGGCGCGGCGCCCACGGCCAGATCGCGGGCCTGCGCCGCCAAGGCGCGCGCCTTGCCGCCTTCCATGTTGAGCTGATGCAGCCTGGCGCGGCCGATATGCGCCAGCGCAAAACCCGGATCTTCCGCGATCGCCTTGTCGAAGGCATCCTCGGCGCCGTGCCAGGCTGACAGCATGCAGTCGACGCCGTCGCGGTAATGCGCCGCGGCGCGATCGGAGGCGGTGGTCAGCGGAAGATCATATCTGTCCCGGTTCATTGTTCTTGTTCCGTTATACGAGCGCAACTGTCGTGGCAGCTAGGCCGCTTTCGTTCCCAGCTTTTGTAAATGCCGATGATCATGCGCCGCTTCAGCCAGCAACCAATCCTGAAACAGCTGGATCTTGGGAAGGTCAGACGTGGCCTTCGGACAGACGATCCAGTAGGTCCTGGAAAGCCGGCTTGCATCCTTGAACGGTCGAACGAGGCGCCCGCAGATGAGATCCCACGCCGCAAGCGTGGTACGCGCGAGCGCTATTCCCTGGCCGTCGACGGCGGCATCGATCACCATGCTGGCGCGGTTCAACACCGGTCCTTGTGAGGGCTCTGCGTCCGGAACGCCGGCAACTTCGAGCCACCTTGTCCACGCCTTGCGATCGTCGAGGTGGAGCAGGGGAAACTTCAGGACGTCCGAAGGCCGGACCAGACCGTTACGCCCCGCCAGCAGCTTGGGACTACAGACAACGAATAATTGCTCAGGAGACAGGCGTATCACATCGTGTCCAGGCCAGTTGCCGTCACCGTGCCGGACTGCAAGATCGACATCCTCTCGCGCGAAGTCGACATGGTGCATGGTCGCCGAAATTCGCAGATCGATTTCGGGATGGGATTCGGAAAAGCGACCGAGTCGGTGCACCAGCCACTTGGCGGCGAAGTCTGGCGAGGTGCTGACCGTCAGAACGCCGGAACGCTGGCGTTGCATCAGGCGCTCCGTGCCAACGGCGATACGGTCCAGTGCATCGCGCACGACAGTGAGGTAGTCGCGGCCGGCTCCGGTGATGACCAGTCGCTGGCGCTCGCGGTTGAACAGCTTGATGCCGAGCTCCGCTTCCAGAGCCTTGACCTGATGGCTGACCGCGCCTTGCGTGACGCATAGTTCTTCAGCGGCGCGGGTGAAGCTCTCATGGCGTGCCGCGGCCTCAAAGGCCTTGATCGCGTTCAGTGGCGGCAAGCGGCGAAGCATGGCCGGGCCTCATGAGAAAAACTCGGTCAGGCTAGAGAAACGATGCTTTGCGTGCAAGTCTTGTCTGGTTCTATTGATCGGGCTTCTCGCCGGGGTTCACCCCATGGGTTTATAGGAGCTTTGTTATGTCTATTCATTCTGCGCAAGCATGGCCTCTTCCGCGCCAAACCGCTGGCTGGCGGATCGGTAGACAATCTGTCTCATCAATTCTGGTCAGCGCGTGGTTGCGCACGCTGGAAGCCTGGATCGATCGGAGCCATCAACGTAGGCAACTCGGCGAATTGGCTGAGCTAAACGATTACCTTCTCAAGGACATCGGCGTGTCCCGGGAGGAGGCAATGCGCGAAGCGGAAAAGCCGTTCTGGCGTTGAGGGAGCGTCCTGTGGGCAATGTCACTGTTTACGGCTTTCCGGTCAGTACCTTCGTGAACATCGTCCGGCTCGTGCTGACCGAGAAAGGCGTGTCGTTCAAGTTCTGCGATCTGGAGCAGGAGATGGGCAGCCCACGCCATCTCGCGCTGCATCCGTTCAACCGCGTCCCCGTGATCGACCACGACGGGTTCGTGCTTTACGAAACCGCCGCGATCGCCACCTATGTCGATCAGGCGTTCGATGGCCCGCCGCTTCAGCCCGACGATCCCCGGGAGCGGGCGCGGATGAATCGGTGGATCAGCGCGTTGAACAACTACTATTATCCCTACATTGCCTACCATCTCAGCCATGAGCGCTTGGTCTACCCGGTTCTCGGCATCGCACCGGATGAAAAAGTCGTCGCCGCTGCGCTGCCGAAGATCGCGATAGCCCTCGACGTCATGGAAAATGACCTCGATCCCGGCCGGAAATTCCTGGTCAATGACCGGCCAACGCTCGCGGACTTCTTCATGTTGCCGACGATGACGAGCCTCAGCCTCACGCCGGAAGGACAGCAGATGCTGCGCAGCAAGCCATGCATCGCTGCATGGCGTGTGGCCATGGAGGCGTTGCCGAGCGTTATTGCCGTGCGCGCGATGGTGATGCCTTACGTCGGAAGGCCCGTCGAACACGCGCGCCAGTGGGTGGCCGATCATCGGCCAAGATACTAGTTCGGGGTTCCGTCGCCTGATTGTTACAGCGGTGAGATTGACAAGGCAGGCCCGTGCTGGTGTCATCTCGCTATGGGGAAGCGATCTCCCCACGAGGCGACATGCCGAAGAATCGCGTCCGGTTTTTAAAACCACTCAAGGACGCAGTGTGTCAGCCGCCAATCCGATCTCATTTCAGGCTTTTTCTCGTCGCGTTGTGACCACGATACGCCCTGCGCATCGGAGCCACGATGAACGCTGCGACGAAACTGGGGGCTGGGCAAACCCGGAGAAAGAACATGGAACGTCGAGACTTCATCAAGAGTGCTGGGCTGGTCGCCGGGATCGCGGCGGCTTCGACGCTTGGTCAACGATCCGCGAATGCAGGGACCGCGCAGCAACCAGGAGCAAAGCGCATGGCCTATGAGATCAAGCCGTTCTCGCTCGATCCAAAGTCAGTGAAGGGAATTTCCGAGAAGATTCTCGTAAGCCACTATGAGAACAATTATGTCGGCGCGGTGAAGCGGTTGAACGCAATCGCTGTCCAGTTGGCGGAACTGGACTTTGCCAAGGCGCCGAATTTTCTGATCAATGGCCTCAAGCGCGAAGAACTGGTCGCGATGAACTCGATGATTCTGCATGAGGCCTATTTCGACAGCCTTGGTGGCGGCGGTGCGGCACGAGGCTCGCTGGGAGACGCGATTGCGCGCGATTTCGGCAGCGTCGATCGCTGGCGCGCCGAATTCTCCGCGA
Organism: uncultured Alphaproteobacteria bacterium; assembly: GCA_963816815.1. Classification (GTDB taxonomy): domain Bacteria; phylum Pseudomonadota; class Alphaproteobacteria; order Rhizobiales; family Xanthobacteraceae; genus Bradyrhizobium. Next base: position 129,626 of record CAWFMW010000013.1, read on the forward strand.
TGGGCAAGGCGGAAGGTGGCGGTTCGGGTTGGGTGCTGCTGTCTTATTCGCCTCACGACAAGCGACTGGTCAATCAATGGGCGGCCGATCATACCAATGCCATTGCCGGCGGCCGGCCGGTGATCGCGCTCGACATGTACGAGCACGCCTACCACATGGATTACGGCGCCAAGGCGGGAGCCTATGTCGATGCCTTCATGGAGGCCATCAACTGGGACAGCGCGATCAAACTCTACGACCGCGTCGGTCGTGAAGGATGATCCCGGTGCGGGCAATTCTCCACGGTTGCGTTATCCTGCTTGCATCCCTGACCTCCGCGTCCGCCTGCGCCGCAGGAGATGCGCGGGTGATCCGGCTTGCCGGTCCGGAGGCCGTCGCAGGCGCGCCGGCGGATAGTTGCCGGCCGGCGCTGACCGGCGAGGGCGGACCCGTCGCATGGCAGGTTCTGCTCGTGCACAACCGTGCGGCGCTCGTCGAGGGAAGCCGGGTGGCGGTGGACAACCGCTTTCCGATTTGCATTGTCGATGATGTGAAGGCGAGCGATGTCGAGCTTTCGGTTTCGTTCACGCCGATCGCCGGGAAAATCGATCAGGCCGCCGGATTGATCTTTCGCGTCAAGGACGCCAACAACTACTATGTTGCCCGGGCCAACGCGCTCGAAAACAACGTCAACCTCTATCATGTCACGAACGGCGTCCGGCGGCAGATCGCCGGTGTTGATGTTTCCGTGCCGAATGGCAAGACCCAGCAGCTTGCCGTACGGATGGAAGGAAATACGATCAAAGTCTCGCTTGACGGCCGAGCCTTGATCGAAGCTGCCGATCTTACGATTCAGAGTCCGGGAGCGGTCGGCCTCTGGACGAAGGCCGACAGTTTTACCGCCTTCTACGAGCTGACGATTGCCGTGATCAGGGAATGACGACGCTGCGGACGGGCTTGCTGGCATTGGTCCTGGCGGGTTCGATCGACGCGTCTAGAAGTCCAGCTTGTCGCGCACGGCGTCGATGCCTGCCTTGGCGCAGGCTTCGTCCGCATCGCCGCCGGGGGCTCCGGAGACGCCGACAGCTCCGAGCAGCGAGCCGCCGGCTTCGACCGTCAATCCGCCGGCGATGATGACGGCGCCGGGCAAGTTGCGGATTCCGGCCTGCATCATCCCGGGCTGGCTGATGGCATTGAGCTCGGTCGTGCTGGTGCGAAAGCTGGCCGCGGTCCATGCCTTGCCTGAAGCGGTCGACACCGTGTGAGGGCCCGCGAAGCGGTCGCGCAGCAGAACCTGCGTGACGCCGAAGCGATCGACGACGGCGACCGTCACCTGAAAGCCGCGCTTCCGGCAATCCGCCAGCGTTGCGCGTGCCAGATCCTGCGCCAGTTCGGGGCTCAGCGACTTGTAGGTCACGAGCGCTTCCTGGGCGGCGGCGGGGCCAGCGAGCAGACAAGAGATCGCCGTGATGGCCAGCAGATTGCGAACGATCATCATGTTCCTCCGCGAAATTTCTTGCCGCGCGCAAAGGCCGGCCTTTCTGGCGTCGTCAAACCTTACCAGAGCGGGGAGCGGCGGCATCCATAATATTGTGGCTCACACGTTGCGAGCCGTTGAGCGGAAGCCGATCCGCCGCTAGCGTGCAGCCACGACGGGGCTGGCAGGTCACATGAACGAGCAATCGCCTGATATTGACAGGCCAGATAACCACGCATCGGCGGCACCTGCCGCGGCGGCCGACACGCCGTTTCTCCGGATCGAGGGGGTCTCCAAGACTTTCGGTGCCTTCCGCGCGGTGGATCGGCTCTCGCTCGACATCGCCGCGGGCGAGTTCTTTGCGCTGCTGGGCCCGAGCGGCTGCGGCAAGACCACGCTGCTGCGGATGCTGGCCGGCTTCGAGACGCCGGACGAGGGTCGCATCCTGCTGGGCGGCCGCGACATCGCGCCGGTGCTGCCGCATGAACGGCCGGTCAACATGATGTTCCAGAACTATGCGCTGTTTCCGCATCTCAACGTGCGGGACAATATCGCGTTCGGGCTGAAGCGCGCCGGCATGGCACGCGCGGACATCGCCACCCGCGTCGCCGAAATGGTCGCGCTGGTCAAGCTGGAAGGGATGGAGAAGCGCAAGCCGGATCAGCTTTCCGGCGGCCAGCGGCAGCGCGTGGCGCTGGCGCGCTCGCTGGCGCGGCGGCCCAAGGTTCTGCTGCTCGATGAACCCCTGGCCGCGCTCGACAAGAAGCTGCGCGAGAGCACGCAGCAGGAATTGATGGAGCTGCAGCGCCGGCTCGGCATGACCTTCATCATCGTCACCCACGATCAGGAAGAGGCGATGACGATGGCCAACCGAATCGGCGTGATGGATGCCGGCCGGCTCGAACAGGTCGCAACCCCGCGCGACCTTTACGAGGCGCCTGCCACGCGCTGGGTCGCCGGCTTCGTCGGCGACATCAATCTGTTCGAGGGCGACGTCATCATGCAGGAACATCGTCGCCTGATGGTTACGACCCGGGATAGCGACGCCATCGTGGTCGCGAAGCCTCACCAGGGCGTTGCCAAAGCCGCCGTGACGGTCGCGATCCGCCCCGAAAAGATAAGACTGTCGCGCCGCGGCCCGGCGCCGGACGCGGACCATGCGCAGTCGATCAACCGGCTCGAAGGCGTCGTCGCCGATGTCGGCTATCTCGGCGGCTCGACCGTCTACAAGGTCAAGCTGGATTCCGGCGCCGTGGTGCGCGCTTCGGTCGCCAATATCGCGCGGCTCGACAGGGATACCTATGCCGTGGGCGAGCGCGTGGTGGCCTGGTTCACGCTCGACGACTGTATGGTGCTGGAACGATGAGCGCGCGCCGCATCTTCGCGCAGCCAGCGCGCTACGCCGTCATCGTGCCCTATCTTTGGATGGTGCTGTTGTTCCTGGTGCCGTTCGGCTTCGTGCTGAAGATCAGCCTGTCGCAAACCGCGATCGCGCAGCCGCCCTATCTGCCGGTGTTCGATTTCACCGAAGGATGGGCGGCGATCAAGGCGGCGTTCGCGCAGCTGTCGCTGGATAATTTCCGCCTGCTGGTCTCGGACAATCTCTACATCAGCTCTTATCTGCGCAGCCTTGTCGTGGCGGTGACCTCGACATTGATCCTGCTGCTGACCGGCTACCCCATCGCCTATGGCATGGCGCGGCTGCCGCAACGCTGGCAGGCGATTGCGATGATGCTGGTGATCGTGCCGTTCTGGACCTCGTTCCTGATCCGCATCTATGCCTGGATCAATATTTTGCAGCATGACGGGCTGCTGAATCAGATACTGCTCGCCTTGCATCTGGTGTCGGCGCCGGTGGTGTGGCTCTCCACCGACACCGCGATGTATATCGGCATCGTCTATTCCTACCTGCCGTTCATGATCCTGCCGCTCTTTGCGACGCTAGCCAGGATGGATCCCTCGCTGCTGGAAGCCGCAGGCGACCTCGGCGCGACGCCGCTTCGGGCATTCTGGCTGGTGACGTTTCCGCTGTCCCTGGCTGGCGTCGGCGCCGGCGCGCTGTTGTGCTTCATCCCGATCGTCGGCGAGTTCGTTATTCCCGATCTGCTCGCGGGCTCCAGTTCGATGATGATCGGCCAGACGCTGTGGCTGGAGTTCTTCACCAACAAGGACTGGCCGGTCGCCGCCGCCGCTGCGGTCGCATTGCTGGTGCTGCTGGTGCCGCCGCTGCTGCTCTACGACCGCCTGCAGCGCCGTCAGCTCGGTGGGACGAATTGATGGCGCGCAAGGTCAACGCCATCTCGCCGTTCAACATCACCGCCCTGGCACTCGGGATGGCGTTTCTCTATCTGCCGATCGTGATCCTCGTCATCTATTCGTTCAATGCCTCGCGGCTGGTCACGGTGTGGGGCGGCTGGTCGCTGCGCTGGTACTTCGAGTTCTTCAACGATCGCGCCATGCTGGACGCGGCATGGATCAGCCTTCGCGTTGCCGCGGTTTCCGCCACGATCGCGACGCTGCTCGGCACGCTGGCGGCGGTTGGGCTGGTCCGCGGCGAGCGCTTCAGGGGGCGTTCGCTGTTTTCCGGCATGCTCTATGCGCCGCTGGTGATGCCGGAGGTGATCTCGGGGCTTTCTCTCTTGTTGCTGTTCGTGGCGCTGAATGCCGAGCGCGGCTTCTGGACGGTGACGATCGCCCACACCACGCTGACCATGTGCTTCGTCACCGTGGTGGTGCAATCGCGCCTCGCCGCGCTCGACCGCAGCCTGGAGGAGGCCGCGATGGACCTCGGCTGCGATCCGGTGCAGGCCTTTCTTCGGGTGACCTTGCCGCTGATCGTCCCGGCGATTGCCGCGGGCTGGATGCTGGCCTTCACGCTCTCGCTCGACGACGTCGTGATCGCAAGCTTCACCACCGGGCCGGGCTCGGCGACGCTGCCGATCCGGATTTATTCCGAGGTGCGGCTCGGGGTGAAGCCGGAGATCAACGCGATCTGCACCATGGTAATCGCGCTGATCGCGGTGGTCATCGTGATCGCGTCGTTCGCCTCGAAACTGTCGAGTTCGGAGGCCAAGAGCGCAGCGCCGCTGTGAACGGTTGACGGAGCCTTCATGAAATTCGCATACGGCATCCTTACCCATACGCCGCCTTGGGTTTTCGCGTTGCTGGTCTATCTGGTGTGGCAGGGCATCAGGGCAAGGTGGCCGCGAACGACGACGATCTGGCGTGCACTGATTGTGCCGGCGGTGTTCATCATCTGGGGCATCTCGCGGATCGGCTTGCGGCAGGATAGCATCTGGCTGCTGGCGGCCTGGATCGCAGCAGCGATGGCGTTATTGCCGGTCGGCGTGCTGACGCCGCGGCCGTTCGAGTTGGATCACGGCACCGGGCAGATCACGCGGCCGGGGAGCGTGTTTCCGCTGATCCGCAATCTCGTCGTGTTCAGCCTGCAATACACCGTCGCGGTGATCTCGGCGGTCGATGTCAGCGACCGACTGTTGGCAACGATCGTGGGCCGCGCCATCTCGGGCGCAACGGCGGGATATTTCATCGGCTCGACGATCGCGCTGCTGGGCGCCTATTGGCGCAAGCGGCAGGTCGATCTCACGACTTCACAGCCCCCGCCGTAAGCCCGCCCACCATGTAGCGCTTGAACGCGTAGTAGATCGCGGCCGGCGGCAGTGCGTAGATGAAGCCGGTGGTCATCAGCAATTCCCACGGCGAGTTGTCGGCGGCAAGGAAGTTACCGAGCGCGACCGGAAGCGTGATCTCGGTGTCCTTGGACAAGAGCAGGAAGGCGTAGAGATACTCGTTCCAGGCCAGCAGGATCGCATAGGTGCCGATCGCGACCAGCGAGGGCATCATCAAGGGTAAATACACCAGACGAAACAGCTGCATCGTGGTGGCGCCGTCCATGGTGGCGGCTTCGTCGAGCTCGACCGGCAGCTTGTCGGAAGCCTGCTTCAGCACCCAGATCGCGTAAGGCGAGGCGATCGTCACCATCGCCAGAATCAGCGACCAGTGATTGTTGAGCAGGCCGTAAGTGCCCATGGTGCGGTACATCGGCACGGCGAGGAACGCCGCCGGGATGAAATAGGTGAGCAGCGCGAGATTCATCACCCAGCGTCCGCCGGGTACGCGCAGCCGCGAGATCGAGAACGCGGCCGCGGTCGCGATCATCAAGGTCAGCGCACCGGCCGACAGCGCGATGACGACCGAATTCAGGAACTGGATCCAGAAATCGCGCAGGAAGTAGTGCTGCTGGTGAAACACGATATAGAAATTGTTCAGCGTCGGATGCGCCGGCCATAGCTTTCCTGAGAACGCGTCCTCCTTCGGCGAGATCGCGAACAGGAACATGTGGTAGATCGGCACCATGGTCCAGATGAACACGGGGATGCCGATCAGCAGCAGCTTCGTCTCGGTACCGATTTCGCGGAGTGTTGGCAGCTTCATCGCGACAACCGTTTCATCATGAAATAGATCAGCGGCAGCACGAAGGGCATCGCACAGACGATGGAGGCCATCGCGAGGCTGAGCTGGTCGAGCCGGAGATAGCGGATGCCCAGCGTCGCCAGCACATGGGTGAGATCGGCCGGGCCGCCGCCGGTGAGCAAATAGACGCTGTTGAAATCGCCGAGCGTCCAGATCATCGAGAGCAGCGTGCAGGTGACGTAGAGTACCTGCATCGACGGCCAGGTAATGAAGCGGAATTTCTGCGACCAGCTCGCGCCGTCGACCTCGGCCGCCTCATAGAGGTCGTGCGGGATGGCGAGCCGCCCGGTCATCAGGATCAGCGTCCAGAACGGCAGCGATTTCCAGATGTGCACGCCGATCGCCATGGTCAGCGCTACCGTCGGGTCGTTGAGCCAGTTCGGCCCGTCCTCGCCGGTGATCTTGAAGATCAGCTGGTTGACCACGCCCCATTCCGGATTGAACATGAACCGCACGGATAGAATGGTCGGGATCGACGGCACCGCCCAGGGCAGGATGAACAGCACCGACAGCCATTTGATCCAGGTGCGCTGCTGGGCGAAGAAGCCGGACAGAAACAGCGCGATCGCCATTTTGACGTTGATGCCGATCACCAGGAAGATCAGCGTATTGACGGCGGCGCGCGCGAAGATCGGGTCGTGCCAGAGCGCGACATAGCTCGCCGGATGCCGCGCCAGCCACAGCCCGTAGCCGACGGGATAGACCACGAAGGCGAGGAACACGAGGGCATAGGGCACCAGCAGCAAGATGCCCCAGACCTGCGGCGTCGTCAGCCGGGACGAGAGGGGCGGGCCCGGTATTGCTTGATCTGCCGAAAGCGTGATCGCCATAGTCTGAACTCTACGTCTGCAACTTTCTTAGACCTCGCCCCGCTTGCGGGGAGAGGTCGGAGTGCGAAGCACTCCGGGTGAGGGGGGTACAGGACCCACCACGAGCGATACTCGCGGAGAGAGCCCCTCACCCCGACCCTCTCCCCGCGAAGGGCGGGGAGAGGGAGGAGTAACAACTTAACCCGCGACCTGCTTGATGCGGGTGATCAGTTCGTCGACGGCCTTGTCGACCGGCACTTTCTCGCTCACCACGCGGTTCATTGCCTTGGCCCAGACGTTCTCATTGTTGAGGATCGTGAACTTCCAGTTCTTGGTGAAGTCGAACGGCGTGGTGCCGCCGGTGAACTGATTGTACACCGCCTTGCGATGCCGGTCAGCCTGCCACCATGGGCTCTGCTGGCTGGCGGTCGTCACCGGGAACCAGCGGCCGAGCGCGCCCTCGATATAGGGCCGCAGGTTTTCCTCCTGCATCAGGAACTTGATGAACTCCTTGCCCTCGGCCTTGTTCTTGGCGGCGGTGAACATCAGTCCGGTCTTGACGTCGGAACGGTACTTGATCGGGGTGCCGTCCGGCTTGTTCGGGAAGGACGAGGTGATGATGACCTCCTCATAGTTCTTCTTGCCGAGCGCGCGCTGTTCCGGCGTCAGCGCCGGATTGTTGGCGTCGTCGAGCCACTTCGCCGCGATCGAGATCGTGAAATTGTGCGTCATCACGATCGTCTTGTTGTGGAAGGCGACGTTGTTGTCCGGATCCTTCCAGGTGGTGGAGGAGGGCGGCGTGCAGCCCTTGATGTAGGTGTCCGTGTAGTCCTTGAGCGCCTTGGTCAGGTTTTCCCGCACCTTGGGATCGTCGACCAGGAGCTTGCCCTCGTCGTCGACCAGCTTGACGTTGTGGGCGTCCATGAAGGTGTAGAACGACTGGAAGCTATCGGTGGATTCCACGCCCATCGGCTGGCCGACGGCGTAGACGCGCTGGCCGGTGGCCTTGCGTGCCGCAGGCTGCACCTTGTCGCACCAGAACGACCAGTAGTCTTCCCACTTGGTCGGGATGTCGCTCTGCTTGAACCCGGCCTGCTCCAGCATGTCGCCCCAGATCTGGACGTGCATGCTCTGCTGCTTCAGCGGGAAGCCATAATAGGCTCGCTTCTTGGCGACGTCGTTGTAAAGCGACACTGTTTCCAGCGTGTTCGGCGCGAACGCCGACTTCATCGGCGTCATGATGTCGGAGAGGTCCTCGAGCTTGCCCTCGAACGCCCACTTGCCCTGCGCCTGCACGTCGTAGCTGTCGGAATAGGCGACATCAGGCACGGTGCCGGAATCCAGCGCCGCCACCGTCTTCGGGATCATGTCCTGGATGGCGTATTGCGACAGTTCGACCTTGATGCCGGTCTTGGCTTCGAATTTCTTGATCGCCTCGAGGAGCGCGTCGTCCTCGGATTTGTAGAAGCCCTTGCCGAACCAGACGGTGATGGTCTTCTGCTGGGCGAGCGCGGGTGCCGTGGCGTAAAACAGCCCAACGGCTGCGACCGCGAGTGAAACTGATCTCCTGGATATCACGTTGTTCTCCCTGAAAACGCCGGCTTGTTAACCGGTTAAATAATGATAGCGCAACCATGCAGCGTTATCCAGATGGCGCAAGGCAAACTTCTGTAGGGGGACATTCCGGGCGCAAATGCGGCGGCGGCTCCATCCCGCATTTTGGTTCAATCATTTGGTTCAATCATTTTCACACTCGGATACCGGAAAGCCGGATTGTCGCGGCAGGCAAAACCGTCATGCCCGCCACCGGGTCTCGCCTTTGGCGATCCCGATGACAGGCTCCGGCGGGGCACCCAGTACGCTGCGGCTTATCGATTCAATCGCTGCCGTCTCTGGAACGCTGGGTCGCCCGGTCAAGCCGGTGATGACAACTGAATATGCATCCGCACTCTCGCGGTGTGGTGCGCCCCTTGCGCTGCGATCAGGCCACGGCCTCAATCGCCTTGCCGTTGACTCGGGTCTCGCCCTGCAAATTGTCGACCGTCACGTGGGTATCGTACCAGGTGAGGCGGGGCCGGACGCCAAAGCGCTCGGTCAAGTCGGCGATGCGCGTTTCCGTAAACCAGGCTTCCGCCGATTTACGGCTGTCCCACAGATAAACGCCGCCGGTGCCGTTGTCCCCGTTCAGGTAGTCCTTTCGGATCAATCCTTTCCTGGCAAGGCCGCGATACGTCGGTGCGGTCGAAGTGCCGCCTTTCACCGCCTGTTCCTCGGAGCGCTTTGGCAAATCGAACTGAACGACAACGATGCAATTGGGCATGGATGGTCCTCCCGTCAGGTCCGCAATCATGCGATGAATTCGGGGCGCGGTCAAAAGCCGGTTGAGACAGTCTGAGAAGCGTGATCCCGTCCGCATCAAGCAAGCCGGCGGGAAACGAGGACGCGAATGGATTTATCCTACTCACAGAATCTCGAAGACTATCATCTCTCGCTTGCCTTCGCGGGACAGGCCACCGGGACCTACATCGACGTCGGAGCAGGGCATCCGATTGCCGACAACGTGTCGTTCTGGTTCTATGAACGTGGCTGGCAGGGCATTGTCGTCGAGCCGCAGCCTGAACTTGAGGCGCTCTACCAGCGGCTGCGTCCGCGCGACCTCGCGTTTCGTGGCCTGGTCGGACGCCACTGCGGCGAAATGGATTTTCATGTGGTCGAACGCCTGCACGGGCTCTCGACGACCGTGGAAGGCCTGGCGCAAAAGGCAAAGGCCCTCGGCGCCGACTATCGGACCGTTCGCACGCCTGTGACCACGCTGGCAAAACTATGCGAAAGTCACGATCTCAGCGCTCTCGACTTCCTCAAAATCGATGTCGAGGGCGCCGAAGGCGATGTTCTGTTCGGCGGCGACTGGAAACGTTTTCGACCCAAGGTGATCGTCGCCGAGGCGGTGACGCCGCTGGAATCAGAGCAGGGATGGCAGGACTGGGAGCCGTTCCTTCTTGCTCAGGGCTACCGCTTCGCGCTGTTCGACACGCTCAACCGGTTCTATGTCGCGCAGGAACATCCTGATATCCTGGCGCGCCTGCCGTCCGAGCGGGCACCGTGGCACGCGGTTCGTCACATGTACGAGATAGGCCGTGCTCCCGAAAACAAGCTGCATCCCGATCACGCGTTGGCGCAGGATCTCGCGCGCGGGTTTTGGGCGAGCCTGCCTTATCTCGATCCAGGCCTCTTGACGTCGCTTTTGGCTCGCGCCCGTCGGATTACGAACTCCGACGATCTCGCAGCGCTTGCGTTCACGGTCGATACCGAACAGTTTCGCGCGGCGCTTGGACGGATCGCCTGCGGTTATGACGGCGGACAGATCGTTGATGAGTGAGAGACCGCGAACCCGGTCAGGGTGTCTCAACTCAATGTTTCCCCGCGCGTAAACGGCCGTTCAAAACGAATTCGCCAGCTCGATCTCCGCCTTCAACGCCGCGATCCGTCGCTCGGCTTCCTTCGCCGTCAAATCCTTCTCGAACAGTTTTGGCTGATACGCCTCGGCGCTGAGCGTGCGCAGCGTCGTCAGTTGGCGGGGCGTCATCGGAGCATCCATCTGGTCGGGGAGGCGGGGCATTTTTCGGAACTCCAAAGAATCTTTGTCAGGCTCCGACTCTTAACTTGAAATTTGTTCTTTATTTGTTCTTATAGGCTTCAACCGCACGGAGGTGGCCCCATGGACAACAAGCTCAACGAAATCAGAAGGAAAATAAAATTCTTGCGGGAGGAGATGTTGGGCGCGGAGGATAATATCCGCAAACGGGTCAACCGCGACGAGGACTGCTCGGAGGCCGCCGTTCACCTGATGTCCATGCGGGTAGTCATGCTCGGTCTGATCGGCGAACGGAACCGGCTTGGCGGCGAAGAGCGGCTGCTCAATGTCGACGAGCGGCTGAAGCTGGATGTCCGCACGGCCGGCCGAAAACCCTCGAACGGGGCGCCGGCGCTGTTTCCGGCGAAAGCCGGCCCTGGACCTGATCCGGAATCGAGACCAACCGGCGTCAGGAAAACGCGTCCCGTCAAACAACCGGAGCCCCGTTCCGCGTTGGCCGCAACGGAAAAGGCCCGAGGCCGCCGTGAGTGATGAAACGATTCAAACCCTGCGCCGGCGGATCGGCGAGCTGGACCAGCTTGCGCGCCGGCTCGATCAATCCGGCCTGGACAATGCGCGGGCGCAGCTTCTGCTCTCGCGCAAGCGGGCGGAGCTGGAAGACTTCATCAACAGGGACCCGCAATGTCAGCACCGCTTCGATGGTACGACCACAACGCGGATAATCCGCCGTGGCTGAAAGCCCTTGCGGAAGTTCGCATCCAGGCCACGCGGGAAGGCTGGTGCCACGCGCATGTGCAGGCGATCATCGTTGCGATCGACCAGTATGCCGAGGCGGCGCTGGGTAACCGGAGTTATTTTCTCAACAGGCCGTATGGGGTTGGCGGGGGACGGCGGAATGATGTGCCGTGATTGGCGGTCCTGCGTGGCTGTTGTTTCAAGTCAATGGAATTGAGTTTGGCGATCGGGAGGGGGCATGCTTGGGCTGGTCGGTTACAGGACGGCGCTTTATCTTTCAGCTTTGATAGCGGTCGTGAATTCGATCTTTCTCCTGTATGTGCAGTGGTATCTGCCGCATCTCGGCTACGGCAATGCGCTCTACATTCTGGCAGCGCTGATCATCCTGCTGGGCCTTTGGCTATTGAGCAGGATCGCGCGATACGCCGGTGCAGCGTTTTACATGCTCTGCGCGGGGAGTGCCGTCGTCGCGCTTTGGGGCTTTGCCAAGCCGGTGAACGTCGTCGTCGTTTGGGCCGTGGCAATGGCGGTGCTGAGTTTCGCCGCCGCATTGATCCAGGTTTTCTCAAAGCGGTTCGCAAGGGAATTTGCCGCCGAGCGTGAAAAACAACCTACCTACAAGAAGTATCTTCTTCACGCCTTCACCTTCGTGGTGGTCCTTGCGGTAACCGCCGGCGTACTGGTCGATATCTTCAGTTTTTTCCAACTGGCTAATGGCAAGTAGAGCGCGTGACGATTGAAATAGGGTGACATATGTGTTACCTGACCCGTGGTTGAGATCCGTTACTACATCGATCGTGGCGGTGATGCGCCGTTTGCCGAATGGTTTGCGGAGCTAGAGCCGACGGCAAGCGCCAGAATTGCGCGCGCCATTGTCCGCATGGAGCAAGGAAACTTCTCGAACGCCAAGGGCGTTGGGGAGGGCGTGATGGAATACAAGATCGATTTTGGCCCGGGCTATCGTACGTACTTCGGGCGAGACGGCGACACGATCGTCATCTTGCTCACGGGAGGTACGAAGAAGCGGCAGCAAAAGGACATCGATGCGGCAAAGGCGTATTGGCGGGACTACAAGCTGAGCAAGCGCGGACGGCATTGACGAGAGCGGAGTGACAGATGGCGAAGACGGGAAGCTTCAAGGAACTGGTGCAGACCCGCGTCAAGAAAGACAAGAAGTTTGCCGAGGCGCTTCTTCGTGAGGGCGTTGATGCGATGCTGAGTGGGGATGTCGAAACCGGCAAGACGATCCTGCGCGACTATATCAAGGCCACCGTCGGATTTGAAAAGCTCGGCGAAGCGACCGGGACCCAGCCCAAGAGTCTTATCCGGATGTTCGGCCCACGCGGCAACCCGCAGGCAAAGAACCTCTTTGGCGTTCTTGGTTATCTTCAGAAGCGTGCGGGTGTGAAACTTCACGTCGCATAGCGGACGCGGCGTCGCCGCTAGCTCGCGGCCAGCCTAGTTCGATTTCGCGCCCTCTGCCGGCTCCGGCGCCGCCGGTTGCCGTCCACCGCCGGTGAACCGCTCGATCACCGAGCGCACCGCATCGCGCGTCTTGCGGTCCTTCACCGCATCGAGCAGCGGCGCGGCGCCGGGCGAGCGGCGGATCAGGCTTTCGGGATCGGGGAATACCAGCGGATCGTCCCATGGGCCCTGCACCACGAAGGGCAGCTCAAATCCCTTGTCGCCGCCGTTGGCCGCAGGCGTCAGGCTGGCGACGCCCTTGAGGTCGTATTCGCGGGACGGCACTGAGGCGGTGCCGGTCAGGGTCAGCCGCGTCGTCGGTCCGTCGACGCGGACGTCCTCGACGGTGGCAATGCCGTCGTTGAAGCTCACCGAGACCGTGAGATTATCGTAGGGCGTCGAGCCCGAGCGCAGATTGCCGCCGCCGGAGAGCGGCCGGCGCTCCAGCCGCTTCAACAGTTGCTCGACATTGAAGCCCGCGATCGCGCCGTCATGGCCGATCAGGGTAGCCGTGCCGTCGAGCGAGGAGGCGAGGCCGAACGGGCTCGAGCCCGAGGCCGTCAGCGACACCCCGAGATTGCCGCGACCGGACAGTTTGGTGATGCCGAACAATTCGTTGGCGCAGGCCTGCAGGTCGACATCGGTGAACTGGAACTGCGCCTTGACGTCGGCGATCGCATCCGAACGCGCGATGCCGAACGAGCCCTTGGCGATGCCGCCGTACATCTGCGCTTCGCCGATCGAGAGCGCCAGTGCGCCGTTGCGCAGGTTCGCGCCGAATGCCGTTCGGCCGAGTTTTGTCGGGCCGACCGTCACCCGCGCCGCCGACAGGCGCATGTCGAGATCGGTGGCGGATAGCGACGTCAGGTCGAACAATTGCCGGTTCCAGTCGCGCGCGCCGCTTGCCAGCAGGCGCACGGTGGAGATGTAGGGCGTGAAGTCGAGATTGCCCGCGGCGAGCGTCGCCTGAATCGCCTGGCGGCCGTTATTGGAAAAAGTCATCACGCCCTCGGCGGCGTTGCCGTCGAGTTCGACATTCACATTCGTCAACGCCACCGAGGCGCCGACCAGATTGGCACGCGCCTTCAGCGCGAAGCGGCCGAAGCCGCCGCTGCCGGGCACCGGCTGTCCCATCCAGCGCATCGCGTTGCGCAGCGACAGGCTGTCGACGGTCACCGTGCCTTCCATCATCAGGCTGGTGCGGTTGGCGACCGAGCCGTCGAAGGCCAGTTTCAGCGGCGCGCTGACGAGGCGCGCCTTCAACCCCGAGCGGTCGCCCGACAGCATCGCGACGAAGTCGCTGGCCGAGATCGAGCCGTCGACGCGTTCGCCGCGCCAGTCGAATTGCCCGGTCGCCGCAAACGAGCGCGAGATCGACGGCCAGGCCAGCGACAGATCGATGTCGCCGAGCTGCTCGGCGACATGGTTGGCGGCGTCCTCGTATTTCAACACGCCGTCCTGGATCCTGATTTCCGAAAACGAAACCTGGTTTTCGGCGCCGGGCGTCATGGTGCGCGCGATCCGATCGACGAACGGCGTCCAGTTGCTCCCGCCGCCGGCTTCCCTGACGACGCGGATCTGCGGCCGCAGCATCATGACGTCGGCGATTTCAAAGCGGCGCAGCAGCAGCGGCAGCAGGCGCAGGTTCGCGGTCAGCACATCGACCTGCAGCGCGGGGTCCATGGTGCCGCCGCCCTTCAGCCCGACATTGTGGAAGGAGACGTAACTGCCCGGAAACACCGAAACGTCGATCGCGCCCGATACGACCAGGTCGAGCCCGGTGACGTCGCGGATCTGCGCCTCGACCGCCTGTCGCAGCGCGTCGCGATTGAGGAACCAGGAGGTTCCGATCAGGGTGAGCACGGCCACGCCGAACAGCGCCGCAATCGGCATCCCGAGGCGCTTCATTCCTTGGCCCATCGTCAATGACATATCCGGATCTGGCTAAACCGAACGCGGGGTTGATGCTACGGGGACTGGTTGATTAAGGGTCTATGTCGATCAGGGCAGGCGTCGCAACGGTCAAGCCCATGCCAACCCACACAACTTGAAGGGTTTTCTTGACGCTTTCAAGGCCGGGGTGGCGCCCGGCGGGCGCTTCGGCGGCATAATCCACCCATCATTGACGCACCGCGAAGAATTCGCCTAATAATTCCGTAGATAATGCCGGCAGACGGCCGTTCCCACCATCAGGTCATATTCCATGAAAAAGGTTTACCCCGACGCCAAATCGGCACTCGATGGCGTCCTCAAGGACGGCATGATGATCATGTCCGGCGGCTTCGGCCTGTGCGGTATCGCCGAGACCCTGTCGGACGCGATCCGCGATTCCGGCGTCAAGGGTTTGACGGTTATCTCCAACAATGCCGGCGTCGACGGCATCGGCCTATCCCGGCTTTTGGAGACGCGGCAGATCAAAAAGATGATCTCGTCCTATGTCGGCGAGAACAAGCTGTTCGCGCAGCAATACCTCGCCGGTGAACTGGAACTCGAGTTCAATCCGCAGGGCACGCTGGCCGAGCGCATCCGCGCGGGCGGCGCCGGGATCCCGGCCTTCTACACCAAGACCGGCGTCGGCACGCTGATCGCCGAAGGCAAGGAAGTGAAGGAGTTCGACGGCGAGAAGTACATCATGGAGCGCGGCCTGTTCGCTGATCTGGCCATCGTTCACGCCTGGAAGGGCGACACCGCCGGTAACCTGATCTACCGCAAGACCGCGCGCAACTTTAACCCGATGATGGCGACCGCTGCGAAGGTCACGGTGGCCGAGGTCGAGCATCTCGTTCCGGCCGGCGAACTCGATCCGGACCATATCCATACCCCCGGCATTTTCGTCAAACGCATCATCGAGGTCGGCTCGGCCAAGAAGCGGATCGAGTTCCGCAACACCCGCCCGCGGCCCGCGGCATAAGCGCGACACAGGAGAAACGATATGGCCTGGACCCGTGAACAGATGGCAGCGCGCGCCGCGAAAGAGTTGCGCGACGGCTATTACGTCAACCTCGGCATCGGCATTCCGACGCTGGTCTCGAACTACATTCCCGACGGCATCGACGTCAGCCTGCAGAGCGAGAACGGCATGCTCGGCATGGGACCGTTTCCTTACGAGGGCGAGGAAGACGCCGACCTCATCAACGCCGGCAAGCAGACGGTCAGCGAACTGCCCGACACCAGCTATTTCTCCTCGGCCGAATCCTTCGCCATGGTGCGCGGCGGCCATATCGATCTGTCGATCTTAGGTGCGATGCAGGTGGCGCAGAACGGCGATCTCGCCAACTGGATGATCCCCGGCAAGATGGTGAAGGGCATGGGCGGCGCGATGGACCTCGTCGCCGGCGTCAAGCGCGTCGTCGTCGTCATGGAGCATTCCGCCAAGGACGGCCCGAAGCTGTTGAAGACGTGCAATTTGCCGCTGACCGGCGAGAAGGTCGTCGACATGGTGGTGACCGATCTCGCCGTATTCACCATCGACAAGCACGGCAAGGACGGCATGGCGCTGATCGAACTCGCCGACGGCGTGACGCTGGACGAAGTGAAGGCGAAGACCGAAGCCGACTTCCGCGTCGCGCTGAAGAACGCCTGAGGTTCTGACGGTCCCGTAGGGTGGGCAAAGCGCAGCGTGCCCACCATTTCGCAGCGCGATTGACGATAGATGGTGGGCACGTCGCTGACGCTCCCCTGCCCACCCTACGGCGCTGCCACGGCATCGCCTACGCCGGCCCGTTCGAAATCTGTGCTCGCCCGCTCAGCGGTCGACCGGCTTCCCCGGGCCCAGATGGTAGCGGCTGGAGAAGAACACCAGCGGGAGACTATCGCAGTAATCGCACTCTGATACTTCGGCGATGAACAGCGTGTGGTCGCTGACGTCGATCGTCCGCGTCACCTCGCAGGCGAAAAACGCCACGCAGTTCGACAGCCGCGGCAGGCCTTCGACGATCTCGTAATCGGGATGTGCCTGGCGCGGCCGGCCCGCGAAATGTCGCGACAGCGCCTTCGCCTGTTCCGGCAGCACGTTGACGCCATAGCGCCGGCTCGCCGACATCGCCTCATGCGTCTTCCCCGGTTTGACCGAGACCAGCACGGTCGGCGGCGAAAGGCTGATGGTGACGAAGCTGTTGGCCGTCATGCCGCAGACCTCGCCGTGGGAATCGAGCGCGGTCAGTACCGCAACCCCGGTCGCAAAGCGCGATGCGGCCTGGCGGAAGGCGAGCGGGTCGGCGCGCTGCATTTCATGCTCCTCACGCCGTGGCCCGCACCGGCGCGGCGGGCGCCGTCTTGCGCTCGATCCAGGCCTGGATGCGCTCAGCCGACGCGACGCGGTCCCATTGCTGGTCCGGATAGTTGAAGTTCTCGGTGAACTCGTCGGCGAGCGCCTGGTTCTGGCTCATCGCGCCGATCAGCTGGCCTAGCGCCTCCGAGGGCGGCTGCAGCATGATGTTGGTCCAGCGCGCGGCCGCCAGCACGCGGTCTTGTCGTTTGAGGTCGACCTTTTCGCAGAACCGCGCGTCGAGCACGTCGGCGTTGACGATCTCCTCGCCGAGCACGAACGCAGCGTAGGAGGCGACGTTGGCGCCCTGTCCCATCATCGGATCGACCACCGAATGGACGTCGCCGAGCGCGATGGCGCATTTGCCGCCGTCGAATTCCACCACCGTATTGCGAACCGTCGGCACCACGCCGCCCTGCAGCAGATCGAGCGGCTGTGCGAGATCGAAGCGTGCGGTGTCGATGCGGTCATAGGTGGTCGGATGATGCTTCTCGAGCTTCTCCAGCACGACGCGCAGGAAATGCTTCGGGTTCGCCTCGTAGCTCAGCGTCGCAAGCTCCTCCATGTCGCCGCCCGGCACGTTCTCCATCAACAGCGCGCTGGCGATGCCGCCGAAGGTAATGGTCGGAATCACGATCATCTCGCCATGGCCCGGCGAAACCGAAAGCGTCACGTTCATCGGGTCCGGCTCGCGTACGCCGGTATAGAGGCCGACACAGAGCCGCCGCTGCGGCTGCGAATAGGGCGAGTGCTCCGGCCGGTAAGCGAAGAGCTGGCCGAGCGGGCCCTTGCCGCTGGAAACAACGAGGAGGTCGAACCGGCTGACCAGCGGCGCGATATCGCCTTCCTCGATCCGGCGGTATTCGATCCTGCCGCCGCGATCGGCAAAGTCCTTCATCAGCACCGGCAGATAGATCCGGTAGTCGACGGCGCGGCTCGGCCGCGAGAAGTAGCCGCGGAAGCCGATCGGCTGCGGGAAATTGAAGAAGTGATCGTGGTAGTAATAGTGATGCTTCGGGTCGTTCCAGTGATTGACGCCGAGATAGTCTTCGCGCGCGACCGTCCCATGGTGGTGCGCGACCGTGTTCAACAGGCGGATGCCGCGATACTCGTCCGGCGCGCGGTCGGTGATCAGCGTGGCGTCGACGCCGTGCTTCTGAAGATACAGAGCCAGATGCAAGCCAGCGATGCCGGCCCCGACGATCCCGATGCGCCGTCCCATGTCCGCCTCCCCAAAGGTTGTTCGGGAGCTGGCCTCCCGTTGTTGGCTGCACCCTAGCGGCGAACTTGCTCCAGAAAAATGGAATGGATAGGATATGATCTATTCCTGATGGGAATGATCGCATGGACCGGATCGACTGTTTGCGTGCCTTTGTCCGCTCGCTGGAGGGCGGCAGCTTCTCGGTGGCCGCCAACGAGCTCGGCATCGGTCAGCCGGCCGTGAGCAAGCGGATCGCATTGCTCGAAAGCGAGTTCGGCACGCAATTGTTCTTCCGCACCACGCGCAAGCTCAAGCCGACGCCCGAGGGCCACCGCATCTACGATCTGGCCCGCCAGATCCTTGGAAATTTCGATCTGGCGCGGGCGAACGCCGAGGAAAGCTCGCTGCGGCCGAGCGGGACGCTGCGGATCAGCCTGCCGTCGTCGTTCGGCCGCCGCTATTTGATGCCCGTCATTGCCGAATATGTCCGGACCTATCAGGGGGTTCGTCTGGACGTCCGCTTCAGCGAGCGGTTCGTCAACCTCGTGGAGGAGGGGATCGAGCTGGCGCTGCGGATCGGGCAGCTCGAATCGAGCACGCTGGTCGCGCGGCGGCTTGGCACGGTGCGGCGCTATCTGGTCGCGACGCCAACCTACCTTAAAGTCCGCTCGGTGCCGCGCGCGCCCGAAGACCTCAACGCGCACCAATGCATCGTCTATTCGCGCGTGCCCGCCGCCAATGACTGGATCTTCGAATCCGAACACGGCCGCCACGTCGCTTCGATCGGCGGTCCGCTGCTGGTCGACGATGCCGACGCGATGGAGCAGGCGGTGATGCATCATCTCGGCATTGCCGTCCTGCCGGAATGGAGCGCCGTCGCCGGTATTCGCAGCGGTCAGTTGCAGAACCTGCTGCCGGATTTTTCAATCGCCGCCTTGCCGCTGCACGCGGTCTATCCCGAAACGCACTGGATGTCGCTCCGGGCGCGAAGCTTCCTTGACCTGCTGATCAAGCGTGCGGGGCAATTCTCCACGCCGTAAGCCTGCTATCGTCGCCGCTGTTCGCGGTAGGGTGGGCAAAGCGCAGCGTGCCCACCCTTTCGCAGCGCGATTGACGATAGATGGTGGGCACGTCGCTGACGCTCCTCTGCCCACCCTACTGCACCGCCGCGGCATCGCCTTACGCCGGCCCGCTCGGAATATCCGAAAACCGCGTCAGCCACGCCACAGGGCCGATGCTGGCGGCGACGATCAGCAGCGCTGCGAGCGCGCCTTCCTCAAAGCTGCCGCGGCTGGCGTATTGATAGATCGAGGTCGCCAGCGTTTCGACGTTGAGCGGCCGCAGCAGCAGCGTCGCCGGCAGCTCCTTGAGGCAATCCACGAACACCACGATGACGGCGCCGAGCATGGCGGGGCGCAGCAGCGGCAGATGGATCAGCCGCATCGTCGTAGTCTGCCCGGCACCGACGGCGCGTGCGCTGTCGTCGTAGTCGTGCGGGATCCGCTCGAACCCTGCCTTGATGAATCCGGTCGGCACCGCGAGAAAGCGGATCACATAGGCGATGACAACGGCGGCACCCGAGCCGACCATGACCAGTCCCGGCAGCGATCGTCCGAGCGAGGCGGCGAGCGCGTTCAGCGCATTGTCGATGGCGAGCACCGGCGCGAGCAGGCCGAGCGCCAGCACCAGCCCGGGCAGCGTGTAGCCCAATTGCGCGATGTTCATCGCCACGAAGCGCAGCCGGTTCGGCCGCCAGCGCCAGGCCAGGATGGTCGCAAAGCCGAGCAGCAGCGCGGTGAGCGTGGCAAGGCTCGCGAACGCGACCGAGTTGAAAGCGTCGCGCCACAGGGCCATGTCGAAATTCGCGAACAGGCCGCGTTTGAAACTCTGGTGTGCGAGATACAGTAGCGGCACCAGAAACCCCAGCGCGACCGGCAGCAGACACGCTGCAAGGGCGCAAACGCCCCTGATGCCTGACAGCGTCGTTCGTTGCGTCAGCCGCGGGCTCTCGGCGGAAAATTCCGTCGTGACGTTGCGCCGTCCATAGCGCTCGATCGCGATAAGGCCGGCGACGATCGCCAGCATGAAGCAGGACAATTGCGCCGCGCCGGCAAGGCTGCCGCGGTTGAGCCAGGTCGTGAACACCGAGACCGTCAGCGTGCGGACGCCGAGATATTCGCTGGCGCCGATGTCGTTCAGCGTTTCCAGCGAAACGAGTGCCGTGCCGACCGCCAGCGCGGGACGCGCCATCGGCAGCGAGATGCGCCAGAAGGTGGTCCAGCGGCCGGCGCCGAGCGTCTTCGCGGCCTCGGCGAACTCCGCACTCTGGAACTGGAACATGGTGCGCGCCGAAAGATAGACGTAGGGGTAGAGCACTAGCGCGATCACGATGACGGCGCCGGGCAGCGAGCGCAGATTGGGAAGCAGTCGCACCGCGTCCTGCAGCGGGAGCCAGACGGTGAGCGTCTTGTGGACCAGGCCGAGCGGCTCGAACAAGTCGACATAGACGTATGCCGCGAGATAGGTCGGGATCGCGAGCGGCAGCGGCAGCAGCCACAGCAGCATCTGCCGGCCGCGAAATTCATGCAACGATACCATCCACGCCGCACCGGTGCCGATCGCAAGCGACAGGGAGCCTACGCCGATCAGCAGCAGCGCGGTGTCGAGAAGGCTGCGCGGCAGTACGTATTTGATGAGGGTCTGCCAGACGTCAGGCGCCGGCTGCATCGCCAGCAAGATGATGGAGATGACGGGCGCTGCGACGAGGATCGCGGTCGCAATCGCGATCACTGCGGCGATCCGCCCCGAGCGCGTGGTTCGGGTCACGCCCGCTCACATCGGCAAGAAGCCGGAAGCCCATGCAGCAATATGCCCTCTTCCGGGGAGGAAGAGGGCATATTGGCGCAAATGCTTTCGCGACCTGGTGCGATCAATTATCGAACCCGACTTTGTCCACCAGCGTCGAGGCCGCCTTTCGGTTGGCGACGATCTTGGCGATCGGCGTCGGATCGGCGACGAGCTTGCCGTAGCCCGCAATGGTCGGGTTGACGGCGGTCCCTGCGCGGATCGGGTATTCGTAGTTGGCATCGGCGTAGATGTGCTGCGCCGTGTCGCCGGCGAGCCACTCGATCAGCTTGACGCCGTTGGCCTTGTTGGGCGCGTGCTTGGCGAGGATGACGCCCGAGAGATTGACGTGGGTGCCGCCGCCCTCGAACGTTGGCAGGATCACTTTTGTCGCTTCCGCCCACGGCTTCTTCTCGGGGTCGTTGTTCATCATCAGCGCCCAGTAATAGGTGTTGCCGATGCCGATGTCGCACTTGCCGGCGGCCACGTCGCGCGCGGCCTCGCGGTCGCCGCCGGAGGGTTTTTGCGCCAGATTGGCCTTCACGCCCTTCAGCCATCCCTCGGCCTTGGCCTCGCCGTACTTGGCCACATAGGCCGCGAACAGGCCGTTGTTGTAAATGTGCTGGCCGGAACGGATGCAGATCTTGCCCTTCCACTTGGGATCGGCGAGCTCTTCATAGGTGATCTTGTCCTGATTGACGCGGTCCTTCGAGGCGTAGATCACGCGCGCGCGCATCGAGATGCCGGCCCACTGGCCGTCGGGATCGCGGAACTGCGCCGGCACTGTCTCGTCGATCACGACCGATTTGATGGGCTGGGTAACGCCGGCCTGCACGGCGTCGTCGAGGCGGCCGAGATCGACCGTGAGCAGCACGTCGGCCGGGCTGTTGGCGCCTTCGGCCTTGATGCGCTGTTCGAGCCCCGAACTGGCCGAGACAACGTTGACCTTGATGCCGGTGTCCTTGGTGAAGGCGTCGAACAGCGGCTGGACCAGCTTGGTTTCGCGATAGGTGTAGACGTTGACCTCGCCGTCGGCGGACGCCGGTGAGGCACCGAATGCGGCAAGACAAAGCAACGCTGCGGTTGCGGCGGTAGCGCGAAGATTGATCATGAAAGCTGCCCGGCAAAAGTGAGGGAGATGCCGGTGTCAGTAGCGCAGCGGCTGTCGTGCCGGCAGCGACCGGATGTCGCGAATGGCACGATTTAGAGCGATTCCACCGCTAGATTTAGATTCATTCCAAAGTGTCGGGCCCCGGCGCCTTGTGGCCTCAGGACCCGGACAGGCGTTCGAAATTGACGGCAGCGGCGGTTGCCTCCGCCGCCGTCGAAGTCTGCCGTGACGTCAGGTCGTTTGTTTGACCAGCGCCGGCGACATCTCGTCGCCCTTGAGTTCTTCCAGGCTACGGTGCCGCGGCTCGATGCCGAGCGCCCAGACCGTGACGATCTGCACCGCCAGCAGCCCGATCATCAGCGACATCACACCGGCGACGCCGCGGGCTTCGAACAGCATCACGACCAGGAACGGCGTGACGATGGTGGCGCCGCGGCCGAGCGTGTTGACGATCCCGGAGGCGCGCAGGCGAACTTCGGTCGGGAACAGTTCGGGAATGTAAATTCCGAACAGCAGCGCCACCAGCACGTAGATCGGCACCGTCAGCGCGAAGCCAACGGCGGGCAGCAACATGGGGTCCGATATCATCGGATAGATGATGCCGAGCACGACCGAGATCAGCGATGCGCCGATGATGGTCGGCTTGCGGCCCCAGCGGTCGGCGGTCAGCGCGCCGATGGCCGAGCCGACCGGTGCGCCGAGCGCCATGATCAGCGAATATCCGAACGACGTTGCAACAGTCAGTCCCTGCTTGATGAAGAACACCGGCAGCCAGGTCACGAAGCCATAGAGCAGCGTATTGATCGTGATCAGGCAGACCGAGCCGACGATCATGCGGGACAGCAGCGGCGCCGTGAACAGCGTGGCGAGATCGGGCGACGCCGGAATGGTCGCCGCGGCAGCGGGGGCCGGCAGCGGCTGCCCCTGGGCTGCTTCCTTCTCGATCGACTGCATCAGCGCTTCGGCCTCTGCGATGCGGCCGACCGCTTCCAGCCAGCGCGGCAATTCCGGCAGCGACTTGCGCAGGTACCATACGATCAGCGCGCCGACGCCGCCGATGACGAACATCGCCCGCCAGCCGAACTCGGGAACCACCAGTGACGCGACCAGCAGCGACACGGGCAGGCCCGTCACGACGCAAACCGCCATCAGCCCGAGCCATTTGCCGCGGGTTTTTGCCGGCACGAATTCGGTCATGGTCGAATAGCCGACCACGTTCTCGGCCCCGAGCCCAAAACCCATCACGAAGCGGCAGGCGATCAGGATGGCCATGTTCGGCGCGAAAGCGGCCGCCAGTGACGCCAGCCCGAACACCAGCAGGTTGAACTGATAGGTGAAGCGCCGTCCGTAGCGGTCGCCGAGAAAGCCGGTCGCAAACGAGCCCAGCATCATGCCGACGAAGGTCGCCGAGATGAACAGCGCGTTTTGCGGCAATGTGGAAAAGCCGGTCTTCAAGGTCACGCCGAGCACGGTGCCGGCAAGATAGATATCGAAGCCGTCGAAGAACATTCCGATGCCGATCAGGAACATGATGCGGCGGTGGAATGGCCCGATCGGCAGCCGATCCAGACGGCTGCCCGCGTTTACCGATGTCGACATATGCTCGCTCCCCTTTTTCGTTTGTTCGTTGCTGCGGCCTGCCGTCTTCTCTGAACGGCTCGCCGCTATTGCTCGCTAGTTCAATCGTCGCTGGTTGGCCGTGTCGCGATACCAGTCGAACGGCTGGTCGTGCGTCGCGACCATCACGCTCTTGGTGTTGAAATGATCGTCGAAACTTTCGCTGCCGCACTCGCGCCCGATGCCGGAATCGCCGACGCCGCCCCAGGGCGAGGCCGGGTCGAGGCGGTGATGGTCGTTGATCCAGACGATGCCGGCCTTGACGGCTGCCGCCACGCGATGCGCGCGGCCGACGTCACGGGTGCGGATCGCCGCGGCCAGCCCGAACGGCGAATCATTGGCGAGCCTGAGCGCGTCCGCCTCGTCCTTGAACGGCGTCACCGAGGTGAAGGGGCCGAACACTTCTTGCTGAAAAATTCGCATGTCGGATTTCACGTCGGCGAACACCGTCGGCTCGACGAAATAGCCGTTGTCATGGCCGGGTACTTTTGCGGCGACACCGCCCGTCACGAGGCGTGCGCCGTCTTCACGGCCGAACCGCGAATAGGTCAGCACGCGATCGCGTTGCCGCGCCGAGATCACCGGTCCGAGCTGGGTGTTGGGATCGAAGGGATCGCCGATCCGAATGGTTTGCGTCTTTGCCGTCAGTTTCTCGACGAACTCGTCATAGATCGAGGCCTGCACGATATGGCGCGAGGCGCAGACGCAGGTCTGGCCGGCGCCGATGAACGCGCCGAACGCGGCGTAGTTGACGGCGCGATCGACGTCGAAATCATCGAACACCATCACCGGCGTCTTGCCGCCGAGCTCCATGGTCTGGTGCGCGAACACTTTTGCGGCGGCGGCGCCGGCGATGCGGCCGGCCTCGGTGCCGCCGGTCAGCACCAGCTTGTTGATGTCGCCGTGTTCAGCCAGCATCTTGCCGGCGCTTTGGCCGAGGCCGAGGACGATGTTGAACACGCCGGGCGGCAGGCCGGCCTCGGTAAAGATCTGCGCCAGCTTCAGGGTCGTCAGCGGCGTGTATTCCGACGGCTTGACGACGGTGACGCAGCCGGTCGCCAGCACCGCGGCCAGCGACTTGCACAGGATCATCAGCGGATGATTGAATGGCGTGCAGTTGGCGACGATCCCGATCGGCGTGCGCAGGGTGTAGTTCAAGTACGAACCTTCGACGGGGATGACGGAGTCGCGTCGCGCCAGCGCCAGCCCTGCGAAGTAGCGAAAGAAGTCCGGCAGCCGGGAGAGCTGCGCGCGGGTTTCG
The DNA here is from genome assembly GCA_963816815.1 of uncultured Alphaproteobacteria bacterium. Classification (GTDB taxonomy): domain Bacteria; phylum Pseudomonadota; class Alphaproteobacteria; order Rhizobiales; family Xanthobacteraceae; genus Bradyrhizobium. Next base: position 154,480 of record CAWFMW010000013.1, read on the forward strand.
TTGACCGGGCGGCCGTTATTCAGCGTCTCCAGCTGGTACAGCGTATCCAGATTGGCCTCGAAGGCGTCGGCGAGGCGATTGACCAGCCGCGCCCGTGCGCGCGTGTCCATGCCGCCCCAGGCCTTGCCTTCAAAGGCTGCGCGCGCGCTCTTCATGGCGCGGTCGATATCTTCGGCGGTCGAATTCGGAATCCGCGCGATCACGTCGCCGGTGGCGGGATTGCGGACGTCGAGCATCTCGCCGGAGCCTGCCTCGACCTCGCGGCCGTCGACGAAATTGCCGTGGATCTCGACGTCGACGGCGCCGGGCTTTGAGGAGATGTTCATGCTTCCCTCGCATCGACGATGACGGCGTTGCGCTTGAGCGCCGGCAGCACGCGTTTTTCGGTTTGCGCGATATGCGCCTTGATGAGGCGGGCGGCCGTGCGCCCGTCGCGCCGCTGCATCGCCTCGATCAGCGCGACGTGTTCGGCAACGAGTTTTGCCGGATCGTGACCTCTGAGATTGGCAACGCTGACGCGCACCAGGCGATCGGCCTGTCCGATCAGGTCGCACAGCGCCGCCGCCATGCGGCGGTTGCCGGAGGCATGCGCGAGCGCCGAGTGGAAGGCGCGGTTATAGGCGATGAAGTCTTCGTGGTTGCCGGAGAAGCGTCGAAATTTATTCAGCGACTTCAGGGTGTCGTCGCTGGCGCTCTCGATCGCATCCATCACGCAAGCCGGCTCCAGCGCGAAACGAAATCGCAGCAGGTCGCGCGCATCGGCCAGCGAGATCGGGTTGACGCGGTAGCCCTGGCGCGGCGTGACCGTGACGAGATGCTCGCGTTCGAGCCGCAACAGCGCCTCGCGCACCGGCTGTCGGCTCACGGCGTAGCGCTCTGCCAGATCCTGTTCGCGCATATCATCGCCTGGTGCGAAGTGGCATGTCAGGATATCAGATCGAAGGCTTTCGTAGACATTATCACGCAAAAGCATCGATATTCCTTCAAGATTATTGCTTAGATATGCAGTTGTGAAATATCACGTCAACCCCAAAAGCCTTAGATGAAGCGGAATTTAGTCTGGCCATCGGCGGGTTGTTGCGCCACAAGGGGCGCTTGAGCACATTCGAAAGAGGGACCGGGATGGATCGGCTATTTGCGGCAGGCACCGTCAACGCAGCAGAGGCGGGCGATGGGCCGCCGCTGTTTCTGTTCCATTCGCTGCTGTCGGACCGCGCCAGCTTCGACGCCATCGTTCCCGAATTATCGAAGTCGTTTCGCGTGATCGTCCCGGAATTGCCGGGGTTTGGCCGATCGCAGGCCGTGACCGGTGGTCTGGTGGCGGTGGCTGACCGGATGGCGGAAGCGGTCAAGCATGCGGCCAATGGTGAGGACGCGATCGTGCTCGGCAACGGCTATGGCGGGTTCGTGGCGCTGCAGATGGCGATCCGGCATCCCGGCATCGCGGCCAAGCTTGTGCTGGCCGATTGCGGCGCGGCGTTCTCGGAGCCGGGGCGTGAAGCCTTCCGCAACATGGCGACGGCGTCCGCGGCCAAGGGGCTGTCGGCGATCACGGATGTTGCAATGCGCCGGCTGTTTGCGCCGGAATTCCAGGCCCGCCATCCGGACCTGATGCAGGACCGCCGCGAGGCTTTCTTGCGCACCGATCCAATGGTGTTTCGCGCCGCCTGCGATGCGCTGGCGGCGCTCGATCTGCGGCCGGAGCTTGGCAAGGTGAAAGTACCGGCCCTCGTGCTGGTCGGTGAGCACGACGAGGCAACGCCGCCGCCGATGTCGCACGAGCTGGCCGCAGGGCTGCCGCAGGCCCATCTGGAGATCATTCCGGGCTGTGCCCATGTGCCGCAATTGCAGTCGCCCCGGCTGTTTCTCGACGTCATCGGTGACTTCCTGCCGGCGACCAACGCCGCACCGGCCTGAGACCGTTCGCACGTGAAACTGCCGACAATTTGAGCAGAGAGCCTCCGCTTACCGTTCGACCTTGGCATCGTCAGTGCTAGGCTTGGGCGATGCGGAGGTCATGCGATGCGCGCGGTACTCGACTATTGCACCGGGGCAACCAGGCGAGAGGTGCCCACAGGCACGTTCGTGCTCCATGAAGGCAGCAAGACCGGACATCTGTTCGTGCTGCTCGAAGGGCGGCTGGAGGTCATCAAGGGCGACAGCGTCGTCGCCGTTCTGACCGAGCCGGGCGCGTTGCTGGGCGAAATGTCGGTGCTGCTCGATCAACCGCATACCGCCACCGTACGCGCCGCCGCCAATTCCGTCGTCTACGAGTTCGACGACGCCGCGGCGTTCCTGCGCGACCAGCCACAGGTCTCGCTATTGATCGCACGCCTACTGGCGCAGCGCCTCAACGTCGCCAACACCTATCTGGCCGATTTGATGCATCAATATGCCGGCCAGGGTAACCATCTCTCGATGGTCGGCGAAATCCTGCAGAGCATGATCAACCTGCCGCCGTCGCAGGTCTCGCCAGGCTCGGATCGGCAATCCGACCCAAGGATGTAAGCCACGGTGGCGCGTTCTCGATTTCCGCCGCCGGCCGCTGCAGCGGCGCGCGCAGGTCGATGCGTTGCGCTTCGCCGGCCGCCAGCCAGAACGCGGCGCCTTCGTCGAGATCTAACACGATACAGACCGGCGGACGGCCGTGCTGCAGGCCTGTGTTGAAGACCCAGGTGGTGCCGAGCCGGTCGAACCACGAGCCGTCGGGAATGAAGGGCGACTGATGCACGTGGCCCGAGATCACCATCGACGGCTGGTATTGCGTGATCCACTGCACCAGTTCGACATCGCCGAAGAACCGCTTGCCGCCCCAGCTCGTCGGCGAATTCGCCGGCGGCGCGTGATGCACCCAGATCCAGCGTTGCGCCCGTTCGGCTGCCGCGTCGCGAAGCTGGGCTTCGAGGCGGCTCTTGACCAGCGGCCCGTCCCACCACGGACACACCGTGAAGTGCGTGTCGCCGATGGTGAGGTCGTCGCCGTCGCAGGCGATGCCGAGTTCGCGGACCTCGCCGACCCAGCGCGCGATCTTTTCGCCTTCGGCGCTGCGTTCGTCGAGGTCGTGATTGCCCGAGCAGAGAATGACCCGCGTCATGCCTGACAGCAGCGACAGGTATTTTTTCACCACCAGGATCTGCGCGCGAAAGTCGACGAACGATCCGATGTCGAGCGCGTCGCCAGCGAAAATGACGACGTCGAATTGGGGAGCCGCCGCCAGCAGCCAGTCGAACTGCGGCAATGAATAATGCAAGTCGGCGACGACGAGGCAGCGCATAATGCTTCAATCCAAAATGCCCGAAAAACAGGCGATCCGCGGGCGAATGTATTCAGGTAGACTGGAAAGAGCAAAAATTGTGCCGCCTCAATGTTCAGACCAGATGCACCCCGATGAAAGACTATTGGCAAGTCCGAGATAGGCCGCCTAGCGGATAGAAGTAGACATCGCGAATCGATGCGAATGACCCCTCGACCAAACGAGATCTGTCATGACGAATAACACCGAACCGCTGACCCTCAAATTCCGCTTCCCGGTAGAACTGGACGGAAAGCTGCCGCCACCGATACCGGCAACATTGGGTCTTCCCGGCTGGCTAAAGGCGATGCCGACGCAGGCGTTCAACGCAATCAATATGCGTGAGGAGGATACGATCAAGCGCTGTCCTCCTTTTGTCGATGCGATGACCTCGGGATTTCTGATCCCGCTGATCTGCGACCTCAGGGTCGAAAACGGCGCGATCACGTGGGACTTTGATATCCCGCCCGGCGGGGCCATCGATTTCCCGCGCTCGCCAGTCGGATTTCACGACGTCAGCCAGGTGATCGACACCCCGTTGTTCGAGCCCGATCGGCTCATCATCAAGTTTCATAACCTGTGGAGCATCGAGGCGCCGCAAGGCTATTCTCTGCTGTTCACACATCCGCTCAATCGCTTTGATCTGCCGTTCACCACCTTAAGCGGCATCGTCGATTGCGACACTTATCGCGACGGCTGGGTTCATTTCCCGGCCCACTGGCACGACATGAATTTCAGCGGTTTGCTGCCGATGGGCACTCCGATCGCGCAATGCCTTCCGGTGAAGCGCGAAAGCTGGGTTGCACAGACCGCCCCTTTCACGACCGAGGAGGCGCGGCGGGTCGAAGATTTAGCGACCGCAATCAAGCGCGAGCCCGGCTTGTATAGGCGACAATTCAGGGTCTAGAGCATGATCCGGAAAAGTGGGCACCGGTTTTCCGAAGAGATCGCGCTCTAGCTGACTAAAGTTTGTCCGAGCGTCTTCGAGAGCGTGGAAGCCGGATCGCATCGGAAGTATAGAACGAAGATTCGGCATTTCATTCGATTCAATCGAAACGGCCTAGCCCTGCAAGAACTTCACGACCGCGCTCGGGCGGAAGAAGAAGCGGCCATGCGATGAGGCGGCAAGCGCGTGGGTGGTCCGACCGAACAAGTGCGTTCCGCTGCGAAACGCCGAACGCAGGCTCGCCTCGCCAGCGTCGCGATCACCCATCTCCAGAAGGCAAGCGGCGAGATCAGCGCGGGCAAAGGCATCATCAGGACGATGCGCCAGCGCATGTCGATAGGCATCGGCGGCGGTGGCATATTCGCCGTCCTGAACCAGCACACGAGCAAGCGCCATCCAGATTTCAGGACGCCCCGGCGCAGCATCGCGGGCCGCTGAAAGGACTGCGCGCGCTTTGTTGCGGTCGTGATGCTGGATGTGAAGGCGCGCTAGATCTAGTTGCAGGTGAACGGCTTCGGGTGCCAGCGCAATTGCGCTTTCAATTACGGCGATCGCCTCGCCAACACGCGCCATAGCGGCGAGTTGGCCGGCGAGTTCCTGAAAGGCTGGCAGAAATGGCGGTCGCGGCATTGTCGTTTGGCGAAGTAGATCGATTGCTTCCGCACGGCGTCCAACGCTGCCCAGTGCGGCGCCCAGCAGGGTCTCGACACCGGGATCACGACGGGCCTGCGCTGCCTCTTCGAGGGGCGCGATTGCTTCCCTGCCGCGGTTCTGAGCGAGCAAGGCTCGACCCAGTATCGATGCGGCAGCGGTGTCGGTTCGGCTGCCTTTCAGGATTTCCGCGGCGAACTTCTCTGCCTCGGCGAATCGCTGCCCTTGCAATGCGACCGCGGCGCGTTCGAGCAGCTGCGCACCTCTTCTACGGTCGGCAGATGAAGAAAACGGAGGTTTTGGCATCGAGCTTACGGTTGAATGACGTGGGCCATCGTTATCACGGCAGCTAACTAACGTCTAGAAATCGCTGAAGCCGATCAGCATGTTGCGTCGAAGTTGACCGCAGCGGTATTGCCGCCGCTAATGACAACAGCGACCCGCTCCCCGGGAGCAGGTTTATAGGCGCCGGACAATATGGCGGAGAATGCCGCGGTCCCTCCAGGCTCGGCTGCGATGCGCAGGCCACGCCACAGCTCTGCCTGCGCATTCGCGATCGCGTTGTCCGAAACCAGCACGGTCTGCCGCGCATATTTCTGGACGATCGGAAACACTTTCTCGCCGATGCGCCGCGGCGCCAGCGAATCTGCTGCCAGGCCGCCAGCCTCTGCATCGACGGGATGTCCGGCCTCGAGCGCTTTCGTCAGCGTCGGCGAGGCAAACGGCTCGACGCCGACGACCTTGACGCGCCCGGCATACCACGCGGCGATACCAGCGATCAGCCCCCCGCCGCCAACCGATACGAGGACGGTGTCGATATCGGCGGCTTGTTGCTCGAGTTCGAGGCCGAGTGTCCCTTGGCCCAGAATGGTTTCGTTCTGGTCGAACGCCGGTATCGGCATGGCGCCGGTTTGCTGTGCCCATGCTTCGCTGGCCGCAAGCGCGTCCGCGTAGCTGTCGCCTTCGATCGCGAGGTCGGCGCCGTATTCGCGGATGCGCTGAATCTTCGCCGGCGAGGAGACGCTCGGAACGAAAATTTTCGCTCGTTTGCCAAGCTCCATCGCGGCATAGGCCGTTGCCGCACCGTGATTGCCGCCGGATGCCGCGACGACGCCGGCTTTCGGCACCTCGCGGGTCAGCACATTGGCAAACGCGCCGCGCGCTTTGAACGATCCGGAGTGCTGAAGCAGCTCAAGCTTGAGTGTGAGTGTCGCCGCGGGCAGACCAAAATCTTCACCATTGACCTCGATGACGGGCGTGCGCCGGATATGCGGCCGGATTATCCGTTCGCATTGCGCGATGGTTTGCGGATTTGCAGTGTTCTCGGGCATTTCCATAGCGGGGCTCTACGGCAGCAGCGATTGACAGGAATTAGTCATTTAGCTAATTAGCAATATGACTTCTTTTGACGATGACGTCGAGTCCGTTTTTCGCGCGCTTGCCAGCGATCGGCGGCTTTTGATTCTGGAATGGCTGAAACGTCCCAAGACGCATTTCCCCCCTCAAGTGGACGGCGATCTCGTGAAGGACGGCGTCTGCGGGGTGTTGATCGCCGAGAAGCTCGGCGTCAGCCAGCCGACCGTGAGCGAGCATCTGAAGATCTTGTCGCAGGCTGGGTTGCTGAGTGCGAAACGGGTCAAGCAGTGGACATTCTACAAACGTGACGAAGCCCGCATCGCCAAGCTGAAAGCGGCAATGCTCGCAAAGATCTGAAGCTTGGATCGGCGCGAGGCACTCGCCGGGGACAGGTCTGACGGGCGTCAAAAGAAGGTTCGGTCGAGAAAGCTGGAACGTTCCGAGGCTCGATTATCGAAGAGGCATCACAAAAGTGAACCTGGTTTCCTCGGGCATCGAAGTCACGGTCAACACCCCCTCGTGCGCTTGCGCAATTTGAGAGGCGATGTGCAATCCAAGCCCCAGGCCCTGTCGGCTTGCCCGCACTTCGCCCCGGAAGAATGGCTCAAATAGTTTTCCCATTGCGGCCTCGGGTATGGGGTCACCGGCATTTGCTACCGACAGTTTGAACAGTCCGTCCGTGGTCTCTGCACGCACGCGCACGGGTTCGTTGGTCGCGCCATGACTGAGCGCATTCCCGACGAGATTGGAGACGAGTTGTCCAATTCGTGTCCTGTCGCAGTCTACCGGACTGTCGATCGCATATTCGGCTTCGATCTGGCGGCCCGGCGAGGACAGTCGCAGTTCATCGATGACCTGGTGCAACACGGGCTCAAGCGGTTTGCGGGCATTTCGATCAAGCGTGATGCCTCCACCGAGCCGTCCCCGCGCAAAATCAAGCACGTTGTCAATCAGCCCCGCCATGCGCATGACCGTCGTCTGCAACATCGCAGTAACTTGATGCTCCCTTTCCGTCTTCGCATCGCGCCCGAGTATGCGTGCCCCCGCGCTGATCGATGCAAGCGGATTGCGAAGATCATGGCCAAGAACCGCGATAAATTGCTCTCGCAATTCCGATGTTTCGCGTTCGTTCGCCAAACTTACCTTTGCAGCCTCGCGAGCGGCCAAAAGCTCTTGTTCGTAGCGTCGTCGATCTGTGGCCTTCAACAAGGCAAACCGGGTGAACAGCGGCTTGCCGGCAGCATCCCGGCCTTCCAGCGCGTTGCATATCATCTGCATCGGTTCGCCGGCCGCCGTCACCATCTCAATCGCGAACTCGTTGAAGAAGCCCTGCATCCGCAGCAGCGGCGCGATGTGGGTTTCATAATAGATGCGGCCCGCCATATTGACGAAATCGCTGAACCGCTTGCCGATCATGTCGTTCGCGGTATGGCCGATCCATCCCAGCAGCGTCTTGTTCACGCGCGCGATACGACCGTTTGTCTGTACCGTGATGTAGCCGCACGGCGCGTTCTCGAACATATCCTGGAAGTCATCGATCCGGGATTCGTCCACAGCTCAGACGAACGTTCGCATGGCGGCGATAACCTCGTCAGGGGCGCTGAGATTGGGACAATGGCCGGTAGCCTCCAGAATGATTATCTCGCTGCCGGGTATGCCGCGGTGAACGAACTCGCCCACCTCTTTGGAGGCGATGATGTCTTCGCTGCATTGAAGTATCAGCGTCGGGACATCGATTTTGGCCAGGTCATCTCGGTTGTCGGACGTGAACGTGACCCGCGCAAATGCCTTGGCAATTTCGGGGTCGGTTCGGCAAAAGCTGTTGGTCAGTTCCTCACCGAGTTCGGGACGATCCGGATTACCCATGATTGCCGGTGCCATCTGCGCGGACCAGCCCATGTGATTGAATTCAAGGAACTGCAAAAGCTCCTCGATCTGCTTCGCACTGAAACCGCCGACATAGTCGTCATCGTCGATGTAGCGTGCCGACGGCCCCACCATGACCAGCTTCCCGAACATTCCCGGCGCTTTTTGCGTCGCCAGTGCGCCGATCATGCTGCTGACCGAATGACCGACGTAGACGGCATCCTTCAAGCCGGCCTCGCGGCCGATCTCGACGACGTCGTCCGCATAACCTTCCAGGGCCGAGTATTTGGCCTTGTCGTAGGCCTTCAGGTCGGACCCGCCAGCGCCAACATGGTCAAACAAGATGGTCGTGAATTCGCTTTCAAAGGCAGGTTCCACGAACCGCCACATGTTCTGATCGCAGCCGAATCCGTGAGCAAACATCATGGCCCGCTCGCCCGATCCGCGAATATGGACGTTATTCCGCTCCATTACACCCACGACGTTACTCTCGACCTGCGGCTAACCATGAAAACCGCGTACAACGTCAGCTTGTCAGCTTTTGACGCAAAAAGGAAACCTTACGTCCGCTCCGGCTCATGCGCTGCAGCGGCGGACCTGGCAGGCCAGCCATATCCGCGGTAACGCCGAGTGGAACTCAATTCGGGGCAGCATCGGCGTGTGCCCGGCCTTCGTCACGGCCACGTCAATCCGAAGACAGCCGCGCTTTGCGTTCAGCCCTAATCCTCGCTCGCCCTGAACCGGCCGAGTCCCTTCATCACGAACGGCGCCAGCAACGCGATCAGTGCGATGCCGAGCAGGGTCGCCGACATCGGACTTTGCAGCAGAGTCATGGGATCGCCGAGGCTGATGGCGAGCGCGCGGCGCAACTGGCTTTCGGCGATCGGCCCCAGGATGAGACCGACGACGACAGGCGCGATCGGAAAATCGAACCGGCGCATCAGAAAGCCCAGCACGCCAAAACCCGCCAGCATCGACAGTTCGACGACCGAGGGCTTTGCCGCGATGGTGCCCATGGTCGCAAACACGAGAATGCCGGCGTAAAGCCACGGCTGCGGGATCGCGAGCAGTTTCACCCACAGCCCGACCAGCGGCAGGTTGAGCACCAGCAGCATCACATTGGCGATGAAGAGACTCGCGATCAGGCCCCACACCAGGTCGGGCCGCTCGGCAAACAGCAGCGGTCCGGGGTTCAGGCCGTATTGCTGAAAGCCCGCCAGCATCATCGCAGCCGTCGCCGAGGTTGGAAGGCCGAGCGTCAGCAACGGCACGAGGGTGCCGGCGGCAGACGCGTTGTTGGCGGCTTCCGGCCCGGCGACGCCTTCGATCGCGCCCTTGCCGAATTCCTCGGGATATTTGGTCAGCCGCTTCTCGGTGGAGTAGGACAGAAAGGTCGGAATCTCGGCGCCGCCGGCGGGGAGCGCGCCGATCGGAAAGCCGAACATCGTCCCGCGCAGCCACGGTTTCCACGACCGCTTCCAGTCCTCCTTCGTCATCCACAGCGAGCCGCGCACCGGCTCGATCTTCTCCTCGGTGTGATGGCGGCGCGAGGCGACGTAAAGCGCTTCGCCGAGGGCGAACAGGCCGACCGCCAGCGTCGTCACCTCGACGCCATCGAGCAGCTCGGGGATACCGAAAGTAAGCCTCGCCTGGCCGGTGAGCTTGTCGATGCCGATCAGCCCGAGCGTCAGTCCGATGAACAGGCTGGTCAATCCGCGGATCGGGGAATCGCCGAAGGTGGCCGACACCGTCACGAAGGCCACACACATCAGCGCGAAATAATCTTCAGGCCCGAAGCGCACCGCGAAATCGACCAGCCACGGCGCCAGAAAGGCAAGGCCAATGGTGGCGATGGTGCCCGCGACGAATGAACCGATCGCGGACGTCGCCAGCGCCGGCCCGCCGCGGCCGGCCTTGGCCATCTTGTTGCCCTCGAGCGCGGTCGCCATCGACGCGCTCTCGCCGGGCGTGTTGATGAGGATCGCGGTGGTCGAGCCGCCATACATGCCGCCGTAATAGATGCCGGCGAACATGATCAGCGAGCCGCCGGGGTCGAGCTTGTAGGTCACCGGCAGCAGCAACGCCACCGTGAGCGCCGGACCGATGCCGGGCAGCACGCCGACGGCAGTGCCGAGGAACACGCCGATCAGCGCATAGAGCAGGTTCATCGGCTGCACGGCGACAGCCATGCCATGCGCGAGCGCGGCGAAGGTTTCCATTACAGCAGTCTTTCCAGAGGCCCGGTGGGGAGGCTCAGCGTCAGCAGCCGATCGAAAGCGAGATAGATCAGGGTGGTCATGACAAGCGCGATGGCGGTGTCGGCGAGGATGGCGCGCCGTCCGAAGGCCGCCGACGTGGTGACGAACAGCGCCGACGTCGCGAGGATGAAGCCGCCGCCGAGGCCGATGATGGCGATCAAAAGCGCCAGGCCGCCGAGGATCAGCCACACGGCCTTGGGATCGGCGCTCTCGCGCGGCGGCAGTCTGCCGCGCAGCGCGTCAATCAGATTGCCGATCGCAAGCAGGCCGAGCCCGACGGCGATGACGACCGGCATCACCTCGGGGCCCATCCCGTACATCGTGGTGGTTTGCAGTTGGCGCGAGTCCCATACCAGCACCACGGCAAGTGCGGCGAGCGCCAGCGCAATGACGACACCGGCACGATCGACGTGCCGCAACCTTGCCCCGGTCATGACTTGACGAGGCCGACCGACTTCAGCACCTCGGTGACGCGCGCGGTTTCCTTCTTCAGGAAGTCGGCGAACGCGTCGCCGGCGAGATAAGCGTCATCCCAGCCCTTCTGCTTGAGGATGTCCTTCCAGGCGTCCGACTTGACCATGTTCGCGATCGCGTCGCTCAAAACCTTGCGTTGTTCGGGCGTGATGCCGGGAGGTGCTACCACCGAGCGCCAGTTGGCCAGCACGAGGTCGATGCCCTGTTCCTTGAATGTAGGGATGTCGATGCCGGCGATGCGCTTCTCTGACGTTATGCCGAGCGCACGCAACTTGCCCGACTTGATCTGGCCTTCATACTCGCTGTAACCCGAAATGCCCGCGGTGACCTTGCCGCCGAGAATCGCCGCCAGCGACTCGCCGCCGCCGGAGAATGGAATGTAGTTGACCTTCTTGGCGTCGGCGCCGATCGCGCCTGCAAACAACGCCGCCATCACATGGTCGACGCCGCCGGCCGAGCCGCCGGCAAATGTGACCTTGGCGATGTCGGCCTTCACCGCGGCGGCCAGATCCTGCGCCGTCTTGATCGGCGAGTTCGCCGGCACCACGATCACCTGGATCTCCTCGGTGAGGCGCGCGATCGGCGTCACTTGGTCGAGCGTCACCGGCGATTTGTTCATGGCGAGCGCGCCCACCATGACGAAGCCGTTCACCATCAACTGGTTGCCGTCGCCCTTGGCGCCGTTGACGAACTGCGCGATGCCGACGCTGCCGCCGGCGCCTGCCACGTTCGTCACCTGGACGCTGCGGGCGATCTTGGCGGCGACCAGCGCCTGCTGCATCGAGCGTGCGGTCTGATCCCATCCGCCGCCGGGCGCTGCCGGCGCCATCAGCTTGAGCTCAAGCTGCTGCGAGAGGGCAGGGCTGCCTGCTGCAAGCGTCAGTGCGACGGCCGCGCCGAACAGGCGCGTATGAAACGGGATCATCGGGTTTCCTCCAGGCTCACGGCGAGCCATTGTGTGTCAATTCGCCGCATATCATCCGGAAAAGCCGCCGCTGTCCAGAAGGACTGTCGCTGTCGCGACCTGTTCCGCTAGACCCCTGTCCTACTTTGCATGGGGTTGTTTTCGCAGTTTTGTTGTTGACCCCTGAGATGTACCGCCGTCAGGCGCGCGCCACCGCGTGCGGGAACACGATCTCGATCAGCGTGCCGGCGCGGTCGCCGGTCTTGATCTGGAATTTGGCGCGGTTGGCTTCGACAAGCGCCTTGGTCAGCGACAGGCTGACGGCCGAGCTTTCGGCCCGGTCCGACGGCGCGGCCGTCCGGAACGGCTGCAGCGCGGCGGCGACTTCATTGTCGTTGAGGCCGTGGCCGGTGTCGCGGACCCGCAGCATCACCTCGCCGAAATCGGACAGAGCGGTCGACACGATGACCTGGCCGCCGGCATTGGCGAGATGGATCGAATTGCCGATCAGGTTCAGCGCGATCTGGCGCAGCGCGCGTGCATCCGCGATCACCGGCGGCAACATGTGCGCCAGCGAGGTACGGATGATGATGCGCTCGCGGTTGGCCTGCGGCTGCAGCACCGCGACGCAGCTCTCGACCAGTTCGTTGAGGTTCTGGTTGGCGAAGGCGAGATCGAGCTTGCCGGTTTCGATCCGCGACAGATCGAGCAGGTCGTTGATGATGGCGATCACCCGCTCGCCGGAGGCGCGGATGTCCTTCATGTAGTCGCGGTAGCGCTCGTTGCCGAGCGTGCCGAAGCGCTCGCCGATCATCACTTCGGAGAAGCCGATGATGGCGTTCAGCGGCGCCCGCACCTCGTGGCTGATCCGGGCCAGCACGTCGGCCTTGGCGTTGGCGGCGCGCTCAGACAGCCGCCGCGCCTCGCGCAATTCGCTTTCGGTCTGCTTGGCCTGCGAGAGATCGCGGAACACCGCGAAGAAATTCGGTCCGTCCGGACGGGTGCGGCCCATCGTCATCGACAGCGCGATGATGCCGCCCTTGCTTTCGCGCGCCAGCACTTCGCGGCCGTGATCGAGCAGGCTTTCGACGCCGGAAGCCTTGATGGCGGCGAGATACTCGAACACGCCGTGCTGGCTTTCGGGCGCAAACAACTCGGCGATATTGCGTTGTGCGAGTTCGTCGCCGTCACGGCCGAACAGCGCTTCGGCGCTGCGGTTGACCGCATGGATGTTGCCTTCGGCGTCGAACATCACGATGCCTTCGGCCGTGGTGTCGAGGATGGCGGCGAGGTCTTCGGTATTGGGGTGCCCGACATCGGCTGGTTCGGGCTCCGATACCGCCGGTTCGGGCTCCGATACCGCCGGCTCGGCTTCCGATGCCGTCATCGATACCGGCTCCGCCTGCGCGATGGCGGCCGCGATCGCTGCGCCTTCATGGCGGGTGCCCGAGAAGATCAAGGCCAGCGCCGAATCGCCGTCCCATGAAATCGTGTAGAGGCGGGCGTCGGCGGCCGATGACGGTGCTTCGGCGGCTGCGTCAGCCGGCTGGTTTGCCGAGATCGTCACCGGCCTGCCGGTGTCCGACGTCGAGGAGGCGTTGGAGGTGCCGGGTTCGACATAGAGCGCGTCGAGGCCGCCGGCATCTTCCAGCGCGTGCAGGTTCGGATAGCCCATCCGCGTCAGGAAGGCGGGATTGGCATATAGCAGCCGGTCGAGCCGGTAGATCAGGATGCCGACCGGCAGCAGATCGAGCAGCGCCTTGTCGCGTGCGGCTTCACCGCGCGCCGGTGGTTCGGGTGTCGCCAGCCATTCGGGCGGCGCGGGGGGCGGTATGGTTTCGCCGGCGGCGCTAGCTTCGTTGCCGTTGTCTGTCTCAAGCCGCGCCGACAATTGCCGCGCGAGTTCGTCGAAGGCGCTGTTTTCAACCGGCGTCAGCACTGGCTGCTTCGCGTCGCCCGGGGCGCGGAACGGCAACACGTTTGCCGCAATTTCTACCGGCAGTTCGATCGCGGCTTCCGTCGGCGCATCCCCGGCGACGCCCGGAACGCTGTCTTGCGCGTTTTCCGGAATTTTTTCTCGGACGCTTTCCTCGGGGGCTTCCTTGGGAGGTTCCACGGTCGTTTCCAAATCGTTATGATGTGAAGTCTCTGCAGCTAAAATCTCTGCAGCAAAATTCTCGGCAATCGGTTCAGGCAATTGGTCGGATGAGAGCGATGCAGCGCCAGCCGGCTCGGCAGATGGCGCAGCGGCAGGTTCTTGTGGCGTCGTCATCTCGCCGGACAATTCCGCGATACGCCGCGCGGCAAGCCGCGCGATGGCGTCGAAATCGCGGCAGACGCCGAAGCCCCGATAGCCGATGAAGTTTCGCGCCGCATCGAAGATTGGCAGGCCGGACAGCTCGACGGGCAAGGTGCCGCCGCCATCCACCGGCCAGTTCAGGGTGATGCCGCTCCAGGTCGCGCCCGTCGCAAAGGCCTGCATCATCCGGCCGGCGGGATCGAACCCAAAAGTCTCGGCGATCTCGCGCCATGGCCGGCCGAACGCTGCCGTGGTGCGCGGGCCGATCAGGTTGAGAAATTCGTCGGAGCCGAGCGTGAAGCGGCCCTCGCGATCCATCCGCCAGGTGAAGCGCAGCGGCAGGCGGCGCGCGTGCGGCACCGGCTGGCCGGCAAACGCTTCGATGGCAGCGGATGGCGCACGCGCCATGGTCTCGGTCGCGGGCGCAATGGTTTCGGCGGGCGGCTCATCGGCTGCGGCAGGTTCGGCAAACGCATCGAACAGCGCAAACTCGGCGGGCGCTTCGCCGGATTGTGCGGGCTGCTGATAGTCGTGCGATTGCGGCGCGACCGTTTGCTCGACGACGGGTGCGCTCGGCTGCAACACCGGCTCCGACAGGATCGGCTCTGATGAGATCGGCTTCGACGGAGGTTGCTCTGCAGATGCGGCGGCTGGCTGCATCTCATCGTCGGGCTGTGCCTGCGCCAGTCGCGGCGTGGTCAGCGCGCTATTCCCGGCGGCGATCAGAACGCCGTGGCTGCCATCGGGAAAGTCGAACCGCAAGCAGCCGCAGGTCGCAAGCCCGCCAAGCGCCGCGCCAAATCCCTGCAAGCGCTCCAGCCGGATGGCGCCGCCCGCGAGCAGCCTGCCTGCGAGCCGCGCGACTTGCCGCCGGTGCCGGTCGGACGGCCCGAAGGTTTTTTCGGCAAGGGCCGCGGCATTGGCGGCGGCGAACAGCCGGGCGCCGGCCGCATTGGCCCACAGGATCCGCGTGCCGTCGGCGGTCCACAGCCAGGCGGGCAGACGGCTCGCCGCATAGGCCGCCAATCGCGGGTCGCTTGACGCCAGCCACTGAAATTCCGCATCCGTCATTGCAACCACTTGACCGTCCGGCATCGGGATCGGCAGCCAGGATGCCGAAAGCGTTAAGCGATCGTTACTATCGCAAGCCGGCAACGGCAGGTCCACGGCCCGGCGGGCTGGCGGCAACCTTAGCCATGGATAACCTTACCTTGCCGGGTGCTTTCTCCGGGCTGGACCCTTCGGCCGCCCGCCGCGTTGGGTGGTTGTAATCGGCCGTCAAGGGTTCAAGATGGGGAACCTCCCCGGCGCCGCTTCTGTCCCGGAGCGGCCGTCTGGCGATCATCCGGACGCAATCCCTGCCAACGCAAAGGAGCGCAGCATGAGCGACGATGCGCGAGAGCGTTTCGAGATACCCAAGGAAATGCAATCGATGGCGGAAGCAAGCTTCGAGCAGGCCCGCAAGACTTTCGAGAAATTCGTCGCCTCCGCGCAGGCCGCCGCAGGCACCGTCGAGGAGCGCAACGCCACGGTCGCCGCCGGCGCCAAGGATGTCAGCGGCAAGGCCATCGCGTATGCCGAGCAGAACGTGCAGGCCTCGCTTGATCACGCACAATCATTGCTGACGGCCAAGGATTTGCCCGAGGTGGTGCGGATGCACAGCGAATATGTGCAGGCGCAGATGCGCGCGCTGGCGGAGCAGGTCAGCGAAATGGGCCAGCTCGTCGGCAAGGCCGCGATGGACGCGGCGAAGCCGAAAGCCTGAACCCACCCGCATTGGCGAAAAGCTGCCGTCGGCGTGAGCGTGATCCGGAAAATTGGACACCGGCATTCCGAAAAAATCATGCTCAAACAAGAAGATGCTGGCGAGCGTGATTCAACCCAGTTGACGCGTGCTCCAGCCTGCGGGAACTCGTATGCCGCGTTAAATTTGCGGCGTCGCACCAGAAATTGCACTGCGTTGCACAAATTTGACACGATATGGGTGCTTATGGGGCGAGCCCGCGAATGGGCACTTCCGTGAATGTGTGTGTAAGTGATCCCTTCGGCGTCCGGCCGCCCGGCGTCCGCAAGGGGGAACATCGTTTAACCCCATTGTGAAGGATGCCAGCCGTGACCAGCTCCACCGATCCCTTCTCCGCCTCCATCATCCCATTCGAAGTCCCCGAGCAGATGCGCGCGTTTGCCGAAAAGGGCGTCTCGCAGGCTCGCGACAGCTACGCCAAGTTCAAGGATGCCGCCGAAACCCATAACGGCACCATCGAGGCCGTGTTCACCTCGGCCACCAAGGGTGCCAGCGCGTACAACGCCAAGCTGATCGAGTTCTTCAAGGCCAACACGTCCTCCTCGCTCGATTTCGCGCAGGAGCTGTTCGGCGTGAAGACGCCGGCGGCGGCGATGGAGCTGTGGACCTCGCATGCCAAGAAGCAGTACGAGACCCTTACGGCGCAAGCCAAGGAGCTCGCCGAGCTCGGCCAGAAGGTCGCGACCGAGACCGTCGAGCCGATCAAGACTTCCGCCTCGAAGCTGTACAAGCCGGCCGCCTGATCCGTTTTTCGGTATCGATCACGAAAGGCCCGGGCGGTTGGCTCGGGCTTTTTGCTGCCCAAGGGATCGTTAGGGTTGATTTTGGTTGGCCGCCGGGGCCTGGCCGGAGCTCCCGGCAAATGAACGCAAAATGCCCTCGGGACGACTATAATCCGTCATGCCGCGGCCTTGCCAAAGCGAGGCGTTGCACCTAGTTTCCGGCCCATTCGCGACCCCCCTTTTTTGAGGGCCCTCGCGTGAGGATGCAGTTGTAGCTCAGTTGGTTAGAGCGCCTGTCTGTGGAACAGGAGGTCGGTGGTTCGAGCCCACCCAACTGTACCAGCCTTCCATTCTGCTGAATTGTCGCTCGAACCTGAATTGCCATCCCACCCGCCGCGACACTTGTGCTGTGGTGCGTCGGCCACCCGTGCTTGCGAATCCGGATACCTTCACCCACAATTCCGCCAACTTCGGGCTGGGGGATGGATGCCGTTTTTCGGAGCAGGACATTTTCAGGTTGGATTACTGCTGCTGGCCACGGCGCTGTCGGTTTCGATCTCGCCCGCCGCCGGCCAGAGCTACACCCCCGAGCAGGAGCAGGCCTGCACCGGCGACGCGTTCCGGCTTTGCAGTTCGGAGATTCCTGACGTCGGCCGCGTGACGGCCTGCATGGTCGCCAAGAAGGACCAGCTCTCGCCGCCCTGCCGCGTGTACTTCAGTCCGGATCCCGAGCCTAGCGAGGCCGCGGCCGGGCCAGTCGGCCGGCCGACCGTGATCCGGCCTGCAACGCCGCGCAAGGCCGTGAGCGCCAAGGCGCGCAAGGCCAAAAAGCCGGCGAAACCCGCGGCCTGACGGCGCCTGCGCCATTTCAAGGTCCCCTTTCGCGACAGAGTGACGCCTGGTGGTGGCTGATCCAATGAACATCTCCTCAAGCAAGAGGAGAGGGTGCATTGAGCCAACATCAGAAAGAACTCGACCGGCACTTTGCCTGGTTTGAGACGAAGCTGCCGCCGCGGCCGGCGAAGTTCGTCAGCTGGGTACGCAAGCCGTCGTCGATCTACGCCCGGATTCCGATCGCCATCCTGCTGGTCGCTGGCGGCTTTCTCAGCTTCCTGCCGGTGCTTGGAATCTGGATGCTGCCGCTCGGACTCGTTTTGTTCGCGCAGGATGTGCCGCCGCTGCAAAAGCCGATGGCGCAGGGGCTCGGATGGGTCGAGCGCAAATGGCTCGAACGCGAGCGGGCGAAAAACGCGCAGTGAGCTGTTAAGGCATTCAACCGATTCTGTTTTCGGTTGTGACCGTAATCACACGTGTGACTCAAAAACCAGTCTTGTTGGCAATTACATGGCTGCATCGCGGCATCCAACAAATTTTTCTTTCGCGAATCATCGCGCTGATTCATTTTCAGCTTCTGGGGTCAATCTGGAGGCCAAGGTATGAACGTCATAGTTTTTGCTTCGCGTAAGGGGGGCTCGGGAAAGAGTACCCTGGCTGCTCACCTCGCTGCCCATGTTCACAAGGCAACGAAGCCTATTCTGCTCGTCGATGCCGATCCGCAGGGGTCGCTTACGCTCTGGCATAAATTGCGCGGCACCAATGAACCGCCGATCAAGACCGCGGTGAATTCCGTCAGTGGCATCGTCGCTGCCGCCAAACGCGACGGCATCGAATGGGTGTTCATCGACACACCGCCCAATCTCTCGGCCGTCGTCGACGATGCGATCCGCAACGCAACGATGGTGATCATTCCGGCGCGGCCGGGCGTGTTCGACGTCAACGCGGTGCAGGAAACCATTCAGACCTGCCGCTCGGCGCGCAAGCCCTACGCGGTCGTGGTCAACGGCGCACCCGCCGAACGCGATGGCGTCGAGAGCCGCATCGTCACCATCGCGCGCGAAGCGCTGGCGAAATTCCGTGCTCCGGTGTGGAGCGGCCAGATCACCAACCGCGCCGACCTGATCATGGCGCTGAGCCAGGGCGAAGGCGCCCGCGAATATTACGCGGAAGGCCGGGCCGCGGCCGAGATCACCAGGTTGTGGGGCGCGATCGAACGTTCGATCAAGGCGATCCGCGGGTCGGCGTCGGCATCGGGCGCCATGCACAAGCAGGCGGCGTAACAACGCCGCTTCTTTTTCTGGATTGTTTTTTATGGACTGACAAAGACGCGCGGCGCTCCGCGCGTTTTTCTTTTTGGTTGCGAGGCAATCTCTCCGCGTCATTGCGAGCGAAGCGAAGCCATCCCTCTCTCCCCGCAAGGAAAGAATGGATTGCTTCGCTGCGCTCGCAATGACGTGTGGAGAGAGCGGCTTACGCCACCATCAGCACGTAGAACACGACGACCGGGGACAGCGTCAGGATCACCGACCAGATGCCGACGGCCCACACAATGTCCTCGGTGGAAAATCCCTGTTGAGGGATGGTGTTGTTGTTTTCGAAGTGCACGACGCGCCCCCGCGTTTCCTGTTGCTCTTGCCATCCTGATACGCGGCCAGTTTTAAAAACCTGGTTGCGATTTCGTTGGCATTTGACCGCAGGTGTTACCGCCGATTAACCACCGCGTTTTCCTGGTTAACGGCTGGTGAGCGCGAAGCCGCAACTTCGAGCGAAGGCCCGGCCGCGACGTTAAAATTTTATCTGTAGGAATTCCTCCTCAAAGAAAAATCACTTGGGGGAAACGACAGTGTTCACGCACGACAAAAAGTATCCGGTCAGCGAACTCGCCCAGCGAGCCAATGATGTTCTGCTGGTGTCTTCGTTCGCTATCTGGGCGATGGTGCTCGGCTTCGCACCGGTGCTGACCTATCGCCTGTTCGTGAGCTAATCCGGTTCTCCCTCTCGCGATCGAGGCGAGAGGGAGCCGGTCTCTTTCTACGCCCGCCGCAACAGCGGCGGCCTGCGCCGCTCGATTTCCTCGTCCAGCAAGGCGGCGAGTTCAGCGCTCACTTCCACCATCGGCAGGCGCACTTCCGTGCTGTCGATCAGCCCGCTGCGCGCCAGCCAATACTTCGCCGGCGCCGGGCTCGGCTCGGCGAACAGCAGCCGCGTCAGGGCGGAAATTGTCTTCCAGCACGCCAGCGCGCCGCTGCGGTCACCCTGCTTCATGAGCGTCTGCACCGAGGCGAACGCGTCGGTCTCCAGATGCGCCGACAGCAGGATCGCGCCGTCGGCGCCGTCGGCGAGCGCTTCGTGATACAGCGCGTCTTCGCCGGTCAGCACGCGAAAGCCGGGCGGCCGCCGGGCAAGGAAGTCGATCGACTGCGCGCGGTCGGCGCCGCAATCCTTCATGCCGACGATGTTCGGGTGCAAGGTGAGCTGCAGCAGCGTCTCGTTGGTGAGGCTGACGCCGGTCCGGTAGGGAATGTTGTAGAGCACGATCGGCCACGAGGCGTGGTCGGCAAGCGCGGTGAAATGCTGCACCAGGCCGCGCTGCGAGGGGCGGATGTAATAGGGGCTCGCGATCAGATAGCCGTCGATCGGCCAGGCCGCCGTCTCATCCAGCGCATCCAACAGCTTCGCGGTGGAGGCGCCGGACAGGCCCAGCAGGATCGGCAGGCGGCGGCCGCTGGCCGATAGCTCGCTGCGCGTCGCCGTCACCAGCCGCTCGAGTTCATCCATGCGCAGCGACATGCCTTCGCCCGACGTCGCGGCGAGAATGAAGCCGTCGACCGGGCCGGCCGCATAGTGCCGGACGAGCCGGCGCAGCGACACCTCGTCGAGTTCGCCGTCGCGAAACGGCGTGATGAGCGGCAGCCACAGGCCCTGCAAGCGGCTCATGAGATCGTCAATCGATTGGTCAGTCATTGTTCCATCTCCTCATTGGGGTGAGCCGGAGACGGGACCAACAAAAAAACCCCGTCCAGACGGCGGGGCTTTCGGGATCGCGGGTTGCGGCAGTCTTAGCGCGCGCGTCGATCTCGGGTCCCCAAATGGGGACCTTTTTTCGACGACAGAGCTGCGCACGAACGCGTGATCATGCGCGGATGATGCTGGCAGGGGACTTCAATGTCAATCCGCGGAACACCATGAGATGGGCACGAAAAAAAGCCGGGCCCAAGAGAGCCCGGCTTAAGGTATTGGCCACGTGAGGCCGACACAATCACCTTCCAAGAGGGATTACTGAACCACCGCGCCACTGGAGGAGGGGGACATATGCGCGACGCGACCGCTCAGCATTCAAGCACTATGATCCTCATCAGTGCTGTGCGGCAACCGTCCGAGCCGCATGTCAGACATGCGGTGGGCGGGCCCTTTATTAAATAGGCTAATTCGCAACGCGGGATGAAACGTTACCCGCATCCAGCTTCTCGTAGGAGAATGATCTCCGGGCAAACGCGAAGCGTTTGCCTGCTCTACGAGGGCCAGCGCTGCGCCTTGCTCACCACGAAATCGCGGAACACCTGCACGCGCGCGACCGTCTTCAACTCTTCGGGATAGACGAAGTAGGTGTCGATCGCGATCGAGTCGGTTTCGCCGAACAGCTGCACCAGTCGGTTGTTTTCCTCGACCAGATAGTCCGGCAGGGCGGCGATGCCGAGCCCCTGCTGGCAGGCGCGGACCAGCCCCAGGATGTTGTTCACCTTGAAGAAGGCTTCGCGCGGACCCGAGCCGTTGCGGCCGGCGTCGATCAGCCAGCTGCGGTTCTGCAGATGCGGCGGAACCTGCGCGTCGCCGAGCATGATGATGCGGTGCGAGTCGAGGTCGTCGAGCGTGCGCGGCGTGCCGAAGCGCTTGATGTATTCGGGCGAGCAATAGGCATGGAAGCCGATCGAGAACAGCTTGCGCTGGATCAGGTCCGGCTGGGTCGGCTTGCGGGTGCGGATCGCGACGTCGGCCTCGCGCATCGACAGATCGAGATCCTCGTCGGTGACGATCAGCGAGATCCGGATATCCGGATAGAGCGCGGTGAACTCGTCGAGCCGCGGGATCAGCCAGTTGATGCCGAGCGCCGGCGGCGTGGTGATCTTGAGGTCGCCGCTCGGCCGCTCGCGGCTGTCGGTCAGCTTGGCGCGCGCCGCCTGCAACTGCATGAACACGTCATGCGCGGTGCGGAACAGCAGATCGCCCTGTTCGGTGAGGATGAGCCCGCGCGCGTGGCGGTGGAACAGCGACACCGCGAGTTCCTGCTCCAGCGCGCTGACCTGCCGCGATACCGCCGATTGCGAAAGCCCGAGCTGCTCGCCGGCGTGGGTAAAGCTTCCCGCCTCGGCAGCCGCGTGAAAGACTTTCAGCTTGTCCCAATCCATGTCCTTTGATCCGTCCCGTGTTCTAGGCATGACTATTCAGCCGCCGCGCGATCGCTCGCGCGCAAAGCCAGGAAGCGTTCGGCCTCGAGCGCCGCCATGCAGCCGAGGCCGGCGGCCGTAACCGCCTGCCGGTAGGTTTCATCCGCCACGTCGCCGGCGGCGAACAGGCCGGGAATTGAAGTGGCGGTCGAGTTCGGCGCCACCTCGACATAGCCGGAGGGTTTCAGCTTGATCTGGCCCTGGACGAGGTCGGTTGCCGGCGCGTGACCGATGGCGATGAAGACACCGTCGGCTGGAACGTCGGTCAGCGTGCCGGTCTTGACGTTCTTCAGCCGCACATGGGTGACCTTGCCCGGGTTTTCGGTGCCGCAGATTTCGTCGATCGCCGAATCCCAGACCACGTTGATCTTGGGATGCTTGAACAGGCGATCCTGCAGGATGCGCTCGGCGCGGAAATGATCGCGGCGATGCACGATCGTCACCTGCGAGGCGAAATTGGTCAGGAACAGCGCTTCCTCGACCGCGGTGTTGCCGCCGCCGACCACGATCACTTCCTTAGCCCGGTAGAAGAAGCCGTCGCAGGTCGCGCAGGCCGAGACGCCAAAGCCCTTGAACTTTTCTTCGGAAGCGATGCCGAGCCAGCGCGCCTGCGCGCCGGTGGCGAGGATCACGGTTTCCGCCAGATAGACGTCGCCGCTGTCGCAGGTCAGGCGGAACGGCCGCTGCGCCAGTTCGAGCTTGTTGACGAGATCGGTGACGATCTTGGTGCCGACATGCGCCGCCTGCTTCTCCATCTGCTCCATCAGCCAGGGGCCCTGGATGACGTCGGCGAAGCCGGGATAGTTTTCCACGTCGGTGGTGATGGTGAGCTGGCCGCCGGGCTGGATGCCCTGGATCAGTACGGGTTCGAGCATCGCGCGCGCCGCGTAGATCGCCGCGGTGTAACCGGCGGGGCCGGAACCGATAATGACGACCTTGGCATGGATAGGCGCGGGCATCGACGGCTCCCTCTCTTATTCGGGGGTTTTGTTTGTGACTGAGCAGAAAGCGCCCGGAAGGACCTCGCGGGGCGCTGAAAGTGTCAAATCCAAGTCTAGGACATCTGGGTAGCTATGCAAGAATTGCAATTCATCCCAGCGAATTTTCCCCGGAACTAGGGTAACAATCGCGAAATGCGGCACTGCACGCGCAATAAAATTGCGCAAGTCGCGCGGCGTGCGCTAAGAGAGTTGCCGGTAAGACCTGCCAAGCCGCAGCCAGAATTAGGGAACCCGACGCGCGTGTCGAAGAATCTTGACGAAATCGACCTCAAAATCCTCGCCGAAATCCAGGCCGACGGCCGAATCACCAACGTCGAACTGGCCAAACGCGTCGGCATTTCGCCGCCGCCCTGCCTGCGCCGGGTCCGCACGCTGGAGGAGGAGGGCTACATCCAGGGCTA
This sequence comes from uncultured Alphaproteobacteria bacterium, assembly GCA_963816815.1. Lineage (GTDB taxonomy): Bacteria > Pseudomonadota > Alphaproteobacteria > Rhizobiales > Xanthobacteraceae > Bradyrhizobium. The sequence goes on from CAWFMW010000013.1 coordinate 177,736, forward strand.
TCGGGGCCTGCTCGATCCGCGCCGGCTCGGCTTCGACGTCACGGTGTTTGCGTCCGTCCATCTGTCCAGCCAGGCGGATGCCGATTTGCGCGCCTTCGAGGATTTCGTCCGTGCCGAGCCGCTGGTGCGGGAATGCTGGATGCTGTCGGGCGAGGTCGATTTCATCCTCAAATGCGTCGCGCCCGACATGGCGACGTTTCAGGATTTCGTCACCCACCTGACCGCGGCCCCCCACGTGCGCAACGTCCGGACGTCGCTGGTGCTGCACAATTCGAAATATGAAGCGGCGGTGCCGCTCGATGTGAAGGTCGCGGGCTGAGGCTTGAGCGTCATTCCGGGGCGATGCGATAGCATCGAACCCGGAATCTCGAGCTTCGTGGGCAAAGCGAAGCGTGCCCACCATTTCGTTCGAGACCCGCAATGGTGGGCACGGCGCGAAGGCGCGCCTTTGCCCACCCGAGTCGACTGCGAGTCTCACTTACTTCTTGCGCATCGCATCGACGCTGTACGGCCCACCGCCCGCAGTCGCTAGATAGAGACAGGCGAAGCAGAACAGGATCGCAGCCGTGCCGCCGTTGAGCAGCGGCAGGAACACCGATTCTTCGGGTTCTTGAACATGTGACCGAGGAAATAGGCGAAGGCCATTTCACCGGACAGGATGAACGCAACCGGGCCGCGTGAACAGGCCGATCATCAGCAGCGCGCCAAGAATCAGCTCGAGCGCTGCCGGCAGCTCCGTGATAAGACGGCGGGACGTTGGCGAACATACGGCATCAGGCGGAAACTTGAAGATCTTGGCGACGCCGTACTGAAACAGCAGAAGCCCGGTGATGAAGCGAAACAGGCTCAGCGCCATCGGCTGATACTTCGCGAGCATCTTGTCGAATTGGTCCATGTCATCGTCCCCCTTGTTTGACGCACTGAACAGTTCTCAACATTACACGGTGTTGGTCGATTGCGTGTGATGCCGACACAACACCTGTGAATTGAATCATTCCACTTGCGCGCGGCGGGTTGGCGACCTTGTGGCGATTGCAGCGCAACAAGGTCGCCTTGCGGCACGCGAAATCAGGTAATGATGAAATCCGCTTCAGCTTCCACTCACAATCCTGTCAGGACGGCCGCAACAAAAAAGCCGCGTGGCAACGCGGCTTTGCTGCAACGGTAACTTGCAGGTGACTATCGCCACTCGACCTTGGTGATCTCGTAGGCCTTGGCGCCGCCGGGCGCCACGACTTCCACCGTCGCGCCCTTTTTCTTGCCGATCAGGGCGCGCGCCAGCGGCGAGGTGATCGAGATGCGGCCCTTCTTGGCGTCGGCTTCCACCTCGCCGACGATCTGCCACACCGCCTTCTTTTCGGTGTCCTCGTCGATCAGCGTCACGGTCGCGCCGAACTTGACGGTGTCGCCGGACAGCTTCGAGATGTCGATAATGTCGGCGCGCGCGAGCTTGTCTTCGAGCTCGGCGATGCGGCCTTCATTGTGCGACTGCTCTTCCTTGGCGGCGTGATATTCCGCGTTTTCCGAAAGGTCGCCATGCGAGCGCGCCTCGGCGATATGCTCGATGATGCGCGGACGGTCCTCCGACTGGCGCTTCTTCAACTCGACCTCGAGGGCGGCATAGCCGCCCGCGGTCATCGGAACCTTTTCCATCATCTCTTCCGTCCTTCCATCGTGCGAACCGCCCGGGGCGTCGCGCGCACGAGGCACTTTTTTAGATTTCGATTCGGGCTTTCATGGCCCAATGCGAGCCCGCCAGCCTATTAAATTTCGGCCCGTTCAAGGGCCTACTCAACATCCAAACGAGCGGTGAGTTCCTGCCATACGGCTTTATTGCCAATCGTTTAGCGGGCATTTCGCCCGTCTAACGATCAGTTTTCGGAAAAGTAACTCTGCAGGGTGCGGACCTCAAGGTCCCCGCCCAGATAGGCGCGAATGCCCTGGGCGGCCGCCACAGCACCGGAAAGAGTGGTGTAATATGGCACTTTATGCAAGAGGGCAGCCCGTCGCAACGAACGGCTGTCGGCCAGCGCCTGCGGCCCCTCGGTGGTGTTGAAGACGAGCTGGATGTCGCCATTGGTGATGGCGTCGACGATATGCGGCCGTCCTTCCAGCACCTTGTTAACCTTCTCGGTCGGAATGCCGTTGTCGGTCAGGAAGCGCTGGGTGCCCGACGTGCCCATCACCTTGAAGCCGAGCGAGTGCAGCAGCCGGACCGCTTCGGCGATGCGGGTCTTGTCGCTCTCGCGCACCGAGACGAACACGGTGCCCTTGCGCGGCACGCGGGTGCCGCCGCCGAGCTGGCTCTTGGCGAAGGCCACCTCGAACGAGCGGTCGATGCCCATGACCTCGCCGGTCGATCGCATCTCCGGGCCGAGCACGGTGTCGACGCCGGGGAAGCGCGCGAACGGGAAGACGAACTCCTTGACGCCGACATGGCCGAGCTGCTTCTTCTTCAGCTTGAAGTCCGCAAGCTTCTCGCCGGCCATGATCCGTGCGGCGATCTTCGCCACCGGCGTGCCGACCACCTTGGCGACGAACGGCACGGTGCGCGAGGCCCGCGGATTGACCTCGAGCACGTAGATATCGCCGTCCTTGATGGCAAATTGCACGTTCATCAGGCCGACGACGTCGAGGCCGAGCGCGAGCTCGCGGGTCTGCCGCTCGAGCTCCTCGATCATCTTCGCGTCCAGCGAATGCGGCGGCAGCGAGCAGGCGGAATCGCCGGAGTGAATGCCGGCTTCCTCGATATGCTCCATGATGCCGACGATGAAGGTGTCCTTGCCGTCGCACAGGCAGTCGACGTCGATCTCGGTGGCGTCGGACAGATAGCGGTCGAACAGCAGCGGATTGGTGCCGAGCACGGTGTTGATCTGGCCGGTCTTGTCGTTGGGGTAGCGCGCCTTGACGTCGGCGGGCACCAGCTCGGGCAGGGTGCCGAGCAGATAATCGTTGAGCTGGTTCTCTTCGCGGATGATCTGCATCGCGCGGCCGCCCAGCACGTAGGACGGGCGCACCACCAGCGGCAGGCCGAGATCGGCCGCCACCAGCCGCGCCTGCTCGACCGAATAGGCGATGCCGTTCTTCGGCTGCTTCAGCCGCAGCTTGTCGAGCACGCGCTTGAAGCGGTCGCGGTCTTCGGCGAGGTCGATGGCGTCGGGCGAGGTGCCGAGGATCGGCACGTCGGCGGCTTCCAGCGCGCGCGCCAGCTTGAGCGGGGTCTGGCCGCCGAACTGCACGATCACGCCGTGCAGCGTGCCGTTCGTGCGTTCGGTCGCGATGATTTCCAGCACGTCCTCGGCGGTCAGCGGCTCGAAATAGAGCCGGTCGGCGGTGTCGTAGTCGGTCGACACCGTCTCCGGATTGCAGTTGACCATGATGGTCTCGTAGCCGGCGTCATGCAGCGCGAAGCAGGCGTGACAGCAGCAATAATCGAACTCGATGCCCTGGCCGATGCGGTTCGGCCCGCCGCCGAGGATGATGACCTTCTTCTTGTCCGACGGCGTGCTCTCGTCCGCCGGCGCGCCCGCGAACGGCGCTTCATAGGTCGAATACATGTAGGCGGTCGGGGAGGCGAATTCGGCCGCACAGGTGTCGATGCGCTTGAAAACCGGGCGAACGTCGAGCGCGTGGCGCTTCGCCGTCACATCGGCCTCCGTCGTCTCCGCGAGCACGGCAAGCCGCGCGTCGGAAAAACCCATCGTCTTCAGCGAGCGCATGCCGAAGGCGTTGCCCGGCAGGCCGTTCTTGCGGATCTTCTCTTCCATGTCGACGATGCCGCGCATCTCGCTCAGGAACCATGGATCGATCTTGCAGGAATTGAAGATCTCCTCGTTCGACCAGCCGAGCCGCATCGCCTGCGCCACCTGCAGCAGACGGTCCGGCGTCGGCGTGCCGAGTGCGGCGCGGATCGCGTTCTTGTCGTCGCCGCGGCCCAGCCCCTCGATCTCGATCTCGTCGAGCCCGGTCAGGCCGGTCTCGAGCCCGCGCAACGCCTTCTGCAGGCTTTCCTGGAAGGTGCGGCCGATCGCCATCACTTCGCCGACCGACTTCATGGAAGTCGTCAGCGTGGTGGAGGCGCCGGGGAATTTCTCGAACGCAAAGCGGGGGACTTTGGTGACGACGTAATCGATGGTCGGCTCGAACGAGGCGGGCGTGGCGCCGCCGGTGATGTCGTTGGCGATTTCATCGAGCGTGTAGCCGACCGCAAGCTTGGCGGCGACCTTTGCGATCGGGAATCCGGTCGCCTTGGAAGCCAGCGCCGACGAGCGCGACACCCGCGGGTTCATCTCGATCACCACCATGCGGCCGTCGGCGGGGTTGACGCCGAACTGCACGTTGGATCCGCCGGTCTCCACGCCGATCTCGCGCAGCACCGCCAGCGAGGCGTCGCGCATGATCTGGTATTCCTTGTCGGTCAGGGTCAGCGCCGGCGCCACCGTGATGGAAGTCGCCGGTGTGCACGCCCATCGGATCGAGGTTCTCGATCGAGCAGACGATGATGCAATTGTCCTTCTTGTCGCGCACCACCTCCATCTCGAACTCTTTCCAGCCGAGCACGGATTCCTCGATCAGGACTTCGTTGGTCGGGGAGGCGTCGAGGCCGCGTTCGATGATGTCGAGAAACTCTTCCTTGTTGTAGGCGATGCCGCCGCCGGTGCCGCCCATGGTGAAGGAGGGGCGGATGATCGCGGGCAGCCCGATTTCGGACAGCGCCATCAGCGCCTGGCCGAGCGCGTGCTCCTGGTAGCGCTTGCGGCGTTCGCTTTCGCCGAGCGTCCATTGCCGTTCGAGTTCGTCCAGCGCGGCACCGGACAGTTTCTCGCGTTCGGCGTGGTATTTGTCGCGATAGGATTTCTTCAGGGCCGAGGCGTTGGCGAGCCGCGACTTCGGCGTCTCAAGCCCGATCTTGGTCATGGCTTCGCGGAACAGCTGGCGGTCCTCGGCCTTGTCGATGGCGTCAGCCGTGGCGCCGATCATCTCGACGTCGAACTTGTCTAGCGTGCCCTGGCGGCGCAGCGACAGCGCGCAGTTCAGCGCGGTCTGACCGCCCATGGTCGGCAGCAGCGCAAAGCCGCCCGGGATGACGTGACGTTCCTTTTCGATGATCTTGGCGACGATTTCCGGGGTGATCGGCTCGATATAGGTCGCATCCGCCAGTTCCGGGTCGGTCATGATGGTGGCTGGATTGGAATTGACGAGGACGATGCGGTAGCCCTCTTCCTTCAGCGTCTTCACCGCCTGGGTGCCTGAATAGTCGAATTCGCAGGCCTGGCCGATCACGATGGGACCGGCGCCGATGATCAGGATGGTGGAGATATCTGTTCTTTTGGGCATCAGCTCTCAGACTGGAAATTGGGCACAAAAAAAGGGCGCGCATGCCGCGCGTCCCCTAAGCCAAGAGCGCGGGTCACCCTCGCGCGCGGGGTGGTCTTTAGACCAGATTCCGCACCCGTGTAACCCCCAAAAACGGGCCATCAACGGGGATTTCCCGCCTTCGCTCTTCGAGCTGCGGCGCGGCAAGCCCGCCATTGGGCCGAGACAGGGGAGTTTGGGCAAACCCATCACAGGTGGCTGCCGTGGAGGGCTGGCTTGCCTAGCCGAAGCTGGCGTAGCCAGCGAAGGCTGGAGGCCCGGCCTGGATTTGAACCAGGATAAAGAGCATTGCACTGCTCCCGCGTCGAGCTTCCGCCACCGGGCCGCGGCAATCATCGCCGATCACGGCGCGGTGAACCACACCTAACGCGCCTTAGGGTTAACAACTTGGGCAGGGATCAACTGAGCTGGAGGGCGTGCCGGGCCACGAAGGTCATCCGCCAGGGATTGTGCCCGATATTCTGCTGTGCGCGCGCAGCGGAGAAGCCGGCCCGGGCGAGCTTCTCGATCATTTCATTTTCGCCATAGCGCTGCAGCCCGACGCGGGTGCGCAGCTGCCGGTAGTCCGACAGTGCCGTGCTCGCCAGCCCATACAGCGCGTCTTTCAGGAAGCCGTGGGTGCGGGCAAATTTCAACAGCGCCAGCACGTCTCTGGGCATGCCGACGTCGGGCTGCAGGATGTCGCCCAGCACCATGCGGCCGCTGGGCTTCAATAGCCGGCGAACGACGGCGAACGCCGAATCCAGTTCCTCAGGCGTCATGTATTGCGCGACTGAATTCATGAAGACGAGGTCGACCGCCTCGTCCATCTTTCTGAGATCGTCCAGTGAGCGGACGCGGATCTTGGTATTCGGCGCAAAGCGCGCGATCAGCCGGCCGCGGACCCCGGGCGCCGGCTCGGCCAGATAGAGCTTGGCACAGGCGTCGGCGACCCGGGCGGCGGACAGCGCCTCGCCGCAGGCAAAGTCCAGCACGACTGCGGCGGGCGAGGAGATGTAGCTGATGATGTCGCGCGCGATGATCTCGAAATGCAGGTCGCGATGCAGCTTGCTCGCATAAATCGTGTGCGTGGAATCGTAATAGTCGATCCATTCATCCATCGCGGGCGCCCGGTAAATCAGCGGGTTCCGGTGTCGGAACCAGCCTGAAAGTGATGCGTTAGGTTGTCCGACGGCCAATGTCCACCGCCGCCAAAGTCCGTCTCCTAACAGGAAGGTGCAACGTGAGCAAAACCAGCAACAAATCCGACAAGACAGCCCCCGAGCTTGATACCCCGACCGACTTGCCGCAGGCCGCGGTGGACAAGATATCCAAGTCGCTCAATACGTTGCTGGCGGATGCTTTTGCCCTCTACCTGAAGACGAAGAATTTCCACTGGCATGTCAGCGGCCGGCATTTCAACGACTATCACCTGATGCTGGACCAGCAGTCGGAGGCGATTTTCGCCACCACCGATCAGCTTGCCGAACGGGTGCGCAAGCTCGGCGGCACCACGATCCGCTCGATCGGGCAGATCGCCAAGTTGCAGACCATCCAGGACAACGACGACGACTATGTGCCGCCGCGCGAAATGCTGCGTGAACTGATGGAAGACAACAAGAAGATGGCGGCGGCGATGCGCAAGGCCCACAAGCTTTGCGACGACAACGAGGATTCCGGCAGCGCAAGCCTGCTCGAAGTCTTCATCGACGAGACCGAGCGCCGCACCTGGTTCCTGTTCGAGGCCAGCCGTCAGGAAGGCGCCAACGCAGCCTGATCACGGGTGCGGCTTGAGCAGGAGCGGCAGGGTCGGCCTTGCCGTCCCTGCGGCCTGCGGCGGCTGCTTGCAGGATATTCCCGTCGCTTCCAGTCCGGTTTTGCGGTAGGCTGCCCTTCGGCTTCGAAAAGCGGTGGCGCAAAGCTGTTGCTGCGATCCGAAGGGGGCGGGAGATGCCTATCTCTTTTTCGATGATCGTTTTGAGCTCGCAGATGGTCGTTGCGGTGGCAGACGGCGTGCCGAACTTCGACATTTCGCGGAATTGCAAGCTCGACGTCGCCGCCACCACCGGCCTCTCCGTTGACCAGTCGATCAAGAGCTGCGTGAACGATGAACAGAAAGCGAAGCGGCAGCTCGCAGGCCAATGGTCGAAATTCCCCGCGCCAAGCCGGGTAAGCTGCACCTCGCAGGAGAGCATCGGCGGCACGCCGAGCTACGTCAGTTTGCTGACATGCCTGCAGATGGGTCAGTGGAACCGTTAGCTGGGTTGGTCAGGCGTAATGATCGAACTCGCTCAGCGCGATGCGCACCTCGCGGGCAAAATCGACCAGCGAGACTGTGAAAGCGCTCAGCGAGATCATGAAGAAGATGGCCACCCCCAGCTCGTGCTGGAGCTGAAAAAACGCGGTTACGAACGCCACGATAACAAGAAGCGTCACCGAAATGCTGGCGACCACCGCCCAGAAGATTGCCCGGTTCAGCATCGCCGCCCGCCGCATCAGGCGTGGTAGATCGACCTTGAGCCGGGATCGGACGGTGTCGTGATCCGGTATCCCGTTCAGGACCACAGTGCGGTCGATGACTTCGGTTGAGGCGGGAAATCAGCACGGCGATGAAGGCTGCCAGCGCACCCAGCAGGAACGCGGGCGCTGCCGCCTGCGAAATCACCTGCGATAGCTGGCTTACGGACGGCGTATCTGGATACATTGGATCTGTGCCCTCGATGCTCGAAAATAGGGCCGGCCAATAGCCCACAGGGCCAACCATGACCTGCTTCGACAGGAATTGCGATGCGTCCCGGTCGAAGTGCATGTCGACGTCGTTCTGATACTGCGGTCGCAGTAACAGGAAAGGGAATGCACGCTATGGGGCAAACGCGACGTTTTTGACCTCGGGCCAGCCCCGGCCTGCCACCAGGAGCGGACATCGTCAGGTCGCCTCGACATGTCTCAAAGGTGCCAAACAGGCGACATCGCACGTTCGGTTTGAGGCGGTCGCAAACTGAGACAGCAATGGTGACGGAGCTAAAAGCTCATGCGGCGCGACCAAAGAGATGAAGCGAACTCGTTGTTGCTGAATTGTCACCGCATCGAAAATAGCACGCATGGTTTGACCCGCATCGATCAAGTCGGTTGGGCAGAAGGAGCTATTCGCAATATATTTCGGAGCTGTGGCCGACCTTTCAGGAGGCGACAGTGCAGAAAATTTTCCTTGTGGGAATTGCTGCTGCGGGATTGTTGAGCGGGTCTGCTCTTGCATCGGACTTGCCTATCAAAGCCCCCGCCTACACGGCTCCGATCGCGCCGCCGCCCTACAATTGGTCAGGGCTTTATGTGGGTGCCAACTTCGGTGGGGGATGGTCCAACGGCAGCCTGAACATTCCTGGCAACGATCTGTATGGTGGCCTAAGCGAATTCATTGGCGGCGTGCAGGCGGGCTATAACTTCCAGGCTGGTCACTTTCTATTTGGTGTCGAAGGTGAGTTTGATGGAGCCGGCTTTGCTCATCCGGTTCTTCCAGCTCCGACGGTAGGCCTTGTAGACCAGCGCTGGATCGGCACCGCGGCGGGCCGCATCGGCCTCGTGAACGATCGATGGCTCCTGTTCGCCAAGCTTGGCGGCGGCTGGGTGCACAGCAACGCTACTTTGAATCTTCCCGGCACAATTTGGAACGGATCCAGCACCAGCAGCGGCTGGTTGGCTGGCGCCGGCATCGAATACGGCTTCAAGTCGCATTGGACGGTCAAACTCGAATACGATTATCTCGCGCTATCAAACTGGAATTCTCCCACCCTCCCTGCGGTGGCTTTGAACCGCGACCTTCAAATGGTCAAAGCCGGGATCAACTACAAATTCCAGAGCGGCCTTCCCGATACAGTTGAGGCTCCGAAGCCTTCGCATGAACCTTCAAAAGATGAAGACCTACAGAAGCAATCACAAAACCCGATCGCGGATCTGGTCAGCGTGCCGTTCCAGAGCAACACCAATTTCAACGCGGGACCCTTCAGTCGCACCCAGGAAGTATTCAACATTCAGCCTGTCGTGCCGATGCACCTAAGCGATGACTGGAACCTGATTTCACGTACCATCATCCCATTGCTGAGCCAGCCAAGTCCGTTCTTCGACAGCAACACCAACGGCGTTGGCGACATTACGCAGTCGTTGTTTCTTTCCCCCACGCACCCGGGCAAGCTCATCTGGGGCGTTGGCCCCGTCTTTACCATTCCCTCCGCCAACGATCCCATCCTCGGGACCGGCAAATTCCTGCTGGGCCCAACGGCCGTCTTCCTGGTCACACCGGGGCATTGGGTGCTCGGCGTATTGCTCAATAACCAGTGGTCGGTCGGCGGCAATCCACTGCGACCGCCCGTCAACGCCTTTCTCGCCCAGCCCTTCGCCAACTACAACTTGGCGCACGGCTGGTACCTGAACACATCACCCATCATCACCGCGGATTGGCTCGCGGCATCGGGCGAGCGGTGGACTGTGCCGGTCGGCGGCGGCTTCGGTCGGGTTTTCAGAGTGGGCGATCAACCGGTCAACGCATCGATCCAAGTCTATTACAACGCGATACGTCCGACTGGCGCTCCGCCCTGGTCACTGCGGGCTAGTCTCGCGCTGCTGTTTCCGGTCAAATGACGTGGCGGCCGGCGCGTAATGATACTTGTGCCTCGGCGTAGTCCGATATTCCTGCGTAATATGGCCCACATCGAACTCGGTATGGTTTAAGAACGAATCTCCAATTGGCAGAACATCAGCGATCAAGATCGCCCCCGATTTGCTCGGCGCCATCAACAGCTAATTCAATGCAGAACCGTCACACCATGCGTCTGCAATGCCTCGATGACGCCGTCGAAGATCAGCGCAACGCCCATCGCCGAGACGAAGAAGCCAACTATTCGCGTGATCGCATCGATGCCCATAGCGCCGAGTTTCTCGAAAAGTTTACCGGCATATGCCAGACACAGGTAGGTGACGACCATCGTCGCGAAAATAGCCGCGACGATCGCCATGAAAGAGGCCAGTTCCGCTGATGATTTCTTGATCGTCGCAGTCATGCCGAGGATGGTGGCGATAGCGCCTGGTCCGCACATGAGCGGCATCGCAAGCGGCACGAAAGCTATGTTGCCGCTCTGATCCGCGCCGCCGGCCGGAATCACGCCACCGGAAGCGGATGGTGAAAATAGCTCAAAGCCGATCTTCATCAGGATGATGCCGCCGACGATGCGGACCATGCTCAGCGGCACGCCGAACAGGCGTAGGTCGGCGTTCCGAAGATCAGAAAAAGAGAGATAGGAGCAGCGCATAGAAGCAGGCTTTACGTGCCACCTGGCGATGGTGGCGGGTCCCTACCTTCCGGCATGTTGAGATAGACCGGCAGGACCTCGAACGGATTTATTATCGCGAGCAATGTCGCGAACGTGCCTACAACAACGAGAGTTCGTGACCCATCAACTCTTGTCCCCCTACGCTCGAATTCTAAGTTTTTCTCACTTCTGATCGGTTAACCGACTAGCTCTGAGCCTGCGCCTCACTCCTTCTCAGGGTGCTCGACTTCCGTGAAAAGGCTTCCCTGTGCCGCACCTGAGCCTGCGCGGCCGCCGCCCGCACCGCGGAGCACCCATGCTGCACCCACCGCGAGAACTGCACCCACGAGTGGGCCTACGACATACACCCAGTAGCTCGTGAAGTCGGTTGCGACTAAGTTCGGGCCGAAAGTGCGCGCGGGATTGATCGACGCTCCCGAGATAGGGCTCCCCCACAGCCCGGCGAGCGCAATGTACGCGCCGACGCCGATCGCGCCGAAGATCCCGATGTTCTGGGCGCCGGACGCCGTGCCGAGAATGACACTGACGGAGACCGAGGGTCAGCACGGCCTCCATCAGAAACGCATCAGACGCGGAGTATCCCGACGCGGGATAGTTCGACCCGTAGCTGGCTGACACGTTGATCACTGCGTGCAGGAACAGTGCCGCGAGCGTCGCGCCGATCAACTGCACGAAGATGTATCCCGGCACGCGACGCCATGGAAAGTCGCCGCGCAGCGAGAACGCGAGACGACCGCGGGATTGAGGTGAGCGCCGGACACCTTGCCCATGAAGAGGATGATCGCCATCACCATCAGGCCGGGTGCGACGACTGCAGCGGCACGGCTGATCGTGTCGGGAAAGGCCTGCCCCATCATGCCGCCGCCGGCGGCCACCAGGACGAGAAAGAACGTGCCGAGCAGCTCCGAGAAGAGGCGGCGCCACTCTTGGCTCGGATCGTGGAAGTCGTTCAGC
>CAWFMW010000014.1:0-24997 GCA_963816815.1 uncultured Alphaproteobacteria bacterium
ACCAAAGGACGTCCACGATCTGATGCGTCTGTTCGCCAAGACCAAGGCCTCGGCGCAGAAATCCGCAAAGGCGCGGCGGGCTGAGGGGTAGGGTTCACCAGACTGCGACAGGAGAGGACGATATGGCAGCACTCGAGAAAGGCATCACCGCCAAAGGTACGGGTTACGGTGGCAAGAGTTGGAATATTCTCGGTCAGGTCTACTTCCCCAAGGCCGTGACCAATTCCACCTTTGCCTTCGAGACCAACAGCGATCCCGGCCAGTTCGTGCCGGTGCATATTCATCCGACGCAGGATGAGTTCATCCTGGTGCAGGAAGGGGTGCTGGATCTCAAGCTCGACGGCGTCTGGGTGCAGGCCAAGGCCGGCGATCTGGTACGCCTTCCGCGCGGCATTCCGCACGGCTACTTCAACAAGTCAGACAAGCCGGCGCGGGCGCTGTTCTGGGTATCGCCGATGCAAAAGCTCGAAGCGTTGTTCAACCAGTTGCACAATTTGACAGACCCCGCAGAGGTGGTCCGGATCTCGGCGCAGCATGAGGTCAACTTCCTGCCGCCCGAAGCCAACGAATAGTTCGCGGGACCTGGACGGACGACACCCCGCCGCCGGCCTGAGCGGACGGGGTTCCCGCCGCCGTGCCGCTGTCAGGCGGGTCCCGGCGGTGGAAGGCGTGATTCCGCACTTGCGAAAAATTGCTTTAAGCCTAAAATGATTTGCGAGACGGCGTTGCCGGGCGTCCTCGATATTGATCTCGAGCCTTTCATTGATGGAAGCCAGCGGAGATGAAAATGTCAGGTAGAACTCCCAGCCCGACCCTTGACAGGTCTCTTGGCCCGTCGGGCCATATCGACGATTTCGCGCGCCGAAACCTGCCTCCGTCCGACCAATGGCCGGACCTGCTGCTCGACCGGTCCGAGTTTCAATATCCGGAATATCTCAATGCCGCGGTCGAACTGACCGACCGTATCGTCGAAAAAGGCTGGGGCGACCGGATCGCGCTGATCGGCAACGGCCGCCAGCGCACCTACAAGGAACTGGCTGACTGGTCCAACCGCCTGGCGCATGCGCTGGTGGAGAACTACGGCGTCAAGCCCGGCAACCGCGTCCTGATCCGTTCCGGCAACAACCCCGCGCTGGTCGCCGCATGGCTTGCGGCCACCAAGGCCGGCGCCGTCGTCGTCAACACCATGCCGATGCTGCGCGCCGGCGAACTGGGCAAGATCGTCGACAAGGCCGAGATTGCGCTGGCGCTGACCGACAGCCGCATTGCCGATGAACTGGTCGCCTGCGCGAAGACCAGCCGGTTCCTCAAGCAGGTGGTGAATTTCGACGGCACGTCCAACCATGATGCCGAGCTCGATCGGGTAGCGCTGAACAAGCCGGTGAAGTTCGAAGCCGTGAAGACGGGACGCGACGACGTCGCCCTGCTGGGGTTCACTTCGGGCACCACGGGCGAGCCCAAGGCGACGATGCATTTCCATCGCGATCTCCTGATCGTGGCGGACGGCTATGCCAGGGAAGTGCTCAACGTGACCGAGGACGATGTTTTCGTCGGCTCGCCGCCGCTGGCCTTTACGTTCGGGCTCGGCGGCCTCGCGATCTTTCCGCTGCGGTTCGGCGCCACCGCGACGTTGCTGGAAAACGCCTCGCCGCCCGAAATGGTTGAGATCATCGAGACCTACAAGGCGACGATCTGCTTCACCTCACCGACCGCGTATCGCGCGATGATGGCCGCGATGGACAAGGGCGCCGATCTGTCGTCGCTGCGGCTGGCCGTTTCCGCCGGCGAAACCTTGCCGGCGCCGGTGTTCGAAAACTGGACCCGCAAGACCGGCAAGACCATTTTAGACGGCATCGGCTCGACGGAGCTGCTGCACATCTTCATCACCAACCGCGTCGGCGACGCCGTCGCCGGGACGACCGGGCGACCGGTTTCCGGCTATGAGGCGAAAATCGTCGACGACGACATGAACGAATTGCCTGATGGTACCGTCGGCAAGCTCGCGGTGCGCGGCCCCACCGGATGCCGCTATCTCGCCGACAACAGGCAATCAAACTATGTGCGCGACGGCTGGAACCTGACCGGCGACTCCTTTGTTCGCGACGCCAATGGACGGCTGTCCTTTGTCGCCCGTTCGGACGACATGATTGTCTCCTCCGGCTACAACATCGCCGGCCCCGAGGTCGAGGCCGCGCTGTTGTCGCATCCCGTTGTCGCCGAATGCGGCGTGGTCGGCGCACCCGACGAAGCGCGCGGCATGATCGTCAAGGCCTATGTGGTTCTGGCGGGTGGCGCCAAGGGCGACGCCTCGTTGACGCAGATATTGCAGGATCACGTGAAGCAGACCATTGCGCCGTACAAATATCCGCGCGCGATCGAGTATGTCGCGCAACTGCCGAAGACCGAAACCGGCAAGCTGAGGCGGTTTGCGCTGAGGCAGATGGCCACGGGCGGCCCGGCGTCGCCAGGCATCGCCGCGGAATGACGCTTGTACCTGATGGAGAATGCCGGTGACCGCCCCCAAGGGCCCCACGCTGAGCGTGGTGCCTAGTCCCAAGACGGAACCCTCGTCGTCGGGCCTGCAGGTGTTGCAGCCCAGCGGCTGGCCGACGCCGAAAGGCTATGCCAACGGCATGGCCGCCGATGGCCGCCTTGTGGTGACCGGCGGCGTGATCGGCTGGGATACGCAAGGGCATCTGGCGCCCGATTTCGTGGGGCAGGTGCGTCAGACGCTCCGCAACATTGCCGATATCCTTGCCGTGGGAGGCGCCAGTCCCGCGCATCTCGTGCGCCTGACCTGGTATGTCGTCGACATCGAGGAATATCTCGCAAGCCTGAAAGAACTCGGCCGCGTCTATCGCGAGATTTTCGGCGCGCACTATCCGGCGATGGCGCTGGTGCAGGTGGTGCGCCTGGTCGAGAAGGAAGCCCGCGTCGAGATTGAAGCGACGGCAGTGGTGCCGCGCTGAAGCCCGCTTGTCGGGTGTCGCCCTAAAGCTCTGTTCTCAGTTTCCACAATTCCGGAAAAAGTTCGACCTCGAGCATCTTGCGCAGGTAGGAGACGCCCGACGTGCCGCCGGTTCCGCGCTTCAGGCCGATGATGCGTTCGACCGTCGTGACGTGGTTGAAACGCCAGCGGCGGAAATAGTCTTCGAAATCGACCAGCTTTTCCGCAAGCTCGTAGAGCATCCAGTGTTTCGCCGGCGACGCATAGACCGTCTTCCAGGCCTCCAGAACCTCGTCGTTTGGCGTCCGCTTGTCGCGCCAGTCGGTTCGGCGTGCGTCCTCGCCGATGTCAAAACCATTGCGCGCCAGCAGCAGCAGCGCCTCGTCATAGAGGCCGGGTTCTGCGAGAATTTCCTCGAGCTTTGCCGTGATGTCGGCGCGGTGCGCGTGCGGGCCAAGCAGCGCCAGATTGCGGTTGCCGGCGAGGAACTCGATCGCGCGGTACTGGTACGACTGGAAACCCGAGGACTGCCCGAGTTGGTCGCGAAACTCGGTATATTCGCTGGGTGTCATCGTTCGCAGCACGTCCCAGGCGGTATTGAGCTGTTCGAAGATCCGGGCGATGCGCGACAGCATCTTGAAGGCGGGCTGCAGCTGGTCGTGGCGGATCGCCTTGATGGCGGAACGGATTTCGTGGATGGCCAGCTTCATCCAGAGTTCTGAAGTCTGGTGCTGGATAATGAACAGCAGTTCGTCATGCGCGTTCGATATCGGCTCCTGCGCGTCCAGGAGGCGTTCCAGATGCAGATAATCGCTGTAGGACATGCGCCCGTCGAACGACATCTCGGCCCCCTCACGCGAGGCGTCATCTGGCTTATCGGTCATGTCACGAGCGCCTTTTTGCGGTATTCCGCGCTATCCCAGCGGCGATTGGTCAAGACGTCGGCGATGATTTCGACTGCTGCGAGAACTTCGGCTTCTCCGATGTAGAGTGGCGTAAAGCCGAAGCGCATCATGTCCGGCGCGCGGAAGTCGCCGATCACGTCGCGCGCGATCAGCGCCTGCATGATCGCATAGCCATCCGGGTGACGAAACGAAACCTGGCTGCCGCGCTGCTTGCCGTCTCGCGGCGAAGCCAGCGTCAGCTCGGGGCAACGTCCTTCAACTTCGCGGATGAACAGGTCGGCGAGTGCTATCGATGCATCGCGCACGTCGGCGATGCTGACGCCGTCCCAGACGTCGAGGGCGGCGTCAAGCGCGGCCATCGCAATGATCGGGGGCGTGCCGACCCGCATTCGCTCGATGCCAGGCCCGGCCCGATAGTCGAGGTCAAAGGCAAACGGTGCGTCATGACCCATCCAGCCGGAAAGCGCCGGCCGAGCCGTATCGGCGTGGTCAGGCGCGACATAGATGAAGGCCGGCGCGCCAGGACCGGCATTGAGATATTTGTAGGTGCAGCCGACCGCGAAATCGGCCTCAGTACTTTCCAGCTCGACCGGAAGTGCACCCGCGGAATGCGCCAGATCCCAGACCGTCAACGCGCCGGCGGCATGCGCCCTGCGCGTCAGCGCGCGCATGTCGTGCAGCCGGCCGGTGCGATAGTCGACCTCGGTCAGCATCAGCACCGCGATCGTCTCGTCGATGGCGGCTTCGACCTCTTCGGGGGCCACGACCTTCAACGTGTAGCCACGATCGAGTGATTCAAGCAGGCCGCTGGCGATGTAGAGGTCGGAAGGAAAGTTGCCGCTATCCGACAAGATGACGCGACGCGACGGATTGAGCGCGAGCGCCGAGGCCAGCGCCTGGTAGACCTTGATGGAGAGCGTATCGCCCACCACCACCGTTCCGTCGGCCGCGCCGATCAACCGGCCGATGCGGTCGCCGATACGCCGCGGCTGGGTCATCCACCCGGCGACGTTCCAGCCCTTGATGAGGTGCTTGCCCCATTCCTCCGATATCACCCGGCCGACGCGATCGGCGGCTGCAACGGGCAGGGGACCGAGCGAATTGCCATCCAGATAGATCAGGCCATCCGGGATGGCGAACCGGGATTTTGTTCGCGTGAAATCGGTCATGGCTTTCCCTGGTGCGCGCCCGGTGGAATTATTCGCGTTGACATCGATTATTTCAAGCTTGAAGTTTATGGGCGGGACGTGCGCTTCCCGGTATAGACTGCTGGCCTGCGGGCATCGATCGGACATCCTGCCGGCGCAAGATGAAATGGAAACCGAACCGCGTGATTTTTCATCAGATTTCCGACTGGAACGACGCCTATGCGAATGCGCCGAACATTCCGGGCGGCGAACGCTGGCCGGCCGCGTGGGTGCAGCCCGCACAGGCCTATCGCGACGCGCTTCAAGGCAGTGGCCGCGCGACGCTCGATATCAGCTATGGCGAGCGCCCACGAAACCGCTTCGATCTCTTTGCACCGGCAGGTCGGCCAAAGGGACTGGTAGTTTTTGTCCATGGCGGATTCTGGAAGGCGCTCGACAAGAGCTTCTGGTCGCATCTGGCGCGCGGATCGGTTGAAAGCGGCTATGCGGTGGCGATGCCTTCCTACACGTTGTGCCCGGCTGTGCGCATCTCCGAGATCACGCGCGAAATCGCCGCGGCCGTCGCGCGCGCCGCCGCGATGGTCGAAGGCCCGCTTTTTCTGACCGGCCATTCCGCCGGCGGGCATCTGGTGACGCGCATGATTTCGGCGACGTCGCCGCTCCCGGACGATGTCCGGGCGCGCATCAGCCACACCGTTTCCATTTCCGGCGTTCATGACCTTCGTCCGCTGATGAAGGCCGCCATGAATGCGGAGTTGCGGATCGACGAGGCCGAGGCGCGCGTGGAAAGCCCCGCCTTGCTGGAGCCGATGCCGAATGCGCGGGTAACGTGCTGGGTGGGCAGCGCCGAGCGTCCGGAATTCGTCCGCCAGAACGCGCTCCTCGCCAACATCTGGACCGGGCTTGGCGCGAGAACCTGTATCGTCGAGGAACCCGGCCGGCATCATTTCGATGTCATCGACGGGCTCGCCGATCCCGACCACCAACTCACTAGGACGTTATTGTCTCCGTAGGTGGCCTGCCAATTATGCTGGCTGAAACGTTTGGACCGTTTGTCGTGCGCCGAGGGCATAGAGTTTTGCGAGCGCCTCGGTGACGGCGGTGCGCATGCGGGGATCGCTGCCGAGGTTACCGAAAATGGAGTGCACCTCCAGCAGCGCGGGAGCAAGGCGTTCCGCGACCGGGCCGGCGCGCTCGGCGATCGCGACCAATTCCTTGGCAAGCGGATCGCGTACGTCGATGGCACGTCCCTGTTCGTCCTTTGCGGTGACGTAGCGCATCCAGCCCGCGACCGCGAGCGCATGCGTGTCGATCGAAAGGCCCAGCCGCAACCGGTCCTGCATGGTGGCGAGCAGCCGCTGCGGTAGTTTCTGCGAACCATCCATCGCGATCTGCCAGGTGCGGTGGTGCAGGGCGGGATTGGAAAAGCGCTGCAGCAGCGATGCGCCGTAGGCCGCAATATCGGTGCCTTCAGGCATCACCAGCGTCGGCGCCGCGTCGAGCATCACCTGGCGGGCGAGCGCTGCAAAGCGAACGTCGGTCATGGTGGAAGCGATGGTCTCATGGCCGGCGAGATAGCCGAGATAGGCCAGCGCCGAGTGGCTGGCGTTGAGCAGCCGCAATTTCATGTGCTCGAACGGCGTCACATCAGAGACCATCTGCACGCCCGCGGCTGCCAAATCCGGCCGTCCGGCCGGAAAGCGATCTTCGACGATCCATTGCGTGAATGGCTCGGTCACCACCGGCCACGCGTCGGTCATGCCGAGCGCAGACGAAATCTCTGCCCGGTCGAGGTCGGTGGTCTCCGGCACGATCCGGTCCACCATCGTCGAAGGGAAGGCCACCTCGGCTTCGATCCATTGGGCGAGATCGCGCGATCGAAGGCTAGCGAACTGCGTCACGATCCGCCCGACGGTATGGCCATTGGCGGAGAGATTGTCGCAGGACAGGACGGTGAAGGGGGCTGCGCCTGCAATCCGCCGGCGCGCAAGTGCTGCGACGAGAAATCCGATGGCCGAGCGCGGCGTGCCAGGATTCTGCAGGTCATGAACGATGTCAGGATGATTTTCGTCCAGGTCGCCGGTTTGCGGCGTGTGGCAGTAGCCCTTCTCGGTCACCGTCAGCGAGACAATGCGCGTAGCCGGGTCGGTCATGCGCGCGATCAGAGGGGCGGGGTTCTCGTTGGCGACTTCGCACGCGAGGACCGAACCGATGATCCGGTGATCGGTGCCCGCGCCGGAACGGACGGCCAGGGTGTAGAGGCAATCCTGCGGGGCGAGGGCATCGCGCGTCTCCGGACTGCGCAAGCTGGCCCCGATAATTCCCCAATCGGTGGCGCCAGCCGCAAGGAGGTCGTCGATCACCACGGCCTGATGTGCCCGGTGGAACGCGCCAATTCCGAGGTGAATGATGCCCGGCGTGATGCTTGACCGGTCATACGCCGGACGCCGGATCTGGCCGGGAAGCTTGTCGAGGCTGGCGTCGGACAGCCGCAAATCGCCGATTTTCGAACCGGAAACGTGATTTTTTGGCGTTTCGCTTGACATAGGAGGCTCGATCCATCAATCTTTGGTCAATTGGTAAGGCCAATATTGCCGATTTATTGGCCTTGGCCCGATCAAAGCAAGAAAAATCAATTCATCAAGGGATCGTCAGGGAGAGCCGAGCGTGCCGCTCGAAGCCGTGGAAGCACGACGCCTTTATCGCCAGGTTGCTGATCAGCTCCGCGCCTTGATCGACAGCGGCGAATACTGCGTTGGCAGCCGCCTTCCGACCGAACGCGATCTTGCCGAACAGTTGAAGGTGTCGCGGCCGACGGTGCGCGAAGCCCTGATCGCTTTGGAAGTCGAGGGTCGGGTTCGCATCCGCGTCGGCTCCGGAATTTATGTCAGTGAACCGGCGGCACTCGCACCGCTTTTGCCGGCGGCGGCCGAAATCGAAGGCCCGTTCGAACTGCTGCGCGCCCGCGAATTCATCGAAGGCGCCATCGCCGAACAGGCGGCGCGGGCTGCGACACCTGAGGACATCGCGCGCATCGACGCTTCGCTGGAGGCGATGGCCAATGTGCAGCATCCCGGCGAAGCCTCGATGATCCACGACCGTGCGTTTCATGTCGCGGTCGCCGGATGTCTCGACAATGCGGTGCTGGTCCGTGTGGTCGGCGAGCTGTTCGACCAGCGGCTCAATCCCTATTTCGCCAAGCTCGCGCACTATTTCGAGAATCCTCGATCCTGGAATGCGGCGCTGGCCGAGCACCGCGCGATCCGTGACGCCATTGTCGCTCATGACCCGGACGCGGCGCGCGTGACGATGCGCGAGCACCTGGCGCAGTCGCAGGCCCGCTTTGCGCAAAATTTCGGACCCGAAGCTTCGCCTGCCTCCCGCGTTCGCGCGAGGAGCGGCTGAACGAACACGAATTCGAACGGTTCGGCGAAATGCCGGGCCGGTTGGGTAACAAAAGAAAATTGTAGCAACGGAGGAGATTCACGTGTTCAAAAAATTGACGATTGCATTTGCGGCGTCTGCTGCTGCGCTGTTGGCCGCGACCACATCGGGCATGGCGCAGACCAAGCTCAAATGGGCCCACGTCTACGAAACATCCGAGCCGTTCCATACCGCTTCCGTCTGGGCCGCAGGCGAGATCGGCAAGCGCACCAATGGGCGCTATGCGATCGACGTCTATCCGGCTTCGCAGCTCGGCAAGGAAACCGACATCAACCAGGGGCTTTCGCTCGGCTCGGTCGACATGATCATCTCGGGTTCGAGCTTCGCGGCCAAGAGCTTCCCGCCGATTGGCGTGACCTATTATCCCTACACCTTCCGCGACGCCGATCATCTGCTCGCCTACACCAAGAGCGACGTCTTCAAGGAGTTGACGAAAGGCTACGAGGACAAGACCGGCCATCGCATCGTGGCGGTGACTTATTACGGCGTGCGTCACACCTCCTCGAACAAGCCGATCAAGACCTGCGCCGACATGAAGGGCCTCAAGATTCGCGTGCCTGACGTGCCGGCCTATCTCGCAATGCCGCGTGCCTGCGGCGCCAACACCGCGCCGATCGCCTTCGCCGAGGTCTATCTCGCGCTGCAGAACGGCACCGTCGAGGCCCAGGAAAATCCGCTCACGACCATCGAGGCCAAGAAATTCTACGAAGTGCAGAAGCACATCGTGCTGACCGGCCACATCGTCGATCATCTCAACACCGTGGTTTCCGGCGCGCTCTGGAAGAAGCTGTCAGAGGAAGACCGCAAGATCTTCACCGACGTCGCGCAGGAAGCCGCCGCCAAGGCGACTGCCGAGATCAAGGCCAACGAAGCCAAGCTGGTCGATTTCTTCAAGCAGAAGGGCCTGACGGTGACCGAGGTCAACAAGGACGAGTTCCGCGACACCGTGCTCAAGACCGTGAGTTTTGAGAGCTTTGACTACCGCAAGGCCGACTGGGAACGCATCCAGGCTGTCAAATAGAAATGTGTCGTCCTTCCGGGGCTGTGCGAAGCACAGAACCCGGAATCTCGAGGTTCCGGGTTCGATGCTCGCGCATCGCCCCGGAATGACGTGAATAAATCACGCGCCGCCAGCTTGGGGAGTAAGCGCATGTCATCGGTTGAAGTGCACAAGCAAATCACGGCGGACGAGATCGCCCATACCTTCGAGGACGAAGTCCCCAAGGCCGCCGATCTCAGTCAATATGCGCCCGAGGACTGGCTGGCGCTCGCGATCTTCTGGATCATGGCGCTGTGCGTTTTCCTGCAGTTCTTCACCCGCTATGTCCTCAACGACAGTTACGCGTGGACCGAGGAGATCGCGACCTACTGCCTGATCGGCGTGGTGTTCATCGGGTCGGCGATGTGCGTGCGGCTGTCGCGGCACATCCAGGTCGACCTGATCTTCCGCTATCTGCCGCATCTGCCGGCGCGCGTGCTGTCGACCGTGATCGACCTGATCCGGATCGCGTTCTTCGGCTATGCGATCAAGCTGGTCTGGCAGTTCATCCAGATCATCGGCGACGAGCGGATGACGACGATCAAGTTTCAAAAGGGTTTTGTCTATTACGCCGTGCTGCTTGGCTTCGCGTTGATGTTTGCCCGCTCGATCCAGATCGCGGTCGAGAACTGGCGGCGGGGCTACTCGATCCTGGAGCGCCCCGGCGCATTCGACGGAACGGAAGGCTGACGCCATGTTGCTGCTGCTAGGGGGATTTCTGCTGCTGATGCTGATCGGCCTGCCGGTCGCGCTCGCCATGGCAACATCGTCGCTGGTGTACATTCTCGTCACCGGCATCACGCCCGACGTGACGCTGGCGCAGCGCATGATCGCCGGCGTCGAAAGCTTTCCGCTGCTGGCCGTGCCGTTCTTCATCCTGGCCGGCAATCTGATGAACATCGCCGGCGTGACGGGCCGCATCTACAAATTCGCGGTCGCCCTGGTAGGCTGGATGCGCGGCGGCCTCGGCCACGTCAATATCATCGGCTCGGTGATTTTTTCGGGAATGTCCGGCACCGCGATCGCCGATGCCGCAGGCCTCGGCACCATCGAAATCAAGGCGATGAAGGATCACGGCTACTCCACCGAGTTTGCCGTCGGGGTGACCGCAGCCTCGGCAACGCTTGGCCCGATCATTCCGCCGTCGCTGCCGTTCGTGATCTACGGAATGATGGCGAACGTCTCGATCGGTGCGCTGTTTCTTGGCGGCGTGATCCCCGGCGTCGTCATGACCTTGGCCATGATGGCGACCGTGGCCTACTTCGCGCACAAGAACGGCTGGGGCAGCGACGCACCGTTCTCCTGGCCGCAGCTCGGCTCGGCGGCCCTCGAAATCTTCATCGTTCTGGCTTTCCCGCTGGTGGTCTGGCTCATGGTCGTCGGCGGGATGTCGGTGAACATGGCGGTCGGTATCGGGCTCGTGGCGCTGCTGGCGCTCGACTGGTATTTCGATTTCTCCGCCGTGATGGCGCTGATGGCGCCGGTCATCCTGATCGGCGGCATGACGCTCGGCTGGTTCACGCCGACCGAAGCTGCCGTCGCCGCGGTGATCTGGTCGCTGTTCCTCGGGCTGGTGCGCTATCGCTCGATGACGCTGCAGACGGTCGCGAAAGCGACTTTCGACACCATCGAGACTACGGCCTCGGTGCTGTTCATCGTCACCGCGGCCTCGATCTTTGCGTGGCTGCTGACGGTATCTCAGGCGGCCCAGATCCTGACCGATGCGATACTCGGGATCACCCAGAACAAGTGGGTGTTCCTGCTGCTCGCCAACATCCTGATCCTGTTCGTCGGCTGCTTCATCGATACCATCGCCGCCATCACCATCCTGGTGCCGATCCTGCTGCCGATCGTTCTGAAACTGGGGATCGATCCCATCCATTTCGGCCTGATCATGACGCTGAACCTGATGATCGGCCTGCTGCATCCGCCGCTCGGCATGGTGCTGTTCGTGCTCGCGCGCGTGGCGAAACTGTCGGTCGAGCGCACGACGATGGCGATCCTGCCATGGCTGGTGCCGCTGCTGCTGGCGCTGGTCGCCATCACCTACATTCCGGAGCTGACGCTCTGGCTACCAAAATACATGGGACTCTCAAAATGACATCGATGGCTTTGGCTGCAACGCTGTTCGGTCCGGAAGATCTGCGCATGGTCGAGCGTCCGCTCGATCCGCTGGCGTCAGGCATGGTGCGCATCCGTTTTGGCGCCGGCGGCATTTGCGGCTCCGATATGCATTACTATCGCCACGCCCGTACCGGCGATTTCGTTGTGACCTCGCCGCTGGTGCTCGGCCACGAGATCGCGGGCGAGGTGGTCGAGATCGCAGGCGCAGCGCCCGGCGTGAAGGTCGGCGACCGCGTCGCCCTCAATCCGTCGCGCTGGTGCGGCCATTGCAAGCCGTGCCGCGAGAGCCGGCCCAATCTGTGCGAGAACATTTTCTTCATGGGATCGGCCTCGAAGACTCCGCATATGCAGGGCGGCTTTGCGTCCTACTTCGATGCCATCCCGGCGCAGTGTGTAAAGATTCCCGATCACGTGACGTATCAGGCGGCGGCACTCGCCGAGCCGCTGGCGGTGTGCCTGCATGCGGTAGCTCGCGCCGGCGACGTCACCGGCAAGCGCGCCGTGCTGTTCGGTGCCGGCCCTATCGGCTTGCTCACCATGCTGGCGGCGCAGCGCGCCGGGATCGCGGAGACGACGGTCGTTGATATCGCGGCAGCGCCGCTGGCATTTGCCACCAAGCTTGGTGCCAATCATGTCGTCGATATCTCCGGCGGCGAGGAGGCGCTGAAGGCCGAGGCTGCGGCGCGCCCGTTCGATCTCGCGTTCGAAGTTTCGGGAACGGCGGCTGGCCTTGCAAGCGCCATCGGTGTCGTCAGGCGCGGTGGCGTCGTGGTCCAGGTCGGCAATCTGCCGGGCGGGCAGATCCCGGTGCCAGCGAATGCTGTTATGGCCAAGGAGATCGACCTCCGCGGTTCGTTCCGCTTCGGGACAGAATTCTTCACCGCGGTCGAATTGATCGCCGATGGCAGCGTCGACGTGCTTTCGCTGGTGACGGCGCAACGTCCGCTCTCGGTCGCACCCGACGCGGTGCGGCTGGCGCTCGACCGCTCGCAGAGCGTCAAGGTCGTGCTGACGGCTTGATTGCAATTCAGACTTCAGGAGAGCGCCCATGATGTTGCAGGGATGGCGGTGGTACGGGCCCAATGACCCCGTATCGCTCGACGATATCCGCCAGGCCGGCGCGACCGATGTGGTGACTGCGCTGCATCAGGTGCCGATTGGCGAAGCCTGGACGCGCGCTGCCGTCGAGCAGCGCAAGAATCTGATCGAGAACTCGCAGCCTGGCCGTTCGCCGTTGACATGGTCGGTGGTAGAATCGATTCCGATCCCCGATGACGTCAAACGGCTCGGCGGTGGTGCTACCCGCTCGATCGAGGCCTGGATCGCGAGCCTCGAAGCGGTGGCGTGCAGCCGGCATCAAGATCATCTGCTACAATTTCATGCCGGTCGTGGACTGGTGCCGCACCGATCTCGAATGGGAACTGCCGAACGGCGCCAAGGCGATGCGCTTCGACCAGCGAGCGGTTCGCGGCGTTCGATCTGCATATCCTGGAGCGCCCCGAGGCGCCGGCCGAATATTCGGAAGCCGCGCGGCGTCGCGCCAGGGAGGTCCATTCTCGGATGACGCAGGCCGATATCGACGTCCTCGTCACCAACATTGCCAGCGCGCTGCCGGGTTCCACCACCGACCCGCTGACGATCCCGCAATTCCGCGACCGCTTGCAGCAATATCGCGGCATCGATTCCAAGGTGCTGCGCCAGCACCTCAGCGAGTTCCTCGCGCGCGTAACGCCGGTCGCCGAATCCCTCGGCGTGACCTTGACGCTGCATCCGGACGACCCGCCGCGGCCGCTGTTCGGCCTGCCGCGCATTGCCTCCTCGGCGGAAGACTATCAGGCGCTGTTCGATGCCGTGCCTTCAAAGGCAAACGGCATCTGCTTCTGCACCGGCTCGCTCGGCGTGCGCGCGGAAAATGATCTGCCCGCGATGGCAAAACGCTTCGCGCCGCGGATCGGCTTTGCGCATCTGCGCGCGACCAAGCGGGAAGGCGACGGCCTGTCGTTCTTCGAGTCCGACCATCTCGACGGCGACGTCGACATGATCGCGGTGCTCAAGGCGCTGCTTGCCGAGAACCGCAAGCGCTCATCGCGCGACCAGATCGTGTTCCGTCCCGATCACGGCCACCGCATGCTCGACGACCTCGCGGAAACCAAGCGCACCAATCCCGGCTACACCGCGATCGGCCGGCTGCGCGGCCTCGCCGAACTGCGCGGCGCCATCCGTGCTATCGAGTACGCGGGTTAGGCCTCACTCTCCGCCGTCATCCCCCGCGCAGGCGGGGGATCCAGTACGCCGCGGCCTCTCGTTCCGCCATGACCATCTCTGGGATACTGGATCACCCGCTTTCGCGGGTGATGACGTCCCAGGGTGCGGAAACGGCGAGATGGCAGGCCCGGCCGTGACGACGGCCCGTCCCGCGGCTCGGACGTAAGCCGCTTCAAGGCCGAAAGTGGGGCCCAACTCTACTTTGCATGGGGTTGTTTTCGATATTTTGTGTCTGGGCCTTTCGCCGGCCCATCCCGCTCCGGCTCAGGCCGGTGTCCGGGCCTGTTTGGCCGCCTCGAAAGCCACCAACCGTTCGGCAAATTTGCCATTCGCCAACCCCGCCCGCGCGATGATGGTGGGGATCGGCAGCGTCTCAAAGAAATGACAGGCCACGCGATGGCCGGGCGCTGCCTCGCGCAGTTGTGGCTCCTCGGCCGAGCAGCGGGCTTGCGCATGCGGGCAGCGGGTGTGGAAGCGGCAGCCGGTCGGCGGCTTGAACGGGCTCGGCACGTCGCCCTGCAGCATGACGCGCGTGGTGCGCAGGCTCGGATCGGGCTTGGGGATCGCCGCCAGCAGCGCCTGGGTGTAGGGGTGCAGCGGCCGGTCGTAGAGCGTCTTCTTGTCCGCGATCTCGACCAGCTTGCCGAGATACATCACCGCGACGCGGTCGCTGATGTGCTTCACCACGGCAAGATCATGGGCGATGAACAAATAGGAAAGACCAAAACGCTGCTGCAGGTTCTGCAGCAGGTTGACGATCTGCGCCTGGATCGAGACGTCGAGCGCCGACACCGGCTCGTCGCAGACGATCAGGTCCGGGTTGACGGCGAGTGCGCGGGCGATGCCGATGCGCTGGCGCTGCCCGCCCGAAAACTGGTGCGGATAGCGCCTGGCATGTTCGGGGGACAGGCCGACGATTTGCAGCAGCTCGCGGCCGCGCGCGGCGCGTGAAGAGACGTCGCCGATTTCGTGGACGCGCAGCGGTTCGTCCAGGATTTCGCCGACCGTCATGCGCGGATTGAGCGAGGCGTACGGGTCCTGAAAAATGATCTGCATGTGCCGGCGCATCCGGCGCAGCTCGTCCTTGTCGAGATTGGCGATCTCCTTGCCCTTGAAGCGGACCGAGCCTGATGTCGGATCCATCAGGCGCAGGATCAGGCGTCCCGTGGTCGACTTGCCGCAGCCGGATTCGCCGACCAGCGCCAGCGTCTCGCCGCGGGCGATCTCGAAGCTGACGTCCTCGACGGCGCGCACGAGGCCGATCACCTTGCGGTTGATCAGCCCGCGGGTGACGCCAAAATGCTTGACCAGGCCATCCACCTGCAGGACCGGAACATCGCTCATGACATCACCTCGACCGGCGCTTTCCAGCACGCCACCTGATGACCGGGCGCGATGTCGCGCAATGGCGGTGGATCACGCCGGCAGCGCTGGTCCGCGAACGGACAGCGCGGCGCGAAGCGGCAGCCGGCGGGCTGGTTGTTCGGGCTCGGAACCGTTCCCTCGATGGTGGCGAGGCGCTCGCGATCGACGTCGATGCGCGGGATCGAGCCCAGCAGGCCGATCGTATAGGGATGCTGCGGGTCGGCGAACAGGTCGTTGACGTCGGCGCTCTCGACGATACGGCCGGCATACATCACCAGCACCTGGTCGGCGACCTCGGCGATGACGCCGAGATCATGGGTGATGATCAGGATCGCCATGCCGAGCCGTTGCTGCAGGTCGCTCAGGAGGTCGAGGATCTGGGCCTGGATGGTGACGTCGAGCGCCGTGGTCGGCTCGTCCGCGATCAGCAGCGCCGGCTCGCAGGACAGCGCCATCGCGATCATCACGCGCTGTCGCATGCCGCCGGACATGTTGTGCGGGAAGTCGTCGATTCGCTGCGCCGCGGACGGTATCCGCACCAGCTCAAGCATCTCGATCGCGCGTGCCCGTGCCGCCCGCGGCGTCATCGCGCTGTGGGCAAGGATCGCTTCGACGATCTGCTGCCCCACGGTGTGGACAGGATTGAGCGAGGTCATCGGCTCCTGGAAGATCATCGACATCTTGCTGCCGCGCAGCCGGCGGCGTTCGTCGGCCGAAAGCTTCAACACGTCGCGATCGTCGAACAGCACCGCCTCGGCCTCGACCTTGCCGGGCGAGGCCACCAGCCCCATCACCGACAGCGACGTCACGCTCTTGCCGCAGCCGGACTCGCCGACCAGGCCGATCGTGCGGCCGCGCGGCACGTTGAAGCTGATGCCGTCGACGGCGCGGAACAGGCCGCGATCCGTCGCGAAATGTGTTTTCAGGCCACGAACCTCGAGAAGGTTATCCATCAGAACGAGTAATCCAGGCCTTTGTAGAAGGTGTTCTGATAGAGCATGTGCGGCCGGACACCCTTCAGCTTCTTGAGACTGGTCGTATACATGGCGACATTCATCACCGGCATCCACAAATGCTCCTCGGTGACCCGCTGCTGCGCCAGCGCATAGTATTTGGCGCGGTCCGCTTCGGTCAGCGCGGCGCGGCCCAGCTTCAGGTACTCGTCGGTCTTGGCGTCATTCCAGTTCATGCGGTTGGGCGCCGGCATGTTCCTGGAGTCAAAGTAGAAGTTGAGCAGATCGCCCGAGGAGATGTAGGGGAACGTCACGGTCCACAGTTCGAAATCCTGCTTGCCCATCTCGGCCGGCGCGATCGTGGAGTCGAAACCCACGATCTTCCAGTCGATGCCGATCTTGCGCATGTAGCCCTGGATCGCCTCAGAAACGCGCGGGAAATAGGCGACCTGGGTGTACAGCACGCGGGGCGCCAGCTTCATGCCGTCCTTCTCGCGGATGCCGTCGCTGCCCACCTTCCAGCCGGCATCGTCCAGCAGCTTCTTGGCGCGCTCGGCATCCTCCTTGATGATGCCCTTGGTCGATTCCGCAAAATCGAGCGCCTTGGGATCGATGAAGGTGTAGGCGGGTTCGGCGTTGCCGAGCATGATGCCCTTGACGATGTCGGCGCGGTTGATGGCGATGTTCATCGCCTCGCGCACGCGCACATCAGCCACCATCGGCCGCGTGGTCTTGTAGCCGTAATACATCAACTGGAAGTTGGGCAGGGCTTCCTGGACGTTCAAGTTCGGCGCGGCCTTGACCTGCTGGATGAACGCTAGCGGAATCTGGTGCGTGATGTCGAACTGTCCGCCCAGCATGGCGGCGACGCGGCTGGAATCTTCAGGCACGATCTTGATGCTGAGCTTCTCGAATTTCACCGGACCCTTGTTCTGGTACATCGACGGACCCCATTTGTAGGCGTCGTGACGCTTCAGCACTATTTCGGTGCGCGGTTGCCAGCTCTCGAAACACCACGGCCCGGTGCCGTCGATCCCCTTGATGCCGTAGTCCTTGCCGAGCGCCTCCACGCTTTCCTGATTTTGGATCGCTGTCGTGAACATGGTGAGCTGAATCAGAAGATCCGCAAACGGCTCCTTGAGTTCATATTCGACGGTGTAGGGATCGGGGGCCCGCAATTCCTTGATGTTGCCGGCGCGCCAGGCCAGCGGCGCCTTGAGCTCGGCGCTGGTCAGGCGCTTGAAGGAGTAGATCACGTCGGCAGCGGTGAACTTCTTGCCGCTGCAGAACTGTACGTCGTCGCGCAGCTTGAAGGTATAGAGCTTGCCGTCCTCGCTGATGGTCCATGACTTGGCGAGATAGGGGATTGCCGTCTTGCCGTCCCAGTCCATCGCCACCAACGTGTCCTGGAACATGTTGACGATGTCTGATGTCGGCGACCACGTGGTGCGCTGGCCGTCGTAGTGCGGTGCGTCGAGCGCCTTCATCATCTTCAGGGTCTGCGCCTCGGCCATCGAAGAGAGTCCGGCCGCTCCGAGCAGCGTCACAACGCCCGCAAAAATCCTGCGCATCGTGTTTTTCCTCCAGTCCCTGTTTTTTAGCGCGTTACGTCCAGTCCCTTGTAGAACGTGTTCTGGTAGATCATGTGCGGCCTGGCGCCCGTGATCTTCTTGCTGGCCACCTGGTCCATGTTGATGTTGAGCACGGGCATCCAGAGGTGCTCGCGCGTCACCTTCTGCTGCACCAGCGCGTAGTACTTGGCCCGATCGGCCTCGGTCAGCGCTGAGCGGCCCTGCTTCAGCCAGGCGTCGGTTTCGACGTCCTTCCAGTTCATCCGGTTAGGCGTCGGGATGTTGGCTGAATCGAAATAGATGTTCATGAGGTCACCGGCCGACAGATAAGGCACCGTCACCGACCAGATCTCGTAATCCTGCTCGGCCATCTTTACCGACGAGATGGTCGAGTCCCATGGCTGCAGGCGCCAGTCGACGCCGACCTTCCTGAGGTAGCCCTGGATAGCTTCGGCGACGCGGGCCGAGTTGGCATTGGCGGTAAAGTAAACCCGCGGCGCCAGCTTCATGCCGTCTTTCTCGCGTATGCCGTCGGCGCCGGGTTTCCAGCCGGCTTCGTCGAGCAGCTTTGCGGCGCGTCCAAGATCCTCCTTGATGATCCCCTTGGTCGCTGGATCGAAGTCAAGCGCGGCGGGATCGACGAAGGTGAAGGCCGTATCGGCATTTCCCAGCAGGATCGCCTTGGCGATCTCGGCGCGGTTGATGGCGATGCTCATGGCCTCACGCACGCGGGCATCGGCCACCATCGGCCGCGTGATCTTGAAGCCGTAATAGAGCAGTTGGAAATTCGGCCTGGCCGGCGTCACGGTCAGCATCGGGGCCGCTTTGGCCTGGGTGATGAACTGCGCCGGAAACTGGTGGGTGATGTCGAACTGCCCGGACATCATCGCCGCAACGCGGCTGGAATCCTCGGGCACGATCTTGACGACGAGCTTTTCGAACTTCACCGGCCCCTTGTTCTTGTACATCGAGGGGCCCCATTTGTAGGCGTCGTGGCGCTTGAGCACGATCTCGGTGCGCGGCTGCCAGTGATCGAAACACCACGGCCCGGTGCCGTCGGCGCCCTTGATGCCGTAATCCTTGCCCAGCGCCTCCACGCTCTCCTTGTTGTGGATCACGTTGGTGAACATCGTAAGCTGCAGCAGCAGTTCGGAGAATGGCTCCTCGAGTTCGTATTCGACGGTATACGGATCGGTCGCGCGCAATTCCTTGATGGTGCCCGCACGCCAGGCGAACGGTCCCTTGATCGCCGGGTCCTTGAGTCGTTTGAAGCTGTAAACGACGTCATCGGCGGTGAATTTCTTGCCGCTGCAGAACGACACGTCGTCGCGCAGCTTGAACGTATAGGTCCTGCCGTCCTCACTGATCGTCCACGACTTGGCGAGATAGGGGATGGCCGTCTTGCCGTCCCAGTCGAGCGCGACCAGCGTATCCTGGAACATGTTGACGATGTCGGAGGTCGGTCCCCAGGTCGTGCGTTGCGCATCGTAATGCGGCGCGTCGATGCCCTTCATTATGGTGAGCGTCTGGGCCGCCGCCGTGCCTGATATTCCGAACGCCAATGCAACACTCAGAACCGATCTGATCATGTCTGCAGCCTCGGATCGAGGACGTCGCGGAATGCGTCGCCCAGAAGGTTGGCGGCCAGCACGATCACGAAGATGGCACAGCTTGGGATCGTCGCGATATGCGGCGCCATGAACAGGAAGTCGCGGCCTTGCGCCGCCATCATGCCGAGTTCGGCGGTCGGCGGCTGCGCGCCCATGCCGAGGAAGCCGAGCGCGGCGCCGATCAGGATGATCTGGCCGAAGCGCAGGGTGAGAAACACGAAGATCGTGGAAATGCAGTTCAGCGTCAGATAGCGCCAGATCAGTTCGCGGTCGCAGACGCCAACTGCACGGCCGGCCTCCATGAATTCCTGGCCCATCACCCCGATCGCGGCGCCGCGCGCGACCCGCGCCACGTCGGGCACGGTGGCGACGACGAGCGCAATCACCACGGCCGTGAGTCCGGCGCCGAAGATCGCGGCTACCGCGAGCCCGATCAGGATCGCGGGGAAGGCCAGCATCACGTCGACCAGCCGCATGATCCAGCCGTCGAGACGGCGATAATAGGCGGCGAGGATGCCGAGAACGCCGCCGATGAAGCCGCCGACGATGACGCCGACGAGCCCCAGCATCAGCGTGTTGCGCGTGCCGTAGATGACGCGGCTGAGAATGTCGCGGCCGGTGTTGTCAGTGCCGAACCAATGTTCCGCGTCAGGTGGCCGCATCACTTTGGTGAGATCGGTGAAGTAGGGGTCGTAGGGCGCGATCCAGGGCGCCAACAGCGCCGCCAGAACGACCACTGTGAGCACGAGGCCAGCGAGTGCGGC
The DNA here is from genome assembly GCA_963816815.1 of uncultured Alphaproteobacteria bacterium. Classification (GTDB taxonomy): domain Bacteria; phylum Pseudomonadota; class Alphaproteobacteria; order Rhizobiales; family Xanthobacteraceae; genus Bradyrhizobium. Next base: position 20,136 of record CAWFMW010000014.1, read on the forward strand.
CACGCGGTCGCGCGCCAGCCGGCGCAACACGCCGGCGCGGGCGAACACGCCGGTGTCGCGTGCTTCCGCAAAGCCTGTCTCGAGGGCCTCGGCGCTCATCTTCGCTGTATCCTGGGATCGAGATAGACGTAGAGGACATCGACCAGGAGATTGATCGACAGGAAGGCGATGGCGAGGATCATGATCGCGCCCTGTGCCGTCGGAAAATCGCTGGAGACGATGGCGCCGACGGCGAGCCGGCCGACGCCGGGCCACGAGAACATGGTTTCGGTGACCACCGCGCCGCCGAGCAGGAAGGCTGCCTGCAGTCCGACCAGGGTAACGACGGGGATCATGGCGTTGCGCAGCGCGTGGTGGACGATCACCACCCGTTCGCGCAGTCCCTTGGCGCGCGCCGTGCGGACGAAATCGGCGCCGAGCACTTCGAGAACGGCGGTGCGCGTCAGCCGAGCGATCGGGCCGATCAACACTAGGCCGAGGGTCAGAGCGGGGAGGATCAGGCTCGGCAGTCCGCCGTCCCATACCGGCCCGGTGCGGCCGGTGAACGGCAACAGCCCCCATTTGAAGCCCACAAACTGGATCAGGATCAGGCCGATGAAGAACACCGGCATCGACACGCCCGCTACCGAGCACGCCATGATGATGCGATCGGTGATGCGGCCGCGATTGACGGCAGCCAGCGTTCCGAGCGCAAGGCCGCTCGGTACGGCGATCAGCATCGCGCCCAGCATCAGTTCGACGGTCGGGCCGATGGTCATGGCGAGCTCCTCGCTCACCATCTTGTTGGAGATGATGGAGCGGCCGAGATCGCCGCGCAGCACGCGCATGATGTATTCGAAGAACTGGACCGGGATCGATCGGTCGAGACCGAGTTCCTGGCGGATGGCGGCGATGGTCTCGGCCTTGGCGTCGGGACCTGCGATGATCATCGCCGGATCGGCCGGCACCACCTGCAGCAAGCAAAAGCAAAGGAAGAGAACCCCGAGCAAAGCGGGGACCGAAATTAGCAGACGATGGACAATCTGTTGTCCCATGCGACGCCAACGGACGGGTTGGGCCAAAAGGAACTCGTGCGCCGACGCTGACGCTTTTATTTCCCCCTCGGCAGCCGCGCTTCGTCCGACGTGCGCGGCTTTTGATTATTTCTGGATAGTGACACCTGCGAGAGGCGGCGTCACGCCCAATCTGTCAATTCGTTCCGGCTGCGTCCTTTTGCGCTGGCTGCAAGGACTTCTTGCAATGCAAGAAGTCCGTGTTGCGAAATGTTGGCGAGCGGTTTTGCGTCCAGACGCTAATTGATGGTTGCGACGCCATTCGCTGGAACCTGCGCGAATCGCGCAACAGAAACATGATGCGCGCGGCGCGGCTGATTACCTGTCAGGGCTGGAATACATCGCGCCGCGGTCGCGACCCCGCAATCGGCCGCGCCGGATCGACCAGCGCTCAAGGCTGTTTTGCATCACCTCGGCGAGCGCCGGACGCGCGTTCAATTGCTTGTCCGGCACGCATGCAATGATCGCATTTCGATCCTGGACGCCCTGCTCGTCGATGAGCCACGCGCCCAGCCGGTCGCCGGCCAGCCGCGCGGCGATGCGATCGGCTACCGGGTCGATGTCGTTGGCGACCAACACGTTCATGACGATGAGACCGCCGGGTGCCAGCCGCGCGCGGATGGCGTCGCAGGTCTCGACGTCGAATTCATCATCAAAGTGAAAATCCGGGCCTCCGATATCGATGGCGATCCCATCGTAAAGCAGATCGTCATCGAGAACGAATTTCCGGAAATCAGAGACGACCAGCGGCAGCCCGTCCGGCAGCCCAAAATATCTCTGAGCGATCACGAAGCTGATCGGATTGTTGTCGACGATCGTCAGCTTTTTTCCGAGACGCGCCAGCCTGGTGGCGAGATTCCCGCCGCCGCATCCCAGGACCAGAATGTTGCTCGCGTGATGCAGAAGTTCGTCCATGAGCCGGACATAGCTGAAGACGCTCTCGCCATCGGGCGTGGCCTGACTCTGCCTGATGCCTTCCTCGAAATAGATCCGCGTTCCGTCCGCGGAGCATTCGACGATCTCGATTGCGCCGTTCCTGCCCTGATAGCGCCCCAGCAGCCGCACCCTGATATCACCATGCATTAAATGGGATGTTTGATACATCGTTTATCATGTCATGAATCGGATGCCAATCGGTGTAGAGGCCTCGCGCGGCCTCCCATTTGATATGCTGAACCTCTAAGTTGATGCTTGAGACAAGAATTTAGATGGGATAAATATATCCGCTTCCGAAACGGGAGAAACCGCGCCCCATGATTACCGCCACTCAACTCAGGGCCGCGCGCGCGCTTCTGAGCATCGATCAGCGGCAAATGGCCGAACTGGCCGATCTTTCGGTGCCGACCATCCAGCGCATGGAAGCCAGTGACGGTGTAATCCGAGCCAACGTCAACTCCCTGATGAAGCTGGTTTCCGCCCTCGAGAGCGCCGGAATCGAGTTGATCAATCCGGGCGCCGCGAGCGCGACAGGCGGCCGAGGGGTGCGCCTGCGCGAACATGTCACAACTCCCAAAACAAATCTCAAGACAAAGAGCAAGACCATCCGCCAGCCGAAGCGGGTGCTGGAGCGGGTTCGATAGCGTTCCTCACGAGGTAACGGCGACCGCGTCCGCGCGTTCGAGCAGCGCCAGCAAACCCTGCAGCATGGCGATGGGGGCAGGCGGGCAGCCCGGAATGTGCAGGTCGACCGGGACGACCTCGGAGACGCCGCCGACGACCGCATAGCTGCCAGCAAAACATCCGCCGTTCCGCGCGCAATCTCCGACCGCGACGACCCATTTCGGGTTTGGCGTCGCGTGATAGGTGCGTTCGAGCGCCTCGCGCATGTTCTTCGTCACCGGTCCCGTCACCATCAGGACGTCGGCGTGACGCGGCGAAGCGACGAACCGCAGGCCGAACCGCTCGACGTCGTAATAGGCGTTGTTGAGCGCGTGAATTTCCAGCTCGCATCCATTGCAGGATCCGGCATCGACCTCGCGGATCGACAGGCTCCGGCCGAGCCGCCGTCGAGCGGACTGCCCGAGCGCGGTGGCGAGCTCCGCCACGGCGGCGTCATCGGGTGGTGGCGCCCGCTCGGTCAGCGGTTGGCGGAACACGCTTTCAAACAGCAGCTTGCGCATCGCATGCGTCCTTACAGATCGTGGCCCGAATAGGAACAGTTGAACGACTTGTTGCAGAGCGGAAAGTCCGCGACGATGTTGTTCTCGATCACGGCTTCCAGCAGCGGCCATTGAAACCAGGACGGATCGCGCATGTGGCATCGTTCGATCAGGCCATTGCGCAGGCGCAGCCAGACCAGAACGTCGCCGCGGAATCCTTCCACGATCGCCATGCCCTCCCGCATCTCCCCTCCAGGCGGAACTTCCTTGCATATCGGGCCTTCGGGGAGCCGGCTCAGGATCTGGTCGATCAGCGACAGGCTTTGCTCGACTTCGCGCACCCTGATCCAGACGCGCGCATTGACGTCGCCCTCATTGAGGACGGGCACGTCGAAACGCAGGCTGTCGTAGGGTGGATAGGCCAGCGTTCGGCGCGCGTCGAACGCGCGGCCTGAGGCGCGGCCGATATAGCCGCCGGCGGCATATTGTCGGGCGAGCGGCGGCTTGAGCGTTCCGGTATCGACGGTACGGTCCTGCAGCGAGGCGGTATTGTCATAGAGTTCGACAAGCGCTGGAAAGCGCAGGCGAACATTGTCCAGAGTGACCTGGATGGTTTCCGCCCCGCCGTCGCCGATGTCGCGGCTGACACCGCCGGGCACGATGATGTCGCGCATCAGGCGATGGCCGAAGGCTGCGCCCGATGCGCGCAGCACGCTCTCGCGTAACACCCCGCAATGCGCGTGCATCAATGCGAAAGATGCATCGTTGCAGATCGCGCCGATGTCGCCGAGATGGTTGGCGAGCCGCTCGAGTTCTGCCAGCAGCGCGCGGAGGAACACGGCCCGGTCCGGCACGGCCAGACCCAGAGCTACTTCGGCTGCGCGCGAAAAAGCGTACGCGTAGGCCACGGTGCTGTCGCCCGACACGCGGCCGGCGAGTTGAACGCCGCGCGCCAGGCTGGCGCCGGTCATCAGCCCGTCGATGCCCTTATGGACGTAGCCAAGCCGCTGTTCCAGCCGGACCACGGTCTCGCCGCTGGCGGTAAAACGGAAATGTCCGGGCTCGATGATACCCGCATGCACCGGGCCGACCGCAATCTGGTGCAGGCCGTCGCCTTCAGCGGCGAGGAAACGATACGGCGCGGCCTTCGGCAATGCGTCGATGCGGTCTCCCAACGGGAAGCGCACGCCCCAGCGGTTGTGGTCGAGCCAGGGTCGGGCGTCGGGCAAGCCCTGGGCGGCTAGTCCGAACAGGTCGTTGATGGTGCGTTCCAGCCGCAATGCCGGCGGATGATGCTTGCCGACGGAGGGAAACGTGAGGTCGGGGCAATCCAGGCTGACGACCGCGATCTCTGCGGTCTGTCCATCCATGATCGCCATGTGCACCGTTGCGGGCTCGCCCCACAGGCCGAGCAGGCTCCAGCGTCCATGCGGCAGCTCGCTCGCCGCAAATGTCCATACCGAAGCATCGACCGCAACGCGCGGCCACGAGCCGTATTGCCCGACCTTGCGGCCCTCCAGCGTCAGATCGATCAGCGATGGCATGTCATTTCGTTCCTATCCAAGGAGCTGAGCCACATGCTGGAACCAGACCACCAGCGGGGCGGGAAGATAAATCCCGGCGCCCAACACCAGCGCGAGATGCGCGAACATCGGAACATACGACGCGTCGGCCGGGGCCGTACTGCCGCGCGGCTCACCGAAGGCGACAC
>CAWFMW010000015.1:0-95328 GCA_963816815.1 uncultured Alphaproteobacteria bacterium
GAACGACGGTAGCCTGATCGATTTGCTCGATTTCCATGTTGGCGCCGGCCCGTTTCCAGAACTGCTGCAGCACCTGACCGATGGTGCGGCCACGCGGGGTGGCAGTGACGATCATCTTGAACTCGACCGGCTTGCCGTAGTCCTTGATCAGCGCCTTTGCCTTCTCGAGGTCTTCAGGAAGCGCGCCGTCGTCCTTGCACTTGACCCAGGAACCATCGCCATAGGGGTTGCTGGCGGGGCGCGCGAGGCCGTTGGTGATCGCCTGTGACATCTTCTTGCGGTCGAGCGCCATCACCAACGCCTGGCGCACGCGGACATCATCGAACGGCGCCACCTTGGTGTTGAAGGCGTAAACCACGGCGCCGGAGCCAGCATAGGTGTGCACCTTCATCTTCGGGTCTTTTTGCGCCTTCATGATGTTGTCGGCGTCGTATTCGTCGTCCCAGACGATGTCGGCTTCGCCCGACTGCAGGCTGGCGAAGCGCGACTGGGCATCCGGCAACGGCTTCAACACGATGCGGTCGAGATAGGGATGCCCCTTGTTCCAGTAGTCCGGATTCTTTTCCAGCACCAGGCGGTCGCCGGCGGTCCATGACTTCAGGATATAGGGCCCGGTGCCGACGGGATTGCGGTTATAATCCTCGCCCTTGGTCTTCCATGCCGTTGGCGAGTGGACAACATTGTTGGAACTCTGGATCGTCATCAGCGCAGGCTGATTCACCTGCGGATCATTCAGGTTGTAGACCACGGTCAATTCGTCGGGCGCCTGCACGTTGTTGACATAGGCGATGTAAAAGGCGCAGCGGCACTTGTTGGCAGGGTCCTTCTGCCGGTCAAAGTTCTCCTTTACCGCTTGCGCATTGAACGGCGTGCCGTCGTGGAATTTGACGCCGGGCCGGAGCTTGAAGGTCCATGTCTTGTAGTCGTCCGAATGCGTCCAGGACAACGCCAGTTTCGGCACCGGTTTGCCGTTGTCATCGAGCGCAACGAGCGTGTCGAAAATCGCAGCCGCCGCAGTTTCCGCCGACGTATCGTAAACACCAACCTTCAGTGGATCGAAACCGGGAATATCGAGCTCAAGGCCGACCGTGATGCTTCCGCCCGCTTTCTGCGCGCTGGCGGGCATGGCCGACAACGCCACACCAAATCCCGCCACAAGAAATATTCGCGCAAGTGCGCTCGAACGGATCGCCGCCTTCATTGATATTCCCTCCGATGTGTCGCCCGTCCGGTATTCCGGATCGTGATCGCTGCGGTAAGATTGTCTGGAATCGCAGTCGCGGGCAAGGCCGTTCACACGCCGTGGATGAAAACGCCGCAGTTAATGTTTCGCTATGCGGAGCGCGCCATCAACTGTGCGCGGCGGCCTGCGCTTTTCCGGCAAAAGCTGCGATTTCATCTTCCGACAGGCCTGTCTCCTTCAGATAGGCGCGCGTGTGCTCACCGAGCGTCGACATCCGCGGCGCGGCCGACACTTTGGCACCCGACATGCGGAACGGCAGGTTGAGCACCTTGAAGGTGCCGCCGCCGTCCTCGACCTCGGCCAGCGCGCCGCGATGGGCAATCTGCGGATCGCGCAGCGCCTCGGCGACAGTGCGATAGGCCGATGAGGGAACGCCGTGCGCATTGAGCGCCGCGAGGCACTGCGCCGTCGTCACAGTGCGCGACCACGCCTCGACGCCGTCGATCAGGCTCCCCCAGTTTTCCCGGCGATCGGAATATTTTGCAAAGCGCGGATCGCTCACCCACTCCGGGTGACCGATCACCTGCATCAGGCTCTGGAAAGTCTTCTCGCTGGCGATCGCCATCATCACGTAGCCGTCCGTCGTCTCGATCGGGCCGAACATCGGCCGCTGCGTCGGCTTCACCTCGAATTGCGACCACTGCAGTTCGTTGAGCGTGAGGCTCAGCATGGATTCCAGCATCGAGACGTCGATGTGCTGGCCCTGCCCGGTCGCGTTGCGCTGATACAGCGCCGCCGAGATGGCGCCGAACGCATAGACGCCGGTGAGCACATCGGCGTGGTAGATGCCGCAATAGTCCGGGCGGCTGCGTCCCGGCTGGTAGGCCAGGTGGGCCATCTCGTAGCCGGAGGCCGCATGAATCACCGGCGCATAGGCCGGCAGTTCGGCCGACGGCCCGGTCTGGCCGTATCCGGAGATCGAGCAATAGATCAGCTTGGGGTTGAGCTCATGCAGCGAGGCATGATCGAGCTTCAATCGCCGCATCACCCCGGGCCGGAAATTCTCCACCAGCACGTCCGCGCTCGCGACCAGCCGGCGGACCGCCTCCGATCCCCTGGGCGACTTCAGATCCAGCACCAGACTGTTCTTGCCGACATTGAGCTGGCCGAAGACGGTCGAGCTGTTATTCCGGACCGGCGGGCGGGTCCGCATCGTCTCGCCTTCCTCGCTCTCGATCTTGATGACCTCCGCTCCCATATCGGCGAGCATTCGTGTACAATGGGGTCCGGCAATCGTGGTTGAGAAATCTAGAACCCGCAGGCCGGTAAAGCTGCCTGTCAAATTCCTCTGATCATTGCCGGCTATGGTCATTGCGTGGAGCTCCTTCAGCCTTTGCGGCCGTTGTTCTGGTTGGCGGCCGAGACCCTAAATTGCGCAGCGTCGAGAGGAAAGTAGTTCGCTTAGGAACGACCGCCCGCAATGGGCGTTGTCGTGCATAGGAAAGTTGGACCCATTCTTGCATCGGTATTGTTGCGGCGACTACGAGGACGCTGGTCTTGAAAGTCTTGTTCGTCACCACTGAAATGGATGATTTCGTCCGGGTGGGTGGTCTTGCGGCAGTATCGGCCGCCCTGCCCAGGGCACTGCGCCGCTGGAGTGATGTCCGGATCATGCTGCCCGGTTACCGGGACATCATCGAACAGTTCACCCACATTGAAATCGTTGGCGAATGTGCCGCTCTGGCGGAGATGCCGGCTTGCTCGCTCGGGCGCGCATCGACCAAGGATGGCCTGCCGGTTTACGTCCTGCTCTGCCCGCAACTATACGACCGGCCAGGCAACCCGTACGGCGATGAATCGGGGCGCGACTGGCCGGATAACGACGTCAGGTTCGGTCGGTTTGCATCGGCCGCCGCCGAACTTGCCGCAGGCACTCTGGACAAGAATTGGGCAGCCGACCTGGTCCACGCCAATGACTGGCAGGCCGCGCTGGCGCCGGCCTACCTGGCATGGCGAGGCTCAAAGGTCCCCTCGATCCTGACCATCCACAACCTCGCCTATCAGGGGCTGTTCCCGCCGGACTCGCTGCGACGGATCGGAGCGCCGGAAAGCTCGTTCCACATCGAAGGGCTGGAATTCTACGACCACGTGTCGTTCCTCAAGGGTGGCCTCGTCTACGCCTCGCACCTGACCACCGTCAGCGCCACCTATGCGAGGGAGATTACGACGCGCGAACTCGGCTGCGGACTCGAAGGCCTGCTGCAGCGCCGCTCGAATGCCGCGCAACTGACCGGCATTTTGAACGGCATTGACGAAAGCTGGGATCCCAGCGCCTGCGCGCATCTGGCGCAGACCTTTGCCCCCGGCGACTGGGAAGGCAAGCAGGCGAATGCCGATTACGTCCGTAAGCAGTTCGGCCTGGCGCTGTCGCGCGGTCCGCTGTTCGGACTGGTTGCCCGTCTGGTGCACCAGAAGGGCGTCGACCTCGTGCTATCGGCGGCCGACGAAATCATCGAGGCCGGCGGACAGATCGTGGTGACCGGCAGCGGCGAGGCCCAGATCGAACAGGCGCTGGTCGATGCGCACCGCCGCAGGCCGGACGCGATCGGCGTCACCATCGGCTTCAACGACGCCCAGGCGCGGCGGATTTTTGCCGGCAGCGATTTCACGCTGATGCCGTCGCGATTCGAACCGTGCGGGCTGAGCCAGATGTACGCGCAGCGGTTCGGGTCGCTGCCGATCGGTCACCAGACCGGCGGGCTGGCGGAAACCATCAAGGACGGCGAAACCGGTTTCCTGTTTTCGCAACCGTCGGCGGAATCTTTCCTCGGCGGCGTCAGGCGCGCGTTCGATGCGTTCGGCGCCAAGGACCGCCTCGACGCGATGCGGCGCAGCGCCATGGCGCGGTCCTTCAGCTGGGATCTGTCGGCCGCCTGTTACAGCGCGCTGTATCGCAAGACGATCGCGCCTTCGGTCATCGCGTAACTCCGACTATTCGGCGGCTTCCGGGATCACTTCAAGCTGCTCGTGCAGGATGACGCCGGAGAGCGGATCGAACTCCCCGACCCATGGCTTCTTTTCGAGTACCGCCCTGGTGTGGCGGTAACCGGCGTCCCAGCGCTGCATAATGCCTGACGGACTGAAATCGATATCCTTGGTGTGGTCCTCGCGGTCGAGCTGCGGGGCTAGCAGCCGCACGACATGCATCCGTGTCGGGCAACCATAGCCGGCGAGTTCCCTCACCGCGTCGGTGTTGCGCTCGGCTTCCGGCAGGCGGGCAGCGAGCTGGTTGATGACATGTCGCAACCGATGTGCCTGCTGCTGCCGAGCGATGTGGCTTGCGATCCGGCTCGAATACTGCACGTCCTTGTGGCGGTTCAGCACCTCCGCCATCGTGGTCGGCTCGGCACCGGACGGATTCCACAGATGCACGGCAAAAATCAACGAATTCTTGCGCGGATTGTCGTCGAACACGGCCTCCGTCGGCGTGTTCGATAATATGCCGCCGTCCCAATAAAGTTCGCCATCAATGCGCACCGCCGGGAAGGCCGGCGGCAGCGCGCCCGACGCCATGACGTGTCTGACGCCGAGCTCGCCGTCGCGGCTGTCGAAATAGCGCATCTGGCTGGTGCGGACATGGGCGGCGCCAACCGTCAGCCGCGGCGTGCATTGATTGACCAGCTTGAAGTCGACCAGCTCGGTCAGCGTTCGCTCCAGCGGCGAGGTCGAGTAATAGCCGGCATTGTCGGCGCCAAGTGGGTAGCTGTCGCCGGCATGAGCCAGCGGGTTGGGCCGGAAGAAACCGGGAATGCCGTTGGTCACCGTCGACCAGTAAGAGAGCTTTTCGTTGAAGCCCGGAAAGACGTCGCGGAAACTCCAGATCGGATTCTGCTCCATCTTCTTCCAGAACTCGCGCAAGCGCGACAGCCGGTTCTGCGGCGCATTGCCGGCGATCAGGCTGGCGTTGATAGCGCCGATCGAGGTACCGATGATCCAGTCCGGCTCGATGCCGGCCTCATGCAGCGCCTGGTAGACGCCGGCCTGATAGGATCCGAGCGCGCCGCCCCCCTGCAGCACCAGCACCACCTGCCCGGGCTCCGATTTGGCCAGCGCTCTCAAGTTCGGCGAAGAACCGATGTCCTGAACATCCCTCATGTCACGCTCCCTTGGATTTTAGTGGGCCGTCCAGCCGCCATCGACCGGTATGGCCGTGCCTGTGATCGATGCCGCCGCGTCGCTGGCGAGAAAGACGGTCAGCGCGCCCAATTCCTCGACTCCAGCAAAATGCTTGTTCGGCTGCTGCGCCAGCAACACGTCGTGGATGACCTTTTCGCGCGAAATTCCATGCGCCTTGGCCTGGCTGTCGATCTGCGCCTCGACCAGTGGCGTATAGACATAGCCCGGGCATATCGCATTGCAGGTAATGCCGTCCTCGGCGGTCTCCAGCGCGGTCACCTTGGTCAGGCCGACGATGCCGTGCTTGGCCGCGACATAGGCCGCCTTGAAGGGCGACCCGACCAATCCATGCGCAGACGCGATGTTGATGATCCGTCCGAATTTGTTCTGACGCATCGCCGGCAGCGCCAGCCTTGTGGTGTGAAACGCCGACGACAGATTGATCGCCAGGATCGCGTCCCATTTCTCGACCGGAAACTGCTCAAGCGGCGCGACGTATTGAATGCCGGCATTGTTGACCAAAATATCCAGCCGCCCGTGACTGGCGACGGCAGCCGCAATCATCTCGGCGATCGCATCGCTGCTGGTCATGTCGGCCGCGGAATAGCTGACCTCGACGCCGAAATCGGCGGCCAACTGGTCCTTGGTCCTGTTGATCTCGGCCGCAACGCCAAGTCCGTTCAGCACCAACGCGGAGCCGGCTTCCGCCAGCGCGCGGGCAATCCCGAGCCCGATGCCGCTGGTCGAGCCCGTGACAAGCGAGACCTTGCCGGTCAGCGGCCGCAGAGCCGCAGCACTTTGTGTTTTGAGCTGGATATTCATAGCCGTCCTTTCGGGTGGGGATTCAGCGCTTTACGCTGACCATCCCCGCCACACCCTGCCCGGCTGCCTCATTCAAAGGAAATGCCGTTTGGCTTCCAAAATCATACGCCGGCGCTATCGCGGTTATGGTGTCATCGGGCGCCGCGATCGGGTAAATTCGCCTCACCATAGACCGGGGTCCGACCATGGAGATGCATCAGGTTCGCTACTTTCTTGCGGTTGCGCGCGTGCTCAACTTCACGCGCGCCGCCGACGAGTGCAACGTCACGCAACCGTCGCTGACGCGGGCCATCAAGCAACTGGAAGCCGAACTCGGCGGCGATCTGTTTCGCCGCGAGCGGCCTGCCGCGCAGTTGACCGAGCTCGGCCAGCGCATGCATCCGCTGCTCAAGCAATGCTACGAGGCGGCGACCGGCGCGCGCGAACTTGCCTCATCCTTCAAGAGCGGTGAAGTCGGCGCGCTCCGGATCGCACTGACCCATTCCGTCGATCTGTCGCTGTTAATTCCGCATCTCGACCAGATCAAGCGGCTGTTCAACCGGCTGGAGTTTCGTTTTCTGCGCGGCAACGCCCGCGAAGTCGCGGAGTTTCTCAAGAAGGGCGAAGCCGAGCTCGGCATTGCCGCCGAAATCAGCGAAGAATGGGAACGGCTCGACACCTGGCCGCTGTTCACGGAAAACTTTCAGCTCGTCGTCAACAAGAAACACCCGCTGGCGGCCCGCGATAAAATCGACTTCGTCGATCTTCGCTCCGAGCAGTTACTGTCGCGAAACTATTGCGAGCATGGCGCGCGGGTGAACTCTTCGCTTCGCGAGCACGGGCTCGACGTCGATCGCTGCCACGAGATCGCTTCCGAACGCGATTTGATCGAACTGCTGGAAGCCGATATCGGCGTCGCCGTGGTGCCCGATACCGCGTCGATTCCGCCGACGCTCAAGCGTGCCACGGTCGAAGGGCTGGACGCGCGGCGGACCGTGAACCTTTACGGCGTCGCCGGACGTGAACGGACTGCGGTGGCATCCGCCGTGATGCGAATGCTGCGCGGCGCCGACTGGCCGCAATTCATCAGCAAGTCGTCTGCCGTCTGAGAGAGGCGTTACCGCTCGTCACTCGCGCTCTTCAGCGCGGCGATCAGGTCATCGATCTCCATGCGCTTGCGGAAATCCGGATCGACGAAACGGGCTTTCACCAATCCGTCGCGGCCGACCACGAAGGTCGCCGGGATCGGCAACACCCAGCCGTCATTACCGTGGAAGCTCGCCATATCCTGGTATGACAGCAGCCGCTGGATTTCGCTGCCGAGCCAGATCGCAAGATTGAGCGACAGCGCGTAGCCATTATCGAGGTCGGTCAGTACCGGAAACCGCGCTTCCGCCTCGGACTTGAATTTCCCGGCATAGGCCTGCGTCTCCGGCATGATCGCAACCGTCTGCGCACCCAACGCCTTGATCCGGTCCTGGGCCTGGATCACCGCCCGCACATTCAGCCGGCAATACGGACACCAATGACCACGATAGAACATCACCGCAACCGGACCTTGGCCGAGCAGTGATTTCAGGCTGACCAGCCGGCCGGTCTCATCCGGCAGCACGAACGGCGGCATCACCTCACCCGGCCGCGGCGCGTTTTCGCCGCCGCCGTTCTCATTGAGCCGTGCCACCAGCCGATCGACCGCTTCGCCATAGGCCGGAAAGATCTCCCGCCCCGCCGCGGCGTAGGCCTCGAGCTGCTCGCGCAGGCTGCCTTCCATGTCGCGGCATTGCTGAAACGCCTGCTTGAGGCGTTCGGCATTGGCAGATGACAGCGTTGTGGTCATGGTGTGCTCCGGCATTGCTCGATACTATTTTCCGGTCCGGGCCACCCGCAAGGGGAGGCCCGGAGGTGTTGAACGCCCTGGATCAGGGAATATAGAAGTTACCGGTCGGGTCGAGCATACCCGAGGTCGAATAGAGCTGGCCATTGTTCATGAAGAACACGGTGTTGTTCGGCACCTTGGTGGCGTTCTTCATCATCGCCTCATGGTTCTTTTCGCCGGGGGCTATGGTTATGCCGGACATTTTTCCTCCGACATAGACATGGGCCATGCCCGACTTGAATTCCATGGGAGCCTGCGAGAAGGCCGAAGTTGCAATCGCCGCAAAAGCAGTGGCGGCAATGAGGGTCTTGGACAGTTTGGTCATGGGGGGTCCTCAGGATGAATGACAAATGACGCCCGCCAATCGGGCGCTGGGACCATCTGAGACGGAATTGCTCCGCCTTTGAAATGCCGTTGCCCAATCGGTTTGATAGCCGCCGCGTATCGAAACGACCCTATAGCCCGTCGCTATCGACTTCAGAGCGAATGCGCATTTCATATTGGCCAGCCGGGCCTTCATCCTGTCCTTGAAGCCATGCGGAAGGCATGCCTCATCGACAGGAGATTTCCGATGACAGCTCATTTGACGAACCGCCTTGCAAATTTCTGCGCATCGCGGCTGCTGGCCTTGCTGATCCTTTCCGTCGTCTCCGCCGCGCGCGCGGAGAGTGACGACGGTATCGTTCGTGTCAAAAGTGCGGTGCCGATGGCGGAAGCGATCACCCGCATCAAGGCCGACATCGCCGGCAAGGGCATCAAGTTCTTCATGGAAATCGACCAGTCCAGGCTCGCGGCCGACGCCGGAATCAAGCTGCGGCCCTCGACGCTATTGGTGTTCGGCAATCCGCCACTCGGGACACAGTTCATCACCTCGAACCCGAACGCCGGCCTCGACTGGCCGGTCCGGCTTCTGCTCACGCAGGATGACAATGGCGATGTCTGGGCGGTGTGGACCGATTTCGGATGGATCGCCAGGCGCCACAACATCAGGGATCGCGCCGCGCAGTTCGAGATGGCGACCAAGGTGGTGGGTTCGATCACCTCGACCATCGTGACCAGGTAACAGCGCCGGCCGCCTTCCATAAAGGTCACAAGGCTGCGCCTTCACGCGCGGCCTGATCGCATCAAAGGCCGCCAACAGAGGGGTTAGTTCGATGGCTTCGGAAAAATTCGACGTGGTCATTCTGGGTGGCGGCAACGCCGGCATAGGCGTGACCAGCCCGGTCCGGCGCGCCGGCATGTCGGTCGCGATGATCGAGGCCGATCTTCTCGGCGGCACCTGTCCGAACCGCGGCTGCACGCCGAAAAAGGTGCTGGTCGCCGCCGGTCATGCCCTGCATGAAATCGAGCGGGCGTCCATTCATCATATCGCCGTCGGCAAGCCGAAGCTCGACTGGGCGGCGCTGATCGACCGAGAGAAGGACATGATCAAGGATATTCCCGCCAACCTCGCCCGCTCGATGGCCAAGCGCAACGTCGAGGTCATCAAGGGCCAAGGCGCGTTCACCGGCCCCAACACCATTCGTGTCGGCAATCGCGAACTTGAGGCCGGGCATATCGTGATCGCCACCGGATCGAGGCCGCGACCGCTGCCGATTCCGGGCGCGGAGCTCATGATCACATCCGACGAGATGCTCAGCGAGCGTGCACTGCCCGGCTCCGTGATCTTTGTCGGCGGCGGCGTGATCGCGCTGGAATTCGGCCACGTTTATGCCCGCGCCAGCGCCGCAGTGACTATTCTCGAAGCACTGCCGCAGCTATTGCCTGCCGTGGACGCAGACGCCGTCGCGCGCCTGCAGGCCGAGAGCGAGCGCATCGGCATCTGGGTCAGGACCGCCGTCAGCGTCAACCGAATTGAAAGGGCGAACGGCCGCCTGCGCGTTCACTTCATCCATGAGGGCGCCGAGCACACGGCCGAAGCCGACCGCGTCGTCAATGGCGCGGGACGCGTCGCCAATGTCGATACGCTGGATCTCGCCGCGGGCCAGGTCGAGCACGCCAATGGCCGCGTTGCGCTCGATCGCCATCTGCGCTCGACCTCCAACCCCAACGTCTATGTCTGCGGCGACGCGGTACCGACCTCGCCGCAACTGTCGCCAATTGCGACTTATGAGGGCGACATCGTCGGCCGCAACATCGTGGAAGGTCCGAAATACAGCCCCGACTATGCCAGCATGGCGACATCGGTCTACACCGTGCCGCCGCTTGCCTCAGTCGGCCTGACGGAGGCCGCAGCCAGGCAGAAGGGCTTTTCCATCGACGTTCACGCCAACGACATGCTCGACTGGTTTTCCGCCAAAACCTATGCCGAAACCGTGGCGTGGTCGAAGGTGATCGTCGATCAATCGACCGACCGTATCCTCGGCGCGCATTTCGTCGGCCATTCTGGGCAGGAACTGGTGAATATCTTCGGACTGGCGATGCGCTTCGGCATCACCGCGAGCCAGATCCGGGAAAATGTCTACGCCTATCCGACGTTCGCTTCCGACATCAAGCACATGCTGGGCCACGGCTAGCCGCATAGCACGGCGCTATGGAGTCAAAAGCCAACCGGCATTTCCTCTTGTGAACGGTTTCCTCGATGGTGGTGACGTAGCCGGCCAGATCATTCGGGCCAAGGCGAATCTCAAGTCAAAGACAGAAACAGAGGAGATATGACATGTTCAAAGCCAACATCGCTTCACGCACTATCTGGCAAGGTTTTGCACTCGCCGGAATCATTGCAGGTTCGGTCGCCACCACCTCGACCGCCCTCGCCGGCGAATGCCCGGCGGGCAAGATGCAACCCAACGTCCGCACGATGGTCGACACCAAGCCGGTCGGCGTCACCGACGTCACGCTTGGCGCGATCAACCTCGAGAAACAGCCGGCCAACATCAGGGATCGCGAACTGCGCTTCCGCAAGCTGACGATCGAGCCCGGCGGTATCGTGCCCTGGCACAGCCATGACGACCGTCCCGCGCTGATCTTCGTCCAGCAGGGCGAGATCGTCGAATATGCCAGCAACTGCGCCGAGCCGATCGTGCACAAAGCCGGCGAGATCAGGCCGGAAGTCGCCGGCACCTCGCACTGGTGGAAGAACCTCGGCAAGGAGACCGTCATTCTCTATGTCGGCGACGTGCGCAAGGATCCGCACGACCATAACATGTAAGGAGCTGCAACGAGCGCCACCCGACGCCTCGTTGCCGGATGTGATGCCCTGGGGTTTCACGTGTCGCCCCACACGCCCAGGCGTCACATCCTTCTCAAGAATATTATCGAGACGCGCCATGACCGACATCTCCGCGCCAATGAAATCGGAAGCGATGGAAATGCATAGTCACTCACCCGGCGTGGTGCTGCGATCGCTCGTCATCGGCCTCACGGCCTTCCTGACCGTGGTCGACCTGTTCGCCACGCAGGCGATCCTTCCCTCGCTGACCCGGCATTACAACGTAACCCCCGCCGCAATGGGCTTTGCGGTCAATGCGAGCACCATGGGCATGGCGATCGCGGGACTCGTGGTCGGCTTCCTGAGCCCGCACATCGACCGCCGGCTCGGCATCCTCGCAAGCCTGGTCCTGCTCGCGATCCCCACCACGCTGCTGGCGAGCGCCCCTGATCTAACCGTGTTCACGATCCTGCGCATCTTGCAGGGTCTCTGCATGGCCTCGGCGTTCGCGCTGACGCTCGCCTATCTCGGCGAGCAATGCAGTTCGATGGATGCAGGCGGCGCGTTCGCGGCCTATATCACCGGCAACGTCGCCAGCAACCTGATCGGGCGGCTGGTGTCGGCCGCATTGGTCGATACGCTCGGGCTGGCCTCGAACTTCTATTTCTTCGCGCTGCTCAATCTTGCCGGCGCGGTGCTGGTCTACTTCACCATCCGGCGCGTCAAGCCGATGCATGCGATGGCCCCGGCGCAATCGCCGTTTGCTGCCACGGTCGGGCATTTGCGCAATCCGGCGCTGCGTTCGGCCTTCGCCATCGGCTTTTGCATCCTGTTTGCCTTTATCGGCACCTTCACCTTCGTCAATTTTGTGCTGGTGCGGGCGCCGCTGTCGCTCGGACGGATGGATCTCGGCCTGGTCTATCTCGTGTTCGCGCCCTCCGTCGTCACGACGCTGTTCGCCGGCAGGGCGGTAGCGCGCTTCGGCTCCCGGCCGGCGATCTGGGCCGCGCTCGCGGTCGCCGCTCTCGGCCTGCCGCTAATGCTGTCCTCGCATCTATTGGCAGTGTTGGCCGGAATGGTGCTGGTCGGCATCGGCACGTTCTTCGCGCAGGCCTGCGTCACCGGCTTTGTCGGGCAGGCCGCCGCCGACAACCGCGGCGTTGCCAGCGGCACCTATCTTGCCTGCTATTTCCTCGGTGGCCTTGTCGGCAGTGCCGTGCTGGGCCAGTTGTTCGATCGCTTCGGATGGACCGCCTGCGTCGCCGGTGTCGGCGCGTCGCTGGCCTTCGCAGCGCTGTTGACAGCGCGCCTCACGGTCACTCAACGCGCCTTGTCTCCGGCATGAACAGCCAGATCACCGTCAGGCCAAGCGCTGCGATCCCGGCCAGTCCCGTGAAGGCTGTGCTGCTGCCAAACGTGTCGCTGATATAGCCGGCCAGCACCGTACTCAGCGATGCGCCAATGCCGGTCGCGGTTCCGACGATGCCTTGCGCCAGATTGAAGTGGCCGCTGCCGAAGGCGACATCCGCCACAATCAGCGGCACCATGACGCTGAGCACCGCCGCGGTGACGCCGTCGAACACCTGCACCGCGACCAGAAGATAGGGATCGCTCACCACCGCAAACAGCAGGCCGCGGATTGCCAGTGCGCCGAACGCCAGCAGCAGCAGCGGCCGCCTGCCCCAGGCTTGCGCCTTGCGGCCGACCGAAGGCGAGGCCAGCGCAACGATGGCCTGCGGCACGATGATACAGGCCGCAATCAGCACCGGCGCCCATTGGCTCGACCGCGTGGTGACGACGCCCGCCATCAACGGCAGCATCGCGGCGTTGGCGAGCTGAAACAGCAGCACGCCGCCGGCAAAGATCAGCAGCGGACGCTGGCGCAGCAGATGGAACACGCTGGTGGCTTCCCTGTCGGGAACCTCGCGCACGACGGCACCGTGGCTTTGCGCCACGTCGATTTCCTTCTCGCGAATCCGGGACAGCGCCAGCAATGTCGGGATCGCAAGCATGAAGGTCACGATAAACACCGCCTGGTTCGACACCAAGTAACCGGTCGCGCCCATCAGCGCCGCCGCCGAGCCGTTGCCGAGCGATGCGAAGCGGGCATTGCGGCCAAGCCGCTCTCCCATCGCGTGCGGTCCGACCAGGCCAAGACTGATCGCCGCAATCGCCGGACCCAGCACGCAGCTCGCCAGCGCATGCAGAATGGCGGCCGCGGTCACCACCGGAAAGATCGGCCATAACGCATAGGCCAGCGCGGCGCAGCCTATCGCAGCGACCGCCAGGCCCGCCACCAGCCGCTCCGAACGCGCGGCATCGACGATCGCGCCGCCCGGCATCTGCCCGAGCAGGCCGATGATGCCGCCGATCGACAGCACGAAGCCGATCTCGACCTGCGTCCATTTCTGCGTGGTCAGATAGACTGCAATGAACGGACCGAAGCCGGTCTGAACGTCGGCGAGAAAGAAGATGAACCAGTCGAGGCCGCGCTGGCTTTCGCGGGACGGTTTTGGCTTGCCGCCAGGCGCGGGCGGCAGCGGCACGACATTGCCTTGCCCGGCGGATCGCCCGTGGCGACCGTCGTCAATCCGATTGAACGATGGGGATGGACGGGCGACCAGGCTGCAACTCCTCATTTTCTAGTGTGATCTCCGGGCAAACGCTTCGCGTTCGTCCCGATGAAACCCGGTACCCGTTTTTCCGGATTGTGCTTATTTATCGAAATCCCACGGCTGCAGACGACCGGCCGCACCGAGCACGATGACTGGCGCGTCCTCCTTGTATTCGGGCGCCGCTGAGACCTGCGCCTTGGTCAGCTCGAGCGTGATGCTGTCACGCTTGTTGGAGACGCCGCCGAAACGCAGCGCGCTCCACTCGACAACGATCTTCCGGCTGCCGACGCCAAGGAAACCGCCGAAATCGATCACCGCGGCACGCACGCTGCCTTCGCGATCCACGATCACATCGACGACGCGCCCCATATCTTCGTTCGCAGCACTTCGAACTTCGCGGCCGAGAATGCCATGGGCATCCCTGGCGCCAATCACGGTAACCGACGGCGGGGGCGCGGGTTCCTTTGCGGCGTCCGCTGGTGCGGTGCGGCTACCCTGTGTCGCGCCGGTGTCCTCCGCCGCTGAAACCGCCGGGCTGCCGGCCAATCCAGCGATCAGAAACATGATGAGTATACCAATGCGCATATGGCCTCCTGACTTCTAGATGCACGAGCCGCGCATGGCCCTCAATGCGTCAATACGATCGAGACCTGAATCTGGCCGCGCGTTCGGACCACCTCGAGCGATACTTCATCGCCGTGGCGGCGAACTCTCAAGTCGACGCTGGAAGCCCCGAGCCGCAGGTCTCGCAACAACACTTCGTTGAGGAAGTCCGGCAGATGCGGATCGCGCAGACGGATCTCGCCGCGCGCAGCATCGAATTCGAGACCGAGGGCTGCTTCCAGCAGGCTGAACGGCGTAGCACTAGCCCAGGCCTGCGGCGCGCAGGCGACGGGATAGAGCACCGGTCCACGCCGCCTTTCGCGACGGAATCCGCAAAACAATTCCGGCAGCCGCCGCAGGTCCATGTAGCTGGCGGTGTCGAACAGGCCCCTGAACAGATGCGCCACCGAATGCTTCAGGCCGTAGCGCGCGAAGCCGAGCGCGATCAGCGCATTGTCATGCGGCCAGATCGATCCATCGTGATAGGACATCGGGTTGTAACGGGCCTCGCCGCTCGCCACGGTGCGGATGCCCCATCCCGAAAAGAATTTGTGGCTCATCAAATCGGCCGCCACCCGCCGCGCCCGATCGGTCCGGACGATGCCGGTGAAGAGAAGCTGGCCGGCATTCGACGTCCGCACCTTGCACGGCCGCTTGGCGCCGTCGAGCGCCAGCGCGTAAGTGCCGAGTTCCTCGCACCAGAACGCCTCCTCGAATCGCTCGGCGAGAAGTAACGCCGCGGATTCGAGTTGCGCCGCTTGCTCGATCAATCCGAGGCGCCGGGCGCAGCGCGCCGCCAGCCGCTTGCCGGCAAAGACGTATCCCTGAACCTCCGCCAGCGCGATATAACCCTCGGCGAGTTGTCCATCGGCATGGAAGATCGCATCGAAGGAATCCTTCCAGCCCTGGTTGGCAAGCCCCTGCTCGGTGGCGCGCTGGTATTCGACGAAACCGTCCTTGTCGGGATCGCCGGGGCCGTCGATCCACTGAAGCGCCGCTTCGATCGCCGGCCACAACTCCGCCAGCGTTTCATCGTCGCCGGTGCGTTCGACATAGAGGCCGGCCAGCAGGACGAACAGCGGGGTCGAATCGACACTGCCGTAATACTGCGCGAACGGCACCTCGCGCAGTGCGGCCATCTCGCCGCCGCGCATCTCGTGCAGGATCTTGCCGGGCTCGGCATCGGCGAGCGGATCCGTTGTCTTGGCCTGGAAGAAGGCAAGCCGCCGCAACACGCCCTGAGCAATCCGCGGATCGATCCACAGCATCTGCAGCGCGGTGATCAATCCGTCGCGGCCGAACGTGGTCGAATACCAGGGAATGCCCGCATAGGGGTATCGCCCCTGCGGCGTTTCCGTCATCAGCATGTTGAGGTCGGCCATCGCCTGGCACAGCACCTCATTGAAGATATCGTTCGACGTTTCGATACTGGCCGCGCCCGCTGTCGAGCGCCGCATCTCGCGACGGTGTGCCAGGAGGCCACGAAAGAACGGCGCCGACTTCTGCATCACCGGCTTGTTGCAGGATACCGTCACGAACAACGCAGTCGCTTCCTGCGGCTCCAGGTCGAAATGAAAGGTCGCTGAATGCGTGGCCAGCCTGGTCGGCCGCGGCTCGAAATGTAGGGCGGTCATGCGAATCTGACCGTCGAGCCCGCTATATTCGAGCACGACGTCGGCGGGACCGAGCAACCGGCTGGAGCCTACTCCCCGGCGCGGGCGGCGCTCGCCGCGCACCTCGAACAAATCGGCGAAATCATTGTCGAACAGCAGGGTCAGGTCGAAGCTCGCCTGCCCGTCGCCGTGATTTTGCAGAGCGATGCGCTGATAGAACGTGCCGCGCCACAGGAAAATCGAGCGCACGATGTGCAGCGTATCCTTTTGCAACGCCAGCCTGCCGTTGCGGTACACGTCGGAATTGGTGAGGTCGACGGTCAGCGCCGAATTGTCGTCGCGCAGATTGGAGCCGAGCAACAGCGGCTGGACTTCGTCGAGCACCATCTCAAGCCGGGCCAGATAGCGCGTATCGGCATTGAACAGGCCATCGGGCCCGCCGGCCGAGGCGCCGATGTCGCCGTGGCTGTCCAGCACGATGAAGGTGTCGTCGTGCTTGAGCGAGCGGCGCTGCCGCGTCGCCGGGCCCGTCATCGGAATGTAGAACGGCGACTCCGCGACGTGTTCGGCAGCCTCAATGGTGATGAGTTGAGTGACTTCCGCCGTCATTTGGACCTCAAGCGATTTTCTCGCGTGGCGATGGACGCATCGGGACGCAAACGCTACTGCCGCGGATCAGGCCGCATGACTGGCGAGGCGGCCCATTTCGCGCGCGACCAGTTCGCGGTACGGGCCCCGTCCCTGCACGAGGATATCCGGCGGCCCGTCTTCGATGATCCGACCGCCCTGCAGCACCACCACGCGGTCGAAATTGCGCAAGGTGGCGAGGCGATGGGCGATCGCAATCACAGTGCGCCCACGCATCAGCCGTGACAAGGCCTCGCGGATCGCCTCTTCGGATTCGCTGTCGAGCGCGGCAGTCGCTTCATCCAGCAAGCAGGATCGGCGCGTCCTTGAGGAAGGCCCGCGCGATGGCGATCCGCTGCCGCTGCCCGCCGGAGACCTTGATCCCACGATCGCCGACCATGGTATCCATGCCCTCGGGAAGGTTTTCGATGAAATCGCAGCGCGCCGCGATCGCCGCGCGCAGCACCTCGTCATCGGTCGCGTTCGGCCGTCCGTAGCGGATGTTTTCCATGATCGAGCGGTGGAACAGCGAGATGTCCTGCGGCACCACGGAGATCGCCTCGCGCAGGCTTTGCTGCGTCACGCGCGAAATATCCTGGCCGTCGATCGTGACGCTGCCGCGCTGGAGGTCGTAGAACCGCTGCAGCAGCGCAAACAAACTGGATTTTCCGCCGCCGGAATGCCCGACCAGCCCGACCCGTTGTCCCGGCTGGATGCGCAACGAGAACTTGTCGAACACCTGTGCGCCCCCGGGATAATGGAAGGCTACGTTGTTGAAGGCGACGGCGGCGCCGCTGCGGATCAGCGGCTCGGCCTCGGGATGGTCCTTCAACTCGTGCGGCAGCAACAGGGTCGCGACTGCTTCGGTCAGGCGGGCGACGTGCTGGGTGACGTCGACCAACGCCACCGCAAGGTCGCGGGTCGCGCTCAGGATCGAAAGCCCGAGCGTACAGACCAGCACGACGTCGCCGGTAGTCGCCGCGCCCTGCTGCCAGAGGATGATGGCCCATGCCAGCAGCGCGATGGTCAGTATGATTGTCACGACGGCGTGAAGCAGCCGCAGCTTCTCGAGATAGCGCAGGCTGCGGCCCCGGGCGTCGAGTTCCCGCTCGACGGTAGCGTCGAAGCGGTCATGTTCGTAGCTGAGGCCGCAGAAGGCACGGACCAGCGGCAGGTTGCTGATGACGTCGACCATCTCGCCGTCCACCGCAGCCGCCTTGTCGGCGAATTCGTCATGCAGCGGCTTGCCCGCCGCAGCAAGGCGGAACATCGCCATCAACATGATACAAGCGATCACGATCAGCCCCGCGGACATCGCCAGGCTGACGGTTCCGATCAGGAGAATCGCCGAAACGGTCGCGATGCAAGGCGGCAACACGTTCCAGACGAACATGTTCTCCACGGTGAACACCGCGTTGGATGTCGCCGTGATACGGCTGGTCAGCATGCCCGGAAGACGATCGGAGAAATAGCTGGGGGCGTGACCGGTCAAATGGCGGAACATGTCGCGGCGAAGATCGCCGGTGACGCCGACGAAGGTAAAGCTCGCTGTCCAACTTGCGACCCGCCACAACAGATTGTCTGCCGCAATCAGCAGCATGAGAAAACCGAATGCCAGCCATACGCCGTTGGCGTGCGACGAACCGGCCGTGAGGCTGTCGACCAGGTTCTTCACGCCGTATTGCGTGCCCACTGAGCAGGCAACTGCTGCCACAACGGCAGACACAATGACCAAATGGGCCGCACGCCGTCGGCGCATGTAGCGCAGCACGAATGAAAACGGACGTCGCACATAGCCTGAAAGATTATCCATGAGTTCCGCAAACCTGTTGAGAGTGAACGAGAATCCCTATCGCGTATCGCACACGATGACGTGAAGAATGCCGCTTCAGGTTTCCGTGTGCGTGGCCATCACCCCGCAACAATTCTGCAGCATCGAGACGGCCTTAAATCTGTTCGTGTCAGATGGCATCAGCAAGACAGCCGTGTGGAGGAAGCAAGATGAGCTGATGTAAGGAACTTCGAAGATGCGGGAACGTTCCCGCTATGACATGCCGGTGTCGACCATGGGCTGAGGGCTTCGTTCAACCATCATTCAAAGTTCAAATAAGGAGACGCAAATATGCGCATCGCGCAGGTCGCCCCGCTGACGGAGGCTGTCCCCCCCAAATTGTACGGCGGCACCGAGCGGGTGGTGCACTGGCTAACCGAGGAACTTGTGGCATTGGGCCACGATGTCACGCTGTTTGCCAGCGGCGACTCACATACCTCGGCGAAACTCGATGCCACCTGGCCGAAAGCGCTGCGTCTCGACGGCTCGGTGCGTGATCCCAATGCACTGCATATGGTGATGCTCGAGCGTGTACGGCGGAAATGCGACGATGAAGAGTTCGATTTTCTCCACTTTCATCTCGACTACTATCCATTCTCGCTGTTTTACCGGCAGCCGACGCCGTTCCTGACCACCCTGCACGGCAGGCTCGACCTGCCGGAACATCAGCCGGTATTCAACACTTTCTCCAAGGTTCCGGTGATCTCGATCTCCAACTCGCAGCGCCGGCCGGTGCCGCAAGCCAACTGGGTGCGCACCATTCACCATGGATTGCCGGAGAACTTGCTGACGCCAAAGCCGGTGCAGCCGTCCTATCTTGCGGTGCTCGGGCGGATTGCGCCGGAAAAGGGCGTGGACCGCGCCATTCGCATCGCCGTCCGATGCGGCATTCCGCTCAAGATCGCGGCCAAGGTCGACCGCGCCGACCAGGACTATTACGACGAGGTGATCTCCCCACTTATCAAGGCCAGTCCGCTGGTCGAATTTATCGGCGAGATCGGCGATCACGAGAAATCCGATTTCCTCAGCGGCGCGATCGGCCTTCTGCTGCCAATCGACTGGCCGGAGCCATTCGGCCTCGTGATGATCGAAGCCATGGCCTGCGGCACGCCCGTGCTCGCCTATAACCGCGGGTCGGTGCCGGAAATCATCGACCCCGGTCTGACCGGCTTCGTCGTGGAAGACGAGACCAGCGCCGTTGCGGTGGTCGACCGCCTTGCCGCGCTGGACCGGACCGCGATCCGCAAGCGGTTCGAAGCCCGCTTCACCGCGCGTCGCATGGCGCTCGATTATCTCGCCGCTTATCGCAGCCTGATGGAAAAAGCCGAGCCGCGGATCAAGCTCGTCAGCAGCGCGGAGTAGACTGCCGCAACCGTCATTGCCTGCGACAAACGGGAAGCGTTTGCGCAAGGAAGCGAAGCGACGAAGCAATCCATCTCACAACACGCGGAGAGATGGATTGCTTCGCTTCGCTCGCAATGACGCTAAGAGACCACCATGCGCTTCGGTTCGACGATCTCGAACATGCGCGGAAACTCGTCCATCAGCAGCATCAACTCAGCGAGCCGCATCGGATCGCCGACGACCTTGATTTTTCCCGAAGCGACCGCTTCCGGGAACGTCGTCAGCTTGGCAATCACCTCGTCGAGCACACCGCGCGGCAACGTGAAACCTGCGTCGGCGTCGGCGGCTTGCGCGCCGGCAGTGTAGGTCAGCGCACAGTTCTCCAGATTCAGGATGAACGTCTCATTCGTGTCGGTAAAATTCCAGTTCAGCACGATGCGCTTGCCTTCGGCCTTGGGGCCGTTGAGGCGCACGCCGAGCACGTCCCATAGCTGTTCGGTGCGCAGCGCCGCCAGCGTTTCGCGCGGCATCGTCGAGCGCGGCGGCGCCTTGGGCATGCCCTGTCGCAATTCCTGCGCGCCGAACAGATAGGCGTTGCGCCAGGTCGAACTTTCGGAGGCATAGCCGAGCTGCTCGAACGTATCCGCGAGCATCGCGCGCGCTGCCTGGTTGTCGGGCTCGGCGAACACCAGATGGCTCACGGCCTGCGCGACGAAGCGGAATTCGCCCTTGGCGAAATCCCTGGCCGCCCGCGCGAGGATCGCATCCGCACCGCCCATATACTCGACATATTTCTTGCCTGATTCCACCGGCGGCAGCGGATCGAGGTTGACCGGATTGGCGTCGTACCAGCCGAGATACTTCTGGTAGATCGCCTTCACATTGTGCCTGATGTGACCGTAATAACCGCGCCCGTGCCAGGCGCCCTCGAGGCTCGCCGGCAGGCGGATGGCTTCCGCGATTTCGGCCGCGGTGAGCCCATGGTTCATCAGGCGGATGGTCTGGTCATGCGCAAACTTATAGAGATCGCGCTGCTGGCGGATCATGGTGTCGATCCGCTCCTGCCCCCACACCGGCCAATGATGCTGGCCGCACATCGCATCCGCCTTGCCGCCCCACATCTGCAGGGCTTCGCCGAGATATTTCGACCACGCCAGCGCGTCGCGCACGTCGGCGCCGCGGAACGGCAGCAGATTGTGGAAATTATGCGTGCAGTTCTCGGCGAGGTTCAAAAGCTTGTAGCGCGGGATGAAGAAATGCATTTCCGCCGGCGCTTCGCTGTTCGGCGCCATCTGGAATTCGAACTCCACGCCGTCGATGGTCCTGATGTCGCCGGTCGCGATGATGAGGTCGGTCGGGCGCAGCAGCGCGACCGCACCAGCCGCCATGGTCTTGCCGAGCCCGCAATCGACCTGCCCGCGCACGCCCTTGGCGAGGAACGGCCCGAACTGATATTGCGCGCGGCGCAGCATCGCCGGTCCCGCGATGATGTTTTCGGAGACCGCGTGCTCCATGAACAGATTGGGCGCGATGATCGGCACCTTGCCGCTGGCGAGCGTTTCGTCGTCGAGCACGCCGCGCGCGCCGCCCCAATGGTCGGTATGGGTATGGGTGAAGATGACGGCGGCGACCGGCCGCTTGCCGCGGTGCTGGAAGTAAAGCTCCATCGCGGCCCGCGCGCCCTCGATCGAGGTCAGCGTATCCACCACGATGACGCCGCTGTCGCCCTCGATCAGCGTCATGTTGGCGATGTCGAGCCCGCGCACCTGGTAGACGCCGGGCACGACTTCGAACAGGCCGTGATGCATGTTGAGCCGCGACTGCCGCCACAGGCTGGGATCGACGGTCGGCGGCGCCTGTTCGGCGGAGAGGAAGCCGTAAGGCTCCAGGCTCCAGACCACCCGGCCCTGCGGCGACATGATCTTCGCGTTCTCCACGGTGCCGAGAAAGCCGCGCGCGGCGTCGTCGAAATCCCTGACATCGGAGAACGGCAGCGCCTTCAGCGTCGCCGCATGCTGCGCGATGACGGAAGCCGAAGCCTCCTTCGGCGATTCCTTCGGTGTTTCCGTTGTGGCCGGTTGGCTCATTGTTCTGTACTCCCTTGCGCAAACAATAATCGGAACGACGTCAGCGGAACTGCAGCCCCTCGAACTGGCCGCTGTTGCGCCAGCCGTCGATATATTTGAAATAGACCATGGGTCCCGCCGGATGGCCGACATTGAGCTTGGCCGCCGGACCTGGCTCGCGCCCTTCATTGTTGTAGTAGCCGGGCGTGCAGTCGGGCGAGCCGATCATGCGGCCGGCGCCGGTCAGCAGCAGTTCGACCCAGCTATCCTCGGCTTCCTTGCTGACTTCGATCTCCTTGAAGCCATTCGCCTGCGCGTGCCGGACCATCAGCGCAATGGTCTTCGCGGCCTCGGTCAGGTTATGCGGCACGTTGGAAATGAGGTTGGCGCCCTGCGTCGGCTGCACGAAGAATGCGTTGGGAAAGCCATGGACGTGGATGCCGTGCTTGGTGCGCATGCCCGAAGCCCAATGCTCCGACAGCTTGACGCCGCCACGGCCGGTCAGATCGAAGCCGGCGCGCCGCTTGTATTCGGTGCCGACCTCGAATCCGGACGCGTAGATGATGCAGTCGAGTTGGTACTCTTTGCCCGCGACAACGATACCGTTCTCGGTGATGCGCTCGACACCCTTGCCGTCGGTATCGACCAGGTGCGTGCCCGGCGTATTGAAGGCCTGCAGGTACGCGTCATGGAAGCACGGCCGCTTGCAGAGCTGGCGATACCAGGCTTTCAGCTTCGCGGCCGTCTCGCGGTCGCTGACGATCGCATCGACCCGGGCGCGGATTTCCTCCATCTTCTCGAAATCGGAATCCTCGAACGCCGCCAGCATGTTTGGCGGGGTGCGCTGCTCGCGCGGCAGGTCCATGATTTTTGCGCGAATGCGCCGCGACAGATCGGTCCAGCCGTCCTGCACCAGATCTTCTTCCGCCGAGCCGCCGGCCTGGTTGGCGGTAAAGTTCTCCAGCCAGCGCTGCTGCCAGCCTGGTGTCGCGATCCCTGCAAACCATTCCGGATCGATCGGTGCATTGGCCCTGATATCGACCGAGGACGGCGTGCGCTGGAAAACGTAGAGTTCCTTGCAGGCGCGCGCGAGATGCGGCACGCATTGCACGGAGGTGGCGCCGGTGCCGATGATGCCGACGCGCTTGTCGGCCAGCTTTTCCATCAGCGCGCCCGACGGGCTGCCGCCGGTGTAATCGTAATCCCAACGGCTGGTATGGAACGAGTGCCCCTTGAAGGACTCGATGCCTTCGATGCCGGGCAGCTTCGGCACATGCAGCGGCCCGGTGCCCATGCCGACGAACTGCGCGGTGAAGGCATCGCCACGATTGGTGCGGATGGTCCAGCGCGAATTTGCCTCGTCCCAGTCGAGGCTTGTGACCTCGGTGTGGAACAGCGCGTGTTCGTAGAGGCCGTATTGCTTGCCGATGCGCTGGCAGTGCGCGAGGATTTCCGGCGCATGCGCATATTTTTCCGACGGCATGTGGCCGGTTTCTTCGAGCAGCGGCATGTAGACCATCGACGCCGTATCGCATTGCGCGCCCGGATACCGGTTCCAGTACCAGGTGCCGCCGAAGTCGCCGCCCTTCTCGATGATCCGGACATCCCTGATACCGGCCTCCGACAAGCCGCGCGGCGGTGGCAAGCCCGGCAAAACCGCCGCCGATGAAGGCGAAGGTGACGTGGTCGGTCTTCGGATCGCGCGGGATCACCGGCGTATAGGGATCGTCGAGATAATGCGCGAGCTGCCCCGCGACGCGGAGATACTGGTCGTTGCCATCGGCGCGCAGCCGCTTGTTGCGCTCCTCGATATATCTTTGGCGCAGCCGTTCCTTGTCGACCGCGGGGCTTTGCGAAGCCTTTGCCTGTTCAGTCATCGTCATCCGGAGCGCCTTTCAGAAAATTGCGAGCGTGCCTGTCATTACCACCGCTCAGGACGGATGTGCGGACAGATAGGGCGAGTTTGCGATTCGACCAGGACGGCATCGGCTCCATGCGAAAGATCTGCCGCAGGTGCACCTCATCGGGCCCGTCGCCGATGCGCAGCAGGCGCCCCCAGGCCAGCGCCTGATGGATCGGCGTATCGTCGGAGCCTCCCATCGCGCCGAACACCTGCATGGCGCGGTCGGCGATCCGCTGCAGCATCGCCGGCACCGCGACCTTGATCAGCGAGACGTCGCGCCAGGCGTCCTGGTGGCCGGCCTGATCCAGTCGCCATGCGCAGCGGTAGGCGAGCAGACGCGCCTGTTCGAGTTCGACGCGGGATTCGGCGATCCAGCGTTGCACGGTGTCGTACTGGATCACGGTGCGGCCGAAGGCAGAGCGCTCCGACGAGCGCACCATCATCAGTTCGATCAAGAGTTCGCACAGCCCGATCGAGCGCATGCAATGATGGATGCGGGCCGGCCCCAGCCGGATCTGCGCGACCTTGAAGCCTTCACCCTCGGCGCCGAGCAAATTGGCGCGGGGCACGCGCACATTATCAAACGCGAGTTCGCCGATGGGCGCGACATGATCCTCGCAGCCCATCCAGCGCAGCCGCCGCACCAGACGAACGCCCGGCGTATCCATCGGCACGATGATGCAGGAATGCCGGCTGGTGCGGTCGGCACCGGAATCGGTCACGCCCATCACGATCAGAAAACTGCATCGCGGATGTGCCGCGCCGGTGATGAACCATTTGCGTCCGTTGATGACGTAGTCGTCGCCGTCGCGGACCATGCGCGTGGCGATGTTGGTGGCATCGGATGAAGCCACGTCCGGTTCGGTCATGCCGAAGGCCGAGCGGGTTCTCGCCTCCAGCAGCGGCTGCAGCCAGCGCGCTTTCTGTTCCGAAGTCGCGCAATTCTGCAGCGCGATCATGTTGGGCACGTCGGGGGCCTGACAATTGAAGACCTCAGGCGCCCAGAACAGCCGGCCCATGATTTCCGCCAGCGGCGCATATTCGAGATTGGAAAGCCGGGTGCCTGGCTCGTCGTCGCCCAGTTCGGGAAGGCCGAGATTCCACAGCCCCGCTGCCCTCGCCTTGCGCTGCAGGTCGCCCATGAAGGGCGCGGCCTCGCCTTTGGCGACGTGAGCAAGCCACGCGCGGTGGCGCGGCAGCACCTCGTGGTCGAAGAAGCGCCTGCAGCTTCTCCAGCCATGCTTCCGATCGACCGGAAAGATCGAAATCCATGTCGCCTCCCGCGCGTGGTGGTGGTTTTTTCTCGTTGGAACCCTAAGCGTATGTCGACACGATTTTCAAATACATTTCGATATATTGACAGAATTCCACATTTTGGCCAATACTTGACCATGGATCCCTCTTTCAGCAGCAGCAGCAGCAGCAGCAACGCCAAGGCGACGGAAGACCATACCGACCCCTCCTTTGCGACCACGCTGGCGCATGGGCTCGACGTGCTGACGGCTTTCCGCAATCGCAGCGGCTCGCTGTCGAATGCCGATCTCGCGCTGCATACCGGCCTGTCGCGGCCGACCGTGTCGCGGCTGACCTACACGCTGGCGCAACTCGGCTATCTCAAACGCGACGCCAAGGGACGCTTCGAGCTCGGGCTCGGCATACTGGCAGCCGCCTATCCGGTGCTGTCGGCGCTAAAGGTCCGGCAACTGGCGCGGCCGCTGATGCGCGATTTCGCCGCCTATACCGGCGGCACGGTTTCGATCGCGATGCCGTTCGGGCTCGACTTCATCTATGTCGAGACGCTGCGCACCACCGACGCCGTGACGCATTTGCCCGATGTCGGCTTTGCCAGTTCGCTGGCACCCACCGCGGTCGGCCGCGCGCTGCTCTCGCTATTCACCAGGGAAGAGCTCGACGCCTATCTGGCTGGTGTGAAGGCCGAGCGTCCGGAAGAAGCCGACTACGTGCAGGCGCGGACGCTGCCCGATGTCGAGCTTTGCAAGGAGCGCGGCTTTGCGATTTCGCTCGGCGAATGGCGGCGCGAGATTTTTGGCGTTGCCGCGCCGCTGTACCGCACCGCCTCGGGCGACTGCCTTTCCGTCAATTGCGGCATTCCATCATTTCGCTTCAACGCCGAACAGATCGAGCGCGAATGTGCGCCGCGCATGCTGGGCCTGGCGCGCAGCATCCGCTCGCTGGTCGTCGAACGACTGAATACCCCCGATAGAGGGGCAAAGGGCGCATCGCTCGACCGGTGCGCAGCATATGGGGAAGGAAGAATGAGCCGGATCAAAACCGTGCTGGGCCTCGCCATGACTTTTACTTTGGGCGCGGCCATGCTGCTCACCAATGCCGCGCAGGCGCAGAGCAATTATCCGAACCGCCCGATCCACGTCATCGTGCCCTACCCCGCCGGCGGCATCGTCGACATCGTCGCGCGCGCCGTGACCGAACAGGTCGGCCGCGACTGGAAGCAAACGGTCATCATCGAGGCGCGGCCGGGCGGCAACAGCAATATCGGCACCTCAGCGGTGGCGCGCAGCGAACCCGACGGCTACACGTGGCTGGTCACCGGGCCCGCAGCGCTGGTCAATCCCACGCTCTACAAGGACGCCGGCTGGGATGCGCTGAAGGACCTCAGATGCGTCGGCCTCGCGGTCTGGAATCAAAGCGTGGCGCTGGTCCATCCCTCGATGCCGGCCGGCACCATCAAGGAATTCGTCGAAATCGCTCGCAAGAAGCCGGGCGAATTCAATTTCGGCAATCCCGGCACGGGCTCATCGATCGACCTGAGCGCGCAAAAACTGTTTCAGACCGCCGGCATCAAGCTCACCAATGTCGGCTACAAGGGCCAGCCGCAGGCCCTGATCGACCTGATGACCAACCTGATGCATTTCGAGATCGTCTCGCTCGAACTGGCGTTGCCGCACATCAAGGCGGGCAGCGTCAAGCCGCTGGCGGTCATGACCGACAAGCGCGTTGCTGACCTGCCCGACGTGCCGACGATCGCGGAAGCCGGATTTCCAGAAGCCACCTACGTGCCGTGGTATGGCATCTACGTTCAGGCGGGAACGCCTGATGCCATCGTCGAGAAGATCAACGACGGCATCAACAAGGCGCTGCAGAATCCGGAGGTGCAGCGCCAGCTCGCCGATCGCCAACATTCCGGGCAAGGCCGATGCCGCTGACGGATCTCGCCGCGCTGATGAAGGCGGATCACGAGAAGCTGACGAAGGTGATCGCTACGTCGGGGATGGCGTTGCAGTAAAAATACCCGTTGGCTCGCAATGACGGCGGAGAGGCTTACTGCTCAATTGTCACTTCTTCACCTTGCTGGCATCCATCTTCACGTTCGTATCCAGCATCTTGGTCGAAAACGCGCTGTTCACGTCGAACGGCTTTTCCATGCCGAGATAGGTCTGCACCAGCTCGTAGTCCTTTTTCATCCGCTCGGCGTCGATCCAGCCCAGCGCCTTGGTCGTGGTGAAATCGTCCGTCATCAGGAACTTGATGCGCTCCCACTGGCGCTGCTGGTTTTCCTTGTCGAGACCCGAGGCCTGGTCGAGCAGCGCCTTGAGGCAGGGCGCGACGTCGGCGACGCAGGCGGCATAGGCCTTCTGGCTGATCTTGACGAATTCCTCGACCAGTTTCGGATTCTTCTCCAGATACGCGCCGTTGACGATCAGCGAATTGCCGTAGGGATTGAGCCCGATATCCTTCCAGTTGACGTAGCCGAGGTCGGCGCCGAACTCGATCACCTTGAGATCGTGCTCATTGTAGAAATCGCTGATGATATCGACCGTATGGCTCTTCAGCGCCGCGATCTTGGCGGTCGGGCCGACATTGACGAAACTCACGGCGTCGGGCGCGATGCCGGCGGCCTTGGCAAAGGCCGGCCACATCACCCGCGAGGCGTCGCCCGGCGGGTTGCCGATCTTGTGGTTCGGAAAATCCTTGGGCCCGTTCACGCCGTAGCTCTTCAGCCAGTAGAAGGTCTGCCCGGTATTGGCGTAGATGCTCATCAGCGCAACCACGTCGGCGCCCTTGCTCTTGGCCACCAGCATGGTCGCGAGATCGGCGATGCCGAACGGCGAACCGCCGGAGCCGACCTTCAGCGAGGAGACGCCGGAACCCTTGCCGACCTCGATGGTCAGGTCGATGCCGGCCTTCTCGTACCAGCCCTGCGCCTTGGCGTAATAGAACGGCGAATGATCCGCCGTCGGCGTCCAGTTCAGGATCAGGTTGACGGCCTCGGCGGCCGCGCAGGGCACAGCCGGTAGCGCCAGCGCAAGCGCCAATCCCGCAATTCGCAACCCCTTCATGGCAACCTCCTCGTTTGCAGCCGATCTTGTCGCCGCGCGCCGGTGACGCTACCAATGCAACAAGGACCAGACGACTTGTCAACTATTTGGTTGGAAATGCCCAAAAAACGATCTGACGACACCAAGCCGCAGCGGCGCGATCCGGCCGCAACCCGCAAGAAACTGCTGACGGCGGCGCGGCGCGAATTTGCCGACAGCGGCCTCGCCGGCGCCCGGGTCGACGAGATCGCCGCGCGCGCGGGCGTCAACAAGCAGCTGGTCTATCATTATTTCGGCGACAAGGACGCGCTGTATCTGGCGGTGCTGGAATGGGTCTATGAGGAAATCCGCGCCCAGGAGCGCAAGCTCAACCTCGAGGGATTGCCGCCCGAGCAGGCGATCAAGAAGCTGATCGAGAGCTCCTTCGACCATCTCGCCGCGCATCCCGATTTCATCGTGCTGCTGAACGACGAAAACCGCGGCGGCGCCCGCCATGTGCGCGGCTCGCGCAAGCTGGAGGCGATGCATTCGCCGCTGGTCAGTCTGGTTTCGACCATCCTCGGCCAGGGCGTCAAGGCCGGCATATTCCGTAAAGGTATCAACCCGGTGCATCTCTATATCTCGATTGCAGGCCTCAGCTATTTCTACTTTTCGAATACGCCGACCCTGTCGGCGATCTTCGGCAAGGACCTGTCGAGCCGGGCCGCCCGGCAGGCCCGCCGCAGGCACGTGGTCGATCTGGTGATGCATTCGCTGCGGCCTTAATCAACCAGATGGTTGATTAGTGAGGAAGGCCGCGATAGATTACCGTCACGCGGCCGGTAGCCGGGCGCGTAGCCAAGGGAGCGCGCGGTGTTCAGCGGTGACGGCGGATCGGCACGGTCTTTCGCGATCATCCTGATCGTGCATCTGGCCGTGATCGTGCTCTGGCAGGTGCTGGTCGATGCCTTCCAGGTGCCGAAATTCATCTTGCCCTCGCCGCTCGCGACCATCACGACGCTGGGGTCGCCCAAGCTATGCCTGGCTTTCCAACCTCGCGGTGACGGCGGTCGAAATCCTCGGCGGGTTCTGCCTCGGCGCGCTGGTCGGCGTCATGCTGGCCGTGATGTTCACCTGGTCGCCGCTGATCAGCCTGTTGCTGCTGCCGCTGTTCGTGACGCTGAACATGATTCCGAAGGTGGCGCTCGGGCCGCTGTTCATCGTCTGGTTCTCCTACGGCATCTTTCCGAACATCCTGATCGCGTTTTCGATCTGCTTCTTCCCGATCCTGCTGACCACCGCGCGCGGGCTGAGCGAGGTCGAACCGGATCTGCTCGATCTCGTGAAATCGCTGCGCGGCTCGCGCTGGACGCTGTTCCGGAAGATCCAGCTTGCCCGGCGCGCTGCCTTACGTGTTCTCCGGGATGAAGGTCGGCGCGATCCTGGCGGTGGCCGGCGCGATCGTCGGCGAGTTCATCGCCTCCGAGCGCGGGCTCGGCTATCTCATGATCCAGGTGCAGTCCTCGCTCGATACGCCGGCGATGGTGATGGCGGTCGTGCTGCTGACACTGCTGGGCGTGGCGCTGTACGGGCTCGTGCTCGGCCTCGAGCGGATGTTCGTCGTTCGTGACATCCGGCTGCAATAAGAAGACAGGAAAGAAACATGCTGCTGACGCGCGACAACCTGCCGCAGACGATTGCCGATATCGCAGCGCTCGACGACCTGCTGTGCCGCCCGAGCCAGGCGCTGATCGACGATCTCCGCAAGGTCGACGGCGACATCATGATCCTTGGCGTCGCCGGCAAGATGGGGCCGACGCTGGCGGGCCTGGCCAAGGCCGCCGTGCCGGATCGCCGCGTCATCGGCGTCGCCCGCTTCAGCGATCCCGCCGTCAAGGACTGGCTGCAGGCGCGCGGCGTCGAGACCATCAATTGCGACCTGCTCGACGAGGCCGCCATCAAGGCGCTGCCGAAGGTGCCGAACATCGTGTTCATGGCCGGGCGCAAGTTCGGCGCCGAGGGCGATCTGTCGCTGACCTGGGCGATGAATTCGCACGTCCCGGCGCTGGTCGCGCAGGCTTTTGCCAGGCTCGCGGATCGTCGCGTTCTCGACCGGCTGCGTCTATCCGTTCGTGCCGGTGGACGGCAAAGGCTCGGACGAGGACATGGCGCCCAATCCGCCCGGCGAGTACGCGCAATCCTGCGTCGGGCGCGAGCGCATGTTCGAGTATTTCTCGAAAAAGCATTCGACGCCCGGACGGCTGTTCCGGCTCAATTACGCGATCGACATGCGCTACGGCGTGCTGCACGACATCGCCAGCAAGGTGTTGCAGGGCAAGCCGATCGACGTCAGCCTCGGCCATGTCAATTTCATCTGGCAGGGCGACGCCTCCGCGCAGGCGCTGCGCTGCCTGGCGCATTGCGAGACGCCGACCTCGCCGATCAATGTCAGCGGCCATGAAATCCTGGCGGTGCGCGATCTCGCCGCAAAATTCGGCCAGCGTTTTGGCCGCGCACCGGTGATCGTCGGCAAGGAAGAGCCGACGGCATGGCTCACCGACACCTCGCAGGCGGTGAAACTGTTCGGCCTGCCGATCGTCGATACCGAGCAGCTGATCAGCTGGACCGCCGACTGGGTGTCGCGATCGATGCCGAGCCTCGGCAAGCCCACCAAATACGAGGTGCGCGATGGCCGCTACTGAGCCGATCGGCATCGTCGAGCTCGATCGTCGACGACGCGCAGGCCGGACTGGTGCTGTCGACCGAAGCGGGCTGGAACCAGAACGAGGCCGACTGGCGCTTCTTCCTGAGCCAGGGCGTTGTGTTCGGCGTGCGCGACGGCGCGCGGCTGGTCGCGACCGCGGCGCTGCTGCCCTACTCGGCCGGCAATGCCTGGATCAGCATGGTGCTGGTGACCGCGGACTTCCGCCGCCGCGGCATTGCGACCAAGCTGGTCGATGCCTGCCTGAACGCGGCGGCAAGAGCGCGGTCTCACGACCTGGCTCGACGCGACGCCCGACGGCGCCACCGTCTACGGACCGCTCGGCTTCACGCCGACGCTGCAATTGCGGCGGCTGCGGCTGACGAAGCCGCAAGGCACCGGGTCGTCCCGGCCGCTATCGGCGGGTCACCTCGACGCCTTGGTCGCACGCGATGCCGGCGCCATGGGGTTCGACCGCAGCACGTTGCTGGCGGAATTTTCCGCGCGCCCGGGCTCGCGCATCGTGTCTGACGATCGAGCCATGGCCCTCGTCCGCGACGGACGCACCGCGCGCCATATCGGCCCGCTGCTGGCCGATCGCGCCGATCAGGCGCTCGCGCTGGTGGACGCCATCGTCCGCTCCGAGACGGGCCCGTGGCTGATCGACGCCGTCCATTCTCAGGAAGAGTTTCTCGGCGGCCTCGTCGCATCGGGCTGGAACATCGAGCGGCCGTTTCAGCGCATGCGCTTTGGCCCGGCGACCATTTCGCTCGGCGCAACCGCCGTTCGCCGTCGCCGGCCCGGAATTTGGATAGGAAGTACCGTCATGCACCATAGCGAAATCAAGGCCGACGTTCGGAAGCTGATCGCCGACGGCACGGTGCTCCCCGCGCATCCGCTCGCGCTCGAC
The DNA here is from genome assembly GCA_963816815.1 of uncultured Alphaproteobacteria bacterium. Lineage (GTDB taxonomy): Bacteria > Pseudomonadota > Alphaproteobacteria > Rhizobiales > Xanthobacteraceae > Bradyrhizobium. The sequence goes on from CAWFMW010000015.1 coordinate 31,678, forward strand.
GCCAACCGCGCGCTCGATATCAGGCATCAGCGCGCGCTGACGCGCTATTACCTCGATGCCGGCGCCGGCGGGCTGGCCGTCGGCGTCCACACCACGCAATTCGCGATCCGCGACGTCGGGCTGTACCGGCCGGTGCTGGAACTGGCGGCGGAGACCGCGGCTTCATGGACCAAGCGGCCGCTCGCGATGGTCGCGGGCCTCGCCGGCCCGACGCAGCAGGCCATCGGCGGAAGCGCAGACCGCACGCGGCATCGGCTATCACGCCGGCCTGCTCAGCCTTGCCGCGATGAAATCGGCATCCGAGGACGAGATCATCGCGCATTGCGAGGCGGTGGCGCGGGAAATTCCGCTGGTCGGCTTCTACCTGCAGCCGGCGGTCGGCGGCGTCATCCTCAGCGCCGATTTCTGGCGCCGCTTCGCTTCCATCGACAACGTCATCGCCATCAAGATCGCGCCGTTCAACCGCTACCGGACGCTCGACGTGCTGCGCGGCGTGGCGGCGGCCGGCGCGCTCGACCGCGTCGCGCTCTATACCGGCAATGACGATCACATCCTGCTCGATCTGATGCTGCCGTTCGACCTGCGCGACAAGGGCGTCACCACCCGCGCCTAGTTCAAGGGCGGCCTGCTCGGCCACTGGTCGGTGTGGACCGCGAGCGCGATCAAGCAGTTCGAGATGTGCAAGGCCGCGCGCGGCAAGGACAGCCGTGCCGGCCGACCTGCTGGCGCTCGATGCCCGCGTCACCGACTGCAACAGCGCGTTCTTCGATGTCGCCAACAATTTCCACGGCTGCATCGCCGGCTGCCATGAAATCCTGCGGCGGCAGGGATTGATGCAGGGGCTGTGGTGTCTCGATCCCGCCGAGGGGCTCAGCCCCGGCCAGATGCAACGAGATCGACCGCGTCTGCCGCGAGCATGCCGATCTCTCCGACGACGCCTTCGTCGAAGCGAACCTGCAGAAATGGCTGGCATGACGGCCGAAGAGCCCTTCATCAGCCTGCAGAACGTCCGCAAGGTCTACCGGTCCAAGGGCACGGAATTCCTCGCCGTCTCCGACGTCACCATGGACGTCAGGGAAGGCGAACTGGTCTCGCTGGTCGGCCCGTCCGGCTGCGGCAAGACCACGGTGCTGAAGATTCTGGCCGGGCTGCACGAGGCCGACGGCGGCACCATCAAGATCGGCAATGCGAAAACGCCGTTCGATCCCGCACGCGATATCGGCATGGTGTTCCAGCAGGCGCTGCTGCTGAAATGGCGGACCATCCTCGACAACGTGCTGCTGCCGGCCGAAATCGTCGGCCTGCCGATGAAGGCCGCGCGGAGCCCGCGCCCGCGATCTGCTCAATCTGGTCGGGCTCGCCGGCTACGAAGACAAATATCCGCAGCAATTGTCCGGCGGCATGCAGCAGCGCACCGCGATCGCCCGCGCCTTCATCCACGATCCAAAGCTGATCCTGATGGACGAGCCGTTCGGCGCGCTCGACGCGCTGACCCGCGAACAGATGAACCTCGAAATGCTGCGGATCTGGCGCGAGAGCGGCAAGACCATCATGTTCGTGACCCACAGCGATCCAGGAAGCGGTGTTCCTCGCCTCGCATTGCGCGGTGCTCACCGCCGGCCCGGCGCGGATGGCGGAGTATTTCCCGATCGAGCTGCCGTTCCCGCGCGGACTTGCCGATCAAGACCACCGACGAATTCGGCGCCTATGCGCGGCGGATTTATGCGAGCCTGGGATTGAGCGCACGGGCGATCCGTTGGACAAGTTCGGCGCGTTGACGGCTGCTGGCACCCATCGACGGCAGGGTCGAGCAATCCGCTGAGGCACGAAGTCTGACCGCGTGCAACGGCTCTTCGACATCGAGATAGCTCGCGCGAGATGCGATCCCGGCGTCGTTTCCATCGATCGCATCGAGCAGAGCGGTTGGTCGGCATGATGCCGCCATCAGCGTATATGCGGCCAGTTGGCGAGAATGCAGCACCGCGCGACGGTCGAGACCAGTCACCTGGGTCGGCCAGCAGCCAGCAGACCGAGCACGCACCGAGGATGCACCGCGCCACTCGCCTGCATCGAACGAAATCCGCGTGATAGCTCGGCTTCATTGCTTCGAAGAGACCGTTGACGATCGAGCGCCGTAGATCGCGGCCGGCTGCGTCGGCGAAGATCGATGCCGAACTCCAGCGTCGGGCAAAGACCGCGGTGATGATCGACCGCAGGCTGTCCTGCAAAGCATCGACTGATACTCGCGGTCGGCCCGACTATATTGACAAATGATTGTCAATTCGGGTACGTCATAGGCCAATGACTGGCGCAAACGCCGGACACATCACGGCGGCGAGGCATCGCCCGGATCTGGATTGGCGATCTTGCGGCCGGCGAAACGCCTGCTCGGGCCGGCGATCACGCTTGTTCGGACCTCGGCTTGAGCCAGTCGAAGGTCTGGCAGGTGCTTGGCGCAGATGCTCATCAGCGCCGACCCGCAGTCGGCGGCCTGGCTGCGCGCGACAGCATGGACGCAAGATCCGAAATGGCGAACGGCGCATCGCCGGAGCCGACACATGGCGACGAGGACGCCCGATCGAGCTTGCCGACCTCAACGCCGAGATCGATCGCCGGCGTCGGCGTCTAGCGTCAGCGATCTGGCCAAAACACGGTGAGTGATCCGCGGCCGGGGTCCAGCTGCAGCGCATAGGCTGACGCTCTGGCCGAGCTGGACCGGTCGATCGGCGCAGAACTCGCGAGCAGCAGCCCGGCAAATCATCAAGGCTCTTCAAGTCGCTACCCACGTTGTCCGGGTCAGAATCGATCTAGCGATCATCCGCCCGGCCGCAGCCGTTCCTGCAGCCCCGCTATTCTGGACAATTATCGCCGCTATTCATACGCCACAGGTCCGGTGTCGCGATAGGCCCAGCAGCTCTCCTTCGGCAGCGAAACCGGGGTCTCGACGCCGACCTGATGCCGGGCCGCGGTGCCGAGTTCGACCACTTCCAGCCGCCGGCCGAACAGTTCGATGCCGTAGGCCGTCTGCGTGCCCTGGTAGCGGCGGTCGAGGACGCGGGCGGGAAAAATGTTGGCGCCGTTATGCTGGCCGATCGTGATGTTCTCCGGCCGCAGCGCGATGCGCACCTTCTCGTCCGGGCCGAGCGCGTGCAGCAACGCCACCTCGCCGCGTCGTCCCTCGCCGAAATCGACCGTGCCGAATTCGCCGTTGCGCGACACCAGCGTGCCCGCGAGTTCGTTGGTGGCGCCGGTGAAATTGGCGACGAACAGATCCGCCGGCCGGTTATAGATCGCGTCCGGCGTATCCATCTGCAGCAGCTTGCCGTCGCGCATCACGCCGATGCGGTCGCCGAGCACGACCGCTTCGGCCTGGTCGTGGGTGACGTAGAGCGCGGTCATGCCGGTCTGCTTGAGGATCACGCGCAGATCGTCGCGCAGCCGCAGGCGCAGTTTGGCGTCGAGGTTCGACAGCGGCTCGTCGAGCAGCAGCAATTGCGGCCGGTAGACGATGCTGCGCGCCAGCGCCACGCGCTGCATCTGGCCGCCGGACAGCGCGACCACCGGCCGGTCGGCATATTCCGACAGGCCGACCAGTTCGAGCGCTTCGTCGACCTTGCGGCGGGCGTCGCTGCGCGAAAGCTTTGCGGTGCTTGAGCGGATAGACCACGTTCTGCCGCACCGTCATATGCGGCCACACCGCATAGGACTGAAACACCATGCCGAGGTCGCGCAAGCGCGGCGGCACCAGGATGCCGCGCTCGGGCGACGACACCACCCGGCCGGCGATGCTGATCTCGCCCGATCGGTCGGATGCTCCAGCCCGGCGACGCAGCGCAGCGTCGTGGTCTTGCCGCAGCCGGACGGCCCGAGCAGCACCACGATCTCGCCGGCCGGCACGGCAAAGCTGACGCCGTCGATCGCCGGCCGGCCGATCGCAAACTGCTTGCGCAGGTCGGTGACTTCGAGCGTCGCCGTCATCGGTTCGATCGTTTCCATGATCCGACGATCACTGCCGATAGCCGAAGGTCTTGTCCCACTCGGCGACCCAGGTCGGCGTGCAGCTTCACGTACTCGTCGAACTTCGGAAACCAGACCTTGACCACCTTGGGATCGAAGCCTTCCGGATAGACCGGCGGCACCTTCAGCGACGTCAGGTTGCCGAGCTCCTTGATCATGAAGGTCTGCCCTTCCTTCGACAGGCACCAGTTCAGGAACAGCTTTGCGGCATTGGGATGCGCGGCGGTCTTCGGAATGCCCGTGGCGTAGGGATTGACCGGCGCGCCTTCCGGCGGAAAGAAGATCTTGATCGGCGCGCCGTCCTTCTGCTTCGGATAGATCGCGTTGTAGAGCAGCGGCCCCATCGCGATTTCGCCGCGCACCAGCGCATCCGACATCGGCGCGCCCGAGGGATAGAGGACCGGATGGGTCGCGGCCTGCTTCGCCCAGTAGTCCTCGCCGAGCACCTGGCGCTCGAACATGATGCGGGTCCAGGTGGTGCCGCCGGACTGGCGCGAACACCTGCCCGGTCATCTTGTCGTATTCGCGGCTTGGTCAGATCCATCCAGGTCTTCGGCGGATCCTTCACCAGCTCGGTGTTGTAGGCGATCGACCAGACCAGCGTGGCGCGCGGCCAGAGCTTCGGCGAGATCAGCGCCTCGGGATTGTAGTCGGCGGCATTCGGCGGCGCGTAGTCCTGGAACAGGTCGGCCAGCGGCTGCATCAGCGCGCGGTCGGAATGATCGACCACGTCGGCGATCAGCTTGCCGGCGGCGGCCTCGGTCTTCACGCGGGTGATGAGCTGGCCGCCGGGCGCGCGCACCATCTCGACCTTGATCTCGGGAAAGCGCTTGTTGAAGGCCTTGATGACCTGCTGTTCGACCTCGGCGAAATTCGCGGTGTAGAACACCAGCTTGCCTTCGTCCTTCGCCGCCGCGATCAGTTCGGGCGAGCCGAATTCCTGCGCCTGCGCGGCTGCGCTCCATGCCAGCGCAAGACCGGCGATGCCGGCCAGCGCGGCAATGTTGGCGAAGATCCTTCTATTCATAGCCAATCCTCCCTTTCGTTTTGTTATCCGGTGCGGGCGACGCTGCCCTGCGCCGCACCGCGCGACAGCCAGTTGGCGCCGCCGATGAGAACGCCGAGCAGAACGGTCTGCACCAGGCTGAAGGCGGCGGTCTTGCCGAGGTTGCCGCCTTCGTAATAGTCGAGCAGCAGCACCGACATCACCATGGTGTTGCTGGTGTAGAGAAACAGCGACGAGCCGAGTTCGCGGATCGCCAGCACGAACAGCAGCGTCATCGACGCGATCACGCCCGGCCGCGCCAGCGGCAGCACGATCGTCCTGATGGTGCCGAGCATGCCCTTGCCGCAGACCCAGGCGGCCTCCTCGAGTTCGCGATGGATCTGCAGGAACGAGGTCGACAGCGCCTTGACCGTATCCGGCATGAAGCGCGCGATGAAGGCCAGCGCCAGGATCCAGATCGTGCCGTAGAGCCCGCCGGGAATGCCGATCCAGGCCCAGAGATAGGCGACGCCGACCACGAGGCCGGGGATCGCGACCGGCACGGTCGAGATCAGATCGATCCAGCGCCGGCCCGTCACCTGGGTGCGGTGAATGGTGTAGCCGATCGCAAAGGCCAGCGCGCCGCCGACCACGGCGGTGATGACGCCGACCTCGACCGCGTTGTAGATCGAGCGCATGCGTCAGCGGATTGTCGAAGATGCTGTGGAAATGCATCAGCGAATATTGCCGCATGTCGAACAGGCTGGCGACATCGCGGATGAACATGAATTTGCGGAACGCCGCCACGATCAGCGCCAGCGACGGCAGCACCACCACGACCAGGAGATAGACGATGCCGAGGCCGAAGGTGAACCAGCGCCAGCGCCCGAGATCGAGGCTGCGCGGCCGGAACGCCTTGCCGGCGACGGTGGTGTAGCTGCGGCCGCTCAGCACCTTCTGCTGCAGGAACACCAGCGCGCCGGTGACGACCATCAGGATGATCGCGACCGCGGCCGCGGTGTTGTAGAGCGGCGGCGACCAGTTGGTGAGCTTGAAGATGTAGGTGGTCAGCACCGCCAGATTGGTCGGCGCGCCCAGCACCGCCGGAATGCCGTAGATGCCGAGCATCACGATGAACGACAGCAGCATGCCCGAGACGATCGCCGGCATGATCAGCGGGAACGTCACCGAGAACAGGGTCGCGAACGCGCTGGCGCCGGAGATTTCGGCGGCCTCCTCCAGGCTCGGATCCATGTTGCGCAGCGCCGACGAGGTGAACATGTAGACATAGGGCGCGTAGTAGATGCCGAACACGAACACCAGGCCCCACAGCGAATAGAAATCGACGCGCCAGTCGAGCCCGATCCATTTGAACATGGTGTTGATCAGGCCGGTCTTGGGCGAGCCGAGGATCGCCCACGCCACGCCCGCGACCAGCGGCGGCGCGAACAGCGGCAGGATGCTGGCGGCGGCGATGAAGCCCTTGAACGGCGTGTTGGTGCGCACCACGATCCAGGAGAACAGCAGCCCGATCACGACCGCGATCAGCGGTGCCGCCGCCGCAGGCGATCAGCGTGTTGAGCAGCGCCTCGGCGACATTCGGGTTCGCCAGCACGGTGAGGAAGTTGGCGATCGAGAGATGGCTGAGGCTGAGATGCCGTCGACCACCGGATTGGTGTCGGTGAGCGCGCCGAGCAGCAGCATCAGGATCGGATAGATGACCAGAAAGCCCAGGATCGCCAGCAGGAGCGCGACCCACAGGCCGGCCCACGCGCGCCGACGCATCCCCTCACTGGCGCTACGCGTGACTTCGCTGCGCCGGCTCGCCTGTCCGTCCAAAGCGCTTCCCCTCGCCGGCGACCGTCCTTTTTATTGTCGATTGCGGCCGCAATGCGCGGCAAGCCTAGTCGATCGCGCGGCGGGCGGAAAGGTAGCCGAAAGTCGGCGCGCGGAAATGGCGCGCAGACGCGCATTTCATCCGGCAAGCGCGGATCCGCATGTTCGCGCTTCGCATACGCATCATGCAGCGGCGTGCCTGTGGCGCGGCCGCGTCCGTAGTACACGCCGCGGAGGGCGCAACCGCGCCCCGGCGTGGAGAGCCCGATCAGAATGTCAGCAGATGCAACCGCCAAAGCCGCCCGCCGCCGCGCCGATCGACGGCTTGCCGCCGGAACTCCGGCGCTGGGCGGTCGCGGCGATCTTTACCGCGCTGGCGCTGGCCTCGCTGGATACGGCGATCGCCAACATCGCGCTGCCCGCGATCGCCGCCGACCTCCATGTCAGCCCGGCCGACGTGGTCTGGGTGGTCAATGTCTACCAGATCGCGCTGGTCGCGACGCTGCTGCCGCTCGGCGCGCTCGGCGAGATCGTCGGCCACCAGCGGATCTATCTCGGCGGCCTGTTGCTGTTCACGCTGGCCTCGCTCGGCTGCGCGCTGGCGTGGTCGCTGCCCAGCCTGCTGGCGGCGCGGACGCTGCAGGGGCTTGGCGCCAGCGGCATCATGAGCGTGAATGCGGCGCTGGTCCGCTTCGTCTACCCGACCCGGATGCTCGGCCGCGGCTTCGGCCACAACGCGCTGGTGGTCGGAACCGCGTTCACGTTCGGGCCGACGATCGCCTCCGCGATCCTGGCGGTCGGACCATGGCCGTGGCTGTTCGCGATCAACCTCCCGTTCGGCGTGATCGCGATCTGGATCGGCCTGAAGACGCTGCCGAAGACGCCGCGCGCGATGCACGCGTTCGATTTTCCGAGCGCGGCGCTGACCGCGAGCTGCCTCGGCCTCTTCATCATCGGGATCGGCAGCGCGGCGCATCAGGCGTCGCCCGCCCTGGTCGGGCTCGAGCTTGTCGCGCGCCATTGCTGCTCGGCTGGATCATGACCCGCCGGCATGCCGATCATCCGGCGCCGATGCTGCCGATCGACCTGTTCCGGCGGCCGATGTTCGCGCTGTCGGCCGCGACGTCGGTCTGCTCGTTCGCGGTGCAGGGCCTCGCCTTCGTCTCGCTGCCGTTCTACTTCGAGGACGTGCTGCAGCGGTCGCAGGTCGAGACCGGCTTCTTCATGACGCCGTGGCCGCTGGTGGTGGCGATCATGGCGCCGATCGGCGGCCGGCTGTCCGACCGCTATCCGGTCGGCATTCTCGGCGGCATCGGTCTGGTGCTGCTCGGCATCGGCATGGTGCTGCTGGCGACGCTTCCGCCGGATCCCGGCATCGCCAACATCGTCTGGCGCATGGTGATCTGCGGGATCGGCTTCGGCTTCTTCCAAACGCCGAACTTGCGGGCGCTGATGTCGAGCGCGCCGCCGCATCGCAGCGGCAGCGCCAGCGGCATCGTCGCGACCGCACGCCTGACCGGACAAACCACTCGGCGCGGCGCTCGCGGCGCTGTGCTTTGCCCTCGCCGGTCACGATGGCGCGACGCTTGCACTGGCACTCGGCGCCGGATTTGCCGCGCTCGGAAGCCGTGATGAGTTTCCTGCGTCTGGCGGTCGGCTCACGCAGCGCGACATGATCGCGCCATGCGAGATGCAACAGCGCCCACGCAACACCCGGCCGATCAACTTTCTTCCGCATCGCAAACGCATTTTCTTGATTTGAACTGTTCCAGATTCGCAGTCCAACATTCGCCGCCGCAGTTCAATCGATGGATTGAGCTAACAGGGGAAACGCGATGGCAAACCTCACAATCAACGGCAAATCAATCAACGTGGACGTCGAAGCCGACACGCCGCTGCTTTGGGCGATCCGGGAGAATGTCGGACTGACCGGCACCAAATACGGATGCGGCATTGCACAATGCGGCGCCTGCACCGTCCATATCGACGGGGTCGCGATGCGCTCCTGCGGCGTCTCGGTCAGCGAAGCCGCCGGCAAGCAGATCACCACGATCGAAGGCCTCGCCGGCAATGGCGCGCTGCACAAGGTGCAGCAGGCCTGGGTCGCCAACGACGTGCCGCAATGCGGCTATTGCCAGAGCGGCATGATCATGGCGGTCGCGGCGCTTCTCAAGGAGAAGCCGAAGCCGACCGACCAGGACATCGACGAGGCCATCACCAATATCTGCCGATGCGGAACCTTCCAGCAGGTGCGCGAGGCGATCCACGCCGCCGCGAACGCTTGAGGGGGACGCCATGAACAAGCACGTCATGCCCAAACTCAATCGCCGCGCCTTCGTCATCGGCACCGCCGCCGCCGGCGCCGGCCTCGCGCTCGGCCTCGATCTTCCCTTTGGCGGACCGACCGTGGTCCGCGCCGCCGACGGCTCGCCCGAAGTCAATGCCTGGGTGGTGATCCGCCCCGACGACACCGTCGTGATCCGCATCGCCCGCTCGGAGATGGGCCAGGGCACGCTCACCGGCCTCGCCCAGCTGGTCGCCGAAGAACTCGAATGCGACTGGTCGAAGGTCACCACCGAATATCCGACCCCGGGCCAAAGTGTCGCACGCAAGCGCGCCTGGGGCGATTTCTCGACCGGCGGCAGCCGCGGCATCCGCACCAGGCAGGACTATGTCCGCAAGGGCGGCGCCACCGCGCGCATGATGCTGATCCAGGCCGCCGCCAATGAATGGAAGGTGCCGGCCTCGGAATGCACCGCCGCCAACAGCGTCATCACCCACACGCCGTCGGGCAAGACCACGACCTACGGCAAGGTGGTGGAAGCCGCCGCCAAGCTCGAGCCGCCGGCCGACGTCAAGCTGAAGGATCCCAAGGACTGGAAGATCGCCGGCAAGGGCGTTGAAGCGGCTCGACACCGTCGACAAGACCACCGGCACGATGATCTACGGCATCGACGTCAAGCTGCCGGGCATGCTCAACGCCGCGATCAAGGATTGCCCGGTGTTCGGCGGCAAGCTGAAGAGCTATGACGAAGCCAAGATCGCGGGCATGAAGGGCGTCAAGAAGGTCGTGCGCGTCGGCGACAGCGCGGTCGCCGTCGTCGCCGACACCTGGTGGCACGCCAAGACCGCGCTCGATGCGCTGCCGATCGTCTGGGACGAAGGCGAGAACGCCAAGGTCTCCAGCGAGTCGATCGCCAAATGGCTGGCCGAAGGTCTCGACAATGCGCAGCCGGCCTATGTCGGCAACCAGAACGGCGACGCCAAGGCCGCGATCGCGCGCTGCCGCCAAGAAGGTCGAGGCGGTCTACAACTATCCCTACCAGAACCACGCCACCATGGAGCCGATGAACGCCACCGCGCTCTACACCGCGGACAAATGCGAGGTCTGGTGCGGCACGCAGAACGGCGAAGCGGCGTTTGCCGCGACGCTGGAAGCCTCGGGCCTGCCGGCCGAAAAATGCGAGGTGCACAAGCAGATGCTCGGCGGCGGCTTCGGCCGTCGCGGCATGACCGACTATGTCCGGCAGGCGGTCGCTGATCGCCAAGCAGATGCCGGGCACGCCGGTCAAGCTGTTGTGGTCGCGCGAAGAGGACATGCCGCACGGCAGGTATCCATCCGGTCACGCAGTGCAAGCTGACCGGCGCGTTCGATGCCGACAACAATCTGACGGCGCTGCATATGCGGTTGTCGGGCCAGTCGATCCTGTTCTCGGTGCGACCGGCGGCGCTGGACAACGGCATGGATCCGGCCGCGTTCCAGGGCCTGAGCCCGTCCGGCGATGCGGCGATCGGCTACTCGGTGCCGAACCTGCTGGTCGAGCATTCGATGCGCAATCCGCACGTCCCGCCGGGCTTCTGGCGCGGCGTCAACGTCAATCAGAATGCGATCTATCATGGAATGCTTCATGGATGAGCTGGCGCATGCGGTCGGCCAGGATCCGCTGGAATTCCGCCGCAAGCTGATGAGCAAGCATCCAAAGCATCTCGCCGTGCTCAATGCCGTGGCCGAGAAGATCGGCTGGGGCAAGCCGCGCGCCGCAAGGCGTCTATCGCGGCATTGCGCAGGTGATGGGCTATGGCAGCTATGTCGCCGGTGCCGCCGAAATCTCCGTCACCGACGGCAACAAGATCAAGGTGCATCGCATCGTCGCCTCCACCGATCCCGGCTACGTCGTCAATCCGGCGCAGATCGAGCGGCAGATCGCGGGCTCCTTCGTCTATGGCCTGTCCGCCCTGTTCTACGGCGGCTGCACGGTGAAGGACGGCAAGATCGAGCAGACCAACTTCGACACCTACAACTCGATGCGCATCGCCGAGATGCCGAAGGTGGAATGCGTCATGGTGCCGAGCGGCGGCTTCTGGGGCGGCGTCGGCGAGCCGACCATCGGCGTCGCCGCGCCCGCGGTGCTCAATGCCTACTTCGCGGCGACCGGCAAACGCATCCGTTCGGTGCCGCTGCGGGACCAGAACATCAGCTTTGCCTGACGACAGCGGGCGGCGGCCTCACCTCGCGGCCGCCGCCCTCCTTTCCCGGATTGCAGCCATGGACGCCACGCGCCCGATGACGCGCAGGGATGTCGCTCGCGGCATCGCCGCGTCTGCGGCGGCGTCTGCATTGCCATGCCCATCGTTCGCGCAAGGCGCGGCGCGTATCGTCGTGATCGGCGGCGGCTTCGGCGGCGCGAGCTGCGCGCGAGCGCTGCGGCAGCTCGATGCAAAACTTCAGGTGAGCCTGATCGAGCCAAATCAAACCTTTACCGCCTGTCCGTTCAGCAACGAGGTGATCGCGGGCATGCGGGAATTGCCGGCGCAGCAATTCAGCTATGACAAGATCGCCGCCGGCGGCGTGACCGTCATTCCGCAAGCCGCCACGAAGGTCGATCCGCAGGCGCGCATCGTCACCCTGGCCGATGGCAATTCGCTCAGCTACGACCGCCTGGTGCTGTCGCCCGGCATCGATCTGCGCTTCGACGCCCTGCCCGGTTATGACGAAGCGGCCTCCGTCAAGATGCCGCATGCGTGGAAGGCCGGCGAGCAGACGATGCTGCTGCGCCGGCAGATCGAAGCCATGGAGGATGGCGGCACGGTGGTGATCGCGGTGCCTGCGGCTCCCCTGCGCTGTCCGCCCGCGCCTTACGAGCGCGCCAGCCTGATCGCGCATTATCTGAAAACGCGAAAGCCGCGTTCGAAGATCCTGATCCTCGACGCCAAGGACGGCTTTTCGCAGCAAAGGCTGTTCGAGGCCGCCTGGAAGGAGCTTTATCCCGGCATGATCGAGCGGATCGCGCTCTCGCAAGGCGGACGGGTGACATCGGTCGATCCCGCGACCAACACCATCGTCACCGACTTCGGCAACTACACCGCCGATGTCGCCAGCGTGATCCCGCCGCAGAAGGCCGGACGCATCGCCGAGACTCGCCGGCGCCGCCGACAATACCGGCTGGTGCCCGATCGACCCCACCAGCTTTGCCTCGAAACTCGTGCCCAATATTCACGTCATCGGCGATGCCTGCATCGCCGGGCAAATTCCGAAGGCAGCATCGGCCGCGAGCGCGCAAGGCAAGGCGTGCGCGGCCGGCATTGTCGCCATGCTGTCGGGCAAGGCGCCCGAGACGCCCCGGCTGAGCGGCGCCTGCTACAACACCGTCGCGCCGGGCTACGCCTTCTCGCTGTCAGGCGTCTATCAGCCGAGGGACGGCCAGTTCGCCGAGGTCGAGGGCGCGACCAGCCCGGTCAATGCGCCGCGCGAGGTGCGCCAGCGTGAGGCCGAGGCCGCGGAAACCTGGTTCAGGACAATTACGGTGGAAACCTTTGGCTAGATCGAGAAGCCATATCGGGATGTTACTGGCAGGCCCGCTGCTTGCGCTGCCGGTGCCGGCCGGCGCGCAGGCCTTGCCGCCCTACGCCGTCGTCGGCGATGCCATTCCGGAACCGCTCACGCCTGCGCGGGGCGACGTCGACGCGCGGCCGCGCGCTGGTCGTCGAGCGCTCCAGCACTTGCATCCTCTGCCACAGCGGCCCATTTCCCGAACAGAAGTTCCAGGGCGACCTGGCACCTGACCTTGCCGGTTCCGGCAGCCGGTGGTCCGAGGGTCAGCTTCGGCTGCGGCTGGTGGACGCGTCCCGTCTCAATGCCGCGACCATCATGCCGTCCTATTACCGCGTGGACGGCCTCGATCGCGTCGGGACGCTGTGGCGCGGCAAGCCGATCCTGTCGGCCGAACAGATCGAGGATATCGTGGCGTATCTTGTAACGCTGCGCGAATAGGAAGACACGATGCAGCAACCGCCCAATTCATCACGCCGCCAGTTCCTCGGCCTCGCCGGTGGCGCCGCCGTGCTCGGCGCAATTCCCGTCGTCACCGTTCGTCCCGCCGAGGCGACACCCGCGATGCTGGCCTCCGCGATCCAGAGCGTCACCGGCGGCGCGGCGGTGCGGACCGGCAAGGTCAAGCTCGACATTCCGCCGCTGGTCGAGAACGGCAACACCGTACCGATGACGGTCAGCGTCAACCACCCGATGGCCCCGGAGGATCACGTCCGCAGCATCCACGTCTTCAACGAGAAGAATCCGCAAGCCAACATCGCCAATTTCCATCTCGGCCCGCATAACGGCCGCGCGCAGGTCTCGACCCGCATCCGTCTCGCCGACAGCCAGAAGATCGTCGCGATCGCAAAGCTTTCGGACGGGTCGTTCTGGTCGGCCAGCGTCGATGTCGTGGTGACGCTCGCCGCCTGCACCGAGGAGGTGATCTGATGGCCTCTGCACTGATCAACGTTCCGGCGAAAGCCAGGCGCGGCGACATTATCGAGATCAAGACGCTGATGTCGCACATCATGGAAACCGGCTATCGCCATACTGGCGTCAGGCGAACGTCGTTCCGCGCGACATCATCACGAGCTTTACGTGCCGCTTCAACGGGTCAGAAATTTTCCGCGCCGACCTGTTTCCGGCGATCGCCGCCAACCCGTTCATCACCTTCTTCACCACGGCGACCGAGAGCGGCAAGTTCGAGTTCGAATGGATCGGCGACCAGGGGTTTTCCGAAACCGCATCCGCTTCGATCACGGTCGAATGAGATTTGCCGGCGCCATAGCCGTTGCGCTGCTGATCGCGGGCTCTGCGTTCGCCGCCGAAATCCCGCAAGCCGACCGCCGCTCCGGCTACGACTTCATGAAGCCGGACACCAAGGCGATGCAGGATGAGGATACCGCCAATCCCGGCATGCTCTGGGTGCTCGACGGCGAAGCGCTTGTGGAAGCGCAAGGCGGGCGCCGCCAGCAAGGCCTGCGCCGATTGCCATGACGATGCCCGCGCCAGCATGAAGGGCGTGGCCGCCCGTTACCCCGCCTTCGACAAGGCAACCGGCCGCCCGATCGATCTGGAGCAGCGCATCAATTCGTGCCGCACCAACCAGCAGCAGGCGACGCCGCTGCCTTTCGAGAGCCGCGAGTTGCTGGCGCTCACGGCCTTTGTCGCGCGGCAGTCGCAAGGTGCTGCGAATCGAAACCGGCGCCGACCCGCAGCTCGCGCCGTTCATCGCCAAGGGGCGCGAGCTCTACCTGCAACGGCAGGGGCAGCTCAATCTCGGCTGCACCAATTGCCATGACGACAATTGGGACAAGCGGCTCGCCGGCTCCGCGATCACGCAAGGACACCCGACCGGTTACCCGCTCTACCGGCTGGAATGGCAATCGCTGGGTTCGCTGCAGCGGCGCCTGCGCGCCTGCATATCAGGCATCCGGGCGCAGGCCTATGACTACGGCGCGCCGGAACTGGTCGAACTGGAATTGTACGTGATGTCGCGGGCGCGCGGCATGCCGATGGAAGCGCCGGCGGTGCGGCCTTAGGGATGCACGGCTAGGCACAATCTGTCTTCCTCATCCTGAGGAGCGCGGAACGCGCGTCTCGAAGGATGCAGGCCCGTCTGTGGCCTCATGGTTCGCCCGGCGATGCGGAGCATCGTCCGGAGACGCGCGTTCCGCGCTCCTCACCATGAGGGTTCGAGGATCAACGCTCCGCGAACGCCTTCTCGACCACGAACTGCGCCGGCTCGCCGTGATTGCCTTCGACGAATCCCTTGCCGTTGAGCAAGGTCCGCGTGTCCGTCACCAGCGCCGGGCTGCCGCAGATCATGACGCGGTCATGAGCGGGGTCGAGCGAGGCCAGCCCGATATCGGCGAACAGTTTTCCGGAGTTGATCAGGTCGGTGATGCGGCCGCGGTTGCGGAAGGGGTCGCGGGTCACGGTCGGGTAATAGACCAGCTGGTTGCGGATATATTCGCCGATCAGTTCGTCGTTCGGCAGTTTTTCGGTGATCATCTCGCCATAGGCGAGTTCCTTGACGCGGCGGCAGCCGTGCAGCAGCACCACCTTCTCGAACCGCTCATAGGTTTCGGGATCCTTGATCACGGAAAGGAACGGGGCCAGGCCCGTGCCGGTGCCGATCAGATAGAGGTTGCGGCCGTCCTCAAGGTTGTCGATGACAAGCGTGCCGGTGGCCTTGCGGCTGACGATGATCTCGTCGCCCTGCTTCAGGTGCTGGAGGCGCGAGGTCAGCGGGCCGTCCGGCACCTTGATCGAGAAGAATTCGAGCCGGTCCTCATAGTTGGCGCTGGCGACCGAGTAGGCGCGGAGCAGCGGCTTCTCGCCGACCTTGAGCCCGATCATGGTGAACTCGCCGTTGCGGAAACGGAACGAGGGATCGCGCGTGGTGGTGAAGCTGAACAGCGTGTCGGTCCAGTGATGGACGCTCAGCACGCTTTCTTGGTTGAAATTGCTCATCGCACCGTTCCCAGGCCGATTGACCGGCCGCATCATTCGTATACGATTGTTCGTATACAAATGAATAATCCAGCTTGATCCGATCGTCAAGCCGGGCAGAATGTCCGGCGAAGGCATTGAACCAAAAGGAAAAACCATGGCCCACGACGCACCCCAGGCGACCGGTCCCAGCAAGCTGGTGATCCGCAATATCGGCCTGCTGCTGTCGGGGGCGCTGGAGAAGCCGATCCTGGACGGCGACACGATCGTGGCCGAGAACGGCAAGATATCGGCCATTGGCCGATTCAAGGACGTCGACACCGAGGGCGCCACCACGGTCGTCGACGCCAACGGCACCACCGTCGCCCCGGGCCTGATCGACAGCCACGTCCATCCCGTCGCCGGCGACTGGACGCCGCGGCAGAACCAGATCGGCTGGATCGACAGCTACCTCCATGGCGGCGTCACCACCATGATTTCCGCGGGTGAGGTGCACATGCCCGGCCGTCCCCGCGACGTCGTCGGGTTGAAGGCAATGGCGATTTTTGCGCAGCGCGCGTTCTGGACACTGCGTCCGGGCGGCGTGAAGGTGCATGCCGGTGCGCCGGTCATCGAATGCGAAATGGTCGAGGACGATTTCAAGGAATTGGCCGCGGCCGGCGTCAAGCTGCTCGGCGAAGTGGGCCTTGGCGGCGTCAAGGACGGCCCGACCGCGCGCAAAATGGTCGGCTGGGCGCGCAAGTATGGCATCCAGAGCACGATCCACACCGGCGGTCCCTCAATTCCCGGCTCCGGCCTGATCGACAAGGACGTCGTGCTGGAAGCCGACACCGACGTGGTCGGCCATATCAATGGCGGCCACACAGCCCTGCCCGACGACCAGATCCGCTGCATCTGCGAGGGCTGCAAGCGCGGGCTGGAGCTGGTCCACAACGGCAACGAACGTTCGGCGCTGTTCACGCTGCGCATCGCCCGCGAGATGGGCGACCTCAACCGCGTCATCCTCGGTACCGACGCGCCGGCCGGCTCCGGCGTGCAGCCGCTCGGCATTTTGCGGATGGTGTCGATGTTGTCCTCGCTCGGCGACCTGCCCGCCGAACTCGCCTTCTGCCTGGCGACCGGCAACACCGCCCGCATGCGGGAGCTGGATTGCGGCATCATCGAAGTCGGCCGTTCCGCCGATTTCGTGCTGATGGATATGGCGCAGCACTCGCCCGGCAAGAACATCCTCGAAAGCGTGCAGCTCGGCGACCTCCCCGGCATCGGCATGACCATCATCGACGGCATCGTCCGCACCCAGCGCAGCCGCAACACGCCGCCGGCGGGGAAAGTGCCTGACATCATCAGCGGGCATTGATGCCGCCAGACCCGGCGCCATCGCGCGAGATACATCCGAAAAATTTCGTTAAGCCCCGAAAGCGGTGAACGGATTGCCGGCCAGCCCCGACAAAACCGGGCTGCCTTGATGGCGGTCTGTTGGCTCTGGTCATCGAGGAAGACGTGAAAAATTCGTTGCAGGTCGCCGGCGGCGTGGTTGGCGCGGTCGTGGGATTTATCGCCACCCTGCTGATCCTGGAGTTGGTCGGCTACGGCAACCGGGCCGATCCGATCACGTCAGGCATTCTCGCGCTGCTGGTGCTCGCGCCTCTTGGCGCGATCGCGGGTCTCGTCCTCGGCACGACGCTGGCGAGGCGGCTGCGCGGCGGAGAGAATACCGGAACACTTTTCCGCAACAGCCTGAAGGCACTTGCCGTTGTCGTCGCATTCTGCGTTGCGGCTGGCACCGCCTACTATGTTTATGCCGTCACGACCGCGACGCCCTGGCTCAACCCGAACGCCGCCACCCCGCTTCTGGTCTTTGAAGTTCGCCTCCCCGCTGGAACCGCATCGCCGAGTTCTGCCCGTGACATCGCGATCGAACTGCAGACCGACATCAACCGCATGCCGGGTGAGCCACGCTTCAACCAGTTCCGTAGCGACGGCGGCAGGCCGGTAATCGCAGGCGACGTCGAACTGGCGTTCCGCACCGCGCATCGGCAGTTGGAGCTCAAGATCAACGGCCAGCCCGATCGGCTCTACCGCATCGCCCTGTCAGCCAAGGCACCGCATACCTCCGAGCCTGGGCCATGGCAACCGAATATCGACGGCAGCGAAATTCGCTATCGCGCCAAATGGCTGGGACAGGATTGACCCATGCCTGCGCCGGCTCTTCTGCCGAGTTCCAAGCCTGAAGTTCGTATCCCCTCGGTTGAACCTGAATGGGGGATGGGTGACTTATTCTTGTGAGCCCCATTGCGCGGATACCCAAAGTGGAACCCACGCACGGTTGCTTGCCGCCCCCAGTCAGTGTGATAGCCTGAGGGCGGACTGGAAAGATTGTTTGCCGCACGCTGTCATTCACAGCTTCTGGAACAATCCGAGCCATGGCCCAGATTCGCGACATCAAGTCAGGCCGATTTGGCGCGCCACCGCGCGAAACAATGCCGCGCCGCCTTGCCGCCATCGTAGCCGGCGATATCTCCGGTTACAGCCGCCTGATGCAGATCGACGAGGAAGGCACGCACAACCGTGTCAAGCGCATCGAGCGCGATCTCATCGAACCCAGCATCGTGGAACATCACGGCAGGCTTGTTAAAACCACCGGCGACGGGTTCATCGCGATTTTCGACAGTCCCGTCGAAGCCGTCCGCTGCAGCATCGTGATTCAGCAGAATCTGGTGGGGCGCAACGCGTCCCTGCCGAAGCATCATTGGATCGAGTATCGCATTGGCGTCAATCTCGGCGATGTCATCATCGAAACCGACGACGTTTACGGCGACGGCGTCAATATTGCCACACGGCTTGAAGGCATAGCCCAGCCCGGCGAAGTCTTTATCTCCGGCGGCATCTACGAACAGATAAAGCACAAGCTGGTTTGCGGATACGAGTCGCTCGGTGATCGCCATGTCAAGAACATCACCGACCCGGTGCGGGTCTATCGCGTGCTGCCCGACCCGGCCGCACTTCAACAAAACCGGAAGCGGCGCGAAAGCGTCCTGATCTTTTTGCTGAGCCTGGCGCTGCTGTTCATTGCGGGCGGCGCGCTCTGGTACATGCTCTCGCAAACCGGCAAGCTGCCAAATCTGGCTTCCGCGCCCGTTTCACCTCCGGCTGAAGTGCAGAAGGCGCCGACCGCAAAACCACCGGCGCCGCCAGCCCTGCCCGCGCCGACGGTGGCCCCAACGCAGCAGGCAGCGCCTCAGCCTCAGCCTGAGCCGTCGCCAGCCCCAAAACAGGCCGCGCCACTATTGCCGTCCGCTTCACCCGTCGCGCCGGCAGTTCAACCCGCCGCGCCGGCGGCCGCGTCGATTCGAGAACCCGAGATGATTTCCCTTCGGGGCGGCAGCTTTGCGATGGGCAGCAACGAGGACGTTTCGGAAAAGCCGATCCGTCAGGTAACGGTCAAGCCGTTTGCGATGGGGAAATTTCCTGTCTCGGTGCGGGAATGGAACACCTGCGCGGCCGCAAAGGCCTGCGGATTTACCGCAACCGGAAAAGACGATGCGCCCGTTGCAAACGTAAGCTGGAGCGACGCAAAGCAATATGCCGCGTGGCTCGCAGAAACCACCCGCAAGCCGTATCGGCTGCCGAGCGAAGCCGAATGGGAATATGCCGCCCGCGGCGGCACGCAGACCAGATACTGGTGGGGCGATCAGTTTCAGCCCGGCATGGTCAATTGCAAGAACTGCAGCGACATTCTGATCACCGACCAGCCGGTCAAGGTCGGCAGCCTGAAGCCAAATCCATTTGGGCTGTTCGATATGGGCGGCAGCGTCGATCAATGGGTCGAAGACTGCTGGCACAAAAATTATCAAGGCGCGCCAGTGGACGGATCCGCGTGGATCGAGAACGAATGCTCCGCGCATGTCATCCGTTCCGGTTCCTGGCGGAAGGACCAGAACTATGCCCGGACATCAAACCGCGGCAGCTATGACACCAACGTGCGCTATCCCACCCACGGATTCCGCGTCGCACTTTCACCCTAGAGCGCCGTCGGAACGGGCTCTAGATTTTTGATTTGACGCGTTTTCTCAACGCGAACCCGTCCCCACTTCGCTGGAAAACGCTCTGGAGAGCATTGAAGAGGACGGTCATGAAATTCATGCGATGCATCGTTCTCGCCAGCAGCGCTCACTTGCCTGCCATTCGCCGCATCCGCCCAGGGAAAGCCCGCGCCGAAGGATGCGCTGCTCTATTTCGTGTGGCCGCAGAACGGCACCGTCATCAAAGGCGGGTTCTGGTGCCGCTTTGGTCTGCGCAACATGGGCGTAACCCACGCCGGCGACACTTACCCGAACAGCGGACATCATCATTTGCTGGTCGACGTGAATGAGCCGCTCGATCCCAATGAGCCGATTCCGCAGGACAAATCGCACCTTCATTTTGGCGCGGGCCAGACCGAAGCGCGCATCGAGCTTCCACCCGGCAAGCACACGCTCCAGCTCGTGCTCGGCGATGCCGGCCACTATCCGTTCGACCCTCCGGTGGTCTCGCAGAAAATTACCATCACGGTCAGATAGCGCGGTTCTCTCCGCCGATTTGAATCCCCCGGATCGGTCGCACCATCGTTATTTTCGCCGGCGGTGTTGCGGTGTATGGTCGATGGCACAAACCCGGCCGGCGGCACTCTCAAAGAGGAACTCAGCGCGCCGGGTATTTCTTGCTGCTGCATGCCGCCGAGCCGTGTTGCTATCCATCGAGGCAAACAGGGAGGCAGTACGATGAACATTCGGCCCGACCCCACGTTTCACGCTTCGCCAAAGCTTGCCATGGAAGCTCCGCCGGAGAACTTTGCCTACGCCGTGCTGCTCAGCCCGGATTTTTCAAAGCCGGACGCGCTTGCTGTCATCGACGTCAATCCGAATTCCCCGACCTACAGCCGGGTCGTTCATACCGTGACGATGCCGAACAAGGGCGACGAGTTTCACCATTTCGGCTGGAACGCCTGCTCGTCGTCGCTGTCGCCGCTGACCGGACATGCTTTCCTCGAACGCCGCTATCTCATCATCCCCGGCATGCGGTCGTCCCGCATCTATATTGTCGATACCAAGCCGGATCCTACCAAGGCGGCCATCCACAAGATCATCGAGCCGGAGGAAATCTTCAAAAAGACCGGATACTCGCGGCCCCACACCGTTCATTGCGGGCCGGAAGGCATCTACGTCTCTACGCTCGGCGGCGGTGGCAAGAACGGCACCGATGGACCGCCCGGCGTCTTCATCATGGATTGCGAGACGTTCGAGGTGCTCGGTCGGTGGGAGCTCGATCGCGGTCCGCAAACCCTGCATTATGATTTCTGGTGGAACCTGCCGCGCGACTACATGGTGACGAGCGAATGGGCGTTGCCGCCGCAGTTCGAGAACGGCATCGTGGCGGAGGATCTGCTCTCCAACAAATACGGCCATCGGATTCACTTCTGGGATCTGCGCGCCCGGCGCAACGTCCAGACCATCGATCTCGGCGCCAATCATCAGATGGCGCTGGAAGTGCGGCCCGCGCATGATCCGGTTCGCGAATACGGCTTCCTTGGCGTCGTGGTCGACACCACCAACCTCGAAGGCTCGATCTGGACCTGGTGGCGCGAGGGCGGCAAGTTTCACATCGAGAAGACGGCAACGATCCCGCCCGAGCCCGCGCCGAAAGAGCAACTGCCGCCACTGCTGCAGGGGTTCGGCGCCGTGCCGCCGCTGGTAACGGATATCGACCTCTCGATGGACGACAAGTTTCTCTACGTGGCCTGCTGGGCCACCGGCGAGATGCGTCAATACGATGTCAGAGAGCCGCGAAAGCCAAAGCTTGCCGGCTCGGTGCACGTCGGCGGCATCGCGCGGCGCACGCCGCATCCGAACGGCAAGGCCTTTGCGGGCGGCCCGCAAATGGTCGAGATCAGCCGCGACGGCAAGCGGGTGTACTGGACCAACTCGCTGTATTCGACCTGGGACAACCAATTCTATCCTGACGGTGTCCCGGGCGCGATGGTGATGGCCAACGCGAAGCCGGACGGCGGCCTCGAACTGGCAAAGGACTACTGGGTCGATTTCCCCGACGGATACCGGGCGCACCAGGTCCGGCTCGAAGGCGGTGACTGTTCGACGGATTCGTTCTGCTATCCCTCGGTTTGAATTTGAGCACAGCCGACTGGACACCAGCCTGGCTCTGGCTGGCTGTCATCGCGAGCGGCCTTTACCATGGCGTCAACCCGGGCATGGGGTGGCCGCTCGCCGTTTCGGCTGGGTTGATGGAACGGAGCCCGCGGGCGCTGGTGGCCGCGCTCTGGCCGCTGACCGCCGGCCATTTGCTCGCGATGCTGTTGGTGATTCTGCCCTTCGCGCTGCTGGTTACCGTCGTGGAATGGCAGCGCACGATACAGATCGGCGCCAGCCTCCTCGTCATCGCCTTCGGTCTGTTCCGGCTTGCCAACCGGCGCCATCCAAGGGCGCTGGCGCGGATATCGCCGACGCAATTGGGGCTTTGGTCGTTCGCCGTGGCGCTCGCGCATGGCGCGGCGCTGATGCTGGTGCCGATCTATCTCGGGCTCTGCCGGGAAGCCGACCTCGACCGTGGCCACGAAGCCGCCGGCACGCTGATCAACGCCAATCTCGGCATGGCTATCCTGGTCGCCATCGTCCACGCCACCGCGATGGTCGCCGCCGGCGGATGTTGCGCGTGGCTCGCCTACCGCTATCTCGGCCTCAAATTCATATCGCAAAGCTGGTTCAATCTGGATACGATTTGGGCCGTCAGCCTCATTCTGGTCGGCGCGATTGCGCTGGTGCTTAACCTGGCCTGACGCGCGAAGCCCACGGACGTCCTTCAGCGCAACCTGTCCAGCAGCGCCATCAGGGTTTCGCGCTCCTTCGCATCGAGCGGCGCCAGCGTCTCCCTCGTGATCGCGAGCGCGTTCGGCGCGGCCTTCTCGGCCAGTTGCTGGCCGGCACGCGTCAGGCTCACCAGCAGGCGGCGGCCGTCCTCGGGGTCCGGGCTGGTCTCGGTCAGCCCGCGCGCGGTGAGGCGGTCGATCACGCCCTTGATGGTGGCGACGTCCATCGCCGTCAGCCGGCCGAGCAGGTTCTGCGAGCACGGGCCGGTCTCGGCGAGTTTCGCGAGCGCCGCCCATTGCGTCGGGGTCAAATTGATCCCGATCTCGCGGGCGAAGATGGTGGCATGGCGCTGCCAGACCTGGCGCAGGATGAAGCCGATCTGCTCGTCCAGAATATAGGACGGCCGCGCCGGCTTGACGGCTCGTTTCGGCGAAACACTCCTTGCCATCTGCGCTCCCGCCCTTGTCCCTTGCCAGCCGCTTACAGCGACAGATGCGCGTCCCGGATGTCCGGCCGCGCATCGAGTTCCGCCATCGTGCCGCCGAAGCAGATCTTGCCGCGCTCGATGATGTAGGCGCGATCCGAGATCAACCGCGCGAAATGCAGGTTCTGCTCGGAGACCACGATGCTGACGCCTTCCTTCTTCATCGCGAGGATGGCTTCGACCATCTGTTCGACGATCTTCGGCGACAGCCCTTCCGAGGGCTCGTCGAGCAGCACCAGCGACGGGTTGCCCATCAGCGTCCGCGCGATGGTCAACATCTGCTGTTCGCCGCCGCTCATGCGTCCGCCGGGACGGTTGCGCATTTCGCCGAGGTTGGGAAACAGCGTGAACAGTTTTTCGCGCGTCCAGTGCGGCGCGTTGGGCCGTTTCGGCTGGCGGCCGACTTCGAGATTTTCCTCGACCGTCAGGTCCGTGAAGATGCGCCGCTCTTCCGGCACGTAGCCGAGCCCGCCGCGCACGATCGCATGCGTCGGCTCGCGCGAGACATCCTTGCCTTCGAAGACAATCCGTCCCGAGCGGTTCTCGACCAGGCCGACGATGGAGCGGAACGTGGTCGATTTGCCGGCGCCGTTGCGGCCGAGCAGCGCCACCACCTCGCCCTCGCCGACTTCGAGCGCGATATCGAACAGGATATGCGCCGGGCCGTAAAAACTGTTGAGATCCGCGACCTGCAGCTTCATGCGCCGGCTCCCTCGCGGTGGCGCGCGTCGTAGACCAGCCCTTCGCCGAGATAGATGGCGCGCACCTGCGGGATTGCCGCGGACTTCCTCGGGCGAGCCTTCGGCGATCAGGCTGCCGCGGTTCAGCACCAGGATGCGGTCGGCATGTTCGAACACCACGTCCATGTCGTGCTCGGTGAAGAGCACGCCGATCGACTGTTCGCGGGCGATGCGCGCGGTGAGCCGCATCAGTTCGATCCGCTCGCGCGGCGCCATGCCGGCGGTCGGCTCGTCCATCAGCAACAGTTTCGGCTGGTTGGCGAGCGCGATCGCGAGCTCCAGCCGCTTGAGATCGCCATAGGCGAGCTCGCCGCAGGGCCGCCCGGCATAGGCGCCCATGCCGACGAGATCGAGCAGCCGGCCGGCCTCGTCGCGCGCGTAACTTGCGGTCGAGCCCCAGAGATTGAACAATTGCCTGCCATACGACACCAGCGCGACCTGCACGTTCTCGCGCACCGTCATGGTCGGGAATGTCGCGGTGATCTGGAAGGTGCGCCCGACGCCGAGCCGCCAGATCGCGCGCGGCTTGCGGCCGACAGTCTCCTCGCCGAGCAGCGTGATGCGGCCGCTGTCCGGTGTGTTCTGGCCGTTGAGCATGTCGAAGCAGGTGCTCTTTCCGGCGCCGTTGGGCCCGATCAGCGCCAGGATTTCGCCCGCGCGCAATTCGAACGACACGCCGCGTACGGCATGGACGCCGCCATAGGACTTGCTGAGGCCCTCGACCGACAGCAATGTGGGGACCATGCTCATTCGGCAATCTCGACCCGGGAGGTGGCAAGCGCGGATTTCTTGTCTTCGGAGGATCGCCGGCGGTTCCAGATCGTCTCCAGCGTGCCGACGATGCCCTTCGGGAAAGCCACCACCATCAGCACGATGAAGCCGCCGAGCACCAGCTTCGAAAGATCGGTCTGGCTGACCAGCCAGATGTTGGCCGCCTTGAACACGATGGCGCCGATGACAGCGCCGGAAACCGTCTCGACGCCGCCGAGCAGCACCATGACCAGCGCATCGACCGACAGCGAGATGCCGAGGCTGTCGGGGAATACGCTTCCCTTCAGATAGGCAAACAGCGCGCCGCCAATGCCCGCAACCGTGCCTGATATGACGAACGCCGTCCATTGCACGCGCTTGCCGTTGATGCCGATCGCCTCGCTGCGCAGCGGCAAGTCCCGCGTCGCGCGCAACGCGAAGCCGAACGGCGAGAACACGATCACCCGCAGCACGGTGACGGCGAGCGCTGCGATCGCGAGCGACAGCCAGTAGAAACTGGCCGGGCCCGCCGCCCACTTGTCCGGCCAGACGCCCAAAATGCCGTTGTCGCCGCCGGTCACCGCGACCCACTGGAACGCGATCGACCAGACGATCTGCGCAAAGGCCAGCGTCAGCATCGCGAAATAGACGCCGGAGAGTTGAACGGCGAAGAAGCCGAATACCGCAGCGCCGAGCAGGCCCAGCAGCGGGCCGAGCAGCAGCGAGACGATCATCGGCATTCCCGCCGCCTTGGCGAGAAAGGCGACACCATAGGCGCCAAGCCCGAAATAGGCGGCGTGGCCGAACGAGGCGAGCCCGCCGACCGACATCAGGAAATGCAGGCTGGCGGCAAAGATCACGAAGATCGCGATCTCCGAACCGACGGTGAGCGCATAATTGCCGGCGAACAGCGGCAGCATCGCCGCAACGACCAGCGCGCCGAGCGACATCATCCGCTCACCCGAGGTCAGCGGCCGCCATGGATTGACGGTCAATCCCGGCGTGCGGCGCGCGGCGGCTTCCGGCTTGCCGAACAGGCCCCACGGCCGCACGATCAGCACCACCGCCATCACGAGAAATACCAGGATGATGGATATCTTCGGGAAAATGAGAATGCCGAAGGCGTTCAGTTCGGACACCAGCACGGCGGCGACGAAGGCGCCGATGATGCTGCCGAGCCCGCCGATCACCACCACCACGAACACATCGACGATGATGCGAAGATCCAGCGCGTGATGCACCGCGTCGCGCGGGATCTGCAACGCGCCGCCGAGCGCTGCGAGAAAGACGCCGAGCGCGAACACGCTGGTGAACAGCCATTTCTGATTGACGCCGAGCGCCGCCACCATGTCGCGGTCCTGCGTCGCGGCGCGCACCAAAACGCCCCACCGCGTGCGCTGGAACAACAGCCAGAGCCCGCCGAGCACGATCGGACTGAGCGCGATCAGAAACAGATCATAGCTCGGAATGTTCTGGCCGAAGAATTCGACCGCGCCCTTGAAGCCGGGCGCGCGGCGGCCGAGCAGATCGTCCGGCCCCCAGATCAGCACCACGATATCCTGGACCATCAGCGTGAGGCCGAAGGTCGCGAGCAACTGAAACAGTTCCGGCGCGTGGTAGATCCGCCGCAGCAGCACCATCTCGACCAGCACGCCGACGACCGCCACGACCAGCGCCGCAACGACGATGCCGCCCCAGAAGCCGAACGCGCCGGAGAAGCGCTCGGTCAGCGTGAAGGCGACATAGGCGCCGAGCATATAGAACGCGCCATGGGCAAAGTTCACGATCCGCGTCACGCCGAAGATGATCGACAGCCCCGACGCGACCAGGAACAGCGACGCCGCGCTGGCGAGACCGGTCAGGAACTGAACGAAGTAGAAGGCCATGGGCGGTCCGGGTTGGACGAGGTCGCGTCAAATTAGATCGGCGTTTGCGTGGCTCGACTTAACCTCGCCCCGCTTGCGGGGAGAGGTCGGAATTCAAGCGCAAGCTTGAATTCCGGGTGAGGGGGTACAGGTCCATCAATCGGCATACGACTCGCGGAGGGAGCCCCTCACCCCGACCCTCTCGCCGCGAAAAGCGGGGCGAGGGAGAAGCGCGAGCTTCACTCCTTCGGGCGAAGCTTTCCGACTTCCGCGTCGCTCGGGAGATAGTCCGAGCCCTTGCGATAGACCAAGTCCACCATCACGCCCTTGCCGTCCTTCAGCGCGGTCTTGCCGACATAGGCGCCAAGCGTCGACTGGTGGTCGATCTTGCGGAAGGTGATCTCGCCGAACGGCGACGGCATCGACAGGCCCTCGGCCGCAGCGATCAGCTTCTCCGGATCGGTCGAATTGGCTTTTGCGAGGATCGCCGCAGCAGCCTTGATGGTCTGGTAGCCGACGATCGAGCCGAGGCGCGGATAGTCGTTGTACTTGGCCTGATACGCCTTCAGGAACTTGTCGTGGTCCGGCGTCTTGATGTCGTACCAGGGATAACCCGTGACGATCCAGCCCGCGGGCGTCTCATCCTTCAGCGGATCGAGATATTCCGGCTCGCCGGTGAGGAAGCTGACCACCGCGCGGTCCTTGAACAGGCCGCGGGTATTGCCTTCGCGCACGAGCTTGACGAGGTCGGCGCCGAAGGTGACGTTGAGGATCGCCTCGGGATTGGCGGCGGCCACCGCCTGCACCACCGGACCGGCGTCGATCTTGCCCTGCGGCGGCCACTGCTCGTCGACCCACTGGATGTCCGGACGCTTCTCCGACATCAGCTTCTTGAACACCGCTACCGCCGACTGGCCGTATTCATAGTTCGGCGCAATCGTAGCCCAGCGTTTTGCCGGCAGCTTGGCGGCTTCTTCCACCAGCATCGCCGCCTGCATGTAGTTCGATGGACGCAGGCGGAAGGTGTAGCGATTGCCCTTGGACCAGGTGATGGCGTCGGTCAAAGGCTCGGCGGCGAGGAAGAAGACTTTCTTCTGGTTGGCGAAATCAGAGACAGCCAGCCCGATGTTGGACAGGAACGTACCCGTCAGCATCGCCACGTTTTCGCTCGATACCAGTTCGTTGGCCGCGGTCTGCGCGTCCGCCGGCTTGCCGCCGTCATCCTTGGAGATGACGACCAGCTTCTTGCCGTTGATGCCTCCAGCAGCATTGATTTCCTCGACCGCGAGCTGCCAGCCCTTGCGGTAGGGCTCGGTGAAGGCAGGCAACAGCGAATAGCTGTTGATTTCGCCGATCTTGATCTCGCTCTGCGCCATGGCATTGCCGGCCATGCCCACAACCGCGATTGCCAAACCTGCTCCCAGTACGTGTCTACGTCGCATCCCTACCTCCAATACCCTGGTGAAATTATCGCAAACCGTCTTCGCCTTTGACTTCCGAAACCGTCAATCCGCCGACCCGCGGCAATGGCCTGCCGCTGTCGGTGACCGCCACCGCGACCATGATCTCGTTGGCGCGCGGCGCGTCGTTGATCTGCACTTCCATGCCGTCGAAATGGCTGCGCACGAAGGCCGCGTCCTTGTGGCCGAGCGGAATGTCCAGCGTCGTCCCCGGCCCGCTGCGCTTCTTCGACGACGGGATCAGCGCCGCGCCCTTGCCCAGGACCTTGCGCACCGGCGCACCCATCTTGGGATGCAGGATGGCCGCTGCATGTTCGAGTTCGCCGTTTTCGCCGACGGCTGCGGCCTTGCCGTAGCTGTGCGCCTTGGCGCCGTCGATGCCGAGCGCGGCGACCGCTCTTTTGGAAAGCAGATCGCCGAGTTCCTCGCCGATTTCAATCAAGGGCGAGAGATCCTCGACATACCTGCCCGCAAACGGATTTTCGATCACGGCAATCGCCGCTGCCCGCCGCGTCGGCGGCGCGATCTTCTGACCCATCTCGAGATGGGTTTCCTCGACCACGGTGACGATCTTGCGAATGATCGCGCTCATTGTCAGCCTCGCTCCCGATCAAACATGCGCTACTCCAGCTGGCGCGCTTCCACGAAACGCCGGCAACGCACTTGCTTTGATCCCTGTTGACCCCACCAAGGCGGTCTCGCCTAGTAGACGCAAGGCCGCACCTTCGATCAATCCCGCCGCAAGCAATTGCTGTGCCCGGCTGACGCCTGCGCTCAGCGCGTCGTCGATCTCGCTCTCCCCGAGCGCACCGACGTCGCGCGTGACAAGGCGCGCACCGAGGTCGCTGTCAGGCTGCAGTTCATTTGCCGGCAGGCGAATAATCGCGGGATGACCGGGCAGATCGACGGCATTGGCGATGACAGTGGCGGCGGCATCGGCCTGCGACGCGGTTTTCGCCAGCACCGTGACCGCGTCGGCGATCCCGAGCGAAAAACTGCGGCCTGCCGTCCGCTGGTCGCGATACCGCGTGCGGGATCGTCGGCCTCGATATTGATGGTTTGCATCACGCCGCGATGGTCCGGCCGGTCCATCAGTCCGACGGTGAACCGTTCGGCACCGGTCAGATGCAGGGCGATGTCGCCGCCATTGTTGACGTAGGCGCGATCGAGCCACGCCGCATCAAGCATGGCTCCGAGAATTTCTTCCGCGACGCTGCCGGCGACCGCGGCCATCGGCGTGATGAAATGCTCGGCCGCAAATGGCGCTACCGCCGCATGCATGCGGCGCGCGACGACGCCACTGAGCGCGCTGCAAGCCGGATCGGCAGCCTTTCGAAGCTCGATCAACTCTTCGCAGAGTTCATCGAGCAAACCGTTAAAACGCCGCGCCGCAGCCTCGTAGGCGGCGCGCACCTCACCTTCACTCCCCTGCGCCTCGATGACCAGATCGATCGGACCGTCCTGCAAATGCAGCCGCTTGCCGTCAGGAAGAAGCGCGATTTGCGGGAGCCGCTTCATGCGCGCCGTCCCGGAATGTAGGGCATCGGGCGGGTTTCGGTGTTGTCCCGCAGCGACGCCAGCGGACGGACATGATCCATATGGCCGCCGAGCGCGGCATAGTCGGAAAGTTTTAGCGTGAACTCGATCGGCGCCACCAGCGCCGGCGTCGGCACATAACCGAACGCGCCGGCCGGCATCTGCGTGACATCGACCATGAAGGTGATGCCGCCGCCGGGCCAGACATAAACCGGCGCACCGCCGCTGGTGACCCGCGTCAGCGCGTCCTTGACCGAGCGCGTCAGCCGCACCGGATTATCGGTGACGCCGGCGCGCAGCGAGCCGCCGGCGCCGCCCATGAACAGCACCGTGCACAGCGCCGGTTCGCAATTTTCCTGGATGCGCTCGACCGAGAATTTCAGATCGGGCGGCATCTGCTTTTCGATCGGCCGTAGCGCTTCATCGAGCTCGTAATAGGCGGCGTGCTCGCCCGTGGTCGAGACCATCAGCATGGTGAGGCCGGCTCGCGCCTCCTTCGGATTGAACGGCCCCAGCACCGACAGCGGATCGGAAATATTGGTGCCGCCCCAACCGGTGCCGGGATCGGCGACCTGGAAGTAACGGCCCGGGCGTCGAGCGCCGCCCCTTCATCTTGATCCCGGTATCGGGAATATCGAGCAGCTTGCCGGCCTGATGTTCACGAGAGAACACCGGTGATGTGGTCGTCCACCACCACGACCTCATCGACCTTGCCATGCCACTGCTTGGCGAACATGCCGATGGTCGCCGAGCCACAGCCGACGCGCATGCGCTCTTCGGCAACGCCATTGACGATGGGCGGATAGCCGGCCTGCACCACGACGGTGGCGCCGCCGTCGATCGTCAGTTCCACCGGCTTGCAGTTGGAGAGGTCCATCAGCGCGTCGCAGGTGACGCGGCCTTCCTTCTTGGAGCCGCCGGTCAGATGATGCACGCCGCCGAGCGAGAGCATCTGCGAGCCGTATTCGCTGGTCGTCACATGGCCGATCGCCTCGCCTTCCGCGCGGACGGTCGCCGTCTCCGGGCCGAGATAGCGGTCGGTGTCGATCTTCACCTTGACGCCGCAATAGCTGAAAATGCCCTCGGTCACGACCGTGACCATGTCGACGCCATCGACTTCCGAGGACACGATGAAGGGCGCCGGCTTGTAATCGGGATAGGTGGTGCCGGCGCCGATCGCGGTGACGAACACGTTGGGCTCGTGGACGATCTTGCCGTCCCAATCGCCGTCCGGCCTGGAACGGCACCAGCCGGCCGCCATGCGATACCGTCCGCTCCAGCACGATATGCGGATCGACGCGCACCAGTTCGCCGTTGTGATTGGCATAGCGATCGCACGCGCCCGCCGCGCCCGGCTTGATGTAGCACATCACCGGACAGGCATCGCAGCGGATCTTGTCGCCACCGGCGACGGTCGCATCGGTCATGAACAAGCCTGCGGTCGAGAAGGCGCCGACCGGAGCCGCTTCCTCGCGGCCCGGTCACTTTGTTCGTATACGAATGATGTTGCGCGCGGACTGAAACGCTGTCAAGCGGGCCCGGAAGCCAAAAACCTTGGCTGCCGCATAATAACTCATTTGCCTCGCACCCTTGTTCATAAAGCGAGCAACGCGCTGCAGCGCAGGATCGCGCCGGCTTGCACGTTTGTACACAAACGGTATCTTCCGGAGGCGTCCAGCGCGGTGTTTGCAGCGCAACGAAGGTTTTGGGGAGCATGACGCAGAGCACGATGCGCCTGACCGTCAACGGCAAGACCAGCGATGTCGACGCCGCGCCCGACACCGCATTGCTCTATGTGCTGCGCAACGACCTCGCCTTGAACGGACCGAAATACGGCTGCGGGCTCGGCGAATGCGGCGCCTGCGCCGTGCTGATCGACGGCGTCGCCGCGCGGTCCTGCGTGATCCCGATCGAGGGCTGCAGCGGGCGCGACATCGTGACGCTCGAAGGTCTCGGCACGCGCGAGCATCCCGATCCCGTGCAGCAGGCCTTCATCCACGAACAGGCCGCGCAATGCGGCTACTGCCTCAACGGCATGATCATCGCGACCAAGGCGCTGTTGTTGCGCTCCCCTCACCCGTCGGACGACGAGGTGATGGAAGCGCTGCGCCATCATCTGTGCCGCTGCGGCGCACATATCGAAATCATGCGCGCGGCGATGCGGGCCGCCGGCCGCGCCGTCGAGGCCCGGTGTGATGACGGTGTCCGGCAACAACGACCGTGAACGGCGGCAAGGCACGCTCTCCGTCGTTCGTCCGGCCTCACCCGTCGAGGCCGTCAAATTCGAGACCTTCATCAGGATCACCGCCGACGGTTCGGTCACCGCCTATAACGGCCATGTCGATCTCGGCACCGGCATCCGCACCGCGCTCGGGCAGATCGTCGCCGAGGAACTCGACGTGTCCTTTGCGCGCGTCGTCGTCGTGCTCGGCGATACGTCGCTGGTCCCCAATCAGGGCGCGACGATTGCGAGCGAAACGATCCAGATCACCGCCGTGCCGTTGCGCAAGGCCGCGGCGCAGGCGCGGCAGTTTCTGATCGCGCGCGCGGCGGAACGGCTGGAGCTTCCGGTCGAGGATCTCGTTATCGAAGACGGACTGATCCGCGGCAAGGACAATCGCAGCATCAGCTATGGCGAATTGATTGCGGGCGAGATCATCCAGCTTGAACTGGCTGATGATGTTCCGGTGAAGTCCGCCGAGTGCCTACACCATCGTCGGGCAATCGGTGCCGCGCGTCGATCTCCCGGCGAAGGCGACCGGCGAACTGGTCTACGTCCACGACATGCGCGTGCCCGGCATGCTGCATGGCCGCGTCGTGCGCCCACCCTATGCCGGCGTCGATGTCGGCGACGTTTGTCGGCAACAGCCTGATCGCGGTCGACGAGACATCGGTGCGCGACATCCCCGGACTTGTCGCCGTCGTCAGGATCGGCGACTTCGTCGGCGTCGTCGCCGAGCGCGAGGAAAATGCGATCAAGGCGGCGGCGCAGCTGAAGGTGAGCTGGAAGCCGGTGCCGACGCTGCCCGACCTCGAAGGACATCGAGACCGCGCTGCGCGCCAATCCGTCGACGCCGCGAACGCTGATCGACAAGGGCAATGTCGACGCGGCGATCGCCGGCGCCGCCAAGCCGATGCCGCGGACCTACGTCTGGCCGTACCAGATGCACGCCTCGATCGGCCCGTCCTGCGCGGTCGCCGACTATCAGGACGGATCTGATCACGGGTCTGGTCCGGCACGCAGAACCCGCACCATCTGCGCACCGACCTGGCGCGGCTGATCCATCGCCGCGAAGCCGAGATCGAGGTGATCCGGATGGAGGCCGCCGGCTGCTACGGCCGCAACTGCGCCGACGACGTCTCCGCCGACGCGGTGCTGCTGTCGCGCGCGGTCGGCCGGCCCGTCCGCGTGCAGTTGACGCGCGAGCAGGAGCACGCCTGGGAGCCCAAGGGCACCGCGCAATTGATGGACGTCAATGGCGGACTGAACGCCGACGGCAGCGTCGCCGGTTATGATTTTGCCACGCGCTATCCGTCGAACGGCGCACCGACGCTGGCGCTGCTGCTGACCGGCGCCGTCCCGCACACGCCAGCCGTGTTCGAGATGGGCGACCGCACCGCGATCCCGCCCTACGACTACGACAATCTGCGCGTGGTCGCGCACGACATGCCGCCGATCGTGCGCGCCTCCTGGCTGCGCGGCGTCTCGGCGCTGCCGAACACGTTTGCGCATGAATCCTGGATCGACGAATGCGCCGATGAAGCCGGCGTCGATCCGATCGAATACCGCCTGCGCTATCTGAAGGATCTCGCGCGCGATCGATCTCGTCAATGCGGTCGCCGAGCGCGCCGGCTGGAAGCCGCGGCCGGTACGGCAGGAGCCAGAAGCCGAAGGCGACATCGTGCGCGGGCGCGGCTTTGCCTATGCGCTCTATGTCCACAGCAAGTTTCCGGGCTATGGCGCGGCGTGGTCGGCCTGGATCGCCGACGTCGCCGTCAACAAGGCGACCGGCGATGTCAGCGTGACGCGCGTGGTCGCCGGACAGGATTCCGGCCTGATGATCAATCCGGACGGCGTGCGCCACCAGATCCACGGCAACGTCATCCAGTCGACCAGCCGCGCGCTGATGGAGGAAGTCTCGTTCGACCGCACGTCGGTGACGGCGCGCGAATGGGGCGCCTACCCCATCATCAAATTCCCCGAGGTGCCCGAGATCGACGTGCTGATGCTGCCGCGGCAGGACCAGCCGCCGCTCGGCGTCGGCGAGTCCGCCTCGGTCCCGAGCGCGGCCGCCATCGCCAATGCGATCTTCGATGCGACCGGCGTGCGCTTTCGCGAATTGCCGTTCACGCCGGAACGTATCCTGCGAGGGCTGCACGGCGAGCAGCCGCTTGCGCCGGAAGCGTTGCCGCCGCAATCGGCGCGGCAGCCTGACACGAACCGACGGTGGAATCCGTTCGCCGAACGACGCGGCGCAGTCGCGACTGCCGCAGCGCTGTGCGCCGCCGCGATCGGCATCGGCGCCGCCGTGTTGCCATGGCGCGCGATCGCGCCGATCGCGCGGCCGGATGCATCGGTCTATTCGGCCGCGACCATCGCGCGCGGCCAGCAACTCGCCGCGCTCGGCGATTGCGCGGTCTGCCACACCTCAGCGAACGGCGTGCTCAACGCCGGCGGCAAGCCGCTGCCAACGCCGTTCGGCACCATCTACTCGACCAACATCACGCCCGATGTCGAAACCGGCATCGGCGCGTGGTCCTATCCCGCCTTCGAGCGCGCGATGCGCGAAGGCATTCATCGCGACGGACGGCATCTCTATCCGGCGTTTCCCTACACGCATTTCGCCAAGACCACCGACGCCGACATGCAGGCGCTCTATGCCTATCTGATGGCGCAGCCGGCGGTGCGCGCGGAGACGCCGCCAAATGCGCTGGCGTTTCCGTTCAACCTGCGCCCGCTGATGGCGGGATGGAACGCGCTGTTCCACAAGCCCGGCGCATTCCAGCCCGATCCGGCGAAATCCGAGACATGGAATCGCGGCGCCTATCTGGTCGAAGGCCTCGGCCATTGCAGCGCCTGCCATTCGCCGCGCAATGCGCTCGGCGCGGAGAAGGCGAACGCCTATCTCGCCGGCGGATTTGCGGAAGGCTGGGAAGCGCCGGCGCTGACGTCGCTGTCGCAGGCGCCGATCCCGTGGAGCGAGGACGAGCTGTACGCCTATCTGCGAACCGGCGAGTCGCGCCTTCACGGCGTCGCCGCCGGGCCGATGGCACCGGTGGTGAAGGAACTGGCGGCGTTGCCCGATTCCGATATCCGCGCCATGGCGGTCTATCTCGGCTCGTTCAACGACACCGCCATCGACAAGCCGGCGCAGCAAGCGCTCGCCGCCAAACTGGAAGCCTCGACCGGCACGCGCGCGTCGGCCGCCTCCAGCATCGGCGCCCGGCTCTATCAGGGCGCCTGCGCGGTCTGCCACGAGGTCGGCGGCGCGCCGCTGTTCGGCAGCCGGCCGTCGCTGGCGCTGAACAGCAATCTGCACAGCGCCGTGCCTGACAATCTGATCCAGGTCATCCTGCACGGCATCGCCAAGCCGGCCGCGACCGACCTCGGCTATATGCCGGCCTTCAAGGACAGCCTGACCGACGGCCAGGTCGCGGAACTGGCCGCTTACCTGCGGCGGCAATTCGCCCCGGACAAGCCGGCCTGGACCGGTATCCAGGCGGCGGTCGGCCGGATCCGGCAGGAATAGCGCGCTGAGCTGCCATGTTCCGGCCAAAACCCACTGGTTGGGCGGCCCCCGGCACGATAGAGTTCCGCCATGGCAGTTACCGATATTGCATCCCGAACCTATAATCACGGCTGGCGGCTCGATCCGATCGTGCGCAGCCTGCTCGATACCGATTTCTACAAGCTGCTGATGCTGCAGATGATCCGCGAATTCTATCCGGATCAGCGCGTCACCTTTTCGGTCATCAACCGCACCAAGCATGTCCGCCTTGGCGAGATCATCGACGAGGGCGAACTGCGCGCGCAGCTCGACCATGCCCGCACCATCCGCTTTTCCAAGAAGGAGCTGATCTGGCTCGCCGGTAATACGTTCTACGGCAAGACCCAGATGTTCTCGCCCGACTTCATCAACTGGCTCGCCAACTTCCGCCTGCCCGAATACGAGCTGCACAAGGTCGACGGCCAGTACGAGCTGCATTTCCACGGGCCGTGGACCCACACCACGATGTGGGAGATCCCGGCGCTCGCGATCATGAACGAGCTGCGCTCGCGCCAGGCGACCAAGGGACAGGGCCGCTTCGTGCTCGACGTGCTCTATGCGCGCGCCAAGGCCAAGCTGTGGTCCAAGGTCGAGCGGCTGCGCAAGCTCGAAGGCCTGCGGCTGTCGGACTTCGGCACCCGCCGCCGCCACGGCTTTCTCTGGCAGCGCTGGTGCGTCGAGGCGGTCAAGGAAGGCCTCGGTTCCTCCTTCACCGGCACCTCCAACGTGCTGCTCGCGATGGACAACGATCTCGAAGCGATCGGAACCAACGCGCATGAACTGCCGATGGTCGCCGCAGCGCTCGCCAATGACGACAACGAGTTGCGCTGGGCGCCCTATCGCATTCTCGACCAATGGCGTCATACCTATGGCGGCAACCTTCTGATCGCGCTGCCCGACGCCTTCGGCACCAAACCGTTCCTGCGCGACGCGCCGGACTGGGTCGCCGACTGGACCGGCTTTCGTCCGGACAGCGCGCCGCCGATCACGGCCGGCGAGGACATCATCAAATGGTGGAAGCAGAAGGGCCGCGATCCCCGGGAGAAGCTGCTGGTGTTCTCCGACGGCATGGATGTCGGCTCGATCGAGGAGACCTACCGGCATTTCGCCGGCCGCGTGCGCATCTCGTTCGGCTGGGGCACCAACCTCACCAATGATTTCGTCGGCTGCGCGCCGGACGGTTCCGCCGATCTCGATCCGATCTCGCTGGTCTGCAAGGTGACGTCGGTCGATGGACGGCCGGCGGTGAAGCTGTCTGACAATCCCGAGAAGGCCACCGGCTCCCCGTCCGAGGTCGAGCGTTATTTGCGCGTGTTCGGAAATGCCGGCCGCGTCCGCACCGCCGTGCACGTCTGAACCGCCAAGCACCCATCCCGGACCAACTGATTTGACGAGCCCCGCATGCCCGCACCCAAGCCGCCTGCCTTCGAAACCCTGAGCCTGCACGCCGGCCAGCGCCCGGATCCCGTCACCGGCGCCCGCGCGGTTCCGATCTATCAGACCACGTCCTACGTGTTTCAGGATTCCGATCACGCCGCCGCGCTGTTCAACCTGGAGCGCGCCGGACACATCTACACCCGGATTTCCAATCCGACGACGGCGGTGCTCGAGGAGCGGCTCGCGGCGCTGGAAGCCGGCGTCGGCGCGATCTGCACGGCCAGCGGCATGGCCGCGCTGCATCTGGCGATCGCAACGCTGCTCAATGCCGGCGATCACATCGTCGCCTCCGCCTCGCTCTATGGCGGCACCATCAATCTGCTGGCGCACACGCTGCCGCGCTTCGGCATCACCACCACCTTCGTCAAGCCGCGCGCGCTCGACGAATTCCGCGCCGCGATCAAGCCGAATACGCGGCTGGTGATCGGCGAGACCATCGGCAATCCCGGACTCGAGGTGCTGGATATTCCGGCGGTCGCGCAGATCGCGCATGACGCCAAGATTCCGCTGCTGATCGACAACACCTTTGCGACGCCGTTCCTCAGCCGCCCGATCGAGCTCGGCGCCGATATCGTGATGAACTCGGCGACCAAATGGATCGGCGGCCACGGCATCGCGATCGGCGGCGTCATCGTCGATGGCGGCCGGTTCGACTGGCACGCTTCCGGCAAGTTTCCCCAGCTCACCGAACCCTATGCCGGCTATCACGGCATCGTCTTCGACGAGCAGTTCGGCCAGGCCGCCTTCATCATGCGCGCCCGCACCGAGGGCCTGCGCGATTTCGGCGCCTGCCTGTCGCCGACCAACGCGTTCCAGCTGCTGCAGGGCGTCGAGACGCTGGGCGTGCGCATGGAGCGGCACATGAGCAACACGCTCGCGGTGCTGGAGGCGCTGACGGCCAACAAGGCGGTCGAGTGGGTGCTGCATCCCGCGCTGGAGAATCATCCCGACCATCAACTCGCAAAGCGGCTGCTGCCGCGCGGCGCCGGATCGATCGTCTCCTTCGGCATCAAGGGCGGCCGTGCGGCGGGCAAGAAATTCATCGAGCCGCTGCGGATGATCAGCCATCTCGCCAATGTCGGCGACGCCAAGACGCTGGTGATTCATCCCGCCAGCACCACGCATCAGCAGATGGACGCCGCGCAGTTGAAGGCCGCAGGCATCGGCGAGGAGCTGGTGCGGCTGTCGGTCGGCATCGAGACCGTCTCCGACATCATCGACGATCTCGGCCAGGCGCTTCGCGCATCGCAGAAGGTTTGAGCCATGCAGCTTTCCGTGAATGGTGTTGATACCTTCGTTGCCACCGGCGGCCGTCCGTTCGATCCGTCGCTGCCGGCGGTGGTGATGCTGCACGGCGCAGGCTTCGATCATTCGACCTGGGCGCTGCACAGCCGCTGGTTCGCGCATCACGGCTATTCCGTGCTGGCGCCGGACTTGCCGGGCCATGGCCGCTCGTCCGGCAAGCCGCTGCCGACCATCGCCGACATGGCCGACTGGACTGCCGCCCTGCTCGACGCCGCCGGCGCGCCGAAGGCCAGGCTGGTCGGCCATTCGATGGGATCGCTGATCGCGCTGGAGACTTCCGCGCGGCATCCCGACAAGGTTTCCGGCCTCAGCCTGATCGGAACGGCGGCCACGATGACGGTCGGGCCCGATCTGCTCAAGGCCGCGGAGGCCAACAGCCCCGATGCCTTCGACATGGTCTCGATCTGGGGCCTCGGCTTCAAGGCCGAACTCGGCGGCAGCCTCGCGCCGGGACTGTGGATGCATCAGGGCGCGCAACGCGTGCTGCAGCAGACGCGGCCCGGCGTGCTCTACAACGATCTCAACGCCTGCAATTCCTATCAGAACGCGCTCGCGGCGGCCGCGCAGGTCAAGGTGCCCGCCACCTTCATTCTCGGCGAGCGCGACATGATGACGCCGGCGAAGGCCGGCAAGACGCTCGCGGCGGCGACGCCGAATTCGCGCACGATCGTCGTGCCCGGCGCCGGCCACATGATCATGGCCGAAGCGCCGGACGAGTTGCTGGCGGCGTTGCGGTAGCCGCTCCGGGTTCAGCTTTCACTCCTCATCCTGAGGAGCGGCGCGAAGCGCGCGTCTCGAAGGATGAAGGCCCGTCTGTGGCCTCATGGTTCGAGACGCCGCTTCGCGGCTCCTCACCATGAGGGTTTGACATTACTGCCTTGCTGCAGGCTTCCTTTCCACCGGATGGATATCGATGCCGCGCAACCTTCCCATGCGCAGCACGTCCATCGCCAGCGTGCGGTCGATGCGGTCGCGGTCCAGCGCGCGGATCAGATCGTCGACGCCGTTGATCTCGACGCCGTCGAGCTTGATCACGACATCGCCCGGCAGCAATCCCGCCTTCGCGGCCGGGCTGTCCGGCTCGATCTGCGCCAGCAGCGCGCCCATCGCGTTGTCGACGCCGGCGACCACCGCATGACGCCGCGGGATCGGCGCGGTCTGGCCGGCGACGCCGATATAGGCGCGGCGGACATAGCCGTGGCGGATGATCTCCGACAGCACGAACTGCGCGGTGTTGCTGGCGACCGCAAAGCAGATACCCTGCGCGCCGTTGATGATGGCGGTGTTGATGCCGATCACTTCAGCCGACGACGACACCAGCGGCCCGCCGGAATTGCCGGGATTGAGCGCGGCATCGGTCTGGATCACGTCCTCGATGGTCCGCCCGCTCACCGAGCGGATCGAACGGCCGAGCGCCGACACCACGCCGGCAGTCACCGTCGATTCGAAGCCGAGCGGATTGCCGATCGCGACCACGAGCTGGCCGCGACGCAGGCTTTTGGAATTGCCGAGCGAGGCATAGCGCAGATCGCGCGCACCATCGGCCCGCAGCAATGCGAGGTCGGTGTCGGGATCGACGCCAAGCACATGGGCATCGGTGACAAAGCCTTCGGTGTCGCGCAGCCTGATCTCTTTCGACGATCCGACCACATGGCTGTTGGTCAGCACCAGGCCATCGGGCGAAATGACGATGCCCGAGCCAAGTCCGCCGCGCTCGCGCGCGGTGCGCACCTTCGGCCCGGTTTCGACGCGCACGACGGCAGGGCCGACGCGTTCGGTCACGCCGATCACGGCGTTGGAATAGGCGTCGAGCAGCGCCTGATCGTCCGCAGGGGTGGGTTCGGGAGCCGGCGACAGGTCGTCGCCGGCAATTATCTGAGGTAAAATCCAGCATGGCGAGATTCCTTCGGCCTCATCAGATGGTGGCCGGGAACCGCCTCTCGCAAGATGCCTCGCCTGCGCGCAGGGCTGGCCTGCCCGCTATTGCGCCCGCCTGAGCGTGCCCGCGCGTGCCTTGACGGGATCGAGCAGCGACCAGTCGCCCTGCTCCAGCGTGTAACCCTTGGGGAACGGCGCGCGCAGCTCGAGCCCGAGCGAGCGCAGCACGCGGTCGTCGCGGTAGTAGCATTGCAGCACGACGCGGACGAGCGTCGCCGCCGCGCCGCCGCCGGTGGCGCGGAACTCGTTCGCTATCGCATCGCGGTTGGCGGTATCGAGTTCGGCCAGCGGCTTGCCGGCCAGACGCGCGAGATGGTCGAGCGCCTGCGCGAACCAGCGCGGTGTCGCGGCCGAGCGTCGCCAGCATGTCGGCCTGGATCGCAGGATCGTCCGCGCCGGGCACCTTGTATTCGTCGCTGGCGGGAACGATCATCGCGGCGACGGTGCGGAGGTCGTCGCGTTGGGCTGAGGTCAGTTCATTGGTTGCGGACATGGCGGTCTCAATCGAACAGGTTGGCGAGGCGTTGCTTCATCTGGTCGGCGACGTAGAGCGCGATCGCCTGGATGGTCGAGGTCGGGTTGACGCCGCCCGACGTCACGAACACGCTGCCGTCGACGATGAAGAGGTTCTTCACGTCGTGCGAGCGGCCCCATTCGTTGACCACGGAGCGCGCGGGATCGGTGCCCATCCGCGCGGTGCCGAGCAGATGCCAGCCGCCCCATGGAATCGGGTTGTTGATGCAGATGTCGGTCGCGCCGGCGGCTTCGAGAATCTCCCGGCCGCGCGCCAGTCCATGCTCCATCATCTTCCGGCTGTTCTCGCTGATCGTGTAGTCGATCTTCGGCGCCGGAATGCCGTGGCTGTCCTTCAGCACGGGATCGAGCGTGACGCGGTTGTGCTCCTCGGGCAGATCCTCGCAGATCGCGGAGACCGCGAGGCGATGGCCGTTGAGCTTGCGGAAGACGCGGTGATGATCCGCGCCCCACGGCAAAATGCCCTTCTGCTCGCTCGCGACCGCTTCGAACACCGGCCCTGCACCGCGGCCGAACTGGATGCCGTAGCCGCGGACGAAACCGCGCGAGAGATCCGTGTCGTAGAACTCCTTGCTCCACAGGCAGGTCGGCGGCGCGCGGTTGCAGTCGGTCGGCTCCTTCACGAAACCGTAGATCTGCGCATAGGGATGGAACATCAGGTTCTTGCCGACCAGGCCCGACGAATTGGCGAGGCCATTCGGGAAACGGCCGGAGACCGAGTTCAGCAGCAGCCGCGGCGTGCCGACGCCGTTGCAGGCGATGATGACGACCTCGGCCGGCTGGAACTGCTCGACGCCGTCCTTGTCGTAGTAGACGACGCCCGAGGCCATGCCGTGCTCGTTGGTCAGGATCTCGCGCACGCGGCAATGGGTCTTGAGCTCGACGCCGGCGCGGATCGCGTGCGGCCAGTAGGTAATGTCGGTCGAGGCTTTGGCGCCCTGCGCGCAGGCCGGCGTGCAATGGCCGAGATTGATGCAGCGCGCCCTGCCCTCGTAATCCATCGTCGCGACGGTCGTGTCCGACGGCCACCAGTGCCAGCCGAGCTTGTTCATGGCCTTGCCGATCAGCGGCCCGGAGAGGCCGAGCGGCTGCGGCGGCATCGGCGGATGCGTCAGCGGCGAAAGCGGATCGCCCGACAGGCCCGATACGCCCATCATCCGGTCGTTCTCCTCGAAGAACGGGGTGAGCGCGTCGTAGTCGATCGGCCAGTCGTCAGCGACGCCGTCGAGCGTCTTCACCTTGAAGTCGCATGGATGCAGCCGCGGCCAGTGCGCGGTGTACATCACCGTCGAGCCGCCGACGCCGTTGAAGTTCACGACCTTGATCGGCGAGTTGTCGTCGTTGATCGGATAGTCCTCGGGCCGGCCGCGGATGTTCGGGCTGGTCGACCAGTCGCCATAGAACTTCGCCTCCCAGTCGCGCCCGGTGCTGGGATATTCCGACGGGTTCATCCAGCCGCCCTGGTCGAGGCAGAGGATGTGCATCTTGGTATCGGCCAGGCTCCACGCCACCGCGGCGCCGGACGCGCCGGCGCCGATGATCAGGACGTCAACGGGATCGTGTTTGTCATACTTGGTCCTTGAATCTCTCTCCTGTCATTCCGGGGCATCGCGAAGCGATGAACCCGGAACCTCGAGATTCCGGGTTCGATGCTGACGCATCGCCCCGGAATGACGGGCTAGTTCACAATCCTTACCGGCAGCGTGCGGATGCCGCGAATGAAATTCGAATAGAGCCGCTGCGGCGGGCCGGTGATTTCAAAGCGAAGATCCCGTTGCCAATACTTCCTCCCAGAGAATGCGGATTTGCTGTTCGGCGAGGCGGTCGCCGACGCAGCGGTGGATGCCGGCGCCGAAGGCGAGATGCTGGCGCGGCTTGGCGCGGTCGATGATGAATTCGTCCGCGCGATCGATCTTGCCCTCGTCGCGGTTGCCGGAGATGTACCACATCACGACCTTGTCGCCCTTGGCGATCCTGCGGCCGGCGAGTTCGACATCGTTGCGCGCGGTGCGGCGCATGTGCAGCACCGGCGTCTGGTAGCGGATGGTTTCGGAAACGAGGTTCGGGATCAGTTCGCGCCGCGCCCGCACCAGTTCGAACTGCTCGGGATTTTCCACCAGCGCCATCAGTCCGCCGCTCATGGAATTGCGCGTGGTGTCGTTGCCGCCGACGATCAATAGCCCGATCGTGCCGATGAACTCGCGGGTCTGCAGGTTTCGCGTGGCCGGCGAATGCGCCAGCATCGAGACCAGGTCGAAGGTCGGCGGGGCATCGGCGCGC
Organism: uncultured Alphaproteobacteria bacterium; assembly: GCA_963816815.1. GTDB lineage: Bacteria > Pseudomonadota > Alphaproteobacteria > Rhizobiales > Xanthobacteraceae > Bradyrhizobium. The sequence continues at coordinate 74,240 of CAWFMW010000015.1, forward strand.
GCATTCCACAATTTGCGGAAATATTCGCCCATCTTCACCATCTCTTCGTAACGCTCATCCTCCGAATGCACCACGGCATCGGGCGAATCGACATTGGCGATCGCCACATCCGACCACCAGCTCAGCTTCATCCGATCTTCCCAGGGGAAATCGAACAGCGTCGCCAGCATCATGTTGGTGAGATCGGTCGAGACCCGCTCGGCCCAGTCGAAGGTCTCGTTGCGCGGCAACGCGTCGAGCACGTCGCAGGTCCGCTTGCGGATCAGCGGCTCGAAATTGGCGAGGTTGGACGGCGCCACGATCGGCGCGACGGTGCGTCGCTGCGCGGTGTGGCCCGGCGGGTCCATGCGGATGAAGTTGGTGCGCTCCTGCCCTTTCGGCTGGTCGGTCACCTGAATACCGCCGAGCTCCGAACTCGACGAATAGTTCTCGTGATCGAGCTCGACCGCAAAAATGTCGTCGTAGCGCGTCACCGACCAATACGGCCCGAACGGCGAGGCCTCGCAATAATGCACGGGATCGTCGCGGCGCAATTGTTCGAACAGCGGCCGCCAGGTGTCGTCCTGATAAAGGTGGGGATCGCTGACGTCGATCGACGTCAGCCTGCGCTGCAGCGCCTGGGCCATCGCTTGCCTCCCCTCGTGCCGTCGCCGCTTTTCGGGCGATCTGAGCCCCGACGATAGGGGCAGATGCGGTCGCGAGTAAAGCCGGCCGGAATTGGCCGGCGGCAAACCTGCAACCCTGCCACGCGTCCATGCGGGGTTTGTCCCCCGGCGCGAGAGCGGGTAGCCTGACGGCAATCCTCCTGAAGGTAATTCTCGGGACAAACAACTGGCATGGGAGCGACGCCGATTTCGGATTTCGACGCCATCATCATCGGCGCTGGCCTGTCCGGCATGTACCAGCTCCACCGCCTGCGCGAACAGGGCCTGCGGGTACGCGTGTTCGAGGCCGGCACCGACGTCGGCGGCACCTGGTACTGGAACCGTTATCCCGGGGCACGCTTCAATTCCGAAAGCTATTCCTACGGCTATTCCTTCTCCAAGGAGCTGCTGCAGGAATGGGAGTGGTCCGAGCATTTTGCCGGCCAGCCGGAGACGTTGCGTTACTGCAACTATGTCGCCGACAAGTTCGATCTGCGCCGCGATATTCAGTTTCGCAGCCGGGTGACGACAGCCGTCTACGACGAGGGTACACGAAGCTGGACCATCACGCTGGAGGACGGCAGCCGCTTCAGTTCGCGTTTCCTGATTACCGCGATCGGGCCGCTCTCGACGCCCACCCTGCCCCGTATCGAGGGACGCGACGATTTCAAGGGCGCGTCGTTTCACACCGCGCGATGGCCAAAGGAGCCGGTGGATTTCGCCGGCAAGCGCGTGGCGGTGATCGGCACCGGCGCGACCGGCATCCAGACCATCCAGACCATCGCCGGCCAGGTCGGCCATCTCACGGTGTTTCAGCGCACCGCCAACTGGGCCGCGCCGCTGCACAACGGCAAGATCGACGCCGAGACGCAGGCCAAGATCAAGGCCGGCTATCCCGAGATTTTCGCGCGCTGCCGCGAGACCTTCGCCTGCTTCATGCACACGCCCGACCCGCGCGGCGCGTTCGAGGTGTCCGACGAGGAACGCGAGGCAAATTATGAAAGGCTCTATGGCGAGCGCGGCTTCGGCATCTGGGTCGGCAATTTCAACGACATCCTGACCGATCGCAAGGCGAATGCGACGATCTCCGATTTCGTCGCGCGCAAGATCCGCGAGCGGGTGAAGAACCAGGCCGTGGCCGAGAAGCTGATTCCGAGGAACCACGGCTTCGGCACGCGCCGGCTGCCGCTCGAGACCTTTTATTACGAGGTCTACAACCAGGACAATGTCGAACTGGTCGATATCAAGGAAACGCCGATCGAGCGGATCACGGCCAAGGGCATCAAGACCAGCGAAGAGGAATACGAATTCGACATCATCATCTACGCGACCGGCTTCGACGCGATCACCGGCAGTTTCGACAAGATCGACTTCCGCGGCGCCGGAGGCACGCGGCTGAAGGACAAATGGAACAAGGGTCCCGAGACCTATCTCGGCATCATGGTCCATGAATTTCCGAACATGCTGATGCTGATGGGACCGCACACCGCGCTCGGCAACATTCCGCGCAGCATCGAATACAGCGTCGAGTGGGTGACCGGGCTGATCACCTTCGCCACGAGGAACCGGTTGACGCGGCTGGAGGCGACGCCAGAGGGCGTGAAATCCTGGACCGACCACGTCAAGACGCTTGGCGAAGGGTTGCTCGCCAACGAAGTCAATTCCTGGATGACCGGCATCAACTCCAACGTCGAGGGCAAGCAGACCCGCATCGTCGCCCGCTACAGCGGCAGCGCGCCGGCTTACCGCGCCAGGTGCGACGAGGTCGCGGCGAAGGGGTATGAGGAGTTGAGGCTGGGGTAACACGTCTTCAAGCCTACCGCGGCTGTAGGGTGGGCAAAGCGCAGCGTGCCCACCATCTCGCAGCGCGCTCGGTGATGGATGGTGGGCACGTCGCTTCGCTCCTTTGCCCGCCCTACGGCTCTGCCAGTGTGACACAACTCTCTCCACGTCATTGCGAGCGCAGCGAAGCAATCCATAGCGCCGCAAGTGGATAGATGGATTGCTTCGCTGCGCTCGCAATGACGTGGATATAGTTTCGCCTTCTCGCGGCGAGATACACCCGAGGCTTGCATCGTCATTTGCCCTCTTCGATCAGAGGGCGCAGGGAAGACCGGGTGCTTGCTGCACCCGCGGTCTCGCGTGCGGTTTGCGCATAACAAGTTGCACACGAGCATACAGGGCAGCTGGAGCATTCCGGCCTTCCCTGCGCAATGGCTTTACGGCTTACTTCGTGCTCTCCCCGGAGAACGGCTCTTTTGCCTCCGTCGCCTGCGCTTCTTATCGCACGCTTAACGCCAGCACCGCGGCGCCCGAACCACACGACTTCGCCGTACGCGTCCGGCGCGTACGTCTATCGCGCCATCCACGTCCATCGCATCTCACCGCGCGTTCGTGACGATGGCCAACGCCCCTCATCCGCCGTGAGACAAGCGGGGTTATGCGACTGATTTGCGTGAGAACGAAAGCGGAATATTTTTGATTTGCGGGCTTGACACAATTTCTGAAAATCAGAAGTGATTTGCCTGTCGTGCCAGTTGGCCGCACGCCGCTGCACAAGATTGCGCTTGTGCATAAACCAAATCAGTCCGCAGTCCGTGGGGTAGGCAAAGCGCAGCGTGCCCACTACCTTGCAACGCGCTCGGTGATGGATGGTGGGCACGTCGCTTCGCTCCTTTGCCCACTCTACGAGACTTGCGGTTGATCTGTAGCCCGCATGAGCGTCAGCGATATGCGGGACCGGTCCCCGGGGTCGCTCGCCCGGGCTACGACATCACCACGCGTCGATACACGGCCGCTTCTTCGTGGTGCGCGCTTCCGGCTTCGGCACCGAGCGCAGGCCGGACATGATCCAGTGCCTGGTATCGGCGGGATCGATCACTTCGTCGATCTCGAGCACCGAGGCGATCGAGACCGCCTTGCCGTTGGCGTAGAGCTCGGCGACCTTGGCCTTGTAGTAAGCTTCGCGCTCGCCCGGATCCTCGATCGCTTCCATCTCCTTGCGGAAGCCGAGCCGCACATAGCCTTCCAGCCCCATGCCGCCGAACTCGCCGGTCGGCCACGCCACCGTGAAGAACGAGGCATGGAAGCCGCCGCCGATCATGGCTTGCGCGCCGAGGCCGTAGCCCTTGCGCAGGACGATGCCGAACAGCGGCACGGTGAGGCTGGCGCCGGTCACGAACATCCGCGCGACATGGCGCACGATCGCGGTCTTTTCGGCTTCGGGACCGACCATGAAGCCCGGCGTATCGCACAGCGATACGATCGGGTATATCGAAGGCGTCGCAAAGCTGCAGGAAGCGCGCGGCCTTGTCGCCGGCCGGCGCATCGATCGCGCCGCCGAGATGTTTTGGATTGTTGGCGATCAGGCCGAACGGCTTGCCCTCGATGCGGATGAACGCGGTGATCATGCCGACGCCAAAGTCGCGGCGGATTTCCAGCACCGAGCCTTCGTCGGCGAGCAGATCGATGACGTTGCGGATGTCGTAGACCCGCAGGCGGTTTTCCGGGATCGCCCGCCGCAGCAGCCGCTGGTCCGGCGCCTTCCAGTCGGCGACCGCGCCCTGGAAATACGACAGATATTTTTGCGCCGCGGCCGTCGCTTCCGCCTCGTCCTCGACCAGGATGTCGATCACGCCGTTCGGCGACTGGAACGACACCGGGCCGACTTCGGCCGGATGATAGACGCCGAGGCCGCCGCCTTCGATCATCGCGGGACCGCCCATGCCGATCGAGGCGTTTTTCGTCGCGATGATGACGTCGCAGCAGCCGAGCATCGCGGCATTGCCGGCAAAGCAATAGCCGGAGACGATGCCGATGACCGGCACCAGCCCTGAGAGTTTGGCGAACTGCACAAAGGACGGCCCGTCGAGGCCGGTCATGCCGAGCCGGTCGGTGTCGCCGGGACGGCCGCCGCCGCCCTCGGCATAGAACACCAGCGGCAGCCGCCATTGCTCGGTCAGGCTCAGCATGCGGTCGATCTTCTTGTGGTTCATGTGGCCCTGGGTGCCGGCCAGCACGGTGTAGTCGTAGGAGATCACCATGCAGCGGGCGGCATCCGCGCCGAATTTTTCAGCGTTCACGGTGGCGACGCCGGAGATCAGCCCGTCGGCCGGCGTGTTGCGGATCAGATCGTCGACCTTGCGGCGTCGGCGCTGCGCTGCGATGGCGAGCGAGCCGTATTCGACAAAGGAGCCGTCATCGACGAGATCGGCGATGTTCTCGCGCGCGGTGCGCTGGTTGGTCTTGCGGCGGCGCTCGACCGAGGCCGGGCGATTTTCGTCGAGCGTGATGGCGTGGCGCTCGATCAGTTCGGCGAGATCGGGACGGATGTGATCGAGATCGAAATCCTCCTCCTCGGTCACGTCATGGGCGTCGATCTCGGCAGGTTCCAGATAAAGGATCGCCTCGTCCTGCATCAGCGTCACGCCGGCTTCCGCCGCGACCCTCGTCACCCTGCCGCCGTGCGGCGCGGTCACCAGATGCTCCATCTTCATGGATTCGAGCACGGCGATCTGCTGGCCGGGGCGGACGAGATCTCCCTCCCCGACATCGATGGCCACAATCGTGCCCTGCAACGGCGCCGGCACCGCGACCGAGCCGGCCGGCCCGGTTGCCGATTCTGCGACCGCAAGCGCGAGCGTGTCGTCATCGGCGGCGTCGCCGGATTCGATCAGCGCCGTCTCGGCGATCGTTTCAGCAATCGTCTCAGCCGTCCCCTTGGCTTCGCCGACGAGATCGGCGACATGGGCCTCGACGAAACCGGTGCTGAGACGGTTCTCGACAAAATCCGGATGCGCCAAAATCGCCGCGAGGAACGGAATGTTGGTGGCGACGCCACCGATGCGGAACTCACGCAGCGTGCGCGTGGCCTTGTGCACGACGTCGATCCAGTCGCCGCCCGCCGAATGCACGATGACCTTGGCGAGCAGCGAGTCGAAGGCAGCGCTGGTCCGGTAACCGGAATAGCCAAACGTATCGACGCGAACGCCCGGGCCGGACGGCAGGTCGAACATCGAGAGCGTCCCGCCGGTCGGCCTGGTCCCGCCGGTCTCGTCCATCACCTCCATGTTGACGCGAAGCTGCATCGCAAAGCCGCGCGGCTTCGGGATATAGGCCTGCGCCAGGCCGAGCGAACCGAGCGTGGCGCCGGCCGCGACCGCGAGCTGCGACTGCACGAGATCGAGGCCGAGCACCTCCTCGGTGACGGTATGCTCGACCTGCAGCCGCGGATTGGCCTCGATGAAGGCGAACGCGTGCTCGCTCGTTCTGGCGTCGTTATCGACGAGGAATTCGAAGGTGCCGAGATTCTCGTAGTTTGCAGCGGCGGCCATTTCCTTGGCGGCTTCGATGATGCGCCCGCGCAAGGCATCGTTCAGCGACGGGCTCGGCGCGACCTCGATGAGTTTCTGGTTGCGGCGCTGGATGGTGCATTCGCGCTCCCAGAGATGGCTGATCGCGCCAAAATGGTCGCAGATGATCTGCACCTCGATGTGGCGGGCGTTGCGGATCAGGCGCTCGACATAGACGCCGTCGCTGCCGAAGGCGGCCATCGCCTCGGACTGGCAGCGCGCATAGGCCTCCTCCAGCTTGCTGACGTCATCGACGATACGCATGCCGCGGCCGCCGCCGCCGGCGATCGCCTTGATCATGATGGCGCCGCCCTCGCCCTGCGACTCGAGGAAAACCCTCGCCTCTTCCAGGCTGGTCGGCCCGCTGGTGCCCTCGATGATGGGCACGCCGCATCGTTTTGCCAGCGCCTTGGCCTGCGCCTTGTCGCCGAACAGCTCGAGCGCGTCCGGCGACGGCCCGACAAAGACGATGCTTTCCTCGATGCAGCGCCGGGCCAGCGTCGCGTTCTCGCTGAGAAAACCATATCCGGGATGCACGGCATCGCATTCCGTCGCCTTGGCAGCTGATATCACGGCCTCGATGTCGAGATAGGCCCGCGCGCCGCGCCCGGGGATTTCGCAGGCGGCGTCGGCGGCGCGGACATGCACCGATTGCGCGTCGTCGGCGGAATAGATCGCGACGGTGGCGAGGCCGGCATCTCCGGCGGCGCGCGCAATGCGGATGGCGATCTCGCCGCGGTTGGCGATCAGCAGCTTGTGGAAAGACATTGGGATACCTGTTTAACGGTCTTTCATGGTTGGATCGAGCACGATGCGCAGGGATTCGCCAAGCGCATTGAAGGCCAAAGACACAACCAAAATGGCAAGCCCCGGCGCGTACATCTGCTCCGGCGCGATCTCCATATACTGGTAGGCGCGGGCCAGCATGGCGCCCCAGCTCGGGTTCGGTGGCTGGATACCGAGGCCGAGGAAGCTGAGGCTGGCTTCCGCCAGCAGCGCCGCCGCCAGCAGCAGCGTCACCTGCACGATGACAGGCTGCAGCGCGTTCGGCAGCACGTGCTTCCACAGGATGTGCCAGGCCGGCGCGCCAAAACACCTGGAGGCATCGACATAGAGTTCCTGGCGCACGATCAGCGTCCGGGCGCGGACGATCCGGGCCAGCGCCGGGAACATCACGATGCCGACCGCGATCATGCCGTTGGTCAGCCCGATGCCGAGCGCGCCGGTGACCGCGATCGCCAGCACGATGGCCGGGAACGACAGGAAAGTGTCGATGACGCGGCTGATGATGTCGTCGGTCCAGCCGCCAAAGAAGCCGGCGGCAAGCCCGACCGGCAGGCCGATCAGGATGGCGACGCCGACCGCGAGCAGGCTGGCATAGACGGTGGCCGGCGCGCCGTAGACCAGCCGGCTGAAAATGTCGCGGCCGAGGTCGTCGGTGCCAAGCAGATGGCCGGGCCCGGGCGCGGCCAGCATGTTGTTGGCGTCCTGCGCGGTCGGCGCATAGGGCGCGATCCAGGGCGCGCCGATGGCGACGATCACCAGCACCAGCAGGACCAGAATCGCCAGCGCCGCGCGAAAATCGCCGGCCAGCCAGCGGAACAGGCGGCGCAAGCGGCCCGGTTCTGCTTGTGACTTCGGCGTGGCAAGCGAAAGCTCGGTCATTGCTCGATCCTCGGATCGACGGCGGCGCACAGGAGATCGGCAATCAGATTGACCGCGATGACCACGATCACCATGGCGAAGACCACGCCCTGCACGATCGGGAAATCACGCTGCAGCGCGCCGCGCACGATCAGGCTGCCCATCCCGGGAATGGCGAACACCGCCTCGATCACGACAGTGGCCGCCAGCATGCGGTTGACCAAGAGGCTGATGATGGTGAACAGGTTGACGCTGACGTTCTTCAGGCCGTGCTGCCAGAGGATGCGCGTCATCGACAGTCCCTTTGCGTGCAGCGTCCGCACATATTGCGACGACAGCACTTCCAGCAGCGACCCACGCAACTGCCGCGCCACTTCCGCCATGCCATAGGCGGCAATGGCGATGCCGGGCAGCAGCGCGTGTCGAATTGCCTCCAACGGGGATGCGGTGAAGGATTTGGCGCCGGTCGCCGGCAGCCAATTCAGCTTCAGCGAGATTTCCGACGACCAGAATCATCGCCAGCCAGAAACCGGGAATGGCAACGCCGAGCGAGGCGACCATGCTGACCACCTTGTCGACCCAGCCATCGGGCTTGATCGCCGCGATCACCCCCATGGGGATGCCCGTGACCAGCGCCAGCACCAAAGCGATCGCCACGATCAGGAGCGTATTGGGAAAGGCGCGGGCGATAGAGGTGGCGACCTTTTCGCCCGTGAGCAGCGATTGCGACAGGTCGCCCTGCACGACGTTGGCGAGCCACGCGCCGTACTGCACCAGGAACGGCCGGTCGAGACCGTAGATCTTCCGGATCTCGGTGATGCGCGCGTCGGTGGCGTTGTCGCCGGCGAGCGTCACCGCGATATCGCCGGGGACCAGCTTCAGCAGCGCGAACACCATGAAGGTCGCAAGCAGGATGACGGGCAGCGCCTGCAACAGGCGGCCGCCGATCACCCGTGCCGGACTTCGTCGCGCCATCGGCTTCAGCTCTCCAGCCAGACGTCGTCGTATTTCGGCTTACCCAGCAGGTTCGGCTTGTAGCCTTGTACCTTCTTGTTCATGGCGACCAGCTCGAACTGGAAGGCGAGCGGCGCCACGAACGCGTTTTCCATCACCAGCCGCTGCACCGTGGCAAAGGCCTTGCGGCGCATTTCGATGTCTTCCGATGCCCGCGACTCCTTGATCGCGGCTTCGAGCTCCGGCGGCACCGGCGCCCGGCCGCCATTATAGTAGGCGTCCTTGGTGAACATCAGCGAATAGGTCAGGCTCGGATCGGGCCGTCCGGTCCAGGCCGCGAGCAGGCCGGAGCCGCGCTTCTCGGCGCCGAAGAAGGCGGCGGAAGCCTCCGCGATCGGCGCGTTGGAGAATTTGACGTTCATGCCGGCCTTGCGGAACTGTTCGATCAGGATCTCCTGGCGCTGCACCGAATCCTGATCGGGATAGCCAAGCAGATCGATCGAAAGGCCGTCCTTGAAGCCGGCTTCGGCAAGCAGTTGCTTGGCCTTGTCGGGGTTATGCGGATAGAGCCCGGCGACGGACTTGTCGTAGGCCCAGTGCGCCTTCGGCAAGTCCATGTAGGCGGGTTCGGCGAGGCCGGCCAGCGCGGCCTTGACGAAGGTCTCGCGGTCGATCGCAAAATTGAAGGCCTGGCGAACCTTGATATTGTCGAATGGCGGTTTCGCCCAGTTCAGGAAAATCTGGAACACATAGAGCGTCGGCCCGTTGGCGATCTTGACGCTGGGGACGCGATCCATGATCGCCTTCTGGCGCGGCGGCAGCTGGTACATCAGGTCGTTCTGGCCCGCGGTGACCGAGCGCGAGCCGGTCGTCAGTTCCGGAATGATGGAAAATTCGATCCCGTCCGGATACGGCCGGTTCGGCTTCCAGTATTTCTCATTGCGCTTGATCACGATCTTCTCGCCGTCGGCCCAGCTCACGAAGGCATAGGCGCCCGCCCCGACCGGCGTGCGCGTGACATTGCCGGCGCTGGAAGCCTTGAGCGCGGTCGGCGACACCATCATGCCGGCACGGTCGGAAAGAATGCCGGGCAGCGCAGCGTCCGGTGTGTTCAGCTTCAGCGTGACCTGCATCGGGCCGGTGACTTCGGCGGATGCCATCGAGGCGAGATCGGCCTTGATGTTGGATTTCGGGTCGGACTTGTTGCGTTCCAGATTGAACTTAACCGCCTCGGCGTCGAGCGGCGTGCCGTCGTGGAAGGTGACGCCGGAGCGGATGTTGAGCACCAGCGTGGTGGGATCGGTAAAGCTCCAGCTTTCGGCAAGGCCCGGCTTGGGTTTCAGCGTTTCAAAGTCCCATTCGGTCAGCGTGTCGTACATCGTGAACAGGAAGGCATGATCCGAGCCCGCGCCGCCGGTGGCGGGATCGAGGCTCGACGGGTTGGCCGGCGCCGAAATGCGCAAAATTCCGCCACGCTTCGGCGTGCCTTGCGCGAACGCGCTACCGCCCAGAGCGGTGCCGGCCAGCGCGGCTGATATCAGCGCCATTGCCTCGCGTCGGGTGGTTGATGTCATGGCCTATCCTCCGTCGGGCGATTTTTGTTCAGTTGGGCGAAAAGTTCGGGCGGTCCGCAAAATGGCAGGCGACCCAGTGATCCCTTGCCAGCTCGCGCCAGTCCGGCGTCTTCTCGGCGCAGAGCGGCTGCGCATACTGGCAGCGGGTGCGGAAACGGCAACCCGAGGGCGGATCGATCGGGCTCGGAATTTCACCCTGCAGCACGATCCGCTGGCCACCGCGCATCGACGACGGCAACGGCCGCGGCTCGGCCGACAGCAGCGCCTGCGTATAGGGATGCAGCGGCCGTTCCGAGACTTCCTCCGTCGGGCCGAGCTCGACGAACCGTCCGAGATACATCACCGCGATGCGCTCGCTGATGTGCGACACCACGGCGAGATCGTGGGTGATGAACACGTAAGTGAGCCCGAGATCGCGCTGCAGCTCGGCGAACAGATTGAGCACGTCGCCGCGGATCGACATGTCGAGCGCGGCCACCACCTCGTCGCACACGATCAGTTTCGGGCGCAGCGTCAGCGCGCGGGCGATCACCACGCGCTGCTTCTGGCCGCCGGAAAGCTGGTGCGGATAGCGCGCGCCGAGATCCTGCGGCAGGCCGACGCGGTCCATCGCCTCATGCGCGCGCTTCAGGCGCTCGGCCCTGTTCCCCTCGCGCGCGAGTTCCAGCGGCTCCAGCACTGAGGAAAGGATCGTCATGCGCGGGTTCAGCGCGGCGTTCGGGTCTTGAAAGATGATCTGGTAGTCGCGGCGGTGGCTCTGGAATTGCCGGCGCGGCAGCGCCAGCGGATCGAGACCGTTGTGCAGGATGGCGCCCGCGCTTGGCTTCAGCAGGAACACCAGCGCGCGGCCGATCGTGGTCTTGCCCGATCCGGATTCGCCGATGATGCCAAAGGTCTCGCCGCGGCGGACGTCGAAATCGACGCCGTCGACCGCCTTGACGGTGGCGCGGCGGTCCGTGGTCTGGAACTGGACCTGGAGATCGCGCACCGAGACGATGGCATCCATATCGGCGACCGGCGCGCTCATGGATGACCGACCATGGCCGCGATCGGCGCGTCCGATGCGTGCTGCAGCGCGCCGGGCAGATCCAGCTCGTTGAACCGCCAGCACCGTACCTTGCGGCCGGAGCCCGCATCGCGCAGGTCCTGCTCCTTCTCGCAGCCGTCGATGGCGTGCGGGACACCGCGCCTTGAAGCGGCAGCCATTGGGCATGTCCATGATCGACGGCACCCGGCCCGGAATCGAGGGCAGCTTGCCGTGGCGCGGGCTCAAATGCGGCAGCGAGCGCAACAGGCCCGACGTATAGGGATGCAACGGCCGCACCAGCGCGTCGTCGACCGCGGCATCCTCGATCACCTCGCCGGCATACATCGTGATCATGCGCGTGCAGGTCTCGGCGACGACGCCGAGGTCGTGCGTGATCAGCATCAACGCCGTGTTCGAGGTCTCGCTGAGGTCGCGCAGCAGTTCCAGAATCTGCGCCTGCACGGTGACGTCGAGCGCGGTGGTCGGCTCGTCCGCGATCAGCAGTTGCGGCCCGCAGATCAGGCTGGCCGCGATCATCACGCGCTGGCGCATGCCGCCGGAGAGCTGGTGCGGATAATCGTCGATGCGCCGCTCCGGCGAGGCGATGCCGACGCGCCGCAGCATGTCGAGGGTACGTTCCCTCGCCTCCTCCTTGCCGACGCCGGTATGGACGCGCAGCGTCTCGGAGATCTGATGGCCGACGGTGAACACCGGGTCGAGCGCGCTCATCGGCTCCTGGAAGATCATGGCAATGCGGCGGCCCCGGATCGCGCGCATGGCGCGGGCCGAGCATCTGGCGAGATCGACGCCGTCGAACATGATCGAGCCGTCGAGGCCGGCAAAATTGTTCGGCAACAGCCGCAGGATCGAAAGGCCGGTGATGGTCTTGCCGCAGCCGCTTTCGCCGACGATGCCGACGCGCTCGCCGGGCGCGATGTCGAAATCGATCTTGCGCGTCGCCTGCCAGACGCCTTGCGAGGTCTTGAAGCGGATGCCGAGGCCGCGCACCGACATCAGCGGCTGCGGCGCGCCGGATGCGTCCGCCTTGCCACGATGCTGTGCCGGCTGTGTCCCTGCCATCAGCCCGCCGCCCGCTTCTTTTCTTTCACAAGCTGTTCTTCCATCAGCATCTCGGTGCCGATGATGCCATCGCGCGTGAGCTGGTCGATCTCGGCATCGGAAAGCCCGAGCATGCCGCCGAGGATTTCGCTGTTATGCTCGCCAAGCGTCGGCGGCGCGCTTCGGATCGGAAACGGCCTGTCGGTCTCGCGGAACGGCATCGAGGGTTGCGGATGCGGGCCGATGAAGGCGCGATCGACCTGCTGGATGAAACCGCGCGCCTGCAGTTGCGGATCGTTCAACAGCTCGATCGGCAGCCGCGCCACGCCGGAGGCGACGCCCGCCGCCTGCAATGCGGTCATCGCCGCTTCGGGATCGCGCGCCGCGGTCCAGGCCGCAACCGCGGCTTCGATCTCGCTTTCGATCGCGCGCCGCCCGGCCGCGATCTCAAGCTTCGGATCGGAAGCCCAGTCGGCGCGGCCGAGCAGCGTGGCGAGTTTCGGCCACATCGCATCGGAGGAAACCGCGACGACGATCCAGTTGTCGGCGCCCGCGCAAGGAAAGCAGCCATGCGGCACGAAATCCGGATGGCGGTTGCCGTATTTCACCGGCGCCTTGCCGTCGATCGAATGCGCGATGATCCAGGGCGCCGCGAACGGCATCATGCATTCGATCTGCGCGAGATCGATGAACTGGCCCTTGCCGGTCAACCGCGCGTGGATCAAGGCGGTGAGCACCGCGGCGCAGCCGTTGAGGCCGCCGACGGCATCGCCAAACGCGGTGTGGCTCATGACCGGCGGGCCGGACGCGTCGCCCACCACGCTCGGCAGGCCGGAGCCTTGTTCCAGCGTCGAGCCATAGGCACGGCAATCGCGATTGACGCTGCCGGCGCCGAACGCCGACATCGACATCATCACGAGCTTTGGATTGAGCTTGCTCAGGACGTCGTAGCCGAGCCCGAGCTTCGGCAGCACCTCGACGGAATAATTGTCGACCACGAGGTCGGCGTCGGCCAGCAGCCGCTTGGCGAGATCGAGCCCCTGCGGCCGCGTCAGGTCGAGCGTGATGCCGCGCTTGTTGCGGTTCATGATGCAGTAGCGCACCGACTTCTCGTACATCTGTTCGAGAACATAGGCCGGGCGGCGATCGACGCCGCGCCACCAGTCCGGATACTGCGTCGCCTCGATCTTGATCACGTCGGCGCCGAGATCGGCGAGCGTCCGCGTGCAGATCGGCCCGGCCCAGCCCATCGAGAAATCGACCACGCGAATGCCTTCGAGCGGGAGCCTGTCGCGCCCGTCCGGCGCCGGCACGCGCGCGGCGCGCTTGCCGGCATGCGCACTGCCGAGCATCTGCTCGCCGATATCAGGCACCGCACCGCCCCGGCGCGGCGGCGTTCCGGTCAGGCGCTGCATCGAACCGGCGGTAAAGCCGGTCTCGTCGCCGATCATGATCGGAACGATCGCGCCCCGGGCCTTTTTCTCCTCATCCGCGATCAGGTCGGCAATCTCAGGCACCGGCACGATCGGGATTTTTCGCCGCAAGCCCTCCGCAAACCATTCCTGCGCCGTGCGCTGCTTCAGCTTCGGAATGAACTGGCGCTCGATCTCCTCCACATGCTGCAGGCGGTCGACGCCCATGAACAGGGTCGGATCGTCGCGCAGCTGCGGTCAGCCCCAGCATCTCGCAGAAGGCGCGCCATTGCGCGGGCGTGACCGTGGTGACGCCGAGCCAGCCCTTGTTTGGTCTCGTAGATGCCGACCGGAAAGGTCGGCCAGAAACGGTTGACGCCGATCCGCCGCATGATGTCGCCGCGCGTAAACGACTCGAACATGATGTATTCGGTCACCGCGATCGAAGACTCGAAGATACTCAGCCGACTAAAGCGCGCCGCGCCCGTCCTGCATGCGGCCCAGCACCGACGAGGCGGCGGCGATGAAACCCCAGAGGCCGGCGAGGATGCCGGTCTGGAAGTCCGGCGCATGCATCGGCGGTCCCTCGACCGGCCCGACGAGTTTTATGAGGCCCGTCAACGCGCGAATGGTCGAGTCGGTCGCCGCGAATTTTGCATAGGGCCCCTCGCCGCCGAACCAGCTCGCTTCGAGATGAATGAGGCCCGGATTTTTCTGCTTGATCGCCGCGAGATCGAACGCCGGGCAATCCGCCGCATCGACCTCGCGGCCATCGAGCAGGATGTCGCAGCCGCCGATCAATTCCGCGATGCGAGGCGTTGCGTTCGGATCGTCAGGGTCAAGCGCGAGGCTCGACTTGTTGAAGTTGAGAAAGGCGAACCATGCGCTGTGTCCTCCCGGCGTCAATGGCGCGGTGCGGCGAAGCGGGTCGCCTTGCAGCGGTTCGATTTTCTGAACGGTCGCGCCGAAATCCGCGAACAGGCGCGCGCAATAGCTCGTCGCGGCGCTGCTCCCGATCTCGACAATCCGCAGATGCGACAACGCGCCCATCACGCTTCCTCATGCCCCGTTGCCGGCGCAAGCGGCGCCGGTCCGTTTCTTGTTGCCGGACATGAAACCTTGATGGGATTCCGATGCAAGTGGAATTTTGTTCCGCTTTACGGAATACGTTAAGAACGCGCGCTACCAGCGTTTTTCTGATGCAGCCCGCTTACACGAATGGGATTCGACAACCTAAACGCGCGACGGCCTAGCGGCAATCGAGATGCGCCTCAAACCAGCCCTGCAGCGACGCTGACAACGGCGACCAGGCGCGTTGAAGGCCTGCTAGCGCCTTGGCGTTGGCGCGATAGATCCCGCGCAACTCCTGCTCGATGGCCGGAAGATCGACGCCGGTACAGCGGCCGTCGCTGACGATGGTTCGTCCATCGACAACCACATCGCGCAGCAGCGACGCATTGCCGCGCGCGAATAGAAGGTCGATCGCATCGACCGGCATGATCTGGTCGCGGTCGAGCCGATCGAGATCGATGGTGACGAAATCGGCTGGTGCGCCAGATACCAGCGCACCCGTTCCCGGCGCGCCGGTTGCCTTGCGGCCGTTGGCGATGGCGAGGCCGAAAAATTCGGAAGTGGTCCAGGTGCGCTGGAAACCGAGACCGCCGTGCATCATCTGCACCAGCCGCATCTCGCGCAGCACGTCGTCGTCCTCGTCGAGCGCCAGCCCATCGACGCCGACCGCGATGGCGCAACCGCATTTGTGCGCGGCGGCGATCGGCGCGAGGCCGGAGCGCAGATGCATATTGGAGGAGAAATTGGTGACGATGCGCGCGCCGGAGGCGGCGATCATCTCGATCTCGTCGGGGCGGGCGTGGATGCAATGCGCCAACGTCAACCGCTCCGAGAGGAAGCCGATGTCATGGAGATAGCGGACGATACCTTCGGGAAAATGCTGATCCGCCCAGGCGCGCTGATAGATCGTCTCCAGCAGATGCATGTGGATGCGGCGTCCGGTCTGCGCGGAGTTCTCGGCTACCGCCTCCAGCAGCGGTTTCGAGCACCATTGCACGCCGGCCGGACCAAGCTGCACGTCGACCTTCGGCCCCGCGATGGCCGCAGCGATCGCGTCCGTCAACTCGATATAGGCTTTCGGCGACATCGGCGCGCGAACGAACATCTGCTCGATCGTACTGCGATCGTCTTTGGAGAGATTGGAGAGAACCGGTTCGTCATCGCCATACACGACCGGGTTCTGATCGCGGACGGCCAACGCAAAGGCGATGCGGATGCCGACGTCGGACGCCGCGCGCGCGATGGCGCCGGCCTCCTCCACCAGCGGCATGGTGCCGCTCGGGCGGGTGTAATGGATCATCATCGCCGCGCAGCCCGCACGCGCCGAACGTGCCAGCGCGGAAGCTGCGGTCAAATAGGGATCGACCGGCGTGCCGAGCGCGGAGCGGAGGATCCAGCTTTCCAGCGGCATGCCGAGCGCGCCGAACGAGGACGCGGTCGGGCGCGCATGGTCGTGGGCGTTGACGAAGGCGGGAAGTACGAGGGAGCGCGGGCCGGATGCGGGTGGCGCTCCCTCGGAGATTTCGGTGATCACACCGTTGTCGTGCCGCAGCACGACGTTTTCGAGCAGGCCGCGATCCGGGCCAGAGAACAGGCTGTGTGCAGAGACTTCAAATGTCATGACGCACGCTCCCCGTCATTGCGAACGCAGCGAAGCAATCCATCTCGCCGGACAAAGAAAGACTAGATTGCTTCGTCGCTTCGCTCCCTTGCGCAAACGCTTCGCGTTTGTCGCAGGCAATGACGACCTGATACACCGCCGCTCAGTTCGCCGTATACACCAGTTCCCGCTCCGCGCGCGGCGGCAGGAATTCACGCGAGAAGACTTCCGCCGGCGTCGGGGTCCGCGCAAGCTGGTAGCCCTCGACGATGATGCCGATGGCGCGGGCCATGCGGTCGTCCTTGACGTCGCCGACGCCGATTTCCTTCATCTCGGGCGAGACGATCAGCTTGTCGAAGGAATATTGCAGGCGGCGCTTTTCGACCTCGGCATTGATCAGGTTGTCGTAATTGACAGCGGCTTTCATTCCGGCGTTCTGGTCCTTGGCAATCGCGATCATGCCCTTGTTGACGGCGCGGACGAGGCCGGCGACGGCCTTCGGGTTGGACGCCAGCAGCTTCTTCGAGACCATCACGCCGTTGGAATAGAGATCCATGCCGTAATCACCGAACGAGAACCATTTGTAGTCCTTGTCGGGATCCTGGCGGTTCAGCACCAGGTTGAAGTAGCTCGTGATGTTGAACACCAGCGCTGCGTCGATGTCGCCCTTGATCAGCATCGGCTCCTGCAGGTTAGGCGCCATGTTGGAAATCTTGATCTTCTCGCCCTCCAGCTTGTTCTTGCTGACGAACACCGGCAGCAACCGCGTGGTCGGCGTTCCCTGCGCGCCGCCGAGCGTGTGGCCCTCGAAATCCTTGATGGTGTTGATGCCGCTCGTCTTCTTGGTGACGATCGCGAATGGCGGCTGGTTCCAGATCATGTAGACCATGACAGGGGCATCCTGCGGCTTGGTCGAGGCGTTCTGGATGATGGCATTGACGTCGCCGAAGCCGGCGTCATAAGCGCCCGACATGATGCGCGTCACGGTGGCGCCGGAGCCCTCGCCCTGGTCGATCACGACGTTGAGGCCTTCCTCTTTGAAGTAACCGTTGTCCTTGGCATAGAAGAATGCGGCGTCGGAGCCTTGCGTCTTCCAGCCCAGCGTGAACTTGATCGTGGTCTCCTGGGCACACGCGGTGCCGGCGAACAAGGCAACTCCCAACAGCGCGGCGCTTACTCTGGCTAACATCGTGGTCTCCTTGATAAGGGTTGGATGGCGGTTGGCGGAAACTTGCTTCACGTCGCGAGCAGGTCGTTCTTGCGGGTGGCCCAGCCGGTGACGCGGCCCTCGATCACCGAGAAGATGACGTAGAGCGCGACACCGAGTCCGGCGAGCACGAACAGACCGGCGAATACCAGCGGCACGTTGAAATTGGAGGATGCGGTCATCATCACATTGCCGATGCCGCGGTTCGAGGCGACGGTCTCCGACAGCACCGCGCCGACGAAGGCGTAGGAGACCGCGACCTTCAGCGAGGCAAAGAAGAACGGCATGGTCCGCGGCAGCCCGACGTTCCAGAGAATGTCGAGCTTGCTGGCGCCGAGCGCCTTCAGCACGTCTTCGAGTTCGGGTTCGGTGGTAGCCAGGCCCGTCGCGATGTTGACCACTATCGGAAAGAAGCAGATCGACAGCGCGGTCAGCACCGCCGGCACCGAGCCGGAGCCGAACCACAGCACGAAGATCGGCACCACCGCCACCTTCGGGATCGAGGAGAAGCCGACCAGCAACGGATAGGCGGTGTCGTAAGCCGTCTTGGAAACGCCGATGACCGCGCCGAGCACGACGCCGAGGCCGACGCCGAGCACGAAGCCGATCATGGTCGTCGCCAGCGTCTGCAGGATGTGCGGCCACAGGATCGGGAATTTCTCGAACAGCGTCACGAACACTTGTGACGGGCGCGGCAGCACCAGGTCCGACATGCCCGTCATCAGGCAGAACAGTTCCCAGGCCACGAAGAACAGGACGATCAATCCTGCCGACCAGGCCTTCTGGCGATAATCGAGATCGGGCATGTCAGGCTGCTCCCTGTGCCGATGCCGTGCGCGCATCGACGATGAACGCGCGCAGCTTCTGGTTCAGCGCGACGAAATCCGGCTCGAACGTCATCGCGACCGTACGCGGGCGGGCGAAGGTGACATGGCTGTCGTCGAGGATGCGGCCGGGGCGCGCGCTCATCACGCAGATGCGGCTGCCGAGGAACGCCGCCTCACGCAGGTCATGCGTTACCAGCAGCACGGTCGGCTGGTGGGCGATCCAGAGGTCCTGCAGGATCGACCACAGTTCTTCCCGCGTGAACTGGTCGAGCGCGCCAAAGGGCTCGTCGAGCAGCAGCATGCGCGGCTCGTGGATCAGCGCGCGGCACAGATTGGCGCGCTGAAGCATGCCGCCGGACAGTTGCCAGGGATAGCGGTTGCCAAAGCCCTTGAGGCCGACCTGCTCCAGCAGCACGTTGGCCTTGTCGCGGAATTCGGTCTTGCGCAGCTTGCGGAATTGCGAGCGGAACGGCTCGACGATCTTGAGCGGCAGCATGATGTTCCGCTCGATCGTCATCCAGGGCAGCATGGTCGGATTCTGGAACGCCATGCCCACGCGCAGCGCGCGCGCCGCAACTTCCCGGCCGCCGACGATGACGACACCGGTGGATGGCTGCACCAGCCCGCTGACCAGCCGCAGGATGGTGGACTTGCCGCAGCCGGAAGGTCCAACCAGCGCGACGAACTCGCCGTCGGCGATGCGCAGCGTCGTCGTGGCAAGCGCCGGCACCGCGCGGTCGCCGCGGCCGAAAGTGACCGAGGCCTCTGACAGTTCGATGGCGATGGGTGCGGCGGAAGCCGGAACCGGCACGCCGGAGAACTCGGAATGGGGCTGCATGCGCATCATGGCTGCAAGTGCATGCAAGCCGAATGCCAGCCAAACCCGCGTTGAAAATCAAGCATATTGCGAATGGCTGACAAAATCGCCGGATTCCTTTTGTGCAATCCGGCCCTCAAACTGCATGCAATTGAGGCGCTCAATCGGTGCGCAATCGTGATATGAGAGCGCCATTCGAAGCTAATTTCCAAGGATTTGCCGATGGCGCCTCGCGCCGCCAGCAAAACCGCTGAATCATCCGACAAGGTCGGCGTGATCTGCCGCGCGCTTCGCCGAGCCATCATCGAGCAGGCGCTGGAGCCCGGCGCGAAGCTGCCGGAGGATTCGCTTGGCGAACGCTTCGGGGTCAGTCGCACCATTGCGCGGCACGCGCTGGGACAACTCGCCGCGGAAGGCCTCGTCGAGCTTCGCCGCAACCGGATCGCCGTCGTGGCGACGCCGAGCTGGCAGGAAGCCCGCGATGCCTTTGATATCCGGATCGAGCTCGAACGGCTGGTGGTGCGTCAGCTCGCCGGCAAGCTGACCAAAAGCCAGATTGCCGAGCTCACCGCCCATGTCGACGCCGAGGACCGCGCCCGTGACGGCTCGGACGCGGTGTCGATCCGGCTGGCGACGGAATTCCACATCCTGCTCGCCCAGATGACGAACAGCCCGATCCTGGTGCGTTATGTCAGCGAGGTCGCCTATCGCTGCTGCCTGACGTTGTCGCTATACAGCCGCCCGCATTCGTCGGAATGCGCGATCAACGAACATCGCGCGATCATCGCGGCACTCGTCAAGGGCGACGAAGCCAAGGTGATGGGCCTGATGCACAGCCATCTGGATTCGGTCGCCAACCGTGCGCTGGTCGCCCCCGCCCCGCAGCGTGGCCGCGATTTGCTGGATATTCTGGCGCCCTATGCCGAGGAAGGCGACGGCGGGCGGGTGGTGAAACTGCCGAAGGTGGTCAGGGCGAGGTAGCGCTTTCTCCCTCGCCCCGCGCTTGCGGGGTCGAGACGAGCGAAGCTCGCTCTTAGAGGGTTGGGGTGAGGGGCTCTATCAGCGAGCCGCACCCAATCGATAGACCTGTACCCCCTCACCCGGATTGCACTTCGTGCAATCCGACCTCTCCCCGCAAGCGGGGCGAGGTAAGAACCTCACGCCTCAATCCCCCGCTGCACCAGAATACGTTCGGCGCTGTCGTTCCAGACGTCCATCTTCACGATCTGGCCGCCCCTCACCACAAAACGGTCGACATAGCGGTTGCCTTCGAACGGCGTGCCGTCGATCCATTCGCCGTAGAGCGTGCCGATGCTGTAGACCACGGTTTCGTCCGCGCCCGGGCAGACGTCGAACCGGTCCATCTGCTTCTTGACCCAGCGATAGCGCCGCGCGTTGAAGCCGGTCGGCCCGCGTGGATGATCGAATTCGCGTCCGCCGGTGAAGGTGATGATCGTGCCAGGCTTCATGTAGGCGGCGGCGGCGGCGGGGTCCGGGATCATGGAGGCCGTGAGATAGGCCTCGACCACCTCGGCATCGGACATTCCCTTACCAGCGTTCTCGGGCTCGGCTTTGACAGCAACGGACATGGCGATCTCTCCTGATGACCGAACTCTACAATCAGCCCATCAAACTGCATGCACATATTTTGAACAATATGGCCTCAAAACTGCACACAATCTGGAGCTGCCCCGGAAACGCCGTTCCGCTAGGTTGGGCGCTCCTCGAACCCGCCCCGCGATGAACACCAAAACCGCCTTCGACCTGATCTTCCGCAACGCGAGGACCCGATCCTCGGCCACCCCGGTCGATATCGGCATCGCCGGCGGGCGTATCGCCGCCATCGAACCTCACCTCGCCTGCGAGGCGGCCGAGATCGACGTCGGCGGCAGGCTCGCCTTG